>CAZNOY010000003.1:0-368292 GCA_964574905.1 uncultured Citromicrobium sp. | reverse complement strand
GCAGGCTGAAGCGGATGAAGCCGTAACCGCCCAGCTTCAGCAGCACGCCCGCCAGAATCACCGAACCGGCGGTCGGTGCCTGAACGTGCGCGGCGGGAAGCCAGGTGTGGACCGGCCACATCGGCATCTTCACCGCAAAGCTGGCGAAGAAGGCCAGCCACAGCCACGTCTGCGCCTGCGGCGAGAAGTCGTATTGCAGCAGCGTCGGGATGTCGCCCGTGCCCGCCGTGTTGATCATCCACAGCATCGCGATCAGCATCACCACCGATCCGAGCAGTGTGTAGAGGAAGAACTTGAAGCTGGCGTAGATGCGGTCCGCCCCGCCCCAGATGCCGATGATCAGGTACATCGGGATCAGGCCGGCTTCGAAGAAGATGTAGAACAGCATGATGTCCTGCGCGGCGAACACGCCGATCATCAGCAGTTCCATTGCGAGGAACGCCGCCATGTATTCGCCCACGCGCTTGGTAATGCTGGTCCAGCTGGCGAGGATGCAGATCGGCATCAGGAACACGCTGAGCATGATCAGCATGAGCGCGATACCGTCGATCCCCAGCTTGTATTCGAAGCCTGCAAACAGGTTCGCGCGCTCGGTAAACTGCCACTGCGCACCGTCGATCTGGAAATTCGCCCACAGGACGATGCCGAGCACCAGGTCGACCAGCGTCGCGACCAGCGCGATCCAGCGCGCCGCGGAGGCACCCGAGAACATGCACAGGACCGCGCCGACGAGCGGGACGAGCAGCATCAGCGAAAGGATTGGAAAGCCCTCCATCACAGCAGCACCCAGGTGATTGCGGCGACCACGCCGAGCAGCATGATCAGCGCATAGGTGTTGAGCATGCCCGACTGGAACCGCTTGGCCCCGACCGAACCCTGCTTCACCACCCATGCGGCGCCATCGGGCCCGAACCGGTCGATGATCCCGATGTCGAGCTGCTTCCAGAAGACCCGGCCCAGCCAAAAGGCGGGCTTCACGAACAGGAAGTTATACAATTCGTCGAAGTACCACTTGTTGAGGAAGAAGCGATAGATCGGACCCAGCTGCTCGGCCGCCGCTGCGGGCAGCTTCGGATTGCGGATGTACGAGAGCCAGGCGGTGAACAGGCCGAGGGCCATCGCGACAGTCGCGGTCAGCTTCACCCACATCGGCACGCCGTGCATCGTGTGAATGAGGTTCTCGTTGTAGAACACCGCGCCGTTCCAGAAGCCCGCGCTGTTCACGAAGGGCCCGTAGAACACGAAGCCTGCGAACACCGCGCCCATGCTGAGCACGATCAGCGGGATCAGCATCACCCACGGCGCTTCGTGCGGATGGTAACCGGCGGTGCCGTCGTGCTCGTCGGTCGAAGGGACGTGGTGCGCCACGGCCTCGCCCGCATCTTCCTGCGCGGCAGGATTGTGATGCTCCGGCTCATCGTGTCCGTGATGGACCGCGTGCTGGATATGCTCGGAATCGGCCCAGCGCGGCCTGCCCCAGAAGGTCAGGAACATCAGACGCCACGAATAGAAGCTGGTCAGCAGCGCGGCGACCGCGCCCGCCCAGAAGGCGAAATTGGCAGCGGACGTCCCGCGCGCATAGGCCGCTTCGAGGATCGCGTCCTTCGAATAGAACCCTGCGAAGCCGAACACGTCGACGATCCCGACGCCGGTGATGGCCAGCGTACCCGCCATCATCGCCCAGAAGGTGATCGGAATGCGCTTACGCAGCGCGCCGTAATAGCGCATGTCCTGCTCGTGGTGCATCGCGTGGATCACCGCGCCCGCTCCCAGGAACAGCAGCGCCTTGAAGAAGGCGTGCGTGAACAGGTGGAACATTGCCACGCCATAGGCGCCCGCGCCTGCCGCGAAGAACATGTAGCCCAGCTGGCTACAGGTCGAATAGGCGATCACCCGCTTGATGTCCCACTGCGTGGTGCCGATCGTCGCCGCGAACAGACAGGTCGCCCCGCCGATCACCGTGACGACGGTCAACGCAACCGGCGCGGTTTCGAACATCGGCGACAGGCGGCAGACCATGAACACGCCCGCAGTCACCATGGTGGCGGCGTGGATCAGTGCGGAGACCGGCGTCGGGCCTTCCATCGCGTCGGGCAGCCAGGTGTGCAGGCCGAGCTGCGCCGACTTCCCCATCGCGCCGACGAACAGCAGCAGGCACAGGATGTCCATCGTCATCAGACGCATGCCCATGAAGGTGATCGAACTGCCGCTCATCGTCGGGGCTTGTTCGAGGATCGCGGGGATCGAAACCGTGCCGAACACCAGGAAGGTGCCGAAAATGCCGAGCATGAAGCCAAGGTCGCCCACGCGGTTGACCACGAAGGCCTTGATCGCGGCGGCGTTGGCGCTGGGCTTGCGGTACCAGAAGCCGATCAGCAGGTAGGATGCGAGGCCCACCCCTTCCCAACCGAAGAACATCTGCACCAGATTGTCCGCCGTCACGAGCATCAGCATCGCGAAGGTGAACAGGCTGAGATAGGCGAAGAACCGCTGCTGGTCGGGGTCCTCGTCCATGTACCCCCACGAATAGAGGTGCACGAGCGCGGAGACACTGGTGATGACCACCAGCATGATCGCCGTCAGCGTATCGACCCGCAGCGCCCAGTCGAACTTGAGGTCGCCCGAGGCAACCCAGTGGAGCACGGTGACCACCTGCGCATCGGCGGTGCCGCCGATGAAGCCGAGGAAGATCGGCCAGCTGAGCGCACACGACGCGAACAGCGCGCCGGTGGTGATCAGCTTCGCGGGCACCTTGCCGATCGCGCCGCCGAACAGGCCGGCAACGATCGCCGCAATCAGCGGCAGGAAGACGATGAGGAGGATCGAAGACTGCACGGGTGGTTCAGCCCTTCATCCGGTTCACATCGTCGACCGCGATCGTGCCACGGTCACGGAAGAAGATGACGAGAATGGCGAGCCCGATGGCCGCCTCGCCCGCCGCAACGGTCAGCACGAACATCGCGAAGATCTGGCCGGTCAGATCACCAAGGAAGGCGCTGAACGCGACGAGATTGATGTTCACCGCGAGCAGGATCAGCTCGATCGCCATCAGGATGACGATCACGTTCTTGCGGTTGAGGAAGATGCCCAGCACGCCGAGCACGAACAGGATCGCGCTGACGATGATGTAATGCTCTATGCCGATCACAGTTCGATCCCCTGGCCCACGGTGGGCTGCTTCATCTGCGTCGCTTCCTTGGGGTTGCGGCGAACCTGCTTGGTGATGTTCTGGTGCCCGCGCGTGGTCTTGAGGTCGCGGTGCGTCAGCACGATCGCGCCGACCATCGCCACCAGCAGGATCAGGCCCGCCGCCTCGAACACGAAGATGTACTTGGTATAGAGCAGCCGGCCGATATTGGCGGTGTTCGATACGTCGACGATCGGCGCATTCTCGCCCGTCGCGGTGCCCAGCTGGATCGCGCCTGCCTGCAATGCGCCAAGGCCCAGCACCAGCTCTGCCAGCAGCACCAGCGCTATCGCGATGCCGAGCGGGAAATTCTTGATAAACCCTGCGCGCAGCTCCGCCATGTCGACGTCGAGCATCATCACGACGAACAGGAACAGCACCGCGACCGCGCCGACGTAAACGACGACCAGCAGCATCGCGATGAATTCCGCGCCCAGCAGCACCATCAGCCCCGCCGCGTTGAAGAACGCGAGGATCAGCCACAGCACCGAATGCACGGGGTTGCGGCTCATGATGGTGAACACGCCGCTCGCGATCACGAGGAAGGCGAAGAGATAGAAGGCGATGGCCTGGATCATGACGACCCCTTCCGGGCGTCACCCACGCGAAGGCGAGGGTCCAGATAAGCTGTCGTCATGCGATCCATGTCCGTTAGCTGGGCCCCTGCATGCGCGGGGGCGACGAAAGGGTTTATACGGTGGCAGCCCACTGTTGCGGAGCGCCTAGCGGTAGGGCGCGTCGGCTTCAAGGTTCGCGGCAATGGCGCGTTCCCATTTGTCACCGTTGGAGAGCAATTTGGCCTTGTCGTAGAGCAATTCCTCACGCGTTTCCGTGGAATATTCGAAGTTCGGCCCTTCGACGATGGCATCCACCGGGCACGCTTCCTGGCAGAAACCGCAATAGATGCACTTGGTCATGTCGATGTCGTAGCGCGTCGTGCGGCGCGAACCGTCGGCTCGAGGCTCCGACTCGATGGTGATCGCCTGCGCCGGGCACACCGCTTCGCACAGCTTGCAGGCGATGCAGCGTTCTTCGCCGTTGGGATAACGACGCAGCGCATGCTCGCCGCGAAAGCGCGGGCTCAGCGGGTTCTTCTCGAACGGATAGTTGATCGTCGCCTTGGGCTTGAAGAGATACTTCAGCGTCAGCGCGTGCGCCTTCACGAACTCCCACAGCGTAAAGGCCTTGATGGTTTGGGCGATACTCATTCTTCGTCCTCGTGCACGAGTGTGCAGGTGCCCTGGCTGATCATCCAGGAAATGCGGGCGCTGGCAGGCGTGCTGTCCCACACCAGCATATAGGGAGCGGCGCCGGTTTCGGGATCGAAGTCTCCGATGTCCAGCTTGTGAACCGCGGTATTCTCCGCCGCCCATTCCAGCGAGACGCCGGTGGGCCAGAAATCCATCACCGTCATAAGCTTCGGGCCGTCGAGGGCCGAGCCTTCGCTGGCGCTGAGCATGTAGAGCACGCGGTTGTCACCGCGATAGCGCCGCAGGAAGGCATCGGTCGGCATGTCGAGCCGGAAGCTCGGCTGCGCGGCGTCGACGCCGCATTCGAGCCGCCGGTAATCGTCGGGCAGCGGCTCGGCAGGCGGCGGCAGCACGGCTGCGGCTTGCGTCAGAAGAAGGGCGATGGGGACGATCACGCGTACCTCGTCAGCATCAGGTAGCCGCTGATGACGAACACGAAGATCAGGCTCATCGGCAGGAAGACCTTCCAGCCCAGCCGCATCAGCTGGTCGTAGCGGTAGCGCGGCACGGTCGCCATCACCCAGCTGAACATGAAGAAGAAGAACAGCGTCTTGAGCAGGAACCAGATGATTCCGGGCACATAATACAGCGGTGCCCAGTCGACAGGCGGCAGCCAGCCGCCGAAGAACAGCAGCGTGTTGAGGCTGCACATCAGCAGGATGTTGGCATATTCGCCGAGCCAGAACAGCGCGAAGGCCATGCTGGAATATTCGGTCTGGTAGCCCGCAACCAGCTCGCTCTCCGCCTCGGTCAGGTCGAACGGCACGCGCTGCGTTTCCGCGAGGCTGGAGATGAAGAACACCACCCACATCGGGAACAGCAGCAGGTTGAAATAGAACCCGTTGACGATGCCGAAACCGTGGCCGCGCTGCGCGTTGACGATATCGGACAGGTTGAAACTGTTCGCCCACAGCACGACGCACACGAGGATGAACCCGATCGAGACTTCGTACGAAATCATCTGCGCAGCGGCGCGCATGGCGGAGAAGAACGGGTATTTCGAGTTCGAGGCCCAGCCCGCCATCACCACGCCGTAAACCGACAGCGAACTGATCGCGAGGATGTAGAGCAGACCGACGTTGATGTCCGCCAGCACCACCCCGTCCGCAAACGGGATCACCGCCCACGCCGACAGCGCCACCGTGAAGGTGATGATCGGCGCGATGATGAAGATGCCCTTGTTCGCCGCGCTCGGAATGATGGTTTCCTGCAGGAACACCTTCAGGCCGTCGGCGAAGCTCTGCAGCAGGCCGAACGGACCGACCACGTTGGGGCCCTTGCGCAGGTTGATCGCGGCCCAGACCTTGCGGTCGATCAGGATGACATAAGCGACCGCCAGCATCAGCGGGAAGGCGATCAGCAGGATGCCCGCAATGGTCGCGACGAACCACGCCCATTCGTAGTTCATGCCGAGAGATTGGAAGAATTCGGTCATTTCTTACGCCCCTTCCGTCACCCCCGCGAAGGCGGAGGTCCAGCTAAGGTCGCAGCCAGTCGGATGCGTCAGATGGATTCCCGCCTTCGCGGGAATGACGATGTGTGTTCTTGCGCGGCTCATTCCGCGGCCTCCAGAATCTCTTCGCCGTGAATCAGTTCGGCCGAGCAGCGCTGCATCGTCGCGCTGGCGCGGGCGATGGGGTTGGTCAGGTACGGGTCGGCGATCGGATATGTGATCGCGCCCTTGGCCTTGGGCGTCTTCTTGCCCTTGGGCAGCTTGCCCAGCGGCGCGATGCCTTCCTCGCCCAGCGCGGGCACCGCCTCGATCATCGCGGACTGGAGCTGCGCGAAGCTGTCGAAGCCCACGGTCACGCCGAAAGCATCGGCCAGCGCGCGCAGGATCGTCCAGTCTTCGCGCGCGTCACCCGGAGCGAACACGGCTTTTTCGGCGAACTGAACGCGGCCTTCCGTATTGACGTAGGTCCCGTCCTTCTCGGCGTAGCTGGCGGCGGGCAGGATGATATCCGCCGCGTGCGCGCCCGCATCGCCGTGGTGGCCGATATAGACCTTCAGGCTATTCTCGAACGCGCCGTAATCGAGCGAATCCGCGCCAAGCGACAGCAGCACGGCAGGCGCGGCGTCGACGACATCCTTGATCCCGCCCTTCTGCGCATAACCGAGCATCACTGCGCCCATGCGAGCAGCGGCAGTGTGGATGACGTTGAAGCCGTTCCATGCCTCTCCGTTGACGTCGCGCACGAGGTTCCACTCGTTCGCCAGCGAGAGCGCGGGATGCAGCGCACCCGCCGCGAGCCCGCCGGGGCCGACGATGATCGCAGGGCGCGCCGCATCCTTGAACGCGTCGGCAACGTGGCCGGGGAGATCGTGCAGCAGGCCCGCATCCTCGCCCAGGAATTCGCACGCGAAGGTCGTGTCCCACTCGGGCCCGATCAGGAAGATCTTGGCGCCGCGCTTCGCCGCCTTGCGCAAACGGACATTGATCAGCGGCGCTTCGTGGCGGATCTGGCTGCCGACGATCAGGATCGCATCGGCATTTTCGATCCCGGCAAGCGTCGAGTTGAAGGCAATCCCTGCGAGGCTGGAGCAATCGTAGTCGAGACCGGTCTGACGGCCTTCGAGCTTGTCCGAGCCCAGCTCTGCCAGCAGGCGCTTGGCAGCAAACATGGTTTCGCAATCAACCAGATCGCCCGCGACCGCAGCGATCGAGCCTTCCCCGCCCTTCTTCGCGGCCTTCACGATCGCGTCGAATGCGTCTTCCCAGCTGGCCGGGGCGAGCTTGCCGCCCTTCTTCGCGCGCATCCACACGCGGTCGAGCCGACGCGACGTCAGGCCATCGACCTGATAGCGCGCCCTATCCGAAATCCACTCTTCGTTGACATCGTCGTTGATCCGGGGGAGCGCGCGCATCACTTCGCGGCCACGGCTGTCGAGCCGGATGTTGGCGCCGACTGCATCGGACACGTCGATGCTCAGCGTCTTCTTCAGCTCCCACGGGCGCGCTTCGAACGAATAGGGGCGGCTGGTAAGCGCGCCGACCGGGCACAGGTCGATCACGTTCGCGCTCAGCTCATGCTGCGCCGCCTGTTCGAGATAGGTCGTGATCTGCATGTCTTCGCCGCGATAGAGCGCGCCGATCTCGTCCACGCCCGCGATCTCTTCGGAGAAGCGCACGCAGCGGGTGCAGTGGATGCAGCGGGTCATGATCGTCTTGATCAGCGGGCCCATGTACTTCTCGGTCACCGCGCGCTTGTTCTCGTGGTAGCGCGATCCGCCGCGACCATAGGCGACCGACTGGTCCTGCAGGTCGCATTCGCCGCCCTGATCGCAGATCGGGCAGTCGAGCGGGTGGTTGATGAGCAGGAATTCCATCACCCCTTCGCGCGCCGCACGCACCATCGGCGTATCGGTGCGGATTTCCTGGCCCTCGGTGGCGGGCAGCGCACAGCTTGCCTGCGGCTTGGGCGGCCCTGGCTTCACCTCGACCAGACACATGCGGCAATTGCCCGCAATGCTCAGCCGCTCGTGATAGCAGAAACGCGGGATTTCCTTGCCCGCAAGCTCGCACGCCTGCAGCACGGTCGCGCCCTCGGGCGCGTCGATTTCCTGTCCGTCTACGGTGACTTTAGGCATTATTTCCCACCTGCGCGCATTCTTGCTTGATCAACTCTTGGACACGCTCGCTGTACTCGTCCGCATCGCCGAAGTTCGGTCCACAGATGAACGCTTTATGATATTCGATTTGATTGCGTACCGCCGGTTCCCAAGCCATTGACGTGTCCAGGTCAAGGACGCTTTCGGAGCGATAGAGGATGTTGGAGACGTACCATTCGTAACGCTCCCCTGCAGGGGTGCCCGGCTGAGCGTCCTCAGGACGGCCTACGCTAAATTGAGGGTAGTCCATTGCCGCATTCATTAAGTCAGACCAGTCCTCGCGGGCCGCAACGATGCTAGCAAGCCGCACATTCTCTCGCTGGGCGCTAACAGCCAGATAAATGGCGACCAGACTTACAATCAGGGCAAGAAGACCAATCCCGACCTGAGCCCATTCGGCTTTTGAGGCGCTTGTTGGCATTATTCCGCCGCCTCCTGCATCGCGTCAGCCCGTTCGGCAATGCGCCGCTCAAGCTCGGGGCGGAAGTGGCGGATCAGGCCCTGGATCGGCCATGCGGCGGCATCGCCCAGCGCGCAGATCGTGTGGCCTTCCACCTGCTTGGTGACCTGTTGCAGCATGTCGATTTCCTCGACATTGGCATCGCCGGTCTCAAGCCGCTGCATCATGCGCCACATCCAGCCGGTGCCCTCGCGGCACGGCGTGCACTGGCCGCAACTCTCGTGCTTGTAGAAGTAGGAAATGCGGCTGATGGCGCGGACGATGTCGGTGCTCTTGTCCATCACGATCACGCCAGCCGTGCCAAGGCCCGAGCCGAGTTCCTTCAGACCGTCGAAGTCCATGAAGGCATTGCGGATCTGCTCGCCCGGCACCAGCGGCACCGATGAACCGCCGGGGATCACCGCGAGCAGATTGTCCCACCCGCCGCGAATGCCGCCGCAGTGCTTTTCGATCAGCTCCTCGAAAGTGATGCTCATCGCCTCTTCGACGACGCAGGGCTTGTTCACGTGGCCCGAGATCTGGAACAGCTTGGTGCCCTGGTTCTTGTCGCGCCCGAAACCGGCGAACCAGGCGGGGCCGCGCCGCAGGATCGTGGGGACGACCGCGATGCTTTCCACGTTGTTGACCGTGGTCGGGCAGCCATAGAGGCCCGCGCCTGCCGGGAACGGCGGCTTGAGGCGCGGCTGGCCCTTCTTGCCTTCGAGGCTCTCGATCATCGCGGTTTCTTCGCCGCAGATGTAGGCACCCGCACCGCGATGCAGGAAGACGTCGTAGTCGTAGCCCGAACCGCAGGCGTTCTTGCCGATCAGTCCGGCGTCGTATGCCTGATCGATCGCGGCCTGCAGCACCTCGGCTTCGCGGATATATTCGCCGCGAATGTAGATGTAGGCGGCGCGCGCACGCATCGCGAAGCCTGCGATCAGCGCGCCTTCGATCAGCTTGTGCGGATCGTGGCGGATGATCTCGCGGTCCTTGCACGAACCGGGCTCGGATTCGTCGGCATTGATGACGAGGAAGCTGGGCCGGCCGTCCTTGCTTTCCTTGGGCATGAAGGACCACTTCATCCCGGTGGGGAAGCCCGCACCGCCGCGCCCGCGAAGGCCGCTGGCCTTCATGTCGTCAATGATCGAATCCTGCCCCTTGGCGAGCAGCGCCTTGGTATCGTCCCAGTCGCCACGCGCCTGCGCGGCCTTCAGGCCCCAGTCCTGAAACCCGTACAGGTTGGTGAAGATACGGTCCTTATCGGCCAGGCTCATGCCATAACTCCAAACACAACAAAGGCCGCCACGGCGAGGATCGCGAGCAGCGCGAGCGTCTTGAAAATGCCGCTCAGAACCTTCCACGCGATTGCGACAGCGATCAGCGCGACGACGATGGTGACGATATTGATTTCCATCATTCGTCTCCCTTCGCGGCGGAATCAGGCTTGGCGCGCGCCAGGAACACGATGCCCAGAGCGGCAAACGGCAAGCCGATACCGAAAAATGCGGGGCCCAGCGTGAGGCCGAGCGAAACGGTGATGCCGACGCCCATCGTCAGGAAGGCGAAGCCAAGCGCCCGATAATCTGTCGGTGCATCGCTCATTGCCCGGCTCCCTCATTTTGCCGTCGGCCGAAAATGCCAAGCCCGCCGAAGACGATACCCAGGATCATCCACACGACCCAGTCGTCGCCCTGCACGAACTTGACCAGCGCGAGCACCAGAAAGACCAGCCCGAGGGCCGGAACCCCCTTTTTGGCAGCGCCTTCCATCACCATTCACCCCGGTAATCGTGGTTCTCGGTGACCATGTCCTTGAGCGTGGTCGGCCCGCCCGCAGGTTCGGAGGTGTGACGGCCGGGCTCCTGCGTGCCCGTCTTGGGTTGCTCGCCCTTTGCCAGCGCATCGAGCACGGCGTCGAGCCGTTCGGGCGTCAGGTCTTCGTAATTGTCGTCGTTGATCTGGACCATCGGCGCGGTCGCGCAATTGCCCATGCATTCGACTTCGGTGAGCGTCCAAAGGCCATCGTCGGAGACGTGGCCCATCTTCATTCCGCGCTTCTTGCACGCGGCGATGATGTCGTCGGAGCCGCGCAGCATGCACGGCGTCGTGCCGCACACTTGCACGTGGTACTTACCCACCGGCTTCATGTTGTACATGAAGTAGAAGGTCGCGACCTCGAGCACGCGGATCACCGGCATGTCGAGATAGTTCGCGACGTACTCGATCACCGGCAGCGGCAGCCACCCTTGCGTATCGGTCTCCTCGCCGACCTGCCGCTGGGCAAGGTCGAGCAGCGGCATCACCGCCGATTTCTCGCGCCCCTCGGGATAGCGGGCAAGCGCCTTCTTGGCCTTCGCCTCGTAGGCTTCGTTGAAGGCGAAATTGCCCCACCGCTCGCGCAGTTCGGGGGTGTCGGGTGCGGGGGTACGATCAGCCATTCTGGTTCGCCACGCGCGGCGCCTTCTCGATAATCATGTCACACTGGGCACGGCGCATTGCGGCGTTCGGCCCTTCCAACAACCAATCGCCGTTCGCACCCTTGCGCCAGACGCAGCCTGAGTGCCTTTCGAGCAAATACAGGTCCGAACCCGCCGGGACGAGATCGAACTCGAACTCTTCGGCCAAGGCCGGAGTGGCGGTGGCGATGGCGCACACCAAGCCAAAGCTCGTTGCGAGATTTCTCACCGGTCGCACTCCTGAAAGAAGATACCATCGAAGCCAAAAGCGACCATCGTGCTCACTGACGCACCGTTGGCGGACAGCTCGCTCAGTTCAGGGGTGTCGGGTGTGGGTGCGCGATCAGCCATTGCGGAGTCCCTCGTGAAAGCGATCCTTGCGCCACTCAGCTTTGCGCCTGCGATGACGCAGGAAAAAGAATACCATCAGAGGGATGCCAACAGGATAGGCCGCGAGCGGAGACGCGTCGCGAAGCGCTGCGGATAGTTGCCCGGCAGAGAAAAGAGAAATGAGGTCCCAGCCGATAAGAAGAAACAGGAAAATCGCGGCGCCAAGGGCGAACATTTCGGGTGCCCTGTCAGGCACCTTAGGCGGTGTGTAGAGCGGATACCTCACCGGTCGCACTCCCCGAACACGACGTCGATCGCGCCGAGGATGGCGGTCGCGTCGGGCAGCATGTGGCCCCTGGTCATCATGTCCATCGCCTGCAGGTGCGAGAACGCGGTCGGGCGAATCTTGCAACGGTAGGGTTTGTTCGACCCGTCACTGACCAGATACACGCCGAATTCGCCCTTTGGGCTCTCGGTCGCGACGTAGACTTCGCCCGCGGGCACGTGGAAGCCTTCGGTGTAGAGCTTGAAGTGGTGGATCAACGCTTCCATCGATTGCTTCATCTCGCCGCGCTTGGGCGGGGAGACCTTGCGGTCGTCCGATGCGATCGGGCCGGTCGGCATTTCGGCCAGGCACTGCTTGATGATCTTGGCGCTCTGGTAGACTTCCTGCACGCGGACCATGAAGCGGTCGTAGCAATCCGAATTGGTGCCGACGGGAATCTCGAAATCCATCCGGTCGTACACATCATAGGGCTGCGACTTGCGCAGATCCCACGGCACGCCTGCGGCGCGGATCAGCGGGCCGGAAAAGCCCCACTTGATCGCATCCTCACGGCTGACCACCGCGATATCGACATTGCGCTGCTTGAAGATGCGGTTGTCCATGACGAGGCTCATCGCATCGCCAAAGAGTTCGGGCAGGCGCGTATCGAGCCACTCGCCGATATCGACCAGCAGCTTCTCGGGCACGTCCTGGTGCACGCCGCCGGGGCGGAACCAGGCCGAGTGCATCCGCGCGCCAGAGGCCCGCTCGAAGAAGTTCATGCAGTCTTCGCGCAGTTCGAACACCCACAGGTTGGGCGTCATCGCGCCGACATCCATCACGTGACTGCCGATATTGAGCATGTGGTTGGAAATGCGGGTCAATTCGGCGAACAGCACGCGCAGGTACTGCGCGCGGATCGGCACTTCGAGATTGAGCAGCTTCTCGATCGCGAGCACGTAGGAGTGCTCCATGCACAGCGGCGAACAGTAATCGAGCCGGTCGAAATAGGGCAGCGCCTGCAGGTAGGTCTTGTGCTCGATCAGCTTCTCGGTGCCGCGATGCAGCAGTCCGACATGCGGGTCGATCCGCTCGACGATTTCGCCGTCCAGCTCCATCACCATGCGCAGCACGCCGTGCGCGGCAGGGTGCTGCGGGCCGAAGTTGATCGTGTAGTTCGTGATTTCGTCATCGCCGGTGGTCGGCGATTCCTCGAGGTGAAGTCCGCTCACTTCTTGCCTCCCTTCGGCTGGGTGGAGGGAGCCGTGTCCGTCGTCTTGCCCTTGCGCTTCGGGCGATCCTTGCGGTCCTCGGTCGGCTCGGGCGCGGGGGTGCGGTCCTTCTCGGTGCCTTCCTCGGCCGGAGAGCCCTTGCTCACCTTGTCTTCCGCTTCCTTGTCGGTCTTGGCCCCTGCCCCGGTATCCGAAGGCTTGTCGGTCGTCTTCGGCTCGTCGACCGGCGGCGTATGCGCCTTCTCGTCGCCCGGCAGAACGTAGTCCGCGCCTTCCCACGGCGACATGAAGTCGAACGTGCGCAGGTCCTGCGGCAGATCGACCGGTTCGTAGACCACGCGGCTTTCCTCTTCGGAATAGCGCAGCTCGACATAGCCGGTCAGCGGGAAATCCTTGCGGAAGGGATGCCCTTCGAAGCCGTAGTCGGTCAGGATGCGGCGCAGGTCCGTATTGCCTGCGAACACCACGCCGTACATGTCGAACACTTCGCGTTCGAGCCAGCCCGCATTGGGCCACAGCGTGGTCGCGGTGGGCACCGGGGTCGTCTCGCTCGCGGTCACCTTGACCATGATGCGGCTGTTCTTCGTGAGAGAAAGCAGCATGTAGACGACTTCGAAACGCTCTGCGCGGCTCGGGTAGTCGGCCCCGGCGATTTCCATCAGCTGCTGGTACGAATGCTCGTCGCGAAGCAGGCGCAGCACGTCTTCGAGCGAATCGCGCTGAACGGTCAGCAGCAGCTCGCCATGCTCTTCCTTCGCTTCGACGAGCATGTCGCCGAGCGCGCCGGACAGCGTATCCTTCAACCCGTCGATGAGGGTGAACCTGGGGGCGGAGTGGAGGACGGCCATCCTAGCGCTCCACCGTCCCGCTGCGGCGGATCTTCCGCTGCAGCTGCATCACGCCGTAGAGCAGCGCCTCGGCGGTCGGAGGGCACCCGGGCACGTAGATGTCCACGGGCACGATCCGGTCGCACCCGCGCACGACGCTGTAGCTGTAGTGATAATAGCCACCGCCATTGGCGCAGCTGCCCATCGAGATGACGTATTTGGGGTTCGACATCTGGTCGTAAACCTTGCGCAGCGCCGGGGCCATCTTGTTGCACAGCGTGCCCGCGACGATCATCACGTCGCTCTGGCGCGGGCTGGCGCGCGGGGCGACGCCGAAGCGTTCCATGTCGTAGCGCGGCATGTTGACGTGGATCATCTCGACCGCGCAGCACGCGAGGCCGAAGGTCATCCACCACAGCGAACCGGTGCGCGCCCACTGGAAGATGTCTTCCGTCGTGGTGACCAGGAAGCCCTTGTCGTTCACCTCGGTCTGGAGCGCGTGAAAATAGTCCTGATCGGGTGCGCGAAATTCGCCCGGCTGCGCCGTCGGTGCATTATGCAACGCCGGGTTGAGCTTCGGGTTCGTGGGGGTGGTATCTACTCCCATTCCAGCGCTCCTACTTTCCACGCATAGGCAAGGCCGATGGCGAGTTCTCCGATGAAGATCATCATAGTGGTCCAGCCGGACCAGTGGGTGAAGTCGAGGCTGACCGCCCACGGGAACAGGAACGCCGCCTCGAGATCGAAGATGATGAACAGAATCGACACGAGGTAGAATCGCACGTCGAACTGGCTGCGCGGCTCCTCGAACGCGGGGAAGCCGCATTCGTACTCGCTCAGCTTTTCGGCGGTCGGGTTATGCGTGCCGGTGAGGCGCGAGACACCCATCGGCAGGAACACGAAAGCGCAGGAAAGCGCCAGTGCCACGCCGAGAAACAGAAGTATGGGGAGATATTGTCCGAGATCGATCACGCGAATTTCCAAGAGTCTGGCTTGCGGGCCCGCCTCTAAGCCCCACGCCGCGAAGGCGCAAGGGAGCCTAAGGCGCAACCCCGGTTGGATTTAATGCAACATCCCCACCCGCGTTACCGCGCGCAGAGGATCGGGCAGCTATTTGATCTCGCGCGCGATCGCCTTCTTCGCTGCCGAGCCATAGGGCGGCTTGAGCCCGGCGAGCTTGGCAATGTCGATCTTGGGCTGCTGGTAGGTGCTGCGCGCGTGGCTGAATTCGCGGAAACCCTCGGGCCCGTGATAGGAACCGATCCCCGACGGCCCCACCCCGCCGAACGGCATATCGTCGACCGAAATGTGGAAAATCACGTCGTTGACCGTCACCCCGCCCGAAATCGTGCGGTCGAGCACCTGCTCCTGCTCTTTCCCCCCGCTGCCGAAGTAATAGAGGCCGAGCGGGCGATCGTGATCGTTGATGTAGTCGATCGCCTCATCGATCGCCTTGTAGGTCTTCACCGGCAGCACGGGGCCGAAGATTTCCTCCTGCATCGCCTTCATGTCGTCGGTGACGCCACGCAGGATGGTCAGCGGCATCTTGCGCGTGTTCGCGCCGGAGAAGCTCTCCTTGCCCGGATTGACCTCGATCGCCTCGGCACCCTTCGATTTGGCATCTTCGACCAACCCCTTCAGCCGCTCGAAATGCTTGTCGGAGATGATCGCGGTGTAATCCTCGTTGTCGAGCAGCGTGGGATACATCTCGTGCACGCCCAGCTGGACCGCCGCGATCACGCCCTCCTCCTGATCCTCAGGCACCAGCAGATAATCGGGCGCCAGGCAGATTTGTCCGGCATTGAGCATCTTGCCGAGCGCAATCCGCTCGCCCGAGCGTTTCAGGTCGGCGCCCTTGCCGATGATCGTCGGGCTCTTGCCGCCCAGTTCGAGCGTCACGGGCACGAGGTTCTTCGCCGCCGCTTCCATCACCTTGCGGCCCGTTTCGGTCGATCCGGTGAACACCAGATGGTCGAACGGCAGAGAGGAGAACGCCTGCGCCACGTCGGGCCCACCGGTAATCACCGTCACTTCGTCCTCACCGAACGCATCCGCGATCAGCTGGCGCATCCGGTCGCTGGTGGCGGGCGTAAATTCGCTCGGCTTGATCATTGCCCGGTTGCCCGCCGCGAGCACCTGCATCAGCGGCCCGAAGCTGAGGTTCACCGGGAAGTTCCACGGGCTCATGATCCCGATCACGCCCTTTGGCTCGTACCGAACCTCCGCCTTCGCGCCCATCAGGCCGAGCGGGAAGCGGACCGAGCGTTTGTCGGGCGCGGCCCAGTGGTCGAGATTCTTGAGGCAGTATTTGCCGAAGCCGATCG
Organism: uncultured Citromicrobium sp.; assembly: GCA_964574905.1. Classification (GTDB taxonomy): domain Bacteria; phylum Pseudomonadota; class Alphaproteobacteria; order Sphingomonadales; family Sphingomonadaceae; genus Alteriqipengyuania. The sequence continues at coordinate 352,371 of CAZNOY010000003.1, read as the reverse complement.
TGCTGACGATGTCGGTCATCATCGAGCCTTCGTGGCTGCGGCTGCCGAAGTCCGAATTCATCGCCTCGGCCAGCGATTCGCCATGGTCGGAGAGAATCGAGATCGCCCGCTTGATCCGGTCGCGCCGCGCCGAAAGCGGTTCGGGCCGCGCAGCGGTGAACGCCCGGCGCTGGGATTCCAGAATACGCTCAAGGGTCTGGGGCGGGGTCTCGCTCATGTCTCGGCTCTCCGATTGTGTTTCTGGCTTACTCTACTACATCGAACGCGAAATCAGCCAAACCGTTGCGACAGCAGAAAGGCACGCGAACCCTCATGGCCCAGTTCTCCCAGGCAGATCCGATCGTCATTCTCTCCTACGCCCGCACCCCGATGGGCAGCATGCAGGGCGCGCTTGCAGACGCCACCGCGACCGATCTCGGCGCGACGGCGGTGAAGGCGGCGGTCGATCGCTCGGGCGTGCCGGTGGACAAGTTCGACCGGACCTACATGGGCTGCGTGCTGCCCGCCGGCCTCGGCCAGGCGCCCGCGCGTCAGGCCTCGATCAAGGCAGGGCTGCCCAAGTCGGTGCAGGCGACCACGGTCAACAAGGTGTGCGGCAGCGGCATGCAGACCGTCATCATGGGTTCAGAAGCGCTCGCCAGCGGCACGGTGGACTACGTGGTCGCGGGCGGCATGGAGAGCATGACCAACGCTCCCTACCTGCTCAAGAAGCACCGCTCTGGCGCGCGGCTCGGCCACGACACCGCGTACGACCACATGTTCCTCGACGGGCTGGAAGATGCCTACGAGGAAGGCCGCGCAATGGGCACCTTCGCGCAGGATACCGCCAACGAATACCAGCTTACGCGCGAGGAAATGGACGATTACTCCATCGAATCGCTGCGCCGCGCCAATGCCGCGATCGAAAGCGGTGCGTTCGACGGCGAGGTCGTCCCGGTCGCGATCGTCACTCGCAAGGGCGAGACGCTGGTCGAGCACGACGAGGCGCCCGGCAAGGGCAACCCCGACAAGATCCCGACCCTGCGCCCTGCCTTCGCCAAGGACGGCACGATCACTGCCGCCACCTCGTCGAGCATTTCGGACGGTGCCGCCGCCGTGGTCCTGAGCCGCGAGAGCGTCGCCAAGGAAAATGGCCAGACCCCGGTCGCGAAGATCGTCGCGCTTGCCGCGCACGCGCAAGAGCCTTCGGAATTCACCGTCGCTCCGGTCGGCGCGATCAACAAGGTGCTGGAAAGCGCCGGGTGGAGCGCGGACGATGTCGACCTGTGGGAAGTGAACGAGGCCTTCGCCTGCGTCGCGATGTTCGCGATGCGCGACATTGGCATCCCGCACGAGAAGATTAACGTCAACGGCGGCGGCACCGCGCTGGGCCACCCGATCGGCGCGAGCGGTACGCGGATCATCGTGACGCTGCTCAACGCGCTCAAGCAGCAGGGCAAGAAGCGCGGCGTCGCTTCGCTGTGCATCGGCGGCGGCGAAGCCACTGCGGTCGCGGTGGAGATGGTTTGAGGGGCTTCTGCCCCTCATCCAAGCTGCGGTATGGCGCTGCGCGCTCAACCTTCGCTATCCTTCTCCCCGTGGGAGAAGGATGCTGGAGCTTTTGAGCGAAGCGAAATAGCGAAAGCTGGATGAGGGGATAAGGCTCCCGCTATGGCTCGCCCGCGCCCCACAGGCGCGATTGCTCGACATAGCCCGATCGATTGCCGACCGAGAATTCGCACCAGTTCGACTCGCACTCGCCCAGCACGCCGACCACGCCGGGTTCGAGCTTCCACTTGAGCGCCGAGCCCACGCTGCTGCTTTCGTGCATTTCGGCAAGGCCCTTGCCGACCACCAGGCCGCCACGGTCGCGGCTGAGCAGGCGGGCCGCGACCCAGCCCCTGGTGCCGTCGGGGTCCTGCACCAGCCGCCAGCCTTCGCGCATGCGCAGTACCTTCACCGGCAGGCCCTTGCGCTTGTAGACCCATTCGATGCGGTATTCCGCGCTCGGCCCAACGCGCATGTTCGCTTCGGTCACGTCGATCGTCGCCCAATAGGGCACGTCGTCGGGCTTCGCCCCGGCGGGGCTCGCCGCCAGCGTGGTGGTGATCAGGGCAAGGCCCATGGCGAGCGTGGCGGCGCGTCTCAGCATGGCCGGAGGTTTTACCGCAAGCGCCGGTCTGCTGACAAGCTGGCACGCAGCGCGCTTGACCAGTTTTGCCCCACACGCCAAGCACGGGGCCTATGGCCAGCGCATCCGACTACCCCACCCGCCGTATCGAAGGCACACCCCGCGTCATCGTGACCCGCGCGCTGACGCCGGTGATTCATGAGCGGATGGCGCAGCTGTTCGATTGCCGCTTCAACGACAGCGATACGCCGTTCACCCGCGAAGAGCTGATCGAGGCGATGCGCGATTGCGATGTGCTGGTGCCCACGGTCACCGATCATATCGACGCGGACATGCTCGCCGCGGCGGGCGACCGGATGCAGCTGATCGCCAGCTTCGGCGCGGGCACCGATCATCTCGATCTGGCCGCCGCAGCCGCGCGCAAGATCACCGTCACCAACACGCCGAGCGTCTTTACCGAGGATACCGCCGATCTCGCGATGGCGCTGATCATCGGCGTGCCCCGGCGTATCCGCGAAGGCGTGGCGCTGGTCCGCCGGGGCGAGTGGAGCGGCTGGGCGCCCACCGCGCTGCTCGGGCGCAAGCTGGCGGGCAAGGTTCTCGGCATCGTGGGCATGGGCCGGATCGGGCAGGCAGTCGCGCACCGCGCCAAGGCCTTCGGGCTCGACATCGCCTATCACAACCGCAAGCGGCTGCCCGAAGCGGTCGAGCGGATGTTCGGCGCGACCTATGTCGAAAGCCTCGACGAGCTTCTTGCGCAGACCGACATCCTCACCCTCCACTGCCCCTCCAACCCCGAAAGCCATCACATGATCGATGCGCACGCGATCGGACGGATGAAGCCGGGCGCGTGCCTCATCAACACCGCGCGCGGCGATCTGGTCGATCAGGAGGCGCTGATCGAGGCGCTGCAATCGGGCCACCTCGCGGGCGCGGGGCTCGACGTCTACCCCGACGAACCGCGGGTCGACGAACGGCTGATCGCGCACCCCAACGTGATGACCTTGCCGCATATCGGCAGCGCCACGGCAGAAGGCCGTGCGGCCTCGGGCGAGAAGGTGATCGCCAATATCCGTTTCTGGGCCGACGGCCACCGTCCGCCCGATCAGGTGCTCGACGCGCTGCTATAGTTAACTTCATATGCGTAAAGTCGGGCGTATGGAGCAGATGCTCGGCGCGTTGACACAAGGGTCCCTCGCGCCACGGATTGCTTGAGGACTGACGCCCGATGCCAAGATTTCTCTCGTTTGCGCTGATTCTGTCGGGGCTCATCGCAGCCCCCGCCCACGCGCAGGAGATGGGCGAAATCGTCGCCAATGATACCGGCGACACCGCCTGGCTGCTCGCCGCATCCGCCTTCGTCCTGATGATGACGCTGCCGGGTCTGGTGCTGCTCTACGGCGGCACGGTGCGCGCCAAGAACGTGCTTTCGGTGGCGTCGCAATGCGGCGCGATTGCTGCGGTGGTCTCAGTCCTGTGGATCGTCACCGGCTACACGCTGGCCTTCGGCGACGTGGCCGGCGGCTTGGTCGGCAATGGCCGCGCGTGGATGCTGATCGAACTGACCAACCTGCGCATTGGCACGACCGTGCCCGAAAGCACCTTCGTGCTGTTCCAGATGGGTTTCGCACTGTTCGCCGCCGCGCTGATGACGGGCGCGTGGGCCGAGCGGGCGCGCTTTTCCTTCGTGGTGATTTTCTGTGCCCTGTGGAGCCTCGCGGTCTATGCGCCGGTCGCGCACTGGGTGTGGGGCGGCGGCTGGCTGGGAAGCATGTTCGGCACGGTCGATTTCGCCGGCGGACTGGTAGTGCACACCAGCGCGGGCGTTTCCGCGCTGATGGTCGCGCTGATGCTGGGCAAGCGCAATGGCGAGGTTGAAACGCCGGCACTGCCGCACGCCCCTGCGCTGACGATGGCGGGTGCCGCACTGCTGTGGGTCGGCTGGTTCGGCTTTGTCGGAGGCTCCGCCCTCGCCGCGACCGACGATGCCTCGACCGCGATCATCAACGCGCATGTCGCCGCGAGCACCGCCGCGCTCGTCTGGCTGCTGATAGAGCGGATCGGCGACGGCAAGCCGACCGCGACCGGCTGGGCGAAGGGCGCGCTTGCGGGGCTGGTCACGATCAGCCCGGCGGCGGGTTACATCTCGCCCGGCGCGTCGATCCTGTTCGGCGCGCTCGCCGCGGTCGCGTGCTTTGCCGCGCTGCTCCAGATCAGGAAATGGGGGATCGACGATGTCGCGGGAGTTTTCGCCATCAACGGCGTCGGCGGGATGGTGGGCACGCTGCTGCTCGGCCTGTTCCTCTCCTCTGCTCTGGGCGGCACGGGCTATCCGGAGGGGGTTACCCCGCTCGGCCAGCTCGGCGCGCAGGCCATCGGGATCGCGGCGGTCGCGCTGTGGAGCGCGGTGCTGAGCGCGGTGCTCGCACTGGGGATCGGGATTGTCGCGCCGATGCGCGTCAAGCGCAAGCACGAGGCCGAGGGGCTCGACGCCACCAGCCACGGCGAACGCGGCTGGAACTTCGACAGCTAGGGCAACGCCGCCACTTCTTCTTCGAGGATCGCGAGAATCCGTTCGATAGAGCGGCGGCTGGCGGAAAATTCGAAATGCCGCTCGCGCACTTCGATCGCGCGGTCGCACTCGCCCTCCTCGCCGCGCGAACAGGCGGGGGCAATCACTCCGTCGAGCGGCGACCAGATCGCGATCGTGCGCATCGGCGGCTTCTGGCGCGGGTCGTCGGGCAGCGGCGGATTGTCGACCGAGTGATCGTTGATCGCCTCGTATATCCGCCACGCGTTGTTCGCCCGGCGATCGCCCGAGAACGGCGTGCCGAGCGTCATGACCATCGCGATCTTCTCCGGATGACGCTGCGCGAGGACGCGCGCATACAAGCCGCCAAGGCTGATGCCGATCACGACCACGGGCCGCCCCTGTTCGCGAAACACATGGTCGAGCTGCGCCTCGGCGCGCGCGAAAACCTGTTCGGTAATGCCGGTAATCAGCCCCAGCCGCGCGGGGTACGCGGGATAGCCTGCGGCTCTGAGCGTGCGCCGCATCAGCGATGTGGCACCGTCGTTGGAGAGGATGCCCGGCAGCACCAGCACCGGCGGCCGCTGCTCGCTCGCAGGCAGACCCGCCACCCCTTCGGGCAGCCGCACCCGGCGAACCGGGCTCGACCAGATGATCGGCAGGTTGGGCAGCTCGCGCAGCCAGGTGCCAAAAGACGGCGGCAGCGAATCGTCGCGTTTTCCGTCTCTGGGCTGGGTCACGAGGGTCAGTCTCCGGTCAGAATCCGGTCGACCAACTGCTTCACCGAGGGGGTGAAGTTGTTGGAATAGAACGGGTCCAGCTTGAACCGGTACGCCGCGTGACCGGCAAAGGCGAGATTTTCGTCCGGATCACCGCCGTGCGCGATGTCCTGCAGGGTCTTCTGGATGCAGAAGCTGCGCGGATCGGCGAGGCGGCCGGTGGTGTGATCGTCGTGATCCTTCCAGCTCGAAAACTGGCAGTGCGACAGGCAGCCCATGCAGCCCTGCTGGTCGGCGCGGATCTGCTCGGCGCTTTCGGGGGTGACGAAGACGACCGTATTGTCCGGAGTCTTCATGGCTTCGGTAAAGCCTTCGCGCATCCACGCCTGCGCCTTGCGCTGGTCACCGGGGTGGACGAAGAAATACTTGGCCTTCCCGTGATCGGCGAGCGGGATGGTGCCGTCTTCCTCGTCGCGCTTGAAGATCGGGATCTGGCGATCGCTGCGATGCATCAGGTCGTAGAGGAACGGCGTTTTCACCGCGCTGGAATAGAATCCGGTGGGCGAGAACTTGTGCAGCAGCACGTCGCCCGGCTCGATCGTGCGCAGCATGTCTTTCCACACCTGCGGGATCGGGCTTTCCTCGGTCAGCAGGGGCCGCGTGCCGAACTGGAAAGCGATCTTGCCCAGCTCGGGATTGTCGATCCACTCTTCCCATTCGCGCAGGAACCACACGCCGCCCGCCATTACGATGGCGGTGTCTTCGGAGACGCCTTCCTTGCGCATCGTTTCGCGAAGTGCCTTGACGCGCGGATAGGGATCTTCGGGCTTCGTCGGGTCTTCGGCGTTGGACAGGCCGTTGTGACCGCCCGCCAGCCACGGGTCTTCGTAGACCACCGCCGCCATCAGATCGGGCACCTTGGAATAGCTGCGCTTCCACAGCGCGCGGAAGGCACGCGCGGAGCTGATGATCGGCAGGTAGTGCACGTTGTAGCGCGCGGCGATCTCGGCCAGCTTGTAGGGCATGCCCGCACCGCAGGTGACACCGGTGATCATGCCCTTGCAGTTTTCGAGCACGCCTTCGAGCACCTGCTGCGCGCCGCCCATTTCCCACAGCACGTTGATGTTGATCGCGCCCTTGCCGCCAGCGATCTCGTGCGCGCGCTTCACCTGTTCGGTGGCACCGTCGATGGCGTAGCGGACCAGCTGTTCGAACCGTTCCTTGCGGGTCGCCTGCGGATAGACCTGCGGAATCGGGCATCCGTCTTCATCATAGGTGTCGGCATTGACCGCAGACACGGTGCCGATCCCGCCCGCGGCAGCCCACGCGCCCGAGCTTGCGTGATCGGTCGCCGAAACGCCCTTGCCGCCTTCGATCAGCGGCCACACTTCGCGACCGCCATATTCGATCGGTCGCAGTCCTTTGAATGCCATGAAATTTCCAATTATCTCAGATTGGGCGCGCCTAGCCCTTGGTTTTCGCCTCTCCGGCGGCGGACGCGCTGCCTTCCCCAGTGCAGGGTACGATATCTTTCGGATCGGGCCTTGTAGCGCCGCGACTGAATTGTGCAAAGTAACCCGAAATCTCGGGTGCTTGTTCCACCCGATCGAGCCGGTAGCCGACGCGCTCGAATTCGCAGGCGAGCAGCGTGGGCGGGATGCCGTGCTGATCGGTCGGGCGATCGACATCGACCACGATCACCGTACCATCCTTCACCAGCGACGGCCACAACCGCCACAGGAAGGCGTAAGGTTCGCTTACCTCGTGATACATGTGGACCAGCAGCACGCGGTCGAAACTGTTTTCCGGCAGGCGCGGGTCGTCCGCCGCGCCGAGCTGGATCGAGACATTGTCCAGCCGTTCGCGCGCCACGCGATCGCCAAGACGTGCCTTTGCCGCCTCGTCGATATCCTGCGCCAGCACGCGCCCTTTCGCGCCGACACGTTCGGCCAAGCGGATCGTGTAGTACCCCTCACCCGCGCCGATATCGGCGACGGTCATGCCCGGCTCTATATCGGCCAGGTCCATCACCTTCTGCGCCTCGCCCTGGCTGTCGCGCTTGTCCTCGGTGGAAAACTGGTTCGATCCGATTTCGGACACCGGGCGATCGGGCCGCGGGAAGGCACGCGCGGTCTCTGGCCGGTCGTCGGCATCTTCTGCCGAACCGCAGCCCGCGAGCGCAAGCGCGACGCCCATCGCCAAGAATGTTGCTACCCGCACAATCATGTCGGCGCACTTAGACGCGACAGCCCACAAGAGCCAAGCCGCAATCGCCCTGCTACTCGACGTCTTCCACGTCGACCGCTTCGCCCGTCACCCGCTGCGCGAGTGCAGCGGAGATGAACGGATCGATCGCGCCGTCGAGCACGTCGCCCGGCGCGGTCGAGGTTTCGCCAGTGCGCAGGTCCTTCACCAGCTGGTACGGCTGGAGGACGTAGGATCGGATCTGGTGGCCCCAGCCGATCTCGGTCTTCTCCGCATATTCGCCCGAGGCCGCAGCCTCGCGCTCCGCCATCTCGCGCTCGAACAGCCGCGCCTTGAGCATGTTCATAGCGGTGGCGCGGTTCTTGTGCTGGCTGCGGTCGTTCTGGCTGGCGACGACGATCCCGGTCGGCTGGTGCGTAATGCGAACCGCCGAATCGGTCGTGTTGACGTGCTGCCCGCCCGCACCCGACGCGCGGTAGGTGTCGATCTTGAGGTCGCTTTCGTTGATCTCGATCTCGATATCGTCGTCGATCACCGGATAGACCCAGACCGAGCTGAACGAGGTGTGCCGCCGCGCGCTGCTGTCGTACGGGCTGATGCGCACGAGGCGGTGAACGCCGCTCTCGGTCTTGGCATAGCCATAGGCGTTGTCGCCCTTGATATGCAGCGTAACCGACTTGATCCCGGCCTGCTCGCCCGCCTGGTATTCGACCGTTTCGACCTTGTAGCCGCGCTTTTCCGCCCAGCGGACATACATCCGCATCAGCATTTCGGCCCAGTCCTGGCTCTCCGTCCCGCCGGCACCAGCGTGCACTTCGAGATAGGCGTCGTTGCCGTCCGCCTCGCCCGAAAGCAGCGCCTGAACCTTGTCGGCATCGGCGCGCACGGCCAGCTTTTCGAGGCTGGCGAGCCCTTCGTTCACGATATCATCGTCGCCCTCGGCCTCGCCCATTTCGACGAACTCGATCGCGTCGGCCATTTCCTGCGAAATCTCGCGCACGGTGTTGATCGCGGTTTCGAGCTGCTTCTGTTCGCGGCTGATCGCCTGCGCCTGTTTGGGATCGTTCCACAGGTCGGGGTCCTGCACGCGCGCGTTCAGCTCGTCGAGGCGACGCAGAGCGCGCTCCCAGTCGAGCGACTGGCGCACCAGCGACAGCGCGGCTTCGATGCGATCGATATGGGCCTGCCCTTCGGCACGCATTGCATTCTCTCCGTATAGCGGGCGGCAGGGCTAGGGCCGCGACGCGGCCATGGCAAGCGGCGAGCGGCGTCGCTTACCCCATTGTCCGATCAGTAGATGCCGCCCTGTTCCTCGACGAAATCCTCGGGCGGCTCTTCGGGCTCGACCGCCCTGCTTGCCGCCGCCTGCGCCCGGCGTGCGCGCCGGATGAGGTCGAGCAGTTCCTGTCGCTGCGCTGCGATTTCGGACGCGCGGGTCGAACGGGGCGGTTCGGTGTCGGGCTTGAACGCTTCCCAGATCACCGCCGCATTATCGTCGGTGCCCGGCCATTGGTCGTAGACGCGGCCACCGGTGCGGCGGTCGATCCGCACCATGCGGACCCCGGCAGGGGCGACAGGCGGGTTCTCGCGCCAGCGATCGCGCGTCTCGGCGATGAAATCCTTGATGATCGGCGCGGCGATCGTGCCGCCCTGCGCATAGCCGCCCATATTGCGCGGCCGGTCGAAGCCCAGATAGGTGCCGACCATCAGTTGCTGCGTGCCGCCGATGAACCACACGTCCTTCGGCCCGGTGGTCGTCCCGGTCTTGCCGAACAGCGGCAGGCCGGTCCCGCGCAGTGTCTTGGCCGTACCGCGGGTAATCACGCCTTCGAGGATGTGCGTGATCTGGAACGCGGTGCGCGCGTCGACCATCTGGCGGCCCATCGGCCCGGGGCGCGGCATGGCGGAGCCGTCCCAGTCGGGCATGTTGCACTTGTCACACGTTCGCTTGTCGGCGCGCCAGATCACCTTGCCGCGGCGATCCTGCACGTAGTCGATCACGGTCGGATCGTTGTAGCGCCCATGGTTGGCGAGCGTGGAGAACGCGTTGGTCATCTTCTCGACCGTGGTCTCGCCCGCGCCCAGCGCGAAGGCGATGTAGGGTTCGTAGGAACCGATCCCGACGCGCTCGTAGGTCTTGATGACGTTGGGCATGCCCGCATCATTGGCGATGTTGGCGGTCATCACGTTCTGAGAATTTTCCAGCCCGTAGCGCAGCGTGTAGGTGCCTGCGCGCCCGCCCCTGATGCACTTCTGGCCGTACTTGGCGCCCTGGTAGGCGCAGAAGCTGCTGTTATCGACCTGGCTCGCGGGGGTCATGCCCTGGTCGAGACCGGTCGCATAGACGAAGGGTTTGACCGTCGAACCCGGCTGGCGCTGGGCCTGCGTCGCGCGGTTGAAGCTTTCCAGACGGCTGTCCCACCCGCCCTGCATCGCCATGATCCGGCCGGATTGCGGGTCTTCGACCACGATCCCGCCCGATGCCTCGGGAATCACCGCCGTGCGCCATCCCCTGCCATCGGGCCGCACGGCAAGCACGTCACCGGGGCGCAGCGATGTGGGCGCGCCGCTGAGCGTGGCGGTCTCTCCGTCGGAGAAGGCGATCTGGCCCTTCCCGGTGGAGACCGCGACCCGCCAATCCTTGTAATTGATCCCGATATTGGCGCTGGCGAGCTGGCTGGCGAGATCGCCCTTGTCGGGATCGAGCGTGGCGACCGGGCCGCTCCACCCGCGCCCGCCATGATAGCGCAGCATCCCCTTGCGCAGAGCGTCGCGCGCCGCGTCCTGGAATTCGAGATCGAGCGAGGTGCGCACCCACAAGCCGCCGGCATAGACGCTGTTGGGCCCGTCCTCGGCGGTTTCGCCGAACCGGTCGAGCAGCTGGCGGCGCACTTCCTCAATGAAATAGCCCGCATCGGCGTTGCGGATATTGCTCGCGCCCTTGCTCAGGCCGAGCGGCTTGGCCTTGGCCGCGTTGGCTTCCTCCGCAGTGGCCCAGCCGTTTTCGACCATCTTGGACAGCACCCAGTTGCGCCGTTCGATCGCCATGTCTTCGTATTTCTTGCGGCCATAGCGCTCGGGCGCCTTGGGCAGAATCGCGAGGAAGGCCATTTCCTGCAATTCGAGATCGCCGACATCCTTGTTGAAATAGGCCCGGCTCGCAGCCTGCACGCCGAAGCTGCGCCGCCCGAGTGGAATTTCGTTGAGATAGAGCGTCAGAATCTCGGGCTTGGTCAGCGTCTGCTCGATCCGGCGGGCGACCAGCATTTCGCGCAGCTTGCGCGTGATCGAATATTCGTCGCTCAGCAGCACGTTCTTGGCGACCTGCTGCGTGATCGTGGAGCCGCCGACCGCGCGCTCGTCCGTCCCGGCCTTGCGCGCATAGTCGAGCACGGCATTGAGCGTGCCGGTGATGTCGACCCCGTTATGGCTCCAGAACGTCTCGTCCTCGGCGGAAAGGAAGGCGTTGATGAGCGGCTTGGGAAAATCGACGAAGTTGAGTTGCACCCGCCGGTCGCGCGCGTAGCTGCCCACGATCTCGCCATCGTCGCCGCGCACCACGGTGGGCAGCGGCGTCTCGTAATCCTGCAGCGCGGTCGCGTCGGGCAGGTTGCGCCCGATCAGCAGCCACGCGATGGCCAGCAGCAGCAGGAAAGCACCCGTACCATAGACGATCCAGCGCACGGCCCAGTTGTCGCGCCAGGTCTGCTTGAACTCGGCATAGGCGTCGGTCGACCCGCGCCGTATCCGGTAACTCAGATGTTCGATGTCGATCTCGGTCATGGTGCGGCAGCGCCCTTAGCATGGGCTTTGCGCGGATCGCTATAACCAATGGTGAACATGCTGCGCGCTCAGGATCGGGCGGTCGACTGGCGGGCGAAGAACACGCGGATTGCCTGCGCCACGAACTCGGCGAATTCCTGCCTGCCTTCTGCGGAGGAAAGCCGCTGCGCATCGTCGGGATTGGTCAGGAAGCCGACTTCGAACAGCACGGCGGGCACATCGGGCGCGCGCAGCACGGCGAGCGCGGCGGACCGCTGCGGCTGCGAATGGAAGCGGTGCTTGCCCTGCCCTTCGCGCTGAATCAGCTGGCCGAACTCGCGGCTGGTTTCCTGCACGCGACGCTGCGACAGCTCGACCAGAATGTCGTTCACCGGATCGCTCTGGTTCTTGACCACCACGCCGTTGAGCAGGTCGGCATTGTTCTCCCGGTTGGCGAAACGCGCGGCTGCCTCGCTCGATGCGTCGCGCGACAGCGTATAAACGCTCGCCCCATAGGCCCGGCCCGGGTCCGCCGCGCTGTCCGCGTGGAGCGAAATGAACAGGTCTGCATTGAGCCGCCGGGCGATTTCGGGGCGTTCCTGCAACACGAGGAAGGTATCGTCCTCTCGCGTCAGCGCGACGCGAATGCCGCCCTCCTCCAGCAGCCGATCCTTCAGCGCGATTGCGAGAGCGAGCGTCAGGTCCTTCTCCCGCCGACCGTCGGAAACCGCGCCCGGGTCTTTCCCGCCATGGCCGGCGTCGATCACCACCAGCGGGCGCGAATTGTCCGGCGGGCCGTAGATTTTGGGCAAGTCGACCGGCTGCCCAGCCTCGGGCAGTACCAGCGAGATGACGTAATCGCGGCCCAGATGCGGCACGGGAATGCTCAGCCCGAACACGTAGGCTCCGCCCACCAGCACCACCGGCAGCAGGAAGATCGCAAGGATTTGAAGGAAACGGCCCATCCGGTGCGCATAGTAGGTTGCCGCGCGCCGCCTGCGCAATAGAGTTGCCGCGCTTGTCCCGCGATGCTAGCCACGTAGGGTAGCGAGGCGCGCAGCCCCTTTACGCGGACCGGCATCGCCGGATCCGGGCCGGGGGAAGAAAGCGATCGCGACAAAGATTTGATCGCGCGGGCGATTCTTCCCGCGCGGCGAGCGAACAAGACAACAGGTTGATGCAACCAATGCGCAATCCCCGCCAACCCGACACCGCCAGGCCTTTCGGCCGTGCGGTCGGGCGCGTTGCGGGGGCCATTCAATCGGCAGACGTGCGCCTGGTGGCAGACACATACGCTCCCCGCGAGCCCCTGACCGGGCAGGCGGCGGATTTCCCATCCCGCCCGTGGCTTCGGCCCGGGCGATTTTTCATGACAGATACAGATAACGCGCATCGCCGCGACCGGCCCCTAGCAGGGTCGCACCGGCGCGCGAGGCGCGTGGAGAGATACACATGGCAATGCGCATGCTTATCGATGCGCGCCACACGGAAGAAACCCGTGTGGCCGTTCTCAAGGGCAACCGGATAGAAGAATTCGACTTCGAGTCGGCCGAACACAAGCAGATCAAGGGCAATATCTACCTCGCCAAGGTTACGCGGGTAGAACCTTCACTCCAGGCGGCGTTCGTCGATTTCGGCGGCAACCGGCACGGGTTCCTCGCCTTCAGCGAAATCCACCCCGATTACTACCAGATCCCCCGCGAAGACCGCGAAGCGCTGCTCGCCGAAGAGGCTGAAGCTGCGGAAGAGGAAGAGCGCCTGCGCTCCGAAGAGGAAGAAGCCGGGCACATGCCGGGCGACGAGTACGATGCGGAGGACGACGAGTCCGCCGAAGCGCTCGCCGAAGACCTCGCCGAAGACGGGCTCGAGGAAATCGACACGTCGGAAAAGGACAAGGTCTCCACGATCGAGGAAGGCCAGCTGTCCTCGGACGATGACGATGATGACGACGACGATGATTCGGACGACGGCGACGAGGAATCGTCCGACAGCGACGGTGGCCGTCGCGGTCGCGGTGGTCGCCGGGGTCGTGGTGGCCCGCGCCGTCAGGGCCAGGGCAAGCGCGGCAGCCGCGCCAAGGAAGTCGACGAAGCGCGCGCGCGCCGCCAGGCATTGCGCCGCCGCTACAAGATTCAGGACGTCATCCAGCGGCGTCAGGTGCTGCTGGTGCAGGTCGTCAAGGAAGAGCGCGGCAACAAGGGCGCGGCGCTGACCACCTATCTCAGCCTCGCCGGGCGCTACACAGTGCTGATGCCCAACAGCTCGCACGGCGGCGGGATCAGCCGCAAGATATCCTCCGCGAGCGACCGCAAGCGCCTGAAGCAGGTCGTCGGCGATCTGAACCTGCCCAAGAGCATGGGCCTGATCGTGCGCACTGCGGGTCTCAGTCGCACCAAGACCGAGATCAAGCGCGACTTCGATTACCTCGCTCGCTTGTGGGACGAGATTCGCGAGCGAACGCTGGGCTCCAGCGCGCCATCGCTGATCCATTCGGACAGCGACCTCATCAAGCGCGCGATCCGCGACATCTATAACCGCGAGATCGAAGAAGTCGTGGTCGAGGGCGAGGAAGGCTACAAGTCCGCCCGCGCCTTCATGAAATTGCTGATGCCCAGCCATGTCCGGCGGGTGAAGGCCTATTCGGACCCGGTGCCGATGTTCCAGCGCTACGGCGCGGAAGACCAGCTGCGCGCGATGTACGAACCGGTCGTGCAGCTCAAGTCGGGCGGCTATCTGGTCATCAACCCGACCGAGGCACTGGTGTCGATCGACATCAACTCGGGCCGCTCCACCAAGGAGCACGGGATCGAGCAGACCGCGACCGCGACCAACCTCGAAGCGGCGAAGGAAATCGCCCGCCAGCTGCGCCTGCGCGACATGGCCGGGCTGGTCGTGATCGACTTCATCGACATGGAGTACAACTCCAACGTCCGTAAGGTCGAACGCGCGATGAAGGATGCGCTGAAGACCGATCGCGCGCGCATTCAGGTGGGCCGCATCTCCGGCTTCGGGCTGATGGAAATGAGCCGCCAGCGGCTGCGCACCGGCGTGCTCGAAGCGACCACGCGCGAATGCCCGCACTGCGACGGCACCGGCCTTGTCCGCACCGCGTCGAGCGCGGGTCTGTCGGCGCTGCGCCTGATCGAAGACGAAGCGGCCAAGGGCAAGGGCACGATCATCACGCTGTCGGCCAGCACCGAGGCGGCGGTCTACCTGCTCAACGAGAAGCGCGCCGACCTGGTCGAGATCGAGCAGCGCTACGGCGTGAAGGTCGAGATCGTGCCGGAAGGCGAGGACGAAGGCGCCAAGATGAGCGTCTCCAGCTCCGGGCCGCGCCCGACCTCGGCACCCAAGTTCGAGCCGATCGCGATCGACGAATCCGACGATGATATCGAGGATGAGATCGACGAGGAAACCGAAGACGAGGACGAGGACGACAACCGCAATAATCGCGGCAACCGCGGCAACCGTGGCAACCGCGACGAGGCTTCGTCGGACGAGGATGACGATCGCCCGAAGAAGAAGCGCCGGCGGCGGCGCGGTGGTCGCAACCGCAACAAGCGGCGCGAAGGCGGCGAAGGCGAGGATTCGGGCGAACGGTCGAACGATGCCTCTTCGGACGACGAATCCTCCTCGGACAATGAACAGCAGTCCGGCGGCGATACCGATGCGAGCGACGATGGCGACGAGAAGCCGCGCAAGCGCCGCAGCCGTGGCGGTCGCGGTCGGCGCAAGAAGCAGGACGATGCGAGCCCCGCTGAAGGCCAGGAAGAGGTTGCCGAGCAGGTCGTAGAAGACATGCCGGTGGTCGCTGGCCCCGAGGATTCGCCCGCCACTGCCGAAACCGCCGCTGCCGAAGAGAAGCCCAAGCGGCGTTCGCGCGCGAAAAAGTCCGATGCAGCCCCGGCTGAAAAGGACGAAAGCGCGAAGGACGACAGCGCAAAGGCAGATGGCGAGAAGCCTGCACCGAAGAAGCGGGCCTCGCGGGCGAAGAAGGCCCCGGAAGCAGACGCGGCTCCTGCCGAAGACGCCGCCGAGGAAAAGCCCAAGCCGCGCCGGTCGCGCGCCAAGAAGGCCGATGCGGACAAGGCTGACGAGGGTGCCGAAGCTCCGGCCAAGAAGCCCGCCGCTCGCGCCCCGCGCAAGGCTGCACCGAAAAAGGCCGCCAAACCGGCAGCCGAAGAGCAGCTGAGCGAGGACATCGCGGTCGTCGCCGGGCCTGATGACACGCCCGTCGACCCGCAGGAAGCGGCGCAGCAGCCCTCTTCGCCGGAAGCCTCGGCGGATGGCGATAACGGTGCCGATGGCGATGACGGCAAGCCGCGTCGTGGCGGCTGGTGGCAGCGCACCTTCGGCGCGTAAGCCACTCGGGCAGACTTAATAAGCGATCGAAGGGCGGCGCTCAGGCGCCGTCCTTCACCGCCCTGCCCCACTCCATCCACCCGGCGAAACGCGGCGTCTTGCGCGCATATTCGCCGCCCAGCTGCTCGGTTGCGAAGCCACCTCTGGCAACGGTTTCGCTCACCCTTCGGGTCAGATGACAGCCGCCTGCAATCGGCTTCCACACCGGCTCGATCCGCCGCTGCGTGCGCGCAACATCGGCATCGGGCGATGCCCCATGCTCCAGGTAGAGCAACGTTCCGCCCGGCTTCAGGATGCGCCGCATTTCGGAAAGCACGCGCGCAGGGTCCTGCACCGAACATAAAGTGTAAGTGCAAACGACCGTATCGAAGCGATCATCCTCGAACGGGATCGCCTCGCCGATTCCGGCGCGCAGATCGGCCTCCCACCCCTTCTCCCGCGCGGCATCGCGCGCGTAGTCGAGCAGCTTCGCGTTGGGGTCGATCCCGGCATATTCGGTGATCGCGCTCGCATCGTAGAACGCTTGGTTGATCCCTCCGCCGCAACCCAATTCGAACACGCGGCCGCGTGCCAGCGGGATCAGCTGTTTGCGATAATAGCGGATCGATCCGCCCGAGCAGGCGAGCTTGATGACGCGCGGCACCCCGTGCCTGTCCCACCATGATCCGATCCCCATGTGTCTTTTCCCCTTCCCTTCGCGTCGCCAAGTTGGGACAAGACTGCGCTGCCACAGGAGATAGCACATGGCGCTTGCCTACCGCACGCCCGACAGCCGCTTCGCCAACCTGCCCGATTTCCCCTTCAAACCGCACTACTACACGCTGCGCGAAGGCCTGCGGGTCCATTATCTCGACGAAGGACCGCGCGACGCCACGCCGGTGCTGATGATGCACGGCGAGCCGAGCTGGAGCTATCTCTACCGCCACATGATCGGCCCGGTGGTCGAAGCGGGCTACCGCGTGCTCGCGCCCGACCTGATCGGTTTCGGCAAGTCGGACAAGCTGACGAAGAAGAGCGAATATTCCTATGCGCTGCACGTCGCGTGGATGCGCGACTGGCTCGAAGCGATGGATGTCGAGAACGTCGTGCTCGCATGCCAGGATTGGGGATCGCTGGTGGGCCTGCGGCTGGTCGCGGCAATGCCCGATCGCTTTGCGGGTGTGGTGCTGTCGAACGGCGGGTTACCGGCGGGCGACCCGGCGCCCGACGCGTTCAAGAAATGGCGTGCGTTCTCCAAGCACAGCCCGATCTTCCCGATCGGCAAGATCCTGCAAAAGGCGACGGTGCGCGAACTGAGCAAGGCGGAGGTTGCGGCCTATAATGCGCCCTTCCCCAACGCCAGGAGCAAGGCCGGTGCGCGCATTTTCCCCGCGCTCGTCCCGCTGGGCGAGAACGAGGCGGTGCCCGACCAGCTGGAGGCGTGGAAAGTGCTCGAACGGTTCGAAAAACCGTTTACCTGCGCCTTTGCCGACGGCGACCCGATCACGCGCGGCGGCGATGCGAAATTCCGCGAACGCGTGCCCGGCGCGAAGGACAACCCGCTGCACCGCACGCTCAAGGGCCATCACTTCATCCAGGAAGACGACCCCGAAGGGTTTGCAGCGGCGATCCTCGACACGGCCAAGCGCGCGGGGGTTTAAGACGGAGCCGTCATCCTGAACTTGTTTCAGGATCCAGACACCGGTCCGTGCACAGGCCTCGGCCTCCTTGCGCGACGTCGCGCCAGATCGCTGCGCGATTGCGGCCCCCGTGCAAGGTTCAGGCTGGATCCTGAAACGAGTTCAGGATGACGATCGGGTGAGCGGCCGGCTCAGAACTCCACCTTGCTCCCCGCCCAGTCGAAGATGTTGCCGCTATCCTCCAGCGAAAGCCCGTCGATCACGCGCAGCAGGTTGCGTGCGGCCTCGGCAGGCGCGGTCAGCTGGCCTTCGGGCAGGTTCGACTGGAACGGTGCGGACAGCGGAGTATCGACCGTCCCCGGATGCAGACCGACGCAGATCGCGTCCCCGTGCGTGCGGCCAAGCTCTATCGCGTAATTGCGCAGCAGCATGTTCAGCGCCGCCTTGCTCGCGCGGTACGAATGCCAGCCGCCGATCCGGTTGTCTGAAATCGATCCGACCCGCGCCGACAGCGCGGCGAATACGCTGCGCCGGTCGCGTGGCAGCAAGGGCAGGAAGTGCTTTGCGATCAGCGCCGGGCCGATGGTGTTGAGGTACAGGATGCGCGCCATTTCCTGTGCATCGACCTGCTTGCAGCTACGCTCCGGCCAGGCCCCTTCGGGCAGCGTCAGCACGCCGCTGGCGATAATCACGCAATCGAGCGGCAGGCTGCCCGTCGCCTGTGCCGCCGCTGCCAGACTGCCTTCGTCGTCGAGATCGAAACGGACCCATATCGCGCCCTTGGGCAAGGCTGTGGGCCTCGTGCGGGCAGCCGCGAACACCATCCCCGTGCCGCGCGCGGCAAGTTCCGCTACCAGCGCCGCACCGATCCCGCCGCTCGCGCCGAAAACGATCGCCCGTTCGAACATCTGTCCTACTCTCCCTTCATCGGCTAGGCCGCTACGGTGCGTCGCCGTTTTGCCGCCCGCATCGCCCGCCCCGGATTTCACCTTGTGGGCTGTGTGTCAGGTGTGTCAGGCGCAGGGGAAAGACAGGCTTTAGTGCCCTTGCACCTTGCGCCGTAGCCGCTAGGTGGGTGGCAAGCAGATTTCAGGACTCTCCCATGGCGACCTTCACCCTCCCCAAGAATTCCAAAATCCGTGCAAGAGGCAAGGAACACACCGCCCCCGAAGGCGCTGGCCGGGTCAAGAAGTTCAAGATCTACCGCTACGATCCCGATACCGGCAACAATCCGCGCTACGACCGGTTCGAACTCGATCTGGATGCGTGCGGCCCGATGGTCCTCGACGCGCTGTTCAAGATCAAGAACGAGATCGACCCGACGCTGACCTTCCGCCGGTCGTGCCGGGAAGGCATCTGCGGGTCGTGCGCGATGAACATCAACGGGTCCAACGCGCTCGCCTGCACCACCGCGATCGAGGATCTGAAGGGCGAAATCCGCATCACCCCGCTGCCGAGCATGGATGTGGTGAAGGATCTGGTGCCCGATTTCACCCATTTCTACGCGCAGTACGCCTCCATCCGCCCGTGGCTGCAAACCGTCAGCCCGACGCCGAGCGGCAAGGAACGGCTGCAGAGCCCCGAAGAACGCGAGAATCTCGATGGGCTGTACGAGTGCATTTTGTGCGCCTGCTGCTCGACCGCGTGCCCCAGCTACTGGTGGAATTCGGACAAGTTCCTGGGTCCGGCAATCCTGTTGCAGGCCTATCGCTGGCTGGCCGACAGCCGCGACGAGATGACCGGTGAGCGGCTCGACGCGCTGGAAGATCCGTACCGGCTCTATCGCTGCCACACGATCATGAACTGCGCGAACGTGTGCCCCAAGGGCCTGAGCCCTGCAAAGGCAATCGCCGAAACCAAGAAGATGATCGCCGAGCGCGCAATCTGATCGCTCGCGCAGCGTAGTGCCCAAGCCGACACCGTTCTTCGACTACCGCGAGCTGCCGGGCGGCGACGGCTGGCATAGCTGGAATCCGCACGACAAGACGCGCTTCAACGCTGCAGTGATGGGCGATCTGATCACCCGGCGCGAAGGCGATTCGTGCCGGCTGCGGATGGTGCCGCAACTGCACCACACCAACTTGCAACGCATGATCCACGGCGCGACCACGCTCGCCCTGATCGACATCGCGCTGTTCGCAACCGTCCACATGCTCGGTACCGCCGATGCAGGCCCCATGGTCACGCTGGAGCTGTCGACGCAGTTCGTCGGCGCGGGCGACCCGGACAAGCCGCTCGACGCGCTGACAGAGATTGTGCGCGAGACCGGGCGGATGGTGTTCCTGCGCGGTCAAGTCGTCCAGGAAGAGAACCTCATCGCCAACTTCTCCGGCATTGTCCGGAAGCGCGCGCTGAAGGGCGGCAGCTGATTTGACGGGCGTTCTCGCACGGTACGAAGCCCTGCTGGCGGCAGGCGAGCTGCGCGACGACGCCGACCAGCGCGCGGCGGTGGTGCAACTCGACCGGCTGCAATCCGAGCTGGAAGCAGGCAGCCCCCGCAAGGGCCTGCTCGGCCGCCTGCGCGGTCGCAAACCCGATGCCCCGCGCGGCCTCTACATGTGGGGCGGCGTCGGGCGCGGGAAGTCGATGCTGATGGACCTGTTCTTCGAATGCCTCGATATCGAGCGCAAGCGGCGGGTCCACTTCCACGCCTTCATGCTCGAAGTCGACGCGATGATCGCGGAGGAACGCGAGAAGAAGACCGAAGGCCCCGTTCGCCGGGTCGCGGAGCGGATCGCGCAGGACGTCCGCTGCCTCGCGTTCGACGAGATGGTGGTGACCAACACCGCCGATGCGGCGATCATGGCGCGCCTCTTCACCCCGCTGATCGAACAGCACGCGGTCACCATCGTCACCACCAGCAACCGCCCGCCGCACGATCTCTACAAGGACGGGCTCAACCGCTCGCTGTTCATCCCCTTCATCGAACTGGTCGAGCGCGAGCTGGAAACGCTCTCGCTCAACGGGCCGACCGACTACCGGCTTCACCGGCTGGGCGGGCTGGAGAGCTGGCACACCCCGCTCGGCGATGCGGCCACCGCGCAGGTGCGCGAGGCGTTTTTCCGGCTGACCGACTACAAACCCGAGGATGCCGAACACGTCCCCAGCGGCGAGCTGGACCTTGGCGGCGGGCGCACGCTCCATGTGCCCAAGAGCCTGAAGGGCGTCGCCGTGTTCAGCTTCAAGCGGCTGTGCGGCGAAAATCGCGGCTCGGCCGATTACCTCGCAATCGCGCGCGCGTTTCACACGGTCATCGTGGTCGGCATTCCGGTGCTGGGTCCGGAAAACCGCAACGAAGCGATCCGCTTCACCAAGCTGATCGACGCGCTCTACGAGCACAAGGTGAAGCTGTTCGCCACCGCCGCCGCCGAGCCGGAAGACCTATACCCGTCAGGCGATGGCAGCTTCGAATTCGCGCGTACCGTCAGCCGCCTGCGCGAGATGCAGAGCGCGGAATACATGGCGCTGGGGCACGGACAATCCTGATCCTCCCCGCGCCGGGGAGGTGGCAGCGCTTTGCGCTGACGGAGGGGCCGCTGCCTGCACACCCCTCCACCAGCCTGCGGCCGGTCCCCCTCCCCTTGCAGGGGAGGATTTGCGCACCACATCAGCCCGGTTCCGGCGGACAATCTCTCCCCGCCGATGTGAGATAATCGAATGATCGATATCCGTCCCTTTGACAGCCTCGGGGCTGCCGATCACGGCTGGCTCGACGCCCGCCACCACTTCAGCTTCGCCAGCTACTACGATCCCGACCGCATGGGCTGGGGCCGCATCCGCGTGTGGAACGACGATACGATTGCGGCGAAGAGCGGCTTTCCGCCCCACCCGCACGACAACATGGAAATCGTCACCTTCGTGCGCACCGGCGCGATCACGCATCAGGATTCGCTGGGCAACAAGGGCCGCACCGGCGCGGGCGACGTCCAGGTGATGAGCGCGGGCACCGGCATCACCCACGCCGAGTACAATCTGGAAGACGAGAAGACGACGCTTTTCCAGATCTGGATCCTGCCCGACAGCCAGGGCGAAGCCCCCGGCTGGGACCAGCGCGAATTCCCCAAGGCGAGCCGCGATGGCGGGTTCGAAGTCCTCGCCAGCGGCACGCCCGAGGCGGACGGCGCGCTCTCTATCCGCGCCGATGCGAAGGTTGCGGCGGCGACGCTGAAGGCGGGGCAAACGGCCGAATGGCAGGCCGCACCGGGGCGCCACCAGTACCTCGTCGCACCGACGGGGCGCATCCGCGTGAACGGGCACGAAGCGGGCCCGCGCGACGGGATCGCGACGAAGGACGAAGGCGTGCTGAAGGTCGAGGCGCTGGAAGACGCCGAGATCGTGCTGGTCGACTCGCGCTAACGCGAGCCGATCAGGCGGGCTCTGCCTGCTTGCTGGTGGTGGTGCGGCGCTGCTTGTCGGCCAGCCGCGCCATCAGCTTGAGATCGCGTTCGGTCAGCTTGAGCGCGGTGTCTGCCCAAATCTCGGTAATATCGGTCAGTTCGGCCAGCGACAGGTTCCAGTTACGCTTGGTCGCGCGGCGCGAACCGAGCAGCCCGGCGTGACGCCGCGCGTTCTTTTCGATGAAGGTCTGCACCGCTTCCTCGCCCGTACCGTCGGGCACGACGTCGTGCACCAGGCCGAGCGCGAGCATTTCGCGCGCGCTCATCGTCTTGCCCGACGTCACCAGCCGTTCGGCCGCGACGCTGCCGAGCTGGCGGCTGAGGAAGGCGTGCGCGCCCATGCCGGGGAACAGGCCGAACATGATCTCGGGCAGGCCGAAGCTCGCGCTTTCCTCGGCAATGATGACATCGAACGACAGCAGCGCTTCGAGCCCGCCGCCCAGCGCATCGCCCTGCACCATGCCGATGGTCACCAGCGGCAGGCCGAGCGTGTTGAGATTGCGGTGCAGGATGCGGCAGCAGCGATGGCCGTAATCGACCAGCGCGGCACGATCGCGCGCGATGATCAGTTCGCGGAACAGCGCGAGGTCGCCGCCGTAGCAGAAGACGCCCGGCGAATGGCTGCCGAGCACCAGAAAGCGCAGATCCTTGGGCGTGAAGCTCGCCTGGATCAGATCCTGCCACCGCTCGAAATCGGCGAGCATCGAAGGCGTGAAACTGGGTCGCCCACGCGGAACCATGCTCGTCCACAAGGCCATATTCTCAGCATCGTACTCGACACGTAGCTCCGAGAGGGAGAACAGCGCCGGCTCGATCTCCGCACGCCCTTCGACGAGCATGAGTTCGCCCGACTCGTCGAGGATAATGTGCTGTTCGAAATTGGTGCTAACCCGGTTCACTGCGACCCCCGTTGCAACCCACGCACGGGCAAACGCCCATGACAGGGAGGCAAGCTACGCCCCTAGGTTAACCCGCTGCAACGTTTTATTTACCATAACCGGGAAATTGAGTCATTTTTGCGATGAGCCGAGTCTAATTGTTGCTCAAAAGACTCACACTTCGCTCCAGCATCAGCAACTGCCAAAGCTCGCGCGCATGGTCCCGGCGGCCCGCGATATGGTCCTCCGCCAGCCGCGAAAGCCCGTCCGGGTCGAACCATCCGGTGTCGAGCAGGCGCTCGCTGCGCGCTGCGGCGCGCGCCGCTTCCTTCAGATCGGTGCGCAGCCAGTGCGCGATCGGCAGCACGAAACCCTGCTTGGGCCGGTAGAGGATGGAATGCGGCAAGGTGCCTTCCATCGCGTGCTTGAGCGCGTATTTGCCCTCTGTCCCGCGCACGCGCCGCTGCTGCGGCAGGCGGGCGGCGAGCTCGACCAGCCGGTGGTCGAGCAGGGGCTCGCGCGCCTCGAGGCTCACTGCCATGCTCGTGCGGTCGACCTTGGTCAGGATATCGCCGGGCAGCCAGAACTTGAGATCGGCGTATTGTGCGCGGTCGAGCCCGCTGCGCGCGGGCGCATGGCGCATCAGATCGACCAGCGGCTGTTCGGCGCGGTAGCCGCCCAGCTCGCGCATCATGGCAGCGGAGAAGATCGTACCGCGCCCCTCGGGCGTCATCACGCTCAGCGCGCGCGCGTATGCTTCCTCGCCCGACATCGCGAGCGCCTGGAAGGTGGACTTTGCGCGCAAGGGGCGTGGTGCCCAGTCGGCCTTGGGGTAGAGCGCGGCGAGCGGACCGAACATGGCCCGTCGCAAGCCGCCCGGCAGCATGTCGCGCGCGCGCTGCTCGGCGGCGTGGAAAACGTGTCGGCGGTAACCGGCGAACGCCTCGTCCGCGCCGTCGCCCGACAGCGCCACGGTGCAATGCGCCCGCGCCAGCGCGCAGACCTCGGCAGTGGGCAAGGCCGATGCATCGGCGAAAGGTTCGTCGAACATGCCCGCCAGCGCATCGATCCGGTCGAACATCGCGGGGTTCACGATCCGCTCGTGATGCTTAGTGTCGAATTGCCGCGCGACCTGCCGCGCGTGCCCGGTTTCATCGAGTTCGGCGACGTCGAAGCCGATCGAGCAGGTGGTGACCGGCTGCCGGGCAATACCCGCCATCAGCGCCACCACGGTCGAGCTGTCGACCCCGCCCGAAAGGAATGCGCCGATCGGCACATCGCTGACCATGCGCGAGCGGACCGCCTGGTCGAGCTGTTCGCGGATCGCCTCGGCCTCGTCGGCGGCGCTCATCCGGTCGCGTTCGAGGAAGGACACATCGTACCAGCTTACCGGCGGCCGGGGCGGCGCCCCGTGCTCGACGATGCGGTAATGGCCTGCCGGCAGCTTCTCGACCCCGGCCAGGATACAGCGGTGATCGGGCACGTAACCCCAGGCGAAGTAGTCCTCTATCGCGAGCGGATCGATCTTCCGATGGATCGCAGGATGTGCCAGCAAGCCCTTGAGTTCCGAGGCAAAGGCAAAGGTGCCATCGGGCAGCGTCGCGGTGAACAGCGGCTTCACGCCGAACCTGTCGCGGGCGATGAACAGGCTGCGCGCGGCGCGGTCGTAGATCGCGAAAGCGAACATGCCGTTCAACCGCGCAAGGCAGTCTGCACCCCATTCGCGCCATGCGGCGAGGATCACCTCGGTATCGCCCTCGGTCGCGAAGGGGTGGCCCAGCTGCGCCAGCTCGTGGCGCAATTCGCGGTAATTGTAGATCTCGCCGTTGAAGGTGATGACCGCGCGCCCGTCGGGGGAATGCATCGGCTGCGGCGATCCCTCGACATCGATGATCGAGAGGCGGCGATGCGCAAGGCCGACGCCATCGGCGCTCCACAGCCCCGCCCCGTCGGGCCCGCGATGGCTCAGCGCGTCGCGCATCCGCGTCAGCACCGGACGGTCGACCTGCGCCTGCGGATCGCGCGCGAAAAGGCCAGCAATGCCGCACATGGCCGCGCGCCTAGCGGGAAAGCGCCGCAGCGACCAGCGCCGCCGGGCCGTCCGCCTGCCGGTTGAAACGTTCCAGACTGTCCGCCGCCTGCGCATCCGAGGGTGCGGTGGCCGACATGATGACCAGCCAGCGCGGCTCGGCGCGCAGCGTCAGCCGGTCGCCCAGCCCGCCCAGCCGGAATTCGAGCGCATCATTGGAAGCCTCGCCGCGCGCGACGAAACTGGTCCACGAAAGGCGCCGTTCGTTGCCGAAAGCGAGCAATTGCTCGCCCAGCAATGGCGCGGGCGCAGGTGCATCGCCCAGCCTGCGCCACGCGGTGTCGGGCGGCACGGCACCCTCCGCCATCGCGGTCGGATCGGCGTCGCCCGCGTATCCGGCAAGGTAGAGGTCGACCTCCCTCCCCTGCTCATCGCGATAGATGGCGTGCAGTCGGGTGCTCGCCTGAGCCCCGAGCGGCTGCCACGCGGGCTTCTGCGGCGTCTCGACCAGCGTCCACCCGGCAATCTGAGGTGCGCGCAGCTGCGGCGGCGCGGTTTCCGCCGCGCGTGCAAGCCCTGCCCACAGGCCAAACAGCAGGATCAGCGCGACGAGCATCGGCGCAAGCGATGTCGTGCGTGCGGGCAAGCGGTCCAGCCAAACGACCAGCGGATCGTTTGCCAGTTCGCCTGCTGCCACACCCTCGACCTGCGGATCGCGATCGAACCAGCGCCAGCCGAGCGCCATCACCAGCGCGACCACGATCGCGAAGAAGAACCAGCCGTAGACGATGTGATCGAACCCGCCCGCGCGCTCTGCCCCGACAACCTGCGCGACCGCGACCACGCCCCAGGCGCGCACGCCATTGGCGAGGATCGGCACGATCACGCACAGCGCCATGAAGGCGATCCGGCGCGACCAACGCGTCATCCCGACCTTGGCGGCGAGCACGCCGAGCGTCACCATCGCGACCACGAAATGCACCCCGGCGCAGGCTTCCGCCACTTCGAACAGTCCGGCGGGCGTGGCGATGAACACCCCATCGATCTCGGCCTGGATGCCGCTGAGATGGGTGAGCGCGATGACCATCTTCGCGGTCACCATCTGCAAGGGCCCGACGATCTCCTCGCCGAACGGCACCAGGAACACCGCGAAGGCGAGCGGGAAAGCCAGCACCGCGCAAACGCGCGGGCCGAGCAGCGCCAGCGTCACGCCTTGCAGCAGCAGGACCGCACCGGCCTGCGCGACGATATTGATCGAGGTGAGCGATCCGATCAGCCACAGCCCCAGTGCTCCGATCACCGCGAGCAGTCCGGGCCACCACGCCTGCGGGCGCAGCGGCCCGAGTACGGCGCGCCGGTTCCACACGAGCCAGCCGATGATCGGCGGCACGAACAGGATGTGCTGGTAGGCCGAGACGGTCAGCCACTGGTGCGCCATCGCGATCCATTGCGCCGCGGTGAGCGCCAGCGCCGCGAACCACGCGAGCGCCAGCCAGCCGAGCGCCTTCGCCCAAGCAGCAGGCAGGCTGCGAAGCGCAGTCGCGAAGCCCGATTGTCTGCGCGTCTGGAGCAGCTCAGGCGGCATCGCGCACCGGATCTATCGCCGAGGGCCGCAGCAGCTCGCCCAGCCCGGCAAGCATCGCAGGCCAGCCCTGCTGCTTGAGCACGAAGCGCCTTGCGGCTTCGCCCATCTCGAGCGTGCGGTCGCGATCCTCCAGCAGCGCGAGCGCGCGACCGACCATCATGCGGTCACCCTCGGCAATCGCGAAATGCACGCCATCCTCGGCGTCGATCCCGGTCGCGGCCTCTGGCGAGAGCAGCACGGGCTGCGCCATCGCCATCGCTTCGAGCACCTTGTTCTGGATTCCGCGCGCGATGGTCAGCGGCGCGGCGACGATGTCGGCTTCGGCAATGAAGGGCCGCACGTCGGGCACTTCGCCCCACACGGTCACCCCGGCACGCTTGCCCAGCGCCTTGACCGCCGGGGTCGGCGCACGCCCGACGATGTGGAATTCCGCCTCGCCATGCACTTCGCGAATGCCCGGCAGGATGCGATGCACAAACCGCTCGACCGCCTCGACATTGGGCGCATAGTCCATCTGCCCGGTGAAGACGATGTTCGGGCCGGGCCCGTACAGCGTCGGCTGCGGCTTGACCGCGCCGGGGGCGAAGAACTTGGCGTCGATCCCGTTGCGCATCACCTGCAGGTCGATCTGGTGCATGCTCGAAAGGCGCGTGCGGAACAGGTTGGCTTC
Organism: uncultured Citromicrobium sp.; assembly: GCA_964574905.1. Taxonomy (GTDB): domain Bacteria; phylum Pseudomonadota; class Alphaproteobacteria; order Sphingomonadales; family Sphingomonadaceae; genus Alteriqipengyuania. The sequence goes on along the minus strand of CAZNOY010000003.1, from coordinate 325,505 downwards.
GTTCTCGCTGATCAACAGCGTCGTGTCGGCGGCACGGGCGGCGTGTTCCTCGGCCGTAGCCAGCAGCCGCCCTTCGCGCGCATTGACCCATGCCTTGGGGCCATGGCCCGCCTTGCCATAGGCTTCGAACTTGGCGCTATCGACGTCGCACAGGTCGAGCACGACGCGGCCCGGGAAGTGCGGCGGCACATATTGCGCCATCTGGCCGGAAAAGACGTAGATCGCGTCGATCGCTCGGTAATTGAGCACCTGCGCGACCCATTCATGCAGGCGGTCGTTGGCGAAGGCGACCAGGCTGACCGGCAGGCCGCGCACCATCGCCTGCGCGGCGGCGAGCATGTCGGGCTTGCGCGCGGGCACGAGATGATGGCTTGCGGCAATGCCGGAGAGGAACTGGTCGCCATAGCCCGAAGCATCGTGGAACGTGCCGACATGCACGGGGCCAAGCTTCGCCAGCGCGCGCAGCACATGAAACGAACGGATCTTGTCGCCGCGATCGGGCGGGAACGGCACGCGGTGCGCGAGGAACAGCGTTTCGCCCATTACGCCAGCCCCCGCGCAATCACCGGGCCGATCCGGTTGGCGAGATGCAGCGGCAGCGCCTTCCACGCGGCGATCTTGCGCGCATAGGCATCGCTCGTCGGGTCGACATCGCGTGCCTCGGCGCCCGGCGCGGTCCAGCGCGAATAGGCGAGCGGCTGCGGTTCGAAGCCCCAGTTCTTCTTGTACGAAAAAGGCCCGCTGCCGACCTTCGAGCGGCCGAAGTCGAACCGCGTGCAGCCCATCGCATCGCGCGCATGGCACATCAGCGCGTAGTACATCCGCTCGTTCGCGCGGGTTTCGCGCGCCCGCCACACGCCTCCGCCCCAGAAGGGGTAGGCGATGCCCCGATGGTAGAGCGTCAGCACGCTGGCGAGCGGTTCGTCGCCCTCCCACACTGTCAGGATATCGGCGCGCTCGTGGAAATGGCGCAGCACCGCGTCGAACAGGCTGCGCGGGAACACCGGGGTGCCCAGATTGTGCACGCTGGCAGCGTAGCAGGCGTAATGCGCCGCGCGATCATCCTCCTTCACGCCCACCGTCACGGTGAGCGGGTTCTTGAGGCTCCTGCGTACTTCTGCGCGCTGCTTGCGCGGGATCGCGAGCAACTGCGCTTCGTCGTCTTCGGCGAGATCGGTGACAAACCCGGCATGCTTGCCCGTCACCGGCATCCACCCGGCGGGCGTATGACCGCCGCGCAGTTCGACCTCGGCGCAGGAGCGGCGCTGCGCCAGCTCGCTCGCCGCATCGGCAAGGCGCTGCGCGACATGCGTCTCGCTCGCCAGAATACCGCCATCGACCGCGAAACCGCTGGAGACGAGCGCACGCCCGAACAGCGGTGAATGCACCAGCGAGAGCGGCAGCCAGCCGGTGATCTGCCCCGCCCGCTCGGCGAGAATCCCGCACGCGCGCTGCCCGGTGCCGCGCTCGATCGCGATCAGCCATGCGGGCAGGTGGAACGGACTGCCATTATGCGCTTCGACAAAAGCGGCGATCCGCCCCGCCTGCGCATCGTCGTCGAGGTTCGCGAGCGCAATGGTGGTCGCGTCGGCATAGGCGGGTGCGAAGGGCGCGTTCATGCCGCCTGCCTTTCGGTCTTGAGCGTCTCGGCAGCGGCAACCGCGTCCACCCGGCCCCACGCGAAATCGCGCAGCAGCTGTTCGAGCTTGCCCTCCATCGCGGAAAGCTTGGTGTAGTGGCGCAGGCGCGAGCGTAGCGGCGCATTGGCCACGCGCGGCTGACCGGGATCGACCTCCCACGGGTGGAAATAGAAGATCGCCGGGCGCGCTTCCTCGCGGTTGACCTGCGCGATGGCCCAGCGCGAAAACGAATAGGGCAGCGTGCGGAAGAACCCGCCACCGCCCGCCGCAAGCCGCCGCTCACCCAGCATTGCGGTGGTCACCGGCAGTTCGACGAGATCGGCGCCCTCGACCGGGTGAAAGGCAAATCGCGGGGCTTCGCGCCAACCGTAATGGTCGTGCGCAATCGGCGCGACGCTGGACGAATAGGCGTAACCCTGCGCGGCCAGTTCCTCGTGCGCCCAGGGCGTGCGCGCGTCGATGGAGAAGCTCGGCGCGCGGTATCCGCTCACCTTGCTGCCGCCGATATCTTCCAGAATGGCGCGCGATTTCCGCAGGTCTTCGGCAAAGGCGGCTCGGTCGAAGGTGAACACCCGCTGGTGATCGTAGCCGTGGCTGGCGAGTTCGTGGCCCGCCTGCACGATCGCGCGGATCGCCTGCGGCACGCGCTCTGCCACCCAGCCGAGCGTGAAGAACGTCGCCATTACCCCGGCGCGGTCGAACAGCGTGAGGATCGTCTCGACATTGCGCTCCACCCGCAGCTCGCACCCATCCCAGTCGTCGCGTGAAATCGTGGTCTCGAACGCGCCGACCTGAAACCAGTCTTCCACATCGACCGACAGGCCGTTGACGACCTTCGGTGCGGGCGGACGTGGCTGGTTGGCGGGCGCGAGATCCATCTCAGGCCGCCCGGTTTTCCTTCTGGCGACCGTCCTTGTCGAGCCATTCGATCAGCAGCTGGAGGAGGTAGCGCACGCTCTGTTCCTGCTCTTCGAGCCGGGTTTCGAGCGCCTTGACGCGCTCCGCCAGATCGCCGTCGGTGCGCGGCGACCCTTCGATCGCGCGCGACAGCGTGGCGATGGCGGCGCGCAGGTCGGCCACGTCGTCTTCGCTCGCCGGTGCGGCGGGCTGGCTGGCCTGCCGCGGCGGGGGCGGCGGCTCGGCTGTGAAGGATGGTGCGGGCGCGGGTGCGGATCGCGCAGGCGGCGGCGAATACTCGGCTGTCGGGCTGGCGAAAGGCTTCCTGCCCTCACCCGCATGATCGGGCCGGTTGTCGCGCGCCATTTCCTCGACGACCTGATCGAGCATCGCGCAGTCGATCTGGTTGCGCTGCTCGACCGCGCCCATCAGCAGCAGGCGCGTGGCGATCTGGTTGACCCGGCGCGGGATGCCGCCGCTCGCCTCATGGATCTTCGGGAAGATCTTCGGATCGAACGAGGGTGTACCCCGCCAGCCGACCAGCGCGAGGCGGTGCTCGATATAGGGCGCGACTTCCTGCACCTCCATCGCGGTCAGGTGATGCGCCGCGATCACGCGCTGGCGCAGCTGTTCGAGCCGGTCGTGCCGCGCGAGCATGTCCTTGAACTCGGGCTGGCCCAGCAGCAGCTGTTGCAGCAACGGGTGCGAACCGAGCTGGAAATTGCTCATCATCCGCAGCTCTTCGAGCGCCTCGAAACTGAGGTTCTGCGCCTCGTCGACCACCAGCAGGCAGCGGCGACCGGCGCGCGCTTCCTCGTGCAGGAAGGCTTCGATCGCGCCCAGCGCGCTCGCCTTGTCCTGCCCTGCGACATCGAGGCCGAAGCTCTGCGCCACCAGGTGGACCAGTTCGGACCCGTCGAGGTTGCTGGTGACGACCTGGCCGACGGTCATCTGGTCGTGATCGACCTTGCGCATCAGGTGCGCAACCATGGTCGACTTGCCCGATCCGATCTCGCCGGTGATGACGATGAAGCCCTCGCCCTGCGCCATCCCATAGCCGAGATAGCTCAGCGCCTTGCGGTGCGTGATGCTCTCGAAATAGAAATTCGGGTCCGGCGTGAGCTGGAAGGGTCGGCCCGAGAAACCGTAATATTGGTCGAACATGTCTTTGTCTGATCCCTCAGGCGATTAGAAGTCGTAGCGCAGGCCCAGCAGGGCCGAGGCGTTGGTTTCGTCGACCGCTTCGCTGTCGATCCGGTCGAGCGAGACGGCAGCGCGTGCGGAAAGGTTGCCGAAGAGCGACTGGCTGTAGGCCGCCGACGCGCCGAGCAGCAGCGCATCGTTCAGCTCGTCCGCGCCCTGTTTCAGGTAGCTGGCGTAGCCGTTCAGCGCGATGGCGCCGCGTGCGCCAACCGGCGCGCCGAGGCTAACATTGCCGTAGAAGCTCTCGTCCACCTGGCCATTGGCGGCGGCCAGCAAGGTGCCGGGCGCGCCGTAGTAGGATCGGCGGTCGTACCCGATCGCCAGACCCGTGCTCACCCGCCCGTTGGTGGCCGAGTAGGACAGGTTGACGCCGCGGTTCCGGAACACCGCGCTGCGCACCGAATTGAGCGCGCCGCCAAGGCAGTCCGCCGAACCTTGCGTTGCGCCACCCGTGCCGGTCACGCAGCCGCTGAAATCGCCCGTCAGCGCGTTGCGCGAGGCGACGAAGCCGGCGGGCAGATTGGCGAGCGAGTTGGTCAGCACCCCGCCGAAGCCGCTGATGCCGCTGTAGACAGAGGCGTTGAACGAACTGCGCGAGGTCGGCTGCCAGCCGAAGCTGCCGTAATAGGTGTCGCTGTCGTACCGGCGCCCGTAATGCGCCTCCAGCTGCGTCCGGCGCGAGGGTTTCCAGACCACGCCGACATCCCAGATCAGACCCTCTGTCTCGAAGGCGATCTTGCGCGGGGAGCTGGTATCGGTCTGGTAGCGGCCATCCGCGCCGACCACCGGATTGCCCGAGCCATCGCGCACCACGTCGCGGTTGGCGACCTGCACATATTCGTAGCCGACCCCGCCGACCACAGCGAGGTGCGGGGCCACCGGCACGGTGATATCGCCGCGCCCGTAGAAATCGCGCACGCGCTGGTCCGAATTGGAAACCGTTTCCTGAAAGGCCCCGGCACCCACCGCGACGCCCACGGGCAGAACCCGGCCCGGATCGACCGCGATCCGCGCATTGGCGGAATGGACCGTGCTTTCCTCGGCAACGTCGCTCAGCGTGGCGGTATCGTCCACCAGCCCCGCCGCAGGAGCCTCGACCCGGTTATAGCCGAACAGGTACCCGGCGGAGACGTTGGCCGCGCCCACCTGCGTGGAAAGGCTGGGCCCGGCGTATACGGAGTACACGCGCGATTCATTCGCGGGATCGATCGGCTGGCCGCTGGCAACCGCAGCGCCACCGTTCGAATCGACCCGCGTGCGCGCCGCGAGAGCGCCCGCTTCGAGATTGAGGCCCGGTGCCGCCGCGACATAGCCGCGCGCGATGCCCGAGACGGAATCGCCGCTTGAAACATTGGGCGACAGATCGTCGCCATAGCTGATGACCCGGTCGTAGCGCAGCGAGACCGAACCGCCCGCACGCCGACCCTGGACCGAGGCATCGACCCCGGCGGCGACCGACCCGTAAACCGATGTATCGCTCGTCGGCTCGATCTGCTGGGTGATGACCTGATTGGCCTCGATATAGGGATCGATCCGCAGCCGCTGGCGCACCGGCGCGCCGTTGGGGCGCGACCCGTCGCCGCCGGAACCGGCACTGTCCCCGTCCTGAGCCCCATCGCCGTAAGAGCCGTAGGGCGAAGCTTGCGACGACGCGCTACCGCCCGAGGTCACCTCGTCGTCGCTCCACGAAGATTGCGCGAAGGCGGGCGTGGGCAGCAAGGCACCGGTGCCGAGCAGTACGGCGAGCAGTGGCAGGCGGGTCATGGGAGGAATCCTCATCCGTAATAGCTTCCGAAACGGCGGCCGCTCGGGCTGAAGTTCGCGCCGTTGAGCACGAGCTTGATGTCGGGACAGGCGGAGAGCAGCTGCGCTGCGTCTTCCAGCGCGCTCTTGCCGGTCCGGTCGGCGCGGGCGACCAGAATGGTCTGCCCGGCATATTTGGCGAGTTCGGCAGCGGGCGACGCGGCAAGCGCGGGTGGGCTGTCGATCAGCACGATCCGGTTGGGTGCCTGCGCGGTCAGCCGTTCGAACATCTCGGCGGTGCGACGGCTGGCGAGCGCTTCGCTCGCATGGCTCGCCTGGCGGCCCGGCGGCAGAATCCACAGTCCGGGAATATCGGTTTGCAGAACGAGCCGTTCGACTGCATTCTCGCTGTTGGCGAGCACATCCATCAGCCCCGCACGCTCGGGCAGGCCGAACACTTCCTTTGTCGAAGGATTGCCCAGATCGGCGTCGATCAGCACCACTTCGAGATCGCTTTCCGCGGCGAGCGACAGCGCGAGATTGACCGCGCAGAAAGTCTTGCCCTCGTTCGCGTGGGGCGAGGTGATCAGGATGCGGCGCGCGAGGCCGGTACCGGCCTGACGCGCGGCATCGAGTACCTGCCGCTTCACGATCCGGAATTCCTCGGCGAGACCCGAAGCCTGGCCGTTGGGATCGATAAAGCCGCGGTCGCGCAGCCGGGCGAAATCCACCTCGACCCGCTCACCCTGCAAGGCGATCGCGTTGGCGCTGCCCTCGATCACCGCGGGCGGCGGCGCGGCGGGCTGCGCCGGGATCGGCAGACGGCTTTCAGCGGCAGGCGCTTCGATCTCGACCTCGGCGGGTTCAGGCACCGGCGCAGGCGTCTGCGTGGGCGCAGGCGCGGGCGTCGCTGCCGGGGCAGGCTCGCCAGCGGCTTTGCGCAGCGGACGTGCGCGCTTCATCGGCACATCGTCGAAGCTGCGCGGCATCGGTGCCGCGCCCAGATTGCTCAGGCCGAAGGCTCCGCTCGCACGTTCGAGCAGCGAGCTGGCCTCGTCCTTCTTGTCGGCCTGTGACGGCGACTTGATCGGGCGGTGTTCGGTCATTGCTGCATCCTCACGCCATCACCTGCCCGACCTGGATGAATTCGATCCCCAGCAGCACCACGAGCAGCCCGGCGAGCGCACCCGAACCGGCGTAGAACAGCCGCAACTGCCGATCTTCCTTCGCCTTGCGCGAGGGCGGCACGTTCCTGGAAATCGTCCCGATCACCGGCAGGCCGATCGCTTTCTTGAGCGCCGCGCTGGTCGAGAAGGTCGATTTCAGCATGGTCAGCGCGATCGCACTGCCCAGCCCCGCGCCGACGCCCAGGATGGCAACCGCCAGCAGCAGGACCGGCCGATTGGGCGCAGCAGGGCGCGACGACACGCCCGGCGCATCGATGATGTCGAAGCGGAACGAGCTGCGTTCGCTTTCCACCTGGCTGCGCAGTTCCATCTCTTCGCGGTCCTGCAGCAGCTCGTCGTATTTCTTCTTGAGCACCTCGTAATCGCGGCCGATCCGCTGTGCTTCCGCCGCCAGACCGGGTTCGCTGACCTGATCGGCCATCGTCATCGAGATATCGGCCTGCAAGGCGGCCTTGCGCGCCAGCAGCGCCTGCACGTTGGCCTGCCGTTCCGCGCGGATCGAGACGAGCGAGCTGTAGGCCGGGTTGGGCATGCCGCCCGCCGACGCGCCGCCGCCGCCCATCTGGCGCAGGATCTGCACCTGACGCAGCGCCGCCTGCATATCGGGGTGGCTGCTCTTGAGCCCGCGCGCGCGCAGCTGCGCAACCTGCGCTTCGGCCTGATCGAGCGCGCTGCCGCCGCCCGCACCACCCATGCCCTGAATCGTTTGCGGCGTGCCCGCAAGCTGGCCGTTGATCGCCGCGAGCGCGCTTTGTGCCGCAGCCAGATCGGCCTCGACGCCGCGCATTTCGGAGCGCGCCGATTGCAGCTTGGTCGATATGGCAGCCGATCCGCCGATCAGCTCGGGATGCTCGGCCTCGAACGCGGTGCGCCGCGCCTCGGCTTTCTCAAGCTCCTTCGCGCGCGCATCGAGCTGCTGGTCGAGCAGCGAGACCGCATCGTTCACTTCGCCGCGCGTGCCTTCGACATTCGCCGCGCGGAAAATGTCGAGCAGCTTGAGCACGACATCCTGCGCCAGCTTGGCGTTTTCCGCATCGGTAAAGCGCGCCTGGCCCACATCGGCGGTGATTTCGAAGAGGTTGTCCTCCTCGCTCTTCACCTTCACGTGCTCGGCAAGGCTGGAAATGGCGGATTCCATGGCGCGCGGCGAATTGACGCCCTCACCCAGCCGGGTCGATTCGATTACCTGGCCAAGCGTCGAGGCGCTCGCCAGCGTCTGGCGCATGCGCGCGACGTCGGTCATGTCGCTGCCCGCGATGCCGATCTGCTTCGACAGCATATCGTCCAGCTGCACGAAAATTTTCGCGTGGCTTTCGTAGGTGTTGGGGATCGAGGCCACGAACAGCCAGCCCGCGAGGCACACGGCCCAGGCAACGCCCAGTGCCAGCCACTTGCGGCTCCACGCGGAATAGAGCGCCGCGCGTACCTCGTCGAAAAGTTCGTTCACTTGGCTTCGGGCCCCCTAGAACATGCTTTCGGGAATGATGATCACATCCCCCGGGGCGAGCATCACGTTCGCCTTGCTGTCACCGCGACGCAGCAGATCGGACAGGCGCAGCGCGTATTCGCGCTGGCGACCGATGCGCGGATCGAAGCGGATCAGCTTGGCGCGATTGCCCGCCGCAAATTCGTTGAGCCCGCCGACCGCGATCATCGCGTCGAGCACGGTCATGTTGGCGCGGTAGGGGATCGATGCGGGCTTTTCGGTCGCACCGATGATCCGCACCTGCTGGCTGAACGTGCCCGCAAACTTTGTGACGATGACCGAGACGATCGGCTGTTCGATATATTGCGACAGGTGCAGGCGGATATCCTCCTGCAGCATCGCCGGGGTCTTGCCCACGGCGGGCATGTCGGTGACCAGCGGAATGCTGATGCGCCCATCGGGGCGGACCTGGATGTTGGTCGCGCTCAGTTCGGGATTGCGCCAGACGTTGACCGACAGTTCGTCGAGCGGTCCGATCACATATTCCTGGCTCGGCCCCTCTTGAGTCGCGACGAAAGCGGCGGGCGGCAATTGCGGGCCACCTCCACCGCCGACACATCCAGCGAGGGCCAGCAATCCGAAGACAAGGGCTGCAAACCGGGCAATTGCGCGTGTGCGCATGGGATCGATCCTTCCATTCGTGTCCGCCAGATGACGCGCCCGCGAAGCGCGCCACCGTTACAGGCCGACGATTTGGGATCGTTCCTCGCCAAAAAGGGTGAATATCCCGTTAGCTAATGGCCCGGTTTGGGCCCGGTCCCGAAGCGGGACGACGGGTTAGCGAAAGGTAAACGGGCGATAGCCCCTGTTCCGTTCGTGGTGAGCTTGTCGAACCGCGAACATTGCGCGGCGTTCGCCCTTCGACAGGCTCAGGACGAACGGATCGAGTGCCGTGCCGAGTGCTCTTAAACCAGCATCTCGATCGCAGGCCCCTGGCCGAGGAAGTGCATCGGCGATGCAGTCGCGCCATAAGCCCCGGCGCAGAACACCGCGACCAGATCGCCGATCTCCGCACGGGGCAGCTCGGCGCGGTCGGCCAGCCGATCGAGCGGGGTGCACAGACACCCGACAACATTCGCAATTTCAATGGCTTGCGCGTCGAACTTGCTGGCAATTGCGAGCGGATAATTGCGCCGGACGACGGCCCCGAAATTGCCCGATGCGGCCAGCTGGTGGTGCAGCCCGCCATCGGTGATGAGGAATATCTCGCCGTGGCTTTCCTTCCGGTCGACGATCCGCGTCAGGTACACGCCCGCCTCGCCCACGAGGTAGCGTCCAAGCTCTATCGCCATCGCGGTTTCGGCCAGTTCTTCGGGCAGGTCGGCAAAACGCTCACCCAGCGCAGCGCCTACGGCTGCGAAATCGAGCGGTTCGTTGCCGGCGAAATAGGGAATTCCGAAACCGCCGCCCAGATTGAGCGCCGGGCACGGCCTGCCGACCTCGCGCGCGATCCGCGCTGCCAGATCGAGCACGTGGCCCTGCGTCTCGGCAATCGCGTCGGCCTCCAGCGTCTGGCTGCCGGTGTAGATGTGCAGGCCGCGCCATTCGGCTCCGCCCTCGATCAGCGTCTTGATGAGCGCGGGCACGCGCGCAGCGTCGAGCCCGAATTGCTTGGCCCCGCCGCCCATCTTCATGCCCGAACCGCGCATGTCGAAATCGGGGTTCACCCGTACCGCGAGTTTGGGCGTAACGCCCAGTTCCGCGCCGATTTCGAGCGCGCGCGTGGCCTCGGTCTCGCTTTCGCAATTGAGCGTGACGCCCGCCTCTATCGCCGCGCGGATTTCGCGCGGGCGCTTGCCCGGCCCGGCAAAGCTGATGTGATCGGAAGCGATGCCGACACCTTGCAGGATCGCCAGTTCGCCGCCCGAGGCGAGGTCGAACCCGTCGACCAGCTTCGCCATGTGGGCGATCACCTCGGGGTGCGGATTGGCTTTGACCGCGTAATGGATCGCCAGCCGCTCGGGCATCGACGCGCGCAACGCCGCCATGCGCGCGTCGAGCATGGCGCGCGAATAGACGAACAGCGGGGTATCGCCCGCCTCTTCCACCAGATCGCTGACCTTGCGCCCGCCGATCGCGAGTTCGCCATCGATCGCCGCGAACCCGTGCGGGATCGGGCCGAGCGGCTTGGCCGCGTTGGGATCGCGCCTGCTCATGCCGCGATCCTCTCGCTGACTTCACGAAACAGCGCGGTCCGGTCGATCTTCCCGTTGGGGTTGAGCGGCAGCGCCTCGCGCCATTCGATTGCGTGCGGCTGCATGAAGCTGGGTAGCTCTCGCTTGAGCGCGGCCTTCAGCGCGTCGTGATCGCCTGCCCCGCGTACCACCAGATGGACCGCCTGGCCCAGCATGGGATCGGGCACACCGAAGCACACCGCATCGGCGACCAGTCCGGTGGCGAGCGCCGCGTCCTCGACTTCCTGCGGGCTGATGCGGTTGCCCGCGCTCTTGATCATCGCATCGCGCCGCCCGACGAAATAGAGCAGCCCGTCCGCATCGCGTCTCACGTAGTCGCCCGACCACACGGCCGTGCCACCGTATTCGGAATGCGCCGGGGCTGGCTTGTACCGTTCAGCCGTGCGCTGGGGATCGCGCCAGTATCCTTGCGCCACCAGCGGCCCGCAATGGACCAGTTCGCCCTCCTCGCCCGGCGCGGCGGGGCCGCCATTCTCGTCAACCACCAGCACTTCGGCGAAGGGCACCGCCGTGCCCATCGACGTTGGGTGCGTCGCGACCAGCGAGGGGGCGAGGAAGGTCGACCGAAACGCCTCTGTCAGGCCGTACATCGGGTAGATATCCGCCTGCGGCCAGGTCTCGCGCATCGCGTCGATCAGGTCCGGCGTCAGTGCGCCGCCTGAATTGGTCAGGCGCTTCAGGCTGTCGCCCGCACCGTCTTCCCACTTCGCTTCGACCAGTTGACGCCACAGCGGCGGCACGGCGGCGAGCGTGGTGGCGCGGTGCTTTGCCACCGCCTTGGTCACATCGCGCGGCATCAGGTAGTCGAGCGGGGCGGCGCAGCCTCCCGCGTACCAGGTCGAAAGCAGCTGGTTCTGGCCATAGTCGAACGCCAGCGGCAACACCGCGAGCGTCACATCCTCCCCCGAAAGCTTCAGGTAGTGCGCCACGCTGACCGCGCCGAGCCACAGGTTGGCGTGGCTCAGAACCACCCCCTTGGGCTTGCCGGTCGAGCCGGAGGTATAGAGAATCGCCGCAATGCCGTGCGGGTCGGCGTCCGACTTCGGCAGCGGATCGAGCGCGCGCGACGCCTCCAGCGCATCGCCTTCGGCCATCACCACGCATCCGGTGGGCACATCGCCCTCTTCCAGCGTGGCCAGCCGCGCGGGCGTACCGAGCAGCAGCGTTGCACCACTGTCGGCAAGGATATGCCCCACCTGCGCGCGCTTGAGCATCGGGTTGACCGGAACGTGGACCAGCCCTGCACGCGGGGCCGCGAGCGGCAGCAGGCAGGTCATCTCGCCCTTCGCGCCCCAGCTGGCAACGCGTGCTCCGGGCTCCGCCACCTGATCACGCAGCCAGGCCGCCAACTGGCCGACACGGGTTCTTAAGGCCGCGTAGCTAAGGGTGCCCTCACGCAGGGCAAGCGCCGCGCTCGCATCCGCGCCGCGCTCGATCACATGGTCGAGCGGATAAGGGGTCGGGTCGGGCTGGGTCATTGGATGGGAGTTTTCAGGCCTCGTGAACGTTCAATCCGGTCGCTATCACAAGGAGGTTACCATTGTGCAAGCTGCAGCCGCGCTAGCTGAACCTGTGCAGGCTGCGGGCATGCCAGCCAGGGCTGTGCAAGACGTCGCCGCCGCGCACGATAGCGTTGCCGCGCCGTTCGACCGGGCCGAATGGTTCGCGCTGCTCGCCGAAGCACGGCCCGGAGCCTTCGTCGCGCAGGCGGGCGAAGCGGATGGCGCACACGCCAGCCTTTCGCTCGTCGAAACGGACGGGCGGATCGAAAGCCTGCGCAACTGGTACTCGTTCACCTGGCGACCGAGCGCCACCGGACCCGAAAGCGATGCCCTGCTCGCCCGGATCGCGCGCGACCTGAAGCAGCGCGCGCCGCGTGCCAACCTGTGGCCGCTGCCCGATGAGGACGGCTCTGCCACCCGCCTCACGCGTGCGTTCCGAAAAGCCGGGTGGGTCGCCTTCCTCACACCGTGCGACGAGAACCATGTGCTGCGGGTCAAGCGCCGCAGCTTCGCCGAATACTGGGCGAGCCGCCCCGGCCAGCTGCGCACCACGCTCAAGCGCAAGGCAAAGAAGGTCGAGGTCGAAATCCTCGAATATTTCGACGCAAATCTCTGGGATCATTACGAAGAAATCTACGCCGAGAGCTGGAAACCCGAGGAGGACGAGGCCGATCTGCTGCGCCGCTTCGCGCAGGCAGAAGGCGCGGCGGGCCGCATCCGTCTGGGCATCGCGCGCGCCGATGGTGCGCCGGTTGCCGCGCAATTCTGGACGGTCGAGAACGGCGTCGCCTACATCCACAAGCTCGCGCACCTCGAAAGCGCTAAGCCGATTTCGCCCGGTACCACGCTGACCGCCGCGCTGTTCGAACATGTGATCGACCGCGACCGGGTGGAACTGGTCGACTTCGGCACCGGCAGCGATCCGTACAAGCGCGACTGGATGGAGGAGGTGCGCCCGCGCTACCGCCTTGATGCGTATAACCCGGCCCGGCCCGCCGCGTGGCTGCCGCTTACCAAACGCCTCGCGCGCGCCGTTCTTGCCAGCGCTGGGCCCCGGCGCTAGGGCAGCCGCCACTTTGATGGCAGGCGAACGGGGCCAATGACCGCACAAATGTCACCGCAGACGGATAATACCGCACCGTCGCGCGCGCAGATCGACCAGACCTTGCGCGCGATCCTGCGCGATATTCTCGGCCTGTCCGAGGAACGCGCCGCCGATCTCGGCCCGGATAGCGGCCTGTTCGGCCACTTGCCCGAGCTCGACAGCCAGGCGGTCGCCGACCTGCTGACCGAGATGGAAGACCGCTTCGACATCATCATCGAGGATGACGAGGTCGATGGCGATCATCTGGAAACCTACGGCGGTCTCCTCGCCCTCGCCGAGGCGAAGACCGCCACCTCGTGAGCACACCGCTCAAATTCGTCGAATGGCCGTGTCCCGACACTGACGGCGGGACGCGGAAAGAGGCCGCGTTCGTGTTCGATCGCGGGCGCGATGCGCGGCTGTTGGTGCTCCCCCCGCTGTTCGAGGAAGCGAACAAACTGCGCCACCTGCTGACCGAGGTGCTCCGCCGGCTCGACGGCGCGGGGATCGACTCGGCGCTGCCCGACCTGCCCGGCTGCAACGAAAGCCTCGCGCCGCTGGCCGACCAGACGCTCGACGCATGGCGCGCGGGCGCAGCGGCGGCGGCGCAGCATTTCGGCGTGAGCCATGTTCTCACCATACGCGGCAGCGCGCTGCTGAGGCCCGCGGGGCTTCCCGGCTGGGACTATGCCCCGCAGGACGGCCCGCGCATCCTACGCGGCCTGGTGCGTTCGCGAATCGTCGCGAGCAAGGAAGCGGGCAATCCCGAAACCCGCGAACAGATCGAGGCGCAGGGGCGCAGCGAAGGCATCGTGCTGGCCGGATGGCATATCGGCGCGGATATGTTCACCGCGCTCGAAACCGCGCAATTGCCGCCGCGCGAGGGAGGTGTCTCGGTGCTGGAGCAGGAAACCATCGGCGGGCGTCCGCTGTGGCTGCGTTCCGAACCCGACCATGACGAGGCGCAGGCCGATGCGCTGGCTGCGGTTATTGCCATCGGCATGAGGCAGGACGCATGAAGCGCCTCCACCTCACCTTCATGTGCGAGGAAAGCACCCTCGCCGCGACGCTCGACACCGCGCCGCTGACCACCGGGCTGCTGCTGGTGAGCGGCGGCAACGAGATCCGCAGCGGTGCCTTTCGCGGCCAGGCTCGGCTCGCTCAGACCATCGCCAAGCGCGGCTTTCCCGTGTTCCGCTACGACCGGCGCGGGGTCGGCGACAGCGATGGCGAGAACCTGGGCTTCACGCAGAGCGAGCCCGATATTCGCGCCGCGATCGAGGCGTTCCGGGCCATCGCCCCGCAGGTGAAACGCGTGATCGCGCTCGGCAATTGCGACGCGGCGAGCGCGCTGATGCTCGCAGGCGGTGCCGGGTGCGACGGGCTGGTGCTGAGCAACCCGTGGACCATCGAGGATGACGCGGAGGACGACGACACCCCTCCCCCGCAGGCGATCCGCGCGCGCTATCTGGAAAAGCTGCGCAATCCGAAAGAAGTCGCGCGCCTGCTGCGCGGCGGGGTCGACATGCGCAAACTGGCGGGCGGAATCGTGCGCGCTGCGCGGCCCTCACCCGGGGCGAGCAATCTTGCCACCCGGATGCGCGAGGGGCTCGACCGGTTCGATGGGCCGGTCACCATCCTGCTCGCTGAATCGGACCGCACCGCGCAGGTTTTCTCGAGCGCGTGGGACCGGGCCGATGCCCGCATTTCGCGCTGCGAGGGGGCGAGCCACGCCTTCGTAGAGCCGCACGCGCGCGAATGGCTCGAAGCACGGATCGTCGAAGTCCTGCGCGGCTAGCGCACGAACAGGCTTGCCAGTTCGACATGGGTCGACCAGCGGAACTGGCCCACCGGGCGCAGCTCCGCCAGCCGGAAACCGCCATCCGCGAGCCGCCGCGCATCGCGTGCCCAGCTTTGCGGATTGCAGCTGATATAGACGACGCGGGATGCGGTGCTCTGCGCGATGGCATCGATCTGGTTGCGCGCACCCGCGCGCGGCGGATCGAGCAGGATGCAGCCGAATTTCGAGACTTCCTCGGCGGTCAGCGGGTCACGGAACAGGTCGCGATGCAGGGCGTGGACCGGCGTTCCGGTGGTTCTGGCAGCTGCCTGACACGCGAGCGAGGCCGCTCGGTCGGCTTCCACCGCGAGAACTTTCGCCCCGCCCGCCAGTGCGAAGGCGAAGGTGCCCAGCCCCGCGAACAGATCGGCGATGGTGCCCGCGCCTTCGCACCAGTCGCGCGCCGCGGCGAGCAGCGCAGCCTCGCCATCGGCGGTCGGCTGTAGGAAGGCGCCGTGCGGGAAGCCGACCGGTACGCCGCCCAGCGTGACCGTGGCGGGGCGCGGCTCCCACATCGGTTCCGGTCCGTAGCCCTCGTCTATCGACAGCCGCGCGAGCGCGTTGTCGCGCGCGAAATCGAGCAGTGCCTCGGTCTGCGCCAGCCCATCGGGCGCGATCCCCTTGATCTCCACCGCCACGCCCTGATCGACCAGCGTTAGCTGGATATCGGCGGCGAGCTTGCCCCGCCACTGCGCCAGCAGCGTCCGCAGCGGCGCGACCAGTGCGAACAGCGCCGGGTGGAGAACATGGCATTCGGCCATGTCGACGATCCGGTGCGATCCGCCCGCACGAAAGCCGATCACGATCTTCGCGCCCGCGCGCTGTGCGTGAAACGTCGCGCGCCTGCGGCTCTTGGGGGGCGAGAGATGCGGCGGCTGGAGGCGTTCGGGCGCGAGATCCTGCGATTGCGCAGCATAGGCGACGCGATTGGTCACGAATTCGGCCAGCACCATGTCGTCGGCGTGTTGCAGCTCGCACCCGCCGCATTGCGGGAAATGGCGGCAGGGAGGATCGACATGGTGCGGCCCGCGCACCAGTGAGCCGTCCGCCGCGATCACGTCGCCCGGCACCGCGCCCGCCACGTGGCGACCGCCCTCGGTCAGGCCATCGCCCTTGGCGGCGATGCGAACGACAGGATCGTTCACAGCATGTCCCCCAGCGCGGGGTGCACGGCTTCGGCGAGCATCGCGGCGGTGAAGCCCGGCCCCGCCAGCCGCGCGGCGCGCGCGTGCAGGTGCACGCCCTCGCACGCGGCCTGCGCCACATCATCGCTCGCCGCGAGCCGGGCGGCACAAATGCCCGCCAGCACGTCGCCCGAGCCCGCCACCGAAAGC
Organism: uncultured Citromicrobium sp.; assembly: GCA_964574905.1. GTDB lineage: Bacteria > Pseudomonadota > Alphaproteobacteria > Sphingomonadales > Sphingomonadaceae > Alteriqipengyuania. The sequence goes on along the minus strand of CAZNOY010000003.1, from coordinate 309,394 downwards.
CAGCGCGATGCGGGCGGGAAGAAGTGCAGCTGCCCGTTCGCCGCCAGTTGCGTGTCGGGCCCCTTGGCGAGCACCGCGCAGCCAGCCTTCTCAGCCAGTGCCGCCGCGCGACCCCACTTCGTCTCACCCGTCACCGCGAACGCCTCGCACAATGTCGCCAGCTCGCCCGCGTGCGGGGTGAGCAGGGTTGGCCCGGTGCGCGACGCAAGCATCTCGGGCGTCAGCAGCGTGAGCGCATCGGCATCGATCACCAGCGGCTTCCCGCAACCCAGCACCGCTTGAAGCCGCGCCTTCGCATCCTCTTCTCGCCCGAGCCCCGGCCCGACCAGCACGCAGCCGATCCGCTCGTCGTCCAATGCGTCTGCCAGCGGCGCATCCTCGCGCACCAGATCGGGTGGGTGGCCCGGATGATCGTGGTCGCTCAGCCATTTGACGTAGCCCGCCCCCGCCAGCCCGGCCGCGCGCGCGGCCAGCAGGCTCGCACCCGGCATTGCCCCGCCGACCACCGCGACAAGCCCGCGCGTATATTTGTGCGCATCGAATGCCGGAGGCGCGATTCTGGAGCGCCGCGACAGGCTCATCGTGCTGCCGAGGTCGCCCACCCCGATCCCCACCAGACGCGGTTCGCCGACCTTGTCGAGCGCGCTGCCGCCGAAATGCGCGGGCTTCCATGCGCCGAAGGCCAGCGTCAGGTCGAAACAGAGCAGATCGTCGGGTCCTTCGCCGTAATCGGTGTCGATCCCGCTCGGCAGGTCGAACGCGACCGAGCGCGTATGCGATGCGTGCAGGCTGCGGATCAGGCCGAGATGCTCGTCGGAGATTGGGCGCGACAGGCCGATACCGAACAGCGCATCGACAAACACTGCGCCCGAAACGCCTGCCGCATCCTGCCGAACCTCGCCTTCGAATAGTCCCGCCGCGCGCCTGGCCAGCTCGCTCTTGGGACCGATCGGCGCGACCACGCGCACGGGCACGCCCCGCTGGCGCAGTGCGGCGGCGGCGACGTAGCCATCGCCGCCGTTATTGCCCGGCCCGCACAGCACGGTCACCGGCGCGCCCGCCGCGATCCGCACGAGCCAGTCCGCCGCGCCGTGGCCTGCGCGCTGCATCAGCTCCCATTCGGGCACGCCGGCATCGGTCAGCGACGCCTCGGCGGCGCGCATCTGCTCGACGGTCAGGATTTGCGTGGGTGCGCCGCTACCGGCTGGATGCGGGGAAGCGGTACCGGTTTCCGGCGAGGGCGATTTCGAGCGTGTCACCGCTCAGCGTTTGCGTCACCGCGTCCGCGCCTGCAACCGCTGCGAGGCCCGAACCGTCGGCCAATTGCTCGAAACGGCGGAATCCACCGTCCGGGTGAAACACCGTGAGCAGCGTCTTGCCGTCGATCTCTGCCTTTTCGATCGTGCAGCTGCTGGCGAACGTCCCCGCCCCGCGAAGCGCACAGGAAATCGTCTGCGCATCGGCGCTCGTTCCGCCCGAAGAGCTCGGATTGGGCGTCTGACCAGTCGAATCGGGTGCCGAACCACCGCCGGCAACTGCGTCGCCACCACAGGTGGCGAGCAGAGTGGCTAAACCGGCCACGCAGAGTGCAGCAGCAATTCGCATCCACATGGCCCTCGATCGTCTCCTGCGACCCGGAGAGCGACCAGCTCTAGACGCAAAAGGTAATCATCGCGTTTATGCTGTTTTCAATGCGTCGCCATCGCGGCGAGCACCTGCTGCGCGACCTGCGCGATACGATCCGCCCACACCGCCTGATGGCTCTTGCGCGCGACCAGATCCTGCCGCAGCTCGATGGTGAGGTACGGGATGCCATTCGCCTCCGCATGGCGATCCATCGTCGCGTTCAATTGCTTGCCCGAATAGGGCTCGTTGTCGCCCACCCTCATGCCCATGCCTGCGAACAGGTCGATGGCGATGCGCGCCGCGCGGTCGTCCTGATTGTAGAGCAGGCCGACGTCCCACGGGCGCTGCTCCCCGGTCGAGGCCATTTGCGGGGTGAAGCTGTGGATCGCGAGGATCAGCGACGGCTGCGCTTCGGCGACCATCGCCGCGAATGCCTCGTGATAGGGGCGATGGTAGAGCGCGATGCGGCGCTCCACATCCGCGCCGATATTGCCGGGAATGGTGTGCCCGTCGCTGCTGGAGACGACGAGACCCTTGTCCCCTTCGTTGCGGTGCAGATCGATCACGAGGCGGCTGACATTGGCCAGATGCGCGGCGATCCCGTGTTGGCGGGCAAGCCGCACCGCCACACCCGCCGTGCCGATATCGATCGCGATGTGCTGCTCCATCAGCTCGGGCGCCACGCCCAGATCGATCCCGTCGGGCACGAAGTTGCTCGCATGATCGGCGACCGCGACGATCCCGCCGCGCTGGGGGGAGCCGATCTGGATGAAGGGGGAATGCCGTTCGCTCATGCGGCCCTATCTAAGGGCGGTTGCCATCTGCCACCACCCCGGGTGCTGCCGCGCGATTGCGCGGGCGGCGGAATCGCGCGCCTCGGCGGTGGCATAGAGCGCAAAGCAGGTTGCGCCCGAACCCGACATGCGCGCGAGCATCGGCACGGTGGCGCGCAGTTCGCCCAGCACCTCGGCGATCACCGGGCAGATCGAGATGGCGGGCGCTTCGAGGTCGTTGCGGCCGCTGAGCGCGATCTGCGAGGCCTTGCCCTCGGGCAGCGCACCACGATCCGCCTGGTCCCACGCCTTGAAGACCGGCCCGGTGGAAAGCGCCACGCGCGGATTGACGAGCAGCACGGGCGTTCCCGCAAGGTCGTTCTCCAGCGGTGCAAGCTCCTCCCCCACCCCGCGCCCGACCGCCATTTCGCTGCGCACGCAGGCAGGCAGATCTGCGCCGAGTTTCAGCGCGCGCTCCTGCCAGTCGCCGGGCAGTCCATGCGCCCGCTCAACTAGCCGGAAAACCGCACCCGCATCGGCCGAGCCTCCGCCCAGCCCCGCCGCGACGGGCAGGTTCTTTTCGAGGGTGATGGCGAGGCCACCGGGATGCGGCAGCGCCTTGAGAGCGGCCAACACGATGTTATTCATTGCGTCGCCCCTGCGATCACTCGCTAGGATCGTCCCGAATTCGCCAGTCATCCGGGCAATGTGGTCCTGCGCGGCAGGCTCCGCGGTCAAAACATCACCATGCTCGCAAAAGGCAAACAGCGTCTCCAGCTCATGATACCCATCCTCGCGCCGCGCACGGACATGCAGGGCAAGGTTGAGCTTGGCGCAGGCGATCTCTCTCACAAATCCTCCCCGGCACGGGGAGGGGGACCAGACGCAGTCTGGTGGAGGGGCATGGCAATCGACATGCTCCGCTCCCTACACACTTCCTCGATCCGCGCGACCACTGGCTCAACGTCGTCCAGAATGAGCCGCGCGGGAATTCGCGTCGTCGCTATTCCGCGCGATCGCAGAAAACGCGCCCGCATCGCGTCGCGGTGTTGTGCGGTCTCGCTATCGTGCGCGGCACCATCGACTTCGACCGCCAGCCGCAGTGCATCGCAATAGAAGTCGAGCACGTACCTTCCTGCAGGGTGCTGACGCCGGAATTTGAAGCCGCCCGGTCGCTTCCTCAGCTCACGCCACAAAATTACTTCGGGCAGCGACATCTCACTGCGTAGTTTGCGCGCGAGACTTATCGTGCGCCGATCACCGCCGATCACGGCCCCTCCCCTCCACCATGCTACGCATGGTCCCCCTCCCCCAAGGGGGAGGATTTAGCGGTTTTGCGCATCAAAGCCTTCTCACCCTGAGGGGAGAGGGTTGCGAGAGGGGTGTTCTGCGCTTGCAATCCTTCACGCCCCTATCAACCACGCCTAGCGAGCAAGCCCGCCCCCGGGCCAAGCCCGGCCTAACGCCAGATCTGCGGTCGATCTGCCTTCTACTGCTCCGGCAAAACTTCGTCGCCAAGCGCCCACTCGGCCACATCAATATCGTAAACCTGACCGGTTTTCTGGTCGACCGCGTACCACCCCAGCAGCACGCTTCCGCAGATTTCTTCGCGGCAATAGGCATTCAGGCGCAGGACGTAATAGTCGGCAAAGGTATCGCTTCCTTCGCCGAGATCGCCATCGCATCCTTCAATTTCCGAAAGCGGATAATCGCCCCGCGCAACGACCGCCTCGGTGACCAGCTCGCAAGCATCATCAACCGATGCTACCGCCTGAGAAGTCGGAGGGGTACACGCGTTCGAGACCCCCATTGCGAACAGGGCCACCAAGAGTGAAAGCCCCCGCGTCCAAAAGCTTGGCGGTGCTTCCATACGGATGCTCCTCGCCCCAGCCATCACATATTCGGATAGTTCGGCCCGCCGCCGCCTTCGGGGACGGTCCAGACGATGTTCTGGTTCGGGTCCTTGATGTCGCAGGTCTTGCAGTGGACGCAGTTTTGCGAGTTGATCTGGAACTTGGGCTCGCCGCTATCCTCGTCGACCAGCCATTCGTACACGCCCGCGGGGCAATAGCGCTGCGATAGCCCGGCATATTCGCCCAGCTCGCTTTCCTTCTGCAGCTCCATGTCCTTCACCTTGAGGTGGCAGGGCTGGTCTTCCGCGTGGTTGGTGAAGCTGTAGGCGACGCTGGTCAGCCGGTCGAAGCTGATGACGCCGTCGGGCTTGGGGTAAATGATCGGGTCGAACAGGTCGGCGCGGCCCGTGTGCGTGTAGTCGGGCGTGTGCTTGAGCGTGAAGGGCAGCCCGATCTTGAGCGTGCGCATCCACATGTCGATGCCTGCGAGCACGGTGCCGAAATCGCCGCCCAGCTTGGCGATCGCGGGCTGCGCGTTCTTCACCTTCTTCAATTCGGTCGCGATCCAGCTTTCGCGCAGGTTCTCTTCGTAATCGTCGAGCTGGGTGTGTTCCTTGCCCGCGGCGATTGCCGCCGCGACGCTCTCGGCCGCTAGCATCCCGCTCTTCATCGCGGTGTGGCTGCCCTTGATCCGGGGCACGTTGACGAAGCCCGCGCAGCACCCGATCAGCGCGCCGCCCGGGAAGGCAAGCTGCGGCACGCTCTGCCAGCCGCCTTCGTTGATCACTCGCGCGCCATAGGCGACGCGCTTCCCGCCCTCGATAATGTCGAGGATATCGGGATGGTGCTTCCAGCGCTGGAATTCCTGATAGGGCGAGAGGTAGGGGTTGGCGTAATCGAGCGCGACCACGAAGCCCATCGCCACCTGGTTGTCGCCGATGTGGTAGAGGAAGCCGCCGCCCCAGCTGTCGTTATCGAGCGGCCAGCCCTGCGTGTGGATGACGCGGCCCGGCACATGCTTGGCGGGGTCGATTTCCCACAATTCCTTGATACCCAGACCATAGGTCTGCGGCTGGCAGTCCTTTTCCAGATCATACCTGGCCTTGAGCTGCTTGGTCAGGCTGCCGCGCGCGCCTTCTGCGAACAGCGTGTACTTGGCGTGGATTTCCATGCCCGGCTGGAAATCGGGCTTTTGCTCGCCATCCGCCGCGATGCCCATGTCCTGCGTGATGACGCCGGTGACCGCGCCGGCATCGTCATAGAGCACTTCGGCAGCGGGGAAGCCGGGGAACACCATCACGCCCAGCCCCTCTGCCTGCTCGCCCAGCCAGCGGGTCAGGTTGGCAAGGCTGCCGGTGTAGTTGCCCTTGTTGCTCATCAGCGGCGGCATGAAAGCATGCGGCATCGCGAACTTGCCGTTCTTGCGCAGCACCCAGTGCCAGTTATCGGTCACGGGCACTTCGCCGATCGGGCAGTCCATGTCCTTCCAGTCGGGGAACAGCTCGTTCAGCGCCTTGGGATCGTGGACAACACCCGACAGGATGTGCGCGCCGATCTCCGAACCCTTTTCGAGCACGACGACCTCGAGTTCCTCGTTGATCTGCTTCAGGCGGATCGCGGCGGCCAGCCCGGCGGGGCCTCCGCCGACAATCAGCACATCGCACGGCATGGATTCGCGTTCGATCATAGTCCCCACAAAGCCCCTTCTCGGCTGAAATCGCGTTTGTTCCGACTTGATTGCCTGCGCGCCACAGGTCAAGACCTCCCTCGGGATGACCGATCTTTCCTTCAGACCCGAAGACTTGCGCAAGGCCTTCGTCGCCAGCCTCGACTGGTGGCGCGAGGCGGGTGTGGAAGAGCATGCGCTGGACGCTCCGGGTGCGTGGCTGCGCGCGCCTGCGCAGGAGCCCGAGGAAACGCCCGACGCCGCGCCCTCCGCGCCCGCGCCGCAACCTGCCGCACCGCCCAGACGCGCCGCGCTGTCGCGTTTTCTCGAAGAGGAGAGCACAGGCGCGCACCCGGGCGATCCCGCAGCCTGGCCGCAAGACCTAGCAGCGTTTCAGCAATGGTGGATGGAAAGCGATGCGGTCGATCCGCCCGGCGCTTTCCCCAGAGTGAGCCCGAGCGGGCAGGCCGAAGCCCCGGTCATGCTGGTGGTCGACCAGCCGGAAGGGGAGGAATTGCTGGCGCCGGGCGCCGCAACGCTCGCCGCCAACATGCTGCGCGCAATGGGGTTCGCGCCCGACGACGCCTACCGCGCCAGCCTGCTACCGCGCCACACGCTGCGCCCCGATTGGCCCGCGCTGGGCAAGGCGGGCTACGGCAAGCTGCTGCTGCACCATGTTGCGCTGGCGCAGCCGCAACGGATGATCGTGTGCGGAGAGCGCGTCTGGTCGCTGCTGGCGCACGAAACGGCGCAGGAAGCGAAAGCATTAACCATTATTGCAGCAGGCTCGGCTAGGGTTCCGGTCTTCGCAGCACCCGATCTGCAAACCCTCCTGCGCAACCCTCAGGCGCGCAGAAACGTCTGGAACCGATGGCTCGACTGGAACGACAGCCCGCGATGAAACGCCTTCTCCTGCCCCTCGCCGCCGCCATGGCCTGCCTCGCCGCCCCGGCTCCGGCAGCGGCCCAGCAAAGCGCGGCGGACTACTACCGCGCCCGTGCCCACAACCCCAACCTGCCCGATGTCCTCAGCGATAGCGACCGCAAGTTCTATGCCCGCGTGTTCGACGCGATCGATGCGGGCGACTGGAGCACGGTGGACAGCCTGCTCGCCCAGCGGGGCGACGAGCCGCTCAAGCTGGTGGCGCAGGCGGAATACTACCTCGACGCGAACAGCCCCCGGATCGAACTGCCCGCACTGCAGGCGTGGCTCGCCAAGGGAAGCCGTCTGCCGCAGGCGCAGCAGATCACCGACCTTGCGCTGAAGCGCGGGCTGATGAGCGCGCCCTACCTGCCGCCCGAACAGAGTTTCGAGCAGCAGGGCTATGCCAGTAAGCGGATCCTGCCGCGCGACACCGACGATGGCACCATGCCACGCGACATTCGCTCGGCGATCCTCGACAAGATCAGCAACGACGACCCAGACGGGGCACGCCTGCTGCTCGACGGGGTGGAAGCCGGGCTGAGCAGCGAGGCGCGCGCCGAATGGCGTCGCCGCGTCGCGTGGAGCTATTATATCGAGAACGACGATGCCGCCGCGCTCGCAATGGCGCGCACGGTGCGCGAAGGCAGCGGCGCGTGGGTGCCCGAAGGCGACTGGGTGGTCGGCCTCGCCGCGTGGCGGATGGGCGACTGCGCGACCGCCGCCGACGGTTTCGACCGCGCCGCCGCGGGTGCGGCGAACCCCGAACTTGCCGCCGCCAGCTATTACTGGGCGAGCCGTTCCTACATCCGCTGCCGCGAGCCGGAGAAAGCCGCCGAGAAGCTGCGCGGCGCGGCGATGATGGACGAGACGCTCTACGGCATGCTCGCGCGCGAACAGCTGGGCGAACTGCTGCCCCGCGCAGGGCAGACGCCCGACCTCGACTCGCGCGACTGGCAGCAACTGAGCGGCGAGGAGAACGTGCGCGTCGCGGTCGCGCTGGCCGAGCTCGGCCGCGAGGACCTGGCCGACGAGGTGCTGCGGCACCAGGCGCGGATCGGCGATCCGTCCGAATTCACCGCGCTGTCGCGCCTCGCGCGCGAGCTTGGCCTGCCCTCCACCCAGCTGTGGATGGCGCATAATGCCCCGCGCGGCGGTGCGCCCGATCCGGCGCTGCGCTTCCCCGTGGCGCGCTGGGCACCGGTCAACGGCTGGCAGGTCGACCCCGCGCTCGCCTTCGCGCACGCGCTGCAGGAATCGAACTTCCGCGCCAAGGTGGTCAGCCCGGCGGGTGCCCGCGGGCTGATGCAGATCATGCCCGCCGCCGCGCAGGATCACGCGCGCAGCCTCGGCGTCAGCGGCAACGCGCGCGACCTCTCGCAGCCCGCAATCAACCTCGCCTTCGGCCAGCGGCATTTGCAGATGCTGCGCGACCATCCCGCGACGCAAGGCAAGCTGCCCAAGATCATGGCCGCGTATAATGCCGGGCTGACCCCGGTGGGTCGCTGGAACACCGAGGTGAACGACCAGGGCGACCCGCTGCTCTACATGGAATCGATCCCCTACTGGGAGACGCGCGGCTACGTCGCGATCGTCACGCGCAACTACTGGATGTACGAGCGGCAGGCCGCCGCACCCTCGCCCAGCAGGCAGGCGCTGGCGATGAACCGCTGGCCGGGCTTCCCCGAGGCAAGCCAGGTCAACCCGCGCTTCACCAGCCGGTAGAGGAGGCCGCTGATGGCTATCGACGAGACCCGCCCGTTCCAGCCGATCGGGATCGCCATCGCGACCATCTCCGACACCCGCGACGCGAGCACCGACAGCTCGGGCGACCTGCTCGAAGCGCGCGTGCGCGACGCGGGACATGATCTGGTCGAACGCGCGATCTGCCCCGACGACGCGGGCGAGATCTACGACCTTCTGCGCCGCTGGATCGCCAGCAAAGATGTCGACGCGGTCATCACCACCGGCGGCACCGGGCTGACCGGCCGCGACGTCACGCCCGAAGCGCTCGACCGGGTGAAGGACAAGGACATTCCCGGTTTCGGCGAACTGTTCCGCTGGATCAGCTACGAGAGCATCGGCACCTCGACCGTACAGAGCCGCGCCTGCGCCGTGCTGGCGGGCGATACCTTCATCTTCGCGCTGCCCGGATCGAACGGAGCGGTGAAGGACGGGTGGGACCGCATCCTCAAGGACCAGCTCGATATCCGTCATCGTCCCTGCAACTTCGTCGAGCTGATGCCGCGGCTGCTCGAACGATAGCCGACCGGGGCGGTGCTGTTTTGACAGCTCGGCCATTCACGACATCTGGTCTTTGCCGCTCTCAGAGGTGAGCGCTAAAAGGCCGACCGACGACCAGATAGATCAGGTGATGCAGGTGTCGCTCGCTTGAATTGCCCGAGCCGAATTGCGGGCGGATTTAGAAAGTCTAGTCCCAGATTTGCTTTCCCCGAAAGCCTCCAGTTTCAAAACGACGCCTGTTGCTCCTTCCGGCAAAACACCCGGTTTCCCGAAAGCTGCTGCTATAGCCGTGGCATTCACTTGTGTTTGAAAGTCCAGCTTCGAGCTTCAACGTCCTCGCCATCAATAAGAAATTTGATGTCGTCAATTTCACCGTTTGGCCACACTACGAGTTCGCGCTCATTGATGAAATCAATCTGCGCAACATCTCCGCTCTCTGGCGCATCCCAAACTAGTGTAAGCTTTTCTCCGGGTTCCAATTCGAAGCACTCCGGCCAAGGCTCTACCGACACGTAAATCGGACTATCCTTAAGGTTTTGGAAGCTTTGCTGGACCTTTGACATGCGTTGGATTTATGCCGCCACTGGGGATGTAACAACTTTCGTTCGATAGTACACGCCACCCAAAGCGAATGACAGCAATTCTCCCCGGGTTGAAGAATTGAACAGAATTGCGCGAAAGCCTGAGAGCACGTTTGACCCGGCGATTGGCACCGCCGCCCAAAAATCATGATCGACTCCCACCGATGTTCTCTCTATGTTCTACCATATGGAACTGGTCAAAGGCAGAGGAGCGCAGAGCGGTGGCGCGTCGACCCGCTTCGCTCTGCCCGCGCGAGAGGCCGATGGCGACTGGCGCGATACGCGCGAGGCGATAGACGGCCCTGCCCCGAAATTACGCACCGAGGTGACCGAGGAAACGCCCCGCTCAATCATCAGCTTCAACCAGTCGCCCGACATTGCCTTCGACCGTTCGATCAACGCCTTCCGGGGGTGCGAGCATGGCTGCATCTATTGCTTCGCGCGGCCCACCCATGCCTACCTTGATCTGTCGCCGGGGCTCGATTTCGAAACGAAGCTATTTGCCAAACCGAATGCTGCCGAGCTGCTGCGCGCAACGCTGGCCAAGCGTGGCTACCAGCCCCGCCCTATCGCCATGGGCACCAACACCGACCCCTATCAGCCGATCGAAGCGCGCTACCGCATTACCCGGCAAGTGCTCGAAGTGTGCCTCGACGCGCGCCACCCGGTGACGATCACGACCAAGTCCGACCGGGTGCTGGCCGATCTCGACCTGATCGGGGAAATGGCCAAACGGAACCTGATCGCGGTGGCGATTTCGGTCACCTCGCTCGATCCGCACCTGTCGCGCCTGATCGAACCGCGCGCGCCCTCGCCCACAAAGCGGCTCGCCGCGCTCGGCACGCTGGTCGAGGCGGGCGTGCCCGCGCACTGCTCGATCGCGCCGGTCATCCCTGCAATCACCGACGACGCGATGGAGGAAATCGTCGCGCGCGCGGCGGCGCTGGGCGTGCAGTCGTGCGGGTGGATTGCGCTGCGCCTGCCGCACGAGGTCGCTCCGCTGTTCCGCGAATGGCTCGACACGCATTTCCCCGATCGCAAGGACAAGGTGATGAGCATCGTCCGCTCGATCCGCGAGGGGAAGGATAATGATCCCGACTTCTTCAGCCGGATGAAGCCGCGCGGCGTGTGGGCGGACCTGCTGCGCGCACGCTTCGATCTTGCCCGAAAGCGCGCCGGGATTGGAAAGCCTGTGTTCAACCTCGACTGTTCACATTTCAGACCACCGATGGTCGATGGGCAGCTGAGGTTGCTATAGTCGGCTTGTTTTGGTTTGATCGCCGTTGGTGTCGCTTGACCGGACGTGCGTGTTCAAGGGGGGAATACCGATGAAGAAGATATCGCTCGCAATAGCCGCAATGGTGCTTGGCCTGGGGACCATGGCCAGCGCGCAGAGCTACGACGGCAACCGCCAGCTCGACCATTTCACGCGCAGCGCCTTCCTCGCAACGCTCGGCGAGATCGGTGCGACTTACGAGGAGATCGAGGGAGCGCCCAACATCAGGATAGAGTTCGACAACGGGCTGGTCGCGGATGGACTGCTGATGGCTTGCGAGGACCAGGACACTTCGACGAATTGCCTTGGTACGTCGATCCTCGTTTCGTTCGAAAGGCCCGAAGGCATAACCGATGCGCAGCTCGCCGACGGTATCAACGAGTATAATTACCGGCAGAACTTCGGCCGCGCCTATATCGACCCGGACGGCGAGATAAACCTGCGCATGTATATGATTGCCGACGGCCGGATCACGATGGCGAATTACCGGAATCAACTCGCGTTGTTCTCCGCATCGGCCCTCAAACTTCCCGACTACGTCCTGCAATAAGCGGGATAGCGCGCCAGATGGAGTGCGGTGTCGATCGGCAGCGTTCCCGCGCTGTCCTACAGCGGTCGTTGCAGCTACTACGGGCGGGCTCTTTGACACCGTCCGCCCGCTTCTGACTGCAGCGCGAAAAAAGGGTCGGTTTTAGCCCCTTGGACTGTGTGTCAGGTGTGTCAGGAACCCTACAGCGGCGCGCTGCACACGCGGCTCAGCCGAAGGTGCTGCCGCCCTCTCCCGGCGCGAATCGCACCAGCCGACTGTCGACCAGCGCGGCGGTGCGATTGACCACCGCCTGCTGGTAGTCGGGGTCCTTGATCATCTCGAAGAACGCACCGCTGTTGGGATAGGAAGCGACGAAGCCGTCGTGCCAGCACATTCTGTGCGGGCCGGTCACCATCGCCTCGAAAGCGCCGCGCCACACGATGGAGCCGCCCACGCGCGCGAAGATCGGCCCGCTGGTCTTGCCGTATTCCTCGTAAGCCCGGCGCCCGCTCCACCCCTTGCCCGCGTGCTCGTGCCCTTCCGGGTATTCGGCTTCGTCGCGGTAGAGCAGCAGGTTGAGCATGTGGATCGGCGTGTCGCGCGGCAGCGCCTTGAACGCCTCGAAGTTCTCGCGGCTCGGATCGATGAAGGTGGTCATGCGGCTACTCCTTCGGGTCCAGAACGCGCCCGGCAATGCCCCACGCAGGCCGCGCGACGACCAGCACGCAGCCGATGCCGATCAGCGTGATCGCCTGCGGAGAGAGGAAGTCCGCTCCGCGCGCCGCCACCAGCGCCAGCGACAGCACCATGAACACGATCATCGCTAGGCCCAGCCCGATCATGACCGCGAGGATTGCCCGAGGGGTCATGCGTGCTCCTCAGTCCTTGCCGAACATGCGCCCGAAGATCCCGCGCTTGGGGGCATCATCGGAGCCTGCTTCGCCGTTCTGCACCTCGGTCGACGGGGCCGGTTCGCCCTCTGCCATCGCAGGCTCGGGCTGCGGGGCGGTGGCTTCGCGCATTTCGGGCAGCTGATAATCGGCGAAGCGATCGCGCAGATCCTTCTTGCTGATCTTGCCCGTCGCCGTGTGCGGGATGTCGTCCACGAACTCGACCGCGTCGGGCAGCCACCACTTGGCGACGTGATCCTTCAGGTATTCGATCACATCATCGGCGGAGCATTCCTGCCCCTCCTTCCTGATGCAGAACAGCACCGGGCGCTCGTCCCACTTGGGGTGCGGCATGCCGATTGCGGCAGCTTCGGCGATGGCGGGATGGCCTGCCGCTGCGTTCTCCAGCTCGACCGAGCTGATCCACTCGCCGCCCGACTTGATGACGTCCTTGGTCCGGTCGGTGATCTGCATCGTGCCGTCGGGATGCAGGATCGCGACATCGCCCGTGTCGAACCAGCCATCGGGCGTCAGCGCGTCCTCGTCCGCCCGGAAATAGCGGCGAATGACCCACGCGCCGCGGATCTGCAGCGCACCCGAGCTTTCACCATCGCGCGGCAGCACCTTGCTCCGATCGTCGAGATCGACCGTGCGCAGCTCCACGCCGAAGATCGGGCGGCCCTGCATCGCCGCCTTGTCGACCTTCTGATCGAGCGTGAGCTGGTCCCAGTCCCAGGTCGGCCCGCCAAGCGTGCCGATGGGAGAGGTTTCGGTCATGCCCCAGGCGTGCTGAACGCGAATACCCGCCTCCATCAGGCGGCGGATCATGAACTTGGGCGCAGCCGAGCCGCCAATGGTCGCCGCCCGCAGCTTGGGCAGCGGCCGGTTGTTGGCGTCGCAATGCTGGAAGGTCGCGAGCCATACGGTCGGTACGCCTGCGCTGTCGGTCACGCCTTCGCGGTCCATCAGGTCGCACAGCACGGCAGGCTCGTTGATCGCGGAAAAGACGAACTTGATCCCCGCCATGCCGCCCGCAAAGGGCAGGCCCCAGCTCGCCGCGTGGAACATCGGCACCACCGGCAGCATCACGGAGGAGGCATCGAAGTTGAAGGCAGGCGGCTGAATCGCGGCGAGCGCGTGCAGCACGGTGGAGCGGTGTTCGTAGAGCACACCCTTCGGGTTGCCCGTCGTCCCGCTGGTGTAGCACAGCATGCACGGGTCGCGCTCGTCGACCTTGGCCCACTGGTAATCGCCGTCCTGCGCGCCGATCCAGTCCTCGAAGCCGAGCGCTTCGGAGCCTTCGGGCGGATCGTAGCAGATGTAGTGTTCGATGGTGGTCCACCTGTCGCGCATCTTGTCGACGATCGGCTGGAACGCCGCATCGTAGATCAGCACGCGGTCTTCGGCGTGGTTGGCGATGTATTCGAGCTGGTCTTCGAACAGGCGCGGGTTGATCGTGTGCAGCACCCCGCCCATCCCCGCGACGCCGTACCAGCTGACCAGATGGCGCGAGTGGTTCATCGCGAGGCTCGCCACGCGGTCGCCCTTCTGGACGCCGAGCGCTTCGAGCGCCTGCGCCATCCTCAGCGCGTCACGCCGGATGCCCGCCCAGTTGGTGCGCGTTTCGCTGCCATCGGCCCAGTGGGTCACGATCTCGCGCGTCGACGATTCTCGCGCGGCATGGTCGATTACCTTGGTGACCAGCAGGTCCCAGTCTTGCATCGCGCCCAGCATTGTCTCTCCCTTGGTCCGCGTTTTCCAACCAGAATGCGCAGATTGGCGCGCCCCCGCAAGCCCAAAGCCTGCGGGAGAAGCGCAAAGTCAGGCGGCGCGGTGCAATTGCGGCCCGGTCTTGGGGACCAGCGTGATGTTGGCGAGCCCTTCGATCCTGCCGAGCGTATCGGCCAGCGCCCCGTCGACCTTGTAATCGTGGCCGAGCCTCAGCACCGGGCGCTCTTCGCCGCCGAGGTCGAGCGCAATCTGCACCTCCCCGTGCCCCGGAGGGCCGGGCTGGAGCGCCAGCGCCAACTCGTTCAGCGCAGCCTCGCTCGCCACATCGAGCGTCAGCAGCATGCGCTGCCCCCCGGCCACCTTCGCCAGCGGACGCGCCCCGCGAATGGTAACGCGCGGCGGTTCGTCGGGCGACGGGCTGTCCAGCTCGACTGTCAGCAGCACGCAGGTGCTTTCCTCCGCCCACTTGGTGAATTGCGGGACGAGGCTTTCCTCGAAACATGCGGCACTGAACTGGCCCGAGGAATCGGAGAAATCGGCGCGGATGAAGTCCTTGCCCCGCCGCGTCTGCCCGCGCTTCGCACCTTCGACCATTGCCGCGATCATCGCCTTGCCGCGCGCCGCGCCTCCCGGCGATCCGCCCGTCATCAGCGAGGCGTAGGACCGCGCGCCGTTGGCGCTGGCAACGTCGCGGAATTGCTCGATCGGGTGCGCGTAGAAATAGAAGCCGAAGGTCTCGCGCTCCTTCACCATTCGCTCGGCGCGCGACCAGTCCTCAGCCTCCTTCATGCGCAGGCCCTGGTTCGCGCTTTCCTCTTGGCCGAACAGCCCTTCCTGCCCGCTCGAGCGCTCCCGAATGGCGGCGTCGGCGACGGCCAGCAGCAGATCGACATTGGCCGCCATCTGCCCGCGATTGGGCTCGAGATGGTCGAATGCACCGGCCGAGATCAATGCCTCCAGCTGACGCGAGTTCATCGCCCCCTTGGGCAGGCGCGAGAAGAAATCATCGAGGCTTTCGAACCAGCCATGCGCCTCGCGCTCGGCGACGACCGCTTCCATCGCCTTCTCACCAACGTTGCGCAGCCCGGCGAGCCCGTAGCGCACGGCATAACCCTCGTCGGTCCGCTCGACGGTGAATTCGGCTTCGGAGCGGTTGAGATCGGGCGGCGCCACCTCGACATTGTTGCGGCGCGCGTCGTCGACGAACACCGCCAGCTTTTCCGACTGGTCCATGTCGAAGCACATCGCGGCTGCGTAGAATTCCTCGGGGTAATGCGCCTTGAGCCACGCCGTCTGGTACGCCAGCAGAGCGTAGGCGGCGGCGTGCGACTTGTTGAAGCCGTAGCCTGCGAACTTGTCGATCAAGTCGAACAGGGCGGAGGCTTCGTTTGCCTCGATGTCCGAGACCTTCTTGCACCCGTCGATGAACCGCTGCCGCTGCTTGTCCATCTCGGCCTGGTTCTTCTTGCCCATCGCGCGGCGCAGCAAGTCCGCATCGCCCAGCGAGTATCCGGCGAGGATCTGCGCGGCCTGCATCACCTGTTCCTGATAGACGAAGATCCCGTAGGTTTCGCCCAGAATGCCTTCGAGCTTGGGATGCGGATACTCGATCGGCTCGATGCCCGCCTTGCGCTTCCCGAACAGCGGGATGTTGTCCATCGGGCCGGGCCGATAGAGCGAGACGAGCGCGATGATATCCTCGAACTTGGTCGGCTTCACCGCCGTCAGCGTGCGGCGCATGCCTTCCGATTCCAGCTGGAACACGCCCACCGTGTCGCCGCGCTGCATCAGGTCGTAAACCGCCGTATCGTCCCACGCGAGCGCGCCGAGATCGCACTCGATCCCGCGCTTCCCCAGCAGGTCGACCGCCTTTTGCAGCACCGAGAGGGTCTTGAGGCCGAGGAAGTCGAACTTCACCAGCCCCGCACCTTCGACCACCTTCATGTCGAACTGGGTGACCGGCATGTCCGATCGCGGGTCGCGGTAGAGCGGCACCAGCTCGGCAAGCGGACGGTCGCCGATCACCACACCTGCGGCGTGGGTGGAGGAATTGCGCGGCAGCCCTTCGAGCTGCATTGCCAGATCGACCAGCGTGCGCACCTCGTTATCGTTGTCGTATTCGCCCTTGAACTCCGCCGCGCCATTGAGCGCGCGCGGCAGGCTCCACGGGTCGGTCGGGTGGTTGGGCACCATCTTGCACAGCCGGTCGACCTGGCCGTAGCTCATGTCGAGAATGCGCCCGCAATCGCGCAGCACCGCGCGGGCCTTCATCTTGCCGAAGGTGATGATCTGCGCGACCTTGTCCGCCCCGTATTTCTCCTGAACGTAGCGGATCACCTCGCCGCGCCGCGTTTCGCAGAAGTCGATATCGAAGTCGGGCATCGACACGCGTTCGGGGTTGAGGAAGCGTTCGAACAGCAGGCCCAGCCGGATCGGATCGAGATCGGTGATCGTCAGCGACCACGCGACCAGGCTGCCCGCACCCGAGCCACGCCCTGGACCCACCGGGATATTGTGATCCTTCGCCCACTTGATGAAGTCGGCAACGATCAGGAAGTAGCCGGGGAAGCCCATGTTGTGGATGATCCCGACTTCGTAATCGAGCCGGTCGCGGTACTCGAGGACCTCTTCCCAATAGCCGTTGGTCTTGAGCGCGTCGAACGGTTGCTCAGCCTCGCGCAGGGCGTCGGCAGTGGGGAACGCGAGCGCGTCGACCAGCTCGTCCCGTACGATTTCGGGGTAGAGCGGGATGAGGCGGTCGAGCAGGCCCTTGCGCGCATCTTCGGCGAGCATCCTTGCCTCGCCCTCCAGATCGCCTGCGAGGCTCGGCAGGATGGGCGCACGCTCGGGCGGTGCGAAAGCGCAACGGCGCGCAATGGTCAGCGTGTTGGCCAGCGCCTCGGGCAGGTCGGCGAACAGCTCCTGCATCATCGGCGAGGATTTCACGAAAGCCGCCTTGGCGCTGCGCGGGCGGTCTTCCTCCCACAATTTGCGGCTGTTCGCGATGCACAGCATCGCATCGTGCGCCTTGTGGAAATGCGGCTCGGCGAAATTGGCGGGATTGGTGGCGACCAATGGCAGGTCGCGGGCATAGGCGAGATCGAGCAGAGCCTCTTCTGCGGCCTGCTCGCTCGCGTCGCCGCGCCGCGCGAGTTCGATATAGAGCCGCTCCGGGAACAGCGCCTCGAGCCGGTCGAGATAGCGCGTCGCGTGGTCGTGCTGGCCTTCGGCGAGCAACTGGGTCACCGCGCCCTCGCTCGCGCCGGTCAGCGCGATCAGGCCGTCGGTATGGCCCTCGAGATCGTCAAGCAGGACATGCGGGACCTGCTCCAGCGGACGCTCGAGATGCGCCGCGCTGACCAGCTTGCACAGGTTGAGCCAGCCGGCATCGTCCTGCACGAACAACGGCAGGTGGTCGATCGCTTCGCTATTCGGCCGCGCCACGCCGAGCAGCGCGCCGACAATCGGCTGCACGCCGTTCTCGATGCAGGCCCGCGCGAAGGGCACACTGCCATACAGGCCGTTGCGGTCGCACATCGCGATCGCCGGAAATCCTCGCTCTACTGCAAGCTTGGCGATCGCCTTGGGCTCGATCGCGCCTTCGAGCATCGAATAGGCGGAGAGCACGCGTAGCGGTACGAAGGGAGCGAAGGCCATCCGATAGAGCTAGCGAACACGCCCGCTCGTTCAAGCAACCGCGGCTCGGTCTACGGGGATAAGCGGTGGATGGATTCAGGCCGTGGGCGGCGCGCCCGCTTCGCCCTTCGCCGCGGCGATCTTGCGGCGCGTTTCGCGCACCTGCGTCCACGCCCCGTAGGCGATCAGCACCGCAAGGAATATCCACACCCACAGCGGGATGTCCTGCCCGAAAATCGCGAGATAGAGATAGGCGGACACGAAGAAGAACCCGGCCAGCATCGTCGGCACCACGGTCGATCGGCCGGCGCGCGCGCGCTTTACCAGCCACCCGATTGAGGCGAGGAAGAAGGGGATCGCACCAACGTAAATCCCTGCAAAGATGTAGGGATTTACGTTGTACTGTGCGCCCAGCGCGAGAATCCAGTCGTTGATCGAGTCGAGCATCGCGCAGCGCCTCCGGCTATTGCAGGCGTCAGCCTACCGGCGCGCGCACGAAAGATCAGCCCGGATAATCGGGCCGCGATGCAATCGCCTCGATCTCGCTGGCCGAATACATCCTGTCGCCGAGCTTCTGGATCACGTGATTCGTGCGTTCCTGCGGCGTCATCTGGATCATCAGCTTGACCATTTCGGCGAAGGTGCCCTCGTACAGGCCCTTGGCACCGTCGAATACGCCCTGCCCGTCATCCTTGCGGTGAATTTCGGCGCGGTCGTCCCATGCCATGCCGCCCTGTGCCGCTTCGCCGCCGAAAGTCGTGGGGTGGTCGCTCATGCAAATTTCTCCTTTTTTCTACCAACGCAGCAGAGCCAAGGCGGGTCCGCGCAACCTATTCGAGAATCCCGTCGTGCAGGCGGACGACACGGTCCATCTTGGCCGCCAGCCGCTCGTTATGCGTGGCGACCAGCGCCGCGCTGCCCTGCCCGCGCACCAGATCGAGGAACTGCGCGAGCACTTTTTCCGAGGTCGCCTCGTCCAGATTGCCGGTCGGCTCGTCCGCCAACACCAGCTTGGGCTCGTTGGCGAGCGCGCGGGCAACCGCCACGCGCTGCTGCTCGCCGCCCGAAAGCTGGCTGGGTCGGTGCTCGAGCCGCTGGGCAAGCCCAAGCGCGCTGAGCAGATCTTTCGCGCGGGCTTCTGCAGCCGCGCGATCTTTACCGCCGACCAGCTGCGGCAGCACCACGTTCTCGACCGCGTTGAAATCGGGCAGCAGGTGATGGAACTGGTAGACGAAGCCCAGATGCTCACGCCGCAGCGCGGTGCGCTGCTTGCTGTCGGATTTCTCCGCCGCCTGCCCGGCGATCACGATGGTCCCACCAAACCCGCCTTCGAGCAGGCCGACCGCCTGCAGCATGGTCGACTTGCCCGATCCGGAGGGGCCGAGCAGCGCCACGATCTCGCCCGGCATGACCTTCAGGTCGACACCGCGCAGCACGTCGATCCGCACCCCGCCCTGTTCGAAGCTGCGCGTTACGCGCCGCAGCTCGACCACCGGTTGAACGCTCCCCTCACTCATAGCGAAGCACCTGCACAGGATCGGTATTGGCCGCCTTGAGCGCGGGGTAAAGCGTAGCGAGGAAGCTGAGGATCAGCGCCAGCGCCACGATGCCGAACACCTCCCACGGGTCGGTCCGCGAAGGCAACGTCGTCAGGAAACGGATCGACGGGTCCCACAATTGTTGCCCCGTCGCCAGTTCGATGCCGCTCACGATGGACTGGCGGAAGACCAGCACCAGAGCGCCCAGCGCGAGCCCCGCAGCGGTCCCGATCGCGCCGACGGTGAAGCCGGTGGTGACGAAGATCTTCAGGATCGATTGTCGCCCCGCCCCCATCGTGCGCATGATCGCGATATCTCGCGTTTTCGAACGGACCAGCATCACCAGGCTCGACAGGATGTTGAACGCCGCGACCAACACCATGAAGCTGAGCGCGAAGAACATCGCCACCCGCTCCACCTGCAACGCCTCGAAGATAGAGCTGTTGATCTGCTGCCAGGTGCGCACAAGCGCGGTTCCCGCCAGCCGCTGCTCGATCGGCGCCATGATCTCGGTCACCCTCTCGGCATCTTCCGTGGTTACCTCGATCATCCCGATGGTGTCGCCGGTCAGCAGCAAGGTCTGCGCCTGCGGGATCGGCATGACGATGAAGGCGCCGTCGTAATCGTACAGCCCGACTTCGAATATCGCGCCGATCTCGTACCCGACCTGTCGCGGGACCGTGCCGAAGGGCGTGGAACGGCCCGCCGGATTGATGACGGTAATCACATCGCCCACCCGCGCGCCGATATTCTCTGCCAACCTTGCGCCGATGGCCACCTTTTCGGCCCCCGGCTTGATGTTGCGCATGTCACCCATGATGACCTTGTCGGATAGATCGGCGATATCCTGCTGCGTGTTACCGCGCACGATCACCGCTTCGGCGCGGCCATTGAAGGTCACCAGCAGCGGCTGGTCGATCAGCGGTTCCGCCTTGATCACGCCCGGTGTGCCGCGAATATCCTCGAGCACGCTCTGCCAATTGTCGAGCCGGCCGCCATAGGCCTGCACGATCGCATGGCCGTTCAGGCCGACGATCTTGTCGAGCAGCTCGGCGCGAAAGCCGTTCATCACGCTCATCACGATCACCAGCATGGCGACCGACAGCATCACCACGCCGATGGCGATTCCCGCCACAAGCTTGATGAACCCCTCGCCCTTGCCGGGCCAGAGGTAGCGTTTGGCGATGGTCCATTCGAAAGGGCTGAGAAACAAGGAGCGATCCGCTTTTGCCGTGCCTGGAGCCGCGCGTTAGGGGGGTGAGGCTGTCTGTGCAATGAAAAGGGCACAGCAAAGTGTGGCTCGGGCTACCTCATTAACCCCCTTCCGGCCTTGTAATTCACCTGTCACATCGCCAATGGGGCGGCGACCGGCATTGGCAACGGGCGCCCCACCTCATGAACCCCACGACGCACTTGCGACACCCCTTCGAGGACGAGAACGGCGACAGCCTGCATGAGGAATGCGGCGTGTTCGGCGCGATCAACGCGGGCAGCGAGGCGGCGACGACCACCGCGCTTGGCCTCCACGCGCTGCAACACCGCGGGCAGGAAGCCGCCGGGATCACCAGTTTCGACGGCACGCATTTCTACACGCGCCGCGGGCTTGGCCATGTGGCGGAAAATTTCTCCAGCGCCGAATCGATTGCCGAGCTGCCCGGCTTTATGGCCGTCGGCCATGTCCGCTATTCGACCACCGGCGGTGCTGGACTGCGCAACGTCCAGCCGCTCTACGCCGATCTGGCGAGCGGCGGCTTCGCCATCGCGCATAATGGTAACATCTCCAACGCGGCGACGCTGCGCGAGGAACTGGTCGGCAAGGGTGCGATCTTCCAGTCGACCAGCGATACCGAGGTGATCATCCACCTCGTCGCGACCAGCCGCTATCCCACGATGCTCGACAAGCTGACCGATGCGCTGCGTCTGGTTGAAGGAGCCTATGCTCTGATCGTGGCGACCCCGCGCGGAATGGCCGCGTGTCGCGACCCGCTGGGCATCCGGCCCTTGCAGATGGGCAAGATGGGCGACGCGGTCGTCTTCGCCAGCGAGACCGTCGCGTTCGATGTGGTCGGCGCGGATTTCATCCGCGAGGTCGAGCCGGGCGAGTTCATCGAGGTCGATTTCGACGGCACCATCCGCTCGCACCGCCCCTTCGGCGACAATCCCCCGCGCCCGTGCATTTTCGAGCATGTCTATTTCAGCCGCCCCGATTCCTACTTCGCCGGACGCTGGGTGTACGAGGCCCGCCAGGCCATCGGCCGCGAACTGGCGATCGAATCGCCGTGCGATGCAGACATCGTGGTTCCGGTGCCCGACAGCGGCTCGCCCGCGGCAATCGGCTACGCGCACCAGTCGGGCATACCCTACGAACTGGGCATCATCCGCAGCCACTATGTCGGGCGGACCTTCATCCAGCCGTCCGATGGCGCGCGCCATTCGGGCGTGCGGCGCAAGCACAACGCCAACCGCGGCCTCGTGGAGGGCAAGCGGATCGTGCTGATCGACGATTCGATCGTGCGCGGCACCACCAGCATGAAGATCGTCGAGATGATGCGCGATGCGGGCGCGAAGGAAGTCCACTTCCGCGTCGCCAGCCCGCCGACCGCGCACAGCTGCTTCTACGGCGTCGACACGCCCGAACGCAGCCAGCTGCTCGCCGCGCGGATGGAGCTGGAACCGATGCGCGAGTTCATCAAGGCGGACAGCCTCGCCTTCATCTCGATCGACGGTCTCTACCGTGCGGTCGGCAAGGAATCGCGCGACAATGGCTGTCCGCAATTCTGCGACGCCTGCTTCACCGGCGACTACCCTACCCGCCGAACCGATTACGAGCGCAAGGAAGCGGGCGCAGCCCAGCTCTCCTTTCCCGTCAACAAGGTCGCCTGACATGGCCGATAACCGGAAGTTCGAAGGGCGCGTCGCGCTCGTCACAGGCGCATCGCGCGGGATCGGTGCGGCAACCGCCAAGGCGCTCGCTGCCGAAGGCGCGCATGTCATCCTGACCGCGCGCGACGATGCCGCGCTGGAGCGGGTCGAGGACGAGATTCACGCGCTCGGCGGCAGCGCGACCATCGCGCCGGTCGATCTGGCGCAAGGTGACGGCGTTGCGCGACTCGCTCAGGCGATCGCCGCGCGGTGGGATGCGCTCGATTACCTTGTCATCGGCGCGGCTTACCTGCCCACGCTGACACCCGTGACGCAGATCGAGCCCAAGCAGTTCAGCACCGCGATCACCACCAATATCCTCGCCACGCAGGCTTTGCTCGCCGGGCTCCACCCGCTGCTCAAGCGCGCCGATGCCGCGCGGGTGATCGGCCTGACCAGCAGCGTCGGTGCAGAGCCGCGCGCCTACTGGTCGGCCTACGGCGCGACCAAGGCGGCGTTCGACAACCTGCTCGCCAGCTATGGCCAGGAGGTCGCCAATACGAGCGCGATCAGGGTCGCGATCATCGATCCGGGTGCCACGCGCACCACCATGCGGGCGAAGGCCTATCCGGGCGAAGATCCGCAAACGGTCAAGCCGCCAGAGGACGTTGCGGCCTTCCTCGCGACGCTGCTCGCGGGTGATTTCGAGACCGGTCACCGCGCCCGCGTGTAAGTAACTTATTGGTTAAGCGCGCTTAGCCACGCCTGGTTACAGTCAGGCAACCCGCCCCGCGTGAAAGCTATGCAATCGTAAATATCGGGCGGGATCGATAACATGCAGATGACAACCGTTTCCTACGCCGAGGCGGCGCAGGAGAACCGTTGCGCACCGCGCACCAAACTGGCCATTCCTGCGCAGCTGGAAGTTGGCGAGGGGCGCGCTTTCAAGACCGTGGTCCACGACCTTTCGCTGGCGGGCTTCAGCGCGTCGTCCATTGCCCGGCTGCACGCGGAGCAGGGTTGCTGGCTGACGCTGCCCGGCCTCCAGGCGATCCCGGCACGGATCGTCTGGTGGGACCGTTCGATCGCGGGTGCCGCGTTCGAAAACATGATCGAGCCTGGAATGCTCGAGGATCTGATCGCGCGCTGGGCGAGCCCGCTCGGCGGCGGGGTAACGCGTTCCTGCCTCTTCTGACCGGCTACAGCCCGGATACGACCGTATCGAGCAGCTTGCGCCGCTCTGCGGACAGGTCCGGACCGGTCGCGCGCGGCCAGTTGGAAACGATCGCGATCACCGCCTTTTCGCGGGGATAGATGGTGATCGACTGCCCGAAGATGCCCTGCGCACCGAACGGCCCCTGGAATGCGGTCGGTCCAGTGTTGGGATAGGTCCACCACTGGTAGCCGTAGCCAAAGCCGCCGCCGAATTCGACTTGCGGTGCGCCCGCTTCGGTAAACCAGCGATCGGGCACCATGCCGTGCCCGCCCTCGAGCGCGAACTGCCCCATGCGCGCATAGTCGCTCAGTGCTGCCGAGAGGCAGCAGCCCCCGACGCTGCGACCGGACAGGTCGGTCTGCCAGAACAGCGGGTGCGCAAATCCCGCCGGGTCTACGATCTTGCGCTTGGCGTATTCGGCCAGTGTTTCGCCCACGGCGTTTTCGACGAGCACGCCGATCAGATTGGTCTCACCGGTCTTGTAGACCCACTTCTCGCCCGCCGGAGCCTCGCGCGGCAGCGTCTTCATATATTCGACGACCTGGTCCTGGCCGGGTTCGGGCGTCTCGTTGAACATGCGCGCGACGTCCGAATTGGGATCGGTGTAGTCCTCGTTCCACTTCACGCCCGAGGTCATCGTGGCGAGCTGTTCGACATTGACGTCGTCGTATGCGCTCCCCTTCAGCGCGGGGATGTACTTGGAAACAGGATCGCTCAAGCTTTCGATAAAGCCATCCTTCAGCGCCGCGCCGAGCAGCGTGGAGGTGAAGCTCTTGGCGACCGAGAAGCTGGTCCAGCGGTCATCGGGCCCGAAGCCGAGCCCGTAATCGACGAAGCGGACCTTGCCGTCCTGCAACACCATCACGCCCGCCGCGTGTTGGCTTTCCATGTAAGCGCGGATCGCAACTTGCGTGGCCGCGGGCAGAGCCGCACCTTGCGGAAGAGCGCGCGCCTGAGCCGGAGGAGCAACCTCCTGCCCCGGGAAGAAGGTTTCCATCGAGCGGAAGCGGGCAGAGCGCGTCGCGTCATCCCAGAACAGCACCTCTGCACCGACCACGGGGAGCGGATTGCTCGGCACGCTGGCGGTAACGCCGGAAACGTCTGCCCCCGGAGCGGTTGCGCAGGCGGACGCCAGGCCGAGCGCGAGCGCCGCAACCGCAATCTTGATGGTGTTCTTCACGCAACCTCTCCTGTCGATTTTATCAGCGTCACTTGATGGACATCGATCCCGCCGCCGCGAAATCCGCCCTCGCAATACATCAGGTAATAGCGCCACAGCGCCTTGAAACGATCGTCGAACCCCGGCGGCAGCAGCCCCTCTTGCGCCGCGCGGTCGAAATTGTCGCGCCACATGCGCAGCGTTTCGGCATAGTCCATCCCGAACCGCACCTCGTCGGTCCATGCGAGCCCGCGCGCCTCCGCAAGTTCGCGAAATTCGGATGCGCGGATCAGCAGCCCGCCGGGGAAGATGTACGCCTGGATGAAGTCTGCGCTGTCGGCATAGGCATCGAACAGGTCGTCGCGCATCGAAATTAACTGGATCGCGGCGCGCCCGCCGGGCTTCAGGTTGCGCGCGACGCAGTCCATGAAGGTCGGCCAGTATTCGTGCCCCAGTGCCTCGACCATCTCGACGCTTGCGATGGCATCGTATTGCCCGCCCTCATATGAATTTCCGGTGTCACGATAATCCTGCTTGAGAAAGTGCGCCGCACCCCCGTTCTGCCGCCGCGCCCACGCCAGCTGTTCGTCCGACAGGCTGATCGCATCGACCTTCGCCCCGCGATCCGCCGCCATCCGCGCCAGTGTGCCCCAGCCGCAACCGATCTCCAGCAGGCTGTCGCCCGGCTTGATCGCCGCGCGGTCGATCATCGCGTCGATCTTTGCCCGCTGCGCCATGTCGAGCGTGCGCGGCGCATCGGCGAGATCGTAACGCGCCGAGGAATAGGTCATCGTCTCGCCGAGCCACGCGGCGTAGAAATCATTGCCGAGGTCGTAGTGCGCAGCGACATTCTTCGCCGCCCCCGCCCGCGTATTGCGCTGGCGGCGATGCGCAGACCTTAGCGCGCGCCGCCACGTGCCCTTGGCGCGCGCGGCGTCGCCCAGCGTCGCGGCGTTCTGCATGAAGACCGCGAAGAACGGCACCGGATCGGGGCTGGACCACTCGCCTGCCTCCCACGCCTGATACAGGCCGACCGATCCGCCGGTCGCCACGCGTAGCAGCGTGCGCCAGTTGTGGATCGTGATTTCCGCCTCGAACCCCGGCGCACGCCCGCCAATTACGCGGGTGCTGCCATCGGGAAGACGCCCGAGCACCGCGCCGCGCTCCATCCCGGCATCGAGCTTGTCGAGCAGCTTGTGAAAACCGGGGGCGAGGAAGCGGGAAAAGAAACCGGGGCGCCGTTCGAATCGCTGGCTAGCGGCGAGCAGGTCGCCTCCGCGCTGGTTCTCGGTCACCCCCATACTGCGCAAGGTTATGCCTCTGAGCGCAAATGGCGACAACCCATTAGATGTCACCCATCCTTCATCGCCCGATAAGCGTCGAGCGCACGCTCGCGCGCTTCGCGGTGGCCGATGATCTTTGCAGGATAGTTGCTCGGGCGGCATTCGTCCGATGGATCGTGGATCTGGCTGTCGGGCAGGTCTGCGAGCTCGGGGACCCATTCGCGGATATAGTCCGCCGCGTCGAACTTCTCGCTCTGGCTCAGCGGAGCCATGATCCGGGGGAACATGTTGCTGTCCACCCCCGTACCCGCAACCCACTGCCAGTTCACGCCGTTGCTCGCGTAGTCGGCATCGACCAGCGTGTCCCAGAACCAGCGTTCGCCGTGGCGCCAGTCGATCAGCAAGTGCTTGATGAGGAAACTGGCCGCGATCATCCGCACGCGGTTGTGCATCCAGCCGAGTGCCCACAGCTGCCGCATACCGGCATCGACGATGGGGTAGCCGGTCCGACCCTGCTGCCAGGCTTCCAGCTCTTCCTCGATAATGTGGCCCCGGTTCGGATTGCGCCACAGCTTCGCGTCGTCGAACGCGTCGCGGTAGCTTTCCTCGGGGTAGCGCGGGAACTGGCAGAGGACATTCTGAGCATAGTCACGCCAGATCAGCTCGCTCTCATAGGTGCGCCAGCCATCGCTGCGCTTGTCCTTGAGGGCGTGCCATATCTGCACCGGAGAAATCTCGCCCCAGTGCAAGTGCGGCGACATCTGGCTGGTCTGGTCGACCGAAGGCAGATTGCGACCGTCGTCGTATTCGGAAACGTGATCGGCCCACCAGTCGAGACGCTCATGCGCGGCATCTTCGCCGATCGACCAGAATGTTTCCATCTGCGTGGCCCAGTCGGGATCGGTCGGCAGCAGACCCCAGTCGGCAAGATTATCGCTTGGCGGAAGGTCGCTCGGCTGCGAGATCGTCTCCGGCGCGGGCAGCTCGTCGCGCGGCGGCATCAGGTCGCGCATTGCGCGCGCGAAGGGTGTGTAGATCTTGTACGGATCGCCCGAGCCCGTGGTCGCGGTGCCCGGCGGCATCAGGTAATTCCCGTCGTGCAGCTCAAGCTCGCACCCCTCCGGCAGCGCGCTTTTCAGATCGCCCTGTGCCTTGCGCCACCACGGTTCATAATGGCGGTTGGCGTGGATCGCGCTGGCGCCGGTCTTCGCAGCGAGGTCGGCGAGGATGGACACACTGTCGCCGCGCCGCAGGATCAGCGTCGCATTGTGCCGCCCGAAGCTCTTCGCGAGGCTTTCCAGCGAATGGTGCAGCCACCAGCGCGAGGCGCCGCCATATTTGCGATCAACGGGCCGTTCGTCATCGAGTACGAAGACCGGGATGATCGGGCCGGCCTGAGCGGCGGCATAGAGCGCGGAATTGTCTGCCAGACGCAGGTCGCGGCGCAGCCACACGATTTGGGGAGAAGCCATGCGCAAGGAACCTCATTCGTGACGCGCTGTTCCAGATTGCATGGACCAAAGACCCGGCGCGGGCGCAACCGAGCCCAAAGCCCCCCTTCCCGCCGAAACCGTCTCGCTTCCCGCACGCGGGTTCACCATCGACCGTACCAAGGCTCTCGTCACGGCAGGCGTGCTGTGGGCGATCTGGGGGGTGATGATCTGGCTGGTCACGCAGGGACGCACCGAAGGCTTCGATCATTCGGGCCTGCTGCTTTACCGCGCGGGCGTCGATCTCCATCCGCTGGGTGGTACCATGCTGGAAGAGGCGGTGCGCGATATCACCGCGCTGGGCGGCGTGCTGCTTTCAACCTTTTCGGCCTGCGCTGCGATCGTCGCGCTGCTGTTCCTGAGGTTGCGACGGGAGGCGACGTTGTTCGGGCTCACCGTGCTGCTCGGCTGGGGGCTCAACGCGGTGATGAAGGCGCTCGTCGGGCGAGAGCGCCCTACCCTCGTCCCGCACCTGACCGAGGCTGGCGGCTACAGCTTCCCCAGCGGGCACAGCTTTACGTCCGCGATGATCTATATCGGCATGGCACTGGCCTTCGCCTCGCTCAGCAGCAGGCACAGCGTACGCTACACGCTGATCGGGACCGCGATAGTGATCTCTGCGATGATCGCGTGGAGCCGCGTAATGCTGGGCGTGCACTTCCCCAGCGACGTGATCGCTGGGTGGACCGGCGGCGCGGCCTGGGCCTTCACCGCCGCCGCACTGCTATACGAACCGGCGAAGCGGGCTGCAGACAGCCACACCGCGCACCGGCTCGATCCGATGGATCACGACGCCGATTAAGGTTCAGACCGGATCGGCGGCGGTCCCGCTAACCGTCCACGTCTGCCCGCCCGAAAGCAGCTTGGCGAGGTTGGGCTCCTTGCCGCTGACCGAGGCTTCGCGTTCGGCAATCACCGCGCTTTCGTAGGTCGCAGCGGGATCGTCGTAGAGCACGCCCAGCGGCATCGGGAATTCACCGAAGGGCAGTTCCGCGAGCAGATGCGCCATCACGCGGTTCTTGACGTTGTGAACGCGCACGCCTGCCGCCTGCCAGTCGCCGTCGACCACATCGACAACGGTGAAGCTCAGGCTCTCAGGGTCGAAGGAGAGGCCCTTCGAACCCTTGTCGAACAGCATCGGCTCGCCATCGGCCAGCCACAGCTGCTGGCCCTCCGCACCCTTCGGCGCGGCGAAGGCGTCGAACACGTCCTTGTTGTAGACGATGCAATTCTGGAAGATCTCGACGAAGGCCGCACCCTGGTGCGCGTGCGCTGCCTTGAGGACATCGGGCAGGTTCTTCGACACGTCGATCCCGCGCCCAACGAACCGCGCGCCGCTGCCCAGCGCGAAGGCACAGGGGTTGGCGGGGTGGTCGACCGAGCCGATCGGGCTGGTCGGCGAGCGCGTCCCTTCGCGGCTGGTGGGTGAGTACTGGCCCTTGGTCAGGCCATAAATCTCGTTGTTGAACAGCATGATCTGCATGTTCACGTTGCGGCGAAGCACATGCATCATGTGGTTGCCGCCGATGCTGAGGCCATCGCCATCGCCGGTCACCAGCCAGACGTCGAGGTCCGGATTGGCGAGCTTCACGCCCGTCGCCACAGCCGGTGCGCGGCCGTGGATCGTGTGGAAGCCGTAGCTCTCGATATAATAGGGGAAGCGGCTGGAGCAGCCGATGCCGGAGATGAACACGGTGTTCGCCGGATCGGAGCCAAGCTGCGGCAGCGTGCGCTGCACGGCCTTGAGGATCGCATAGTCCCCGCAACCCGGGCACCAGCGGACCTCCTGGTCGGTTTCCCAGTCCTTGAGCGTGGTTTCGATTTTCACGGGTGCGTTCATGGCTTAATCCAAATCACAAATTCGTTCGACGATATCAAATTCGAGCGACTCTCCGAATTCAACATCGCTTACTTTGAAGACGCCGATGTATCCGTCAGCTTCCCATTTATCAGGGTCATCAGTCTTTCGCCGCTTACGCATTACTGCGAAGCCCTCACTTTTCAGCGCCTCGACGACCTTCTCAGCTTTTGGATTTCCGGGGGCATAACCCGGATCGATGTAGCGAGATTTACCCTGCCACCAGTAATCCCAAATACAGGGCAGCGACTTGCCATGCACCTCCGGATGCCGGGGGGCTGTTACTTCAGCGAACCAGTTGCCCTGATTGCCTCGTGCGCGACATGCCATCACTCCCCCTCCACCGGGCTCGGCAGCTGCTGTTCGTTGGGTTCGACCTCACCGCCGGTGTTTCCGGGGACGCCATCGAAGTAGGCGCAGATCGCGTCTTCGAGTTCGGCGATCTGGAACGGCTGGCCGCTGGTCTTGGTCAGGCTTTCGGCATCGACCAGCAGCTGGTCGCGCAGCACGGTCTTGAGCTGGCCGGTATTCATCTCGGGCACCAGCACACGCTCGAACCCGCTGAGCAGCTCGCCGAGGTTTTTCGGCAGCGGCCAGATATGGCGGATGTGGATGTGGCTGACCGAGCATCCCTTATCGATGCTACGACGCACCGCCTGCTTGATCGGGCCGTAGGTCGAACCCCAGCCGACCACCGCCAGCTTGCCGGTGTCCTCACCGAAAGCCACTTCCTGATCGGGCACAGGGATGTTCGCAATCTTGTCGCGCCGGGTATCGGTCATCAGCTGGTGGTTGGCCGGATCGTAAGAGATATTGCCGGTGTTGGCGTCCTTCTCGATCCCGCCGATGCGGTGCATCATGCCGGGCGTGCCGGGCTTGATCCACGGACGAGAGCCATTTTCGTTGCGCTTGTACGGCTCCAGCACCTCGCCGCGCGGTTCGGTGAGGAACGTGGCGGGGAACGGCTCGAAGCTGCTCGGGTCGGGCACCTTCCACGGCTCGGCGGCATTGGCGATGTAGCCATCGGTCAGCAGCATCACCGGCGTCATGTACTTCACCGCAATCCGGCAGGCCTCGATCGCAACCTCGAAGGCATCGCCGGGGCTGCGCGCGGCGATCACCGGCATCGGCGCATCGCCGTTGCGGCCATAGACCGCCTGGTAGAGGTCGCTCTGCTCGGTCTTCGTCGGCAGGCCGGTCGAAGGGCCGCCACGCTGCGAATTGACCACCACCAGCGGCAGTTCGGTCATGATCGCAAGGCCCATCGCCTCGGTCTTGAGCGCAATGCCTGGGCCGGAGGACGAGGTCACGCCCAGCTGGCCTGCATAGCTCGCGCCGATCGCGGCGCAGATCGCGGCGATTTCGTCTTCCGCCTGGAAGGTGGTGACGCCGAATTCCTTGAGCCGCGCAAGGTGGTGCAAGATCGCGCTGGCTGGCGTGATCGGATAGCCGCCGAAAAACATCGGCAGCTCGGCCAGCTGCGCGCCTGCCACCAGCCCGAGCGAGACGGCTTCCGCCCCTGTGATCGTGCGATAGAGGCCCGGCTCGGCCGGCACCGGCGGCATGTGAACCTGCTTGAGCGGACCGGAAAGCTCTGCCGTCTCGCCATAGGCATGGCCTGCGTCGAGCGCGGCGATATTGGCGGCGGCAATGTCGGGAGCCTTGGCGAACTTCTTGTTCAGCCAGTCGTGCAGCGGCGCGCGCGAACGATCGAACATCCACAGCGCAAGGCCCAGCGTCCACATGTTCTTGCAGCGCAAGCCATCCTTCTTGCCGAGGCCGAAGGGCTCCACGGCTTCGAGCGTGCGCGCGCTGATGTCGAACGCCAGCACGTCGAAGGGCGCGAGCGTATCGTCGTCGAGCGGGCTCGTGTCGTACTTCGCCTTGTCGAGGTTGCGCTTGGTGAACTCGCCCGTGTCGACGATCACCAGCCCGCCGGGCTTGAGCGCCGGGAGGTTCACCTTGAGCGCGGCCGGGTTCATCGCCACTAGCACATCGGGCGCATCGCCTGCGGTGTTGATCGCGCGGCTGCCGAAATTGATTTGGAATGCGGAAACGCCGAACAGCGTCCCCTGCGGAGCACGAATCTCCGCCGGAAAATCGGGGAACGTCGCCAGATCGTTGCCCGCCAGCGCGGTCGAGAGCGTGAATTGCCCCCCGGTCAGCTGCATTCCGTCGCCCGAGTCGCCAGCGAAGCGCACCACGATTGCATCGGGTGCTGCGTCCATGTGGGAGGGGGTGCTGTGGGCGGGAGGCGCCTGCGTCGCCATGCTTGAGAAATCCTTCGGGTCTTTCTGGCGCCTGATACGCGCGCCTTGAAACGCCGCCTACGTGGCGGTCTGGCAGTGAGCAATCAAGTTTTTCTAGTCCGCCTGATGGAGATCGGTGGACAGCCCCCGCGCGCCGCGCCTATCCAGCGCGGCCCGTTTCGAGGAAGGAAACCTTCATGGCCGACGCCCCCACCGCGGAAACCAGCAACGAGCCTGTGGTTCGCCCCGATGTTCGCACGCTGCTCGACATGCTCAAGGCGATGGGTCGCCCGCCGGTCGAGGAACTGGGGCCGGTCGACGGACGCGAAAGCATGCGCACGCTGGCGCAGATTGGCGAGGCAGCGCCGCACGATCTCGCCGTCATCCGCGACGTCACTTGCCCCGGCCCCGCTGGCGATATCCCCTGCCGCTTCTACGATTCGCGCGAATCGCGCGAGGCAGGCCCGGCGGTGCTGTTCCTCCACGGCGGCGGCTTCGTGATCGGCGATCTGGAAGTCTATCATTCGCTGTGCACCGAATTTGCCCACCGGCTCGATCTGCCGGTGCTCTCGGTCGACTACCGCCTCGCGCCCGAAAACCCCTTCCCCGCCGCGCCCGACGATTGCGAGGCTGCGGCGCGCTGGCTCGCGTCCTCGCCGGAGGAATTGGGGCGCGAGATCACCGGCCTGGTCATCACCGGCGACAGTGCGGGCGGCAACCTGACCATTGTCACCACCTACGCACTGCGCGACGAACCCGCCGCGGTGCCGGTGCTGGTGCAGGCCCCGATCTATCCGGTGGCGGACGAGGCGGGCCAGCACGCCAGCTTCCGCAGCTTCAGGGAAGGCTACTTCCTTACCGGCGCAACGATGGCGTGGTTCACGCAGAGCTACGCCGCCGACCCGCAAAGCCCCCGCAACCTGCCGATGCTGGGCGATTGCAGCGACGCTCCGCCGACCGTGCTGTGCACCGCCGGGCTCGATCCGCTGCGCGATTCCGGCCGAACTTACGCATCGTCGCTGGTGGCACAGGGGACCGAGGTGACCTATCTGGAATTTCCGGGAATCATCCACGGATTTTTCACCATGCGTAAGGCAATCCCGAGTGGGCAAGCCGACGTGGAAGCCTTTATCGATGCGGTGGGTGCAGCATTGGATCGACAGCGATGAGTATGACCAAGGAACGTGACATCTCCGAACTGGGCTACCGCCCCTGCGTCGGCGTGATGCTGGTGAACCATTCGGGCGAGGTGTTCGTCGGTCGGCGGATCGACACCAAGGAAGGCGATTTCTGGCAGATGCCGCAGGGCGGTATCGACGAGGGCGAAGACCCGCGCGAGGCGGTGTTCCGCGAGCTGTGGGAAGAGACCGGCGTTATACGGGAAAAGGCGGCGCTGATCGGCCAGACGAGGGAACCGCTGCGCTACGACCTGCCCGACGAACTGATCGGCAAGCTGTGGGGCGGCGAGTATCGCGGGCAGGAGCAGGACTGGTTTCTCGCCCGGTTCGAAGGGACCGACGAGGATATCGACCTCGAAGCGCACGAAGTCCCGGAATTCTGCGAATTCCGCTGGGTTCCGGCGAGCACGGTGCCCGACCTGATCGTGCCCTTCAAGAAACGCGTCTACCGCGCGGTTCTGGCCGAATTCGCCGAGCTTATCTGAGAGAAACGCCCTAGCGCGCGTCCGAGTCGGAAGCGGAGAGGTTCTGCGTCACCACCGCGTCGGGCATCACCGCCTCGGCGGTCAGCACGCTCTTGCTGCGCGGCCCCTGCGCGATCGCCTGCGCCAGCGCGCGGGCCTGCGGACAGCCCGCGCCGCACAGCGATTCGAGCTGCGCGAGGTTCTGGCGCGCGCGATTGATCGCGCCCTTTTCGACCATCGCCGCGCCTTCGCCCGCGATCGCCTCGTAATTGCCCGGATCGCGCGTCAGCACTTCGCGGTAGTAGGAAATCGCCTTGCCCTGCAGCCCGTCGCGGCGCGCCGCCTCGGCCAGATCGATCAGGATCGGGGTATATTGCGGGTCGATCGCCAGCGCGGCCTCCAGCGCGTCGACCGCCCGCTGGGGCTGGCCTGCATCGAGCGCATCCTGCGCCAGCGCCATCAGCCTGCCCGCGCGCGGATCGACCGGCTGCTCCTGCGCGGAACCCACACTCGAGGTGACCGCAACCAGCAGCGAAAGGGCGGCAGCGGCGGGAGCGTAACGCATCAGGGCATCCTTCGACTTGGCCAGAATTTCGGGCGAAGAGGCGAGCATAGGAGCACCGGTTAACACGGCAAGATGGCCCTTGCGACGAAAAATCCGTCCGTGCCGTGATGGAACGGCGACAGCCGCACACCCTGCCCCCGCGGCGCACCGAGCGGCAGTTGCGGTGGGTCCGCACGCCAGCCCGGGTGGTCCTTCAGGAACGCGGCGAAACGGTCAGCGCCTTCCTCGTCGAGCAGCGAGCAGGTGACGAACACCAGCCGCCCGCCCGGTTTCACGAGCTTTGCGCCCAGCGCCAGCAGAGCATCCTGCGTCGCGGCGAACTTTGCCAGCCGATCGGGCGTCAGCCGCCATTTCGCCTCGGGCTTGCGCCGCCACGTGCCGACGCCCGAACAGGGCGCGTCGATCAGCACACAATCGGCCTGCCCTGCCAGATCGCCCAGCGATTCCAGTTCCTTACCCGGATCGAGCAGACGCTGTTCGACCACCGCGACGCCTGCCCGCTCGGCACGCGGGGCGAGCTGGCCGAGGCGACGCTTGTCGGTGTCCGACGCGATCAGCCGCCCCCGGTTCTCCATCGCCGCGGCGAGCGAGAGCGTCTTGCCGCCAGCGCCCGCACAAAGGTCCACAACGGTCTCTCCAGCGTGCACAGCGGCAGCAAGGCACGCCAACTGGCTGCCTAGGTCCTGCACCTCGACCATCCCGTCGCGATAGGCGGCCCATTGTTCGACCCGCGTGCCCGGTTCGAACCGCAGCGCGCCCGGCGCGGCGAGCCTTTCGCCGGTTTCGGGCAAATCGATCGTCTCGCGATCCGCCTTGAGCGTGTTGACCCGCAGGTCGAGCGGAGCGCGCCCCATCAGCGCCGCGGCTTCCTCGCCCTCGACGCCAGACGCGGCGAGCCGGTCGAGCAGCCAGCACGGGGCGATGCCCGGCTCGGCGACAGGTTCGCCCTGCTCGATCGCTGCAGGCCCGTAGGTCGATCCGTCGAACAGCGCCGCGATGGTCTCGTCACGCTGCGCCAGCGCCAGCATCGCCGCGCGGCCCGATGCGGGCACTTCGCCGCAATGGCGGATCGCCTCGTAAGCCAGTTCGCGCACCGCGCGGCGGTCCTTCGATCCGGCGTAGCGGTTGCCCTTGGCCCAGTCGGCGACGATCCGGTCGGCAGGAGCGCCCTGCCCCTTCGCCGCCGCGATCACCTGATCGACGATCCCGATCGCGGCCTGCACCCGCGCAGCGGGGGTCATACCCGCGCTCCTGACACACCTGACACACCTGACACACAGTCCAGAAACAAGAAAACGGTCCGCTCGCCGAGGCGCAAATGCGCGCGATCGCAGCCGGGAATGAGGCGCTGGTTCATGCGGAGCGCCATGCCACTTCGCGGGGGACTAGGAAACCGTTGATGCCAGGAGCCCCCTCCTCTTCAGAGGAGGGGGTTGGGGGTGGTGTTTGCTTGAGGCGAGCCCTTTGGGCTCGATACCACCCCTCGATCCCCGATGCCTGTCCCGGCGAAGGCCGGGATTGAAGAGGAGGGGAGGAAGAAATAGGCGCGTTGGTCAGGTAAGGCTGACCTCATTCCTCACGCCCCTCCATAGGTCGCCAAAACGCCGTCGAATACGGCGAAAGAACCTCCCAGCCGAGCGCGAGGTACAGCAAGCGCCCGGCATCGGTCGCGACCAGCAATTGCGGTGCCGCCTCGTCGCTTCGAGATTGCCCGATCAGCCCCATCAGCGATCTGCCGAGCCCGCGGCGACGAAAATCCGGTTCGACCACGATGCGGTCGTAGACGAACGCATCCGCTGTCCGGCCCCAGTAACCGCGCGCTGCCAACTCTCCTGCGTCGCTTAAAATCTCCACCATGCCCGCACGGCCGCGATCCTCAATGCGCGCGACAAAGCCGTCGGGCGTTTGCGCCACGGCAGCCCCACCGCGCAGGCGCATGAAAAAGCCGGTTTCCTGCACATCCCACTGCGATGTCAGAAACCCGGCCAGGGCTGGCGCACCGATGCAGGCCTTTATCGGTTCGCGCGGGTTGGCGATCGTCTGGGCGACCGTCGCGATCTGCGGATCGGCGGCGGGAAAAATCCACCGGCGCAGTTCGGCCTCGCTATTTGTCTCGACCCGGAACCCGCTTCCCGCAGCAACGGGCAGAGGCAATTGCCGCGCGAGCGAGCGCCCGGCGAGCCAGGCTTCGAGCATACCGGGCGGGACCAGCCCTTCGGCCATCACCGCGTCGGGTAGTTGGGCGCCTCGCGCGTGATCGCAACATCGTGGACGTGGCTTTCGGCGAGGCCCGCATTGGTGATCTGCACGAATTGCGCATCCTTGCGCAGATCCTCGATCGTGCGGCTGCCGGTGTAGCCCATCGCCGCCTTGATCCCGCCGACCAGCTGGTGGATCACATCCTTGGCCGGGCCCTTGTACGGCACCTGTCCTTCGATCCCTTCGGGTACCAGCTTCATCGCCGAAACGTCCTGCTGGAAATAGCGGTCGGCACTGCCGCGCGCCATCGCGGTGACGCTGCCCATGCCGCGATAGGCCTTGAAGCTGCGTCCCTGGTAGATGAAGGTTTCGCCCGGCGCTTCCTCGGTGCCGGCGAGCATCGAACCGATCATCACGCAGCTTGCGCCCGCCGCCAGTGCCTTGGCCGCATCGCCGCTGGTGCGCAGGCCGCCATCGCCGATCACCGGAATGCCCGATTTGTCGGCTTCCTCGGCCGCGTCCATAATCGCGGTCAGCTGCGGCACGCCCACGCCCGCCACCACGCGCGTGGTGCAGATCGAGCCGGGCCCGATGCCCACCTTCACCGCATCCGCGCCCGCGTCGATCAGCGCACGGGTCGCTTCCGCCGTGGCGACGTTGCCCGCGATGATCTGCACCGCATTGGAAATGGTCTTGGCCCGCTCGACCGCTTTCAGAACGTCGCGGTTATGGCCGTGCGCGGTGTCGATGATCACCACATCGACGTCCGCGTCGATCAGCGCCTGCGTGCGCTCGAAACCGTTGTCGCCCGTGGTGGTCGCTGCCGCCACCCGCAGGCGGCCCGACGCGTCCTTGGTCGCGTTGGGGTAGTTCACCGCCTTTTCGATATCCTTGACCGTAATCAGGCCGATGCAGCGATATTCGTCGTCGACGACGATCAGCTTTTCGATCCGCCGCTGGTGGAGCGTGCGCCGCGCCTCTTCTTGGCCCGTGCCCAGCGGCACGGTGGCGAGATTGTCGGTGGTCATCAGTTCGCGCACCGGCTGGCCGGGATGTTCGGCGAAACGCACGTCGCGGTTGGTGAGGATGCCGAGCAGCTTGCCGCCGCGATCGGTCACCGGGATACCGCTGATGCGATTGGCGCTCATGATTTCCTGCGCCTCGCCCAGCGTCGCGTCGGGGCCGATGGTGATCGGATTGACCACCATGCCGCTTTCGAACCGCTTGACCGCGCGCACCGCCGCGACCTGTTCGGCGATATCGAGATTGCGGTGGAGCACGCCCAGCCCGCCCAGCTGCGCCATCGCGATTGCCATGTCGGCCTCGGTCACGGTGTCCATCGCGGAGGAGATGACGGGGATGTTCAGGGCAATCTCGCGCGTCAGGCGGGTGCGGGTATCGGCCATGCTGGGCAGAACCTCGCTCGCCGCGGGGCGCAGCAGCACGTCATCGAAGGTCAGGGCGAGGGGGATTTCCTTGAAGGCCACGGCGGGCACCTTTCGCAAGCTGGTCTGCGATTGCGAGCCCTGCCGATAGCGGGCGACTCGGGAATCGCGGGGGGATTGAAACCACTGTCTTGCAGGCGGCCCTTAGCGAGCCTCGCCGCGCTTCGCCAGAGGGCTCGGCGACTGTTTCCAACGCTGGCTTGGCTGGCGGCGCGGAGGTGGCGGTCTAGCCGTCGCCTTCCATCAGCCCGTGCTTCTTGATGCAGTGGCGCAACTGGTCGTAGCTGAGGCCCAGCGCCTTGGCGGTCTGCCGCTGGTTCCAGCGGTGCTTGCCCAGCGCGTGTTCGACGATTGCGCGTTCGTGCGAATCGACCGCCGCGCGCAGATCCTCGATCGAATCGAAGTCCGCCGCGCTCGCAGCAGCCGGGGCACCGCCCTGCCCGCTCCCGGCGCTGCCCTGCGCGGAGGACTGGGAGCCCTTGCGCGTCGGGGCGGGAGACGGCTTCCACGGACTGTCGAACGGATCGAACACGACATGGCCGACGGGCGATTGCGCATCGTCCCAGCGGTACACCGCGCGCTCGGTCACGTTGCGCAGTTCGCGCACGTTGCCCGGCCAGGGATATTCCTCCAGCTGCGCGGCGACATGTTCGGCGTAGCCGGGCCATGCCTCCCACCCCAGTTCCGCCGCCATGCGCCGACCGAAATAATCCGCCAGCACGGGAATATCGCCCTCCCGCGCGCGCAGCGGGGGCAGCGTGATGACCTCGAAGCTGAGCCGGTCGAGCAGGTCGGCGCGGAATTCGCCGCGCTCGGCCAGCGCGGGCAGATCCTCGTTGGTGGCCGCGACGATGCGCACGTCGATCCGCAGCGGGCGCGACGAGCCGATCCGCGTGACCTCGCCATATTCGACCGCGCGCAGCAGCCGCTCCTGCGCGGCCATCGACAGCGTGCCGAGTTCGTCGAGGAACAGGGTCCCGCCGTCGGCCTCTTCGAAGCGGCCCTCGCGCGTGCGGGTCGCGCCGGTGAAGGCGCCCGCCTCGTGCCCGAACAGCTCGGCCTCGATCAGCGTCTCGGGCAGCGCGGCGCAGTTCATCGTCACCAGCGCCTCGCCCCAGCGCGACGACAGGCGGTGGAGACGTTCGGCGATCAGTTCCTTGCCCGTCCCGCGCTCTCCGATCACCAGCACGGGGCGTTGCAGACCCGCCGCACGGCTGGTCCGCTCGACCGCGTCGAGGAAGGCAAGAGACTGCCCGACAAACTGGTTCTCGCGCTCCATTCCCGCAATATAGTGCCGAGCACCAAGGCTTGGCAATTATCACCAACATGCAGTTCGTCGAAAAATCGGGAAGTGGCTGAAATGCGCCATTCCCGCAGTTTGGCACGGCGGTTGCAAAGAATGGACCAACAGGAGTTGAGGAGGACCACCATGCACGAACAGACCCAGCCCAAGCGCGTTTTCGGTAAGGCCGTCCTGGTCACGATCCTCGCGATTGGTGCGCTCGTCGCGTTGAATCCGCTGTCTGCCGATGGCGTTCAAACGGGCAGCCCGCTCGTGCTACAGACAGCGGAACTGGCATGACCGATTACACCGACCCGCCCGGCCGCGCTGGCCGCCTCTCGCGCCTCGATGACGAGGTCGAGCGGCTGCGTCGCAGCCCCATCCCCACGCTCGGCAATGATGCCGGGGCGGCGGGCGGCACCCCTTTCTATACCGGAGGCTTCATGGGCATCTTCAGCCGTACCCGCGACATCATCGCGGCCAATTTCAACGAGATGCTGGACAAGGCCGATGACCCTTCGAAGATGATCCGGATGATCATCCTCGAAATGGAGGAAACGCTGGTCGAAGTCCGCGCCAGTGCCGCGCGCACCATTGCCGACCAGAAGGAAATGCACCGCCACACGGTCAAGCTGGACAAGCTGCAGGCCGACTGGGGCGAAAAGGCGCAGCTCGCGCTCTCCAAGGATCGCGAAGACCTCGCCCGCGCCGCGCTGGTCGAAAAGAAGAAGGCCGCCGACATGAGCGAGCAGCTCAAGGCGGAAATCAGCGTGCTCGACGATTCGCTGCGCGCCTACGAGGAAGACATCCACAAGCTGCAGAGCCGCCTGCGCGAAGCGCGCAGCCGCCAGACGCAGATCGCCGCGCGGCTCGAAAGCGCGGAGAACCGCGTGAAGCTGCGCAGCCTGATGACGACCGAGCGGGTCGACGAGGCGCTGACCCGCTTCGACGCGCTCGAACGCCGGGTCGACTACGCCGAAGGGCGCGCCGACCAGCTCAAGATGGAAAGCGAGAGCGGCAAGCTGTCGCTGTCCGACGAAATCGCCGCCCTCGAAGGATCGGACAAGGTCGACGAGGAACTCGAAGAAATGAAACGCGCGCTCGGCATGGGAGCCGACGACGCGAAGAAGGGGGAATAAGCCATGGATGAGATCCTTGTCCCGGTCTTCGTTTGCAGCATCCTGTTCATCGGTCTGCCGTGGCTGATTTTCCACTACGTCACCAAGTGGAAGACCGCAGGCGGCGGCATCACCAGCAATGACGAGGCGCTGCTGGAGGAGCTCTACGCGCTCACCAAGCGGCTCGACGACCGGATGGACACTGTGGAGCGACTGGTCGCGCACGACCATGCCGACTTCAAGCCCGCCCGCCTGATTGCCGATAACAAGGCCGACAACGAAGAACTGGAAGAGCTGGAAGCGCTGCTCGCCCAGAAGAGGAAGGAAACCCGCGCATGAACACGCCCCGCACCACGCTGTACAAGGACAAGCAGAACGCCAAGCTGATGGGCGTCTGCGCGGGGCTGGCCGATTACACGGGCCTCGATGCGCTCTGGTGGCGTCTCGGGCTGCTCGTCGCGACGTTCTCCGGCGGCTTCCCCGTCACGCTGCCCGCCTACCTGATCATGGGCCTGCTGCTGAACCACAAGCCTTCGCACCTCTACACCGAAGACAAGCGCGAGCAGAAATACTGGCAGGGCGTGCGCGCCAACCCGCACCGCACCGCCCGCGAAATCCGCGGCAAGCTGCGCGAGATCGACCGTCGCCTGGCGAACGTGGAGGAGCACTATGTCAGCTCCAATCCGCGCCTCGACGCCGAAATCGAACGCCTGCGCTGACACCTGAACTCATAAGGGGAGATTTGAAATGGACGCTGGAACAGTCGGAGTGTTTATCCCGATCCTTGCGCTTTCCATACCGATCATCGCGATCTGGACGACACATCAGCGCAAGCTTGCAGAGATGCAGCTGGACAAGACTGCCAGCGCCAGTGCCGAAAAGGCCGCGCAATACGCAACGCAGATCCAGCGGCTCGAAGACCGTGTCCAGGTGCTCGAACGCATCGTGACCGACAAGGGCTACGACGTCGCCACCCAGATCGAGGCGCTGCGCGATGCACGCAGCATCGATGACCCCGCCAGCGGCACGCCGCTCTCGTTCGACAGCAGGGAGCGCGCCTGATGAACGAGCTCCTCAGCGGCCCCGGCATGATCGTCGTCATCATCGCGCTGTGCACCGCCGGCTGGCTGATCAACAACTGGATCCGCGCCAAGCACGGCTACGATCTGGAAGACGAATGGGGCGGCAAGACGAGCCGCGCGGACAAGTCGGCCGAAATCGAAGCCTTGCGAAGTGAGAACGCACAGCTCGTCCACCGGCTCGACAACCACGCGGACCGGCTGAAGGTGCTTGAGAAGATCGTGACCGAACGCGGCTATTCGCTCTCCGACGAGATCGAGGCGCTGCGCAGGGACGAGAGCAGCGGGGTTCCGCTGGACATCGCCAGGAAGGAGAAGGTGTGATGGATGGAGCAATGATCCCCATCATCGCCGTGCTCGGCGGGATGATGATCGGTGGCGCGGGCCTGTTCGGCTGGATTCACACCACCCGGCTGAAGATCAAGCACGGCTACCCGCTGGAAACCATGTGGGGCGTGCCGATCCACCCGAGCAACAGCGAGGAATCGAAAGAACGCCTCAAGCTGCTGACGCAGGAGAACGCCCAGCTTCGCGCCGAACTCGGATCGATCAAGGATCGGCTGGGCAACGTCGAGCGGATTGTGACCGACAGCGGCTATTCGCTGACCCATGAAATCGAATCTCTTCGCGATAGGAAGGATGCCCACTGATGAGCTGGCCTGCCGCCATTGTCCTGATCGTGCTGATCGCCGCAGCTGCGCGGGTGCTCCGCGCGCGCTATCACAGCGAGGCGTTTCTCGAGCGCCACGGAAGCGAGCAACGCACGCTGAGCCACCAGCCCGAGCGCGATTATCGCCGCGACGACGAAGCGGAAGCGGAAATCGCCGCCCTGAAGGAGCGGATCGCGGTGCTCGAACGGATTGCCTACGACAAGAACACCAGCGCCGCGCGCGAGCGCGACCGTATCTCCGCCGAAATAGACGCCCTGCGCCAAAAGCAGGACTGACGAACGCCGCAACCGGCACGGATCGCACGAAGGAGGATTGAAGTCATGGAGCCGACACTTGTTATCGCCGCCACATCGCTTCTCGGCCTCGGCCTCGTCGCGGCGGCGCTGCTGCGCGCGTGGGAAGGCTGGCTGGCGCTGAAGCGCCGCGAGCTGGACGCGGTCGCGAACGGACGCCACGACCCGGACGACACGCGCGGTGTGGCGCCGATCACGCTCGCCGACATGCGCGAACGCATCCGCAAGCTGGAAGCGATCGCCAACGGGGTCGACCTTTGAGCGGCGCTAAAAGCCAGGCCGCACAGGCGGGCATCGGGCTCGGCAGTGCGATCGCGGTCGCGATCTCGTGGTCGCTGCACCAGTCGATCGTGTGGGCGATCATCCACGGCTTCCTCTCGTGGTTTTACGTGATCTACTACGCCCTCACGCGCCCCGGCGGGCTTTCGGGGTAGTGGGTTGTCCCGGACCCGCTCATGCTGAGCTTGTCGAAGCATCGTCCTTTCCTCTAGCGAGGCATCGATAACGAAGGACGACCCTTCGACAAGCTCAGGGTGAGCGGAGCAGATTTTGAGAACCCTCGACGATATCCGCGAAGAGTACGAATTCCTCGAAGGCGACGAACGATATCGCCTGCTGATCGAGCTGGGGCGCGAGTTGGAGGAAATGCCGCAGGCGCTCAAGACCGACGCCACGCTGGTGCGCGGCTGCTCGGCAGCGGTGTGGGTCTACCCGACCGGAGAGGCCGACAAGCTGCACTTCCTGGCCGACAGCAACGCCGCGATCACCAAGGGCATCGTCGCGCTGGTCATTTCCGCCGTGCAGGATCGGCCCGCAGCCGAAGTCGCGCAGATGGATGTCGTGGGCGCACTCGAACCCTTCGACCTCAAGAACCAGCTATCCAGCAACCGGACGCAGGGCGTGCCCAACATGATCGCGCTGGTAAAGGAACACGCCGCGCGCATCGCGGGTGGTTGACCTGCCAGCATTCACCGCCGGATCGAATAGTCGATCCTGATACGCACCCAGCTGCCGACCAGCGACTTGCCGCCGAGCACCGGCGGGCGAACCTTGAACTGCCATGCGGCGGCCAGGACCGCGCGGTTGATCATCGATCCGCGCGGCGATTCCTCGATCGGTACGCAGTCGACCACCCGAAATTGTGGCGCGGTCTTGCACGCGATCAGGCCCCAGCCCGGGCCGGTCGCGGTGGAGAGGTAGCCAGCCAGCTCGTCGTCGGAGGGTTCGCGGTACCAGCGCGCCGCGTAGAGCGGCTGCCCGTCGGGTGCGGTGCCGACCACCTTGGAATCCGCGATGCCCGATCGCGACCCGCTGTCGACCGGGCCATAGGCCTGCCTGGGCGCATCCTGCTGCGCCGGGCGCGCAGACTGGCTGGGCGTTGGCAGCTTGAACTGCGATGGAACGACCGGCTGCGGTGCGGGCTGCGTGGGTACAACCTCGCGCTGCACGGGCTGGGGCCGCACAGGCTCGGGCCGCTCGACCTGCGGATTTGTCGGGTCGGGTCGCTGCTCGGTTGGCTGCGCGGTCTTGCTCGGCTCGCGTTCGGGCTGCTCGCGATCCTGCGACGGCTCGGGTTGCGCCTCCAGATTGACCACGGTGAGGCTGCCCGGTGCCGCGGCGGGCTCGTCATGCATGTTCAGCGTCAGGAGGACGATCAGCAGGATCGCCTCGATCAGCAGCGCGGCGACAAGCCCGACGACCCGCCGCCCGCGCTCGCTGCGCAAGGGCTCCAACAGCGGATGATCGTAAAGGAACTCTGCTTTGGGCAACGCGACTCGGGGGAAATGGACCGGCGCACACCGCAGGCCGGAGCGACTGGATAGGTCCCCTGCGCCGCAGGAGCAAGCGCGCAGGCGGGCGCGACCCGCCCCGGGAAGGGACATAGCCCGGGGTTAGCGCGTCAGTGACACCTTCCGAGCCACTTCGCTCTCTTGCGGAACCGTCTCGCTCGCTTCGCGATGCATCTCGAAGGTTCCGTCGAACTCCGCGAGGAACCAGGTGCCCGAAATGGACTGGCCATCCTCGCTCATGCGGCCACTATAATCGACCGGGGTCTCGTAAGCTGGTCCAGCCAGGCGATAGGTCTTGGTAAATTCGATCGCCCTGCCCGAACGGACCCCCTCCACCATCGCATGCGCGGTAACCGGGCGATACG
Organism: uncultured Citromicrobium sp.; assembly: GCA_964574905.1. Classification (GTDB taxonomy): domain Bacteria; phylum Pseudomonadota; class Alphaproteobacteria; order Sphingomonadales; family Sphingomonadaceae; genus Alteriqipengyuania. The sequence continues at coordinate 265,564 of CAZNOY010000003.1, read as the reverse complement.
CGTTGGGTTCGATAATCTCGCCCGAGAAACGCGCCCCGACTTCCGAAAGGACCGCAACGAACGGCGTCTCGGGCCCAAAATTGTCCGAATACCGATACGTCCCATCCCAGCGTCCGGTGAGGTCCAGCCGAGCCGCCATTGTGCGATGCGGACGCCTAGGCCCCTGCGCTTTCGCGCACCACGGCCTCACCCGCCTCGCGCTGGCGCTTGAGTTCGGCCTTCAGCTTGACCGGGTCCTGCGGCCAGACGAAGCCGAAGCTTACCCCGCCCTCTTTGCCGATGGTCGCGTGGTGCAGCTTGTGCGCCTGCACCAGCCGCTTGGCGTAGCCGCGCTTGGGCACCCATCGGAAATAGCGCTGGTGGACGAGGCCATCGTGCACCAGCGTATAGATGATCCCGTAGCCAAGGATGCCCAGCCCGATCCACGTTGCGGGCGGCCAGGCATGATCGCCCGCCACCAGCGGGCTGCCGAGCATGAACATCGAAATGCTCATCGCCGCCCCGACGACGCCGTAGAGATCGTTCTTCTCGAACATCTTGTCGTGCGGTTCGTGATGGTCGCGGTGCCAGCCCCAGCCCCAGCCGTGCATGATGTACTTGTGGCTCGCCCACGCGATCCACTCCATCGCGGCGATGGTCGCGAGTACGATCAGGAGGGGGACAAGCACGGTCATCAGTTGCGGTTCACAAGCCTGATCCGCGGCTGTCCACCGGAGACGTCGACCGCCCAGATCGTATCGTTTTCAACAGTGACCACATAGATCGGCATACGCGCGGGATAGGCCGAGAAAACATGAATTTCGGTCGGTACCGGATCGAGCAGATGCGTGACCAGCAGTGCCTGCGGTGCCGTTTCCGGCGGCGGTCCCAAAAGCAGGCACGACTTGGTGAATTCGCGCCGGTCCACGATCTCCCCGTCGAGCACTTCGAAGCGGTAATGTCCGCCCATCGGCACGCTGTCGAGCGAGGTTTGCGGGGTCAGCAGGTAAACGAAGGTGCTGCCGCTCGCCTTGCCCGACGGCATGATGACCTTGTTGAACGGGGCGTTGGCGCAGGGCGTCAGCGTAGCCGCGTCGGGCACATTCCCCGCGCGGATCAGCGCGACCTGTTCGTCCGAAAGTTCCGCCTCGTCCGAGCCGAGCACCTTGCGCTCGCTGACTTCGGAACCATCCCAAAGTGCCGAATAGACGCCCAGGTATCCGTCCCCCTCGGGGCGCCAATAGGTGACCAGCCACCCGGCTTCGACCGGAACGACGACCCAGCCCCTGATGCCGGCGCCCGAAGGATCGGCAACATCTTCCATCAGTGCGTCGGTCGTATGCCAGGCGGCCTGATCGTACTGGTAGAGCGTCAGTCCGCGATCGAGCGCCTCTTGCACGGCGTCCGTCTCTTCGGAGGACATCGCAAAGGGGTTTTCGAACTCCTCCGCGATCGAAGGAGCCGGTAGCAACGCCGCAAACAGGGCGAGCGGGAGGAGGAAACGGCGCATGACGCGCGGTATAGGCTAATCGTGGGCTGGGAAAAAGTGCCGTGCGATCTCTTCGCCGATCCGCGCGGGGCGCAGGCTTTGCGCGTCGATGCAGCACCAGCTCGACTTGACCTCGGCCAGCACTTCGCCCCCGCGTTCGATCACCGTGTGGTAGAACGCCCGCGCGCCGCGCGTGCTTTCGAGCACGGTGCGCGCGATGATGTCGTCTTCGAGGAAGGCGGGCTTGCGGTAGGTAATCTCGTGCTTGAGCGCGACCCACGCCCGCTCGGCCACCGCCTCGGCAGGCGCGAATTTCTGCCAGTGCGCCAGCACCGCATCCTGCACCCAGCCCAGATAGCGGGCATTGTTGACATGCCCCATGAAATCGATGTCGGCGGGCTTGATGGAGATTGGAAAGGCGAAGGGCTTTGCTGACATAAGTGTAAGCTAACACGGTCAACCTTACGGGGCCATTACAATCGCGCAATTTCCTCAGCATTTCCTGCGCAGTGTTGCACATTGCTTGCAACGAAATCGCCGCCCATGCACTAGGAGGGGTATGAGCAAGAACACCAAGGGCCTTTCCGGCGCTGCCATCGCGGCCGGGGCCGCCATCGGATCCGCCGCCATCGCCGCCGCGCTGCTTTACGCGGGCAAGCGACGCAAATCGGACAAGGACGGGGGCGAAAACAAGCTGCCGCCCATTCCGTCGGGCGAAGATCCGCAAACCGATTGATACGCGCGCCGTTCGGGGGCGGAGGGGGAATGATGCAATCGATCACAGGACCGGGCGCTCTGTCCGCCCTCGCTCTCGCAGCGGTGCTGCTCGGCGCGTGTTCCGGGGCCTCGCCGGCCGATACCGACACGGGCGATACTCAGGCGACCGTCTCGGTCGAGCGGATCGATTGCGGGTCGCTGGAGATCGAAGACCTGTCGGTCTTTTCCATTTCTGGCGACTACAAGGGCGTCAGGAAGACGCTGACCGATAGCTGCTACCTGATCCGCCACGGCGACGACCTGATGCTGTGGGATACCGGATTGCCCGGCTCGCTGGTCGGCCACCCGGAAGATGGCGCATCGCTGAAGGCGACCATTGCCGACCAGTTGCGCGCGGCGGGGATCGCGCCGGGCGATATCGATATCGTCGGCATCAGCCACTACCATTTCGACCACACCGGCCAGCTCGCCGACTTCCCGCAGGCCACGCTCTATACCGGCGCGGGCGACTGGCAGGCGGTGAAGGACGCGGCGAAGGATGGCACCGACGGGGTCGACGCATCGCCCTATGCGCGGTGGACGACCGGGGGCGGCAAGGTGAAGCCCGTCGACGGCGACACCGACGTCTTCGGTGACGGCAGCGTCGTAATCCTCGACCTGCCGGGCCACACGCCGGGGCACTCCGGGCTCAAGCTGCGCACCGCCGACGGCGTGGTGATGCTGTCGGGCGACGTCGCCCATTTCGAAGAGAATTACGAGACTGCAGGCGTACCCACCTGGAACACCGATCCGCAGGCCAGCGTGCGCGCGATCGAGCGGTTCAAGCAGATCGCCGCCGACAATGACGCAACCGTGGTGATTGGCCACGAACCCGCCGATATCGGCCAGATACCGGCCCTGACACGACAAGAAACGAACAAGGAGAGTGCCCAGTGAAAGCCGTTTTGACCAAGGAAGTGGGCGGGCCCGAAACGCTGGTGATCGAACAGATCGACACGCCCACGCCGGGCAATGGCGAAGTGCTGGTCGATATCGCGGCCTGCGCGATCAACTTCCCCGACACGCTGATGATCCGCGACCTCTACCAGTTCAAGCCGGAGCGGCCCTATTCGCCCGGCGGCGAGATTTCGGGCACCATCGCCGCGCTCGGCGAAGGGGTCGAGGGCTGGAATGTCGGTGACCGCGTACTCGCCGGGATCGGCAGCGGGGGCCTGCGCGAACAGGCGGTGATCGGGGCGGAACGGCTGTTCAAGGTGCCCGAGGGCGTCGACCTGGTCGAAGCCTCTGCCCTGCTGATGACCTACGGCACGATGATCCACGCGCTCAAGGATCGCGGCGATATCAAGCCAGGCGATACCGTGCTGGTGCTCGGCGCGGCGGGCGGCGTCGGGCTCGCCTCGATCGAGCTGGCCAAGGCTTACGGCGCAAAGGTGGTCGCGGCGGTATCGAGCGAAGAGAAGGCGAAGGTCGCCAAGGATGCGGGCGCGGACGAAACGGTCGTCTATGGCCGCGCCCCGTTCGACAAGGATGCGTCGAAGGCGCTGGCGGGCGACTTCAAGGCCGCCGTCGGCTCGAACGGCGCGGACATCGTGGTCGACATCGTCGGGGGCGACTATTCCGAACCCGCCCTGCGCTCGATCGCATGGGAAGGCCGCTTCCTGGTGATCGGCTTCCCGGCGGGGATCGCCAAGATGCCGCTCAACCTCACACTGCTCAAGAGCTGTGACATTCGCGGGGTCTTCTGGGGCGCGTTCGCCGCGCGCGATCCGCAGGCCAATGCGGCCAACATCGCCGAGCTGTTCCAGTTGTGGCAGGACGGCAAGATTCGCCCGCAGGTGAGCGAGACCTTCAGCCTCGCCGATGCGCCCAAGGCGATCGAAAAGCTTGAAAACCGTCAGGCGGTGGGCAAGCTGGTGGTGGTGACGGACAAGTAGGCACCTGCTTGCCGCGCCCCGCAAGCGCGCCTATTGGCACCGCACGACATTCCATTTTCAAGAAGGCAGCACGATAATGACCGATTTCAGGGATCGCGAGCGGGGCGAAGAGGCGAAGTACGCCTTCGACGAGGAAACCGCGTTCAAGGTGGCGGCGCGCCGCAACCGTCTGCTCGGCGAATGGGCCGCAGACCTGATGAACCTGACCGAGGAAGAGGCCGACAGCTACAAGAAGGCTGTCGTGCAGGCCGATTTCGAGGAAGCGGGCGACGAGGACGTGATCCGCAAGGTGCTGGGCGATCTCACCGCTGCAAGCTGCGATGTCGACGAAGCGACTGTGCGCGCCAAGCTGGCCGAATGCGCGGTCGAGGCGCGTCGCCAGCTGATCGGCGGGGCCTGATCCGCTTATGCCGATGGCAGCGGAAGAGATTGTCGGAATGATCCAGGCGGCCCTGCCCGGTGCCGAGGTCGAGATGCGCGATCTCGCCGGGGATAATGATCACTGGGCGGCGAAAGTCACCGCGCCGCAATTCGCGGGCAAGAGCCGCGTCCAGCAGCACAAGCTGGTGTACGAGGCGCTTGGTGGAAATATGGGCGGCGTGCTCCACGCCTTGCAACTGACCACCGAGGCTCCCAAGTGATTGCCTACAGCGCAAGCAATAATGGTTTATTCCAAAATGACTGACACCAAAGAGCGTATTTCGGGCATCGTCGGCGAGAACGAGGTCGTCCTTTTCATGAAGGGCACCCCGCTGTTCCCGCAGTGCGGCTTTTCCAGCCGTGCGGTGCATATCCTCGACCATTGCGGCGTGAGATACGAGAGCGTCGACGTGCTGCAGGACATGGAAATCCGGCAGGGCATCAAGGCGTTTTCCGACTGGCCGACCATCCCCCAGCTTTACGTGAAGGGCGAGTTCGTCGGCGGCAGCGACATCATGACCGAGATGTTCGAAGCGGGCGAGTTGCAGCAGATGTTCGCCGAAAAGGGCGTGAAGACCGCAGCCTGAGCTCGCGGGCTGGTTTCGTTTTCTCGGGGGAGCTTGTCGAGACTTCGGGGAGGCGGGACCAGGAGACCTTGCGGTCCCGCCTCTTGACGAAAGTCAGGGACAACACCTGATATGCATCCCCCGTGCCAGTTTGCCGATTTGGCGCAACCGCACGCACCGCGATAGTTAACGCCCGGCCCGCACCGGTCGCAGTTGTAAGAAATCCCGACAGCAGGCTACCGGCAGGCACATGGCAGAAAAGACCGCGCAAGCAGCAGACGGCCCGCCCGACGGGATTCCCGCCGCGACGGTGGTCATCTTCCGCCATGCGCCCGATGGCGGCGCACCGCAGATCCTGATGCAGGTCCGTTCGCGCAAGCTGACCTTTGCCGGCGGCATGGCGGTGTTCCCCGGCGGCCGCGTCGATCCGAGCGACCACGAGCTGGCGCAAGGTGTCGGCATGGCCGACAGCGACGAAGCGGCGCACCGGATCGCGGCGATCCGGGAAACGCTGGAGGAAACCGGGCTTGTGCTGGGCCTGCGCGGCGATATCGACGCGCAGCGCGCGGTGCAGGCGCGCGCGCTGTTGCAGACCGAACTGGCGCTCGCCCCCGTGCTGGAACGGTTCGGCTGGTCGCTCGCGCTCGATGATCTGGTGCCCTTCGCGCGCTGGTACCCGAAGAACGAGAAGCTGACCCGCGTGTTCGACACGCGCTTCTATCTCGCTGACCTCGGCACCGGCGCGGTCGAGATCGAGGTCGATGCGGGCGAGAACACGCACCTGTTCTGGACCAGCGCCGCCGACGCGCTCGCCAATGCGGACCGCGGCGAGATCGACGTGATCTTCCCCACCCGCCGCAATCTGGAGCGGCTCGCCCAGTTCGCCACCTTCGCCGATGCCCGCGCGCATGCCGAGGCGACACCGGTGCGCACGATCATCCCTTTCATCGCGGACCGCCCGGAAGGCCGGTCGCTGTGCATCCCGACCGACAGCGGATACCCGGTAACCCATATGCCGCTGGGCGAGGTCAGGCGGGGCTGAGGGAGCCCGGTATTATTCGGGGAAAGTGGCTGGCGCGCCCTGCAGGATTGGGCCTCGCTTCGCTCGCCCCGTCTGCGCGCCTGCGGCGCTCCGACTCCGATGTTCGCAGTCTTTACGACCCGCCAGCCCCCTCCCCCTTCGGGAGAGACGGCTGGCGCACCCGGACGGAGAGAGTTTGAACACCCTCTTCGAGTCGCTGGCTGACTGGAACGCTGTTCTGTCCGCGCTGCCAGAGGGATTGTTAGGCAACCCGGATACGTATTGCGAGGATGGGCCACCTCCCGAGCCATGACCCCTCGCTGACCCCCTATCCCCCCAATATTTCTTTCAACCTGACGCATCATGCCCCGCATCGACATTCGATGACGGGAATGGTGCGTCTTTGCCTTTCAGACCTGACATGCCGAAGACCAAGCCCAAAAGGCGCGAGCCGCCCATATCGGTGCGGCTCACGCCAGAGGAGCGTCTTCGGCTTGAAAAGGATCGCGGCAGCATGTCGCGCAATGCCAATATCAAGGCCAAACTGTTCGACCCCGCCTCGATTCCTGAACGTAAGCGACGCGGCTCCGAGCCGATCAAAGACCACCAATTGATAGCCAAGCTGCTTGGCTTCTTTGGGCAATCGCAGCTCGCCGACAATTTTGGCGCTCTGGCGCAAGCGGCGAAGTCCGGCAGCCTTCCGGTCGACACGAAAACCGAGCGCGCCATCAATCGCGCTTGCGCCGATGTCGCGGCGATGCGCAGTATGCTTATGGCCGCGCTGGGCATCAGCGCGCAGAACCGATGATCCTTAAAGCATCGTGTCGGGCAACTCCGCTCGCATTGGGTCGCCACCTCACCAATGAGAAAGACAACGACCATATCGAGCAGCATGAGGTGCGCGGGTTCATGGCCGATGATGTCATGGGCGCGATGCAAGAAGTCCATGCGCTCTCTAAGGGCGTAAAATCCAATCAGCCGCTCTTCAGCATCTCGCTGTCGCCACCGGAGCAGGAGCAAGTAGGCGTGGAGGTGTTCGAGCGCACCATCGAGCGGATCGAGCAGGAGAACGGCCTTGGCGAGCGCAGCCGCATCGTTGTCTTCCATGAAAAGGAAGGGCGCAGGCATTGCCATGCCGTGTGGTCGCGGATCGACCCCGAACATATGCGCGTGGTGCCCTTGCCCTTCTACAAGAGCAAACTGCAAGAGATCGCCAAAGCCACCTATCTCGAACAGGGCTGGGATTTGCCGAAAGGCTTCATCGACAAGCGCCAGCGCGACCCGCGCAATTTCGATCTGGCGCTTTACAATCAGGCCAAGGCGGAAGGACGCGATCCCAAGCAGATCAAGATGCTCGCGCAGGAAGCGTGGAGCATTTCCGACAACCGCGAGGCTTTTCAGCAAGCCTTGCAGGAACGCGGCCTCTATCTGACCAAAGGCGACAGACGCGGCTTTGTCGCCCTCAACTGGCAGGGCAAAGTTATGTCGCTGCAACGCTTGCTGGGTTGCAAATCGAAAGAGCTGCGCGAGCGTCTCGGCAAAACCGACGAGCTGCGCAGCGTTGAAGAAACGCAGGAGCATATCGCCAAGACCGTTGCGCCAACGCTTGTGAGGCTTATCGGCGAGGCGCAAGCGGAGCAGGTTACTGCTCTCGAACCGCTTGTCCGCGACAGGCAAGCGATGACGCTCGCCCATGCCGAAGAACGCTACCGCATGGATGTGGGCCAGAAAGCACGTTGGCAGGTGGAGACGCAACACCGCGCCGCACGCATGAGTAAGGGGCTAGGCGGGCTGTGGGACCGCCTGTCAGGACGCTATGCCAAGCTGAAGGATCAGAACGAACGCGAGGCGTGGCAGGCACTTCAACGCGACCGCCAGCAGCGACAGGATATGATTGCAGCGCAGCTCCGCGAAAAGTCTCTACAATCAGTTGCTTGTGGATAAGCGCCATTGATAGGAGCATCATCTTCAGACGACTTATAGGCTCACTTATTAGTTGCGAGGCACGACGTCTACGGCCAACGACCATAAAAGGCGCGTTTTTACCTTGGGTTTTAAAAAGGTGTCCATGCGCTGCAAACACATTTGTGCTTGTTAAACAAGTTACTCAGAATGGCGGGACAGGAGGGCGGCAGCGCCGCTTAGCGAAAATCCGAACGGCAAGACGCAGAACAGAGCTAGATATAGGCTGCGGGCACGAAGGGCGCTTCGCGCTCGCTGCAGCGTTGGAGCATTCGGATATCCGCATCATCGGTATCGACATCAATGAGCACTCTTTCGCCTCTGCTGAAGCTGCGCGCCGGCATCTCGACATTGACAATGTTGAGTTCGTGCATGGCGAGGCCCGCAAGTGGTTATGCGACCATGTGCCAGACCATGCAATCGACGCCTTCCACCTATATTTTCCGACGCCATACACAGGGCCGATCCGCAAGCACAACGTACTTGGGGCCGAGGTGAAGGGCTGGCTGTTTACAGTCGATTTCGTGCGCGAGCTTCAGCGCGTGGCAGTCCCGGGTGCAACGCTTCGGGTTGCAACCGACAGTCGGCCATATTTCGAGAATGTTAGACGTGTGGCCGCCGAAATAGGTCTCCCTGAGATCAACTGGGCCGATCCCCTGAAGAATAAACCCCTAGGAGAGTTGGTCGGTACAGGATGCGAGCGCAAGATGCGCCACAATGAGAGGCCGATCAATCGGGTGCAGTATCTATTCTGCTAGACGCGGGGTTAGCGGAAGACGAACGGTAAACGTGTTGATGGCGTTGCCTCCCCAAGATTCTCTACTCTCTGAGGTGATCGATCCGCCGAGAGCGTGAACACAGTCAGACGCGATTGCTAAACCTTGGCCATTGCCCTGTTTGCGCGCCATCTCACCTCGCCTGCCGCGAGCGAAGATGGCATTGAGCTCTTCCGGACGTATCGGCGCCCCCCAATTCTCGATCGAAGTTACACACCAGCCACGATCGGCGAAGTGCTTGACAATGATCCAAGTACTCCGATCACGAAGTCGTCCTTGGAATTTGACGGCGTTGTCGATGATGTTGGTAAGCGCGCGACGAAATCGGTGCGCCTGATCTGCTTGAATCGTTCGCAGCACTACGTTGGGAGCGATGTGACGCTCGAATTGAGCCCTGCTCGCCATTGCGTTGGGCTCCTCAATGTCTAGGATGTTGCTGAGAATAGAAGAGGAATCAAAACTGAACGCATCTGTACTGGCGTCCAACTGTGGCGTTGAAAACTCGCTCAACAGTCGTTGAGTTACCTTCTTGATCTCGATAGCGCACAGGCGGGTTTGGAGAATGCGACAAGCTTCGCCCAGTGCAACCACAGAATGAAGCTTGGGTAGCCGCGCGACCTTAAGCATTAGCCGATCAGTAAGCTGTGTTAGCTCAGCATATCCGGTTGGCTCGATATCCGCACGCTTCTCAGCAAGGATTGCAAGAATGTCCTCGATTGCCCCGAGATGCGCGGCGTTCACACCTCGCGCGCTGAATGCCTCGTCCACGAGAGTCGTGCCACGTTCTTCAACCTTCTCCAAGGCTGCCTCTAGGTCTGCCTGCTTGCCGCCGGAGAATTCCAGTAGTCGCTCTTGTACCCGAGCGAGTGCTGGGATCGAGGACCGCACAGCAATCTTCAGATCATGGTAGAGATCGATATAGGGAAGCTCGAGTGTTGCGACAGCTAAGGGCGGAGCCTCAACGGGTTCGGAAAAGCCCAATGCAGTACTAAGGTCGGCAATGAACTGGTTCTCGCGAAAAGCTCGGGCGTCTTTGGACACAAAGGCGAAACGTGCCATCAGTTCCGGCGCGACAGACTGAAGATAGGCCAGCTTGAAGCCAGAGCAGATGATAATTGATGTTGCGTCTCGCTTGATCGGAGCAGGTGCCTCTAGCAGATAGCGGGCAAAATCGAGGCCAGTGGTCTCCTGTTCGTAGCCAAGCGCCTCTAGAGCCTCAGGATGCCGCACTGTGAGTGCACCGGGGTCTATGCCGATGTCGACGATGACGTAGTCCCATTGTTCTGACTTTAGCCGGTCAAGCGCCATAGCGAGATCCGAGGCGAACACGATCTCGATCCCAGCGGCGCCAAGCGCGATCGCGGCTGGAGTCAGGAGCCGCTGGTCGTCATCAACCCACAAGGCGCGGCGCATGATCACCTGGGGATTTGAGGAGGAATTGGCTGGTTCTTGCCAGACCGCGCAGTTGGTCCTGCGCGTTAGTCGCAAGCTCTCTTGCGTTTCGAAGCTGCTCGATTAGCGACTCGGGAACGCAGGTTATGCGCTCGATACCCTCGACCTGTGCGCTGACCAGCGCCGACAACGTAGCGCAACTGCTCTTGCACCGATGCAGGGGTAGCATCTCCGGCAGCGTGAACCATTGCGTCAGCGCGCCGTGAGCTTCTTCAATTGCCTCGGTCGCGCTCTCAAGCTCGATAACTACAGCCGCTCGCGGAAAGGTGTCAGGGTGGTCTGCCGCGTCGAGTAAATTGGCGATGGCGTCCTTGAGGCGCTGCGCCGTAACGATTGCAGTTTGAATATTCGCAAGCTGGCGTTCGATCATGCTGCGATGGCTGATAAGCGCCGCCTCCCGCATGTCTCGATACAGATCGACATCGGCCTTGAACGCAGTAGCAATAGCGTCGAGCCGATGTGATTGGCGACGCTGCAGCATAACCAAAATGCCCGAAATGACGAGAGCTGATAGGGAAACGGCAAGCGGCAGCCAATCTTTAATTTCCACGACGTCCCCCCAAATCCGAGACTATCGAGAGCTAACAGTAAGGTCAAAGCTAAACCCGCCCGTCGGCCTTCAAGCCCGAGCGACGTATTATCCAGCGTCTGCCCAAGTACGGCATCTGCCCCCTCTTCCAGATCAAAATTTTATTTACGCAACCCTATTGCCCATTCTGTCGCGTCAGTGAGCCGGAATCGAAAAGGGGAGCCCTAGGGACCGCCCTTCCCGTTAGCCAGTTCATGCGTCACCGAAGCCGTGACAGGATGCCATATTTGGTCAGCATCTGGATCGCTTGCAGGAGCAGCAGCAGCATGACGGTGCTGGCAAAATAGACCAGCAGCGCACTGGCGATGAACCAGACATACCAGCCCAGATCACCCATCCAGACGCCGTAGTTCTCGTACATGTAGCCCACAGCCCAGTTCACGGTGCTGCCGTGAAAAGTCGGCGTGAACGAAAACGCAGCGATAAAGGCCAGCACATAGGCCAGCCACGCCAGCGCACGCATCTCACTCGATTCTCTGGGTGCATCCCATAGTCTCGCATCGGCTTCCTCCTTGAATTCAACAGGGAGTTTCGCTCCCTTCGCAACTCCTAGCCGCAAGCCCACATTGTACTGGGGGGATAGGCTGATTGATGACGGGCGCTGAATCCGGTAAAATCGGCGCCAGAACGATAACAATAACCGCGCTGATCAATGCCGAGACGATCCGGGGAGCCGCCCCGCCCCGACATTCATACCCTGACCGATGATGATCAGACCCTGCTTGACCGAGAAATCACCCGCACGGGCCTGTCATCTATGGAGGTGCGGTATCGGGTGCTTGAGCGGACAGGTGTTGAGATCGACGCTCTGCTGATCCGTCAGCTTGCGGCGGGGAAGAAGTCTCAGCTCCCCAAAGATGCGTGGGTAGCCCTGACCGAAACCCTCGCCAGCCTTCCCGACAAAGCCCTCGGCACGCGGGAGCACCGCAAGCGCGTCACGCTGACCACCGAGATGAAAGCGAAGCTGGAACAGGAGATCGAACGCACGGGCTACGGCCCTTCCGAGATCGCAAAGCGTATGCGCCCCATCACGCCCAAGCTCACCGCCGTCAAAATCACCAACTGGCGCACCGGACGCCGCCAGACCGCCTGCCCCGACGAATGGCAGGCGATGATGAATTTTCTCGCCACCTATCCGCGCGGATAAGCACCTTTCACTTCTGCGCTAAGTATCTCAAATTTTAGCTAAATTTTATGGATATTTAACATATTACTAACGCAAATCCCCTATACTTTATGAGGATGCGGGAAAACCCGCGCGAGACAACAAGATAGCCCGGTCAACGGGCAGAATGGGGAAACAATGAGTGTTGTGGGGGATGCACAGCGTTATCTTGACGCGGCGGCTGACCTGAAAGGGCAGCTCACCAAATCATTCGGCCATGCTCACATGGCCGTCGATTTCGATGCTGAGATCGACGAGAACACGCGCGATGCCAGCGCGGATGTCATTACCAGCAATTCAGCGCAGCGCGGTATTGTCAATGCAGCCCGCCAGATCGAAGCGGGCGAAAACCGATCCGTGAACGTCCAGACTCTCGGCAACGCCAAGATCGTGGCCGAGCAGCAGCGCAAGAAGAACGAGAAGGCAGCCGAAGATACTCGCTTCGTGCTGCTCCTTGATGATGTCCGGGCCTTTGCCGCCCAGCGCGGAGCGGTGGCCGACAACTTGGAGAAAATCTTTGAGGCAAAATACGGCGATGCGTGGCGTGAAGAGATGGCCAACCAGATTCTCGATCCCGACGAGATACCGCAGCGCCGCGAGGGCGAGAGCATGGAAGATTACCGTGCGAGGTTAGAAGACAAGCTGATCGAGGAGATGATCGATCCCAAGACCGGGAAGATCAAACCGGAATATGAAAACGATCCGGAGAAGAAGGAGTGGGCGCAGTGGGCCAAGGCTCGCTATGACCAGAAGCAGGCCAACCGTATCGCTGACATTCTCAAAGACCCGAATGCGAGCGAAGCGGAACAGAAGCAGGCTGTCGAGAAGTTGGAAGCCAAGACGGGCTTCAATGGCGTTCGTCAGGCCGAACAAGCACTCATCGAAGACGGACAAAAGTCAAAAGCTGTGGCTGAGGCGACTGACCGGGACGTTGAGACGGAAAGCTTTACTCGGACAGCGGACGAAGGAGCTGCATCCTTCGGGCTGTAAATCAGTTCATCGCGAGGCGCTGGTTAAACCGGAATTGAGAAGCGGCCTGAGGGACATTTTCACGGGCGACCGCCAGCACATACGGCCCCCAAACATACTCGTCACTGTGATAAGAGACCACCGAATCTCCCGCGCCACCCTGCTCATAATAGAACTGGACATTGTTGACGCCGTTGGCCGCGAAATCTTGCCTTAGCACGCGTTCCAAAGTTTCGGTTGGCACCTTGGTGCTTTGACCAATACTGACGGCAACGGCCATACGGTCGGGATGTCCGACCACCCAGCTATCGGCTTGTCGATGAGCATCAGGTAACATTTGAACCGAGGTTTGTTGCAATTCCGCCTGTTGGCCATGCGCCGCACCAAGCGGCGTGGCCACCAGTGCCAGCCCGGTGGCGGCAGATGTCAACGCAGTCTTGAGTTTTGGTAGCGCCATAGCGGCCTCCTTCGTTTCACAAGAACGGGAGGAATTCTGCCAATGGCTTCAGACGCTTAAGATATTGAAAACGGTCGTTTTTCTTGCCTTATGATACGGAACGGAGTATTATGCGAGCAAGAATTTGGGAATGAGAGGATTTCCAAGGCTTTGGCGCGAATGTCGTGTCCGCCCGACCAGCTCAAAATGAGCCGTTTCGAAAAGGACCGTTTTTTAGCACCGCGTGACTGGGCACGTGCCACCACGCTCAATTCCTCTTTCAACCACAACCGAAGAGGAATGACCCATGACCACCAAGACGAATGCGCCCCGTAAGATCGGCTATGCGAGAGTGAGCACCGCAGACCAGCGCCTCGATCTCCAATTGGATGCCCTGCGCGAGGCCGGATGCGATCCGATCTTTGCCGATGAAGGTCTGTCCGGGGCCAAGCGCAACCGCCTGGAGTTCGACCGGGCCATAGCGGCGCTACGCGAGCATGATACGCTGGTAGTCTGGAAGATCGACCGCATGAGCCGCAGTCTGCGTCATCTGGTCGACATCATGGACGAGCTGACCAAGCGCGGCTGTCATTTTGAATCGCTGACCGACAAGATCGATACGTCCACGCCTATGGGCCTGTTCACCTACAACCTTCTCGGATCGATCGCACAGCTTGAGCGCAGCCTTATCAGCGAGCGCACCAAGGCTGGCCTATCAGCAGCTCGCAAGCGCGGAGTCCGTCTTGGCAGGCCCCCAACGGGCTGCTGGAGCAGAGGAGGAAAGCGCCGCCTTCATCCTAAGCACGGCAACGTCTATCAACCGGACAGCCTGTCACGCTGACCCAAGACGCTGATCGCTCGATTGTTTGCGATATAGCGCAGGTTGATTTCAGCCATCGCAATGCCCGCAACGAAGCGGCTTTTCATTCAACGGGAGCTACGGCGATCCGGCGGTTCGCTCAACCCGCTCGCTTCCGCGCTCCAATTTCATTTTCGCTTGTGCAGCAGCGCCCGTCGAGCGGCGCATGTTCCATGCGGGGTGTGATCGTCCCGCCCTAGGTCTCGCCCGGGTCTCTCCCTGTGAAAGCCGCGATGATGCGGCCACGAAACGAAGGAGAAATCCCATGACTGCACAAACCTCGAAACAGCCGAGCCACAAACTCTTCCAAGTCCAGGGCGATGGCCAGACCGCCATCTGGAGACAGATTGGAGCGTGTTGGGAGCACGGAGACGGCAAAGGCTTTTCCATCGCCTTCGATGTGATCCCACTGAAGGGCCGTTTGGTCGTTCGCGTCGCGAAACCCGCTTCCGAAACCGCCGAACAAGGGAGGCTCGCATGAGCACCCTTGACAAAATTCGCATCGCAGAACTGAATGACAGATTCCGTCAGGAAGGGCAGCAAGGACCGAATGTTGGCGACGAGCCAGACCTCTCAGGCCAGTGGTTTTACACGATTGGCTTTGCTGACCTACCCGAAGCGACCGTCGCTCTCGCGATCCAAGCCGTGCGAACATTCGACAGCTTCACGCCTGACAATGATCCTTACGGCGAGCATGATTTTGGCAGCATCGAGATCGACGGCCACCGCATATTCTGGAAGATCGACTACTACGACCGTGACCAGAAATTCGCCTCCCCCGACCCGTCTGACCCGGCAGTCACGTACCGCGCCATGACCATCATGCTGGCCGAGGAATACTGACACCGAAAAGGGCGGCCCGGACGGGCCGCCCTTTTCGCAGTTCGATTGCAGATCATCCATTCGGTCGTGAACGATGGACTCTGAGTACTTCTTCCCAATCCTCACAATACCGATCTTCAAGCGTCGCCTCTTTCACGGCATGATAGAGGCTCGGGATTGGCGCGTAAGCAGCATAGATCGAACCCAGCGTTCTGACCCGCCGAATTGCCACGGGATGTTTCACAACGTCTGACTCGGTGTGCGGCCAGTCGCGCAGCCAACAATCCAAGCCATCAGTCTCGCTCAAGCAATCCAAATCGGGCCATCCGGGAATACCAAACGGCAGATACCACGTGCCCGGATAATCCCGACCTAGATTGGCATAAAAATCCGGCAACTTGCGCCGGGGCATATCCTCGGCAAGCACCTGTGCTTTGACCCAACGAACATTCTTGGGGTCTAGGAGGTGGGCATCCACCCAGATTGCAGTGCGAAGCCGATATTGCCACAGCTTCGAGCGCTCTTTAGGCAAAAACTTACTCAATGAAGTTCTCCAAATCTCTGGAGAAGGGTTGCGCGGCCTTCTTTGGTTTACTGGTGCAAGTGTCTTAAGCTTGCCGACCGTCCACCCATTAAGAGCATCGCATTGACCTCGCTGGAAACGAGTTGGAAATTTACTCGCGTATAGCCGCGCCACCTTTGCATTAAGAAATGCCGTCAGGCTTCCGGATTGGGCCAGTTGTTGATGATGTCTGGTGCGAACTCTGTGTACAAACCCTGCACGAACTCCATCGTGGCTGGGTCGCCAGATTGGATAGCGACATCAAGCAAATCATTCCCGCGTGTATCGCGATGAGCGAAATCGAGCACGTCTGCCGCGCTGTGAATGGAAGGGAAGAGAGAAGAAAATTGGCCAGAGCAAACTAGCATTGCCGCATTCATTCCTGTTGACTGCTGAACAGAATTTACACGACGAGGATGGTCAGCTAACGCGTCCCGAAAGTCATCGCGACGGCCTTGTAGTACCATCTTTATTACTTCATTGTTTTCACACATATCATAAGCGTCTCTCCCCTTAATGATGCTATAGTTTTAAAATATTTACAAGTAATTCTATGATCTCGACTTCCTCTGCGGATAGCGGGATTGTTATTCCCTCATATTCAACAACTTTACCGCTTGCATACGGGATAGTAAGTTTACCCCTCGGGGCTAATTTCAAAGCTGTCGCTTCGCCAGCACAAGCTGCGGCTGTAGTGGCGATGTCATCGATTTCAAATAGCGCTTCTGTGCCGTGGATCTTGTCTTCCCGCAGATTACGAAAAACCGTTCTGGCTCCACGATGGCTCACGGACAAGGATGGCGCCCCCCGCTCTTTAGCTGTTGAGACAAATCTAGCGCTCGAAAATTCGGTCGTAACTGCCTCAGAAACTAGTATCGGGATGTCAATAGACGCCGCGTCTTCAATTGTGACACCGTTCACAAGATACACTGACCATAAATACGAAAAATCTCTACGATTGACGATATATGCCCGTACTTCGGCGTTACGCAATGATTCCACGAACAGAATAAGCATTATTGGAGCAAACGGAGATCGAGAGAAATCCATGTTTCCTGCGCCATCTCGCCACACCAGAATATCAACAAGTTCCGTGAAAGTGAGAGGCTTCGGGCCGAATGCGTCGAAATGCGACGTCGAAAAGGTCGCCTCCTCAGGAGGGCCAAATCCACCCGTGAGACCAATTGCCTTAGGCATAAAGTTCAACGGGTTGTGAGCTTGCGATGCTTCAGTGTGGCCAATCTGAAAAGAATGAGAAGCCGGCGCACTGCTCGATGTCCATGCGCTTACAACAGCAGGTTTCCGTCCATATAAAAATGCGTGGACGTATTGTAGTGTTCGATCACTTACAGGATTTCTTTGCGCTCGCTTTCCTGAAGGGTCACCAATTGCGAGTTGATCCGATGCGGTGTCAAAAAATCTGTTTATAAAATTCTCAAGCGTTTTATCGGATATTCCGCCCATAGGAGGAACATAATCATTCCCTCTTCGATCTTTTATCGCACCGGCTAATGAAAGATCAGTGACTATTTGATGGACGTACTCACCAAAGCCTTCACGTCCGCCTGAAAAATCCAAACGCTCAGCTCTAAGTGCGACCCATAGGCGTCTGATCAATTGCAGACTATATCGATCTTCGACGATCAAAAAATGCTGTGTGCCAGAGGTCATCTACTGCTTTTTCGTGATGCGATGCAAAAGCGCAAGAGGTGGCATAAATAGCATAATCAATAACTTCGCTGCCGAGACAATTAGAAGATTGCAAGATGTGTGCGGTACTACCGCACATCTTGGCAAGGAAGGCCCGCTACGCGCCTTCCGTTGCATCCATCCCGGCCTTTGTCACTTCGCCGATCCATGACCGAGCTACGGGTCAAGGGCGGGGCAGTGCCATCGGGGAGACTTCGCTCTCCCCAACCGAGCCTGGCGGCTCTCCCCCATCGACCAAAGGGTTTCGCGAGCCCCTTTGGATACCCCGAACCAACCCTGCGCCGCTTGGATGTGCATTTAAGTTCGAATGAGCATGGTGTGCGTGGCCCATGTTGTTTCCGCACTTACTTCTGCGACCATCCTTATGGGTTTTCCACGAAGATAGGTCCGGGCGCTTTATAGCCAAAGAGCTTCTTTTCTCGCTCGTTCTGCCACTTCTTAATTCGACGCTCGACTCGCCGCCGCAAGCTCGGAAGGTGCTCCTGAGCCGGTCGCTTCAGCTTGTCCATATCGTCCGACCACAACTCATATCGCGCATCGACGATCTTTAGGAAAAGACTGCTGAAGCGCCAGAACTCCTCGTTTTTATCCGTCTCACACATCTGCGTAAACCAGTGGCGAGACCATCGATTTCGCTCGTACGCGTATAAAGCTGCTTTCGCTGCATCTCCCGCAAGTCCGGGTTCGTCACGATATTGCGATAGGATGTGATCAGCCCGCTCGGTTTCGATACCGAACCCCAGCACCATGAGAGCACGAGCAACGAAAACTGGTTCATCTCTGGCGAGTCTGGATTCTGTGTAGTCGTCGAGAAAGGCTTGCTTGCCGGCCATGTTTGCAGCCAAGACCTCCGTCGCAATGGCTTGGTCGGTAACGGCAAGATCAAGTCGCTCTGCACGAAGCGCGTTCAATTCAGGCGTATCAGCGCTTCGCCAGACGCTAAGCGCCTCTATCGGGATAGATGCGATACCCGAGACGGTCCTCACATAGGCGTCTGCCCGCTTGAGATGATCGAACAGTTCGCGTGCGAGCTTCGGTTCAGTCTCGGAAAGCACCTGCGCGACTAAGAGCGCAAAGTTGTAAACACGCCGAACTTTTCGCTTCGGAAGTTTGAGGAAGCTATGCGCCCACTGCGTCACAACTTCTGGCGCGCCCGCTACGCAATCCCGGATTACCGTGGCATTGGAATGCTCGATGATTGTCCTGGCCTGTTCTTTCGAGACAGCCTTTTCAAATACGCCAAACGCCTCCCAGCCGCGTTTCTGTCTTGCATCGAAGTCGTCATCGCTCTCATTCATGCGCTTGAAGAACTCGTCGATGCCAACATTCTTCTGCTCATCGGCCAGCGAAAGAAGTGGCGGCTCAAAGGCCTTTCTGTCTTCCGCTATATTCTGCTCGACCAGCGGGGGAACGGAGGGCAGCTCAACCTCGATCATGCGCTGCACCGAAGCGTCCAGCTGGTTTGCCAGGGCAATCTGGTGAGCGGCTTTCCCCGATCCTGCCAAGAACCAGTGATGTTCAGGGGCGATCCGCTCCAGAGCCTCACCAATCTCGATCAGCCCATTGGCAACGGCCTGAGCGAGCAGTCCTCCTCCATACCATCTCTCGAAATAATGCTCTCTGTCGCTCAACTCTCCGGCTGACCAGTGACTTCTCGCATGGTGCTTAATGCCCTCGATGTCCTCAATAGATCCCAGCACGCTCATAGCTTGGGCTCGAACGGACGACTTCGGGCTTTCTGCAAGGGCTCTGATCGACGACAATGAGCGCGTCGTAAGCTCGGTTTCAGAGTATCGAGCGAACATGAGAACCGTCAGCTGGAAATTTGAATCTTCGGTTTGGGCCGCTCGGTCCAGTGCCTGTTCAAGGGCAGGTGGATCACACGGCTTCAGAACGTCGGCAAGATCGAGAAGGGGGGAGCCGCACTCCGGTAGAGAGGTTATCGTTTCGAGCTGTTCACTTCCTGACAGATGCGGAAACATCGTGAGGAGCGCATATTGTGATGTGACCCAGCTATTGCGTGAGTCAGTATCGTCACGATCGTGGGCAACGCTCTTTTCTTGCGCCAACTCCTTCAGTTTGGGGAGCTGATCAGTCGAGACAAGCGCTGACATCTCCCGGAGTGCGGCCAATTGGAAGAACGGCATGTCCTCAAGCTTCTCCAATTGATGTTCAATGAGGTCACGGCTGACCTTGAGGTCTGTTTCCGGTTTGAAGCGCGCCAAACCCGGACGGGCGTCTTCTAGAAAGTGATCTTCCGCCCCCATGCACCGCGAAGCCCTCACCTTGTCGAGCTGGATTTCCAGATAGCGCTGCGAGGTCTTTTCGATGTTGTCAGGCCGTTCTGCTTCGGGATCACAGGGGTCAGTCGCACAGTATTTCTCGACCAGACGCCAGCCCTCGAAGTGCTCTCTGTCCGCAGTTAGCTCTTCGACAAGGGCGTGCTCATACACCGCATCGTCCTTGGCGGCCGTCGCGCGCAAAATATGTACTAGCGTCCACTTTCCGGTGCGCGAAACATCTGGCGCTCGCAAAAACTCGGCATTTGCAAGGATTGAAGTTCGCGCCGCTTTCCAGTCCGCCGTGTTGAAGCGAATGAGAAACATGAATTCGTCGTAAGGAGCATGGAAATCTGAGTTGAGTTGCTGAGAGAAGGACCATGCCACCAAGGTGCCTCCGAATGGCTCTAAAGGCATCCCCGTCATCAGGGTGAAAGCATGCTTCGAAAGCGTAGGGCTTGCACCTCTGTCAGTTTCCGTCAGGTTGTTTGCCAAGAAAGCGGCCTCGGCTTCGCTAAGCTGGGCCAATCGATCCTTCAGTTCCTGCTCACGCTCCGCCCGCTCCTTGGCAATTTCCGCTGCACTCCTACCGTTTGCGTTGTGAAGCTTGAGGGAGGGATCGAGTGTGTATCGCTTAAGCCACTCATGGATATGCGTGGACATGATGGTCCAAGCTCCATCATTCTGCCGATTGTCGTAGAGCGCGGAGGTCAGCCAATCCATATGCTCGACGTGGGCTGGCGAGGTTGACAACTCACGCAATGCCACCATCGATGCTTCAATGGCGTTGCGAACAACCCCATCAAAAGCGGGATAGCTATTCTGGTCAATATTCTGGAGCCGCAAGTAGGCGCTTATCAAAGCGGCCGGTATTGGATCGGCGCATTTGTCGTCCACACTTGCCACAAGGAGTGCAGCAAAGACCGCCTCGGCTGTCTTATCCAGCGCACCGATCGGTTCGAGCAGGATGTCCAGTTCCTCTCCGACATTGTTGCCATTTCTCACACAACGTCGGAGTGCTTCTAGAATCGAAAATCCAAGAGCCAGAACGAGGCCGTCGTCGGTCAATTGGTAGCGGTTCACGTCGTCCGAGAGAGTCTGGAAAAACCGACCTTCAGAAACTGCAAGCAGATCGCTCGAAAGCTCATATCGCGGCGCACCCGCAAAATCAGCGTTTTCAAATACGAGCTGATCTTCCCTGCGCTGCGCCCTGACACGGGATGTGACTTCATCCGCGTGAGATGAAAGACGCTTCATGAAGGCGTGTGGTTGCTCCGGAATACCGCCTTCTTGCGCGCTCTTACGAATATGCTCGAAGAGCAGCCTTTCGACACTCAGTTCTTCGAATGCCCGGATGCTCTCGCTATCGAGCAGCTCAAACGCTATCCCTAGAACCCTCGGATTTTTAAGAGTCTTGACCACCCGCGCGGGCAATTCCTTGAACTGAATTTTGCGCTGCTGGAGCAACTCGCCTAATTCGGCATCCGACCATTCATTTACCCCAATGGTCGTTATCGGGGAGAGCATGTTGCCTTGTAGCCGGTTTGTAAAATGGCTGGGGCGTGTCGAGATAACCAGCGTACCGCCAAGATGCTCTAGATCGGATGAGAGTCCGTCTAGCCACCGCGGCCAGACGAAATCGGGTTGTTGATTGAGCCCATCGATGCACACAACGATATTCGGACATTTATGCTCATCAGCCGCCTCCCAGCGGTTCAGAATCTGCTGCCAACGTGCTCGCGAAAATGGCGTGTCCCGATCTCCGGTTTGCTTGATAAGCTCCCGAACCAAAAATTCCCTAATATCTCCCGAAACGATGTCTGATCTCAAATCGGCTGCCGAAACCAACACAGTCAGTGGCGGGTTGTCATGGGCCAGCCAACTCTGGGCGAAGAGCCACGATTTACCCGTTCCTTCAGTCCCGGAGATAGCGACGATACGTCCGTCCGACGAACCAAAGGCTTCCTTAGCGACCTTTGCCCATAGATCTTCTCGCTTCAATGGCTTGATCGCCATCTCGGCATTTGGCGCTAGTGATTGACCGAACAATTGCCTGGCACGTTTCTTGTCCGCGAACGCTTCGCGCAACCATTGCCTGTTCCGTTGCAGCGCGATCGGATGCCCCGTCGTTGGCATTTCGAGAGCTTCACGGATTTTCCTCGCCAACGTCTCGAAGTCGGCATGAGCGCACACTGCCTGAAGCGCTTGTTCAGCCCTATCGGCCTTTGCAGCATCCGCAATATGGTCCTTTAGGAACCGCGCAGCCTCATCTTCCGCGATCGCGCACGCTATGGCGAGCGGAGGGATCGGCGCTGCTTCCGCCCAATCCAATTCGAGTGTGCAGATACCGCTCTTCCCAGCCGCCTCCCGCAACACGCTGGATATTTGTGTCTTCACTTCCACCGTTGCGCCCACGATCCAAAGATCGGGTGGCTCATTCCTAGCGATGATCTCCGTCATCTTCGAAAAAAGCTCCTTTGGTGGAATGTCGTTTTTGTAGAGCTTCCCCTCGAATGTGAGAGACGTTGTCGACTCGATGCCCTCCCCGTCGATCCCGTGCTGGGAACCCGAGCCTGCCAGCCGGAAGGTATGGCCCGTTATCTTGGTGAGGATAGTTGCGAGCAAGCCTTCGAAACCGTTGGCACCCGTGGGGTTCAGCTCAAGCAAAGCATTGCGAATAGCTTCAATGTCTTGCTCCAGCGCACCCACCATTCCCCGTCATTCCCTTTTCAAAACTAATTTCCGCCGAAACTCTCGGACAAAAAGAATATATAGAGAACATAGTGGGTTAGGCAATGATCTCGCCTTGCCTTTTAGAACAAAGCCGAGAGACGAATGTCACATTGCTTTGATGCGCCCTTCGGGCCGGGCTTTCGTGAACCGAGCCAGGTAGCTGTCTCTGCCATCCGGCTTCGATCCCTCGCGCAGAGCTTAGGGGCCAGCCCCTCGGCGCACTTCACGAAAAATAGGCGGTCTCCCGAGGCTCGGCTCCGCCTGCGCCCGCCGCCGATTTTTCCCTCCGTTTGCACACCCCGATCTCGCCGATGGGCAAGGTTGCATGAGCAACCCCTAACCCATTGGAGGGTCAAAAATGAGCAAAGGAGAAATCCAAGTCTACGTGGCCTGTCTGGCCGCTTACAATAACGGCATTTTGCATGGGCGATGGATCGATGCGCAGCAGGATGCGTGGGAGATTTACGGCGATATTCAGAGCATGCTGGATGCCTCGCCCATTGCGGGCGCTGAGGAATGGGTAATCCATGACCATGAAGGCTTCGAAGGCGTCGCCATTGCCGAATACGAGGGCTTAGAGCGGGTGTCCGAGCTGGCCGCGTTCATTGCCGAGCATGGCAAGCTTGGCGTGGAGCTGCTTCAGCATTTCGATGATATCGAGGGTGCGCAAAGAGCGCTGGAGGATAACTATCACGGCAGCTTTGAGAGCCTTGCCGACTATGTGCAGGAGCTGACCGAGGACTGCACCCCCATCCCAGAACATCTGGGCTTCTATATCGATTGGCAGGCGATGGCGCGTGATGTTGAACTATCCGGCGATGTCTTCACCATCCAGACCGCCTTCGATGAAGTGCATGTCTTTGCGGGGGTGTGAGATGGAGACGCAAACCCACCGCTTCACATGGCGAGGAATTGAGATCGAGGCGACCTATACGCCGTTGAAATGGGATGTGATCGCTCATCTCGAAATCCGCAGCATCAATCCAGATCGCGCGCCGCTGCCGATCACCGAGACGGGGTATCGCTCGCACTTCCACCAGCCCGGCACGATCGAAGCTCACGGTGGCGATGTGGTCGCGCAGGTCACGGCCTGGCTCGACGAGGAAGCCGAGGGCAAGGCATGGCAGAACTACGTCGAAGCCAGCAGGCAATACAGCCTGTTCTGAGCGGAACTATCCCCCCAAGCGTGGCAGCGCCAGCTTCTACACGGGGTCCATCGATCACGTTGATGAGGAACTCGCCATGACATTCATCATGCCGCCATATGTACACCGCCCCGGCCCGTTAGGCCCATGCGGCCCCGACTGGCCTACCATCTGCTTTCTGATCTTCATGCTGGGCGTGCTGATCGGAGGGATGCTCACGGTCTAACCCCCCCAAGACCGCGAATCAGCCACGCTATCCCTTCCCTCAGCCCGTCATCAATTCCGATGGCGGCTGCACAGAAAGGCAAAGCCAATGGCCAAACGGAGAAACGGAAAAGGGAAGCTGATCTTGATACCGGACGACGAACAGGATGAAACGTCGTGGGGCGTCATCCTCTTCGTCGGCTTCATCGCGCTGATCCTGCTCGCGCAATGCGCCGGATGATCGGCAGCGGCGACCATCGATAAAACCAGAAGACTCAACAGGGCGGCCCATGTGCCGCCCTTTTCTTTGCCGGAAAGGCATTCTACTATGAACGACAATGAATATTATCGCCACGGCTCCGCCCGCTGGGCCGACGATCTTGAACTTGCCCGCGCGGGGCTGTTCTCTGGCCGGGGCGTCCATATCGGCTATTGTGGCCAACGCCGCCTCGCGCTGGAATCGGACTCCCCCGGTCTAATCGTGGGCGGTGCCGGATCGGGCAAGGCGAGAGATTGGGGGATCGAAGCCATCATTCGTATGGCAGACAGGCCGCTCTGGGTGGCCGACCCGCGCGGCGAACTGCTCGCCACTACCATGACCGCCTTCGCCAAGGCTCGCACCTTCGTCTACAGCTTCAATCCGTTTCGCCTGCATGGCCTCGCCAGCCACTCTCTCAATGCGCTCGACATCTTGTCGCCGGGCGATCCGCGCTTGCATGCCGATTGCGCTTTTATCTCCGCGTCACTCATCCCGCTATCGGGTAGTGCCAACGGGCAGTATTTCGAGCTGAGGGCGCGGCAATGGATCGATGCCTTCCTGAAAGCCCGCGTCGAGCGCGAGGGCCGCACCAGCTTTCCAGTGCTGGCTCGCCAGATCGCGATGATCGAAAGCGATCCGGAAGGCTGGCATGCCGAGCTCTCCGCAATGGAAAGCTCGATCCATCCAGACGTTCGCGCCGCCGCCGGTGAAATCTACACCAAGCAGAAGAACGCTCCCCGTGAGTTCGGTGCGATCCTCGGCACGATCAAGGCGCATCTTCACTTCCTCAACGATCCGACCGTCATGGCCAGTCTGGACGGCGCGGACTTCTCACTCCGCGATCTCACCGACCCGCATCAGACCACCAGCTTTTTCGCGCTGATCCCGATGGAGTACTTC
This sequence comes from uncultured Citromicrobium sp., assembly GCA_964574905.1. Lineage (GTDB taxonomy): Bacteria > Pseudomonadota > Alphaproteobacteria > Sphingomonadales > Sphingomonadaceae > Alteriqipengyuania. Next base: position 240,616 of record CAZNOY010000003.1, on the reverse strand, counting down.
TCCATTCTCTCGCCCTTGCTGCGCGTCCTTTTCACGGTCAGCCGTCTCTATAAGGGCCGTGCTCCCGATGCACCGCGCCTCACCATGATCGTCGATGAGGCCGGGCAGATGGGCCGCTTTGAATCGCTGCTACAGGCCTTCACCTTCGGGCGCGGCGAAGGGGTCCGAACAATCGCGCTGTTTCAGGATGTGGGCTAGATCGTGCGCAACTTCGATATGGCCACTCTGCAATCCTTCATCGGGTCGGCACAGCTTCGTACCTTCTTCGGGGTGCGCGATTTTCAGACCGCGCAGCTCATCAGCAACATGCTCGGCAATGCCACCCTCGAATATGACGACGAACGCCAACAGGAAGCGGCACGGCGCTATCAGAACGAGGCCCTGCGTCGCCATCTCTCTGGCGGCGATGAAGGGGCTGCTTTCGAGTATGTGCATCATGGACGGGCGGCGAATATGCGCTCCAAGATGCAGCGCCCGCTTATGACACCCGATGAGATACTGGCGATGGATGAAAGCCGCCAGATTAGCTTCATCTCAGGGCTTAACCTGCATCCAATTTTTGGGAATAAGCGCCACTATGATGAGCAACGCGACCTGAATGGCCTATGGCTGCCCAATCCGTTCCATCCTCCCTATGACAAGGTGCGGCTTCGCCATCGGCTAGGCAGCAAATGGCATGATGTCATTACCGCCTCAGTGCCGCCGGAGCTTGCGCACCTGCCGCAATATGCAGGCGGATTCATGCGCCATGTGCAAGGCTGCATAATTGATTGATTTTAAAGAAAATAATAAATTTTTACAAATTTATGACTTTTGAAATAGCGCATAGCAAGAAAATAGCCCCAGCTAAAGGAAGTAACTGCTTAATGTTGAAAAATATCCAGTCTTGGAAAAATCTCAAAATTTCCCCAATTTTGCCCAATTCGTAGTCACCATTCGCGTTGTTTGCAGCCCGCGTGTTGGAAAGCCAACCCAATAATAAATGAATATAATCAGATATTATCGTTCCCACGCCCAGAATGCCTGCAAAAACCAAAGCATCTAAAGATTCTTCAACTAGCGATTTGGCGAAAATTGCATCTGAAGACAGAAGACTGAATGAAACTGCGACTAGACCAAAGCCGATATAGCGAGCCAACTCACTTATCTTAGATGAGAAATAATTCTGATTTTCTCGGTATTTAGCGCGACGCTCTTGCGGGGTCATCGTCATATCACCTTCCGCGCGTCCCCCCGTGACCATCACCCCCAACTGCCTCTTTTAGGCCCTTCCCAGCCTTGAAAGTAGGACGGACAGAGGCACTGATCTCAAGCGGCTCACCTGTTCGAGGGTTTCGTCCTGTGGACGCCTTTCTTTTCGCAACCGAAAATGTTCCGAAGCCGACTAAGCGAACCTCATCGCCACGCTGGAGCGATGCTGTGATGGAATCAAAAACAGCCTCGACAGCGGATGAAGCCTCGACTTTCGACAAACTTGTAGAATCGACGACCGCTTGAATAAGCTCGCTTTTGTTCATTCCAAACCCTCGTCAAGGCACACTTTAATGAGAGGCAACTCATACAGCCGTATCATCGCCAACTCAATAGATGTTTACTTTCTAGCCATGAATTTGGCGCCTACGTCGTCTAGACAAATAGTTCTTTTTGTGTTCTAATACCGTCAAATAGCCGGATTTGTATCCGCTAGCACACAAGCCCCGCACCCACACGGCGGGGCTTTTGCGTTTCTATCCCCCCACGTTGGCCGGATAGACGACCTAACTTCATGACCAGATTTGAACCCTTAGCCGCGCCGCTTCGTGTCGAGCGCGAACGGAAAATTGCGCCATGCCGCTACCTTATGATGAATACCGCTCCGACTACGAAGGGCTCGGTTACAGCGAGGAAGGCGCGGAAAGGCATTTCAGCGTGATCGTTCGCCTCCTTGAGTACGTCGTTCGTACCTATTGGGACGGAGTGCCGCTGGAAAAAAGCTTGGGGATCGCTGGAGTTTCCGATTCAGTTCGAAGCAACCGTGTGGTAGAATGTAAACAGAGCCTGCCCGATGCCTTCAATGCGCGATCCGGCGGCAGAAAGTCTTAAAACTATGGGATCATCGCACGCGCAGAGCGCCATCATATATTGTCGCGTCTCATCCAAGAAGCAGGTGAGCGACGGCAACGGCCTTGCATCACAGGAAGCAGCCTGTCGTGAGTATGCAGAGACCAAAGGCTACACCGTCAAGGCGGTGATCTGCGACGACCTCACTGGCAAGTCTGACCAACGCGGTGGGCTTAAAGCGATGATCGAAGCTCTCCAGACGAGCAAAGAGACCACCATTGTCATCATCGACGATCTCAACCATCTAGCTCGCAGCGTGCGAACCCACCTGACAATCCGAGATGCGATTGCCGCAGCAGGCGGCAAACTGGAATCTCCCAAGCGTGTGTTTGCTGACGATCCCGAAGACGATATCCTTGAAGTGATCGAAGCGGCTTTCGCTGGCGAACACCGTCGCAAAAATGCCGAGCAGACTCGCACCCGGATGCGGGCGCGCTGCCTCAACGGCTATTGGTGTCTGCAACTCCCCCACGGCTACAAATACTACAAGGTCAAAGGCCAAGGCGCGCTGATCGAGCGGGATGAGCCAGTGGCCTCCATCGTCCAGAACGCACTTGAATCCTTCGCCTGCGGGCATCTGCAAACACAGGCCGATGTCGCACGCTTCCTGCAAAGCCAGCCAGACTTTCCGAAGCGTTCCAATGGCCGCGTTCCCGATCAGAAGGCCAAGGACATTCTCACCAATCCGCTCTATGCGGGATATGTCGAGGTGCCGAATTGGGATGTCTCATTGCGTCCCGGTCATCATCTGGCCCTGATCGACTTTGAGACCTTTCAAACGATCCAGAAGCGTCTCAACGGCCCTGCGAAGGGCATCGTGCGCAAGGACAACAGCGCCGACTTCCCGCTCAGAGGCTTCGTCGAGTGCGGGGATTGCGGCAAGCCGCTGACGAGTTGCTGGGCCAAGGGCAAGAAGCAGCGTCATGCTTATTACCACTGCTTCAATCGTGATTGCTCGATGTACGGCAAGTCAATCCGGCGCGACCAGGTCGAAGGCGACTTCGCTGACCTGCTTCTTCAGATGCGCCCCTCGCAGAACCTATTCGTACTCTCACACAAGATCATGCGTTCGCTCTGGCAGCGCCGAGTCGATGCAGCCGATGAGCGTAAGGCCAGCCTGCGCGCCCAGCTGAGAGATTCGCAGAAAGAGATCGATAGGCTGGTGGAGCGCACGCTCGATACCGACAGCGAGACGCTCCTCAGAGCTTACGAGAAACGCATCCAAGAGACCGAGCGCAAACGCGCCGAATTGGAGGCTGCGCTGGCTAAATGCGGCAAACCCACAGCGGACTTCGACTCCGCATTTAGAACCGCGATGACCTTCCTCGCAAACCCTCACAAACTCTGGGATTCCGAGAAACTTGAACACAAGAGAATGGTACTCCAGCTCGCATTTTCGCGGCGGCCCCAATACGTGCGCGAAAGTGGATTTAGAACACCCTCAACCGCGCAGCCTTTTGCGCTTTTAAGCCAAATGGATCGCGGAGATGAAAAACTGGCGCGCCCTGCAGGATTCGAACCTGCGGCCTCAGGATTAGAAGTCCCGTGCTCTATCCAACTGAGCTAAGGGCGCGCGCTGGGTTCGCCCCATAGCCATCTTTGCGCGAACCCAAAACCGGGTTATGCGCCGTGCAGGGGGATAGCGCGATCATGGACCAGGCCACACCGCCGCGTTTCAAGCATTACGACCGCATCATGGCGGCGTTCGTCACCATCCTGCTGCTGTCCAACCTCATCGGCGCATCCAAGCCGAGCTACATCACCCTGCCCGGCGGGATGGAGTGGAGCTTTGGCGCGGGCGTGCTGTTCTTCCCGGTCAGCTACATCATCGGCGACGTGCTCACCGAAGTGTACGGCTATGCCCGCGCGCGGCGCGTGATCTGGACCGGGTTTGCCGCGTTGCTATTCATGGCGTTCATGGCATGGGCCGTCGTCTCGCTGCCTGCCGCGCAAGGGTGGGACGGGCAGGAAGCCTACGAAAAGGTGTTCGGCAACACCTGGCGGATCGTCGCCGCGTCGATGATCGCGTTCTGGGTCGGCGAATTCGCCAATTCCTACGTGCTCGCCAAGATGAAGGTCTGGACCGGGGGGCGCATGTTGTGGACGCGCACGATCGGCTCGACGATCGTCGGCCAGGGGCTCGACAGCCTGATCTTCTACCCGCTCGCCTTCTACGGCCTCGCCGGGTGGCCGCCCGAACTGCTGTGGCAGGTGGTGCTGAGCCAGTGGGCGATCAAGACGTTGTGGGAAGCCGTGCTGACGCCGTTCACCTATCTCGTGGTCGGCTGGCTCAAGCGCGCCGAGGGCGTCGAGATCTTCGACACCGATACCGACTTCTCGCCCTTCGCGGCCGACCGGTCCTAGCGCTTCATCGGCCGGTCGAGCAGCAGCGCGACCTCGCCCTTTTCGGGCAGCTTCTTTTCGCCCTTCACGCGCATCTGGGGTTCGAGGCCGAGATGCTCGGCCAGCGCCGCCAGATCGCGCTCGGTCGGCTGGCCGTAGAGCGCCGCGTGGCTCTTCGCGAGTGTGAGGGTGAGCGTCTTCTTCTCGCGCGTCAGCCGCGTCGCGTCGAGCGAGCGTGCCGATCCCGCGCCCAGCCGCCGCGCCAGCCGCAGGCCCAGCCCCCAGGTGATCGCTTCGTCGAGCGCGTCCTTACTGGCGAGCGCGGTGACCGCATCGGGCAGGTCGAGCACGCTGGAATTGGCGCTGATCGCGGCGGCCAGCATCGCGCGCCCTTCGGGTGAAATCGCGATCCAGCGCTTGTGCAGCGCCCAGTCGACGCCCTGCTGGACGCGCAGGTTCGGTTCGGTCTGCATCACCCCCATGCCGAGCAGGATCGCGGCAAGCCGCAGCCGCTCCGCACCCGAGCGTAGCGAGCTGACCGTGTCGACCGTCCACCCGGCCACGCGCGTCGCCTGCAAGGGCGAGGCGCCGCGCGGCTCGACGAAATCGACCACGCCGGCCAGCAGCGGGTCCTGCGCCAGCTGATACTTGTCGAGCCGCCGCATCATCAGCCCTTCGCGCAGGCCCCAGGCTGAGACCACGATCCGCTTGGGCTGGTAATGCTTGACCAGCACGCCGAGCAGCTGGCCGGCTTCGGGCAGCGAATCCGCGCGCGATGTGGTTATGCGCGGGTTCTGCCGGATCGTATCGAGATCCGCCTTGCCGAGCGCCTTGACCAGGCTTGCCGCTTCGTCCGGGCTCATGGTGAAACCGTGCGGATCGGTCAGCGGCAGAGAGGCTTGCGAGCGTGCAAACGCGGCCATCGCGCGCCAGGTGCCGCCGACGAGGTAGAGATCGTCGGTGCCATCATCACCGGTCGGTTTGGGCGGAGCCTCCTTGGCCACCATCTTGCGCAGCTTGTCGCGCAGCTTGTCACGGTCGCCCCCGCCGATGCTCGGCAGGCGCAGCGTGCCTATGGGCAGGCTGCAACCCTCACCCGACGCGCCATCCGCCACCGGCACCAGCTCGAGGCTGCCGCCGCCCAGATCGGCGACGATGCCGCGCGCCTGCGGAAACGCGCCGAGCACGCCCCCGGCGCTGATAGCCGCTTCGTCGAGCCCGCTCAGCAGGCGCGGTTCGAGGCCGAGCGAGGCGACCCGTGCGAGGAAGTCCTTGCCGTTCTTCGCGTCGCGCACCGCCGCAGTCGCCACGGTGTCGACCCGCGAGATTTCGAGATCGGCCAGTATCAGCGCAAAACGTTCGAGCCCGCCCATCGCGAGGTCGATCGCTTCGTCGGCGAGCCGACCGTTCGCATCGAGATCGCGGCCAAGCCGTGCGGTCACCTTCTCGTTGAACAGGGTGACCGGGGCGCGCGGCGGGCCGCCATAGATGACGAGGCGCACGGTGTTGGACCCGATATCGATAATCGCGCCGAGCGGCTCCGCGCCTGCGATCCGCCCGCGATCATGCTTGTGCTTGCGCCCCATCAGGCCGCCCCTCTCGCCAGCGCGAGCTTGGGCACATCGCCCGCCTCGAGCGCACCGCCGCGCCCCGAAAGCGACGGGTTGGTCATGAAGTAGCGGTGGCAATTGAACGGCTTGGCGCCCGATTCCATACGCTCGTACGTCCCGTCCGGCTGCAGCAGCCAGCTGAGCTCGGTATCGAGCAGGTTGGCCAGCAGCACCTGCTGCAACACCTGATCGTGCACGGTCTGGTTCTCGATAGGCACCAGCTGTTCGACGCGCCGATCGAGATTGCGTTCCATCATGTCCGCGCTCGAGATGTAAACCTTGGTCTGGTCGCCCGGAATCGGTGCGCCATTGGCGAAGGCGTAAATCCGGCTGTGTTCGAGGAAGCGCCCGATGATCGACTTGACCCGGATGTTCTCCGACAGGCCGATCACGCCGGGGCGCAGGTTGCAGATGCCGCGCACCACCAGCTGGATTTCGACCCCCGCCTCGCTCGCGGCATAGAGCCGTTCGATCATGCCCGTGTCGGTCAGCTGGTTTAGCTTCGCCCAGATCCCGGCCGGCCTGCCCTGCCGCGCGGCCTCCGCCTCGGCATCGATCCGTTCGTAGAGCTTTTCGCGCAAGTTGATCGGACTGATGCCGAGCAGTTCGGTCGCGTGCGGTTCGACATAGCCGGTGACGAAGTTGAACAGCTTGGCCGCGTCACGCCCCAGCCGGGGGTCGGCGGTGAAATAGCTGAGATCGGTGTAAATCTTCGCGGTGATCGGGTGGTAGTTGCCGGTGCCGAAATGGCAGTAGGTGCGAAACCCGTCTTCCTCGCGGCGGACGACCATCGCCACCTTGGCATGCGTTTTCCAGTCGACGAAGCCGTAGATCACCTGCACCCCGGCGCGTTCCAGCTTGTTCGCCCAGTAGAGGTTCTGTTCCTCGTCGAAGCGGGCCTTCAGCTCGACCACGGCGGTCACCGATTTGCCGTTCTCCGCCGCCTCGACCAGCGCCTCGATCACTTCGGACTGCGTGCCCGCGCGGTAGAGCGCCTGCTTGATCGCGACCACATTGCGGTCGTTCGCCGCCTGGCGCACGAAATCGACCACCACGTCGAAGCTTTCGTAGGGGTGGTGGATGATGATGTCCTTCTCGCGGATCGCGGCGAAGCAATCGCCGTCGTGTTCGCGAATCCGTTCCGGATAGCGCGGCGAATAGGCATCGAACTTCAGATCGGGCCGGTCCTCCTTCACGATGTCGGACAGGCCCTCCATCCCCAGCATCCCGTCGATCTTGACGAAGGAAGCGCCCGGGCTCGCAAGCCGGTCGCGCAGCAGCGCCTCGGCGGTGGCGTCGAATTCGGTTTCCAGCTCCAGCTGGATCACCTGCCCGCGCCGCCGCCGCTGGATCGCGCTGCGGAAGGTGCGCACCAGATCTTCGGCCTCTTCCTCGATCTCGATATCGCTGTCGCGCAGCACGCGGAACACGCCGCTGCCGCGCATCTCGAAGCCGGGGAACAGGTGATCGGCGAAGCGGGTGATCAGGTTCTCGATCCCGATATAGATCGCCTCCTCACCCGGCACGCGCAGGAAACGCGGCAGCGCGGAGGGGATCAGCACCATTTCGACCAGATCTTCGACCGGGCCCTTCTTCGCCTCTCCCTTGCGCCGCACGGTGAACAGCACGCCCAGCCCCTCGTTCGCGATGAACGGGAATGGATGGCCGGGATCGAGCGCCTGCGGGGTGATGACGGGCATGATCTCGTCGAGGAAATGCTGGCGCAGCCACTCGTGCGCCTCGCGCCCGATGCGCCGGTCGTCGGCGAGGTGGATGCCGCTATCGGCGAGCAATTCGCGCAAGGTGCGCAAGATCGCCTGCTGGCGCTCGTTCAGCTCGGCCAGCCGCTTGCGGATTTCGGTGAGCTGCTGTGCGGGGGTGAGCCCGTCGGCAGAGGGCTTTTCGATCCCGCGCTGCACCTGTCCGACCAGCCCGGCGACGCGGATCATTACGAATTCGTCGAGATTGCTGCCCGAGATCGATAGGAACCGCAGCCTTTCGAGCAGCGGGTAATCGGTGTTGCACGCTTCGGAGAGCACGCGATCGTTGAACGCCAGCCAGCTGAGTTCGCGGTTGAAGAACCGCGCGCCAGCATCGCGGGGCGAAGCATCGCGGGCCGACGCATCATGGGTGTTCTGGGCGCTCAGCGGGGAATCCATCGGGCTTTGACACTCGCTTTCATCGGGGCCGTTACCATTGTTTCGCGAACGGATGCGGCACCGCAATAACCCGTGTGGCTCTATCGCCTGCTACGCGCGCAGGCCACCCCGCACTTTGGCCGATGGGTGCTACCAGTCGCCTGCTTTCAACAGGTCCGCACTGCGGGCGATCTCTGCGATGCCGCGCTTGCCATCCGCCCCCCGGCCCAGCTGCACGAACACGTCGATCACGCTCGCCGCGTAGGCGATGATGTCGGGGCGGGTCAGCCCGATTCCGGTCTGCATCACCATAAGCGACAATTGCTCGAGCGCGCCGGGCAGCGAATTGGCGTGGACGGTGGAAAAGCTGCCCGGATGGCCAGTGTTGATCGCGCGCAGGAAGCTGACGCTCTCCGCCCCGCGCAATTCGCCGAGCACGATGCGATCGGGGCGCAGGCGCAGCGCGGCCTGGAGCAATTCGTTGGCGGTCACCTTGGCCTCGCCAAGCTCGCCCTTCACCGCGACCAGCCCCACCCCGTTTTCGCCCGGAAGGCGCAGCTCGGGTGTATCCTCGACCAGCACGACGCGCTGGTCCTTGGGAATTTCGCCGAGCATCGCGTTGAGGAAGGTGGTCTTGCCGGTGCTGGTGCCGCCCGAAATCAGGATCGTCTGGCGCTGCAGGATCGCCTCGCGCAGGAAGGCGATCGGCTGAGCCTGCGGGTCGGGCATTGCGGCCTGTTCATGTTTCTGGAGCGGACCGGTGTCGTAGGCGTCGAGCGGCAGGTCGAGCCGCCGATGGCGGCGGATCGCCATCACCCAGTGCCTGCGGCTCGCGGGCGGACCGCAGAACTGCACGCGCGCGCCATCGGGCAGCGTCGCACCGAGCAGCGGGTGTTCGCGGTTGATCCCCTGATGACTGACCCGCGCGACCTGTTCGGCCAGCCGCTGCACCAGGATATCGGTGATCGTGTCGGTCTCGATCCGCTGCATCCCGCCGGGCTGCGCCGCATCCTCGATCCACACCTCGCCCGGGCGATTGACGATGATCTCGGTCACCGTGTCCCGGTCGAGCCATTGGCGGAACGGTTCGAGATAGGCGTCGAGATAGACGCTCCGCTCGCGCGCCAGCGCAGGCTCGGGGATCGGCCTTGCGCTCACCGATTGCAGCTTCGCATCCATCGCAGGCGGGTCCGCTTCGGCCAATTGCGTTGCCTTAGAGCCCCGAGAAGCCGAGGTCGCGGGCCACGAAGACGCGGATCGGCTCGCCCGCGCGCACGCGCACCACGGGGCCGAGCTGGCCGTCCTGCTGCGCCGCTGCGGCCGCTGCCGCCTGCCCGCCGCCACCGACGATCACCGAAGCGCCGCCCGTGCCGATCGCGGAAAGTCCGCCGATCACCGACAGCAGCATCGCCGAACCGAAGCGCTGGAAGAAGCGGCTGTCGACATCGCCCGGCACGCCGGTCTTGCCATCGAAACCGACGCCCGGCGATGCCAGATCGACGCTCGCACCGTCGGGCCGGATCAGCCGCGTCCAGATCACATAGGCGCGCTTCTGGCCCGCCTGCAGGCCCGACTGGTACTGCCCGATCAGCCGGCTCGAACGCGGGACGAGCACTTTCTTGCCGTCGAAGCTCTTCACATCCTGGCTCACCACCGCGCGCACGTAGCCGGGCACGTCGGTGTCGATCGCGGTTTCGAGCACGGCGGGGATCAGCGTGCCCTGCGTGACCGTGGTCGAAGGATTGGTCATCGGCTTGGCCTGCGCCATGCCGCCGCCCACGCCGCCGACGCGCGAGGCGAAATCGCCTGCCGAGCCGTTCGCCGCCGGGCTGCCCGCCGTCGTCCCGGCGGTGGTTTCGGGCAGCGCCATGGTCGGCACAGAGCCGACCGGCTTGCCCGAGAAATCGGTGATCAGCGTCGGCGTGTCGTAAGGGTTCTGGGCGACACCCACAGTGACCGCAGGCGGGTTCGCATAGACCGGCGTCGGGCCCGGATCGATCCGGGCGACCGTCTGCTGCTGCGGTTCGGGAGTCACCGGAGCCGGGGCCGCCTCGGCCGGTGCAGGTGCCGCTTGCGCTGCGGGCTCGGTGACCGGGGCGACGTCGCCCTTGTCGAGGCGCGCGCTGCTCATGCTCCACAGCGTGACGATGCCGAGCCCGGCAACGATCGCGATACCCGCGACCATCCCCATCGTGTCGCCCCCACCCTTCTTGGCGGCGACCGCCGGAAAGGCGCTGCGGCTGGCGAGATCGATGATCTCGGCGCTTTCGCTTTCGCGCGGATCGTCGTCGCGCACGTCGTTGGCGATCTGGTCGCCCTCACCGGTGTTCCGGGGCCCCTTCTTGGGCGGCATCTTCATCGCGAGGCGCATAGTTTCGCTTCCCTTGTTGGCGTGCCCTAACGGCCGCCGCTTCCCGATCTGCTGGCCGATCCGCTGGCGGCTGTTGGCCGGACCGGACCATTATTCACCAAAGTGGCCTTTTCGCGGCCCGCGCGCAGGATGATCTGCGCGGGCACGCCGTCGACGATCACCGTGTCGCCGCGCGTCGTCGAGTTCACCGGGCCCTCGTCGCCCTCGTAATTCTCGATGAAGATCGCGGGCATCGGGCGATCCTTCTCCCACTTGAGATAGGTCGACAGGCCATCGTCGTAGACCGCATCGGGGTAGAGACCCTTCTCGCCCTTGGCGGTCCATTTGAAATTGAGCGATGCCGGGTCGATCACCGCGAGCGGATCGGTCGCCGCCGCGATCTCGATGGCGTTGGCCTCGCCCGCGTCGTTTTCCGCAAGCTCGGCATCCTCTTCCTCTCCCGGGGGTGGCTCGGGATAGAGAAAGCGCAGCACATAGAGCGGCTTGGAACGCGGACTTGCGACCAGATCGAACAGGTAGGTGTGGCGATTGGTGACCACGGTCATGTTGGTCTTCGCGCTCGGTTGCAGCGGCTTGATGAACAGCAGGTTCGCGCGCTGGTTCGGGCTGACCTGCCACGCGGCGGAATCGCCGATCGCGACATTCTCGATCGCTTCGCCATCGCCGAATTCGATCATCGCCTGAACGTCGGTCTTGCCCTGCACCTCGATCACCTCGTCGGGATCGTACATGTGTTCGACAAGGCGCGGGTCGCGCGCGAGCGCGGGGCTCGCCACGAGCATCGCGAAGCAGCTTAGCGCGGGAAGTATCGCGCGGATCATTTCACTTTCTCCGTCTGGCGGGGCGGCGCAGCCTTGAAGCGCGAGCCGAGCCCGCTGGTGCGCGATGCCGCCTTGCTAGTCTGGGTGCCCTGTCCGTTGGCCGAAGAGGTCGCAAAGACATTGGTCACGCGGTTACCGCCCGCTCCCGCCGAACCGCCGCCGGTATCATTGGCGGGCATCGGCGGGGTCGCGGCAACCACCGCGGTGCGGCGCGCCGCGCTCGACTGAGCAGGCTGCGATGCGTTCGCGGAATTGTACACGCTCTGCGCAGCGGGCGTGGGTGCCGGGGCCTGCGCGCTCGCCCCGCCCCGCCCGCTCTCGGCATCGCGGCGCGCGAGACCGAACACCTGCCAGCCGGAAACGATCGTTCCCATCACCTTGAGCACCATCACCATCAGCGCGACATGCACCGCGCCGAGCATGAAGAAGGCCATCGCCCCGCGCGCAGGGATCTCGCCCGGCACCGCGTTGAGCGAGGCGAGGATGGGTACCGACATTTCGAGTATGATCGAGCCGCCCAATACCGCGAACAGCGGGGTGAGGCCCATCATCGTCAGCCCCTTGAGCCAGCCAACGAAGAGCCCGCGCGTACCATCGAACAGCGCCATGACGAGGAAGATCGGCCCCAGCGCCACCAGCAGCGCGAGCGCGATGCGCGCGGTCACCAGCACGCCCACGGTGCCGAGCATGAACAGCAGCGCGCCCATCCACATCATCCCTGCGGGGGAGAAGGTCTCGATATCCTCCTTGCCCTGCGATGCCTGCTGTACAGCGGCGAACACCACGTCAACCTTGGCCGCAAACGTCTGCGTTGCCGAGCCGCTGTCGCCCGTCAGCACTCCCGCCAGCCAGTCGGGCCCGAGGACGAAGATGTTCCAGAACACCGCCTGATAGGCGATCCAGCTGGTAACGAAGGTCAGCACCAGGCCGATCCGCAGCATCCTGGGCGTGAGCGTGCTGACACCCAGCGTGCTGCGCCCTGTGACAAGCTGGATCGCGAAGAACGCGACGTACAGCGTCAGCAGGATGGTCAGCACGGTGACCAGCGCGCCGCCCGGCGCGAACAGCCGGTTGAAGGTCGCCCCGGTGACTTCGCCCGCGACGCAGTTGACCGCCTGCAATGCGGACGCAACGCCGCCCGCAGCTTCGGACATCGCCAGATCGCAGGTGGACGACGGGCTCATTCGGCGGCCTGCTTGAACGGCAGCAGCGTGCCGTCATCGTCCGACACCCCATCGCTTCTCTCGCCCGGCCAGGCGTGGCCGGTGAGCGCGGGGAACCAGTCGGCAGGATTATCGCCCACCGCTTCGCGCAGCAGATCGAGCCGACGCACGCTGCTCTCGCGACCCGAGAGGATTGTGAGCACTTCGGGCGCATTCGACAGGTCGAGCCGCACCACCACGCTCGCGTCGGGCTGGCGGACGAGGAAGCAGCGGCTGTGCGCGGGCAGCGTCCGGATCAGCGCGAGTTCGTGGCTGGTGAGGCCGAAACCGTCGCAGTAATCCTCGGGCCGGGCGCGGCTGTTGGGCATGAACACCATCGTCGCGGTCTGTTCGACCAGCGCGGTGGAAATGCGGCTTTCGAGCGCATCGCGCGCGCTCTGCGTGGCGAACCCGACCAGCGCATTGCGCTTCCGCAAAGTCTTGAGCCAGTCGCGGATGCGCGCGGCGAAGACTTCGTCGTCGAGCGCCTTCCAGCCCTCGTCGATCAGGATCATCGTCGGCTGCCCGTCGAGCCGTTCGTCGATCCGGTGGAACAGGTACATCATCGTCGGCGTGCGCAGGCGCGGATTTTCGAGCAGCGCGGTCATGTCGAAGCCGAGCGTCTTGCGGTCGAGATCGAGCTCGTCGGTCTCGTTGTCGAACAGCCAGGCATGCTCGCCGCCGTGGATCCAGGCCGAGAGACGATCCGCGAGATCGCCCGGCTCGGGGCGGCGCGTGCCGCTCAGCAGTTCGCGGAAATTGCGCAGGCGACGCAGGCTCGCGTCGTTCTCGTACGCCGCGTCGACCGCGTGGCTGACGGTCTGCAGTTCCTCGGGCCCCTCGGCCTTCAGCATCACACCCAGCCAGTCGCGCAGAAAGGCACGGTTCGCGGGGGTGTCGGGCAGGCTGAGCGGGTTGAAGCCGGTCGGCTCGCCCGCGTAGATCCGGTCGTAGCGGCCACCGATGCCGCGCACGAACAGCTCCGCACCGCGATCCTTGTCGAACAAAATCGTGCGCGGATTGAACTTCTGCGCCTGCGCGGCGAGGAAGTTCATCACCACGGTCTTGCCCGAACCCGACGGGCCGATGACCGAGAAATTGCCCAGATCGCCATTGTGGAAGTTGAAGAAGAACGGCGTGGCGCTGGTCGTTTCCAGCAGCGTCACCGCCTCGCCCCAGTGATTGCCCTCGGCCTGACCGAGCGCGAAACCGTGCAGGCTGCCGAAGCTCGCCATATTGGCGGAAGAGATCATCGCGCGGCGCACGATATACTGCTCGTTTCCGGGGAACTGCGCCCAGAAGGCGGGCTCCAGATTGGTATCCTCGCGCACCACGATGGCGCCCGTGTCGGCCAGCGCGGCGGCGCAGGCGGCGGTCGCGTCGTCGAGCCGGGGGAGCGTACGCTCGCGCACCAGCACGCTCAGGTGATGATCGCCGAAGCCGACCGCGCCGTTGCCCAGCGCATCGCGCGCGGCGAGCATGTCGGCGCGTTCGGCCTGCGCTTCCTCATCGACCGAGCGCAGCCGCCGGATCGCAAGATCCATCCGCTCGCGCGCGGTGGTCCGCTCCGCCGGAGCATAGCTTTCCGAAACGACCATCTCGTAGGGCAGCCGCAGGAGCGAATCGAGCAGGCCCGGGCTGGTCGCGTCGGGATAGTCCTTGAGACTCAGGATAGAGGCGAAATCGGGGTCGCCGCTACCGCGCAGCTCCATCGCGTCGAGGCCGAAGCTTGCGCGGCGATAGGGCAGCATGTGGCCGATATCGCGATCTTCGGCGGGGCGGCGCACGGGCCGCATTTCGCCATTGTAGAGCGCCGATAGCAGTTCGAGGATTTCGGAATTCACGAAGCCCTTGGGCCCGGTGTAGTCCGCCAGCAACGCAGCGCCGTAAGGCTGGAGCGAGGCGACGAGGCCGGTCGCAGCCGCGCGCAGGCTCCGCAGATCCTTGGGATCGACCTCAACCGCGTCTTTCTTGCGGGCGTTGAGCGCCTTGCTGGCCTTTTCGACCCAGCCCGCCTTGCCGCGCGCGGGACGGCGGATCAGCGTGACGAACTGGTCGTTGATGAACAGCGATCCCGAACCCAGCCGCTCCTTCCACCGCGCATCGATATGACGCGCGAGCGGATCGGAGAACTCGGCGTCCAGCTCCACCTCGACCCGCCGCCGGATCACGTGGTGGTACATCACGAAGCGGCTATCGAGCGTGCTCCGCAGCATCACCTCGCGCGTCGCGGCGTGGGCGTTGAGCGCCTCGGTATCCTCTGTCTCGAACAGCAGGCCGGGCACCTGCAACGCGGTGAGCAACGAACCGTCGCGCAGCAGCAGCGTGTTCTCGTCGACGAGACGCGCATAGGGCAGCCGGTCGCCGACGCGGGCTTCCTTCGCGCTCCAGGCGGCGGCTCCTTTCCATTTGCTCATGCGTCGACCCTCCTAGGTCGGCTTGCTTTTCAAGCCGCGTAGCTGTTGCAGCCCCACCGCTTGTAATTCTTGACCCGCGGGCACTTGCTGACCTTGGTGATCCAAAGGTCGAAGATGCGCGGTTCGCGAAGGCATGCGAAGTATCCGATGCCGTGCATCACCGCCGCGACGGGCAGTGCCAGCCAGCTGCCGGTGATCAGGAACACCTCGGTCGTCACGCCGATGTTGATGATGAAATAGTTGAGCGTCACGCCCGCAAACATCTGCGGGCGAGTCAGCGCGCGGTGCACCGGATGGCGGACGAGCTGATCCATGCCCCTGCCCTGCCGCTTACCCGGCCGCAGCCTGGATGCCCGACACGATCGAGGCCGCGCCGAACAGGATGAAAACGCCGATGATCACGGTCGCACCGAAGCGCCAGTTCATGCGGCCGGTCAGCATCATGAAGCCCACGGCAGCAACAGCCATCACCGCGACCATCGTCGCGACATTCCCCAGCAGCGTGCCCTGCAACCATGCCAGCGCATTGACGATCGGGCCCGAGCCCGCCGGGTCCTGCTGCTGCATCTGCGCCATCGCCGCGCTGGGCGAAAGAAGCGCGATCAACGCGGCAAGGCGAGTGGTCGATTTCATGTAATACCCTCTAATCGTTCCGAGAATGATTGGCGAGGCGACCCATGATGGCCGCCACATATGCTTGCGTCTCGCGGATGCGCGGCACGCCATTGGCGCGGATCACGCGGCCCGGCCCGGCGTTATACGCGGCGAGCGCCTTTTCGAGATCGCCATCGAAGCGGTCGAGCTGTTCGCGCAGGTAACGCGCCCCGCCCTCCAGATTCGCAAAGGGATCGTCCGGGTTCACGCCCAGATCGCGCGCGGTGCCGGGCATCAGCTGGGCGAGGCCGCGTGCGCCCACGGGCGAGCGGGCATCGGCGCGCCAGCGGCTCTCCTGCCACACCAGCGCCTCGATCAGGCTTGGGCTGAGGTCGAAACGCGCGGAAAGTTCGGCCACCTTGGCCTGGTATCCGGCGGGCACGCCGCGCGCGGTCTGGCGCGGGTCGGATGTGGCGTGCGCGGGCAGGCTCGCGACCGAAGCCGATCCATCGAGCGAGACGATTTCGTCGCCGACGCCTTCGATCGCCGCCGCCTGCGCAGCCGTCATCTCGAGGCCCGACACGGGCGCGCCGACTTGCTGGCCCGCGATCCAGCGCGCGCCATCTTCACCGATTTCCATAACATCGGCCCGCGCCGGGGCCGTAAGCAGGGTCAAGCCTGCGAAAAGTGCAAGCCGACCCGATGTCCCGAGAATCATCGAGCCCTCCGTCCTGTCGCCTTGCGCATCATACATGACAGCGCAGTGACAGGCGACCAAATGGTTCCCGTTTGTTGTCTCGATTTTGCAACGGTTTGCCGTCGCGATCGCTCAACGGCCACCGCATCTTATGCGCAGCGGGCGGAGCGCGCAGGTCGATGCGCGGGCAGTGCCTTGGCCTGCCCGCGCCGATCGGGTGCGTAATCAGCGGGTGGCGAGGTCCCTGCTGGGCTGCGCGAACTCACCGTTGTCGAGCATCTTGAGCCCTTCGCGGGCGAGATCGGCGGGGTCTTCCCAGCGGCCGCCAACGGTTTCGAGCGTGTAGTCGACGCGCATGGAGCGCACCTTTTCGAACGCCATACGCGCAGCTTCGGTCTCGCCCGCATTGGCGAGCTGAACGCCGAGGTTGAGCAGCACCGCA
Organism: uncultured Citromicrobium sp.; assembly: GCA_964574905.1. Lineage (GTDB taxonomy): Bacteria > Pseudomonadota > Alphaproteobacteria > Sphingomonadales > Sphingomonadaceae > Alteriqipengyuania. The sequence goes on along the minus strand of CAZNOY010000003.1, from coordinate 223,881 downwards.
GGATCGTCCTGCGCCGCGACCTGCGCGACCGGTCCGATTGCGACCGGCTCGACCGCCTGCGCACCTTGCAGCAGCATCGCCGCCGCCATCATTCCGTGAAGGACCATGTCCTCTCTCCTCTCTTGAGGATCGGAAGATGACTCATTTGTCGCGCGAATGCAATATTTCTGTAACATTGTCTTTCATATGTCACATACGGGAAGCCGCAATGGCGGTTTTTGGCCCTTCCCGTCCGGCGGATCGAAGGCTTGCTGTCTTCACACTGTCACAAACAGGGCCCCACTCGCCCGGCTGGCGATAAGCATTTTCCTACTCGCGCATGTCTGGTTAGATCCTCGCGCTCCACCTTTTGCGGAGTCGTCCCCATGCCCCTCATCGACAGCCTGATCGGTCCCATCGCCTCGATCATCGACAAGATCATTCCCGACAAGGAAGCGCGCGCGAAGGCCAAGCTCGAACTGCTCGCGCTCGAAGGATCGCAGGAGCTGAAGCTGATCGAGGCGCAGATGTCCGCGATCATTGCAGAGGCGCACTCGGCCGATCCGTGGACCAGCCGCGCGCGACCCAGCTTCCTCTATGTGATGTACGTAATGATCCTGTTCGCGCTGCCGATGGGCCTGCTCTCTGCCTTCGACGCGCGGATCGCGGTGAACATCGGCAACGGCATGACCGCCTACCTGCGCGGGCTGCCCGAGGAACTCTATGCGCTCTTCGGCACCGGCTACCTCGGCTACACCGCCGCGCGCCAATGGGGGAAGATCAAGGGGGTGGAGCGGTAGGAGGTGGCATCGGCTATTGAGCTGGAAAATGCGCGCGCACGCCTGTATTGAAAGTTATGGCCAAAGCCTTCGTTTTCATCGGGTGCCTATTGCTCGCAAGCTGCGCGAGTTTGAACTCTGCCGAGGAAGTAACCGGATCAGGCCCGGTGCGGTTGCAAGACGATCGGGTCTGCTTCGATCTGGCGATTTTGGCTGGCCTGCCTGAGGAAACAATGGTGGAGGGATCAAGCGATCCCGACGAGATCATCGGCCACCCACTGTGGATCCTCAAGATAGACGTTGACCAGGTTCTGATCGGGAAAGTCCCCAGCCCGGATATCGAGACGACTGTACGAAAGCACACTCGGCTAAATCCGGATATACAGTATCTTCTTTTCATAATGCGAGAAAATCCAGACGGCAGTTACGATCTTCTGGACGCCGAAACTACTATTCTACAGGATCGCCATGGGCAGTTTGTCATGCCCATGACATCGCCGCCATCCGAGGACTGGCTATATCCGTACGGCGCCATCCCGGCTTCCTATCAGAGATTGCTCAAACCGATCGAGTACGACCCCACCGACGCGTGGTGGCTGACTGACGCCCACGATCGCGAAATCGAAGAGCTCGATCCTGAGTGGGGCACGATCTCGGGGCGCACAATCATCGCCAAGCGCGGTCTGTATCTGGACGATTGGGCCAAAGCGATGAGGGAGGAAGGCGCGGTTTGCAGAGAGAACCGGTAACGGCATCACCGCCTGCCTGCACGGCCTACTCGGGGAATCGTAAGCGATCTTCGGCATTGGCCACCTCGGCTACACCGCCGCGCGCCAGTGGGGACAAATCGAGGAGGAGGAGCGGTAGGAGCGATTTTACGCACTCGAACCAGTAAATCGGTGAGCATCACAATCCGGAGGCTCCGCTAGACACGGCAGAGGCTGGCACAGGAAAAAACTCGAGAGCTTGCCAATCCAACGTTAGCCACCCTAACGCAGCCCCAATGGTTGCGAGGGGCTTCTAGTGATTTTCATGCGTTTAGGGCTGGCGACAGCCACGTTGTTTTGTCTGTCATCCTGTGGGGGAGACAGCCCTCCGCCGCCTACGGGCACCCCCACTTCGGCACCGGCACCGTCACCGGCACCGACGCCGCCCCCAAAAGCCGCAGAGAACCTGCAACCGATCGAGTATTTGCATTTCTATCTTGGCCCTGAAGGCTCCCAACCGAATGGCCCGCCGCTTCAGGCGAGTGACGGAAATTTTTACGCCTCGACCAAAGTCGGGGGCGAGAATGATTGTCGGTTTAGCAGCACGATCATTTCTTGTGGCGTCGTCACTAAAGTTACCCCGAACGGCGAAGCGAGCGTATTGCACGCGTTCGATTATACCTCGGACGGCGGTTTCAACCCCAACGGCCGCCTCATCGAAGGTCCTGAAGGCGATCTTTATGGTGTCACAACCAGAGGCGGAGCCTATGATAGTGGCACCATCTTCAAGTTGTCCCTGGACGGAACTTTCAAGGTTATTCACTCCTTCGGGGAAACCGCTGCCAGGTTTTCAGGAGGAAATACCTTCACTTTGGGTGCCGACGGATATTTTTACGGAACGACCACCGTCGGAGGGGATGACGATTGCGGAACGATCTATCGACTGTCCCCTGACGGCATGATGACCATCCTCTACTCTTTTTGCCAGACACCTACAGACGGCATACAACCCAACGGCGATCCCTTCGTCGCGAACGACGGAACCCTGTACGGCACGACGCACATAGGTGGCGAACATGGCAGAGGCACGATATTTCGCCTGAGTACGGACGGCCAACTAACGACACTACACAACTTCGGGCCTTCGTCTTCCGACGCGCTTGGATCCCAGGGCGGGCTAATTCAGGGGCCTGACGGTGCTCTTTATGGGGCTACGGCATCAGGGGGAGGCGGCGCTTGTCCGTATGGATGCGGAACCATCTATCGTATAACCACCACGGGCGACTTCAGTATCGTCTACGGATTTGGGACTGATCAGTCCGTTAATGGAGTTGGTCCAGCACGCTACCTCACTTTTGGTGAAGACGGCTATATTTACGGGACAACTCGGACTGGCGGGCCGGGCCGAGGGACTGTTTTCCGCCTCAGCCTCGATGGCTACCTGACAACGATTTTCGCGTTTGGGCCGCTTCAAAAACGCCCATATGACCCGGAAACCGGCGTAGTATTGGGCAATGATGGCCACTTGTACGGTTTTACCAATTATAACGATGGCGACGGAACTGGCATCTTCAAATTGGGGTTCGGCACGTTCTATCGAATCAAGCTGAACTAGATCAGATAATCAGTCTGTCCTTCCGCCAAACCGGATACCACAAGTGACCCCCACCCTCTTCATCCTCAACGGCCCCAACCTCAACCTGCTCGGCACGCGCGAGCCTGAGATTTACGGCACCACCACGCTGGCCGAGATCGAGGCGGCGTGTGTCGACAAGGCACGCGAACACGGCCTCTCGGTCGATTTCCGCCAGACCAACCACGAAGGCACGCTGGTCGACTGGCTGCACGAGGCGCATGCGGCGGGCGCGAAGGCGGTGATTATCAACGCCGCAGCCTATACCCACACCTCTGTCGCGCTGCTCGATGCGGGCAAGGCGATTACCCCGCCGGTGATCGAAGTGCACCTGTCGGACCCGCATACGCGCGAGGAATTCCGCCACACTTCCTATATCGGGCAGGCTGCGACAGCGTGCTTCAAGGGCAAGGGGCTTGCCTCCTACCTCGAAGCGATCGACGCTGCGTCCGCCCTCTAAACCTTGCATGAACGCAGGCGCGGGCGCATAGGGCGCTCTTCCCCCAATTCACCGATCAAGGTTGTACATGGCAGAGCATAGCCGCAATTCCGGTCGCAAATCGAAAATGAACGTCGACATCGAGCTCGTCCGCGAGCTGGCAGAACTCCTTTCCGAAACCGGCCTGTCCGAAATCGAGGTAGAGGATGGCGACCGCAAGCTGCGCGTCGCGCGCGAGCTTCAGGTGGCCAACTACGCCGCGCCGCCGATGCACGCAGCGCCGGCCGCACCCGCCGCGCAGCCGCAGCCCGCTGGCGCGCCCGCAGCCGATAGCGGCGCGGACAGTGCCAACGCCGTCCCCTCGCCCATGGTGGGCACCGTCTATCTCGCCCCCGAACCGGGTGCGAGCGACTTCGTCTCGGTCGGCGACAAGGTCTCCGAAGGCCAGACGCTCGTCATTATCGAGGCGATGAAGGTGATGAACCCGATCGCCGCACCGCGCGCGGGCACGGTGAAGGCAATCCTGGTCGAAAACGCCCAGCCGGTCGAATTCGACCAGCCGCTCGTCGTCATCGACTGAGGACGCAAAGCATGGCCATTACCCGCATCCTGATCGCCAATCGCGGCGAAATCGCCCTGCGCATCCATCGTGCGGCGCACGAAATGGGGATCGAGACGGTCGCGGTGCACTCGACTGCCGATGCCGACGCGATGCACGTGCGGCTCGCCGACCACGCGGTCTGCATCGGTCCGCCCGCTGCGGGCGAAAGCTATCTCAACATCGCCAACATCATCTCGGCGGCGGAAATCGCGCATGCCGATGCGATCCATCCGGGCTACGGCTTCCTGTCCGAGAACGCCAAGTTCGCCGAGATCGTCGAAGCGCACGACATCGCGTGGATCGGTCCCAAGCCCGAACATATCCGCACGATGGGCGACAAGGTGACTGCCAAGAAGACGGCAGGCGATCTAGGTCTGCCGCTGGTTCCGGGCAGCCCCGGCGCGGTTGCCAGCATCGCCGAGGCGAAGAAGATCGCCGCCGAAATCGGCTATCCGGTGCTGGTCAAGGCCGCCAGCGGCGGCGGCGGGCGCGGGATGAAGGTCGTGCCCGAGGAAAGCCAGCTCGAAACGCTGATGAGTCAGGCCAAGTCCGAGGCCAAATCCGCCTTCGGCGACGACACGGTCTATCTCGAGAAATATCTCGGCAATCCGCGCCACATCGAGTTTCAGGTGTTCGGCGATGGCAAGGGCAACGCGATCCACCTGGGCGAGCGCGACTGCTCGCTCCAGCGGCGCCACCAGAAGGTGCTCGAAGAAGCGACCTCCCCCGTCCTCTCCTCCGCCGAGCGTGAGCGGATGGGCAAGGTGTGCACCGATGCGATGGCCGCGATGGCCTATCGCGGCGCGGGCACGATCGAATTTTTGTGGGAAAACGGCGAGTTCTTCTTCATCGAGATGAACACACGCCTGCAGGTCGAACATCCGGTGACCGAGGCGATCACCGGCGTCGATCTGGTGCGCGAACAGATCCGCGTGGCCGAAGGCAGGCCGCTGTCGGTAGCGCAGGAAGATATCCGCTTCGAAGGCCACGCCATCGAATGCCGCATCAACGCCGAAGACCCTTTCACCTTCGCCCCCTCGCCCGGCAAGGTGACCGCCTACCACGCGGCGGGCGGCATGCACGTGCGGGTCGATTCAGGGCTCTACGCGGGCTATTCGATCCCGCCCTACTACGACAGCATGATCGCCAAGCTGATCGTCTATGGCCGCACGCGCGAAGGCTGCATCATGCGGCTGAGGCGCGCGCTGGAGGAAATGGTGGTCGAAGGGGTGAAGACCAATATCCCGCTGCACCAGGCTCTTCTGAAAGAGCCGGACATCCTCAATGGCGACTATTCGATCAAGTGGCTGGAGGAATGGCTGGCCAAGCGGGAAGGCTGAAGCGCAGCTCAGCCCGATTTCCGTGCGTGCCATCCGCGGATCATGAACGCCTGGAAGAACGGCACGGGCAGCGCGAAACCCGCGTCGCGCCATAGCACCTCGGTATCTTCCGGCCCGACCACGCCCAGCACGTTGCGCAGCGTCCCTTCCAGCGACGCGAGCGATTCCGCGTTCGCGCCCATCAGCGACTGAACCTGCTTCCAGTCGTCGAGCATCGCCGGAAATTGCGGCGCGTCGAGATTGGCGCTGATCTCCGCGCTGACGAAGTGCCCGCCCGGCACAAGGCGATCGTGAATCGCACGATAGAAGGCCGGACGATCCTGGCGCTGCACGAAGTGCGCAACGAACAGGCTGATGACCGCATCGAAGCCGCTATCCGTCACATCCTCGGCGTATCCCTCGACCAGCTCGCACCGATCGATGACCCCTGCCTCGGCCAGCCGATGGCGCGCGACTTCGAGCATCTCCGGCGCGGGATCGACGCCGACGAAGGACCAGCGCGGGCGTTCGGCAGCGAGAGCCAGAATCTCGGCCCCCGTCCCCACGCCCACGCACAGCACTCTGGCTTCTTCGGACATTTTGGAGAGCGCCAACCGCATGAGGAAGTGCAGGCAGTCCGAAATCGGCATTAGCGGCTTGTTCACGCGGTCGTAGCGATCGGCCATTTCGCGGTTGAAGAAGGCGGCGGGGCTGGGGGTGCTATCTTTATTCATGATACCTTGTATCATGCGAGTTCGGTAGAGCAAGCACAAGATCTGCTTTGCACCGATCGCCGGAGCATCCGGTCGCCGCGCCGAATGCACAGGCATGACACGGCCGTTGCACGGCAATGCCGCGCCGTGCAGCATCACCGGCAACGCACGCGCAAGGGCTAGCTCTGGACCGCCAGGAAGCCCGGCGGGCAGCGGCCCTTTTCGCATTCCCCGAACCGCACATAGGCCTCGTCCGAGCCGAACAGCGAGACATCGAGCCCCAGCGATCTGAATCGCTTCACGATCTCGCCGCCCGTCGGCCTGCTGTCGATCCAGGCGATGATCTCGGCTGCCTTGCCGCCGCTTTCCCTATCGAGCGTCTGCACGAACCGATCGTAATCGTAACCCTCGCCCTGCTGAGCGCGCATCGCCCTTAGCAAGCGCCCGAAGGCCTCGGGGTCTTCGCGAGACAGCTCCGCATCCAGCATCAGCGCGACCATCGCCCCGCCGCCGTAGATCGCGTTCCAGTTGGCGCCCTTGTCGGCTCCGGCGCTGCGCAGCGTGACATCGGGTGTCAGGCGGCCTGCCAGCACGTAGCGGCGGATGATGTTCGCCATCCGCTGCTCGACCATCTCGGTCGGCACCAGCCCGGCCTGCGCCATGCCTTTCAGCGTCAGGTAATCGGTGAAGCCTTCGTTGACCCATTCGAGCTCGGGCACGTTCTCGCCGTTCTTCTTCCCCAGCTTGTTCCACAGGTGCATCACCTCGTGGCCCAGTGTGTGCCGCCAGCTGACCTTGTCCGCTTCGCTCAGCGGGAGGGCGTAGCGCAGCGCAAAGCTGTTCCAGAACGCTCCGCCATCCGACATGTCGCTGCCCATAAAGAATACCGAGAAGTTCGATCCCGGAGCCTCGCCCCACAGATCGATGTAGCGATCGGGCAGGACGGTCAGGATTTCGCGAACCTCGTCGCGAATGGGATCGAGCTTGCTATCCATCAGCCACGTCAGCTGCAGGCCACCCACGTTCACCATCTGCGCCGTGTCGAGGCCCATGGCGAATATGTTCTGGCCCAGCCCCCAGCTGTCATCGATCACGTAATGATCGCCCACCTGTCGCCATGGCGTGGTCACGTTCCAGCCCTCGGGAAGGTCGAAATAGACCTCCACCGCGCAGCGTTTCATCTCATAATCGAGCAGGAAGAAGGCGTGGCCCGCGAAGACGAAGCTGTCGTCGAACTTGGTCGCCACCTCATCCTTCCCCGGCGCGCCGGCGACGTTCCAGTCGACCAGGTCGTGATCGGCGACAAGCTGGTATTTCAGGCTCGTCGCGCCGCGCCCGCCCTCGGTCTTGAAGGTGCCGTCACCGACGTAGGAAACGGGCACCTCGTCGCCCTGCGCGGCGAAGGCGTGCAGCGCCCGAACCGATGCGGACTGCGCCTCGGGTCGATCGGGCGTCGGGAAATGCGCGAGGTCCCACTGCTTCGATGGCGCGGCGAACTGCGCCGCCACCTCGAACCGGTCGTCACCAATATAGCGCACGTCGTAGCGCGCCACCGGGGCGTCGCACCCCGATTGCGCCGCCAGTGTCGAGGGGACCGCAAAAGCAGCCGACAGAACGAACGAAACCGAAAATATGGTGCGCATTATGCCTCCCCGACACCGAAATCGCCTGAAACGACGCGGGTGCGCCTAGTCTTGACCGGCCGCCTTGCGTGCTTCGCGCATGCTCGCTGCATTGGCCTCGAGGAACGGGCGGTAGTCGGCATAATCGCGGTGCGTAACCACCTTGCCGTCGTGCACCGTGAGGACCACCACGAAGGGCATCTCGGTCGAAACGATCCGGCCGCCGCCCATGTCGACATCCCAGGACAGCGTGCCTTCGAAGATCGCATTGTCGCTCGAGGCGAATTCACGGTCGAGGTCGAGCTCCATTCGGGAAATGCCGCTGTAGCTCTTGCGGAAGAACCCGATCACATCGGCTTTGCCTTCGTGCCGGATGCCGCCGAACACATATTGCGCGGTCGTGTCCTGAAAGCTCGCGTCGTCGGCCAGTAGTGGCTCGAGACGATCCCAGTCGCGGTCGACATAGGCGTCGACATATTCCTGCCCGACGCTCAGCGCCGATGCGGTCGAGGTCTCGAAATCGGGCTCTTCATGAGCGCAAAGCGCGCTCGGCATCGCGACCGCTGCCAGAGAAATAAGCAATGTTCTGAAAAGCATAAGAAGCCCCACCCCCGCTGATGTAGAATTTACGCATGATAGGGGCGGATTCTTCGATTTATGCGCGTCTTTCGACCAACGCGAGGCTGGCTTCGACCGAATTCGATGCGCGGATCGGCCCCGGAGCGCCGCCTCGCCCCGGGGCCGACCAATATGGCTGGCTCAGGTTGCCGGATGCGCGGGCATGAAGCGGCGGTTGCGCAGCAGCAGCGCCGAGACCAAAGTTACCAGCAGCGCGACGGGCGCAATCTCGCTCAGCGTGATAAGGAATCGGATTGCCGGATCGCGATAGCTTTCCGCCAATGCATCCAATTCCGCCTGCTTGTGCGCGATTTCCGCAGCCGAGGCACCCTCCGCCCGAAGCGAGGCGATCACGCCGTTCGCATATTCGGCCATGAATCCATAGTCGGTCGAGTAGAGGTACACTTCCCACGCCACCACGTAGAATAGCGCGGCGATCAGCGAGATCCCCAGGCCGACCCCGGCTGCTGGCAGGAACCCGATCACTCCGCCCAGCTGCTCGTCGCGGTATTTCTTGACCCCGACGAATACCATGCTGAGCGCCACCAGCATGGAAAGATAGCCCAGCACGATGCTGTGCACGCCGATGGCCATCGAAACCGCCATCGCCACCGCCACGATTATTCCGGCGATGAGCCCATAGACCGCGATTGTCTTCGTCATCGAATTTCTCCCTGCATTGCTTGCCTCGATGCGGGATCGGCTACGCTGGCAGATGCACGTCCGCCAATCGCCCAAACGGGCTATTCGGCGCAATTCACCCGGATTTACGGCAGGATGGAAAGATCGCGCGCCTGCGCGACAGCCTCGGTCCGGTTCGACACTTCGAGCTTGGAATAGAGCGACGCGACATGCGCCTTGACCGTGTTGGGAGAGATGTCGAGCGTGCGGGCGATGCTCTTGTTCGACGCGCCCTTTGCCAGCTGGCCCAGCACGTCGAGCTCGCGCGGGCTGATGCGCAGCTGGCGGATCGCTGCCTCGTTCAGCATGAACGCCGCCCGTGGGCGCGGCATCAGCCGCACCGCGATCCACCCGCCGAGGAGCGCGAAGATCACCGCGATGGCGAGCACGTAGAGTTCGCCCGACCGATCATGAATCGCGCGGCGATAATCCATCCAGTCGAGCAGCCAGACGATGGCCGCCAGCCCCACGCCATAGGCAAGGATCAGCTTCAGCGGCGCGAGATAGCGCAGCATCGGCCCCTGCCCGCTCATCGAAGTGGCCTGCCCGCCGTGATACCTGAGGAGAGGTTCATCGGCGGCCCGTCAAAACTCGAAACCCGCCGCCTTGGCCTCGGCAATCACTTCCGCGCCCGTCTGGCGCGGGTGATCGCCCTCTATCCGGCACCAGTCGGCACGTTCGTCGACGAAGATCTCTTTCTCGATCCCATGCCGAGCCGCTTCGTCGAACAGACCTGCGGAAAAGCTGCGCGATCCGGTCGGCAGGAAGCGGAACCACAGCCCGCTGCCGCACTCGCTGCAAAAGGCGCGCCTGGCCCAGTCGCTCGATTGGTATTCGGCAACGAACTCCTCGCCCGTCACCACCGCATCGGAGCCCGACTGCGCGGCAAAGAACGCCCCGCCCCAGCGGCGGCACATGTCGCACTGGCAAATCTCGACCGTCGATCCAGGCTCGGCCAGAACGATGCGGATCTTGCCGCAGAGGCAATGGCCGGAGAGCGAGCGGGTGGAGGTCATGCCGCCGCTCTGCCTACCGCAGCGGGACGCCCGGCGTGTACTTGCTGGTGCGAATCGTCAGGCTGGTCTTCACGCTTGCCACGTTGGGTGCGGGCGTCAGCTTGCTGGTCAGGAATTCCTGGAAGCTCTGCAGGTCGCGGCTGACGATCTTCAGAATGAAATCGATCTCGCCGTTGAGCATGTGCACTTCGCGCACCTCGTCCAGATCGAGCATCGCGGTCTCGAATTCCTTGAGCGCGCTTTCGGCCTGGCTCTTCAGACTGACCATCGCGAAAACCACGATCGCAAATCCCAGCTTGGAAGGTTCCAGATCGGCGTGGTAGCCGCGGATCACGCCCTCGTCTTCCAGCGCACGAACCCGGCGCAGGCACGGCGGCGCGGTCAGCCCCACGCGGCGCGCGAGTTCCACATTGGTGACACGGCCTTCCGCCTGCAATTCCTGCAGTAGCTGCCGGTCGATCTCATCAAGATTGGCCATTCGCCCTCTCACCTTCATCCCTGTCGCCACATTGGTGAATCGCGAAAGCATCACCTTTGTTAATAAGCTCCGCAGCTAACATTATTGTTCATGGCAGTGAATGTCCCGCTTTGCAACGTGAGGACTGACTGTCATTCCCGCGACGTGGTAAAGAGTTATGAACCATACACGTCGCGCCACGCGGGCACGGCGGAACCCCTAGTTTTCTGCCGGAGCCTCGCCCCCTTCCCGCTATGCAGTTCGACGATCGCCTCGCCACCGTTCTGCGCCAGAAGGCGAGCGCGAGCGCGGGCGCGCGCACGCAATACCGCCAATTGCTCGACCTGCTCGGCCGTCCGGGCGAGCGGCACGACCCGAGTCTGCTGGCCGCCGCGCAGTTGCGGCTCGAATCGCTGTCCGATGCGGTGTCGGTGCGCGAGCGGGCGGAAATCATCCGCGAACAGGGCCGCCGCCTGAACGACCCCGGGCTGGTCGCGCAGTTCGCCGAGGCAGAGCCCGACATCGCCTCTGCCGCGCTCGGCACCGCGCGGTTAACCGAAGCGCAGTGGCTCGAACTGATTCCCGACCTGCCGGTGCGTGCGCGCGGCTTCCTGCGGCTTCGGAGCGATCTGCCCGACCGCGTCGTTGTGCTGCTCGATCGGCTGGGCGTGCGCGACCGCGCGCTGCCGCTGCCGCCGAGCCCCGAGCCGCTGGTGGAGGAAGACACCGCCCAGCAAGCGCCGATGCCCGAACCCGAGCCTGAACGCGCGGATGAAGAAGACATCGTCGAAGGCGAATATACCGAGGTCGACGACGAGGCTGCTCCCGAGCCCGAACCTGTACCGGAACCGGCTCCGCAGGATGTGGGTGCGGGCGCGATTGCCGCCGCCGCAGGCGCGGTTGCCGCAGACATCGACCGGGCCGAGCCAGAGCCCACGCCGCAACCCAGCGAGCCCGCTGCCGCCGAGCAGCCCAGCGAGATTGCCGCGCTGCGGCAGCGGATCGACGCTTTCCAGCGCGCCAGGGACGAACGACGCGAAGATCGCGCCCATCAGCCCGACAGCAATCCCGAACCGGCGCCCGAGCCTGTGGCAGACAAGGCCGCGCCCACGCTGCCCTTCACCGATGCCAGCACCCGGCAGGAGGAACTGACCGGGTTCGGCTTCGCCACCGATATCGGGGGGACGATCGACTGGGCGGACAGCTTCGCCGCCGCGCAGGTCATGTACCTCTCGCTCCCCACGATTCTGCCCGAGGAGCTTTCCGACGCGATCGAGCGTCAGTTGCCCATTCGCGGCCTGCCGGTCACGCTCGAAGGCGGGCCAGCGATCGCGGGCGAGTGGATTCTCGACGCGCAGCCGCGCTTCTCCAGCCCCGATGGCCGCTTCCTTGGCTACGCGGGCGGGTTCCGGCGTCCGTTGCAGGCCGAGGAGCCGGGCAACCAGAGCGACCGTCTGCGCCAGCTGCTGCACGAACTGCGCACGCCGGTGAACGCCATCCAGGGCTTTGCCGAGGTCATCCAGCAGCAGGTGGTCGGCCCTGTACCGCACGATTACCGCGCGCTCGCCGCAGGGATTGCGGGCGACAGCGCGCGCATGCTCGCCGGGTTCGACGATCTGGAGCGGCTCAGCCGCCTAGAAAGCGGGCGGCTGCGCCCGACCGGCGGCGATGCCGACCTCGCCGCGATCTTCCGCCAGCATCTCGCGCAGCTGATCCCGCTACTCCAGCCGCGCAACGCGGGCTTCGTCGCCACGCTCGGCGGTACCTGCCGGGTCGATCTCGCGCGGCCCGAGGCCGAGCTGCTCAGCTGGCGCATCCTCGCAACGCTGGGTTCGGCTGCGGCGCCGAGCGAAAAGCTCGCGCTGACGCTGGAGCACGAGGGGCGCAACGCGCAATTCGTCGCCGATCTACCCGCCTCGCTCGCTGGCAGCGAGGATATCTTCGCCGCTCGCGGCAAGCCGCTGTCGGTCGCGATCAGCGCCGGTCCCTTCGGCCCCGGCTTCGCGCTGCGACTGGCGCGGGCGGAGGCACGCGCGATCGGCGGCAGCCTGCGGCGCGAAAACCGGCGGTTGATACTCACGCTGCCCGCTTTGACCGCGCAGCAGCCCGCCGCTAATCAGACCGCCGAGGTGCCCGAGCACGTCTGAAGACGCGGTTCGTGCTGCTCCTCGCGACAGGGGCAAGAACCATGCTGACATTACCGAAGCCCGCGCAGGCCGCGACCTTCCCGCCCGGCTTCGCGCCCGCTTCGCTGCTGACGGTCGATACCGAGGAAGGCTTCGACTGGACCGGCCCGTTCACCCGCGACCAGCACGATCTGACGCACCTGAGCGGCATCCCCGCCTTCCAGGCGCTGTGCGAGGAACTGGGCGCATCGCCGGTCTATCTGGTCGACTGGCCGATCGTGCAATCGAGCGAGGCGAAGGAGATCATCGGCGATGCGGTGGCGCGCGGAACGGCCGAAGTCGGCGTGCAACTGCACCCGTGGGTCAACCCGCCGTTCGAAGAAGACGTCAACGTGCACAATTCCTTCGCGGGCAACCTGCCGCCCGAGCTGGAGCGGGCCAAGTTCACCGCGCTGCGTGACGCGATCGAGGATGCCTTCGGCAGCGCCCCCCTGATCTACCGTGCAGGCCGCTACGGCCTTGGCCCCGCAACCAAGGCGCTGCTGCGCGATACCGGTGTGCACATCGATAGCTCGGTACGCGCGCTGTACGATTATTCGCATGGCGACGGGCCCGATTACAGCGCCTTTCCGAACACGCCCTACTGGCTCGACGGCGAGCCGCCGCTGCTCGAACTGCCGCTGACCACGGTCTATTCGGGCCTGCTCGCGCGCCACGGGCGCGCGCTGTTCCCGAAGCTGGAGAAGCTGCCCTTCGCAGGCGGCGCAGCGGCGCGCACCGGCCTGCTCGAGAGGATCGCGCTGACGCCCGAGGGTACGCCGCTGCCCGACGCGATCCGCGCGGTCGATGCCGCGCTCGCGCAAGGCCTGCCGCTGCTGATGCTGTCGTTCCACAGCCCCTCGCTGGTGCCGGGCAACACGCCCTACGTGCACACGCAGGCCGATCTGGACGCGCTGTTCGACTGGCTGCGCGGAGTTTACGCGCATCTGGCCGCGCGCAAGGTCGCGCCGACCACGGTGCGCGAGATCTGGCGGGCGGCACAGAGTGCACGCGGTGCATAGGCGGCTTGCGAAGCCGCGCTTTCGCGGGTAGCGGCACGGCTTGCGATGGTGCCGGCCCCCTCGGGCCTGTAGCTCAGCGGTTAGAGCTGGCCGCTCATAACGGCTAGGTCGCGGGTTCGAATCCTGCCGGGCCCACCAGGGGCACGGCCATCGCCACGGACGGTCGGGGAGTAGCGCAGCCTGGTAGCGCATCTGCTTTGGGAGCAGAGGGTCGCAGGTTCGAATCCTGTCTCCCCGACCAGTTCACCCTCGCTGCATGACAAGGAAAAGGGCCCCCGGCCGTGGCCGAGAGCCCTTCCCTTCCCCCCACCGGGAATTACTCGGCCAGCGACCAGCCGCCCTCGCCGTCGGGTTCGAGCAAGGTCAGGCTGCGATAGTCGATGTCCTGATAGGTATCCTGGCCCAGGTACAGGTACCACGCGAAGCCCTGGAAGACGCGCCACAGATTGGCGTTGTCGCCAAAGCCATAGTCGCCGCAAAGCTGGGCCGTCGGTTGGTCCTGCGGCTGGCGTGCGCGCTCTGCCTTGCTGACATCGACGATGTAGCCATCCGCAACGTCGTCCATCTTGCGCGCCTTGCAGCTCTTGGGGACTTCGCGCTGGCGACCGTACAGGGCATTGTGCTGCACGTCCTTCGCCGGGGTCTTCTTGAAGCGCATCATCACGTCGGCGTAGCGCACCTCTTCATCCAGCTTGCCGAAGGGGTCCCCGTCTTCCTGATAGGCGCTTTCGATCAGGTCGAGGCTGGCCATGTGCGCCCCCGCACTCCCATAAAGGCGCGAAGTCCGGCCGCTGCATTCAGCGGCGCGGTACAGGACCATCATGCCCGCCATCCACGCCTCGTTGAGCGACCACTCGCACGAGTCCGCCGCCAGCGCAGGCTCGGGCCCCTCGACCACATTGAGGTAGGCATAGGCGGCATCGGTGCACAGTCCGCTCAGCGGCAGGCGCGGGCCGTCGTTGCGGCAGGCCGGGATGCGGTCCTCGGTCTGTGCCGCATATTTCATGGCCATGTCGTAGCACTGGTCGAGCGAGCGCAGCAGGATCTCTCCGGTGCCGATCGGGAAGGTGGTTTTTACACCATCGTCTCCGGTGCGGTTGCCCGGGTTCTGGACCTCGAACGTGATCTCGTCGGCGAGATAGATGTCGCCGGAAGGACCAACGCCGTTCAGATCGTCCATGCTCACGAACATGCTCAGCCAGTCGTCGTCGGGATAGGCGGGGTCTTTTTCGAAGCGACCCATCCCGTCGACCACCTTCGATGTGTCGTCGTCGAACCAGAACTTAAGTGGATAGTCGCCATTCTCCCCGAAGCTCTCGCGGTCGAACCCGTTCATGCCAAGGAGGTAACCATCCGCCACCCGCTCGATCCGGATCGCATCGTAGGAATCGGGCAGGTTGGCGACTGCGGCGCAGCCGAGCGCGTTGTCGAACGTCTCCGATCCGGTCTCGTAAATGGTCCACGGGCCGTAGTTTCCGTAAGGAGTGGCGCCGTCGGTGTATTGGGGCGCCACGTTCGGAACCGCCTGGGCGCTGCAGGATGCCGCACCCAGGGCAGCAATGCTCGCGATGATTGCGTTGGTGATCGAATTTTTCATGCGATGTACTCCAGCAGCGCCCGCGCCGCGGTTCAGAACTTTTTGCCGTAGGCGCAGACCTTGGCCATATCGCCGGTCCAGCACGCATCCTTGGTGTTGACGCGCGTCATGATCCCGATGTCCTGCCAATTGCCGTCGGCGTCGCGGAACCGCCCGTAGGCATCGGTGCGCGTATCGGCTTCGAGGTAGATCTCCTCGAACTGCTCATTCATCGGATATCCGTCCGCCCGCGAGACGCCGAAGCTCGCGCCGCCTTTTGCGTCGAACTTGCATGGCCCGCTGTAGGAATATCCTTCGAGCGTGACGTCGCAATTGGCGTTCACGCCGTTGGCCAGCTCGTCTGCGCTCGGCATGCGATATTTGCCGTTGCCCTTCGCCTTGCTGGCGGCCTTGGGCGCGGTGGTTGCGCCCGCCTTTTGCGCCGTGGGTGCAGGCGTGGCAGCGGAATTCGCGCCGCCCGACGCGGCCATCTCTGCCTTCATCGCGGCGGTTTCCGCCTTCGCGGCAGCGGCCTCGGCTTTCGCGGTCGCGAGTTCGCCACTGTCATCGGCGCTCTTGTCGCCGCACCCGCAAAGGATGAGCGCGCAGGAAATCGTGCAGAGTATCCGCTTCATAATAAGCTCCAGAAGATGTGCAGAGAAAATACAGCGCCATGCGCTATCGAATATTTCGATCCGATCCGGCCCGTTCGTCGACGACTTCGCCTCGAACGGGCCAGATGTATTCGGGGTATTGTGATGCGGTGATCAGGAATTGGGCGTGATCGTGCAGGTCCCGGTAACGCCGCTATTGGCGTCGGCACTGATGCGCTGGAACGTGCATGCGCCCGTGCTCACCACGTAGTCGCCGGTGTAAACGATCATGTTGTTGCGGCCGCCGGACGCCTCGTTCGCGCCAAGGGCGAGAAAGAACTGCGCATTCACGCCGTCCGAATGCTGGAGCCACGTGCCGACGACCCGACCATTATACTTGATCGTGAAATCGCCGCTCAGTTCGTAGGTGTTCGTGAAGTTGGCGGTGGTGATGCCGAACTGAACACCGTTCTTGTTGTACATGTTCGTACGGGTCGTCTGGGCGAGCGCGGCGGTGCCGCCGATAAGTGCGACCGACGCGAGAACGCTTGCGAAAACTGCTTTCCTATTCATGGCTCTTTCCAATCCAAAAAGTGGGTTTCTACGATACTCTTCACGCATTCGGGCGGAGGGCTGAGCCAGGCCAGCCTGTCCCGCCGAATCTCTCATTCCACCTGAGTCCAGCGGCCATCGTTCCCCTTGGAGAGCAGGGTGAAGGAGCCGGGATCGACCTGCCACGCGTCCTGCCCGAGCTGGAAAAACCAGCTGTGGCCCTGGAACACGCGCCAGAAGGAGGATTCGTCTTCGCTCAGGCCGAAGGGGCCGCATGCAGTGCGCGGCTCGTCGGGCGGTGCCTTGGCGGCTTCGGCCTTGCTCACATCGACCACCAGCGCATCGGCCGGCCAGACATCGACCCCCGCGTTACGGACCATGCAGCGCTCGCCCTCCTGCGGATCGTCGATCGCATCGCGGGCAATGCGCAGAAGGTTCGCGGTCTTGTTGCTGTCGTCCGATCCGGCAACGCGAACCAGCACTTCGCCCTTCAGGGCATTCTCCGCATCGCCATAGGCGGCCGTGTCGTAGGACAGGTCGGACATCCCGGCGCCCTCGGTATAGGCGAGGCGCGTCGCCTTCGCGCCGCACTGCAACGCGCGATAGAGCAGCACATCGTCACCGAAGCGGGTTTCCTGCACGATCCAGCCGCACCCGCTGGGTGCCTCGGGCGGCGTTCCGCCGGGTGTGTTAAGGTAGTCGGCTGCGCGGCTGGCACAGATGCCGGTAATCGGAAGCCGATCGCCATCGGCGGGGCATTCGGCGCTGGCGGCAACCGTGGTGGTGCCCGATGCAGCCGCTGGCGGGTCGCGCTCGCGGTCGTCGCAACCGGAAAGGAGCAACACGGCGGGTACCAGAACTGCGACCCCGTACCTCATCCGTGTTCCCCCTCCCGTCCAAGCACCATGGAGGGTAGAGCGTGCGGCGGTGAACGGAACTGGTAGGTCTACTAGGCCCGGCGGGCCGATGGCTCAGCAGCGCGTGAAGCGCGCCCAAGCTATAGGTCGAACTCGTCGATCAGCTGCTCGCGCACGGCGATTGCCGCCGCTTCGGCGCGGTTCGCGACACCCAGTTTCGCAAGGATCGCGCCGACGTGATAATTCGCGGTCGAGACCGAGAAGCCGAGGTACTTCGCGATCTCGGGATTGGTGAAACCCTTGGCGAGCAAGGCCAGCACACGGCGTTGCTGCCCGGTGATCGCGCCCGATAGATTGGTGGTGCGCTCTGCCGGGCCCGCTCCGGCAGGCCGTTCGATCGCTTCGCCCCCCGCCACCTTGCGGATCGCGTCGACCAGTTCGTCGAAGGTCACCGACTTGGGCAGGTGCGCCGACGCGCCGCTCGCCACCATGCTGGCGACCATGTGATCCTCGGCAAAGGTGCTGAGGCCGATGATGCGGATATCGGGATGCGCGCGGTGGATGCTCTCGGTGGCGGCGAGCCCGCCCATGCCGGGCATGCGCAGGTCCATCAGGACGATATCGGGCGACAACGCACCGCAAAGCGCCAGCGCGCCCTCCCCGCTCTCCGCCTCGCCCACCAGGTCGATCTCGTCGGCACTCGCCAGCAGTTGCGCGATGCCACGGCGCACCATCAGGTGGTCGTCGACGACAAGAACCCGGATCTTCGCGCTCATCTCGCTACCTCATCCAGATCATCGTGACCCGGCAGCCCTGCTCGGGTGCACTTTCGATTTCAAGCGTCGCGCCGATTGCCTCTGCCCGTTCGCGCATGATCGACAGGCCCAACCGCTCGCGGCGATTGCCCTTCGCCGGGTCGAAACCGCGCCCGCAATCGGTGACCGACAGGATCGCGCGATCCTCCAGCGCATCGAAGACGAGTTCGGCCTCCCCCACCCCGCTATGTTTGAGCACGTTGTTGAGCGATTCCTGCGCGACGCGGTAGAACATCGCGGAGACCTCCGCAGGCAGCGCCGCACCCTCGTTGATCTCTGCATCGACGTTCAGCGCGTGCAACCGCGTAAAGCTGCCGATCAGCTGGCCCAGCCGGTGCGACAGCAGCCATTGTTCGCCCTCGTCGCGCAATTCGGACAGTAGCTGGCGCATCTCGCTCAGGGCATGGCGGTTGAGCCTCGCGACCTGCTCCGCCGCCTCGCGATCGGGTGCCGCAAGGTTGGGCAGCCGGGTGGGCAGCGCACTGGCATGGAGCGCCGCCGAGGCTAGCGTCTGCGCCACCGCATCGTGCAGGTCGGCGGACAGGCGCGCGCGCTCTTCCAGCTTCGTGGTCTGGATCGTCATGTCGGCAATCTCCGCAACGCGGTCTGCCACGCGGTCTTCCAGCCGCCGGGTGAGCGCGGTCTGTTCGCGTGCGAGCGCGTTGAACGCTTCGATCAGGAAGCCGATCTCGTCGCGGTAGCCCACGGCAACCTGCGTATCGCTCTCTCCTTCGCGGTAGCGGCGAATCCCGCTCAGCAACCGTTCGAGCGGGGCGAGCAGGAAGCTGCGGAAAACCAGCGGCAGGCCGATCAGCGCGGCGAGCGCGGTCAGCAGGATGAACAGCACGAAGGGCGCGAAGAGCCGGTCGAAATAGGTCAGGAAAATCAGGTAGTAATCGCGCAGCACGGCGGGGCCCGCGCTGGTATCCGGGCCGGGCGTGATCCCGATGATCCACGGCGCGTTCAAGGGGCTGAGCATCGCGTACGGCGGCGCGAGCGGGACATCGAGATACTGCATGTCGATCCGCCCGTCGGCATGGAGGATCGTCTGCAACTGGTAGCAGATGGCGGCATCGCGGGCATTGCAGCGATCGCGCCGGGTGATCACCAGCCTTTCGCTATTCGCAAAGGCGGTGATCTGCGTGCCCGCGCTCGGCCGATCGACCAGCATGGGGTAGATTGCGGGTTGGTTTCCGGCTTCGAACGCCGCGTCGACAGGCTCCGGCATCCGCTCGAAGCCAATCGTGCCGAGCGCGCCGACATAGAGGTGATCGTAGAAGCGCTCGTAGAACGGGAAGGCGAAGGGCAAATCGACGCGCCCTCCGTCTGGCCCCAGCACGGGCCCCCTCACACGCTCGGGCAGGAAGACGGTCGGCTGCACGACATAGCCCAGGTTCCCGCCGCGCGACGAAAACAGCAGCGCCTCGCCCGAAGCGGGCAGCTCCGGCGCGCGGAACTGCTGCTGATAGGCAGGCGCGACAACCCATGCAGCGCCGTTCACTGCGGCGAGGAGAACGGCGAAACCGATGACGGTCAGCTTGAAGAGGAAGGTCGTCCGTTCGGGCAGATAGCCGATCAGCACCAGCGTCAGGCCGACCAGTTGCAGCAGCCCCAGCCAGCAGATCAGGATATCGAAGGGGAAGTGCGCACCCAGGCTCTCATCCGGAAAGAACAGGGTCGCCGTGTGCAGGATCGGCAGGATGGTCAGGATCAGGAAGGCACGCGCGACCTGCGCTTCGCGCGTCGGGCCCGGACGCCAGAGCAGCGCGATCTTCGCAAGCGTGCCCAGCCGGACCTTGGATGGTAGGACGCTGTCCTGCGCCGCGACCAGCTGACGCCAGAACACCACCGCCGCCCAGAGCATGACCACGTGCATCCACACCGCCATCCATTGCGGCCGCCACCACGCCACCCGCGCGAGGATCGCCAGGTCCGCACGAACCGCGATCACGATCTCGGCCAGAAGCAGCCCGAACAGCACGACCATGACGGCGATCATCTCGCGCCGGCTGCGCGGGAGCGGTTTGGGGAACAGATAGGCCAGCAGCACCAGCGCGATCGGCGCGACGCTCCCGAAAGGGCGTGCCCACGGCATGGCCAGCGTGCTCCACGCATCGAGCCGCGACCACGGCATTGCGTAGCTCAGCCAGCCCCCGGCGGTCAGCAATCGCAGCATGGTCGCAGCGAAAGCCGGAACCAGCGAGAGCATGAGGATGGCGAGCACCCAGGTCGGTGCGTGGAACCGCCCCTGCCGGGATTCCTGAACCGCCCTGCGAACCATATACACCGCCAGCACGAGCGCCAGCAGCAGCTGGCTGAGATAGCTGATCGCAGCCGGGTTCCAGAACAGCGAAGCATCGGGGGGGCTCCCCGTGATCCAGTCCATCTCTCGCTGCCCCGTCCCGCTGTTGCGTGCGAGGCCAAGTCTATCCCTAAATCGCGCCTGCACAATGCGGCGCAGGCTTCAGCGCACTGGCATTTCTACCAGTCAGCCCTACGACGGGGATGCGTCTTCACCCTCATGCGTGGCAGCCCAGACGACACTGCCCGCGCTGAACCCGTGGACGATGGTCGAAAGCAGGATGGTGAAGGTCACCGTCGCCCATAAGGCGCCCTCGTCCACCAGATCGAGCTGCCCGCCAGCATAGGCGAGATAGTAGATCGAACCGATCCCGCGCACGCCGTAGAACGCAACCACCCCGCGCTGGCGAAGCGACATCGGGTTGCGCCACAGCGCCAGCATCCCGCTGACTGGTCTCACGACGAAGATCAGCGCCACGCCCAGCACCGCGTGCTGCCAGTCGAGATAGCCGAGCAGCGAGGGGATCGCCCCGCCCAGCAGCACCAGCAGGATCGCGGTGACCGAATGCTCGAGCGCGCTTGAAAAGCCGTGCAGCCTTGCGTGGTATTCGTGCTCCTTTTCCTTGCGGCGTAGCACCAGCCCCATCGCGAAGGCAGCGATGAAGCCGTATCCTTCGATCAGCTCGGTCGCCCCGTAGGTGACGAGCACTCCGGCAAGCGCGATCACGCCCGATCCGGAATCGGCCAGCGGATTGCCTTGCGGCAGGGCGAACAGCACCCGGCCCAGCAGCCATCCGGCCGCCGCACCCGCCGCGCAGCCGACGAGGATCTTGTACACGACGTAGAAGCCGAACCACTCGCCGAACCAGTCCGACACACCCCCGCTCGCCGCGACGATGAAGATCGCCAGATAGACGAAGGGAAAGGCGAGCCCGTCGTTGAGGCCCGCCTCGGTGGTCAGTGCGAAGCGCACCGGATGCTCGCCGCCCTCGGTCGGAGGGCCGACCTGCACATCCGCCGCCAGCACCGGGTCGGTCGGGGCGAGCACGGCGGCAAGCAGCACCGCTCCGGCCAGCGTCAGCCCGATTGCCAGCCCAAGCACGGTTATCGCGATAATGCACAGCGGCATGGCGATGACGAGCATGCGGACCGTCGCGCCCCACAGCCCGTGGCCCCATATCCGGTCGATCCGCAGCCCCGTGCCGAACAGCGCGATGATGACCGCAAATTCGGATGCCAGCTCCCACACGCGCGGTCGGTCGAGCGGGTTGAGCGCATCGGGCACGCCGGGCAGCAGGCCGAATACCGCCAGCCCGCCGAGGATCAGCAGGCCCGAAGCCGCCGGCTCGCGCCCACGCAGAAAGCGCGGCAGCCAGTACGCGGCAATGATCGCAAGCCCGCACCCGGCCAGCAGGACGTGATACGGGTCGAGCCCGAAGGTCGGGGTATCCATTACCCCCTAACGCGCCGCTGCGACGATGGGGCCCGGCGGATTACTCCGCCGGCTTGAACTCCTCCGCCTCGTTGGCGAGGATGCCGACGACCTGCGTGTAGACCGCCACGTTCTGCCGCAGCTGCGCGAGGTCGATCTTGTCGAGCGTGTCGTCGGGCGTGTGGTGCAGCTCGAAATAGCGGGTGCCATCCTGCTGCAGGTCGATGATTGCACCGCCCTGTTCGCGCACGACGTTGATGTCCGCACCGCCGGTCGCGGCTTCGATCGAGCCTGCAACGCCGAACCGCGCGACCGCTTCGGCCAGGCGCTTGTACAGAGCGGGGTTCTTGTCGGTGAAGTTGCTGTCGATGCGCCAGATGCGGTCCGCGCCGAAGTCGCTTTCGATGCCGACTGCCATCGGCTCGTCGGCGTGCGCCTTGGCGTAGGCGGCGCTGCCGAACAGGCCGACTTCCTCAGCGCCTGCAAATAGCACGCGGATCGTGCGCAGCGGCTGACCCGCTTCGCCGACCTGCTTCGCGGCGGCGGCAATGATCCCGCAGCCCGCCGCATCGTCGATCGCGCCCGTGCCCGGCCACCAGCTGTCGAGATGGCAGGCGAGGAGCACCGGCGGCAGGCTGGGATCGCTACCGACGATCTCGCCCGTCACGTTGCCGCTTTCCTGCTCGCCGAGCGAGCGCGGCGTCAGCACCAGTTTCAGCGTGATCGGCTTGCCATCTGCGCGCGCAAACATGCGCTCCAGATTATCGGCATCGGGGTTGGAGATCGCGCCCGCAGGGATCGGATCGACGCCCGGCGCAAAGCCCGTGCCACCGGTGTGCGGCGTGCGGTGGTTCTCCGTCCCGATGGAGCGGATGATTGCGCCGACCGCGCCCTTGCTCGCGGCGAGGCCCGGCCCCGTCCAGCGCACCGGCCCGGCAAAGCCGTAGCCAGAGCCGTCCTGCGTCGGGCGCATGTCGTGGCTGATGAAGGCGATCTTGCCCTTCAGGCTGCCCGCCGGCGCCGCGACCAGCGCGGCGTAGCTGGGGAAGTACACCACTTCAGCGGTAATGCCCTTCTCGCCCGTGCTCGCGCTGCCGCCGAGCGGCAGGACGTCGAGCGGCTGCGCAAAAGGCGCGACGATGGTGGCGCTGGCGAGATCGCCCGGCACCCAGGTTTCCATCATGTAGGGCTCTTCGACGACATTCTCGAATCCGTTGGCGCGCAGCCACGCCATCGCCCATTTGCGACCGCGAGCCTCTGCCTCGGTGCCCGCCTGACGGGGGCCGACTTCGGTGGTGATCCCTTCGACGAAATCCCACGCCGCCGAGTCGCTCTCCAATGCCTCGTCGGCCGCACAGGAAATCGCGCCTTCGCAAGGGCCTGGGCCGAGTTGGGCGGCTGCGGGGGCGGAGAGCGAGAGCGCGGTGAGCGCGAGGAGAGCTGTTTTCATGGGCGCGAGAGCTAGCGCCAAGCCCCCTGCCTGCCAAGCCTCCACAACACGTGGTGGGAAGTGGGCAAGGTGCGCTTGACCAACCCCCTCGGTGGCGGTTACACGCTATTGCGACGCATTCGCATATATGGAGCCCTAGCGTGACCCTGCAAAACCTGCTCGTGACCCCCGACCTCAACGAAATCGCACCGGTTCACGCCCGGCTCGTGTGCGCCATGCGCTATGTCCACATGGCCCGCGCCCAGCGCAGCTATTGCTGCCGCGCGCTCGCCACGCAGCTCGGTTCGCCGAACGCCGTGCGCCCGTTCCACGTCTTCATGGACGAGGCTGGCAATGCGTGGCCCGATCCCATCGCGCTCAACCGGCCATGCCAGATGTCGCTCAGTTACGACGAGATGTTGCTGGTCGACCTGTGCACCGCAGCGGCGCGCAAGGAACGCGCGGTCTTCGACGAACTGGTGGAGGACATGATCGGTATGGGCGGCCGCAATGCGATCTGGAGCGCAGGCCGCAGGCTGATGGCGCATATCGTGGGGATCGTCCACTAGGCCCGCCCTTCGGCGCGATCCCGGGCGCTTCACCAGAAGCGGCTCCCCGGCACGCCCTTGAACGGGCCGACGACCTTGCTAGTCACCCAGCCGCCATAGAACTCGCCCGGCTGCGGCTCGACCTTCTCGCCATCGAGCGTGATGCGGTCGAATGGCGCGGCGTAGAACGCGATGTGATCGGTCAACAGGCGAAAGCCGGGCGCGGGATCGGGGTAGCTCCACCCCACCCGCTCCAGCCGCTCGCCCGCGGCAACCACGCTCCAATAGCGTGCCTGCCCCTTCCACTCGCATAGCGAACGACCCGCTGCGGCCTCAAGCACGCCCGCCGCGATGTCGTCGGGCGGGATATAATATTGCGGCGGATGACTGGTTTCGAGCACGCGCACCGCGCGCCGTGTTTCGGCAATGCGCTGACCGCGATGCTCGATCACGATATGAACATCGGTCGGCTCGGCGATGGCGGGGCGCGGGTAGTCCCACACGCTTTCCTGACCCGGACCGGGCGCAATGGGTTCGGGGTGACGCATACGGGGACCCTAGACGAACTTCACCGTCGTGCCGGTCTTGATCGCCTTCGCCAGCGCTGCTGCATTCCAGTTGGTCAGCCGCACGCAGCCATGGCTCGCGCCCTTGGCGATGAAGTCGGGGTCGGGCGTGCCGTGGATGCCGTAGCCATCCTTGCTCAGGTCGATCCACGTGCCGCCGACCGGGTTGTTCGGCCCCGGCGGCAGGATGAAGGTGCCATCCGGGCCCCACTCCTGCCTGTCGCCATCGAAGGTGTAGTTCGGCTCGGGCGCGATCGCGTTGACTTTCATGGTGCCGCTAGGGCTCGGAAATTCGACGCTGCCGATACTCGCGGGGAAGCTCGCGACGATATCGCCCGCATCGTCGAACGCGACGAGCCTGCCCTCGCCCTTGCGCACTTCGAGCTTCGCGATGTCTTCCGGCACCTTTTCGGTCCCGTGGCTCACGATCACCAGCTTGGTGCCTGCCTTGCCGAAATCGGCATCGGGGTTGAGCGCTTCGAGAAATTCCTTGTCCATATGGAACCGCTCGGCCAGCATTTCCGCAGGATTTTCGTAGCCCAGCTTGTCCATCTTGGCCTTGTCGGCGAAGTCTTCGGGCAGCTTCTCGTAGGGACCCTTCGCGTCCTCCTGCGTCACGGTGTAGGTGCGGAACACATCGCCGCCGGTTTCGTCGAACAGCGCCTTCAGAAACTCCGCGTCCACCCCGCCATTGGCGGACATGCCGTGCGCCTCCCTGAAATAGCGGATCGCGCTGTCGGTATTGCCGCCGCCATATCCGTCGATCACGCCCGGTGTATGGGCCGTGTGGTCGAGCATCACCTGAACCGCCAGCATCTGGCCGGTGCGCTTGCCCATCATTTCCTGCGTCACGCCATCGGGCAGCGTCAGTTCGATCTTGCCATCGGTCAGTTTCGCTTCGGGCCGGGCGGCGGTGCGCGGATCGTCGTAGCCCTCTGGCTCGGTCGGCTGGGTTTGCGTGGCAGTGTCCGGCTGGTCCTGCTCCTCCTTGTCGGTCCCATTGAGGCCGCAGGCGGCAAGAGCGGTGGCGGCGAATGCGACGATTGCGAGATTGGTCTTTTTCATGTCAGCCGAACGGCAGGGCGCAGGGCCCGTTCCCGCGCTTGCCCCTGCCCGCGTCTGCCCCTATCTGCCTGACCAAATTCCCGAACACAGCCAGACCCGAAGGACCATCCGATGGCCGCGCAATATGCCTACGTCATGAAGAACATGACCAAGACCTTCCCCGGTGCCCCCAAGCCGGTGCTGAACAATATCAACCTGCAATTCTACCAGGGCGCGAAGATCGGCATCGTCGGCCCCAACGGCGCGGGTAAGTCCACGCTGATGAAGATCATGGCCGGGATCGACACCGAATTTTCGGGCGAGGCATGGCCGGGCGAGAACATCACCGTCGGCTATCTGCCACAGGAGCCCGAGCTCGATCCGACCAAGACCGTGCTCGAAAACGTCAAGGACGGCGCGCGCGAAACCGCCGACATGGTCGAACGCTTCAACCAGATCGGCATCGAGATGGGTGAGGAAGACGCCGATTTCGAAGCGCTGAGCGAGGAAATGGCCCAGCTGCAGGACAAGATCGACGCGGTCGACGGCTGGACGCTCGACAACCAGCTCGAAATCGCGATGGAAGCGCTGCGCTGCCCTCCCTCCGATGCGTCGGTCGAGAACCTGTCGGGCGGTGAAAAGCGCCGCGTCGCGCTCACCCGCCTGCTGATCCAGAAGCCGGGCATCCTGCTGCTCGACGAACCGACCAACCACTTGGACGCAGAGTCGGTCAACTGGCTCGAAAACCACCTCGCCGAATATGCCGGTGCGGTGCTGATGATCACCCACGATCGCTACTTCCTCGACAACGTGGTGGGCTGGATCCTCGAGCTCGATCGCGGCTCGTACTACCCCTACGAAGGCAACTACTCGACCTACCTCGACAAGAAGGCCAAGCGCCTTGCACAGGAAGAGCGCGAGGATTCGGGCCGCCAGCGCGCGCTGTCCGAAGAGCTCGAGTGGATCCGGCAGACGCCCAAGGGCCGCCAGACCAAGTCGAAGGCGCGCCTGCGCAAGTTCGAGCAGCTGCAGGACGCGCAGAGCGACCGCAAGCCCGGCAAGGCGCAGATCGTCATCCAGGTGCCCGAACGTCTCGGCAGCCAGGTGATCGAGGCGCACAACATCTCGAAATCGTTCGGCGACAAGCTGCTGTTCGAAGACCTCTCCTTCACTCTGCCCCCGGGCGGCATCGTCGGCATCATCGGCCCCAACGGCGCCGGCAAGTCGACGCTGTTCAAGATCATCACCGGTCAGGAACAGCCCGACAGCGGCACGATAAAGATCGGCGACACCGTGCATCTTGGTTACGTGGACCAGAGCCGCGACGATCTGACCGCGAGCAACAACGTGTGGGAGGAAATCTCCGACGGGCTCGATTACATGAAGGTCAACGGCCACGACATGAGCACGCGTGCCTACGTGGGCGCGTTCAACTTCAAGGGCCAGGACCAGCAGAAGAACGTCGGCAAGCTCTCGGGCGGTGAACGCAACCGCGTGCACATGGCCAAGATGCTGAAAGAAGGCGGCAACGTGCTGCTGCTGGACGAGCCGACCAACGACCTCGACGTGGAAACGCTGGGCGCGCTGGAGGAAGCGATCGAGAACTTCGCCGGCTGCGCCGTGGTCATCTCGCACGACCGCTTCTTCCTCGACCGTCTGGCCACCCACATCCTCGCTTTCGAAGGCAACAGCCATGTCGAATGGTTCGAAGGCAACTTCGAAGCATACGAGGAAGACAAGCGGCGGCGCCTGGGCGATGCGGCCGACCGGCCCACGCGTCTCGCCTACAAGAAGCTGACCCGCTGATGCGCGCGCGGATGATGCTGACGCTGCTCGCCCCGCTCGCGCTGGCGGGCTGCGTCGGTGCTTCATCCGCGCAGCAAGCCGCGCCGGTGGCGGAGGAGGTGGCGGCCGATCAGCCCTACACCAACTACGCCGACGATTTCGTCGCCTTCTACGACCGCACCGAAGGCATGCCGCTGGACGAGCGGGTGGCGGCGTTCAAGGTGCAGATCGCGCCGCTGTTTCCGCAGTTCTACACTCCGCGCGACGGGCGTTCGCAGGAGAGTGTCGACCGCATGATCGCCTCGGCGATCGAAGGTTTCCCGAAGATTCGCGAGCGTTACATGCAAGCGATGGCGGAATTTCCCGCAGCCTTCGCCTCCGCGCGCGAGCATTTCGCCGAATCCTTCCCCGATTCCGACGCGCAGCTGCCCGTCTGGTTCGTCCATTCGCTGGGCGAAATGGACGGAGGCACACGGTCGCTCGACGGGACCGAAGCGTTGATCTTCGGCGCGGACGGGATCGCGCAATATCACACGGCGGGCGACCTGCGCGCCTTCTTCGACCACGAGCTCTTCCACGTCGAAAACGGGGCCTACCTGACCGAGTGCGAACCCGTGTGGTGTTCGCTGTGGAGCGAAGGGCTCGCAACCGCCGCAGCGGGCCAGCTCAATCCGGAGGCTGGCGATGCCCAGCTGATGCTCGAGGTCCCCCGCCCCATCCGCCCCGCGGTCGACGCCCACTGGCGCGAAGCGCTGTGCCTCGCGCAGAAACAAGCCGGGTCGACCGAGCCTGCCGTCTACAAGTCGATGTTCTACGCCAACGGCGGCACCGATCTGTTCCCCCCGCGCTGGGGCTATTACGTCGGCTACCGCATGGCGCAGCTTGTGCTGCAGGATCATACGCTGGTCGAAGTCGCGCATATGTCGCGCGAAGAGGCCGAGCCGCTGGTTACGAATACGCTGGCCGCGATGGTGAAGGATGCCGGAGGGTGTGAGGGCGATTTGGGCGCTTAGGCGGAACCCGGGCGGCTTCGTCAATCTGGCGGCGCAGCGTATAGCTGCCGTCTATACCTCAGCGAACGAATAATGCGGGGCATTGCGTGCGATATCGGCGAACCACGCGATCGATGAAGCTTATCCCGATTCCGCCGTTCGCCGCTCTCGCCCTGCTTCTCGCCGCGGCCACGCCCGCCGCCGCCGCGCCCGATCGCGATGCGGAGCTCGCTGCATCCGGCAAGATCGACACCTCATTCGACAATATCGGGACCGAAGGGCTGTCGGTGACGGTCAATAATCGGCCCGCGACGCTGGCGCAGGATGGCGCATACTCGGTCGATCTGCAGGTCGAGCCCTATTACACCGTGCGGGTCGAGGGTGCTGGCATACACACGCTGATCCAGACTTTCGGGATGACGGAGCTGTACCGCGCAAGCTGCGATTGTCTCGCGCTGCCCTCGCTCGAAGTCGTCGCGCGCAAGGCTGGCCGCGTGGAGTTGCTGTTCGTTGGCGATACGATGGCCGGGCGCCGCTACAGCGATCCGATCTGGGGCGAGCGCGTGCTGGTTCAGCGCGATGACCCGCTACCCGACCTGCGCGAACTGCTCGAACCGATGCGCCCCTATGTCGAGGCTGCCGACCTCGCATCGGCCAATCTCGAAATCGTCCTGTCGGACCACGACCTCGCCGAAGCGGCTCCGAAGAGCATCGTGTTCTACGCCCCTGCCCGCCTCGCCGACGCGCTGGCGCAGGCCGGGTTCGACTTCGTCACGCTCGGCAATAATCACAGCTACGATTATCTGGAAGAAGGGCTCGCCTCGACCATCGCGGCGGTCGAGGCGGCGGGCCTCGCCTGGTCGGGCGCAGGGCTCGACGAGAAACAGGCGCTTGCGGCATCGCGGCTCGACGTCGCGGGACAGCCGCTCTCGATGCTCGGCTATGTCGGCTGGAAGGGGCGGGTCGATCCGAACCAGGTCGCACAGGCCGACAAGGGCGGAGCCGCCTATGGCAGCGACCGCAACATTGCCGCCAGCGTCACTCGAGAGGC
The DNA here is from genome assembly GCA_964574905.1 of uncultured Citromicrobium sp. Taxonomy (GTDB): domain Bacteria; phylum Pseudomonadota; class Alphaproteobacteria; order Sphingomonadales; family Sphingomonadaceae; genus Alteriqipengyuania. The sequence goes on along the minus strand of CAZNOY010000003.1, from coordinate 194,589 downwards.
CGCCCTCGGGCGCCTGCCCATCGTCCAGTATCACGGCAGCAGCGAATATAGCGACGAACCCAGTAAAGACAGCGAGAGGCGGATGAAGCTGGCGATCGATAGCGGTGCGGCACTGGTCGCCTCGCACCATCCGCACGTGCCGCAGGGGCTCGAGGTCTATGGCGACACCCTGATCGCTTATTCGACCGGCAATTTCCTGTTCGACCAGTATTTTCTCGAAACGCACGGCAGCTTCGCGCTCAAGGTCTGGCTGGACGATGGCAGGTTTGTCCGCGCCGAAATCATCCCTACCCGCATTCTCGACTATCGCCCCGTCCCCGCCGTCGGGTCGATGCGCGAAGCGGTGCTCGACCGGCTCGTGCGTCTCTCCGCGGAGCGCGGCACACACATCATGCGCAATGGCGGGCATGGCGTCGTGCTGCCCTCCTCCGGCAACGCACCCCTTGTGCAGGCAACGGACAGTCCGGAACGCATCCTGCTGGGCAGCGGCGATTTCGAGAATGCGGTGTATGGCCCCGCGATCGACCGGTCGCTCAAGATCACCGGCGGCGAAGCTCGCTACGATTTCGACGGGCGCACCGGCCATGTGCTGACGATCTCCGCAGAGCGCGACGCGCCGCAGATCTCGCTCGCACCATCGACCTTCTTTCGCGCGATCCCGGCCAGCGAAGTGCTGGTATCAGGCCGGATCAAGACATCGCGCGCGCTCGAGATGTGGATCGGCAACCAGACACGCCCCAAGGGAACCGACCGGTTCGAGGCGCTCGAGACTGCGCCGGTCGACATCGTGGCCGGGGGCGAAATCGACGCAACGGGCGAATGGCGCGATTTCGCATTCCGCTACCCGCTCGACACCACCGGCGCGCCGCGCCCGTTCCGCCCGATCCTGATGCTCGTCGCGCAGGACGGCGGCAGTCTCGGCGAAGCGACGATCGAACTCGACGATCTGAGCGTGGTCGCCTTCGAGCGCTGATCTTCGCCGCGCTGGAAGACGCGGTCGATAACTTCTCCCTCGCGCCGACATGCATCTCGCCGCGATAGCGGTTGGCGGTGATGTACACCCAGCCACCCCTTTCCGTTCGCGGTTGCTCGGCGATTCCTTAACCAAGGGAGGCCCTGCCAGATGTCGCTCACGGGGCGGCGTGCGGGCGGAAGAACAAAGAACTACCGGCCTTGGCCCGTATCGCGCTCACGCAGTCTAGAATGGGGAATTAGCCTCCCCTTTCAGCCCCGTGAGAAGAGATTTCCGGATGACCCTCAAGTCAAAGCTGTTCGTTTGCCTGGCCATACTGAGTGCCGCTCTGCTGGCCCTGGCCGGCGCGTTCTATCAGACCGCACACTCTAACGAGGACGCGTTTTCGACGATCCTGGTCGATCGTGTGAAGCCGCTCGACGACCTGAAGACAGTCGCAGACACCTATGCGGTGCTGATCGTCGACAATGCGCACAAGGCGCTCAACGGCAATATCAGCTACGCCGAAGCGGAAGAAAACGTGCGCCAGGGCACGGCCGATATCGACAAGGCCTGGGCGTCGTATCGCGCGACCGAAATCCTCGGCGAAGAAGAAGTGCTGGCGAAGCAGGCAGAAGTGCGGATGGCGACTGCCAACGCCGCTGTCGAGCGGCTCGAAGCAATCCTGAAGTCGCGCAATTCGGACGCGCTGAGGGGGTTCGTCGAAAGCCAGCTCTACCAGACGATCGATCCGGTGTCGGAAAGCATCGCGGCGCTGACCACGATGCAGATCGACATCGCCAGCGAGGTGACCGGGGAAGCGTTGAGCGAAACCAACTTCGCGCTGATCGTTGTGGAGGTGCTCGCCGTTCTGGCGGTGATCGCCATCGCCATCTCGATCTTCATCGTGACCCGCAAGGTGGTCCGCCCGATCACCAATCTGTCGAGCGTGGTGCACGATCTCGCCAGGTCGGGCGACGGGCAGCTGCCCCACCTCGATCAGAAGGACGAGATCGGCGACATGGCGCGCGCGGTCGACGCCTTCCTGAAGGCGGTGCTGGAAAAGGAACGCGCCGCCGCCGCGATCACCGCGCGCGAGCAGAAGATGGTCACCGATACGCTGGCCGAAGGGCTCTCCGCGCTGGCCGCGGGCGATCTTACGGTCGAGGTGAGCGCGGCCTATCCGCCCGCCTATGCGAGCCTCAAGTCCAACTATAACGAGGCGGTCAGATCGCTGCGCACGCTGATCGAGGGCGTTGCCAAGGGGACCGACTCGATCCGCATGAGCTCGGGCGAAATTGCGCAGAGTTCAGAATCGCTCGCCCGCCGTACCGAGGCGAATGCCGCCAGCCTCGAACAGACCTCCGCCGCGCTCACGCAGATGAACGACCGGATCTCGCGCGGGGCCGCCGCTGCCAAGGATACCGCCGACAGCGCCAACGAGGCCAACAGCGTCGTGCGCGATGGGCGCGCGCTTGCCGAACAGGCGATGCAGGCGATGGGCCGGGTGCAGGAAAGCGCCGAGGGGATCGACACCGTGATCGAAGGGCTCGACAAGATCGCCTTCCAGACGCGCGTGCTCGCGATGAACGCCGCCGTAGAAGCGGGCCGTGCGGGCGAGGCGGGTCGCGGGTTCGCCGTGGTCGCCGATCTCGTCTCCGCGCTCGCCATGCGGGCCGAGGAAGAGGCCGGCTCGGCGCGCGAACAGCTGACCACCACGCAGGAAGAAGTCGGCAACGCGGTCAGCCGTGTTCAGCGCGTCGACGCGGCGCTCGAACAGATTTCCTCGAGCGTGGGCAATGTGAACGGGCTGCTCGAAACGATGGCGGCGGACAATCAGGCGCAGGCCTCGGCGATCTCCGAAATCGTCTCGGCGGTCAATGATATGGACAGCTCGACGCAGCAGAACGCCGCGATGGTCGAGGAGACCTCAGCCGCAGCGCGCCAGCTGGCGTCAGAAGTGACCAAACTGTCCGAAGAAGCAGGCCACTTCCGCACCCAAGGCGGCACCGCGAAGCCCATGTCTTTCGCCACAGCGGCAACGACCGCGATGGTCCATTAGGCCGGGATCCGAGATTGCGCGCGCGGACTCAACCTTGGGGGGACACCGGGTCCGCGCGCGCGGCCAGCCGCTAGCGTTGCTTCTCGAGCGGTGGCACAGTCCAGCTATCGTCGATCACCGGTTCCTCGGGCCGATAGGTGCGGAAGATGGCTTCGAACGGACCATCGGGCGTCGGCACCCACACGACGTCCTTGTCCTGCGGGCGCTCGCGCGAGAGGTGGAGGACGATCGATCCGTCGGCGCGCTTGACCAGATCGGACGAGCCCGAATTGATCGAATGCCGGTCGATCGGCACCTTGAAGAAGAACAGTCGCCCGTCGGCATCGGGCTGATACACGCTCAGCGACCAGAACGCCTTTACCGGCACGCCTGCGGGCGGGATCACCATGCGATAGGCCGCGTCGCCCGTCAGCGCGTCGCCCTTTGAATCGGTCTCGGTGCGGAAATAGCGCGCGTCCTTCGTCTTGAGCGCGCCGAAGCCGATCAGCGCGATGGCCGCGCGCACCAGATCGTTATTGCCGTAGTCGCCGAGGATCAGCGGCGGCGCGTTCCAGCCCGGCTTGTCCTGCGAACGCGAGAGGCCCTTGCGCAGCATTTCGAGCGCGCGCGGCAGCCACGCATCCCACGCCCCGCGCGAGCGGAGTGAGAGATCGTCCCACACGGTCAGATCGCCCGGCACGATCCCCTTGTCCGCAAACTTCGCCGCGCGCGCGACCTGCGGGTGTCTCGGCGAACGGCCCAGCACCTCGTTGGTCAGGCCAAGGAAGCTGTGCGGCTCCATTTCGGGCGGGGCGAGCGTGGTGAACAGCAGCGGCTTTGCCTTCGTGTCCACCGGCTCCACCACGATCCCGCTCTGCACCGCGCGCGCGGCATCGAGATCGTCGACCCCGGCTACGAAGGTGCGCGCCAGCAGCCAGACGTCGTTCGAAGGCATGCGGATCACGTCGGGGCCGTCCGCAACCGTACTGTCCGGCCCGACAATCAGATAGGTCCCGCCCTTCCCGCCCTTGTCGGTATGGCCGACCATCGTCTGGTCGGTGAACATGTCCATCAGCGCGACCGACAGGTAGCGGTCGCCGCTATCGGGCAGCGTCAGGCGCACCGGCGTCTTCGACAGCTCGAGCACGGCCGAGGTGTAAAGCGTGTCGTTATTGGGCGCAGTGACCGATCGGATGCGCTCGTCCGCCAGATCGCGCACATGGATGTGGCGGTTGATGAGCACATCGGTATCGCCCGCCCGCTTCGCCGCATCGGCCAGTGCATCGTCCGATACCAGCGTATCGCCGACGTCGATCTGGCCCGAGAGCGCCTGGATCGAGCGAGCGAATTCGTACGGCCCGAAGGCATAGAAGAACGCGTCGATCACCGTCCCGTCAAGCGCGCCGGTCAACTGGTCCTCGCGCGAATTGGGATCGGGCTGGATCGGCGCACAGCCGGGCACGGCGATCAGTGAGAATGCGGACAGATTGAAAAGCGCGGCGCGACGCGTGATAACATGGCGCATGAGAGTGATCCTTTCGCCCGGAATGCCCCACCTGGCATTTTATGTACACCCGTACATATACGACGCCAGGTGAGCGAAGGTCAAGATCGAACCGCCCCGAGGCGTGGACGGCGTACAGCCGATGCGCCCGCCGGGCGCGACGCATTGCTGCGCGCGGCGACGCGGTGTTTTGCCGATCACGGGTTCGAGGCGGCGGGCGTGCGCATGATCGCGAGCCGCGCCCATGCGGCACCGAACCTCGTAGCGGTCCATTTCGGCAACAAGGAAGGCCTGTGGCTCGCCTGCGTCGATCTGCTCGCCGAAACGATCGCGCCACGGATCGAAGCGCTCGCCGCGATGGCGCGCGACGAAAAGACGCCTGTGCGCGAGAGATTGCAGCTCGCGATCGCGCTGACCGCCAGCTATTACGACCAGAACCCGGACCTGCGCGGCTTCATCGCGCGCGCCGCTCTCGAACCGCCGCCGCGCGGGCAGATCGTTGCCGAGCGGCTGCTCAAACCTCTCTACGAAGCGGCACGCCCGCTGATCGAGCAGGGGATCGCGCAAGGCATGATCCCGATTGCCGAACCGGCGCTGGTGTTCGTGCTGCTGAACACCGCGCTGGGCCAGCCCGAGCGAATGGCCCCGGTACTCGCCATTCTGGCTCCCGAACGTCCGGTCGAAAACCTCGCGAGCCAGATCGGCGATGCGCTGACCGGGCTGCTATCTGACGAAGGCAAAGGGGACTGACGCAGGGCGCACTCCTCCCCATTCAAGCAGCCTCCGCCACTCCATCATAGGCCGCACGGTTGGCGTGGATCAGCTCCAGATTCTCGAAGGTCCAGTCGGCCAGCGCCATCACCGGCACCGCGAGCGAGTTGCCGAGATCGGTAAGCCGGTATTCGACCTGCGGCGGCACCGTGGGGTGGACGGTGCGCGCGACCATTCCGTCACGCTCCAGCGCGCGCAGGCTGCGCGTCAGCATCTGCTGCGAGATGCCGCCGATATCGCGTTTCAGATCGTTAAAGCGTCGCCCCTCGTCCGCCGCAGATTGCAGCGATTTGACGATCAGCACGGTCCACTTGTCGCCCACGCGGCTGAGCACTTCGCTCACTGCGCGGCAGCCGGGTTCGGAATGGGGGTGCGTATTGGCAGTCATAGCGGTGTGACCTGGTCAGAAAAATTTGCGTTCTTGCTGCTCCTATGTGGTCACTTATGTGGCTCTGGTCAACAATAGTGACCGGGAAACAAAAGCCATGAACATCCTCCATATCGACAGCAGCATCACCGGCGAAGCCTCGGCGAGCCGCGAGCTTACCGCCACCATCGTCGCCAGCCTCAAAGACGCCAACAGCGACGCGAGCGTCACCTATCGCGATCTCGCCGCTCAGCCCCTCTCCCACCTCACCCTGCCCGCCTTCGGCGAGGACGATTCCGCCGAAGCGCTCGCGCAGTTCAAGGCGGCGGACACGGTGGTGATCGGCGCGCCGATGTACAACTTCACCATCCCCAGCCAGCTCAAGGCGTGGATCGACCGGATTCTCGTGGCGGGCGAAACCTTCCGCTATACCGAAACCGGCGCGGTCGAAGGCCTCGCAGGCGACAAGCGGGTGATCGTGGCGATCGCGCGCGGTGGGCTCTACGGCGAAGACAGCGAGCAGCGCAGCGTCGAACATGCGGAACGCTACCTCACCAGCGTGCTCGGCTTCATCGGGATCACCAATCCCGTTTTCGTGATCGCAGAAGGCCTCAAGATCAGCGAAGACGCAGCAAAGGCTGCCATGGCGAAGGCGCATGACCAGGTGCGCGGGCTGCTCGAAACCGCCTGAGGTTGCCCAATGCACGGAGTGGCTCCTTGCCGCTCCGTGCACGGGCATCGTCGAGGCCGATCGCGTCCTGCTACAAACCGACGACCAATCGATACAATTCGCGACTTCTGCACCGGCATGTGGCCAATTAGGCCCACCATCCAACAGGGGATCATCCAAGTTGGAGCACCAGAATGCCGACACTTTCCGATCTTCCCGTCGATCTGACCAATGACCATCGCGAAGAGGGCTTGGCCGCGGACCTGCAACGGGCCCGCATGCTCAACCGACGCCGAGCGCTAGGCCTGTTCGGAGTGGGTGCCACGGGCGTACTGCTGACCGCTTGTGGGGGCGACAACGTGCTTTCCGGCGGATCGAGCGGCACCAGTACCGACGAGACGGCAACGCCCACACCAGGTGCTACCTCCTCCAGCGCCTCAGGCACGACAAGTTGCACCGCCTATGCTTCCGAAACCAACGGACCCTATCCTGCCGACGGAACCAACCAGTCGAGCGGCACCTATTCCAACGTAGTGACTGTCTCGGCCTTCGTGCGATCCGATATCCGGTCGAGCCTAGCAGGGGGCAACACCGCGCCCGGCACGCGCATGGATTTCACCATCACGCTGGTCGATGTGAACAACCAATGCGCTCCACTGGAAGGCTATGTCATCTACGTCTGGCATTGCGATGCAGTGGGACGCTACTCGCTATACGACCTGCCCAACGAGGACTTCCTGCGCGGACTGCAAACAACCGATGCAAACGGCCAGGTGACTTTTACGACGATCGTGCCGGGTACCTATAACGGGCGCTACACGCACATCCATTTCGAGGTATATTCGAGCATTGGCAACGCGAGCAATGGGCGCACCGCGCGCCTGATTTCGCAGTTCTCTCTGCCGAAGGACCAGCTTGCCGCACTCTACGCAGCTGATCCGACCTACACCGGCAGCATCGCTGCGCTCAACAACACCTCACTCGCGAGTGACAACGTGTTCGGCGACAACACTGCGGCACAGCAGGAAGCGATGATGATCGAACTTTCGGGCAATGCCGGCGTTGGATACACCGCGACCGCCACTGTCGGCATCGCTACCTGACGCCAGCGCGCGGGGCGGCAACAGTCGCTCCGCGCGAAGGCCCGATACCCACAATTGTCGATTTTCAGGCCTTTGCGCGCCTTCAACCGCTCCCGCGGTATGAACAACAAGCGCAGCATTATCCTACCCGCCCTTTCCTTCACTATCTTCTGCCTGATCGGCCTCGCCGCTCAGAAGGCCATCGGTTCGGTCTACGGCGCGGCGGAGGCGCGTGACCTGCTGGAGGCGTTGAGCCGCGCCGGGCTCTACCTCGGCTCGGCCATCGCCACCGCATCGGCCACCACGCTGGCGCTGATGCTTACGCTGATCGGGATGATCCGCCGGATCGAGACCGATTTCGACCGCCAGACCTACAAGCATGTCAGCCGCATCGCGGTGATCTCGACCGCCACCCTGATGCTCAGCTTTCTGGTCCTGCTCGCCTACACGCTCCCGATGGGCGAGTTCGAAAACCTGCCGAGCGACTGGTACAACTACCTCTACACAGCGCTGTTTTCTCTGACCGTGCTGATGGTCGCGCTTGCGGCGGCGAGCGTGACGATCGTGTTCATGACGATCCGTTCGATCGTGATCCACATCACGCCGGGCGATGAGGTATAGCGGCGCCCTGATTGCCGCGCGATTTTCCTACTTAGGCATGCGCCGCTAGACCAATGGGCGGCTCTTTCGCATCGTCCACTCCCCCTTGTCTGCGCAGCCGCGTGGACATGGATTTGCGCTTTCCGCCGACCGCCGTTTTCGTCCTTAGGACTGTGTGTCAGGTGTGTCAGGCGTTGCTGGTGGGCGATGGCTTGGGCGGGTCTCCGTCGCCCATTCTCTCGCTGTCGTCCCCGGCTCCATCCGGCTTGCCCGACGGCGCAAAGTCGCGCGCGAGCGCGTGATAGAGCCGTTCCTTGCACACCATCGAACCCGCCCAGTCGCCGATCAACGCGGTCGCGAACAGCGGCAGGATCGCATGGCTCGAACTGGTCGCCTCGCTCAGGATGATCACCGCGGTCAGCGGCGCGCGCACCACCCCGGTGAAATAGCCGCCCATGCCGATCAGGATGATCAGCCCCGCTTGTTCGGGCGGGAACAGCGGCGTCAGCAATTCGCCGAAACCAGCACCCACCGCCAGCGACGGCGCGAAGATCCCGCCGGGAATGCCGCTGGCACTTGTCGCCAGGGCAGCGACGAACTTGGCCGGGCCGAACCAGTATTCGGCATCGCCGCCCGCCAGCAGAGCGCGCGTCGGCTCGTACCCCGTGCCCGAGGTCGCGCCGGCGGTGACGAAGCCGAGCACGCCGACCACGACGCCGCACACCAGCGCGGTGACCAGCGGGCGCGACTTGAGCCGCGCCGCGAACCGTCCGCCCGGCCCGCGCAGCGCGAGCACCAGACGCGAGAACAGGCCGCCCAGCGCGCCGCCCGCCAGCCCCGCCAGCGGCGCAGCAATCAGCACGGTCAGGATCGGCAGGCTGCCCCCGATCTGTCCGAAATAGACGTAGTCGCCCGAGATACCCTGCGCGGTCAGGCCGGAGATCATCACCGCGCCCATCACCAGCACCGCGACTCGCTGTTCGTAGGCGACCGCCAGTTCCTCGATCGCAAAGGCGATCCCCGCCAACGGCGTGTTGAACGCCGCCGCGACGCCCGCCGCGCCGCCTGCGATGTAGACCCCGGCGCTCACATTGACGCGGAACAGGCGGTGGATCCTGACCATGATCGCCGCGCCCAGCTGCACCGTCGGCCCCTCGCGCCCGACAGACGCCCCGCCGAGCAGCGCGCCGACGGTCAGCACCGCCTTGAACAGTGCTGTACGGATCGCGACCAGTCCGCTCGCCGCTCTGCTGCCGTGGACGCGGCTTGCGGCGATGACCTGCGGAATGCCCGATCCGCGCGCGTCCGCAGCGTAGCGGTTGGTGATCGCCGCAATCGCGACGAACACCAGCGGGGCGGATACCAGATAGACCCAGGGGTAATCGCGCGTCGTCCGCTCGAACAGGGTGGTGGCGTGGTCGCCCGCGATGGCAAAGCCGATCGCGACCAGGCCGACCAGCACCGCGCCCACCAGCGTGGCGGCGCGGCGGCTCCAGTCGCTCGGCGAGATGAACTCCTCGCCCATGCCCGGCAACAGGTCTCTGGCAGGCAGGTGGGGGCGCTTCATGCTCCCTCCCCTATGGCAAGCGTCCTGCGCGGTCGAGGGTGTGCGGGGCAGAAAGTGGCGTTGCCGATCGACGGGGAAGCGCTTGCAGATCGCCGACCTTGGGCAATTAGCCGGGTGGTCACGGCTCCGGCGCTAGAGCATCCCCGCGTCGCGATACCATTGCGCGGTTTCGCGCAGGCCTTCGCGGGTGAGGATTTCGGGCTGCCAGATCGCCTTGGGCACCGCGCGCGCCGGGTCGACCGTCCAGTCCTTGTGCGCCATGTAGCCTGCGCGGTCCTTTGTCAGCCGCGCGTTGCGACCGCGAAACCTCTCGTCGAGCGCCGCCGCCGCCTTCAGCGTCAATCCCGGCAGGGGAATGGTGCGGACATTGGTGCCCACCGCCGCGCCGATGCTGCGCGCGAGATCGGCATGCGTCCAGCCGCCTTCGCGCGCATCGTCGGGCTCGAAGATCTCGTGGGAAATCCCCTCCCCGCCCTCACGCAGCGCGAGCAGCAGGCGCGCAAGATCGCGCACATGGATCATCGAACTGCGTCCGCCCATCGGCACGGGCAGAAAGCCGCTCTTCGCCGCACGAAACATCTCGAGATAGTCCGAATCGCGCGGGCCATAGACGCCAGGCGGGCGCACGATCGTCCAGTCGAGACCGCTCGCGGCGACGACCGTTTCCGCCCTGCGTTTCGATGCGCCATAGGCCGAAAGCGCCGGTTCCCGCGCTGCGAGCGAGGAGACGAACACCAGCCGCTTTGCCCCCGCACGCATCGCCGCCTCGACCACGTTGAGCGTGCCGGTGACGTTGACGATCTCGAAATGATCGGTGTTGAGCGCGCGGGTCAGCCCGGCGATGTGGATCACGCATTCCGCGTCCGCGACGAGATGCGCCAGCGCGAAAGGCTCGTTCAGGCTGCCTTCGACCCAGCGAAAATCGCGCTGATCCCTGGGCACCTTGCGCGCGAGCACGCGCACGCGCTCTCCGCAGCCTTCGAGCAGGTCGAGCACCGCCTGCCCGACGAAGCCCGTGCCACCGGTCAGCGCGATCGTCATGCCTGCGGTGGAACGGGGATACTCAGATCGGCGACCACGTGCTCTCCCCCTCCTCGTCGTCGTCTTCCTCGATCACGCCGCCGCTGCTCTCGGTCTCCAGCGCAGTGACTTCGGGCAGGTAGCCGAGCACCGCGTCGAGCAGCGCCTCGACCCCCGCGCCGGTCGCCCCCGAAACCGCGTAGACTGCCTCGGCACCCACGGCCTTCAGTTCTTCGGCATAGGCATCGCCCAGCTCGCCATCGGCAAGGTCGAGCTTGTTGAGCGCGATCAGGCGCGGCTTGTCTTCCAGCCCGGCCCCGTAGGCCGCAAGCTCGTCCTCTACCGTGCGCATCGCCTGTGCGGGATCCTCGCCCGCAATGTCGATCAGGTGGATCAGCACGCGGCAGCGCTCGATATGGCCGAGGAAGCGGTCGCCGATCCCGGCACCTTCCGCCGCGCCCTCGATCAGGCCGGGGATGTCCGCCAGAACGAAATCGCGGCCCTTGTGGCGCACCACGCCCAGCTTGGGCACCAGCGTGGTGAAGGCATAATCGCCCACCTTGGCGCGGGCGTTGGAAACCTGGTTGATGAAGGTCGATTTGCCCGCGTTGGGCAGGCCGACAAGCCCGACGTCGGCAAGCAGCTTCAGCCGCAGCCAGACCCACATTTCCTCGCCCGGCTCGCCCGGCTGGTGCTGGCGCGGCGCGCGGTTGGTGCTAGTCTTGTAGCTGGCATTGCCACGCCCGCCTATGCCGCCTTCGAGCAGCGTGAGACGCTGGCCGACCTCGGTGAAATCGGCGAGCACCTCTTCCTTGTCTTCCGACAGGATCTGCGTGCCGACGGGCACCTTCACCACGAGGTCGTCCGCGCCCTTGCCGGTGCGGTCGCGGCCCATGCCATGCCCGCCGCGCGAGGCCTTGAAGTGCTGCGCGTAACGGAAATCGATCAGCGTGTTGAGCCCGGCGACCGCTTCGAACACGATGTCGCCGCCCTTGCCGCCATTGCCGCCATCGGGGCCACCGTACTGGATGTACTTCTCACGCCGGAAGCTGACCGCGCCGGGACCGCCCGCGCCGGATTTGAGAAATATCTTGGCCTGATCGAGAAAATGCATTGCGCGGCAGGTAAGCCCAAATGGGAGGGATTGCTAGATATTCGACCACAGGGAGCCGGCAGGCCACGGCGGGGACCCGCCGCTGGCAGCATAGTGGGGTGGAATGTGGCAGAATGACCAGCGGTACGCGCACCGCCAAATGCGGGCTACCCGACGACCTACCTGGTGGAGCCGAGCGGGATCGAACCGCTGACCTCGTCATTGCGAACGACGCGCTCTCCCAACTGAGCTACGGCCCCGTTCAGGTGTGGTCGGCGCAGGTGGAGATTCCTCCCTCCTGCGCAGGAGCGGGCCCAAATAGCGAACCCGCCACGAGACGCAAGGCCTTTCCGACAGGCCTGGCGCCTTAGCGCGAGGGATCGGACCGTTGCGGCCCCTGAACCTCGCTCTGCGCAGTATTGGCTGCGGTTTCGGGAAGCACGATCACCGGCTCGCCATCGTCCTCCGATTCCCCGTCCCCGCTTTGCCCGGCAGTGCTGGGCGGCAGCGTGATGGTCTGCGCGACCGGCGGGATCGAGGCAGGCTGATCGACCTGTGCGCCAAGGTTGATCGAGAATTCGGGCCCTTGCGTCATCGCATCGGTCTGAGCGTTGAGCTGCACCGTGCCGCCATCGGGGCGCGGCGCGGCGTAGTCTGCGACCTGCACGGCCGGACGCGACGCGGGATAGAGGCCCGCGGGCGTGCCGTAGAGCTGTTCCCACGTTGCGAGGTTGGTCTGGTAGCGTTCGAAGGAACGGAAGAAATCCTCGAACACGCCCTCGAACTGCGCCATGGCGCGGGCGCTGAAACTTTCGAGATCGGCCGGTGCGACCAGCGTCGATTCGTTGCTCACCTGCAGTGCGGCATCGCAGAACGCCTGCTTGGCCGGCGGCAGGGTGAAGTAGTTGTAGACCTTGGTCATGTACGAATCCATTTCCGTACGACCGGTCCTGCGATCCCCGTACTTTTCGCGGAATTCGGCTTCGACCTTGTCATTGGCCTTGTCCAGCTGGCCATCGAACTTGGTCAGGAAGACCTTGTAGTTGTCGAGGATGCCTGCGTGTTCGGGCGCCAGGCAATTGAGCGCTGCGACATTGAGCGCGCTGCGCACGTTCCAGGTGGTCTGTGCGGGGGTGATGTAGGCGTTGATCGTCTGACGCACGCCATCGGCGGCGATCGGCGGGACGACCATCATCGCGCTCGCGCTCATCGGCGGGATCGGCCGCATGGGGATCGCCGGCGGCGGGGGAGGCGGAGGCGGCGGGGGTGGCGGAGGCGGCGGCGTCGGCGCAGTGGCGCAGGCGGCCAGCAGACCGAGCATCCCGGCCAGAACAGTGATGCGAAGCGGCGACTTCAAGTCGTCGGACATAATCGAAAGGCTCCCATCGCGGGTCGGCTCGCCCGCTCCAGTGGGAGACGCAGCGGCGACCAAACGCTTGATGCCTGTCTAACGCATTAGACCTTAACTGAAAATGCCCGGAACGGTAATTTCCGTCCCGGGCATCTCATTCTCGAAAACCTGTTGCCTGAACGGCGCTTAGTTGCGGGCGGCGCCCATAAAGCGCAGCAGGAACAGGAACATGTTGATGAAGTCGAGATACAGGCTCAGCGCACCGAGGATGATCGACTTACCTTCCCACGCGGTGCCGCGCAGGTGCTGGTAATCGTTCTTCAGCCGCTGCGTGTCGTACGCGGTCAGTCCGGCGAAGATCAGCACGCCGAGGATGCTCACCGCCAGCTCGAGCGCGGGCGACTGCAGGAACAGATTGATCACCATCGCAATCAGGATGCCGACCACGCCCATGATCAGGAAGCTGCCCCAGCCGGACAGGTTCTTCTTGGTGGTGTAGCCGAACAGGCTCAGCCCTGCGAAAGCGCCCGCCGTGGCGAAGAAGGTCGCCGCGATCGAACCGCCGGTATAGCGCAGGAAAATCGTCGAGAGCGACAGGCCCATCAGCACCGCGAAGCCCCAGAACATCGCCTGCAGCGTGCCCTGACCGAACTTCTGCGCGCCGAAGCTCATCGCCAGCACGATCGCCAGCGGAGCCAGCGCCACGATGATGAACAGCGGGCTCGTCGCCATTGCATAGGCGAGCCCCGTCTGCGCCATCACCAGCGCGATAACGCCGGTCAGCAGCACACCCGAGGTCATGTAGTTGTAAATCGAGAGCATGTACTTGCGCAGACCCGCGTCGAAGGTCGTGCGCGAGGCGACATCGCCCCCGGCGCGCGGCACCGAGCCGAAACTCTGCCGTGTGCGGTCGTCCCAATCAGACATTTCAAGCTACTCCGTTTGCCGGCAACCAATGTGCGCCGGTTCAGCGATGAATATCGCTACAAATCCGCAGAAATTCAAGGGCCACCGGTCGATTTTACATTAATGCCCGTTCAGGTTCATTGACGGATTTCCGCGCTTTTCGTCAGGCCTCGCCCGCAGCGTCGATCATCGCCGCCTCCAGCGCGTCCGCCGGGCTCTTGTTGCCCCACAGCACGAACTGGAACGCCGGGTAGAACCGGTCGCACTCTTCGACAGCATTCTCGATCAGCGCCTGCGCCTGCGAGAGGCTGAGCATGCCATCGTCGCCCAGCAGCGCACCGTGGCGGTAAACCAGCACGCGGCCCTGGCTCCAGATATCGAAATGGCCGAGCCACACCTGCTCGTTGACGAGGCTGAGCAACTCGTAGGCGGGGGCCAGATGATCCTTGCTGACGCGGATATCGGGCAGGCAGATCAACTGGAGAACGCCATCCTCGGGCCTCAGCACCGCGCGCAACTGGTACTTGACCCAGGCACCCTGCACCTCCCCGCCCAGTTCTTCCTCGGCATAGGTGTCGAGCGCCCAGCCGCGCGCATCGAACAGCGCAGCGAGCACATCCATCGGGGCACCGTAATCGCAGGTGAGATTGTCGTTCAAAGCGGTTTCCATGTGCGATCCCTATACGCGTCCGTCTCAAGTAATGACCTTGTGACGCATCCTTGGGCGCGCACGCAAACGCGCGTCGCGAGGCATCGGTGCATAAGAATTAACCCTGTTCACGCCTTGTGGGTAAAGCATTTTTTCGGGGATAGAGTGCCGCTGCGCCTACCGCAGGTCTTCGATTTCCTGCCCTTCGGGACTCGTCCAGACGAAGGATTCGACACCCTCTGCCGCCAGCGCATTCAGTGCCGCACGTGCATCGCGGGTGCTGTCGAAAGGCCCGGCCAGCAGGCGGTTGGTCTGACCCAGCGGGGTCACGAACGGCCCCTTGTCTTTCAGCACATCGAACTTGCGATATTTGAGGCGCCAGTCGCCGCGCAGCAGGTTGCGGTTCTGCCCGATGCCGAGTTGCAGCCAGATTCGCTTGGGTGCCGGCGGCGGTGGCGGAGCCGCCTCTACCTGCTTTTCGATCTTGGGCTTGATCGTACTGATATCGACCACGTTGCCGCCGGTGGGCGTGACGCTGACCGGTTCGGCGAAATCGGCAAATGCAGTCGCGAGGTCGAGCGTGCCACTGGCGGGCTTCGCCTGCTCCGTTATCGGCTGGGTAGAGGGTGCAGTTGCCTGGACCACCGCAGAAGACGGCGGCGTGGCAACAGGCTCTGCCCGCGCGACGACCACTGGCGGCGGCAGACTGCCTTGCGCCCGCGCGCTGTCGGTTGAGGCTACCAGCGCTGGCTGGTCGCTTGCCGGCGGTCCAACGAGGGTCTGAGCGGACGAGGCCGAGGGGGTGCTGCCACCAACATTCGTCTCGGCAGACGGCCGGGTCGCCACCCGTGACGTGGGAATCGCGACCGGCGGGGAAAATTGTGCCGAAACGCGTCGCGTCGTCGGCGGCAACTGCCTGACGACCCGCGGCTGGGTCTGCCCGGCACCGACGCTCGCGGTGTCGTTCGCTCCCAGCGCAGTTCCGCGTGGTTCGAGCGCCGCATCGGACGATCCCGCCGCGCTGGCGATCCGCGGATCGTCGCGCCCGATGCGCGAAGCCGACGGGTAAATGCCCAAATTCGCCGCTGCCGCCTGCTGCGATTTGGTGAGGCGCGGCATGAAGCGCAGGTAGGGCTCCAGCTTGTCCGCCATGTCGCGCGGCATCACCGCGCGCGCGATCTCGATCGCCGCGTCCGCATCGTCGAGCACCGCCAGCCCGAAGGCGCGGGTGCGGAAGGCGGAGAAATCGCTCGCATCGAGCAGTGGCCTGAGCGCCTCTTCGAAAGGCTGCCTTTCGCCTGCGATCGCGTAGCTGAGCGCGAGCCGCTGACGCACGGTGCTGTCGTCCTTGAGAGAGAGTGCGCGGCGATAGGCAGCCTGTGCCGCCTGATTCTGGCCGACCAGATCATTGGCGAGCCCGCGATCGGCCCACAGCGAGCCGGTATTGATGCCGCCCTTCTCGGCTTCCTCGAAGAACCTCAGCGCCTCGACCGGGCGCGCGCTGCGCACATAGGCTGCGCCCATCCCCTCGGCGACGCGCGGGTTTTCCGGCGACAATTCCTTGGCGCGACCGAGGAAACCGATGGCCGCTTCGATATCGTTGAGCTGGAGCGAGGCGAATCCGGCCGAGATCAGCGCGTCGACATCGTGTCGATCCTGCGCCAGCCGCATCAGTGCGGAATTGAGATCGTCGGACGCGGCAGGCGGCAATGGTTGCACCACCGCGCGCGACACGGTGTCGACAGACTGTGCCTGCGCGGGCGTAGCAAGGCCCACAGGGAGGAAAACCAGCGCCGGGACCATGGCGCATAAGACACTATATCGACCCGTCATGCGGCAGGTTCTAATCCCCGGCAGGCGGGCTGAACAGCCCCCAGCGCCGCCGGGGACTGCAGCCTGCCGCGCTTACTGGTTGTTCTGTCGCCCGAGAAAGCGCGGGATATTGAGCGAGGAGCCGTCATCGTCCTCGTCATCTTCATCGTCGGGTGCCCCCGAGCGGGACAGTTTCGCCATCCGTTCGAACAGTGTGCCGCCGCCACCGCTCTGCGGCAGGGGTGGAGCAGGCTTCTTCTCGCCTCCACCCTCGTTGCCCGAAACGAGCCCACGACGGCGCCCGCGCGGCGCACCCTCATCGGGAGCATCCTCGTTGCTGGCCGCAGGTTCGGGCTGGCTGGCACATGCTTCGGGCTCGGCTTCCGCGCCGAGCAGGAGTTCGTCCGAATCCCCATCATCGGCAGGCTGCTCGGCAACGCTGCCAAGATCGAGCGTATCGTCGTCGCCCCATTCACCGCGCGGCGCGCCATCGTCCGCCTGACGGCCATAGGCTGCGTCCTGTGCAGGCGGTACGCCGTTGTCGCGCTCTTCATCGTCCGAATTGCGCAGTCCGGCGAGCGGATCGACGATGCCGTCGACATCCTCGCCACCGTCTTCGTAATCGTCATCTTCGTCGCCATAGGACGCCACCGGTTTCGGCGCCGGATCGGCGGGAGGTGCGGAAAAGGCTCCGCCACCACCAAAGGATTGCGGCGCGGGGGATGCTTCGCGCTCACTGGCGGACCCGTTATCGGTGTCCCCATCATCCTCGTCGGAGAAATTGAGCACGGGCCGCTTGGGCGTACGCGACTCGGGCGCATACGTGTCGGTCGATGCTGCAGCGCGCCGCATGGCGGGCTGCTCGTCGCCGGAGCCTTCGATGCCCGTCGCCACCACCGAAACGCGGATCTTGCCTTCGAGGTTCGGATTGAACGCCGAACCCCAGATGATGTTGGCATTCTCGTCGACCAGTTCGCGAATGTGGTTCGCGGCTTCGTCGACTTCGAGCAGCTTCATGTCCTCGCCGCCGATGATCGAAATGATCACGCCCTTGGCGCCAGCCATGGAGACGCCTTCGAGCAGCGGGTTGGCGATCGCCTGTTCGGCAGCTTCGCGGGCGCGGTTTTCGCCCTCGGCCTCGCCCGTACCCATCATCGCCTTGCCCATTTCCTCCATCACCGATTTCACGTCGGCAAAGTCGAGGTTGATGAGGCCCGGCATGGTCATCAGGTCGGTGATCGAGCGGACGCCCTGCTGCAGCACTTCGTCTGCAAGGCGGAAGGCTTCCTTGAAGGTGGTGTCGCGGTTGGCGATCAGGAACAGGTTCTGGTTCGGGATGACGATCAGCGTGTCGACCTGGCTCTGCAGCTCCTCGATCCCCGCCTCGGCAGCGCGCATCCGGCGCGTGCCTTCGAACAGGAAAGGCTTGGTCACCACGCCCACGGTCAGAACGCCCTTGCGCCGTGCAGCTTCGGCGATCACCGGCGCAGCGCCCGTGCCCGTGCCGCCGCCCATCCCGGCGGCGATGAAGCACATGTTGACCCCGTCGAGCGCCTCTTCGATCGCCTCGACCGTCTCCTCAGCGGCTGCCTTGCCCAGTTCGGGCCGCGCGCCCGCGCCCAGTCCGCCGGTGCTTTCCGGCCCCAGCTGGATGCGGTTTTCCGCCGGCGAGCTGCTGAGCGACTGCGCGTCGGTATTGGCGACGATGAAATCGACGCCCTCGATTTCGGCCGCCATCATGTTGGCGATCGCGTTGCCGCCTGCACCGCCTACACCGATAACCGTGATGCGGGGGCGCAGGTCATCCGAAGGATCGGGGCCGATATTGATGGTCATGTCGCTTCCACTCCGTGGAACCGGCGGGTTCGCTGCCGGTTTCTCAATAGGCTTGTGTGGCAGATTACAGGGGGATAATTAATGGATATCCCCGATCTTTTCCACATAACTCGCGCGATTGCCCCCGGGTGCCCGCCCGATCAAAAATAGTCGCGGGCCGCGCGCCACACCCGCTGGACCAGGCCCAGGCCGCTTGATCGCGTGCTGGTCTGGTACTTGGCCTTGACCGTGCGAATGTCGACCGGGTCCTTCGCCGCGTACAGGCACATGCCGACCAGCGTCGAAAAACCGGGCGTCGCATGCGCTGGAGGCAGACCGCGCAAGGTCTGCGGCTTGCCGATCCGCACCGGGCGGCCGAGCGCATTCTGCACGAATTCGGGGCTGCCCGCCAGTTCCGCACCGCCGCCGGTGAGCACGGCAGGGCCACCCTTCGCGCCGGAGAAGTCCATCGCCTTGAGCGATTTGCCCATCTCGTCGGTCAGGCGGCCAAGCTGCTCGGTAATCACCGCGACCAGATCGGCGCGATTGACCGTTCCCGCACGCGGGTCTTCCGGGTCGACCGGCAGTTGCTCGCGGTGGTCCGACGGGCTGGCAAGCGCCGAGCCCGAGACGCATTTGAGCCGCTGCGCATGATGCCTGCGAATGCCGAAGGTGCTCGCAATGGCATCGGTGATGTCGCCCGATCCCAAGGGTATCGCGCGCATCGCCTGCACCATGCCGTTGCGCAGCACCGCCACGTTGGTGACGTCGCAGCCGATCTCGATCAGCGCTGTGCCCAGCTCGCGTTCCTCGGGCGTCAGCGCCGCATAGGCGGAGGCGATCGGTGCGGCGACCACACCTTCCACCGTCAAATGCGCGCTCTGCACTGCGGTGATGATGTTGCGGATCGGCGCTCCGTCGGCGAGCAGCACGTGGATGTCGACGCCGAGCTGTTCGGCATAGAGCCCGACCGGATTGGCCACCCCATGCGGGCCATCGACCGAGTAATGCGCGGGCTGCGCGTGGAGCACCATGCGTCCGTCGGGCTGCAACGTGTCGCGCGCGGTGACGAGCAGGTGGTCGACGTCCTCCTCCTCGATCCGGCGACCGTTGATCGGAATCTCGACACGCGAGATGCGGCTGGCGAGCCCTGCGCCCGCGCACCCGATCCACACGCTTTCGATGCCCGTCCCGGCGTCTTTCTCGGCGCGTTCCACCGCCTCGCGGATCGCGTGGGTCGCGGCCTTGCTGTCGGTCACGTAGCCGCGCCTGAGCCCCGCGCTGGCGCGGTGCGAGGAACCGAGCACGATCAGCTCGCCGCCCTCGGTCAGACCCATGATCATCGCCGAGATCCTGAAAGACCCCAGGTTTACCGCGCCGAAAACGCGCGCAATGCGTGCCGCCCCCATTACTCCGAAGTTTCCTTCCTGCTCGTAAAACGATCCGCGCGGCCTGGTTCGCGCAGGACGTAGCGATCGGGCACCCGCAGATCGATCACCGTCGCCTTGCCCCCGAGCAGGCGATACAGCCCGTCGAGCTTGGCGAAGTCGATGAACGCCTCTGCCGCCTCATCCTCACCCTGCGGCAGCGCCAGTATCTGCCCCGTCTTGAACACGATGTTCCAGCGCCGCTCGCCGATGCGGTGCGCGCTGGCGATCTGTGGCTGGAGCGCGGGCGCGGCGGCGAGGATGCGATCGAGCGAGTCGATCTGCTTCTTCGCGCCAGCGCCCGAAATGCGCAGCATGCCCTCGGCATCCTTCTCGGCAATCGGATCGAGCTCGACCCCGTGGCGGTCGATCAGCACCAGTCGGTCGGGCTTGACCAGCACGGCGTGCGGCGTGCGCTCCTGAATGTCGATCACCAGCTTGTCGGGCAACTGGCGCGAAACGCGCGCCTCGGCGATCCACGGCATCCGCTTCAGATCCGCCCGGATCGCCGCGAGATCGAGCAGCGGCATCGGCGTGCCGCGATACTCCATGACCTGTTCGTAGACCTTCAGGCGGTTCATCCGCTCGACGCCGGTCAGGTCGATATTGCGCATCTGGAAACCCGCCGCGCCCGCGCTCGCCGCGAGCTGCTGCTGCATCAGCGCGGGCACGCCCGCCGCGCGCGCGACCATCCATCCGCCGAATGCCGCACCCGCCAGAATCAGGACGAGGAAGGTGCCCTGCAACTGCCGCTGGCTGATCGGCAAGGCGGAGAGCACGGTGTTGACCGCGCCCTTGCCCTGCCGGGTCGCTGCCCGGGCCTTCGAGGCGCGCGAGCGCGACGTGGCCGCGCGGCGAACGCCCTGTGCCTTACGCTTGACCTTGCGCGCCATCGTCTCCTCCACTCTCGCCGAGCGCATCGGCGATGATCGTTTCGACCAGATCCTCGTAGCTCATCCCGCAATACCGCGCCTGCTCGGGCACGAGGCTGAGCGGGGTCATGCCCGGCTGCGTGTTGGTTTCGAGCACGAACAGACCATCGACGCCCTGCTCGTCGTCCCAGCGGAAATCGGTGCGGCTGGTGCCCCTGCAGCCGAGGATGCGATGCGCCTCGAGCGCGTACTGCATGCAGGCCTGCGCGATCTCTTCGGGAATATCCGCTGGGCAGACATGCTCGGTCATCCCGTCGGTATATTTCGCGTCGAAATCGTAGAAGCCGGACTTTGGCACCAGTTCGGTGACGGTCAGCGGCTTGCCGCCGACCACCGCCGTGGTCAGCTCGCGACCCCGGATATAGGGCTCGGCCAGCAGTTCGGCGAATTCCTGCCACGGCCCCTTCGCGTCGCGCGCGATCGGGTTGCCGTAATTGCCCTGGTCGGTGACGATCGCGACCCCCACCGAAGAGCCTTCGTTGACGGGCTTGAGCACGTAGGGGCGCGGCAGCGGGTCGCTGACATAAAGGTCTGCCGACTTGACGATCCGCCCGCCGGGCATCGGAATCCCGCGCGGGACGAGCGCCTGCTTGGTCAGTTCCTTGTCGATCGCGATCACCGATGTGGCGAGGCCGCTATGCGTATAGGGCACGCCCATCAGGTCGAGCATGCCCTGCACCGTGCCGTCCTCGCCCGGCACACCGTGGAGCGCGTTGAACACGATATCGGGCGCAGCCTCTGCGATGCGCGCCGCGACCTGCCGGTCCATGTCGATCCGCGTGACCTTGTGCCCGCGCGCTTCGAGCGCCTTGGCAACGCCCTCCCCGCTCATCAGCGAGACGGGTCGCTCGTTCGCCCAGCCGCCCATCAGCACGGCGACGTGGAGTTTCTTCGATAGGATCATTTCCGCCCCACCCGCTGGATTTCCCATTCGAGTTCGATTCCCGAGTTTGCGCGCACCTTCGCGCGGACATCCTCGCCCAACTGCTCGATATCGGCGCTGGTCGCATTGCCCGTGTTGATGAGGAAGTTGGTGTGCTTTTCAGAAACTTGCGCGCCGCCGCGCATCATTCCGCGACAGCCTGCCGCGTCGACCAGTTGCCACGCCTTCTCGCCCTCCGGGTTCTTGAAGGTCGATCCGCCGGTCTTGGTCCGCACAGGCTGCGAATCCTCGCGTGCCTGCGCGATCCGCTCCATCTCGGCGCCGATTTCCCTGGGATCGCCGGGCTCTCCCTTGAGCCGCGCGCCGACCACAACCGCGCCTTCGGGCAATTCGGAGTGGCGGTAGGTGTAGCCAAGCTCTGCGACCGGCAGCGTCTTGAGCGATCCGTCGCGCAGCACGACATCGCAATCGACCAGCACATCGGCGGTCTCGCGCCCGTAGGCACCGCCGTTCATGCGGACGAAGCCGCCGAGCGTGCCGGGGATACCGCGCAGGAATTCGAGACCCGCAATGCCGTTGTCACGCGCGGTAGAGGCGATCAGCACGCCGTGCGCTCCTGCGCCGCAGCGCAGCGTATGATCCTGTTCTACCGCGATTTTCGCGAAGGGCTTGCCCAGCCTGACGACCACGCCGGGCACGCCCCCGTCACGCACGATCAGGTTCGATCCGAGCCCCAGCGCCATGACGGGCACAGAAGCATCGAGATCGCGCACAAACGCACACAGATCGTCCACATCGGCCGGTTCGAACAGCCAATCGGCCGTTCCGCCGGCCTTGAACCAGACGAGCGGCGCGAGCGGCGCATTCTGCGTCAGCTTGCCGCGCACTTTCGGTAGGGAAAGCACCTCGCTCATGCTGCCACCTTGCTGCGTTCGGCCTGCAACTCGTCGGGCAGTTTCGCCGCCCATTTGGTGATGTCACCCGCGCCGAGGCAGAGGACGAGATCGCCCGCCTCGAGTTCAGGGGCGAGTAGCCGCACGAGGTGCTCGCGATCCTCCACGGTCTGCGCGTGGCGGTGGCCGAGCGACTTGATCCCTGCGACCAGCGCGGCTCCGTCGACTCCTTCGACCGGATCTTCGCCCGCAGCATAGACCGGGGCGACATAGACCTGATCGGCCTCGTTGAAGCAGGCCTGAAATTCGCCCATCAGCTCGCCGAGGCGCGAATAACGGTGCGGCTGCATCACCGCGATCACGCGCGCCGGGTTCTCGCGCGCGTCGGCACTTTCGCGGGCGGCGGAGAGCACCGCGCGGATTTCCACCGGGTGGTGCGCGTAATCGTCAATCACGGTCGCGGTGCCGCCGTCGAGCGCAACGGTACCGACCTTGGTGAAGCGCCGCCGCACGCCGCCGAAGCGGGCAAAACCTTCGCGGATCACATCGTCGGAGCAGTTCATTTCGAGCGACACGGCAATCGCCGCCAGTGCATTCTGCACATTGTGCCGCCCAGGCATCGGCAGGAACACGTTTTCGATCCGGCGATCTTCCTCACCGCGCTGGCGGACGATCACATCGAACCGGTTGCCGCCCGCCTCTGGCTTGACGTTGACCGCGCAGATATCGGCCTGGAGCGAGAAGCCGTAGGTGACGACCCGGCGGTCGCGCACCTGCCCGATCACCGCCTGCACCTCCGGATGATCGACGCACAGGATCGCCGCACCATAGAAGGGCACGTTGTGGATGAACTCGACGAAGGCGCGCTTCACTCCGTCGAAATCGCCGTAGTGGTCGAGATGTTCGGGGTCGATATTGGTGACCACCGCGATGGTCCCGTCGAGACGCAGGAAACTGCCGTCGCTCTCGTCCGCCTCGACCACCATCCAGTCACTGTCGCCCAGCCGCGCGTTGGAG
Organism: uncultured Citromicrobium sp.; assembly: GCA_964574905.1. Classification (GTDB taxonomy): domain Bacteria; phylum Pseudomonadota; class Alphaproteobacteria; order Sphingomonadales; family Sphingomonadaceae; genus Alteriqipengyuania. The sequence continues at coordinate 171,237 of CAZNOY010000003.1, read as the reverse complement.
CCGAACTGTTCGATCACCCCGCCATTGATCACGGTCGGGTCGATCTCGCCGCAATCGAGCAGACCCGCGATCATGCTGGTGGTGGTCGTTTTGCCGTGCGTCCCTGCAATCGCGATGGTCGACTTGAGGCGCATCAGCTCGGCGAGCATTTCGGCCCGGCGCACCACGGGGATGCGGTTTTCGAGCGCCGCCTCTACCTCGGGATTGGTGCGCTTGACGGCGGTGGAGGTGACTACGACTGCAACGCCATCGACGTTCTCTCGCGCATGGCCGATGGAGACATTGATCCCGCGCTGGCGCAGCCGCTCTACCGCAGGGTTTTCCGCCATGTCGGAACCCTGCACCTGATAGCCGAGATTGTGCATCACCTCGGCGATGCCGGACATGCCGATCCCGCCGATGCCGACGAAGTGGATGACTCCGATATCGGTTGCGACACCTTTCACGAGGCGGGTTCCTCCGCCTGATCGCGCGCCGCGCCCTGCCCGACGGCGACGCCCTGCGACGCGCCGCGCGCGTTGTTCTTGCCCACGCGGATCACGTCCATCAGTTCGGCCCCGCCGAAGCTTTCGACGAGGTCGGCCAATTCCTTCACCGCTTCGGGGCGGCCGCAATTCCACGCCTTGTGCGCCGCCGTGCCGAGCGTGCCCGCCCGCTGGCTGAGCACCTGGATCTGGCGAGCCAATTCCTTGGGCGTGAACGAGCTCTGGCGGATCATCCGCGCCCCGCCCGCTTCCACGATCTCGCGCGTGTTGGCCGCCTGATGGTCATCGGTCGCGATCGGCAGTGGCACCAGGATCGCGGGGCGACCCACGGCGGTCAGCTCGGCAATGGTCGAGGCACCGGCGCGCCCGATGAACAGGTGCGCGTCGGCAAGGCGTTCGGCCATATTCTCGAAATAGGTCGCCAGCTCGGCCGGAATGTCGTGGTTGCGATAGCGTTCGCGCACCGCGCCGACATCTTCGGGGCGGCACTGCTGCGTCACCTGCAGCCGCTGGCGCAGCGCGGGCGGCAGCATCGCCAGCCCGTCGGGCACCACCTGCGCCAAGATGCTCGCGCCCTGGCTGCCGCCGGTCACCAGCACCTTGAGCAGGCTGTCTTCGGTAAAGGTCGGAAAGGGTTCGTCGCGCAGCGCGAGCACTTCGGGCCGCACCGGGTTGCCGACCAGATGGACCTTGGACGACCACTGGGACTTGAGCCGCTGGACCTGCGGATAGGCGGTGGCGATGGCGTGCACGCCCGGGGCGAGCAGGCGGTTGACCCGGCCCAGCACCGCGTTCTGTTCGTGGATCACGCTCGGGATCTTGGCACTGCGCGCGGCAAGCAAGGCTGGCAGCGTGGGATAGCCGCCGAACCCGACCACCGCGCTGGGTTCGAAGCTTTCGAACAGGCGGCGCGCCATCTTGCGCCCTTCCATCACCTTGCGTGCGCCGCCGATCCAGCTGAAGGGATTCTTGCTGAAGCGGCCCACCGGCATGATGTGTGCGGGCATGAAGTCCGGCTTGCCCGGAATGTTCGCCCCGCGCTCGTCGGTAATCAGCGCGACGTGATGCCCGCGCCGATCCAGCTCCTGCGCCAGCGCGAAGGCAGGCAGCATGTGCCCGCCAGTGCCACCTGCGGCGAGCACGTAATGTCGATTGGCCCCGCTCATCTGTCCTTTTCCTTGTCGAAGAGCATGTTGCGAAGGCCCGCTGTCTCCCGTGTGAGAAACGGGTTACGGCGCGTGAGCGCGAGTAGCAGGCCGAAGCCCATGCATACCGCGATCGTGGACGAGCCGCCATAGCTGACCAGCGGCAGTGTCATGCCCTTGGACGGAAACAGTGACAGGTTGACGAGGATATTGATGAACGCCTGCCCACCGATCTGCGCGGTGAGACCGGCGGCGGCGAGCAGCGCGAAGAAATTGTCCTCGCTCGATACGCGCGCCAGCACGCGCAGCACGATGGCCAGGAACAGCACCACAATGCCTGCGCAGGCGAGCAGTCCGAATTCCTCACCCACGACCGAGAAGATGTAGTCGGTCTGCGCTTCGGGCAGGCGGAATTTCTTGACCCCGACCCAGAAGCCGACGCCATCCCATCCGCCTGCCAGGAGCGTGCGCTGCGCCAGATCGACCTGGTCGTAATCGGTGCCGCCGAACAGCCAGGAATCGATCCGGTGGCGGGCATTGTCGTAGAAGGCGTAGGCGAGACTCAGGCCCAGCAGCCCGCTCGCGAACAGCCCCGCGATGTGGCGGAACGAGACCCCGCCCAGCAGCACCAGCACGAACCACACGCCGGTGAACAGGATCGCCGCGCCCAGATTGGGCTGCGCCATCAGCAGCGTGATCACCACGCCGAGCGCGCCGGTGACCAGCGCAAAGACCGGCATGTTGGGGTCTTTGAGCCGCCAGCTCATGATCCAGGCGAGCGTGATCGCGAAGCCGGGCTTGAGGAACTCGGAGGGCTGGAACGAGAAACCGAGATTGAGCCAGCGGCGCGAGCCGTTCACCTCGGTGCCGAGGAAGGGCACCAGCAACAACGCACCGACCATCGCCACCGAGAGCAGGATGGCGAAGCGCCGCGCGGTTTCGCGGCTGAGCATCGACAGGCTGACCATCGCTACGATCCCCAGCGCCAGCCAGCGCAGATGGAGCCACAGGAAGTGCAGCGGAGGCAGCGTTGTCGTGTCGTCGGACAGCCGCTCTGCACCCGCAGGCGAAGCGGCCGCAACCGCCGCGCAGCCCACCGCCATCAGCAGGATGATGAGGCCGAGCAGGACGTGATCGAGCTCGCGCCACCAGATCTTCACGCGCGCGCGCATCGTTTCGCGCTGCTTGCCGCGACCGGTCACGTCCACTGCGATGGCGGTGGCAGGGGCGATGTTCATGGCGTGGCCTCGCTATCGGGAAGCTGGTGAACGAGCTGGCGGAACTGGTCGCCGCGATCCTCGAAATCGCGAAACTGGTCGAAGCTGGCGCATGCCGGGCTGAGGAGGACGGTGTCGCCCGGCCTTGCTGCCAGCGCAGCGGTCTGAACCGCAATGTCGAGCGTGCCGCAGCGGCTTACGGGGCAATGCGGGGCCAGCGCTTCGGCAAAGGCGTCGCCCGCCGCACCGATCGTGTAGGCCGCGGTGATGTGGGAAAGGTGCTGTTCGCACTCGCCCAGCCCCGGCTCCTTCGCCTGCCCGCCGAGGATCCAGTGAATACGATCGAACGCCGCGAGCGCGGGCGCGGCGGCGGCGGTGTTGGTCGCCTTGCTGTCGTTGACGTAGAGCACACCGCCCCGCTCCCCGACCCGCTCCATCCGGTGCGCCAGGCCGGGGAAGGTGCGCAGGCCGGCCTCAAGCTGGCCATTGCTCAGGAAAAGCTCGCCACAAATCCTCTCGGCGAACACGGCATTCTCGAGGTTGTGCGGCCCTTGCAGCGCGGGCCAGTTCGCCTGCCTGGTGTCGTCGTAGGGCGGGCCGATCCATTCGAACGGCCCGCGCTTTTCGCGAAACGCGGCGATCGGGGGCAAGTGTCCTGCCGAGGCTGGCAGCAGCGCGATCCCGAACTCGTCGAGCATTTCCATCAACCGCGCCTTGCTGGCGGCGTAGGCTTCGAAACTGTCGTAACGGTCGAGGTGGTCGGGCGTGATATTGAGCAGCGCTGCCACCTTGCAGCGGAGCGAAGAGGTGAGGTCGATCTGGTAACTGGAAAGCTCCAGCACATAGACGCCCAGGCCATTGTCGTTCGGCTCCAGCGGCTCCTGCTCCAGAATCGGCAGGCCGATATTGCCGCCCATGGTGGTCGGCACGCCCGCTTCTTTCAGGATATGATGCACCAGCGCGGTGGTCGTCGATTTGCCGTTGGTGCCCGTGATGCCGACCACGAAATGTTCGGGCAGATAGGGCTGTGCCTGTGCGAACAGCTCGATATCGCCGATCACAGGCACGCCGTACTTGTCCGCATGCGGTTTGATCGGGTGGGTGTTGAGCGGAACGCCGGGCGACACCACCACGCCGTCGAACCCGGTCAGGTCTGTATCGACCGGATCGGCGAGGGTCGCGCGGCCCGCAAAGACCTCGCGCGCTTCCTCGCGTTCGTCCCACGCGGTTACCTCAGCACCCGCCGCGAGCAGCGCCTCGACGGTCGCCCGGCCCGACCTCGCAAGGCCGAGGACCGCATATTTGCGGCCCTTCCAGGCGGGGCTGACGATCACCGCAGCTTCAAGGTGCTGAGCCCGATGATCGCGAGCACGATGGCGACGATCCAGAAACGGATCACAACCTTGGTCTCGCTCCAGCCGAGCTGTTCGAAATGGTGGTGGATGGGCGCCATGCGGAAGACGCGCTTGCCCGTGCGCTTGAACCAGAACACCTGGATCATCACCGACAGCGCCTCGAACACGAACAGCCCGCCGACGATGCCGAGCACGATTTCGTGGTGGCTGGCGACCGCGATCGCGCCCAGCGCTCCGCCCAATGCAAGCGATCCGGTGTCGCCCATGAAAACCGCGGCAGGCGGCGCGTTGAACCACAGGAAGGCAAGCCCTGCGCCCATGATGCAGGCGCAGAAGATCGCCAGCTCGCCCGCGCCCTCGACATAGGGAATGCCGAGATAGGCGGAAAAGTCCGCGCGACCGGCGAGGTAGGCGATGATCGCGAAGGTGCCCGCCGCGATGATCACCGGCATGATCGCGAGCCCGTCGAGCCCGTCGGTCAGGTTGACCGCATTGCCCGCACCCACGATCACCACCGCCGCGAACACGTAGTACAGCGGGCCGAGCGGGATCGCCCGGTCCGACACGAAGGGCACGTAGAGCCAGGTATTGATCTGGCTGACGATGATATAGGCGGCGATCCCCGCGACGATGAACTCCAGCGCAAGGCGCACCTTGCCCGAAACGCCTGCGTGGCTGTTCTTCGTGACCTTGTCGAAATCGTCCATGAAGCCGATCGCGCCGAACCCGATGGTCACGGCGAGGCATGCCCAGACGAAGGGGTTGGTCAGGTCCATCCACAGCAGCAGGCTGAGCACCATCGCGATCAGGATCATCAGCCCGCCCATGGTCGGCGTGCCGCGCTTGGCGAGGTGCGTTTGCGGGCCGTCTTCGCGGATCGGCTGGCCCTTGCCCTGCCGCACGCGCAGCAGGTCGATCAGCCTCGGCCCGATCAGCAGGCCGATGAACAAGGCGGTGAGGATGGCAGCACCCGTACGAAAGGTCTGGTAGCGGAAGAGATTGAAAATCCCTTCGAATTCAAGCCATTTCGCGATTAGATAGAACATTCTCGGCCGTCCCCGATCCCTTGCTTAGCCTCGGCTGACGAAGTGATCGACGAGGCGGCCCAGGCCGACGAAGTTCGAACCCTTAACGAGGATCGCGTCTCCGGCATTGAGACCGAATTCTTCAAGCGCGGCAATCGCTTCGGCAGGCCCTGCGCAATGGGCGAAGGCCAGCGGATTGCCAAGGGCATTGGCCGGAACCGTCCCCAATTTGCGCACCAGCGGTTCCATTGCTTCACCCACCAGAACGACGAAGTCGACCCGCGCCGCTTCGATCGGATCGCTCAGCTGCTCGTGGAACTGCCTGCTGAACTCGCCCAGCTCGCCCATCGCGCCGAGCACCGCGACCCGGCGGCTCGCCGGGGTCTGGCCCAGCTGCGCGAGCGTCGCGCGCATCGAGGCGGGGTTGGCATTGTAACTTTCGTCGATCAGCGTCGCGCGGCCACCCGTGGCAGAGATGGTGTGGCGTGCGCCGCGACCCTTGAGCCCGCCCATCTCGCCCAGCGCAATGCCGGCCGCACCCAGATCGCCGCCCACGGCATAGACCGCCGCCATCACGGCGAGTGAATTGTCGATCCAGTGTTCGCCCGGTTCGGCCACCGAGTAGCACAGCCGGATATCGTCGATCTGCGCGGTGACCAGCGATGCGCCGCCATTGGCCGCGGGAATCGCATCGAGCAAGCGCACGCGGGCATCCTTCGATCGACCGAAGGAGTAGATTTCCGCCCCCGCCGCCTCGGCGTGAACGCGCAGCCGTTCGAACTGCGGGCTGTCGGCGGGGATGATCGCCGCTCCGCCCTTGTTCAGCCCGTAGAAGATCCGCGCCTTCTCATCCGCAATCGCTTCGATGCTACCGAGGTTCTCGATATGCGCGGGCGCAATGGTAGTGACCACCGCGACATCGGGGCGCACATGATCGACGAGCGGGGCGATCTCGCCCGCGTGGTTCATCCCCATCTCGAACACGCCGAAGCGCGCGCGGGCATTCATCCGCGACAGGCTGAGCGGGACGCCGACATGGTTGTTGTAGCTGCGGACCGAGCGATGCGCCTGGCCCCGGCTCGATCGGTCGAGCGCGGTGAAGATGGCTTCCTTGACGCCGGTCTTGCCCACCGAACCGGTCACCGCGATCCGCTTCGCCGGGGAGCGCGTGCGCGCTGCAGCGGCGAGCGCATGCAATGCTGCGGTCGTGTCCTTCACCAGCACATGCGGCCAATCGATGGGCCGATCGACCAGCGCGGCCGACGCCCCGGCGGCGAAAGCCTTGTCGATGAACTTGTGCCCGTCCATCGCCTCGCCCTTAAGCGCCACGAACAGGTCGCCGACGCGCACGTCGCGGCTGTCCATCTCGACGCCCGAGCACTGGAAATCGCCCGAGGCGACCCCGCCGGTGGCGGCAGCGATCTCGGCAGCGCTCCACAGCGCCAGCGGCAGCGTGTCGCGCGGGCTCGCTGGCCAGACGCGCAGGCGCGGATGGGCGAGAGCGGCGACGCTCATTGTTCGCTGCCCTGCGCGGCGCATTCGCGCGCCACAGTGACGTCATCGAAGGGGTATACTTTCATCGTGTCTCCCGAGCCGATGATCTGGCCCTGTTCGTGTCCCTTGCCCGCGACGAGCACGATGTCGCCGCCTTGCGCCTGTTCGATGGCGGTCGCGATGCCCGTGCGCCGGTCGCCGATTTCGAGCGCGTCGCTCGCCATGCCGGAAAGGATCGCGCTGCGGATTGCCGCCGGGTCTTCGCCGCGCGGATTGTCGTCGGTGACGACCACCAGATCGGCGGCCTCGCTCGCGACGCGGCCCATCTCGGCGCGCTTGCCCGTGTCACGGTCGCCGCCTGCACCGAAGACGACGATCAGGCGCCCGTCCTTCGCGGTATCGACATGCGGCCGCAGCGCGGCAATCGCGGCTTCGAGCGCGTCGGGCGTATGCGCATAGTCGACATAGACCGGCGCGCCCGTCTGCGTGATGACCGCGCGTTCGAGCCGCCCGCGCACCGGCTGCAACCGGCCCACCGCATCCCACAGCCGCGCCTCGTCCGCGCCGGTGACCAGCGCGAGCGATGCGGCAGTCAGCGCGTTGGCGGCCTGATAGGCCCCGATCAGCGGCAGACGGATCGTGCGCCGTTCGCCGTTACGGGCGATCTCCAGCCCCTGGCCGAGCTGGGTCGGCTCCTGCGCGATCAGCGTGATATCCTCGCCATGCGGGCCGACGGTGAACAGCTTGAGCCCGCGCTGCTGCGCACGCTTGCGCACCTTCGCGGCCCACTCGCTGCCATCGGCCCAGATCACCGCGGTGCCGCCATCGACGACGACCTCGTCGAACAGCCGCATCTTGGCCTCGAAATAGTCCTCCATGGTGGCATGGTAGTCGAGGTGATCGCGGCTGAAATTGGTGAAGCCCGCCGCCTGCACCGGCACGCCGTCGTTGCGATACTGGCTCAAACCGTGGCTCGACGCCTCGAACGCGACATTGGTCACGCCTTCGCGGGCGAGGCCCGAAAGGTTCGAATGGAAGGTGACGATATCGGGCGTGGTCAGCCCGGTAGAAACGCTCTCCTCGGGCGTGGTGACGCCCAGCGTGCCGATGCTCGCTGCGCGCTCGCCCAGCATGCGCCACAGCTGGCGGGTCATCTCCACGCACGAGGTCTTGCCGTTGGTGCCCGTCACCGCAACGATCGTGTCGGGGAATGGCGCGAAGTAACGCGCGGAAATCTGCGCGAAGGCGCGGCGCGGTGCGGCGTCGGCAATATGCAGTGCGCCTTCGACCCGCGCTTCGGGCCGCGCGACGACGGCAACCGCTCCGGCGGAGATCGCGGCGTCGATGAAATCCTCGCCATTGACGACGGCACCTTCGAACGCCCCGAAGACCGTGCCCGGCGCGACCTTGCGATGATCGATCGCAAACCCGGTCACCACCGCGTCGTCGGGCCCACGCTCGGCCCGGCCAGCCTGTTCGAGAAGGGGGTTCAGCTTCACTCGATATTGCTCCGGATCAAGGGCCGCAGGTCCGAGATATCGATATCGCGGCTCAGGTCGGGCCGCACGTCGAGCATCGGGCCGATCCGGGGGACAAGACGGCCCACGATGGGTGCGGCGTTCCACGCGGCAGTCCGCTGGAACGAGCTGGCAGTGGTGCCCTTGGGTTCGTCGAGCATTGCGATCACCACGTAGCGCGGATCATCCATCGGGAAGGCCGCAGCGAAGGTCGAGACGAGGCTCTTCTTGCGATAGCCGCCGCCCGAAGCGGCCTTTTCCGCCGAACCGGTTTTCCCGCCGACGCGATAGCCGGGTGCATCGGCGCTCTGCCCGGTGCCGTAGATCGCGATCATCCGCAGCAGCTGGCGCATGCGCGCGCTGGTATCTTCCTTGAACACGCGGCGGCCCGGCACCTTGGTGCCCGGCTCTACCTTCATCAGCGTCGCGGGGCGCCACACGCCACCATTGACGAGCGCGGCGTATGCCGAGGCGAGGTGCAGCGGGGTCACCGCGATGCCGTGGCCGTAGCTGACCGTCATGGTGGTGATGCGCGACCAGTGTTCGCCCGGCCACAGCGGCTTACCGCGCGCGGGCAGCTCGATATAGGGGCGCTCCGCCAGACCGAGGGCGCGCATGGTATCGCGCAGCTTCTCGCCGCCGAGCTTGTCGGCAACGCGGGCGGTGACGGTGTTGGAGGAGTGAATCAACGCTTCGGGCACGTTGAGCGTGTCTCCGAGGTTATGACTGTCCGCAAGCGTGCGCCCGGCGACTTTCACCGGCTTTGCATCGTAGCGCAGGCTGAGATCGCGCACGACGCCCGCGTCGATGGCGGAGGCAATGGTCAGCGGCTTGAAGGTCGAGCCCAGCTCGTACACCTGGTAGGTCACGCTGTTGAACGAGTTGGACGGCTGCTTGAGCCGGCGCTGCTCGGGCGTGCCGACAAGGTCGTTCGGCTTGACGTCGTTGGGGTCGAACGCCGGGAGCGAGGCGAGCGCGATGACCTCGCCCGTGTCGACATCGAGCACGACGCCAGCCGCGCCGCGTGCGTTGACCGACAGCATACCCTTGCGCAGTTCGTCTTCTAGCGCCCCCTGCACCCTCAGGTCGAGCGCGATCGCGGTCGGCTCTCCGCGCAACGAGGCGTCGGTCAGCCGATCGTTGAGCACGCCTTCCATGCCCAGATAGCCCTTGCCGTCCTTGACGTAGCCAAGGACGTGCGCGGCCATCGACCCTTGCGGATAGAAGCGGTCCTTTTCGGCCGGAAGCTCCAGCGCGGGCTCGCCCAGATCGAACACCTTGTTGGCTTCTTCGGGTAGCAGGCGGCGGCGCAGATATTGCGCCTTGCCGGTGGCGAGGCGCACGGCGACATCCGCCCGGTCAAGCTCGGGAAAGATCGCCGCGAGCCCGTTGGCCACTTCCTCTGGCGTGTGGACCAGCGGGCTGCCGCCGTCCTTCATCGCCTTGGGATTGTACCACAGCGCGAAGGCATCGTAGTTGCGGGCCAGCGGCAAGCCGTTGCGATCGGTGATCTCGCCGCGCGGGGGCAGCAGGCGCTGCTCCATCGACATCGGCGTGTCAGGCGCGCCGAGAACTCCGAAAGACGCGATCCGCAGCAGCGCGGCCACCGCTACCAGCCCGAAGCCTGGCATCAGCAGCAGCGCGCGCGTGCGGGCGACGAGCAGCGTTTCGAGCCGCTTGTTGGCGACCCGCAAGGGCCCCGCCGCCACCATCGCATCGATCGGAATGCTCGCCATTAGTCGAGGCTCGCCAGCGCCAGACGCGCCGCGCCCGGCTCCTGTTCCTCCCGGTCACGCTCGGCAGTCTTGGCAGCGGCGGGCTTGTCCGCAGACGCTTCCTGCGGATCGGCCAGCGGCGAGACAAGCGCGGGATAGTCGCTCGCTTCCATCTCGCGCGCGAAGCGGATCGGCGCGGGCGAACCGGGCGCGCGCGGCGCGCTGAAGCTCGCCAGCTGACGCTCGGTTTCGAGGAACTGGTCGGCGCGCGGGGGCGCATAGCCGAACTCGATCGAGTTCCAGTCCGCCAGCTGCTGCTGGTTGGCGCGGGTTTCGAATTCGGTTTCGAGCGCGAGCTTCTCCCGCTCCAGCGTCACGATCTCGCGCTCGGCACTGACGACCTCGCTCTTCACCGCGTTGACCCGGAAGGTCAGCAGCATGAAACCGCCGAAGACGACACCGATGCAGATTGCCCATCCGATCTGCCGCAGGCGACTGCCCCTAACCATCGACCCATTCCTTTCTTGCCGGTTCGCTCGTCCGGGTTGCTGCGCGTAGGATTGCGGAGCGCGCGCGGGGATTGCGCGCCAGCTCCGCCTCGCCCGCGCGGACGGCGCGGGCCGGTTTGTCGAACGTGGTCGACGGCAGCTCCATGAGGGGAAGATGGCGTGAGCCGCCGCCGACCCGACCGGAAGCATCCCTGAGGAAGCGCTTCACGATCCGATCTTCGAGTGAGTGGAACGAGACGACCACCAGCCGCCCGCCCGGCGCGAGCAGGCTTTCCGCCGCCAGCAGCGCGCGGCGCAGCTGGTCGAGCTCGCCATTGATGTGGATCCGGATCGCCTGGAAGGTGCGCGTTGCAGGGTCTTTCTTGTCGTGCGGCTTGTACCCGGTCGCGCGGCGCACCAGCCGGGCCAGCTCGCCGGTGGTTTCCAGCGGACGGTTGGCGACGATCGCGCGCGCGATCCGGCGCGACTGGCGTTCCTCGCCATACTGGTAGATCACGTCGGCGATCTCACCCTCGTCGGCACTGTTCAGGAAATCCGCCGCGCTCGGCAGATCGGGGTCCATCCGCATGTCGAGCGGACCGTCGGCGGCGAAGGAGAAGCCCCGCCCCGCCTGGTCGAGCTGCATCGAGGAAACCCCGATATCGAGCACCACGCCCTGCACCTGCTCCACGCCCTGTTCGCGCAGCGCATCGGCCATCTCGGCAAACGGACGCCGATGCAGCACCAGCCGCGGCGGGTCCTGCGTGAGCTCGGGCCAACCTGCGGCCATCTCGAGCGCGGTCGGATCGCGATCGAAGGCATGGACGGTCGCGCCAGCGCTCAGCATGGCGCGAGTGTAGCCGCCCGCACCGAAGGTGCCGTCGACATGCAGCTCGCCCGGCGCGGGTGCCAGCGCTGCGATCACCTCGTCGAGCAAAACGGGGACGTGTGGGGACGGGGCGGAAGCGGTCACTTCTTCTTCCCCTTGGCCAGCGCTTCCTTTTCCAGCGCGCGGCAGGCAGCCTTCGGCATCGCCAGCTCGGGGCCCATTTCGTAGAGCTTGGCGGGATTCCAGACGGTGAAGAACTTCCCCGCACCCTGGAAGAACATCGCATCCTCGATCGCGCCCAGATCGCGCACGACCTCGGGAAGGATGAACCGCCCGCTGTCATCGAACGGCATGGTCTCGAAGCTGTGGAGCTGCATCGCGCGGGTGTCGCGGTCGAAATCGCGGCCAAACTTGTAGGCGGACTCTTCTTCGCGCTCGAGGATGGACTCGAATTCGGCAATCCGATTGGTGCCGAAGCCAACCAGGCAATCCCACTTCTCGTGCTTGCTGAGGCAAAGCTGGCGGCCTTCGGTCGAAAGCTTCACCGCATTGCGGAACGCGGGAGGCAGCGTGAACCGGCCCTTTTCGCTGCGAAGCGAAAAGGCCTGACCGCTAAATCCCTGAAACGTCTCCGACACGCGGTGCTCTTCCCCTGTGAGCGTTTAGCCCCATGGACAGACCTCTCCCGTGCCGGGGCGCGCATGCGCCTCGGGTCGCGTGGCATCCCACGCGCGAGCGAATCCTGTCCGTTACAAGATAGGTCATATCTCGGGACGAGTGGGGATTAAAGGGGAAATTTGGGAATCGTTGTGGAGATTTACCCTCTCGGGCGCGTTTTCGGGACGAATACTGCTCCAAATTCGGCACAATTGCGTGACCGCACGGCGCGGCCACAAGGCGTCATACACCTTGAGGAATCGCAGGGAAAGTGGAGTTTTCTGCGGGGTTCGGTACGCTAGCTGCCGAGGTCGTCCCCACTGGTCCCCACCAAGGACCAGAATGCCGCCCGCCCATCCTCGGACACGGCATCGCGTTCGAACAGGGTGGCATCGGCGATCAGCACCGCGTGCCCCTTCCCGATGCTGCACACCGCGACCAGCCCGGCTGTCCGAAGCGTACAATCGGCGGAATCCCCGCCTGCGGGCGGCATTTTCGTGAAGCGCCCGCCGAACGCGACGGGCACCTCGTGCCCATCAATCACCACCTGTTCCGCCCCGTCCCCAGAAATTCCCGATTGGGCACTGGGGAACTCCAGAGCCAAGCCCCAGCGCGCTTCGATCGGCCCGGTGAGCGAGATCGCCTGGGGATTGCGCGGATCGCCCAGCGCAAAGGCAGGTTCGCTTTCGAGCATCGGATCGGTCGCCAGCAGCACCCTGCCCCCATCGCGCACCCACTGGTCGAGCGTGACGTATTCGGCCGGCGTCAGCGCGCGCGGCTGGATCAGGAGCAGCGTATCGGTGCGCGCGAGGCTGGCCGCGTCGAGCACGTCGAGCGGTTCGAGCGTATTATTCGCCTCCACCGCCGCGCGCAGCCAGTGCGGCGCACCCTCGCGCTGCGCCAGCGCATCGGCGACGCTCGCCTGCGGCGCGCGGTAGATCGGCAAGGAAGAAAGCAGGCCGAACCGCTCGCCATGGGGTTCGTCGGACGGGGGAGAACAGGCCGCCAGCGATATTCCCAGCGCTGCGACAAATAATCGCCCACAAAGCGCGGTGGCTACTCCCGCTCTACTCAACCGGCTTGCCCTCGCCCGTTTCGGGCAGCACCGGGCCTTCGGGCACCGGCTCTTCTTCCGCCTGCGCAGGCAGGTCGGGTACCACGCCCGCGTCGCTCAAGGGATCGCTGGAGGTGGGCGTCGCGCTCGGCTCCACCGTCGCGGCCGCCTGCGGTACGGCGGTCTGCTCGCTCTGCAAGGCGCGGGTGAAGATGACATGCGCGATCCCCACCGCGACGAGCACCATCACGATGCCCCCCACACCCACGCGCAGCCGCTGCGCCACCTCCGCGTCGAGCACTTCGCTGCGAACTTCGGCAGGTTCGATAGGGTCCGGATCGTTCATCGTGGCCATGCCCGCCAAACTAGAGCGCCCGGCGGGCGCGTCAATCGGCGAGCCAGTCGAACACCGGCAGGTCCTTCTCGCGCAGCCATGCGGCGTTGTAGATCGTCGAGAGGTAGCGGAAGCCCGTGTCGCACAGGATTGTCGCCACCCGCGGAGCTTCGCGCCCGTCGGCAACCAGCTGCTTGCCGAGCGCGACCGCGCCCGCGACGTTGATGCCCGACGACAGGCCGAGGCACAGCCCCTCTTCCTGCAGCAGCCGCGCGACCCAGCCGAGCCCTTCCTCGTCGGAAATGCGGAATTGCGTGTCGATCGGCGCGCCATCGAGGTTGGCGGTGATGCGCCCCTGCCCGATCCCTTCGGCGACCGATGATCCTTCCGCCTCCAGCTCGCCATGGGCGTAGTAATTGTAGAGCGCAGCGCCGTGCGGGTCGGTCAGCGCGATGCGGATGTTCTCGTCGAACGCCTTGAGCCCCAGCGCCACGCCCGCGATCGTCCCGCCGGTGCCCGCCGCGCAGGTGAAACCGTCGACCCGCCCCTCAAGCTGCGCCCAGATTTCGGGCGCGGTGCTTTCGATATGGGCCTTGCGGTTGGCGGTGTTGTCGAACTGGTTGGCCCATACCGCGCCTTCGGTCTCTTCGGCGAGGCGGCGCGAGGTGTGGACGAAGTGGCCGGGGTTGGCGAATTTGGTGGGCGGCACCGTCACCAGCTCTGCACCCAATGCGCGCAGCGTGTCCATCTTCTCGCGCGACTGGTTGTCGGGCATGACGATGACGGTCTTGTAGCCGAGCGCGTTGGCGACCAGCGCGATCCCGATCCCTGTATTTCCCGCAGTGCCTTCCACCACGGTGCCGCCGGGCTTCAGCAGGCCCTTCGCCTCGGCATCGCGGATGATCCACAGCGCCGCGCGGTCCTTCACCGATCCGCCCGGATTGGTGAATTCGCACTTGCCATAGATATCGCAGCCCGCAGCTTCGCTAGGCCCTGCAAGCCGCACGAGCGGGGTGTTGCCGATCAGGTCGAGAGCGCGCGGCAGCGCGGCGGGAGCTTCCATGCACTCCGTCTAGCCGTTCTGCGCGCGATGCGGCAACCGCGATTGCCTTGCCCGGCGCAAAGCTGGCCTTGCGGCCTAGTCTTCGGGCGCGATCTGTACCTTGAGCCCGTCGAGATCGGAGGTGAACTCGATCTGGCACGACAGGCGCGAGGTTTCGTTACGATGATCGCTGCTTTCGAGCAGGTCATCCTCGTCCTCGCTCATCGCGGGCAGCTTGTCGGCGAAGGCCGGATCGACATGCACGTGGCACGTCGCGCACGAACAGCAACCGCCGCACAGCGCCAGCAATTCGTCGAACCCGTTGTCGCGGATGGCCTCCATCACGGTCAGGCCGTCCCCGACCTCGATCATGCGTTCGGTTCCGCTGCGGTCGACCACGGTAAGCTTGGGCATTGAAAATCCTTTTCCGTCCCCGGGGATCGTGTGCCACGCCCCGCCATTGACGGCGCTGCTAAAAGGTGCGTTTCGGCAATGCAAGAGACGGCGGGCAAGAGAGGTGGCTGCGATGGGATTGAGCGCGAAGCAGATCAAACAGGGGCTGGACGCGGTGGCCGCGCAGGAGCCTGGCATCGCCCGCGCCCTCGAAATCGCAGGCTATCCCGAACCGCGCATCCGCCCGACCGGGTACAAGACGCTGCTGCGCACCATCGTCGGCCAGCAGGTCAGCGTCGCTGCCGCCGCGAGCGTGTGGCGCAAGCTGGAAGGCGAACTGGGCGAGGATTTCAGCCCCACCTGCCTGCTCGAACGCGATTTCGACACGCTGCGCGCCTGCGGCCTCTCCCGTCAGAAGCAGGGCTATGCCCGCTCGCTATGCGAACTGGTCGGCGCTGGCGAACTGGACCTCGATAACCTGCCCGAGGATGACGAGGAAGCGATTGCCCAGCTGACCCGGATCAAGGGAATCGGGCGCTGGTCCGCAGAAATCTACCTGCTGTTTGCCGAAGGGCGCCCCGATATCTGGCCCGCGGGCGACCTCGCGGTGATGGCCGGGATCGGCAAGATCCTGGGACTCGAAGAACGCCCCGACGAAAAGGCCACCCGCGCCCTCGCCGAACCCTGGCGCCCCCACCGAGGCGCAACCGCGATCTTCACCTGGCATTGCTACGACAATCCGGCGCTGTGATCGGTTAGCGAGGGAAAGGCCGGGCAGCGGCAGGTAGCGGACTGTGTGCCGCCGGGGCCCCGTAAGCAGCCGCTTACGCATGGTTGAATAAGCAGATCGCCAATCGCGCAGCGGCAGGTGCGGTGCCACCCGTCGCACGCCAGTCGCCCGCTTTGCGCCCCCTTCTTTCAGAGCGGTGACTGGCACCCTTTTTGCGAAGGATTGCGCCATGAACCAGACAACCTCTCCTGCCCGCCGCCGCTGGGATCCGATCGTCAGGATCACCCACTGGTCGATCGCACTGGCCGTGCTCGCCAATGCCGTCTTCACAGAAGAAGGATCGGGCCTGCATATCTGGGTCGGCTACGGCCTTGCCGCGATCCTTGGCTTGCGCCTGCTGTGGGGTCTGGTCGGCCCCACCGAGGCGCGCTTCGCAGCATTCTGGCCCAGCCCGCGCAAAGCCATTGCCCATCTGCGCGAGATCCGCGCGGGCGAGGTGACGCACCATGCCTCTCACAACCCGCTAGGAGCGTTGATGGTCTATGCGATCTGGGCGTGCCTGCTGACCATCATCGCCACGGGAATCGCGATGGCGGGTGCGCCGCCATGGACTGGTGGGGAGCGAGAGACCGAACATCACGACACCGTCATCGCTGCCCAAAACCACCAAGAAGAAGGAGAAGAGGAAGGCCATGAAAGCGAGGAAGGTGAGGACGGCGAGGAGGGCCCGCTTGGCGAAATCCACGAAACCGCTGCCAATCTTCTCTACCTGCTCATCCTGCTGCACCTTGCCGGGGTGATTTTCGAAACCCGGCGTAGCGGCAAACAGGTTCTTCTGGCGATGGCTCCGCTCGGTCGATAGGCAATCCGGCATGACCACGAGAGCGCGGAGCATTGAACGCAAGGCCACCGGGATCAGTATCCTCGTGGCTTTGCAGGCATTGGCCTGCGCATTCTTCCTGACGGATCTGGTCGGGGATATCGCGGCTGAGGGGATCGGAGCGCACCTCATCATTGAAGGCATGGCCGCGATCGCGCTGCTGATCGCCGTCGTGTTGGGAGCTTTGCAGGTACGCAGTCTCATCGCCGCAGCCCGGCGCGACGAAACTGCGGTCGCCGTGGCGCAGGGCGCCTTGGCCGAGCTGATCCGGTTGCGCTTCGCAGAATGGCAACTCACCGCTGCCGAGGCCGATGTCGCACTCTTCGCCCTCAAGGGCTGCGATATCGGCGAGATCGCCGCCATGCGCGGGTCGGCGGCAGGGACGGTGCGCGCCCAGCTCGCGCGGGTCTATGCGAAAGCCAGCGTCGACTCCCATGCCGGTCTGATCGCGCTGTTCGTCGAAGAACTGATCTTGCCGCAAGAGCGCTGCTGACTGGCGCGAGCAGGCAGCCTTCCGCCCGAGCCCGCGCACCGCCTCACCCTCCCGAAATCGCACACTCGCTCTCCCGGCGGGGCCGTCATGCCCGGATAGCCTTGGAATTGCGCCGAAAATCCTGCGCCGCAAACGGTTCGGGGGGAAATATTTGGTCAATGTCCCTTTACTCAGTGACAAGCTTCATTTACTAGCGGATTCATTCAGCCATTCGGAGAGAGTCCATGTTCCATCGCCACAAGATCGCCCTTGCCATCGGTTGCGCTGCTGCCGCGCTCACGCTAGCCGCCGTGCCTTCCCTTGCCTCCACGGATGACAGCATGACCGCGACCACAACTGCCGAAAACGCTCCCCTGATCCCGCGCGATGCGCTGTTCGGCAATCCGACGCGCGCGGGCGGGCAGATCAGCCCCGATGGCAAGTGGATCAGCTGGCTCGCGCCATCGAACGGCGTGCTCAACGTCTGGCTGGCTCCGGCGGACGATCTCGACAACGCCAAGGTGATGACCAAGGCGACCGAGCGCCCGATCCGCCAGTACTTCTGGGCACCCGACAGCCAGAGCCTGCTCTATATCCAGGACAAGGGCGGCGACGAGAACTTCCTGCTCTACGGCATCAACGTCGACACGGGCGTGGAAACCACGCTGACCGATTTCGAGAATACACGTGTGATGGTCGTCGGCGGTTCGGACCGCATCAAGGACAAGATCCTTATCGGCCTGAATAATCGCAATCCGCAGTATCACGATGTCTACATGCTCGACCTCAACACCGGCGAACTGACCGAGCTGATCGAGAACAACGGCTACGCCGGGTTCGTTGCAGACGACAATCTCGACGTGCGGCTGGCGCTGCGGCCCAATGCCGACGGCGGGATGGATTTCTTCAAGGTCGTCGACAATGTTGTCGAGGAAGAGCCCTTCGGCAGCACGGGCCTCGAAGATTCGCTGACCACCAATCCGGCAGGCTTCACCACCGACGGCAAGACGCTCTACTGGCTCGACAGCAGGGGCCGCAACACCGCCGCGCTGACCGCGATGGATGTCGAAACCGGTGAAACGCGCGTGATCGCGGAGAACGACAAGGCCGACATCGGCGGCTCGATCCGCGATCAGGAAACCGGCGAGGTGGAAGCCTACTCGGTCTATTACCTGAAGAACGAGTGGGTCGCTCTCGACCCCGAAGTGAAGGCTTCGCTCGATTTCCTGAAGGCCAACCTGACCGGCGAATTCGGGATCGGTTCGCGGACCGAGGACGATACCAAGTGGATCGTCGGCAACGACCCGGTGGTCGGCCCGGCCAAGAGCTTCCTCTATGACCGCGAAGCGAACACGCTGACCCAGCTCTACGTCACCCGGCCCGAGCTGGAAGGCGCGCCGCTCCAGCCGATGCACACGCTCGAGCTGAAGAGCCGCGACGGGCTCACCCTGCCCAGCTACCTCACCCTGCCGCCCGGCAGCGACAGCAATGCTGACGGCTATCCCGACAAGCCGGTGCCGATGGTGCTGCTGGTCCATGGCGGACCGTGGGCGCGCGATGGGTATGGCTTCAACGGCTACCACCAGTGGCTCGCCAATCGCGGCTATGCGGTGATGAGCGTCAATTATCGCGGGTCGACTGGGTTCGGGAAGGACTTCATCAACGCGTCCAACCTGCAATGGTCCAAGACCATGCACGACGACCTGATCGATGCGACCAAATGGGCGATCGACGAAGGCATCGCGATCCCGGACAAGGTGGCGATCATGGGCGGCTCCTACGGCGGCTACGCCACGCTGGTCGGCCTGACCTACACGCCCGACACCTTCGCCTGCGGGGTCGATATCGTCGGCCCGTCGAACCTCGAAACGCTGCTCTCCACCATTCCGCCCTACTGGGCCCCGGTGGTGGCGCAGTTCCACGAGCGGATGGGCAACCCCAACACGCCCGAAGGCAAGCAGCTGCTGATGGACGCGAGCCCGCTGTACAAGGCGGACGAGATCATCCGCCCGCTGCTGATCGGCCAGGGCGCGAACGATCCGCGCGTCAACCAGGCGGAAAGCGACCAGATCGTCGAGGCGATGAAGTCCAAGAACATCCCGGTCACCTACGTGCTGTTCCCCGACGAGGGCCACGGCTTCGCGCGACCGGAAAACAACATCGCCTTCAACGCGGTGACCGAGAACTTCCTCGCCACCTGCCTTGGCGGGCGGGCCGAGCCGATCGACGACACGCTGACGAGTTCGACCGCGCAGATCGTCGAAGGGGAAGACTTCGTGCAGGGTCTCGCCCAAGCGGTCTCCAGCGAGTAAACCACATCACCCCTCCCGCGCGACGGGAGGGGGATTGGTTAGGCAGGAGAGGCAAGAGTGAAAAAGGCGATCTTCGTCACCGGCGGCGCGTCCGGGATCGGGCGTGCCATTGCACAGCGGTTCGCAAAGGGCGGCTGGTTCGTGGGTATCGGCGATGTCGACGAAAAGGGCATGGTCGAAACCCAGCACCTGATCGGGCTCGGCTTCAGCTTCGGCCACAAGTTCGACGTGCGCGACCGCGATGCGTGGGACGAAGCGCTCAACGCCTTTTCCACCGCAGCGGGCGGACGGATCGACGTGGTCGCCAATAATGCGGGCATTCCGCTGGGCGGCACGATCGACCAGAACAGCGTCGCGGAGATCGAACGCTGCCTCGACATCAACCTGAAAGGCGTGCTGTTCGGCGCGCAGGCCGCACTGCCGCATCTGAAGAAGACCGCGCCCGGATCGTGCCTGCTCAACACCGCCAGCGCCGCCGGCATCTACGGCACCTCGGGCGCGAGCGTCTATTCCGCGACCAAGTTCGGCGTGCGCGCGATCACCGAAAGCCTCGATGCAGAATGGGCCGAATACGGGATCAACGTGCGATCGATCATGCCCAGTTTCATCGACACGCCGCTGATCGACCACAATCCCAACGACCGCAGCAATGCCTCGATCAAGGAGCAGGTCATCGCGGCCGGGCTGGAAATCACCCCGGTGAGCGAGGTTGGCGAAGCCGCATGGCAGGCGGTGCATGGCGACAAGCTGCACACGACCGTGGGCAAGACCGCCAAACGCGTAGCCTTCGCCTCTCGCTGGATGCCCGGCCAGATGCGCAAGCAGGCGCGCAAGCGGGCTTCACTCGGGGTCGACTAGAGCGCGTCGATCAAAGCGCGTCGATCGCCTTCGCCATTTCGACATCGCGGATCGACAGTCCATCGGCGTCGTGCGTGGTCAGCGCGATCTCTACAATGTTGTACACGTTCGACCATTCGGGATGGTGGTCGTGCTTCTCGGCCAGCAGGGCGACGCGGTTCATGAAAGCCCACGCCTCGCTGAAGTCCGCAAACTTGAAGCTGCGCTCGATTGCGTCGCGGTCGTCCGCCATCGCCCACCCGTCGAGCGAGTCCAGCCAGCTCTTGCGTTCCGCATCGCTCAATTTCTCGATCGCCATCGCATTACTCTCCGCTTCGCGTGATATTGCCGTGGGCCGGGCTCTCGCCTAACCCGAGCGCCCATGCAAGCCCGCCTTTCCGCCACGGACCTCGCCTGCCGCAAGGGCGACAGACTGCTGTTCGCCCGCCTCAGCTTTGCACTGGAGCCCGGCGACATCCTGCACCTGTGCGGCCCCAACGGGGTGGGAAAGACCAGCCTGATGCGCATTCTTGCGGGGCTGGCGCGGCCTTTTGCCGGCACGGTGGAGCGCGGGGGCGAGATCGGGATGATCGATGGCCGCCATGCGCTCGACAGCGACCGTCCGCTGGGCGAGGCGCTGCGCTTCTGGGCGCGCCTCGATAGCTCAACCGACCTGGCCGCACCGATGACGCGGCTCGGGATCGATGCGCTGGGCGATATCCCGGTGGGCTACCTTTCGACCGGGCAGAAACAACGCGCGGCGATCGCCCGCCTGCTGCTGCGCCCGCGCCCGATCTGGCTGCTCGACGAACCCTTCGCCGGGCTCGACACCGCATCGCAGGGCCTGCTGGCCGAGCTTGTCGGGGAACATTGCGCGGCGGGCGGCCTGTGCGTGTTCGTATCGCACCAGCCGGTCGACCTGCCCGCCCGCTCGCTCGATCTGGCAGAGTTCGCGGCATGAGCGCGTTTGGCACGCTCCTGCGCCGCGACCTCGCGATCCTGCTACCCGGCGGCGCGCGCGGTTCGGCGTTCCTGCCTCTGATCTTCTTCCTTCTGGTCGCGGTGCTGTTCCCCTTCGCTGTCGGCCCCGAACCAAGCCTGCTCGCACGCACTGGCGGCGGGGTGCTGTGGATCGCGACTCTGCTCGCGAGCATCCTGCCGCTGGACCGCCTGGTCGCCGCCGACCGTGAGGCGGGCGTGTTCGACCAGCTCGCGCTGCGCGGCATCAGCGAGGAAGTGGCGATGACCGCGCGGCTGGTGGCGCACTGGCTCAGTTTCGCGCCGCTGATGCTGATCGCCACCCTGCCCGCCGCGGCGCTGCTATCGTTGAGCGGCCACACCTTCTGGCGGCTTTTCGCCAGCCTGCTCGCGGGCACGCCGGGCCTCGCCGCGATCGGCCTGATTACCTCGGCGTTGCTCGCGAGCCTGCGCAGTGGCACCGCGCTGGCCGGACTGATGCTCGCGCCTATCGCAGTCCCACTGGTGATCTTCGGCGCAGGTCATCTCGCGCGCGACGATATCTCGGGTGCGCTGTTCGCAGGAGCGTTCAGCCTGGTGCTGTGCGCCATCGCTCCCTTCGCCGCCGCCGCCGCGATCAGGGCCGCGCGAGACTAGGGTCTCAGTAAGGCGGCTTGTCGCGTCCCTTGGGACTCAGCGTGAAGATCTCGACCCCATCCTCGGTAATCCCGAGCGAGTGTTCGAACTGTGCGGAGAGCGACTTGTCGCGGCTCACCGCGGTCCACCCGTCGCCCAGCACCTTCGCCCACGGCTTGCCCGCGTTCAGCATCGGTTCGATGGTGAAGAACATGCCCGGCTTCAGCAGCGGGCCGGTGCCCGCCTGCGCCGCGTGGATCACTTCGGGTGCGTCGTGGAACAGCCGGCCGAGCCCGTGCCCGCAGAATTCGCGCACTACGCCGTAGCGGTGCTGCTTCGCGTGCGCCTCGATGGCGGCACCGATATCGCCGAGCCTTGCGCCCGGCTGCGATGCCGCCTCGATCCCCAGCATCAGCGCCTCGTGCGTCGCATCGACCAGCTTCTTCGCCTTGAGCGGCGGATCGCCTGCGAAATACATCCGGCTGGTGTCGCCGTGCCAGCCGTCGAGCAGCGGGGTCACGTCGATATTGACGATGTCGCCATCCTTCAGCGTCTTTTCGCTCGGGATGCCGTGGCAAATCACGTGGTTGATCGAGATGCAGCAGCTATGCGTGTAGCCGCGATAGCCGAGCGTCGCGGGCACCGCGCCTGCGTCGAGCATCATTGCGCGCACCGCATCGTCGATGCTCTGCGTCGTCACGCCCGGCTGGACCAGTTCGGGCATCGCGTCGAGGATTTCCGCCGCCAGCCGCCCGGCCTTGCGCATCCCTTCGAACCCTTCGGGCCCGTGCAGCTTGATGGTCCCGTCGCGATGGACGTCGGAATCGCTTTCGATGGTCTGATATTCGGTCATGCGGCCCAGATACGCATGCTCGCGCGAAAATGCGAGGTCAGGAGACGAAGTCCTCGCGATAGCGTGGCTTGACCACCGCGCGGATCGCATCGTCGATGCTCAACTCGACCTCGTAATCGCCCTCCACATACGGCCCTGCGACATAAGGCGCGGCGTACAGCATCACGCGGTCGAACTTTTCGCCGTTGGACAGCAGCACCAGCTCCAGCTCCTTTATGTCGGGGCAGCGATTGAAGGTGTCGTCGTCGTCATCCAGCTCGCCGCCGCGCCGCGCCCTGCGCTGCGCATCGAGCGCGTCGCAGTACCGTTCGCCCAGCGCCTTCTCCAGCGCCTCCTGCGATTCGAACAGCATCATCGGTTCGAGCAGACGCTGCGATCCGGTGTTCCAGAGCAGGCTGCTAAGCCCGTAATTGCCGTGCGCCCCGCCGAAATAGGTCGACCCGTTCTCGACCAGGCTCAGCCAGTTGGTGGTCTGCCCGGCCAGCTTCCATTCGATGGTGACCATGTAGCGGTTGTAGGGAAAACCCTCCTCACGCGCTTCCACGCTCGCATCGCGCGCGGCGCGCTGCAGGTCGGCTTCCTCGCGGTCGGCCTGCTCGTCCAGCCGCTCCTTCAGCGCGGGGACCGAACCGAGAGTTTCCGGGTAGGAAAAGGAAAACGCATAGAGATCGGTCTGTTCGGAAATCTCGCGCGCCGCGCCATCGGGGTCGGTCGGCGCGGCGCCGTCTTTGGCGTCCGTCGTCTGCGCCTGTCCTTCGGCGCCGGTCTTCTTCTCCAGCTCCTCGGGCGAAGTGCAGGCCGCCAGCGGGAGGCTAAGTGCCAGTAGAATGGTGGCAAAACGTGCTGCCATAATCGGTCTAATCCTATCTCGCGGCGCGAATCCGGTTGAGCCGGAGCGCCTTCCTCGCCATGCACGATATAATGAGTGACTCTGCTTTGATACAGGCCGATCGCGGCCAAATCGCAACCGATGTACACCTCGTCGACGAAACGGGCTTTGCCGAATGGGCGCAGCGGCTGAGCGACGGCCAGCGCGCGATGCTGGAGGCGCAGAAGTTCAACGGCAAGGGATACGAGACGGCAATCGTCCCCGCCAAGCCCGGCGAGGGATCGGCGTGGTTCGCGGTCGGCGGGGTCGCCGACCCGGACGATCTTTCCAGCTGGTGCATGGCCCGCCTCGCCGAGGTGCTGCCCGCTGGCACCTATCGCCTGGTCGGGCGGGAGCCCGGCCCCGCGTTGCACGGCTGGCAGACCGCACAATACCGCAACCTCGCCTATCGCAGCCAGGCCGAAGAGCCCGGCGCGCGCATCCTGCTGACCAAGGACGCGCAGCGGATCGAACCCGCAATCGCCGAGGCCGAGGCGGTCAATCTCGTCCGCCGACTGGTCGATGCCCCGCCCGAGCATCTGGGGCCCGCCGGACTCGAAACCGAGATCGAAGCACTGGCCAAGGCGCACGACGCCAAGCTGGAGGTGACGCGCGGCGACCAGCTCGAACAGAATTACCCGATGGTCCACGCCGTCGGCCGTGCGGCGGCCCGCCATCACGCGCCGCGCATCATGCACCTCACCTGGGGCAAGGCCGATGCGCCGGTGGTGGCGCTGGTCGGCAAGGGCGTCACCTTCGATTCGGGCGGGCTCGACATCAAGTCGTCCACGGGCATGGCGCTGATGAAGAAGGATATGGGCGGTGCGGCGCACGCCATCGCGCTCGCCAAGCTGGTCATGCAGCGCAACCTGCCGGTGCGGCTGCACCTGCTGGTGCCCGCGGTCGAGAACGCGATTTCGGGCAATGCGCTGCGCCCCGGCGACATCGTCACCAGCCGCAAGGGGCTGACGGTGGAAATCACCAATACCGACGCCGAAGGCCGCCTGATCCTGGCCGACGCGCTCGACCGGGCAAGCGAGGAATCGCCCGAGCTGATCATCGACTTCGCCACGCTGACCGGCGCGGCGCGCGTCGCGCTGGGCCCCGATTTCCCAGCGCTGATGACGCGGCGCGACGAAACCGCCGAGGCGCTGATCGCAGCGGGCAAGGCGCATGACGACGAACCGTGGCGGCTGCCGCTGCCCGACGCCTATCTCGAATGGCTCGACTCCCCGCTCGCCGACTGCATCAACGCGCCGCGCAACGGGTTTGCCGGGGCCAGCGTAGCGGGCCTGTTCCTCGACAAGTTCGTCGGCGAGGATATCGATTGGGCCCACTTCGATACCTATGCGTGGCGGCCCACGCCCAAGCCGGGCCGCCCCAAGGGTGGCGAGGCCTATGGTCTGCGGGCGAGCTGGCACATGCTGCAGGCCCGTTTCGGGGCATAAATGGTGGGGTCCGGCGGGCAGATAACGGCGCAAGGTTGTCTCACGCGCGGGCGCAGGGTAAGCGCGCGGGCCATAAGCATGACGATCGACGCGCATAAGTGACCACTCCCCATCCCAGCGCCCTGCCCGAGGGCCCGTTTTGCCTGACCGGCCCGGTCGAGTGGCCCGCAAAGGGCACGCTGCCGCTGCGGCGCGATCTGGCGCATGTTGCGCTCGCCAACCGTTTCCTCGTCGCCAACTACGCCGAGCCAAAGCTGATGCAGATCGGCGATGCGCCCGCGCAGCTGATCCGGTCGACCAAGGGCGATGAAGATGTGGTCGCGACGCTCGAACCGGGCACGCAGTTCGAGGCGCTCGATGTGATGAGCAGCTGGGTGTGGGGTTGCATCGGGCCCGATGGCCCGTCGGGCTACGTCCCGCGCAGCGCCTTCGCGCAATGAGCACGCAGGTTTTCGTCGATGGTGCAGCCGGCACCACCGGGCTGGAAATTGTCGCCCGGCTGCATGCGCATCCCGAGTTCGAACCGCTGGTGCTCGACGATGATCGTCGCAAGGACGTGAATGCGCGGCGCGAGGCGCTGAACGACACGCCTTTCGCAGTGATGTGCCTGCCCGACGATGCCGCACGCGAGGCGGTGGCGCTGGTCGACCCGGCAAGCGCGACGCGGATCGTCGATGCCTCGAGCGCGCACCGCGTGGCCGAGGGCTGGACCTACGGTTTCCCCGAGATCATCGGCCGCGAACGGATCGCCGAGGCGGATCGCGTCAGCAATCCCGGGTGCTATCCGACCGGCTTCCTCGGACTTGTTGCGCCTCTGGTTCGTGCTGGCCTGCTGCTCGCCGACTGGCCCTTCACCGTCAACGCGGTCAGCGGCTATTCGGGCGGCGGCAAGGCGCTGATCGAACGGTTCGACAACGAACCCGACATCGCCTTTCGTGCATACGGCCTTGCTCTCGATCACAAGCACCGGCCCGAAATGCAGATGCACGCGGGGCTTAAGCACGGCGTGCTGTTCGCGCCCAGCGTGGTGCCGGCCTATCGCGGAATGGTGGTCGAGGTGCCGCTGCATCTCGGCGCGATGGAAACGTCGCCCAGCGCCGATCAATTGCACGATGCGCTGGCGCAGTTCTACGCCGGGTCGCAGGTCGTCTCGGTGATGCCCGCAACAGCACCCAGCGAGTTATTGCTGCACCGCAATGCAGCGCCGGATGACGGCATGAAACTATACGTCTGCGGCAATGACGGCGGCTGGAACGTCCGCCTGATCGCGGTGCTCGATAATCTTGGAAAAGGGGCCAGCGGGGCGGCGATTCAGAACCTCAATCTGATGGCCGGATTTGCGGAAACTGCGTCATTGCAGCTCTGATTGCCACAATCACACGTGAATGCGTCTTTTCACGCAATGAACGTGCCCCCTTTTCCGCACTGCAACATTGCCCTAGGCTTGTCTGTGACACTTTGCCGACTCGGGGACGACCCGATTGGGCCAACGACCTCGGAGGACACACGGCGCGGTGAAAAAGATCGAAGCGATCATCAAGCCCTTCAAGCTCGACGAGGTGAAGGAGGCGCTGCACGAAGTCGGCGTCTCGGGCATCACCGTTACCGAAGCCAAGGGCTTCGGCCGCCAGAAGGGCCATACCGAGCTTTACCGCGGTGCCGAATACGTGGTCGACTTCCTGCCCAAGGTTAAACTCGAAGTCGTCGTGGAAGACGCTCTGGCCGAGCGCGTGGTCGAGGCGATTGCCGGCACCGCGCAGACCGGCCGCATCGGCGACGGCAAGATCTTCGTATCCACCATCGATTCCGCGCTCCGCATCCGCACCGGCGAACGCGACGACGACGCATTGTAAGCTCACCTCACCGGCATCCGCTGCCAGCTACCATCCGAAAGGAGCACCATGTCTACTGCCAAGGACGTACTCAAGCAGATCAAGGAACAGGACATCGAGTGGGTCGACCTGCGTTTTACCGACCCCAAGGGCAAGTGGCAGCACCTGACCATGGTCGCCGGCCTCCTCGGCGAGGATGAGCTGGAAGACGGCCTGATGTTCGACGGTTCGTCGATCGCGGGCTGGAAGGTCATCAACGAGTCCGACATGATCCTGCGGCCCGACCTGTCGCAGACCTACATCGACCCGTTCAGCGCGACGCCGATGATGATCCTCTTCTGCGACATCGTGGAGCCCAACACGGGCGACTGGTACGCGCGTGACCCGCGCACCACCGCGAAGCGCGCGGAAAACTACCTCAAGTCGACCGGCATCGGCGACACCGTCTATGTCGGCCCCGAAGCCGAATTCTTCATGTTCGACGATGTGAAGTTCGAAGATGGCTATGCCGGATCGGGCTTCGCGATCGACGATGTCGAACTGCCGACCAACTCGGGCCGCGACTACGAAGCGGGCAACATGGGCCACCGCCCGCGCGCCAAGGGCGGCTACTTCCCCGTCGCGCCGGTCGACAGCGCGGTCGATATCCGTGCCGAAATGGTTTCGACCATGATCGAAATGGGCCTCAACTGCGACAAGCACCACCACGAGGTTGCCGCAGCGCAGCACGAACTGGGTCTGACCTTCTCGACGCTGGTCCACACCGCCGACCAGATGCAGATCTACAAGTACGTCGTGCACCAGGTCGCCAACCTGTACGGCAAGACGGCCACCTTCATGCCCAAGCCGATCAAGGAAGATAACGGTTCGGGCATGCACACGCACATGTCGATCTGGGATGGCGGCAAGCCGACCTTCGCGGGTGACGGCTATGCCGGCCTGTCGGACAATTGCCTCTATTACATCGGCGGCGTCATCAAGCACGCCAAGGCGCTCAACGCCTTCACCAACCCGACCACCAACAGCTACAAGCGGCTGGTGCCGGGCTTCGAAGCTCCGGTGCTGCTCGCCTATTCGGCGCGCAACCGCTCCGCCTCGTGCCGCATTCCCTACGGGGCGGGCGACAAGGCGAAGCGCGTCGAGTTCCGCTTCCCCGATGCGATGGCCAACCCCTACCTCGCCTATGCAGCGCTGCTGATGGCCGGGCTCGACGGGATTCAGAACAAGATCCACCCGGGCGAGGCGATGGACAAGAACCTCTACGACCTGCCGCCTGCCGAGCTGGCCGAAGTGCCGACCGTGTGCGGTTCGCTGCGCGAGGCGCTGATGGCGCTGGAGGAAGACCACGAGTTCCTGCTGAAGGGCGACGTCTTCACCAAGGACCAGATCGAAGCCTATGCCGAGCTCAAGTGGGAAGAGGTCATGCGCACCGAAACCACGCCGTGCCCGGTCGAATTCGACATGTACTACAGCGCGTAAGCGCCGGTCTTCGGACCACAAAGAAAAGGGCCGTCGGAGCGATCCGGCGGCCCTTTTTCTATTTGTGGAACCGGGTCATCCGGCCCGGTCGCCTCGCCCTCAGGCCGTGCCGTTGAAGAACTTATAGACCGGCCGGAAGCCCAGCGGGCCGCGCTCAACGCGCGCCTCGGCGGCTGCGAGCGCCTTGGGGTAGATGTCGGCGAAAAGGTGGTCGAAGGTCGCGTCCCAGCTGTACTCGCGCTCCACCATCGCGCGTGCCTCGCGGCCCATCGCCGCGGCACGCTCTGGCCAGATGTCGACGACAGCCTGCGCCATCGCGTCGGTATCGCCCACCGGCACCAGCACGCCGTTTGCGGGCGAGACGCGGCTAGGCATCGCCCCGCTGTCGACCCCGATCACGGGAAGCGCGCAGGCCTGCGCCTCGATGATCGAGATGCCGAAGGTCTCGCTCGGCATGGCGGAAACGTAGATGTCTGAAGAAGCGAGCGCGCGAGCCATACCTGCGCGATCGGTCATGAAGCCGGGGAAAGCGACCGGCAGGCCCTCGGCTGCCACCTTCAGCTCCTCGGTCAGCTTGCCGTCGCCCAGCATCACCAGGCACGCGTCAAGCTCGGGCGGGAGCTTGCGGAACATTTCGATCAGCTGGTCGGCGCCCTTTTCGTAGTCGATCCGTCCGGCGTAGATCAGCAGCGGCCCCTTGGTGTGGCCCAGCCCCATTTCCTCGCGGAAACCGGGGTCGGCCTTGCCGGGGTGGAAGATATCCGCGTGCACGCCGAGCTTCAGCCGGTCTGGATCGTTGACCTTCATCCGCGTGAGCGTGGGAATGGAGTCCTCGCCAAGCACATAGACGCGGTCGAATTCGCGATAGGTGATCTCGCCGTAGCAGCACGCCTGCCAGCGCCAGAAGCGCGCGAGCTGCTTGCCGAACAGCTTGAGCGCGACGCGGTGCACCTGCGCTTCGGGGAAATCCGTGCGGTAGCCTGCGACCAGCGCGGTTTCCGGATGGTGGCGGCGATGGTTGATCGCGGTCCACGGCAGCACCCAGGGGCACAGCGATTCGATGATGTCGGGCTGGTACTTCTCCAGCACCTCGCGCACCGGGCCGGTCTTGGTGATGAAGCGGTAGTTCGGGCTGTTCTCGATCCCGCCGGCGGCGATCTCGCACCAGATCAGGCGGCCATCCTCGACCACCTTGGTCTCGGGCCCCGGCACGATCTGCAGCAGGCGGTGGTTCGTGCAATCCCGCACGTAGCGCCGCTTTTCCATCAGGTAGGTGCTGATGCCGCCGCCGCCGCGCGGGGAATAGCTCTGGGTGAGATCGCACACCAGCAGCTGGTCTTTCGTCGAAGCCATAAGTCCGTCAAAACGCCGTCAGTTGAATGGAACGCGGGCCAGATGGTGACTGCCCGCCGCCGCGTCCACAAGTTTGCAACCCAAGCCCTCCCGCGCGGGCGCGCCTGTGGCTCGCCGGCCACGGAGGCGACGCCCCAATGGCACAGGCCCCGTCAGCGCGCACCTCAATAATCGCGTCTGGCCTCTACCGAGACGCCGTTGCGCCCCACGGTGGAGATAGTTGCGAGCAGCGAGAGCCAGTTGGTGATGCGGAATTCGGCATCGGTCGCGCTGTAGCCCTGCCCGTCGGTGATCAGTTCGACGTAGAACCGCCGCCCGATATTCTTGCCCAGCGCAATCGACGTACCGCGCCCGAGCACGGGGTCGGCAGAGACGATCCGCAACCGGTCGAGCCCGATCGCGCTGCGCAGCTGGTTGATCGGGTCGAGCCCGCCGCCACCGCGCAGCGATGCCACCGCCGCCCCGAGTTGCAGAGCATCGGTTGCCGAGAGGCTGGTGATCGATCCGCCGAACAGCAACCGGGCGAGGATTTCCTCGTCGGGCAACGCCGGGGTGGAGCTGAAGTTGATTTCCGGCTCCATCGCATTGCCCGTGATGTTGACGGTTACTGCAAGATTATCGGCATCGGTCTCGGCCCGGATATCGAGCCGCGGGTCGATCGCCTTCGTCTGGTCGAATTCGATCCGCCCGCGCGTCACTTCGAACCGGGCACCGGCGAAGGTGTAATCGCCCCTGATCAGGTTCGCCTCGCCCCCGATGCGCATTTCGTCTGTCGTCCCGCGCACGCGCACGTTGGCGCTCCATTCGCTGTCGAGGCCCAGCCCGTCGACGTCGACCCGGCTCGGCGCATTGGCATCGATGAGGAAGCGCCACGGCGCACCCGGCGCAACCGCCTGGTACCGGTCGCGCGGCAGGTTGATCTCGCGCGTGGGGATGTTGGGAATCTTGGTCGTCTCCGCACCGACGCCCAGCCGCCAGCTTGCCCGCTCGACCCGCAGGCGGCCGGCAATCGTCCCGCCCGATCCGTTGGACGTGATCCGCAGCGGCCCGGTGACGGTGGCGTTGAGGCCCCGCGCGTTGACCAACTGCGCGTTGCGCGCGCCGGCGCGAATGTCGATCTCGGGCCCGCGGCCAGAGCCCAGGTTCGCAAGGTCCACCACTCCGCTGCCGTTCACTTCGCCGCCATTGGGGGCAGTGCCGCGGAAGCTGTTGATCCTGAGGCGCGAGCCCGCGAAGTCGCCGCGCACGCTCGCCTTGCGGATATCGGTGCCGGAAATCGCGCTCTGCACACGCAGGTCGTCACTCGAGAGCGAACCGCGCACACGCGGGCTGGCGAGCGTGCCGCGCACGTCGGCGGCCACCGCGACCGGGCCGGAGAAGTCGAGCAGGTCGATTGCCGCGAGCCGCCACAGAGATTGCGCGGGGCCGCGATAGCGCAGCTGCGCAAACAGGTCGCCGCGCCGCAATCGCTCGATCACGGTCCCGTCGCGCGGCAGGTCGGAAATCAGCGCCTGAATGCGCCCGCCCTGCGTGCCGTTATCGGCCAGGATCGCGCGCGCCTGCAACTTGTCCGCTTCCAGCTTCGCGACCAGCGACAGGTCGACCGGGCGCGAGGCGAGGATCAGGCCCGATCGGGTGAACTTTTCGATCTTCACACGCGCCTCGCCCGTCGGCACGCGGCCCTTGGGTGCGGCATAGGTGATCGAGCCGGAAATCGATCCGCCCATGCCCGCATCGCCGAGCACGATGTCGCTGACCGACAGCGGGATATCGTCGACCTGCAGCACCAGCCGCGTTTCATCGCCGCCCAGCTGCCCCTCTGCAACGATGTAGCCGTCGCCGTAGGTGATCTGCGATTTTTGCAGGCTCCAGCCGCTACCCGAAACCTTGTTCAGCACCGCGCGGCTGGGCATCGAAAGCTCGCGTCCGGCAAGATTGCCGCGCATGGCGAGCGCGATGCGTTCGGGCGCTACATCCGCTGCGAGCTGCAACGCGAAACCGCGCCCGCGCCGCCCCGCTATGGAGGCGGTAACCGTGCCAGTGCCGTTGGTCAGCTCGGCCTGTGCCTGCATCCGGCCGATAAACAGCGATCCGTAACGGATGCCCTGCCCCTCGGCCTCTCCCTGAATGGTGGTGTTGCCCTCTGCGATCAGACCGCGTGCCTGGATATCGGCAATGGCAATGCTGAGCGCGGCTTCACCACCGAACTGCGCATTGCGCGCCGCGAGGTCCACTTCGAAGCCCTGCCCGCCCGATTGCGGAGCAAGGCTGATCGTCCCGTCGAGCCCGCCTCCGACCAGTGCGAGATCGCCGCTCGCGCCGCCATCGCCCAGCGTAAGCTCGCCGGTGACCTCGGTCTCGTAGACGGACAGCTTCTGCACCGCGAGCCGCGTGGGCCCGCCCTTGGGCGAAAACAGACCGAGCGAGCCGGTGAAGCGACCGAGCATCGAATCGCCCTCGGTCTCGATCTGGAAACCCTCGTCGATCGGGCTCAGCGCGACGCGCACGTCCTTCAACCCCGCTGCGGGCAGCGGTTCGGCAAAGACCAGCACCGCCTCGGGCCCGCGATCGGTCAACGAAGCCTCGACGGTGAACGGGCCGTAATCGGCCTGCTTCCCGCGCCCGGCGACGCGGGTGGTGCCCGGCGCAACCTGCCCGTCGATCACGAGATTGAGCTTGCGCGAATCGAGCCGCACTTTGCGGAAATCGATCGGCGCGTTTTGCGCGAGCGAGACACCGCCCGAAAAGTCGATCAGCGGCCCGGCAAGATTGGCGAGCGTATCGTTGGTCACGCGGGGAATCTGTCCGCGCAGATCGGCGGTCAGGCGCCATGCGCCATCGTACAGGAAGTCGATGCGGCCCCCTGCGTTGACCCGCCCGACCTGCTCGAAAAGCAGCCCGTTGACTGCGGCGGGGCCACGCACCTGCCAGCGGTTGGCGGCGATATCTCCGCGCACCGACAATTGCGCGCTGGCATCGGGGAAGGTGATGCGCAGCATATCGGAAACCAGCTCTCGCCCGGTGAAGACCAGACGCCCGTTGGCGGTGCCGTTGATCAGGCGCGGATCGGCCATTGCGTTGCCGGTGACGATCCGCCCGATGGAAGCGTCGATGGGGATGATCCAGCGGCTGCCGTCGTAGGTTGCAGTGCCCTGCTGGGCGATGCCGGTGATATTCGCAGAACCTGCGGCGAAGCGATCGGCGGTCAGCCGGAAGGGGATCGAGAGATCGCGGAATTTGCCGTCGATAGTCCCGCTCGCCTCGGCACCCTCCAGCCGCATGTTCGCCCCGAACAGCTCAGGATCGCGCAGGTCGGCGACGAAGCGCACGCCATCGGCGCGGTTATCCGCCAGGTCCGCCGCGCCGTCGATTACCAGCCCGAGCCCCCGCCCGAGCAGTTCGAGCTTACCGTCGAGCACCCGGTCGGCGAGCGTGCCGGTCGCCTTGATCCTTGTGTCGGGGCCCAGCGCGCGCTGCGGAATGCCGGTGAGGAAGGGCGAAGTGTCGGCCTTCCCCTCGAGCCCATAGGTGCCGTCACGGGCGGAAAGGTCGAACTGGCCGATCCGCTCTCCATCGCGGTCGACCAGCAGCTTGCCGGCCCACTTGGTCCACGTGCCATCGCCCACCAGCCGCGCGGCATAGCTCCCGTCGAGCCCGGCGAGGCTGGTGAGCGCGCCGCCATCGGGTGCGTCGATCCGCACGTCGGCATCGAACACGTCGCCATCGGGCTCTGCCGTCAGGTCGATCGCCACCCGGTCGCCCGCGTCGAAGGCCGCCTTGGCATCCACCATCGCGCGGCGATTGCGGATATCGGCGCTGCCGACGAGGTCGAGCCTGCGCCGCTCGTCGCCCGCGACGCCCTTTGCGAGCACGAAGTCCTGCAACTCCATGTGCCCGATATGAATATCGAAGCCCGGCAGCATCGGTGCATCGGGATCGCCCGGATTGAGTTTCGGCAGGCGTTTGAGCTCGCCGCGCATCGCCACCAGCGAGCGGATGTCGAGACGCTTGTCGAACCACGAGAGCGGGCGCCAGTCGACCTCGGCGCGTGGCACGGTCAGGAACACGCCCTTGGGGTCGGCCAGCGCGAGGTCGTGCAGCACCGCGCCGCCGTAGATATTGCCCTCGATCCGTCCGATGCTGATCTTGAGCCCGCTTTTCGGCGAAATATCGGCGACCTGTTCGACAATCCAGCGCTTGCCGATCGGGGTGTTGAGCCCGAAGAACAGCCCCGCGACGAGCAGCGCGAGCACCGCGACGATGCCCAGCGCCCACTTACCGACCCGCCTGGCCGCGCTCTTGCGCGCAGGCGTTGCGGCCGCTTCTTCTGGCATCTGCTCGTCAGACATCAGAACGCCTGGCCCAGCGATACATAGACCGCGATGAAGCTGTCGCTCGGGCGCGGATTGACCGGCACCGCGACATCGAGCCGCAGCGGGCCGAACCCGGTCAGGTAGCGCACACCGACGCCCGCGCCCACGCGGATATCCTTGAAATCGGGATATTCGGAGACGCCGACCGAACCCGCATCGACGAACGGCACGACCTGTAGCGCACCATCGAACCACGGGGTCGGGATGCGCGCTTCGGCCGAAAGTTCGAGCAGCGAGCGCCCGCCGATCGGATCATTGTCGACATTGCGCGGGCCGATGGCTCGATAGCCGAAGCCGCGCACCGACCCACCGCCGCCCGCAAAGAAGCGGCGCGAGGGGGCGATATTGTCGAGCGAGGTGCCCGTGATCGAGCCGAGCCGCACCCGGCCCGCGAGCACCGGCCCGCCATCGCCGATCTGCCGGTAATAGGAAGCATCTGCCTGATTGCGCAGGTAGAAGCTCTGCATCCCCTCGGTCCGCGAAATCTCGGGCGAAACGCGCATCGAGGCACGGAAACCCTTGGTTGGATTGAGCAGATCGTCGCTGGTATCGATCTGCGCGAAGCCGGGCAGCGCGGCGACGAAATAGGTCTGCCGCTCTGGCGGATTGGGGTTGGTCGGGGCATTGTTGTTGAGATCGTAGGCCAGCCGCTCATCCGAAGCGACCAGTTCCAGCCCGACGCTCCAGCTGAAGGGCTTCTGGTACAACAGCGTCGAAGGCTGTTCGTAGGTCGCGGTGAAGCCCGCCGTGTTGGCAGCGAAGGCCTTGTTGTCGAGCGAGGTGACAAAGGCGTCGAGCGTCAGGATGCGGTCGCGAGCTCCGAAATTGTTCTTGCGGAAGGTGACCCCGGCCAGCTGTTCCTGCGTACCCAGAACCCCGCGCACGCGCAGCGCGCCTTCGGGCGGGAACAGGTTGCGGTGTTCCCAGCTAGCGGCGACCCGGAACCCTTCCTCGGTTCCGTAGCCGATCGCGCCCGCGATGGTCCGCAGCTTGGCTTCGGTAAGCCCGACCTGGAGATCAACGACCCCCGGCTCGCCATTGGCGGGCGACTCCGCCTCGACCGGAGTGATGGTAACCGAGGAGACCAGCCCGGTGGCGATGATCGCGCGCCGCAGATCGAGTTCCAGATCGCGCTGGTAAAGGTCGCCCGGTTCGAAGCGCGCAATCGTCTCGAGGTGCTTGCCGGACAGGAACTTCGGCTTTTCGGAAATGACGCTGCCGAAGTTATACTGGCCGTTGGGGCGCACCAGCATGGTCAGGTCGCCCTCGATGCGCGCATGGTCGATCAGCAGCTCGGGACCGTCCATCTCGGCGAAGGGGAAGCCGTTGTTGCCTAGCGCCTGGTCGAGATCGGCGCGCTCGGCCTGGATTTGGTAGCTGTCGACGAAATCGCCCGGGAACAGCCCGAAGGAACGTCGCAGAACATCGGCATCGGGCGCCTTCCCAAGCTGGCCGAGATCGATCGCCCCCAATCGGTAACGCTCGCCGGGCAGGATGTTGAAGCGCACCTGCGGTCGCTCGTCCGAACCCTCGATCAGGTTCGGGCCGACCTCGCGGATGATCTCGCCATCGTAATAGCCGTAAGCGCGCAGCAGCCGGTTGAGGATTTCCTCGTCCTCGCGCGCCCGCGCGCCCAGCTGGCCGACATTGGTCTCGGTCGCGCTGTAGGCTTCGATTGCGGAGAGCATCCCGAACTGGTCGACGAAATCGTCCAGCTGGGGGAACGCGTCGGGCTCCGAAGGGAAGGCAAGCTCGAGCTGGTCGGTCAGCTTGACCACCTGCGGATCGATCAGCAGCGGGCCCGCCGCCAGCGGATTGTCCTCGGCAAACGTGGCCGTGCCGTCGTCCTCGATCTTCTCGACATCGGGCAGATCGATCGGGTCGGGCCACTCGATGGTCAGGCCGGGCAGCTCTGCAAGCGGACTTTCGGGGGCCAGGTCGATCGTCTCGCCGACAAAGGGATCGGGCCCATCGATCGGCGAGGGTTCTTCGGGCGGCACGCCGTCGGCGGCCCAGCCTTCGGGATCGTCGATCGCCTCGTCGGGGATCAGCGCCTCAAGCTCGGCATTGGCATCGCGATCCTGCGCATGGGCAAGCGTCGATTGCCCCGCGATGACGATCGCAAGCGCGGTCAGGCAGACTGTGCGGGTAAGGCTAGCACCCGACGGCGAGCGCCTTGTCGCCGCGGCCAACGCTGGCGGCAGGCGCTTCGTCGCGCACGGCATCGCGGATGAGCTTGTCCTGCTCTTCGACGCCAAGACGGCGCCATCCACGCGGTCCGAGCCGTTCGAGCGGGCGGTAGCGGATCTTGTATTGCATCCGCGCAGACCCTTCGACCCAGTAGCCGAGATAGACGTAAGGTAGCCCCTCGGCCGCAGCACGGCGGATGTGATCGAGAATGATGTAGTTACCAAGACCCGACCGTCCCTCGCTTTCGGGATCATAGAAGCTGTAGATCATCGACAGCCCGTCGCCCTGGCGATCGGTCAGACAAGCCCCGACCAAGCGACCAACCGAGCCATCGTCGGTTGGTTCCCGATATTCAATGACATAACTCGAAACCGGGGTATGCTCTACCATGTCGGCATAATCCACCTCGTCCATGCGCGTCATCCCCCCTTCGGGGTGACGCTTGGCGAGATATCCACGCAAAAGTTCGAATTGTTCGCTCGTCGCCCACGGGCGGCACTCGTTGACCACGAGGTCGCTGTTGCGCTTCACGATCCGCTTTTGCGCCTTGGACGGGGCAAACTCCCCCGTCACCACGCGGACCGACACGCACGCCTGACAATCGACGCAGCTGGGACGATAGGCGACGGTCTGGCTGCGGCGGAACCCGATCCGTCCGAGAGCTTCGTTAAGCTGGTCGGAGTGCGGGCCCTTCAGTTCGGTGAACACCTTCCGCTCTGTCCGGCCCTCGAGATAAGGGCACGGCGCGGGGCTCGTCACAAAGAAGCGCGGAAAGCGAACGGGGGCAGTCACGGCTAAGCCTGGCGCTCCTGTCGAAGGCTGAAGAATCGTGTGGGCAGCGAGTGGCAACGATATGCCGCACCCGCGCCGTTCTCAAAAGACCTTTAACTACGAAGTAGGGTTAACCGGACCTGATTTTGCACATTTGTAGCGTTACGGGTCACGCCAGCTCGACAGTGTGAACGTCGTAGCCGTTGTCGCGCATATCCTCGATCAGCGCGTCGACCTGGCTCTTGTTGCGCGCCTCGCACTCGATCTCGGTGATCAGGCCTTTGGCGGGAAGTTTGGTAAACACCCGCTGATGGTAGACCTCGATAATGTTAATGTTGTGCCGTTCGAACAGGCTGACGACCTTGTGCAGCGCGCCCGGCTGATCCTGTAGCGCGATCCGCAGGCGGGCGAGCCGCCCGTCGCGCGCAAGATTGCGCAGCAGCACGGTGGCGAGCAGGCGGGAATCGATATTCCCGCCGCACAGCGGCAGGCCGACGCGCTTGCCGGCGAATTTTTCCTTGTTCGCGAGGACCGCGGCGAGGCCAGCCGCGCCGGCGCCCTCGACCACGGTCTTCTCGATCTGCAACAGCAGCGCGACCGCGGCTTCAAGGTTGGGCTCTTCGACCAGCAGGATCTCGTCGACCCGTTCCTTGATGATCGCGCGGGTGAACACGCCCGGCTCCTTCACCGCGATCCCTTCGGCCAGTGTGTCGCCACCAGCCGGCATCGGCTCGCCCGACAATGCGTGGTGCATCGAGGGATAGAGCGCCGCCTCCACCCCGACAACGTGGATGTCGGGCCTGAGCGCCTTGGCGACGGTCGCCATCCCGCTCATCAGCCCGCCCCCGCCGATCGGCACCACGAGGCAATCGAGATCGGGCTGATCCTCGAACATCTCGAGCGCGACTGTGCCCGCGCCCGCCGCCACGTCGGGATCGTCGAACGGGTGGACGAAGGTGAGCCCGCGCTCCTTCTCCATCTGGCGCGCAAAGGCGTAGGCCTCGTCGAAGGTGTCGCCTTCGAGGACGACGTTGCCGCCCACAGCCTCGGTCTGCATGACCTTCACCGCCGGGGTGGTCTTGGGCATCACGATCGTCACCGGCACACCCAGCCGCGTGCCATGGTACGACAGGCCCTGACTGTGATTGCCCGCCGATGCGGCGATCACGCCGCGCGCGCGCCGTTCCTCATCCATCAGCAGCAGGGCATTGAGCGCACCGCGTTCCTTGTAGGCGGCGGTGAACTGCAGATTCTCGAACTTGAGCCAGATTTCGGCCCCGGCAATGTCGGACAATGTGCGCGAAAGCAGCATCGGCGTGCGCACGATCGAATCGCGAATGCGCGCATGGGCGGCGCGCACATGGTCGATGGTCAACTGGTCGAGCGGGTCTGTTGCCGGGCTTGTCATGCGCGGCTGCCTATCGCCGCAGGTGCGCGCCCGCAACAAGATGTGCCAGCCGAAGGTGAATCTTGCGCTCGCGCTACGCCATCGCCGACCATTGGCAGCATCGCGCGTTGGCGGTAGGCGTGGGGTTCAACCCGACCATAACGAGTAGTCGAACCCTTCATGAAGCCCCTGCCCCGTTTCGCGCTCGCCCTGCTGAGCGGCGCGGCCATTGCCGCCTCCACTCCCGCAAACGCCGACGTCCTGATCGACAATGTCGACGGGGTGCGGATCGACGAGGACGGCGACATCGACCACTTCACGGGGCTGTGGGTGGATGATGACGGCACGATCATCGAAGTGCTCGACAAGCGCGACAAGCGGCCCGAGCATCCGACCTACCTTTCCGACATGAAGGGCCAGATCATCGTGCCCGGCATGATCGATGCGCACCTGCACGTGATGGGTATCGGCTTTGCGGCGCTGACGCTCGACCTGTCGCAGACGAACTCGCTGGAAGAGGCGCTGGCGGCCATCGAGAAGTTTGCGCGC
This sequence comes from uncultured Citromicrobium sp., assembly GCA_964574905.1. GTDB lineage: Bacteria > Pseudomonadota > Alphaproteobacteria > Sphingomonadales > Sphingomonadaceae > Alteriqipengyuania. Next base: position 132,560 of record CAZNOY010000003.1, on the reverse strand, counting down.
GAGAACCCGGGTCGGCCATGGATTCTCGGGCGCGGCTGGAATCAGGAAAAGTGGGGGCTGGGCCGCTTTCCGACCGCTAAGGAACTGGATCAGGCGGTCAGCGACCGGCCGGTCTATCTCGAACGGGTCGACGGCCATGCCGGCTGGGCCAACTCGCTGGCGATCGAGGCGGCAGACGTCACCGCGAAGACCGCCACGCCGGTGGGCGGTTCGATTGAGCGCCTAGCCGACGGTGCGCCTGCGGGCGTATTCGTCGACGCGGCGACCGCATTGCTCAGCAAGGTCGTGCCCGAACCGCGCGCCGCCGATCGCGACGCCGCCTTGCAGGAAGCGCAGAAATACCTGCTGTCGATGGGCATTACTGCCGCCGCGGACATGGGCACGACGCTCGCCGACTGGCAGACTTACCGCCGCGCGGGCGACACCGACCAACTGCGCATCCGCATCATGGCCTATGCTGGCGGGACCGAGGCGATGGAAATCATCGGCGGGACCGGGCCGACCCCGTGGCTGTACGGGGACAAGCTGCGGCTCAACGGGGTCAAGCTGTATCTCGACGGTGCACTGGGATCGCGCGGTGCATGGCTGAAGGAACCTTACGCGGACGACCCGGGCAACACCGGCCTTCCAAGCCTTTCCGACACGCAGCTGCGCAACCTGATGAGCCGCGCCGCGCTGGAACATTATCAGGTCGCGGTGCACGCGATCGGCGATGCCGCCAACGCGGAGGTGCTCGACGCGATCGAGGAGCTGTCGGAAAGCTACAAGGGCGACCGGCGCTGGCGGATCGAGCACGCGCAGATCGTCGACCCAGCGGATTTCGCACGTTTCGCCGAGAACGGGATCATCGCGTCGATGCAGCCGGTCCATCAGACGTCGGACTGGCTGATGGCAGAGGCGCGACTGGGGCCCGAGCGGCTCGCCGGTGCCTATGCGTGGGCCAGCCTGAAAGATGCCGGTGCTCGGCTGGCGCTCGGCTCCGATGCGCCCGTTGAATCGGCCAATCCCTTCGTCGGAATGGCGGTCGCAATGACCAGGGTCGACGCACAAGGCCTGCCGCTGGGCGGTTGGTTTGCCGACGAGCGCCTTTCCCGCATGGCGGCGTGGCGCGGGTTCACCAGCGATGCCGCCTATGCCGGCTATGCCGAGGGACGCTTCGGCCGGCTGGTAAAGGGCGAGAAGGCGGATTTCGTCGTCGTCGACCGCGATATTGCCCGCGCCCGGCCCGAAGATATCCGCAACACGCAAGTGCTCGAAACGTGGGTCGGCGGCAAGCGGATGTACCGCCGGGGCGAATGAGTTTGCGCCACAGCGTATGAATCCAAAAAAGCGTTGATAACCAATTTTTTACCAGCGCCCACTAACCCACAGGCGACCTTCTGGGGGTCGCGGTGACCGATCGCGGCAAACCGGGCACAAGGTGCGACGAAGCGGGAAGCAGGTCTTGTGCTCGCCCGGTTTAGGCCTTAGCACTTGCAGCAATTGCGTAATTCGCTCTCGGCCGAGCATCTGGAACACCGCGTTGCCGATGGGCAACAATGCGCTTGGAACGATATTTTTGTTGGGGCTTTAGTCTTGTAATCGGTGCATCTTTCGATCATTGAACAAGTCGAACAGTTTAACCTCGCAAGCCATGCTAGGAGAATAAGTAATGAAATCTCGCCTGATCCTCGCTTCTGCTGCGGCGCTGACGCTCGCTGCGGCGCCTACCATGGCGCAGGTCCAGCTCGATCGTGCGACCGCTCCTGTCGAGGACGCGAGCGCTGCCAATGGCACCGGCATCATCGTCGGCATCCTCGCGCTGGCCGCGATCATCGCGGGCATCGTCATTGCCGCCAAGGGCGGTGACGAAGTCCCGACCAGCCCGTAAGGCTGCCGAAACCGAATACGAAAAGGGCCCCGATTTCGGGGCCCTTTTTGCGTGTGAAGCCCTGGTTCGCCGGACCACGACAAGCGACCCGCACAGCAGCGCGCTCGCTACACCGAATGACAATAGTCGTCAGTTTCTCGCCGCGCGCTTGAAATGCGAGCCGGAATCGCCCAAAGGCCGAACAAGAACGAACGAATCATGTGGCGACCGCCACGAGGAGAACAATGATGAAGACTCGCCTGATCCTCGCGTCTGCCGCGGCACTGACGCTCGCTGCGGCGCCTACCATGGCGCAGGTCCAGCTCGATCGTGCGACCGCTCCTGTCGAGGACGCGAGCGCTGCCAATGGCACCGGCATCATCGTCGGCATCCTCGCGCTGGCCGCGATCATCGCGGGCATCGTCATTGCCGCCAAGGGCGGTGACGAAGTCCCGACCAGCCCGTAAGGCTGCCGAAACCGAATACGAAAAGGGCCCCGATTTCGGGGCCCTTTTTGCGTCTGCCATCAGTGCGCCTGCCCGTTCAGGCCGGGTCGGACGCTTCCGCGTCCTCCGCCCTTTCGCCGCGTTCTCGCCGTTCGAGGATCAGCATCAGCAACAGCGATCCTTCGAACAACAGGTACAGCGGCACCGCGAGGATGATCTGCGAGCCGGGGTCCGGCGGGGTTGCGACCGCAGAGACCGCCAGCACGCCAACAATGACATAGGAACGCACTTTCGACAGCGCGCGGCGGGAAACCAGCCCCGCCCTCTCCAGCAGCAGCAGCAGCACCGGCAGCAGGAAGCATATGCCGAACGCCAGGATGAATTGCATCACCAGGCTAAGATACTCACCCGCGCTCGGCAGTGCTTCGATCGGAAGTCCGCCCGCACTGCCCTGGAATCCGAGGAAGAACCGGAACGCGGTCGGCATGACGACGAAATAGGCAAGGCTCGCCCCGGTCAGGAACAGCACCGGTGTGGCGATCAGGAAGGGCAGGAATGCCTTCTTTTCCTTCGCATAAAGGCCCGGTGCGACAAACGCCCACAACTGGTTGGCGATGAAGGGAAAGCTGACGCAGAAGGCAGCGAACAGCGCGACCTTCATCTCGACGAAGAACACCTCGTACAGCTTGGTATAGACCAGCTTGCCCTGCCCGTCGGGAAACGCATCGGCGAGCGGCTTCGCCAGAAAGGCGAGGATCGGGTCGGCGAAATAGAAGCACACCCCGAAGGCGATCGCGAGCACGAAGACCGAGCGCAGCAGACGCGTGCGCAGCTCGATCAGGTGGTCCATCAGTGGGGCCTGCGTTTCGTCGATGTCGCGGATAATGCCCATGTTCAGGCGTGATCCCGATCGGTGGCTTCGCGGTCTGCCCCCGCATCCTCTCCCAGTGGGAGGCGCGGCTCGGCTGCGGTGCCGTCTTGCTCTGCCGGGGTGGGCTTGGCGCGTGCTTCGGCGGATGCGGCGGGCGTAGCGGCGGGCGCGGGATCGTCCGCGTCTGGGTCGTGCGACACATCGCCCTGTGCGCTGTCAGGCGGCGGCAGGGGAGTCATCTCGCCACCGGGATGCTCGCGCATGATCTGCGCGTTACGCTCCTGCCACTTCTTTTCCATGTCCTCCATTTCCGCCTCGCGGATCATCGCGTCGATGCCCGCACGGAAATGGTTCGACATACGCCGCACCTGCCCCATCCAGCGACCTGCCGTGCGCAGCGCACGCGGCATGTCCTTCGGCCCGATCACGAGGATCGCGGCAATCGCGATCACCAGCAGTTCCGAGGCGCCGATATCAAACATGGGAGGAAGGCGCGCGTGCTCGCGTCAGGATGCGGTGTCGGTGGGCTTGGTCGTGGCGCTTTCGCCAGTTTTTTCGCTCACGGTCTCGCCAGCGGGCTTGGCATCGTGCGATGGCCCTTCGATCCGCGCGGCCGGCTCTTTGGAAGCCTTGTCGTCCCCGTCGTTGAGCCCCTTCTTGAAGCTGCTGACGCCCTTGCCGAAATCGCCCATCATCTCCGAGATGCGCCCGCGCCCGAAGAGCACCAGCACAACCAGTGCGACGATGAGAATCTGCCAGATACCGACTTGTCCGAACATTGCTGCCTCTGTGTAGCTTGGATGAGTGCTATAGGGATTGCAGCGGCGGACTTCCAGCGGCGTTGCGCGTTGGATGCGACGGATTACTCCTCGCTTGCCGTGCCCTGTTCGGCAGGCTCGGCCTCGTCGCCAGCCATCTCCGCCTCGAAGGCGTCCTCCACCGGATCGAGCATGCCGGTGGCGCGCAATTCCTCGATTCCGGGCAGGTCGCGGCGCGATTCGAGGCCGAAATGGCGGAGGAATTCGGGCGTCGTGGCGTAGATCACCGGACGTCCGGGCACTTCGCGGCGGCCCGCCGGCTTCACCCAGCCCGCTTCCATCAACACGTCGAGCGTCCCGCCCGAGGTCTGCACCCCGCGAATCGATTCGATTTCCGCGCGGCTGACCGGCTCGTGATAGGCGATGATCGCCAGCACCTCGGTCGCTGCACGGCTGAGCTTGCGCAGCGATTCCCGCTCGCGGCGCAGCAGGTGGGCGCAATCGGGTGCGGTCTGGAAGTGCCAACGCTGGCCACGCTCGACCAGATGAACCCCGCGTCGGGCGTAGAATTCCGAAAGCCGCGCCAACGCGGCGCGCACTTCGCGCTTGTCCGCATCGCCAAGGTGGCTCGCCAGCTGATCGACGCTCAGCGCGTCTTCGGCGGCGAACAGCGCCGCCTCCAGCGCGCGATCGAGGGCATCCGGAGCACTGGCGGGCTCGCTCATGCACTCGCCCTTACGCGCCGCAGCCGCAGCGGCCCGAAAATATCGTCCTGCGCCAGCTCGGCGCGCCCCGTCCGCGCCAGTTCGAGCGCGGCGACGAAGCTGCTCGCCATCGCGGACTTGCGCAGCCGCCGGTCGGCCCCCGGGGGAAGGAAATCCTCGAGCACGATCCAGTCGAGCGTGAGGCCGAGCATGCTCGATACGCGATCGAGGGCGCTTTCGAGCGTCATCACCTGCCGATCGCGCACGGTGTGCAGTGCAGGCGCGGTGCGCGCCTTCACTTGGCCGTAGGCGCGCATGAGATCGTACCAGTCGACCTGCCACGCGATGCTGCGGTCGGTGCGCAAGCCCTCTGGTGCGCCGCGCAGGAACACGTCGCGCCCCACCCGGTCGCGCCCCATCAGGCGGCCTGCCGCCTCGCGCATCGCGCCCAGCCGTTGCAGGCGCAGGTGCAGGCGCAGCGCCAGTTCCTCGGGGCTCGGGTCTTCCTGCTCGTCCTTCGGCAGCAGCAGCGCCGATTTCAGGTAGGCGAGCCATGCGGCCATGACGAGGTAATCGGCGGCGACCTCCAGCTTGAGATGCTGCGCATTGTCGAGGAAGGTGAGGTACTGATCGACCAGCGAGAGGATCGAGATTTCGCGCAGGTCGACCTTCTGCTTGCGCGCCAGCTCCAGCAGCAGGTCGAGTGGCCCTTCCCACCCGTCGAGCGCGAGGTAGAGCGCATCCTCGTCGCGCGTACCGTTTGCCGCGATGCCCTGCCATTCATCGGACTCGCCATCGGGCTGACCGTCGATCGCCCCCAGGTTGAGGATCGTTCCGCCTTCGGGTCGATCGATCACAATTCCAGCCCCGCCGCCGTGAACAGCGCGTCGCGCAGCGCGATCAGGTCTTCGACATCTGCGGGAGCCTCCGGCGCATCGACGCTCGCCAGCGCGCGTTCGAGCCGCACCGCGCTTTCGTCGCGGATCGGGCCGCAGCTTTCGACGATACCGGCCATGTCATCCAGCTTCGCCCAGCAATTGAGCACGACATCGCACCCCGCCTCCAGCGCGCGCACCGATCGCTCGGGGATCGAGCCGTCGAGCGCCTGCATGTCGATATCGTCGGTCAGCAGCAATCCGTCGAAACCGATCCGCTGGCGGATGATGTTCTCGACCACCCAGGGCGACTGCGTTGCAGGGCGCTCGGCGTCCCAGTCGGTGAAGACGATATGCGCGGTCATGCCGATTGTCGCGCGGCTCGCCAGCCGCTCGAACGGGGCGGTGTCGACCGTGAGTTCGGCATCCTTCGCTTCGACCACCGGCAGGTGCTTGTGGCTGTCTGCGGTCGCGCGGCCATGGCCGGGCATGTGCTTGAGGCAGCCGACCACGCCCGCTTTCGCCATCCCCTCGAGGATCGCGCGCGCCAATGCAGCCACCTGCATCGGCTCCGCACCCAGCGCGCGGTCGCCGATCACATTGTCGGTTTCGGGCCGGGCGACGTCGCACGGCGCGTGGTAATCGACGCTGATACCCGCCGCCGTGAGTTCGGTCGCCATCGCCTCGCTGTTGAGGCGGATCGCTTCGATCGCGGAGGCGGGGGCGATCTGGTACAACTCGGCGAAGCGCGCGGGTGCGGGCCACTTGTGCCATGCAGGCGGGCCCAGCCGGGCGACCCGGCCACCTTCCTGATCGATCGAGACCAGCAGCCGCTCTCGCCCGTGGATCTCGCGCAAGGAGTCGGTCAGCGCGCGCAGCTGTTCGGGGCTGTCGCAATTGCGTTTGAAAAGGATGTAGCCCGCAGGGTCGGCTTCGCGGAAGAAGGCGCGCTCGTCGGCGGTCAGTTCGAGGCCGGAACAGCCGAAGATTGCAGGCGTCATAACGGATCGAAGGTGGCTTGAAAGCGCGCTCGCGGCAAGGATGGCCGCGCGCGAGACGGTGGAAAGCGGGCAAGCCCCGGCAGGCACGCGCCCGCCGGAGCCCAGCCGCTATTGCTTGATCTGGCTCGCTACCCCGTCATCCTTGAGCGCCTGGCTCAGGCGGCGCGCGGCGGCCATGTCGCCGGGCAGAGCCTGCAGGCGATAGACCGTGCCGATATCCGCATCCCCCTTGACGATGCGGTATTCGACACCGGCCAGCGCATCGGTCTGACGCGAAATCTGCCTCCAGCCCGCTTCGGCGGTCGCCTTGTCGCGATAGGCACCGACCTGCACCGCGATGCGGTTGCCCGTCGCGGCAGGCTTCGTCGGAGCGGCAGGCTCTTCGGCCTTTTCGGGTTCTGCGGCGACCGGCTCGGGTGTTTCGGGCTTGCCGGCGAGACGACCCTCGCGGGTTTCGCCCTCGCCCACCGCAGGCGCCATGTCGCCGGTCCCTTCGAAGGTCTTGCCGCCCGGCTCTTCGGGGCGAACCTTGTACGGACCCTCGGGCGCGGCGATCGTGCTGCCATCGGCCGTCGGCGCACCATCGGCCTCGCGATAGGCGAAATACCATATCCCGCCGACCAGCAGCGCCAGCACCACCAGGCCGAGGACCACAAAGCCGGTGATCCGCCAGGCATCGACGCTTTCGATATCGTCGTAATCGGAGGATTCGAGCCACGGCAGCGCGTCGTCGTCGCTCACCAGGCCAAGGTCGTGTTCCTCGAACGCGGCTTCTTCGCCGTCCTCGCTTTCGGCGTCGTCGGCGAGCAAGGCACCGTCGAATTCTTCGCTCTCAGCGGTCGTCTCGGGCTCGGCGGGAGCTTCGGGCTCCTCCGGCGATGCTTCGGCGTTATTTTCGATCGTGCCGCCCTCGTCGGAATTTCTATCCAGCGCCAGTGCGGGCTGTTCCTCGGTCTCCGCTTGCGCACCAGCCTCGGCCTCGTGCGATTGCTCGTCCGCAGACGATTCCCCCGCCTCGTTTCCGTCGAGATCGCGCGCGTTAGCGTCTTGTCCGTCCTCGCGGTGATCGTCCCCGTCGATCATCGTTACATCTCCTCCACGGCCTCCACACCGAGGAGGCCCAGCCCATTGCGGATAACCTGACCTATTTGCGCGACCAAATAAAGCCTTGCACCACTAAGGTTGTGGTCCTGTGTCAGGATGACCCTCTTGGACGGATCATCATTGCCAGCGTTCCAGAAGGCATGGAACGCGGCGGCCAGATCGTAGAGGTAGAAGGCGATCCGGTGCGGCTCACGCGCTTGCGCCGCCGATTCGACCAGCCGCGGGTACTGTGCGGCCATCTTCACCAGCGCGATATCCTCTGCGGTCAGCGAGTCGAGCGCCTCGTCGGAAGCCGTGATGCCCTCTTCTGCCGCCTTGCGCATGGTCGAGCGGATACGGGCGTGCGCGTATTGCACGTAGAAGACCGGGTTGTCCTTGCTCGCTTCGACCACCTTTGCGAAGTCGAAGTCCATCTGCGCCTCGGGTTTGCGCGTCAGCATGGTGAAGCGGACCACGTCCTTGCCCACCTCGTCGACCACATCGGCGAGCGTCACGAAAGTACCGGAACGCTTGGACATCTTCACCGGCTCGCCATCGCGCATCAGCTGGACCATCTGGACCAGCTTGACGTCGAACGGCACCGGCGTGCCCTTCCCTTCGCCAAGCGCGGCGACCGCGGCCTTGATCCGCTTGACCGTGCCCGCGTGGTCGGCACCCCAGATGTCGATCAGCGCGTCGGCGTTCTCCGCCTTCTGCATGTGATAGGCGAGGTCGGCGCCGAAATAAGTCCAGCTGCCATCGGACTTCTTGATCGGCCGATCCTGATCGTCACCGAATTTCGTCGAGCGGAACAGCGGCAGTTCGACCGGCTCCCAGTCGTCGGGCGTCTTGCCCTTGGGCTTTTCCAGCTCGCCATCATAGACCAGCCCCTGTTCGCGCAGCCATTTCTCGGCTTCGGCGGGCTTGCCCGCCGCCTGCAACTCGGCCTCCGATGCGAAGACGTCGTGCGCAATGCCCAGCTTGGCGAGATCGGCGCGGATCAGCTCCATCATCGCGGCGACGGCACGGGTGCGAAACAGCGGGAGCCAGTCGGCTTCGGGCGCGGCGGCGTATTGGTCGCCGAATTCCTCGGCCAGAGCCTTCCCCACCGGGATCAGATATTCGCCGGGATAGAGCCCCTCGGGAATCTCGCCGGTATCCTGGCCGAGCGCCTGACGATAGCGGACATGCGCCGAGCGTGCGAGCACGTCGACCTGCCCGCCCGCGTCGTTGACGTAGTATTCGCGGGTGACCGCGTGCCCGGTCGCGGCGAGCAGGCTGGCGAGCGCATCGCCCACCACCGCACCGCGACAATGGCCCATGTGCATCGGCCCGGTCGGGTTGGCGGAGACGTATTCGACGTTGACCCGCGTGCCCTCGCCCATCGGCGAGCGGCCATAGGCATCGCCCAGCGCGGCGACGGCGCGCAGCTCGTCGATCCATGCCCGCTCGGCAATCCGCAGGTTGATGAAGCCGGGGCCGGCAATCTCGGCGCTTTCGATATCGGGCTCGCGCGAGAGGTGCTCGACAATCCGCTCCGCAAGCGCGCGCGGATTGGTCTTGGCGGGTTTTGCCAGCACCATCGCCGCGTTGGTGGCGATATCGCCGTGCGAGGGATCGCGCGGCGGTTCGACTGCCACGTTCGCGCGGCTCACGCCGGGCGGCAGTGCGCCCTCCGCTTCGAGCGCGGCAAGCACGGCGTCGATCCGCTCTGCATAGGCGGCGTAGATGGTTTTGCTGTCGGACATGTTCGTTTCGGCCATGGCGCGACCGCTTAGCCGGTTTGGCCGCGCCCGCAAGGGATCGCGGGTGCTCGCGCCCATCCGCGCGGCCATTTGTGCGTGATCAGCGGGTGGCGTTGTAGGCCAGCTGTTCCTCGGTCAGCTGGAAACCGACCAGCAGTTCGAAGGTAGCCGCCTGCACCGCAGCGCGCACCTCGGGATCGGCCAAGGGATCGAGCGCGGCGTCTTCATCGCCCGCCTTGCGCTTGCGAGTGATCCGGTCGCGCACATCGTCGGGCAGCGTCGCGTCGGCGCGGTTGATGAAGGCACCGGCCTGGCCCTGCGCCGTTGCACGGTCCTGCCCGTCGGCAAAGGTCACGCGCACGGTGCCGACGCGCTTGGTGACGACCGAGCTGCCACCGCGCAGAACAGTGGAGAAATAGGGCAATTCCACCGTGCGCGCCCCGCGCGTGTCGGCGCGGCTGGCGTAAACGTCGAACGTGGCGTTGGCGTAGATTTTCTCGCCTTCCTCGTCGCAGGTGGTGCGCAGGTTGGTGATGCTCGCTTCGATATCGAGATCGCTGGCAAGCGTGCTGCCCGGTGTGCGGAAGGTGGTGATATCGCCGGTGTAATTGGGGATGCCCACCGCCGGGCACAGCGTCCGGACCGCCTGGATGCCGACGCCCTGGTTGACCACGATTTCCCCTTCCTGGGAACACGCCGTCAGCGCGAGCGCGGCGATGGCAGGGGCGGCGTAGCGGGCGGCAGGATGCATGGTTTGTCTGGTCCCTGATCGGTCTTGTCTGCTAACTGTTTCCGGCCACCTAGCGGCGCGCGAGCATAATGGCTAGATAGGGCCGCATGAACGCCGCCTTTCCTGCCGAGCAAATCCCCCCCGCGTCGAAATCCGATCTGCCGGGGCTGACGATCCTGATCGCTGCCCCGCGCGGGTTCTGCGCCGGGGTCGACCGGGCGATCGAGATCGTCGAGCGTGCGCTCGAAAAATACGGTGCGCCCGTCTATGTGCGACACGAAATCGTGCACAACCGCTACGTGGTCGAAGGGTTGAAGGCCAAGGGCGCGATCTTCGTCGAGGAGCTGGACGAGGTGCCCAACGATGCGCCCGTCGTGTTCAGCGCGCACGGTGTGCCCAAGGCCGTCCCCGCGGAGGCGGAACGGCGCAAGCTGCTCTATGTCGATGCCACCTGCCCGTTGGTGAGCAAGGTCCACCGGCAAGCCGAGCGTCTGCTCGAAAAGGACAAGCACATCCTGTTCATCGGCCACCGGGGCCACCCCGAAGTGATCGGCACGATGGGGCAGGTCGCCGAAGGCCAGATGACACTGGTCGAGACCGTCGAGGACGTGGCGCGGCTGCCCTTCGACAGCGATGCCAACCTCGCATTCCTGACGCAAACCACACTCTCGGTCGACGATACTGCCGAAATCATCGGAGCGCTGCAGCAGCGCTTCCCCTCGATCACCGCGCCCAAGGCGGAAGACATCTGCTACGCCACCTCGAACCGGCAGGCGGCGGTCAAGGAACTGGCACCGGGCAGCGATCTGGTGCTGGTGATTGGTGCGCCCAATTCGTCCAATTCGCTGCGGCTGGTCGAAGTGGCGGAGCGTTGCGGCACGCCTGCCCGGCTGATCCAGCGCGCGGACGAGATCGAGCCCGACTGGCTCGACGGGGTCGGCACGGTCGGGCTGACCGCGGGCGCGTCGGCCCCCGAAACGCTGGTTCGCGAAGTGATCGACAAGCTCGGCCAATGGCGCAAGATCGAGGAACGCCCGATCCTTGTCACCGAAGAAAAGATGACCTTCAAGCTGCCGCGCGAACTGGTCGATTGAGCGACACTCAGCTAGGGGCCGGGCCTTGGCCGTCTATACCCATCTAACCGCCGCGGAAATCGCGCAGTTCCTCGACGCGTACGACGTCGGCACGCTGCGCTCTGCCAAGGGCATTGCCGAAGGCGTGTCCAATTCCAACTGGCTGATCGAAACCTCGCAGGCGCGTTTCATCCTGACCGTGTTCGAAGCGCGCACCGAGGCGGCCGACCTGCCGTTCTTCCTCTCGCTGCTCGATCACCTCGCAGCGCGCGGTCTGCCCGTGCCGCGCACGATCCACTCGCGCGACGGCGCGCTGATGCGCGAAGCGCGCGGCAAGCCGGTGGCGCTGATCGAGTTCCTGCCCGGCGTATCGATCGACGAGCCTGATGAGAGCCAGGCGCACGCCGTCGGCGTCGCGCTGGCCGACCTGCATCTTGCGACCCGGGATTTCCCGCAGGAGCGCGCCTCCAGCCTGTCGATCCCGACCTGCGTTGGGATGCTGCGCGACCATGCGGAGCGTTTCGATGCGATCGACCCCGATCTGACGCGGATTATCCCCGATTGCGGGGCGGGCCTGCTGCAACACTGGCCCGACGATCTGCCGCAGGGCACGATCCATGCCGACCTTTTCCCCGACAACGTGCTGTTCGTCGACGACACCGTCACCGGGTTGATCGACTTTTACTTCGCGTGCTCGGGACAGTTCGCCTTCGATCTGGCTGTAACGCACGCGGCGTGGAGCTTCGGGCTTTCGGACAATGCGTTCCGCCCCCGGATCGCCGCCGCGCTGATTGCGGGCTACCAAAGCCGCCGCTCGCTCTCGCCTGCAGAGCACGCCGCGCTGCCGCTGCTCGCGCAAGCCGCCTGCCTGCGGTTCGTCGCCACGCGGGTGGAAGACTGGTTCGCCACCGCCGACGACGGGCTGGTGCGGCGCAAGGACCCGATGCAATTCGCCCGCCGACTTGCATTCTACGCACAGGCGGGCGACGCGCCTTTTCAATGAGCGATATTCAGATTTTTACCGACGGGGCGTGCAAGGGCAATCCCGGCCCCGGCGGCTGGGGCGTACTGCTGCGCAAAGGCACGACCGAGAAGGAACTTTCGGGCTCGGAACCCGATACGACCAACAACCGGATGGAGATGACCGCCGCGATTCAGGGCCTTTCGGCGCTGACGCGACCGTGCACGGTCGATCTCTACACCGATTCAAAATACATCGTCGACGGGATCACCAAATGGCTTCCTGGCTGGCAGCGACGCGGGTGGAAGACCGCCGACAAGAAACCGGTCAAGAACGAGGATCTGTGGCGGCAGCTGGCAGCGCTCAACGCTAAGCACACGATTGCCTGGCACTGGGTGCGCGGTCATTCGGGACACGCCGAGAACGAGCGGGTCGACAAGCTCGCCAGCGATGCGGCGGAGAGCCTGCGCTGAGGCCCCCGCCCTCTGGCATCGTTATGTATTGTCGACGATTTCCGCGCCGGGGCCGTTCGACTTGATCGAATCGATGGCGTTGCGCGCGCTCGCCTTGCTCGAATAGCCTTCGGTCGAGAACATGATCTCGGAATTGTATTTGAAGCGGACGCGAAACTCGCCCGCCTTGTCTTTGTAGATTTCAAAAGTGTGCGCCATTCCGGTCGCTCCCGTTATCCGATCCTGCGGCCCATTGCTGGGCTAACTTATCGGGCTGCGATTCTCTACCCGAAGCGCGCGGGCGAGAAGTCCTCCGCGTTCAGCGACCGGGTCATTGCGTCGCGTTCGTTGCCGAGCAGCAATTGCGCGGCGAGCCGCGCTGCGGCGGGCGAGGTCTGGATGCCGAACCCGCCCTGCCCGGCAAACCATGCGAAGTTCTCGACGCGCGGGTCCCAACCGTAGATCGGGCGACGATCGGGCGCGAAACTGCGCAGGCCCGCCCATTTCCGCTCGACCGCCAGCACTTCCCAGTCGACCGCCTGCTGCAGCCGGTCGATCGCCTCGGCCACGGCCAGTTCCTCGGCAGCCGCGTCGCACGGGGCGCTTGGCGTTTCGTCGTTCGGGCTGAGCCACAGGCGGCCGGACTCGGGCTTGAAATAAAAGGTTCCGCCGATGTCGAGCACGAGCGGCAGATCGGCGGGCACCTGCGGATCGACGCGAACCTGCACCACCGTGCGCCGCAGCGGTGCGATGCCCAGCGCGCGCGCGCCGCTGCGTTCGGCCAATTGGTCGGCCCAGGCGCCAGCAGCATTGACGATGACTTTTGCCCGATGAAGCCCGCCATCGCCGGTGTGGAGGGAACAGGCGGCCTCGTTCGTCGCCCTTTGGACCTCGAGCACGGGCGCGCGGCACACCAGCTCCACGCCACTCGTGCTCGCCAATTTCAGGTAGTGCGCGTGCAGCGCCGCCACGTCGATGTCCGCGCAGGCGGCCTCCCACACCGCGCCGGTCCATTCCTCGCGCAATCCGGGCACGCGCCCCGCCAGGTCCGGACGATCGAGCCGCTCGAGCGTCGCGCCGGTCGGACCAAACTGCTCCAAGAAGGCATCGAGCTGCGGCGCATCGGAATCGCGACCAATAAACAGCGCGCCGCGCGGCGTCAGGAAGCCGCCATCGCGCAGATACGGTCCCGAGGCGAGCGTCAGCGGGACGATCTCGGGCCCGCCGTAGCATTCTTCCCAGAACGCGGCCGAGCGCCCGGTCGCGTGATAACCGGGGCGATCTTCGGCTTCGAGCAGCAGCACGCTGGCACCGCCTGCCGCCAGTTCGGCAGCGATGGACGCTCCGGCAATGCCCGCCCCGACGACGGCAAAATCATGGATCATCGCGTGGGCTATCGCGGCGCTTTGCGGTCCAGGAAGTCGGCGATGCCGTTCATCGCCCGCGCGCGAATCTCGTCGACCTCGCGCAGGATTTCGTGGTGCGCTTCCTTGCCGAAACGCAGCACTTCGGCGTCGGGCAGACGCGACGCGGCGCGTTCGATGGCGGACCAGGCGACCAGTTGGTCGTTGGTGGTACCGAACAGCATGACCGGCGTGTCGACGCCTTCGAGCGCGCCCTTCTGCTCTATCAGCTGGACCGATCGGATTGCGGCGGCAACCCAGCCCCAGCTTGCCGGGCCCATCGCCACGTCGGGACGGGCGTTGCGCCACCACAGTTCATCTTCGTAGCGGTCGACATCATGCGTAAGCAGCGCGCCGCGATCCTCGGGCAAGGCGCCCGGCTTCTCGCTCGCCTTCCACGCGGGTCGGCGCGGATCGCCCATGCGTGCCAGCGCGCCCGAAACGGGGCCGAGCAGCCACAGGGGGGCCGGCATGCCGACCAGCCCGAGCATCGGGGCAGAGAGCACCGCTGCATCGGGCGTAACCCGCTTCTCGACCAATGCGCGCAGCACCAGGTGCCCGCCCATCGAATGGCCGATCAGCACATGCGGGCCGGGTGTTTCCTTGACCCACTGGCTCCACAGCACCGCGAGGTCGGCGGTCCAGGTCCCGAAATCGTCGATATGGCCGGTCAGCCCATCCTTGCCGAGCCGCCCCGAGGTGCCCTGCCCGCGCCAGTCGCTCGCGGTCACGCGCCAGCCGTGGCGCGCCCATTCGTCCAGTGTTTCGAGGTATTTCTCGTAGTGGTCGCCGCGCCCCGGCATGAACAGGATCGATCCGCGCGCCGCGCCATCGACCGCCGGAAGCCAGTCGATCCGCCGGATTTCGGCACCGTCGCCCGCCTTCCAGTGGCTCTCCTGCGCGCGATCGGGGATCACGCGGCGGTCAAACTGGGGAGCCGCAGTTTCGGCAGGGCTGTCGGTCGGCATAATGATTACTCGCAATAACTCGAAGGCTTGTGGTTACTTTTTGGTAAGCGCGAGAGCCTAGCACGTTCCAAGAAAGTGGGATGTGAGACCCGGCGAAATGAGTGATTATCTGCAATATGCACTGCTGGTGGGGCTGGCAATCGCGCTGGTCACGGCGGCGATCACCGACCTGCGGTCGCGCCACATCGCCAATTGGCTGACCGGTGCGGTGGCACTGGGCGCGCCGCTCTACTGGTGGGCGAGCGGGCTTGCGCTCTGGCCCGGCATTGCGCTGCAGATCGGCATCGCGCTGGCGGCCTTCGCGATCCTCGCCGTGCTGTTCGCGATCCGCGCGATGGGTGGAGGCGATGTGAAGCTGCTCACCGCGCTCGCGCTGTGGATCGCGCCGTTCCAGTTCGGCCAGCTGATCGTGATGATGGCGCTGGTGGGCGGCGTACTGACGGTGGGCTTCGCCGCCTGGCATACCATGCGCCGCCAGAAAGAGCGTCTCGCGATCCCCTATGGCGTCGCGATCTCCGCCGCCGGGCTGTGGGTGCTCGCCGCGCACTACTTTCCCGCCGCGAACCAGACGATCGGGCTCAGCGCCTGAGCGCTGCAGAGAGCCCCATGCGGACCCGTGCCAAAGCGCAGTCGAATCAAATCAGTGAACTCCATCTTAACCAATCGCCTCCTAAGCGTGGCAGCAATGTCGGCCCGTGGTCGGCGCATGATCGTACTGGGGGACCATTGAGTCATGGATAGGAAGAAGCTGGTACTCTTGCTGGCAGCATTGGTGATCGCGGCGGGCACTGCCTTTGTCGCCCGCTCGATGTTTGCCGGTTCCAGCACGCCCCAGGCGTCGGCTGCCGTGGCGGCGCCCGAGAAGAACGGCCCGCGCGTGCTTGTCGCCAACCGCAGCTTGCCGGTCGGCACGATCATCACGCAGGACGCAATCGGTTTCCAGGCATGGCCCACCGAACTGGTGCAGGATGCCTATTTCATCGACGGAGAGGCCGACGTCTCCAAGCTGCTCGGCACCGTCGTGCGGTTCCAGATTACCGCCGGTGAGCCGGTCACGCAGGGTGCGCTCGTCGCGCCGGGCGATCGCGGCTTCCTCGCCGCTGCGCTCGCGCCGGGGATGCGCGCGGTGACCGTGCCGGTCAACGCCAACACCGCCGTCGCCGGGTTCGTGTTTCCGGGCGACCGGGTCGACCTGATGATGACCCACGATGCCAATGGTCTCAAGGCGACCGAAACGATCCTGCGCAATCTGCGCGTGCTCGCGACCGACCAGTCGACCAGCCAGAACACCGTCGAAGGCCAGACCATCGCGCGCACCGTCAGCACCGTCACGCTCGAAGTGACGCCCAAGATCGCGGAAAAGATCGCCGTCGCGCAAACCGTCGGCACGCTCAGCCTCTCGCTGCGCTCGATCGCCGACAACACCTCCGATCTCGAGCGCGCGCTCGCTTCGGGCGACATCAAGATCCCCGACGACGCCACGCCCGAGGAAGAGGCGCGTCTGCTCGCCCGTGCCCGCGCGATGCCGAGCGACAGCGGCAGTTCCTACGTCACCGGGGCCGATGTCTCGCGCTTCGCGATCCGCTCCGCCGTGCAGGCCGCGCAGCAGAGCAATTCAGGCGCAGGCGCCCCTGTGCAGGCCGGTTCGCCCCCGCCCATGATCATGAGCAACGGCGGCGGCAGCCCTGTCGCAGTACCCGCCAAGCCTTCCGGGCCGACCGTGCGCGTGATGCGCGGCCAGCAAAGCACCGATGTTTCTGCCGGAAAATCCGGCGGCGTTCTCACCGACACCGCGAAAACCTCCAAGATCGGAGGCCGCGAATGATCAAGGCACACAAGATGATTGCCACTCGACGCATTGCATCGCCCGCCCGGGCCCGGCGCAGGCTGCGCCCCGCGCTGCTCGGCGCCGCGCTGCTGGCCGCACCGCTCGCCGTAATGCCCACCATCGCCGACGCGCAGAGCGTGATCCGCCCGACGCAGGACATCGTCCTGTCGATCGGCAAGGGCGAACTGATCAACGTGCCCGGATCGATGAGCGATGTGTTCATCGCCAACGACACGATCGCGGATATCCAGGTCAAGTCGCAGCGTCAGCTCTACCTGTTCGGCAAGTCGGGCGGCGAGACCACCGTCTATGCCAGCAACGCAGCGGGCGACGTGATCTGGGCCGCGAACATCCGCGTCGGATCGAACATCGGCAGCATCGACCAGATGCTGGCGCTGGCCATGCCGCAGGCGAAGATCTCCGTCGCCACGATGGGCAATAATACGGTGCTGCTGACCGGTACGGTCGCCAATCCCGAAGATTCTGCGGAGGCCGAACGGCTGGTGCAGGCGTTCCTCGGCGATGAAGCCAACGTGATCGCGCGCATCACCACCGCCACGCCGCTGCAGGTCAACCTGCAGGTCCGCTTTGCCGAGGTCAGCCGTTCGCTGGTCCGCGCGCTGGGCGCGAACCTCACCACGGTCGACAACAGCAGCGGGTTCAAGTTCGGCGTTGCGCGGGGCCGTGGCGCCTTCTCGCAGAACGTACCCTCCACCATCGACCCGGTCACCGGCCAGCGCATCCCCGCAGGCCCGCTCGCGGTCGGTCAGAACTACGAAGGTGACGGCTACAACATCGTCGACAACATTCCCGGCGGCACGACGCTGGCGGGTGTCGGCCGCCTGATGGGCCTCGATATCGGGGCCGCGCTCGACCTTGCGGAAACCAACGGGCTGGTCAGCACGCTGTCGCAGCCGAACCTGACCGCGCTTTCCGGCGAGACGGCGGATTTCCTCGCCGGTGGCGAATTCCCGATCCCGATCAGCCAGGGCCTGGGCGCGACCTCGGTCGAGTACCGCAATTACGGCGTCAAGCTGACCTACACCCCGACGGTGCTCGCCAATGGGCGCATCTCGATCCGCGTTGCGCCAGAAGTGTCCGAGCTTTCGACGCAGGGCGCGGTCACGATCGACGGGTTCCAGATCCCCGCGCTGATCACCCGCAAGGCCTCGACCACGGTCGAGCTGGGTTCTGGCCAGAGCTTCATGATCGCCGGTCTAATGAGCAACAATGCACAGAGCACGATCGACAAGGCCCCCGGCCTCGGCGACGTGCCGATCCTGGGCAACCTGTTCCGCTCGACCAACTTCCGCAAGGGCGAGACCGAGCTGGTGATCGTCATCACGCCGTACCTCGTCAATCCGGTCAACGGCAACGACATCCGCCTGCCGACCGACGGCTACACCAGCCCGAGCACGCTTGGGCAGCTGGGCTTCAAGGAAAGCGGCGGCAATCGCGAAGGCGAGCCGATCCGGCCCATGCCGCGCACCAGCGATAGCATGGCGACCGGCCCCGCACTGTCGCAGGGCGACGTATCGAGCGAACGCCGCGCGCAGCAGCCGCGCCGCAAGGAACGCAGCGCCTCGGCCGCTCCCGGCTTCAGCATCAACGACTGAGGGAATACCTGGATATGACTACCGCCAAGACTTTCCCCACCGCGTTGTTCGCACCCACCCTGCCCCGGCTGCTCGCGCTCGGCCTCGCGCTGTCGCTGGGTGCCTGCGGTGGCGGCATGAACCAGAGCCTGTATTCGACCGCCCAGCCGGTGGTCGAGCGCACACACTACACCCTCGACCTCGCGACCGGCCCCGGTGGCCCGTCGATCCCCGAACAGCGGCGTCTGGCCGGCTGGTTCGAGGCGCTCGATCTCAAATACGGCGACCGCGTCGCAATCGAGGCGGATGGTTCGAACCCCGCCACGGTCTCCGCCGTCGCCGCGATCGTCGACCGCTATGGCCTTTCGCTCAGCGAGCAGGCCCCGGTTACCGAAGGCTTCGTCGAACCGGGCCGCGCCCGCGTGGTCGTGACCCGTTCGGTCGCGACGGTGCCGGGCTGCCCCGACTGGTCCGACGATGGTGACGGCAACTACTCCAACGCCACCAGCCGCAACTACGGCTGCGCCACCAACAGCAATCTCGCCGCGATGGTCGCCAATCCGGAAGACCTCGTGCGCGGGCAGGACAACGAAGGCCGCCCGGTCATCACCAAATCGAACTCCGCGATCGAAGCCTATCGCAAGGGCAGCACCGGCTCCGGCGGCGGCAGCAGCTCGTCGAGCGGCAGCACGCCCGAATGACACAGCGATTGAACGAGGACGCACGATGAACGCTCCATGGAACTCTGGCGCATCGGGAAATCGCGATCCCTTCGCGGCCTTCGTGTGCGACGATAACGCGCTCGATACGCTGCGCCCGGTCGTCGCCGAGCTTGGCTGGGCACCAGAGAAATGCGCCAAGGGCGGGCTGCGCAACGCGATCCAGAGCCTGTCTGTCTCGTCGAGCCCCAATATCCTGGTGGTCGACCTGTCCGAATGCAGCGACCCGCTGACCGAGATCAACGGCCTTGCCGAAGTGTGCGAGCCGGGCACGGTGGTGATCGCCGTGGGCCAGGTCAACGACGTGCGCCTCTATCGCGATCTGCTGGCCAGCGGCATTCACGACTATCTGCTCAAGCCGCTCGCCACCGCGCAATTGCGCGATGCGCTGAACGAGGCGCAGACGGTGTTTTCCGCGCCCAAGGCGTTCGACGCGCAGACGGCCAAGCGGCATATCTCAACCGCGATCGTCGGCACACGCGGTGGCGCGGGCGCTTCGACGCTGGCGACCTCGCTCGCCTGGCTGTTCAGCGACGAACAGAAGCTGCCGACCGCGCTGCTCGACCTCGACGTGCATTTCGGCACCGGCGCGCTGACGCTCGACCTCGAGCCGGGGCGCGGGCTGACCGACGCGATCGACAATCCCAGCCGGATCGACGGACTGTTCATCGAACGCGCGATGGTCCGCGCGAACGACAATCTCGCCGTGCTCTCCGCCGAAGCGCCGATCAGCTCTCCGCTGATGACCGACGGTGCGGCCTTCGTGCAGCTGGAAGAAGAGTTTCGCCAGGCGTTCGAGGTCACCGTCATCGACCTGCCGCGCAACATGCTGATCAACTTCCCGCAGCTGCTGGCGGACGTCAATTTCGTCACCATCGTGTGCGAATTCACGCTGGCATCGGCGCGCGACGCGATCCGTATCCTCAGCTGGCTCAAGACCTATGCCCCGCACGCGCAGACGCTGGTGCTGGCCAACAAGGTCCAGGCCGGCACGGGCGAGATTACCCGCGCGGACTTCGAATCCTCGATCGAGCGCAAGGTCGATTTCGTGATTCCCTACGACGCCAAGGCCGCGACCAACGCGGCCAAGCTGGGCCAGGCCTTCGTCGAAGCGAACAAGTCGAGCAAGGCCACCTCGCAATTGCGCAATGTGGTCAGCCACCTGCTCGCTGCAGGAGACGAGGCGATCGAGGCCGAGGTACCGGGCGACAAGAAATCGTTGCTCGGCTCGCTCGACCTCAAGGGGATGCTGTCGACCTCGAAGAAATCCAAGCCCGCTTCGAACAAGCAGGCCAAGGCCAAAAGCAAGGGAGCAGCGAAAACCAACGCCTGATCGCGGGCGCGGGTGCCCGGTGACGGGCGCCGCGCAAACCGGATCGGCGATGGCGCCAGATCGCACCGATGGACTTCATCCAGCTCTTCCTCCTGACCCTCGGCATTTTCGGGCTGATCGGCATTCTCTATGCCACGCTGAGCGCACCTTCGACGCGCAAGCAGGTCCAGAAGCGCCTCAGCGGGGTTCGCTATCGCCATTCGGAAAGTTCCGAGGCGAAGGTCGAATCGCAGATGAAGAAGGCGCTGGCGGCGCGCAAACCCAAGGTTCACAAGGCGACCGGCACCGGTTCGCGGACCGAAGCCCTCGCGATCCGCCTCCAGCGGACCGGCATGGACTGGTCGATCTCTCAGTATATCTACGTCTCGATCGGCCTGACCGTGGTGATCGGGCTCCTCCTCTACCTGCAAACTGGCGCGCCGCTGCTGTCCGCCATTGCGGGGCTGTTCATCGGTGCGGGGCTGCCGCACCTGGTGGTCAACTTCTTCATCAACCGGCGCACCACGCAGTTCACCACCAAGTTCCCCGACGCGATCGACCTGCTGGTGCGCGGCCTTCGCTCCGGCCTGCCGGTTACCGAGACGCTGGCGGTGGTGGCGCAGGAAATTCCAGGGCCCGTGGGCATCGAATTCAAGGGCATTATCGAGCGGATCAAGATCGGCCGGTCGATGGAGGAATCGATGCAGGTCAGCGCCGACCGGCTCAACCTGGCCGAATTCAACTTCTTCACCATCACGCTGGCGATCCAGCGCGAGACCGGGGGCAACCTCGCCGAAACGCTCAACAACCTGTCCGACGTGCTGCGCAAGCGCGGCCAGATGAAGCTCAAGATCAAGGCGATGAGCTCTGAATCGAAAGCATCGGCCTATATCGTCGGCTCGCTGCCGTTCCTCGTCTTCGCGATGATCTGGTGGATCAATCCGAATTACCTTGGCGCATTCTTCACCGACGACCGGCTGATGGTCGCAGGGGTCGGCGGGCTGATCTGGATGGGCCTCGGCGTGTTCATCATGGCCAAGATGGTGAGCTTCGAGATCTGATGCACTTCGCCCCCGTCTTCCTTTTCGGTGCGCCTGCTGCGGGCCCCACCCTGCTCGGCTTCGACGTGATTACCGTTGCCACGGTGATGGCTGGCATCGCCGCGCTGTCGGTGATGCTGGCGATCTACGCAGCGGTCACCGTGCGCGATCCGATGGCCAAGCGGATCAAGGCGCTCAACGCCCGGCGCGACGAGCTGAAGGCGGGGATCGTCAAGGAGCACGGGCGCAAGCGCAAGAGCCTGGTCCGGCGGACCGAGAAGACCGACAAGGTCAAGTCGACCCTCTCCAACTTCAAGGTGCTGCAACCCAGCCAGGTGGCCGACGTCCAGCAGAAGCTGGCGCATGCGGGCATCCGGAACAAGGAATACGCGGTCTACGTCATCGGTGCGCGCGCGATCCTGCCGATCGTGCTGGGCCTGCTCGCATTCTACTTCTTCTACCTTTCCGACGCCTTCCCCGACTGGGGCAGCATGAAGCGGCTCGGCGCGCTCTCGCTGGCGGTGTTCCTGGGCTATAAGGGCCCGGACCTGTTCATCGCCAACAAGGCCAAGAAGCGCACCGACGCGATCCGCAAGGGTCTGCCCGACGCGCTCGATCTCCTGGTGATCTGCGCCGAGGCTGGCCTGACCGTCGATTCCGCTTTCAACCGCGTGGCGAAGGAACTGGGCCGCGCCTATCCCGAGCTGGGCGACGAATTCCTGCTGACGGGCATCGAGCTGTCGTTCCTCAACGAGCGCAAGAAGGCGTTCGACAACCTCGCCTATCGCGTCGACCTCGAAGCGGTCAAAGGCGTCGTCACCACCCTGATCCAGACCGAGCGCTACGGCACCCCGCTCGCCAGCGCGCTACGCGTGCTCTCGGCCGAATTCCGCAACGAGCGGATGATGCGCGCCGAAGAGAAGGCCGCGCGCCTGCCCGCGATCATGACCGTGCCGCTGATCCTGTTCATCCTGCCGACGCTGTTCATCGTCATTCTCGGCCCGGCAAGCTGCTCGATCGCAGACGCTTTCATCAAGTAGCAGTGGCAAGATAGAGAGGGCCCTTGCCGCCCCGCCGCCCCACCCGGCCACCAGGGGTACCACCACGATATGGTGGCCGGGTGGGGCGGCGGGGCGGGAGGTCTGAGGCAAGCTCAACGAGCTTGCCCCGAAGTCAAAGCACCCGCCCGGCCACTGCGTCCAGCTTCGCCATCAGCGTCTTGTCGCGCATCTCGGGTGCGGTGATGATCGCGTGTTCGAGCGCGGTATCGACGGGGCTCGGCGCGCGGGTTTCGGGCAAGGTCGCAACCAGTTCGTTGAGCATCGCGCGCGCGCGGTCTGCATTGCCCTTGAGCACCGCGAGAATGTCGAGCGCTTCGACCCCCGCTTCCTCGTCGCGCCAGCTGTCGTAGTCGGTGACCATGCCGATCAGCGCGTAGGGCAGCTCGGCCTCGCGCGCGAGCCGCGCCTCGGGCATCCCGGTCATCCCGATCACGTCCCCGCCCCAGCCGCGATACATGCGGCTTTCGGCGCGGGTCGAGAATTGCGGGCCTTCCATGCCCACATAGGTACCACCGCGATGCACGGTCGATCCGCTCGCTTCCGCCGCACCCGCGACCAGCGCGGACAGGCGGGGGCAGATCGGATCGGCGAGCGACACGTGCGCCACCAACCCTTCGCCGAAGAAGCTCTGCGGCCTCTCGCGCGTGCGATCGATGAACTGGTCGACCGCCACGAAGTGCGTCGGGGCCATTTCCTCGCGCAGCGAACCGATCGCGCTGATGGCCAGCAGGTCGGTCACCCCGCAGCGCTTCATCACGTCGATATTGGCGCGGTAATTGACGCTGTCGGGCGATTTCACATGCCCCGCCCCGTGCCGCGCCATGAAGGTCAGGCGCACATGGCCAACCTTGCCCGTGGTCACCGGGCCGGAGGGTTCGCCGAAGGGCGAGGATACCTCGATCTGCTGCTCGCCTTCCAGCTCGATCCCTTCGTAGAGGCCCGAGCCACCGAGGACTCCGATATGCCATGCTTCGCTCATTGATGCGCTCTCACTTGTAGGTGGGTTCGTCCCACCAGGGGTAGAAATCGGGCATGTCGGTGCTGACCTTGCCGGTGAATTCGGGGGCGCGCTTTTCGAGGAAGCTGGCAACGCCTTCTTTGGCGTCGGCTCCGCGAGAGAGGCGGTAGATCGCCCGGCTGTCGACCCGGTGCGCCTTCATCGGGTGGTCTTCCGCCGACAGACGCCACAGCATCGCGCGCGTCATCGCGACCGAGATCGGCGACGCGTTCTCGGCAATCTCGCGCGCGAGGCCGAGCGCCGCGTCCATAAGCTCGCCCTGCGGGTGGACCGAGCGCACGAGACCCGCGTCGAGTGCCTCCTGCGCGTCGAAGATCCGGCCCGTCATGCACCATTCGAGCGCAGTCGAGATGCCAACCAGACGCGGCAGGAACCAGCTCGACGCCGCTTCGGGCGTTATCCCGCGCCGCGCGAAGACGAAGCCGAAGCGCGCATTGTCGCTCGCCAGCCGCATATCGAAGGGCAGTTGCATCGTCGCGCCCACACCCACCGCGACGCCGTTGCACGCGCCGATCAGCGGCTTGTGCGAATTGAACAGGCGCATCACCAGCCGCCCGCCACCATCGCGCACGATCGGGTCGGACAGGTCGTCGACCGTGGTCGGATCGGAGAACACATGCTTCGCGGTGCCGTCTGCGTTCTTCGGCGGCGTCAGGTCGGCCCCGGCGCAGAACGCACGCTCGCCCGCACCGGTCACGACCACGGCGCGCACCGCATCGTCGGCATCGGTGATGTCGATCGCCTCGATCATCTCGTCGCGCATCTGGTGCGTGAAGGCGTTCAGCTTTTCCGGGCGGTGGAGCGTGATCGTCGCAACCGGCCCGTCGATGTCGAGCTTGATCTGGGTGAAGTCAGGCATCGGCGTTTCCTCCTCGCTGACACACCTGACACACTGTCCTGAAGCAGAAAACCGCGCCGGGTGCGGCAGTGCCCCGATCGCGATCTTTCCAAGGGTTGCGGGCGAGCCTCATCCCCGCGGCGATAGGGCAAGCCCGGTGCTGTAGGGAAGTCCGAAAAGGCGCAGTTTCACAAGGACAGAGCCGGTCGCCGCCCTTGGCGACCGGCTCCGCGTTTGTCGGTAACGCGTCAGACGCTCACAAGGTCTGGTTGCTCAGCGCCGCGTTGATCACGTCGATCCTGCCCCAGGTCGCCAGCTCCTCGGCCGCAACCTTCGCCTCGTCGAAGCGCATGCCCCACACGTTGCCAAGCGCCACGGCATCCTCGTAGGTATAGCCCAGGTCCATCCAGTCGCACCTTGCGCCGTTTTCGCGGCTTTCGTTCAGCACCAGCGGGATATTGGCGACCAGCCCGTTGGCGATCTTGTTGCCGATCTCGATTTTGCCCTGGTACGTATCGGTGCCGTAAAGCTGGCCGATCAGTTTGGCGTCGCAATAGGAATAGCCCGAGTTGAAAAACCGGTCGAGCGCGCCGTTTTCATCGGTGTAATCGCCCTCGCCCCCTTCTTCCATCACGTAGCCGGTCACCTCAGCGCTGCGGCCCAGGGTGAACATCTGCGCGGCGCGTGCCTTGGCGTCCCACGGCGTGGTGCCCCACACCCCGGCCAGCGTTTCCGCGTCGCCATAGGTCAGGCCGGTGTCGGCCCACTCGCACGAATTGCCGCGGTTTCGGCTCATCTCGAGGATGCTGACCAGATTTTCCTCGTACCCGCCGACGATCTTCATGCCGATCTGAACCTTGCCCTCGTAGGGGTCCATATTCCACAGCGCGCCGACCAGCTTGGCATCGCAATAGGTGTAGTCGGAATTGAAGAAGGCCTGCGTGTAGTCGGTTTCGGATTGCGCGACGGCTGGCTGATAGGCGACGATGCCCGCGGCGGAGGTGGTCAGCATCAGGGCAAGCGCGATGCGCATGCCTTTCCGCCGCCGGTTGGATACGATCATCGGTTCTTCCCCTCAGGTTTTGCGACCCTGCCAGAGCGACCTGCCAGCGGGTCTAGCACAAACTATCGCGCCCGTCTGTGACCGGCTCATGAACCTGCGAGTTCGGGTATCGTCTTCGCCAGATCGGCACCCGAAGGCGGGATCGCGGGCGCGGCGGGATCGAGGCAGAAGTGCAGGATCGCCTCGCACCTGCGCGCCCAGCGAACGACGTCCTGCGCGTCGAGCGTGGCGGGGAAGATGCGGAATTCCACCGTATCCTTGTCGGGCGGCGCATTGACGAGGTTGGCGAGGTTGATGTCGCACCATTTCTTGAGGCCCGTCTGCGCGAGCCGCGCGCGGGCCGCTTCCCAATCGAGCGACTGGAAGGCGGCGCTGCCCGTCAGGCGAGAGAGTTCCGGCGGCCAGCCGCCCGTCCGCACGCAGGCGGGATTGCTGTTGGCAAAGCTGCGCAGCGCGGCGTGGTGCGTCTCGTAGAAGGCGACCAGCCGCGCCAGCCCCCGCGCGTTGCGCATCGGCGCAGCATCGAAATGCAGGTGCGTTGCGCCTTCGTGCGGGATGGTGAAGCCCAGCGCGCGCGCATCGGCGAGCAGGCTCTCTATCGCCGCAGCGTGATCGCGCTCGATCGGCGCGGTGACGATCTCGCACGGTCGCTCGCGCTCGCCGGGCAGCGGTGCGCCGATCGCGATCGACGCGCCATGGGTGTCGACCACCCGCACCATTCCGCCTGGATGCGCCTGAGCCTCGGTACCGAACAGCGCGGCGAGCGGCGCGAGCACGCTGTCGAGCGGCGCGGCGGCGTCGCAATGGCATTGCGCAAGCCGCAGCAGCCGCACGTCGTCGGCCACGATACGATACCAGCCGGGTTGCGGGACGTGCCGCTTGTCGAGGTCGTGCTGGAGCGTGAGATCGTCGAGGAAGCTGGCGAGCCAGCACCCGCGCGCATCGGTGACGCGGTGGCCGAGCGTGAGGTTGGCGAAAACCGGCTGGCCGGGCACCGCGCTCAATTCGCTTTCCTCGTGGAAGATGCGCGTCGCGGTGCCGCCAACGCGCTCCGCCACGCGTCGCGCCAGCGTCTCCCGGCTCGCGCCACGGGGGGCGAGCAGTTCGATCTCGACCCCGATCTTCCAGTCGATGGCAGTCAAGCAAACCCTCCCCTCATCCAGGTTTCGCTAAGGGCTATCGCCCCAGGCTACACCATCCTTCTCCCATGGGAGAAGGATATGCAGATTTGCGAGCTTGCTCGCCAATCGGAGTTGGATGAGGGGTTGGGAATATGTCCTTACCGCGGCGCCATGCGGATCGCCCCGTCGAGGCGCACGTCCTCGCCGTTGAAGTAGCTGTTCTCCAGCATGACCATCGCCAGCTTGGCGTATTCTTCCGGCTTGCCGAGCCGCTTGGGGAACGGGACCGAGGCGTTCAGCGCTTCGATCGCCTTTTCGGGCAGGCCCATCAGCAGCGGGGTGTGGAAGATGCCGGGGAGGATCGTGTTCACCCGGATGCCCTCGCCCATCAGGTCGCGCGCGATCGGCAGAGTCATGCCGACAACGCCGCCCTTGGATGCCGAGTAGGCGGCCTGGCCGATCTGGCCGTCTTCGGCGGCGACGCTGGCGGTGTTGACGATCGCGCCACGCTCGCCGTCCTCGTTCAGCGGGTCGAGCGTCAGCATGCCCGCTGCCGAGTGCGCGATGCAGCGGAAGGTGCCGACCAGATTGACCTGAATCACGAAGTCGAACGCCGCGAGCGGGAAGTGCTTGATCGAACCGTCTTCCTTGGAACGGCTGGCGGTCTTGATCGCGTTGCCGATCCCGGCGCAGTTGACGAGGATACGCTCCTGACCATGCGCCTCGCGCGCCTTGGCGAAGGCGGCGGCGACATCGTCTTCGCTGGTCACGTTGACCTTGCAGAAGGTGCCGCCCAGTTCCTCGGCGACCTTCTGGCCTTCGTCTTCCTTCATGTCGAAGATCGCGACCTTGGCGCCCTTCGCGGCGATGGCGCGCGCGGTGGCAAGGCCGAGGCCCGATGCGCCGCCGGTGACGACTGCGGGGGTGTTGCTGCTGATTTCCATGGTTCTTCCTCTCTGGCGTGAGTCCCAGCGCACGCTGGGACCTCGTTCAATCTCGTGGGAGGCCCCAGCTTTCGCTGGGGCTCATACCTGTGTCAAAGCGCCTCGACGATGGTCACGTTGGCGACGCCGCCGCCTTCGCACATCGTCTGCAGCCCGTACTTCTTGCCGCTTGCCTTGAGCGCGTGGACCAGCGTCGACATCAGCTTGGTCCCGCTCGCGCCGAGCGGGTGGCCGAGCGCGATCGCGCCGCCGTTGACGTTGAGCCTGGCCGGGTCCGCGCCGACATGCTTGAGCCACGCCATCGGCACCGGGGCGAAGGCCTCGTTAACCTCGTATAGGTCGATATCGTCGATCGAGAGCCCGGCCTTCTTCAGCGCCTTGTCGGTCGCAAACAGCGGTTCTTCCAACATGATGACCGGGTCGCCCGCGGTCACCGTCAGGTCGACGATCCTCGCCAGCGGGGTCAGCCCGTGTTCCTTCAGCATCGCCTCGGACACGATCAGCGCCGCGCTAGACCCGTCGCAGATCTGGCTGGCCAGCGCGGCGGTGAGGCGACCTTCGGGGCTAAGCAGCTTGACGCCGGCAATCCCTTCGAGCGTGGCATCGAAACGAATGCCCTCGTCGACCGTGTGCATCTTTTCGCCGTCGGGCGTCTCGATCGGGATCGGCACGATTTCGGCATCGAACGCGCCCGCCTTCGTCGCGGCTGCCGCCTTCTCGTGGCTCGCGAGCGCGAAGCGGTCCATCTCGTCCTTCGAAATGTCGTGCTTCTTGGCCATCATCTCGGCCCCGACGAACTGGCTCCACTGGATGCCGGGGTACTTCTTCTCGAGGCCGGGCGACTTATAATTGCCCAGCCCTTCCTTCATGTGGAACATCGCGGTCGAGCCCATGGGCACGCGCGTCATGCTTTCGACGCCGCTGGCGATGACCACGTCCTGCGTGCCGCTCATCACCGCCTGCGCTGCGAACTGGATCGCCTGCTGCGAAGAACCGCACTGCCGGTCAATCGTCACCGCAGGCGTGCTCTCGGGCAGATGCTTCGTGGCGAGCACCGCGTTGCGACCGACCTGCATCGCCTGCTGGCCGCCCTGGCTGACGCAGCCCATAATGACATCGTCGATCGCCTTGGGGTCGATCCCCGTGCGCTCGATCAGGGCGTCGAGCGTGTGCGCCGCCAGATCGACCGGATGCACGTCAGCCAGCGCGCCGCCGCGCTTGCCACCCGCCGTTCGCACCGCTTCTACGATATAAGCATCTGCCATCACTAAACTCTCCCAAGTTTCATTTCGCAACCGAAGTGGCCGCGAGGCCGGGACGAGTCAAGCACGGACCCGACCGACTCGAGCTGCGCCGCCGACAGGCGCGGCCGGTGGCGCGCCGAGCATGTTCGCGCGGCATCGGCACGTGCCATCGCCAGGCGCCTTGCGGGGGGCTGTTCATAAAGAGTCCATCAAGCCCCGGGCAGGTCCATCCAAGCACTGCGCGCATCAATCGATCACGCAACGGCATGCGGCAATACCAAAGGTTGCGCTGCGGCGCACAAAAGCAAAGCTTTGCGCCTGTGCAACGCTGTTGCAACAATAACACAACGGATTTGCAAACTCCGGCGAGCGGCGGATTTCCGATTGCCGCGAGGGGGGGCAATTATGCATGCCGCCTCCATACAAATGGTGGAGTCAGATGATTCCGGCCTTTTGTATCGTTTTTTGGAAACTGCCGGCGACCGTCGGCGTCCAGAGGGGAAACCACGATTATGAAGAAAATTTCCATCCTGAGGGCCGGTTCCGCGCCGCTCGCGATGGGTCTCGCCTTGATTGCGAGCCCGGCGTTTGCGCAGGACACGCCGACGACGTCGCCGGGCGCTGCCTGCGACGACCTCGACGATCCGGCGTGCGCCAGCACCGAAGAAGCGACCGGGGGCGACACCATCGTCGTTACCGGCTCGATCCTTCGCACCAACCGTGAAGACGCCAACCCGGTTACCGTGATTGCCGCCGACGAACTCGCCACCCGTGGCCAGACCACCGTCGAAGAAGCGATCCAGAACCTTTCGGCCAACGGCGCGGGCACCCTGCCCAACTCGTTCACCGCCAACGGCGCGTTCGCGGCCGGTGCCTCGGCAGCCTCGCTGCGCGGCCTGACCGTTTCGTCCACGCTGGTGCTGTTCGACGGCCTGCGCGGCGCCTATTATCCGCTCGCGGATGACGGCACGCGTAACTTCGTCGACCTCAACACCATCCCCGACGCCACCGTCGACCGGGTCGAAGTCCTCAAGGACGGCGCCTCCTCGACCTACGGCGCCGACGCGATCGCGGGCGTGATCAACATCATCACGAAGCGTCAGGTCACCGGCCTGAACCTGCGTGCCGAAACCGGCATTTCCGAGCGTGGCGATGCCGCGCAGCAGAACGTCGCGCTGACCTACGGCGTGGGCGACATCGCGGAAGACGGTTTCAACGTCTACGTCAGCGGCCGCTACTACAAGAGCGACGCGCTGTTTAACCGCGATCTCGACGCTCCCTATCGCAGCGGCGACGACGTGACCGCGCTCTGTAACGCCGACGGCACCAAGTGCCTCGACTCGCAGAACTACAACAACATCCTCGCGGATGGGTCGTACAACGGTCTCTATGGCCTGACGAACGGCTATTTCTACTCGCGTCCGTACAGTGCACCTGGCACGGCGACTGGTGGTTACGAGCTGCTCAACCCTGCCAAGGGCTGCGGCAACGATGAAAAGGTGTACTTCGGACCTCCGGGCACCCCGGCGTTCATGGGTCAGGACTTCACCTGCGATTACGACCTGTACGAAAGCTACGGCGTGATCCGTCCCGATTCGCAGCGGATCAACGGCACGATGCGGGCGACCGCACGTCTGTCCGACGAAATCGAAGGTTACATCCAGTTCAACTACGCACAGAGCGATGTTTCCTACGACTACTACAACGCGTCGGCGATCCGTGCTTCGGCTCCGGCCTCGTCGGGCATCACGTTCAACGTCAGCCCGCTGTACCTGCCGGTTTACATCTGCCCCAACGCGGCGCCTGATGCGAACGGTGCTCCGTACAACAACGGTTGTAACGCCCTCAACGGCACGCTGAACCCGAACAACCCGTATGCGGCCTCCGGCCAGCTTGCGCGTGTCATCGGCAACCTGCCCGACATCAACGAATCGGCCCGTTACAAGACCGACTCGTTCCGCGCCGCTTTCGGCGTGAACGGCAGCTTCGGCGACGGCTGGTTCTTCGACGTCGGTGCGACTGCGATGAAGGTGGATCTGGAACGTACCCTTGGTGGTCGCGTCTACATCGCCAACTTCCTGCAGGCAGTTGCCGACGGTTCGTACAACTTCGTCAACCCGGAACTGAACTCGCAGGCGGTTCGCGACTTCGTGGCGCCTGTGGTCAACAACCGCAGCACCTCGGAAATGTACCAGGCGCAGGCCTCGATCGCGCGTGACGTGTTCGAACTGCCCGGCGGTGCACTGCAGATCGGTCTCGGTGCCTCGATCCGTCACGAGCGCGTCAATGCGCCCGGCGCGGATGGCGACAACTCGTCTGATCCGACCCTGGTCGATCCGACCCAGCGTTACACCTCGCGCGTCAACCCGTTCGGGTCGATCGGGCAGCGTACCGTCTGGTCGGTCTACGGCGAAGCCGACGCTCCGATCACTGACTTCGTGAACGTCAACCTTTCGGGCCGTTACGACAGCTACAACACGGGCCAGAGCTACTTCTCGCCCAAGGCGACCCTCGAGATCACCCCGATCCCGCAGGTCAAGCTGCGTGGTACCTACTCGAAGGGCTTCCGGATCGGTTCGTTCGCCGAATTCGGTGCAACCCCGACCACGGGTTACATCAACGGCACTGCGACCATCCCGCAGGCGATCCGCGATCAGTACCAGGCTGCCAACGGTGGCACCCTGCCCGGGTACATCACCAACTACTCGCTTGGTCTGACCCAGGCTGGTAACCCGGCGCTGGATCCTGAAAAGTCGCGTAACTTCACGATTGGCCTGGTTGCGGAACCGATCCGTAACTTCAGCTTCACCGTGGACTACTACGACATCAAGAAGACCAACCTGATCACCGGTGCGGACTACACGCCGGCTCTGGCCGCGTACTACGCCGGCGATCCGATCCCGGCTGGCTTCACCGTGATCCCTGACGATCCGTCGACCGATCCGGCTCTTGCCGGTCTGATCCCGCGTGCTCAGTTCGTGACCTACTCGTTCACGAACAAGGACTCGGCATCGGCTCGCGGTATCGACTTCGCGGCTGCCGCGAAGTTCGACATCACCGACGATATCACGCTGTCGTCTTCGATCGAGGCTTCGTACCTCATCGAGCTCAGCCAGACGGTTGATGGCGACACTCAGGAGTACCAGGGCTCGATCGGGCCGTACGTGATCACCTCGGCGGCGGGTTCGCCGGAGTGGCGCGGTAGCTGGCAGAACACCTTGTCGTTCGACAAGTTCTTCATCAGCGGCACGATCTACTACACCGATGGCTACTCGACGAGCGCTGAAGACATCAGCGGTCCGGGCACCAAGGACGATTGCGACTTCAGCCTCGCCGCGACCTTCCCGGACGGCACGCCTTACCAGTGCCGTGTCGACAGCTTCACCTACGGTAACCTGACGCTGGGTGCGGATGTGACGGATAACTTCCAGATCTATCTGAACATCAACAACGTCACCAACGAGAAGGCGCCGATCGATACGGCGACCTACGGTGGTCACCTGTACAACCCGGCATGGGCCGATGCGGGCGTGATCGGCCGCTACTTCAAGGCCGGTGTCCGCGCGAAGTTCTAAACTCCGCGATTACCGAACAAGGAAGGGCCCCGGGAAACCGGGGCCCTTTTTTTTGTCCGCAATCCGCGTGCTGCTGCCCCGCCTGATCCGCGAGCGATCGAGCCGCAGGCGCCCCGGCTGGTGACGTCGTGCCCTGCCCGCGTTGGTCTCCACCACGCCCCAGACCCGGGGCCCACTAGACGTCAGCCCCGCCGCACATACTCGCGCGCGGCGCTGCTGAGCCGCTCCGCGTGGGTCAGCGAGGAGGGGCGCACGCAGCGACACCGCGAGCAGCAAGGCATTGCCGCGCGCCGCCGCATTGGCGACGCCGACCCATCGTTTTCAAATCTCTATGTGAAGACCCGCGCGGCGGGGTGGGCACGCAGCGAAGCCCGCTATGCGATGTCGCGAGCATCCCCGGCGGGCAGCGCGCCCACCGAGGGTGCCCTTTCGGCGCTCATCGGATCGCTACCGCGCGATCGGCAATCCGTCTCGATCAACCCTCGCGCGCCCCCGCCCGCGCGAAGCCGCGAAGCAGCGCAGACGGGTAGCGCGCAAGGCAGTTGGCCCCGGGCAAACCGCCCGCAGCGATCAGTTGACGGTCATCTCCAGCGCGCCGTCGCCCTCGTCGATCTTGACCGTGCTGCCATCGGGAATCTCGCCCTGCAGCAGCTTCTCGGCGAGCGGATCCTGCACGTAACGCTGAACCGTGCGCTTCAATGGCCGCGCGCCGTAGACCGGGTCGTAACCGACCCGCCCCAGCCACCGCTTGGCGGCATCGGTCAGCTCCAGATCGATCTTGCGGTCGGCGAGCAGCTTCTGCACGCGCGCCACCTGCAATTCGACGATCGGCGCCATGTCCGCCTGGCCGAGCCGGTGGAACAGGATGATTTCGTCCAGCCGGTTGAGGAATTCGGGGCGGAAGTGCCCGCGCACGACGTCCATCACCTGCGGTTCGACATCGCTGACCTGCTGGTCGTCGGTCATGTTCGAAAGGTACTGGCTGCCAAGGTTGCTGGTCAGGATGATCAGCGTGTTCGAGAAGTCGACCACGCGGCCCTGCCCATCGGTCAACCGGCCATCGTCAAGCACTTGCAGCAGCACGTTGAACACGTCGCTGTGCGCCTTCTCCACCTCGTCGAACAGCACCACCTGATAGGGCCGCCTGCGAACCGCTTCGGTGAGAACGCCGCCTTCTTCGTAACCGACATAGCCCGGAGGTGCGCCGATAAGCCGCGCAACCGCGTGCTTTTCCATGAATTCGCTCATGTCGATGCGAACCATGGCGTTGTCGTCGTCGAACAGGAACTGCGCGAGTGCCTTGGTCAGCTCGGTCTTGCCGACGCCGGTTGGCCCAAGGAACAGGAAGCTGCCGAGCGGCCGGTTCGGGTCCTGCAACCCGGCACGCGCGCGGCGCACCGCCTTGGACACCGCGCTGATCGCCTGCGTCTGGCCGATAACGCGCTTGCCCAGCACCTCTTCCATCTTCAGCAGCTTGTCACGCTCGCCTTCGAGCATGCGGTCGACCGGGATGCCGGTCCAGCGCGCAACGACGCCCGCGATATCCTCTTCGGTCACCTCTTCGCGCAGCAGTGCATTGCTGGTGTGCCCCTGCGCTTCCTGCAGCTTCGTTTCCAGCTCCGGGATGCGCCCGTATTGCAGCTCGCCCGCCTTGGCGAGGTCGCCCGCGCGCTGCGCCTGCTCCAGCTCGAGCCGCGCGGCGTCGAGGTCTTCCTTGATCCGCGCCTCGGCATGGATCTTGTCACGCTCGCCCTGCCAGCGCGTGGTCAGTTCGGCCGAGCGCTGTTCGAGATTGGCGAGGTCTTCGCGCAGGTGTTCGAGCCGTTCCCTGCTGGCATCGTCGGTTTCCTTGGCCAGCGCCTGCTCTTCGATCTTGAGCTGGATGATACGCCGGTCGAGGCCTTCGATTTCCTCGGGCTTGCTCTCCACTTCCATGCGGATGCGGCTCGCCGCCTCGTCCATCAGGTCGATCGCCTTGTCGGGGAGGAAGCGGTTCTGGATGTAGCGGTTGGAAAGCTGCGCGGCGGCGACGATCGCGCCATCGGTGATCCGCACGCCGTGGTGCAGCTCGTACTTGTCCTTGATCCCGCGCAGGATGCTGATCGTATCCTCGACGCTGGGTTCCTCGATATAGACCGGCTGGAAACGGCGTTGCAGCGCCGGGTCCTTCTCGACGTATTTCTGGTACTCGTCGAGGGTGGTCGCGCCGATGCAATGCAGCTCGCCGCGGCTGAGCGCGGGCTTGAGCAGGTTGGAGGCATCCATACTGCCTTCCGAGGCCCCTGCGCCGATCAGCGTGTGCATCTCGTCGATGAACAGGATGATTTGCCCGTCGGAGCCCTTCACCTCGTCGAGCACGGCCTTCAATCGTTCCTCGAACTCGCCGCGATATTTCGCGCCCGCGATCAGCGCGCCCATGTCGAGCGCCATCAGCGTGCGGTTCTTGAGGCTGTCGGGCACGTCGCCATTGGCGATGCGCAGCGCGAGACCTTCCGCAATCGCGGTCTTGCCCGTGCCGGGTTCGCCGATCAGCGCCGGGTTGTTCTTGGTCCGCCGCGCGAGGATCTGCACGGTGCGGCGGATTTCCTCGTCGCGCCCGATCACGGGGTCGAGCTTGCCGTCGCGCGCCGCCTGCGTCAGATCGCGGGCGTATTTCTGCATCGCGTCGTAGGCCTGTTCGGCGTTGGCGCTGTCAGCCTTGCGGCCGCCGCGCAGTTCGGTGATCGCGTGCTCGAGCGCCTTGGCGTCCACCCCTGCATCGGCCAGCACGCTGCCCGCCTTGCTGTTGGATGCGAGCGCCAGCGCCACCAGCATCCGTTCGACCGTGACGAAGCTGTCGCCGGACTTTTCCGAAATCTGCTGCGCCTGGTCGAGAACGCGCACCGCATCATTATCGAGCCCGGGGCTCGCCTGCGCGCCGCCGCCGGTCACCGCCGGGATGCGCGACAATTCCTCGTCCACGCGCTGTTCCGCCTTCGCGGGATCGCCGCCCGCCCGCTGGACGAGCCCGGCGGCCATGCCCTCGCTATCGTCGAGCAGCACCTTGAGGATATGGAGCGGCGTGATGCGCTGGTGGTTCAGCCGGATGGCGGTGGTCTGCGCGGATTGGAGGAAGCCCTTCGCGCGGTCGGTGAAGTTCTCGAGGTTCATGTGCGGTCCCCTAATACCAAGTTGTCACCGAAATAGTGTTGCCCGGCTGCCACGTAAGGGGCCCAGTGCAAATTTTGCATGAGTGATCGACCGCCGCGTGCCGTGGCGGGACGAAGAGCAGGCAGGCTGCGGTCCGCGCGCCATGCCATTGACAAGGACAGCGCAATTGCCCACCTCGCTGCCCTGCTAATTGGAGCCATGCCGCGTGATGGATTGGGTCAGGCAGGTTCCCGCCTTCCTCGAAAAACACCGCAAAATCATAGGCTGGGTGTGGACCGCGCTGATTATCGCGGTGATTGCACGCCAGCTTTACAACCTTGGCCTTCGTCCGTTGCTTCAGGAGCTGCCGGACGAGCCGATGTTTTTCGTGCTCTATGTTCTCGGCTTTCTGGTCACGCCGCTGGCGGAAAAATTCGTCTTCAAGGTCATCTGGCCGGGCACGAAGATGGCCACCTGGTACGCGCTGCTGCGCAAGCGTGCGCTCAATTTCGTGGTGCTGGGCTATTCGGGCGATATCTGGTTCGCGATGTGGGCGCGCAAGCAGCTGGGCCTGCGCGCCAAACAGGCATTCCACGGCGTAAAGGATTCGACGATCCTCGGCGGGATTGCCTCGGCTGTCTTCACCGGGCTGCTGGTCGCAAGCTTTGCACTGCATGGTGAGAATGCGCTGATCGCCCGCGTGCTGGGCAAGACCGACGGCCCTGCGCTGGCGCTGTTGCTGGTCGGCGTGATCGGGGTGGTCGTGATCATCATTTTCCGCCGCTCGGTCTTCAAGCTCGATGTGGTGCAGGGAACGATCGTTTTCGTGCTGCACCTGCTGCGCCTCGCGATCACCAACATCTTCCTGATCCTGCAATATGCCGTGGTGATGCCGTTCGTGCCGCTCGACACCTGGCTGCTGTTCGTCGCGGTACAGATGCTGATCCAGCAATTGCCGCTGATCCCCAACCGCGACCTGCTGTTCCTGGTCGTCGCGATGGAGATCACGCGCGGCATGGGGGTGGACGAACATTCGCTGAGCGCGCTGCTGGTGGCGACCACGCTGCTGCGCCAGATCGGCAATACCGGGCTGTTGATCGCGACCACGATCCTCGCCCCGCGCCTCGCCCCCGAAATCGCCGACAGACCGGAGTCGGATTGGGCGGAAAAGCTTGCTAGTGAGAATACAAGCGCCGGGCAGCAACCGGCCGAATGATGGCAATGGGGGCTGGATCGGAATGAAGCGTGTATTGGGTTGGATCGGGCTGGCGCTGATCGTGGTGCTGCTGGTGGCGGCGATCGGGCTGATGACGTGGGAGCCGTTCTGGGCCGGCAAGGGCCACGCTCCCTCCACCGACCGCGAATACGCCGCCGAGATCGTGCGCGACGATTTCGGCGTGCCGCACATCTACGGCAAGACCGACGCCGACGTCGCCTATGGCGTCGCCATTGCTCACGCCGAGGATGATTTTACCACCTTGCAAGATGTCGTCGCGATGAGCCGCGGCCGCTACGGCGCGATCGCCGGGCAGGACGGGGCGGCGTTCGATTACGCCTACCACCTGCTCGACGCGCGCGGCATTGCCGAGCGCGAATGGCCCAAGCTGCCTGCGGACACGCGCGCGCTGCTCGATGCCTATGCGGTGGGCCTGAACGACTATGCGGACGATCATCCGGGCGAGGTGAAGCTGGGCAACCTGTTCCCGGTCGACGGGGTCGACATTGCGTCGGGCTTCGCGCTGCGCCAGCCGTTCTTCTTCGGGCTCGACCGGTTCATGGGTCCGCTGGTCGCGGGCGATCCGCTGCCGCCCGAATATGGCCCCTCGCTGACCGGCAAGGATGCCGGTGACGGCACCGTGATCGACGGGGCGCCGCGCATCATGGACGAGCCTGCGGCAGAAACGAAGAAAACCGCGCATGCCGGGCCGATGCCGATGGGCGAGGATGCCGAATATGCAGGCTCCAACGCTTTTGCGGTCACGCCCCAAAAGTCGGGCGGGCCGACCATCCTCGTCTCCAACTCGCACCAGCCGTGGCGCGGCGGGGTCGCATGGTACGAACTGGTCGTCGAAAGCGGCGAAGGCTGGCACTATGCGGGCGCGAACTTCCCCGGTAGCCCCTTCCCCTTCCTCGGCCATAACGAGGATCTGGGCTGGACCAACACGGTCAACACGCCCGACATGATCGACATCTACAAGCTGGTGCTGGACGATAGCGGCACGCGCTATCGGCTCGATGGCAAGTGGCTCGATCTGGAGGCGACCGACGTCACCCTGCCGGTCAAGGTCGGGCCGTTCACCCTGCCCATCAGCCGTACGGTCTATCGCAGCGTCCACGGGCCGGTGATCAAGAACGACGAAGGTGCCTTCGCGATCCGTTTCGGCGGGATCGGCAGCATCGGCCAGCTCGACGCCTATTACCGCCTCAACAAGGCCAAGACCTACGACGAGTGGTACGAAATCCTGTCGCGCGGACAGGTGCCTTCGACCAATTTCATCTACGGCGACAAGCAGGGCAATATTGCCTACATCTACAACGCGGCGATCCCAGAGCGGCAGGAGGGGCCCGACTGGCGCCATGTGCTGCCCGGCGACGACAGCAAGCTGATCTGGCAGCGCACGGTCGATTACGCCACGCTGCCGCAATACCGCAATCCGGCGAGCGGCTGGCTGATGAACGCCAACAACACGCCGTTCTATGCCGCAGGGGCAGGCAGCGACCTGTCGCCCGACAGTGTCTCGCCGCTGATGGGCGTCGAGCTCAAGATGACCAACCGTGCGCGGCGCGCGTGGAAGCTGATGAGCGAGGCGGGCCGGCTCGACCGCGATACGCTGATGCGCATCAAGTACGACATGGGCTACGAGGACAGCGACTATATCAAGCGGATGATGGACGATGTCCGCGCGATCGACCCGCGCAAGCACCCCGAGCTGGCGCAAGCGCGCAAGCTGATGCTCGAATGGGATTTCACCGCCGACAATATCGGCCCGGCGGATTCGATCGCGCTGCTGATGGTCAAGCCGTTCATGGCAGCGAGCTACCAGAAGTCGGCGTGGCCCGACGCGGTCGAGGAACTGACCCGGTCGAAGGACCACCTCCAGAAATATTTCGGCCGCCTGACCCCGCCGATGAGCGAACTGCTGCGCCTGCGGCAGGGCGATGTGGACCTCCCGCTCGACGGAGGGTCCGACACGCTGCGTGCCTCGACCACCTGGGATGTCGACGATGATGGCCGGCTGTCGGTCAAGCACGGCGACAGCTTCATCATGTGGATCGAATGGCTCGACGGGCTGCCCGTCGCCTCGCGCTCGATCCAGCCGTACGGCGCAGCGATCACCCGGCCCGACAGCCCGCATTTCGCAGATCAATCGACGCTGTTCATCCAGCATCGGTTGAAGCCGGTGCACTTCTGGAGAGATGACGTGCTGGCCTCTGCAAGTTCCAGAAAAACCGTGACCAGCCACCGCTGATTGCGCTAGTTTATCGCCCTATTTCAGTATTTTGAATTCGAATCGGAGAATGTCCATCATGTTGCGCACCACCAGGACCAGCCTCGCCGCGCTCGCCGTGGCGCTCGCCACGCCCGCAGTCCTCGCCACGCCTGCCTTTGCGCAGGACGCTGTCGAGCAACCCGCGCCGCTGGACGAGCTGGTCGAGCAGGTCGCGATTCCCTACGAGGAGTTCAAGCTGGACAACGGCCTGACCGTGATCGTGCACGAGGATCGCAAGGCGCCGATCGTCGGCGTCGCGGTGTGGTATAATGTCGGTTCGAAGGACGAGCCCAAGGGCGAAACCGGCTTTGCCCACCTGTTCGAACACCTGATGTTCAACGGCTCCGAAAACGCGCCCAACGACTACTTCCAGTACCTGCAGGAAATGGGCGCGACCGATTACAACGGCACCACCAATTTCGACCGCACCAATTATTTCGAAACCGTGCCGACCGGTGCGCTCGAACGCGCACTGTGGCTGGAAAGCGACCGCATGGGCTACCTGCTGGGCGCGATCACGCAGGAGAAGCTCGATAACCAGCGCGGCGTCGTCCAGAACGAGAAGCGCCAGGGCGACAACCAGCCGGGCGGGCTCGTCTTCTACGAGATCATCAAGACGCTCTATCCCGAAGGGCACCCCTACGATCACAACGTGATCGGTTCGATGGCCGACCTCGACGCCGCCACGCTGGAAACCGTGCAGCGGTGGTTCCGCGACAATTACGGCCCGAACAATGCGACACTGGTGCTGGCAGGCGACATCTCCGCCGCCGAAGCGAAGCCGCTGGCCGAAAAGTACTTCGGTTCGATCGCGCGCGGTCCGGTCAACAACCCGGCGCAGGCCGACGTGCCCGTGCTGAAGGAAAACGTACGGACGGTGATGAAGGATCAGGTCGCCGCGACCAGCATCGACAAGTATTACTCCGTCCCCGGCATCACCGACCGCGATCTGACCGCGCTCAACGTGGGTGCGGAAATCCTCGGCGGGCTTTCCTCCAGCCGCCTCGACAACATCCTGGTGCGCGACGAACAGCTCGCCGTGGGTGTGAACGCTGGCAACTACGCCTTCCAGCGCGTCGGCATTCTGGACATCGGCGCGACCGTCAAGCCGGGCGTCGATCCTGCGGTGGTCGAAAAGCGGCTCGATGAAATCATCGCCGACTTCATCGAGGAAGGGCCGACCGAAGACGAGGTGCGCCGTGCGGCGACCTCCAACCTCGCGGGCACGATCCGCGGGCTGGAACAGGTCGGCGGCTTCGGCGGCAAGGCCGTGACGCTGGCGCAGGGCAATGTTCTTGCAGGCGATCCCGGCTTCTTCGAGCGGCAGATGAACATCCTCGCCACGCTCACCCCGGGCGATGTGAAGGCTGCGATGCAGAAGTGGATGACCCGCCCTTCGATGACGCTGGTCCTCGAACCGGGCGAGCGCGAAGGCGAGTATGAAGAAGCCGCCAGCGTCGCCGCGACCGACGATGCGGGCGAAGACGCAGCGCCCGCAGCCAGCGAAATCACGGTGACCAAGGTGCGCCCCGCGCCCGAGATCGCGCAGCTGACCGCGCTCGACTTCCCCGACGTGACCGAGGCCTCGCTCCCCAACGGGATCAAGGTCTATTACGCGCAGCGCGACGCGGTGCCCGCCACCCGGGTGACGATCAGCTTCGATGCGGGCTCTGCCGCAGACCCAATCGACAAGCGCGGCCTCGAAGGCATGACGCTCGGCATGATGGAAGAAGGGACCACCACCCTCAGTTCGCGCGAACTCGCCGAAGCGCAGGAGCGCCTCGGTGCCAACATCAGCATTGGTGGCGGTGTCGACCGGTCGAGCTTCACGCTCTCCTCGCTCAGCGCCAACCTCGAGCCGTCGCTCGACCTGCTGGCCGATGTGGTGCGCAATCCCGCGTTCGACCCTTCGGAGCTTGAGCGCCTGCGCACGCAGACCGTCACCGGCATCCAGCAGAGCCTCAAGAGCCCCAGCGGCCTTGCCTATTACGTCGCCACGCCGCTCGTGTACGGGGCGGACAACCCGTATGGCGGTTCGGGCACGGTGGAATCGGTCAACGGGCTGACGCGCGATGATCTGATCGACTTCAAGCAGACCTGGCTGCGGCCCGATAACGCTGCGGTCTTCGTGGTTTCCAACCTGCCGCTGGCAGAGGTCATGCCCGGGCTCGAGGAAGCGTTCGGCAATTGGGATGCCCCGGCAACCGCGAAGGGCCAGAAAGACTTCAGCGCACTTGCCACGGCACCGGATTCGCCGCGCATCGTGCTGGTCAATCGCCCGAACTCGCCGCAGAGCTTCATCGTCGGCGGCAAGATTACGCCGTTTTCGGCGAATGATGAGACGATCGTCGACCTCACCAACGCCAACAATGCGCTCGGCGGCAACTTCCTCGCGCGGCTCAACATGAACCTTCGCGAGACCAAGGGCTGGAGCTACGGCGTGCGCGGCGGACCGTCGATCAACGAGGGCGCGGTGGCCTACTTCGTCCAGGCACCGGTGCAGGCCGACCGCACGGGCGATGCGCTGGCCGAGTTGATCCGCGAAATCGGAGAATTCGTCACCACCCGCGGCGTCACCGAAGACGAGCTGACCCGGAACGTGAACAACGAGATCCGCCAGCTTCCCGGCCAGTTCGAAACGTCGGGGGCGGTGCTCGGCGCGATGCAGAACAACGTCATGTATGGTCGTCCCATGGACTACTACGAAACGCTGGCGGACAAGTATCGCGGGCAGACGGTCGAAAGCCTCGACGCTGCGGCTCGCAAGGCGATCGATCCCCAACAGTTCGTCTGGGTCGTGGTCGGCGATGCGGAGAAGGTCCGTCCGCAGCTCGAAAAACTTGGTCTGCCCATTGAAACCATCGAGGTGGAATGAGCGTTGTTGACACGAGTGTAGGTACGGGCGATGGCTCGGCCTACCGACACACGCGAGAGGAGAAGCGCAAATGTCCGTAGCCGGAACCTATGATACCGTCGTGAAGAGCCCGATGGGCGACCAGAAGGGCACTTTCACCGTCGTCCCCGGTGACGATGGCAACACTTTCACCGGCTCGATGGCCGGCGGCATGGGCTCGATGGACGTCAAGGACGGCACCATCGACGGCGATACGCTGAAGTGGAAAATGGACATGACCGTGCCGATGCCGATG
Organism: uncultured Citromicrobium sp.; assembly: GCA_964574905.1. Classification (GTDB taxonomy): domain Bacteria; phylum Pseudomonadota; class Alphaproteobacteria; order Sphingomonadales; family Sphingomonadaceae; genus Alteriqipengyuania. The sequence goes on along the minus strand of CAZNOY010000003.1, from coordinate 90,514 downwards.
GAGCTCAACTGCGAAGCGACCGTCAACGGCGACCAGCTGACCGGCAAGGTCAACGCGGGCGCCTTCGGCGACATGCCGCTGACCGGCGAACGCCAGGGCTAAGGCCGGGTTTCACCACCGATCCAAAGAGGGCCGTCGGAGTTGATCCGGCGGCCCTTTTGTTTTCTCTTGGCGAGGTGCCGCAGGCGGGCAATATTGCCCGCAAAGGCATTCTTGAGAGAGGGATCGTGGCGATGAACCGCACGATGATCGGGTTGGTGGTCGTTATCGTGTTGCTGGTGGGCGTGGTCGCGTTCCTGCTCGGCCAGCGCAAGGGCGATACCGACGCGCAGGACCCAGCCGACGACGAAACCGTGATCGTCTCCAGCGACGACGATCTGGCCGACGAACCGGCGCAAGACACCTCCACCGACGCTCCCAAGGCGCTGGCGGTCAGGATCGGGCGCGATGGGCCGCATCGCAGCGCGTGCGACAGGGTCGGGCGCGTAGCGAACCTGCCGGGCGGCTCGGACGATTTCCTCTCGGTGCGCGAAGCCCCGTCGACCGATGCGACGCGGATCGACCAGCTGGAGGACGACGCGCCCTTCTACGTGTGCGACCGGCAGGGCCAGTGGTACGGGATCGTCTATCTTTCCGACGGCACGCTGGGCGAGCCCGGTCAGTGCGGGCTCGAAGACTCGGTCGGCTCGCCGCAAGCCTATTCGGGCGCGTGCCTGACGGGCTGGGTGTTCAACGCATATGTCGACGCGAGCGGCGCGCAGGATTCGGACGAGCCCTATGTCGAGGATGAGGCTGCCGGCGATGAGCCCCGCACGGTGCAGGTCAGCGCGAGTGGCCCCTCGCAGGCGGTCGCCGTCACGCGGATGTCGGCCAAGGCGGAAACCGAGTACGACAAGCCGGTCGGCCAGCGGCCCGATGGCAACCGGGTGAGTTGCCGCGAGACGGGCAGCGGCGATGCCGCATGGACCTGCACCGCGACCTACACGCTGACCAATTAGGCTGGATCGTCCGAAAGGCCGCAGCGGCGGCCGGGTTGCGGGATCGGGACGAGCGGATCGTGTTCGACCCGCCCGCCCCCATATCCATCCGTCAGACGACGATCACTCGGCGCTGTCCGTCGCCGCATCGGCTACGGCGACATCTTCGCCCGCATCCGCCGCGTCGGTAGCGGCCTCGCCTTCGGCCGCCTCCGCTTCTGCTGTCAGCTCAGCCTTGATGGCAGCCACGACTTCGGCTGCGTCGTTCGCGTTGGCCAGCCTCTCGGCCTCCCTAACGTCGACGATCCGGTCGCGCTCGTAGGCGAGAACGCCCTCCATCGGGGGGAGCCGCCCGATCATGATGCCGTACCAGTTGTCGACCTTGCCCGCAGCGTGGAGTTCGGCGCGAACGACATCGTATTTGGCAAGCGAAGCAGGGACGGAATAGTCGATCGGACGGGCAGGCTCGCGCTTCGCCGATGTCTCGTCCCAAAGGACGTTCACCTCGCGACCCGCCTCGTCGTCGAACCACTGCATCATCGCGAAATCGCCCAGATTGGTGATGACCCCGGCGTCGGCGGTGAACTTGACGCTGCCCATGCACATGCACGTGCCGACCGTGGACCCGTTGGGGGCCACGAACAGCGCGCCGTAATACGTGTATTCGCCCGGATCGACCTCCAGCAGGTACGAGAAGGACTTCTCCCCGCCCTCGCTCTTGTCCTTGTCGAAGACGAACATCGGTCCCCAATGGGCGGTCAGGCGCTGCTCGATCGATCCGATCGAGAAGTTTTCCCGCGTCACCTCGACGGGCTTTTCCATCAGCCGGTAATTGGGCGGAAGGCTGCCTGCGCGCTTGTCCTTCTGCTCTTCCTCGTACTTTTCCAGCCTGCGCTGGTACTTCTTGAGCGCGTCGGCATATTCCTCTTCCCAGTCCTCCTGGAACAGGGCGCGATCCTCTTCGGTCGCGGTCTTGTAGAACATGCCCTGCGAGCGGTTGCTGCCGGTCACCAGGATATAGGCGCGGTCCGCCTTGATCGACTGCTTGCCCTTCTCGATGTTCTTCAATTCGATCGCGTCGGATTCGACGCTCTGCGCCAGCGCGGGCGCAGCCGAGAGCAGCAGCGTGCCGATGGCCGCGGCGGTGATCATCCGTGTCATCATGGCTGGAGCGCCTCCTGCTGGGGTTTCGGCCCGGAAGCGACGCGTGCCTGCATCATGATCTTCTTCGCACGACGATCGGCCTTCTCGGCGCTGTTGCCTTCCTCGAAATTGAACTCCTGCCACAGGTCCTTTTCCAGACCGTAGCGATCGTAACCCTTGTAGAACATGCAGTTGCGCATGTTGAGGCGGCGCTGCTTGCGGCGTTCCGCCGAACCGAAGATGGCATCGCCGACCATCGAACCGATCATGGTGCCGACCCCTCCGGCCAGCACGCCGTACTGCGCCATCGCGCTCGACATCGCGTAGTCGGCGGCACCGCCATAATAGCGCAGGCCGCTGGTCAGCGCGTCGCACTCGGTAATGTCGGCATAGGCGACATCGAAGCTGGTGTCGGGGCGGTGGAAGTAGAAGTACTTCTCGAAATCGTCTTCCTTCACCTCGCTCGCGTCGAAGGCGAGTTCGGGCATCGGCACGGCCTCGATCTCGGCTGCGGTGAAGCTGCGCATCGGTGGCGCGTTGGATTCGACATATTGTGCCTGCGCCGCGCCCGCAATCGGCAGCAGCAGCAAGGCGAAACATAGCTGTTTCACGGTACCCCCCAAGTTTTTGATCCCGTTGGAGGAATACGAGCGAGGCCGCTGTCCGCCAAGATCAAAAAAAGCGGCGTGCGCGGGAAAGGCGCAGCGGCCGCTAGGAGGTCCACTGACTGCGCAGCGCCTGGTAGGCTGCGGCGGTGGCGGTGTTGGCGAGGTTGAGCGAGCGGACCTTGTCGCTGCGCATCGGCAGGCTGACCATCTGCTCGCGATGCGCCTCCACGATCTCGCTTGGCAATCCCTTGGTCTCGCGCCCGAACACGAGGTAGGCGTCCGCCGGATACTCGGGCTCGTAGAAGCTGCGCGGCGCAAATTCCTCGAACAGGTACAGCTGGTCCACGCGCGGCGTGCGCTCTTCCAGAAACGCCTCCCAGCTGCGGAATTCCGCCAGCCGGATGTGCTGCCAGTAGTCGAGCCCCGCCCGCTTGAGCCGCGTATCGGTAATCGTGAAGCCAAGCGGGTGGATCAGCACCAGTTCCAGATCGAGTGCGACGCAGGTACGCCCGACCGCGCCGGTATTGCCGGGGATTTCCGGGTGGACGAGCACGATGCTGAGGCGCGGGTCGGTCATTGCTGTCGCGCTTATGCGGAGCGCAAGCCGACTAGACCAGCGGTTTGTTTCGCCTCCTCGGCTGCATGCAGCGTGTCCGACGAACCGGCTAGACGGTCACGAAATTCGTGTTACCACCGAGCTATGGGAGGTTGGGAAGGCGCATTTTCCAGCGCAAGATTCCCGGGGGCATCGCAAGCTTGGATTCCTTCCCGTCCAATGGCTTGCTCTATCTAAAAGGACGCAAGATGAAGTTTTTGACCGCGGTCGGCTGTGTGGCCGCCTTCGCCTTTGCAGCATCCGCCTCTGCACAGGATGGCGGTGCGCAGGGCGCTGCTGATACGGCAGAGGGAGAGCAGGCCTGCTCGCTGCATGTCTTCCCCACCATCGAAGGTCAGGCACAGAACTTCGGGCTGCTGGGGCCGGGGGTGATAAATCAGGCCATCAACAGCGGCAACAACAAGTCGAACGCTGAATATATGCGCGAGGCGCTGAGCCCGCAGTTCCAGGTGGAAGCTTTCAAGTCGATCGACGTCGCGCAAGCAGTCGGCATGCCCGCCGGCACCGAAGTGATCTACGAAGTGCCGATCGCAGACCGTGACATCACGACGAAGGCCAAGACGCGCCTGACCGACAGCACGGACGCGTGCTACGCCGAACTCATCGTGACGCAGAACCTCTACCAGAAGAAGGTCATCTACGGTCGCTCGCTCAACAACCGCTTCATCTTCAAGGATTTCCGCGGCGGCCTCAAGCAGACCAAGATGATCAAGGGTCGCGGCGGCAACGGGATCAGCGAATTTCCGCCGAAGACGGTAGAAGATCGTCCGGCAGCCGATGCAGACCTGCGCAGAGCGTTCCTTGCCAATTTCGAAGAATATGCAAAGCGCTTCCGCTAGGCGCCGCAGGCCCGTGCTGCGTCTGGCACTCGGTCTTCTTGCAGCATGCAGTGCTCAGCCCGCCCTCGCGCAGACTGAGCATTACATCGCTGCGGAAGACCGCGTGGTGGAGCCCGCACGCCCCATCGCCGTCATCATCGCTCAGGACGAATTGGCCACCAGCATCGAACTGGGGCGCATCATTCCGGTTGAAGGCGGCCTGATCGGCGCTCTGATCGACAAGCTGCCGGAAAAGCTGGCGCAGAGTGCTGCGGCGAAGGCCTACACCATCGCGGCACCGCTGAGGCAGGCGATGGCCGGCTTCGACGCCGGTCCGCTGGCTTTGGCTGCGACCGAGCAGGCGCTGTCGCAAACAGCATGGTTCGCCGCCCCCGCCCCGGAAGTCCTTACCGGCGCTTCGATGGCGAAGACCGCCGCAGACCCCGATATCGAGGGCGGCGACACCACGGTCAGCATGACCTACAGCATGGGCGCATTTGCTTCGGAGGCCAACGATACGCTCGGTGCGATTCATTGGAAGAAGGAGCGCGACCGGCTCGAAAGCGGATTTGCCTCCGCGCATTCCGATGCCCGGGAAGTCGCGGTCATTAGCTGGCGCTACCAGATGTCGGCCGATTTCACGAACCTGCGGGTGATCGCGGACGTGGCGACCAGACGTCCGCAGGATCCGTCACGCCTGTACGAACAGCAGGTGATCAGCGTCGTGAAGCTGCGCCGCCCGACATTCGTCGCGGAAGAGAACGTGGCGATCTGGGCGGCGAACGACGGCGCGCTGGCGCGCAAGGCGCTGGAAATGGCGTTCGCCCGCGCGGGTGAAGTGCTGCCCGCCATCCTTGCGCTGGATGCGCAAGGCTATGCCAACGCGACCGACAAGAAGAAGAGCACACCCGTCACGTCGGCGGGCTTCCATGGGCCCGAGCTGATGCGCGATGCCAAGGGACCGGTGTTCTATGCAAAGGACGGCGACCAGCGCCTCCGCGCCTTCGTAGCGGTGCAGACGCTGGCCAATTGAACCGGGGCCGAGTGGCTTAGGCGATCGCCCGGGGCACCCACGACACGGGGGCCCCGGGCGCTTTCGCGTTGGCGACAAGCGCTGTGTCAGGCCAGCGGCAGGTACAGGTCCGTCACCATCTCGTTCTCGGGCATGCCCGGCCCGAAATTGCTCCGCTCGCAGAACAGCGGATAATCGCGCAGCGTCTCGCCGCTGGCGGGCAGCCAGTTGCGGTAGAGCCAGGTTGCCGGTGCCTCCAGCTCGTCGTTGACGCCGACGAGCCTGAGCCGCGCACAACGCCCGGCGGGGATGCTCGCGCGCTCCATGCCCTCGCCCGGTTCGAGCCCGGGCATCGCCTGACAGGCAAGATCGACGCGGAAATCCTCCGGGGCCGCCCCGTGGAATATGTTGAAGGTCCGCGCGACCTGCGGCCCGACCCTGTTCGCCTTGCGCCATTCGATGAAGCGGGCAATCGAGCCGTTCAGCGTGGCGGGATCGCCGATATGGCTCAGCCGGATGATCGGCACCTCGGCGAAGTCGACAATTGCCACATCGGCAGGCTGGAAGTCGGCAGTCATGATCTGTTTCCTTGCGTTGTCATACGGCGTGATTGCCGCTTGCCACGCAGCCCAGTCGGGTGCCTTCCTGAACGCGCTGGGGCTGGCCCCGAATTCCGCGCGAAAGGCTTTCGCGAACGAATCCGGCGACTGGAAACCCGCCGCCAGAGCGATCTCGATCACCGGCATCTCCGTACGACACGCCAAGGCAAACGCAGCGCGCTTCATGCGCGACAGGTTCACGTAGCGCTGGACCGGGATGCCGAAGGTGGCCCCGAACTGGCGATGGAAATGAAACTTGTTGAACGCCGCGACGCCCGCAAGCGTCTCCAGCCGCAGGTCGCCGTCGGGGTGCCGGTCGATATGATCCAGCACCCGCGCCATGCGCCTGCGATAATTGTCGGCGGCCGTCTCGTTCATTCCATCCTCCGTGGCAGGAGGATCGCTAGAGCGCGAGCGTGATGGCTGCCCGTCCGATCTTGCGGAACACGATGGATTGTTCCGCCTGCCGGCGTCGAGCATGGTGATCGCTAATAGAGAGGTTCGAGGTCCCAGCCAGTAAGAGTGAGCATCGTCAGCGCAACATCGCGTACCGCGCCATCTTCGGGCGTCCACCGTTCAAAAAACGAATATTCGCTATCGGCGACGACTTCGAGTATCCACTGCGCGCCATCCAGTCCCGCGCCACAATTTGCAGCGGGTTCCTTGGCGAGTCCGCTGCGCTCAATTGCCGCTTTGAACTTTCGAAATTCCCTCTCTGTGAGGTCACGGGTCAGACGTTCGGCGATTTCGCCCGGCTCATAGCCACCCGCACCCGACAGGCGCTTGGCTTCGATAACCGCCCCGCCATTTGTCTGTTCGTCAATTCGCACGACCATCGGATGATCGAACGTCCGCAGCCAGAGGAACCTTACATGCAGCTGCCGAGGCGCAGCGGCAGCAAGTTCCGGCAAGGGCCGCTCATCGGCGGCCCGGAGATGTGAGGTGTACCAATCCGACGAAAATTCTTCGAGCAAGGGGGGATTCTGGATGGCTGGGAATCCGCATCCTCGGGGAGTGGTTCCAAGATAAGCTGGAAAGATGTTCCCCGCAGAAACTTTGGCGTCAGCCAGCGCGACAGGTCGCACGGTCGCGCCGCGGCCATCGAAGTCGAGACCCGACGCTCCAGCGAAATCGCCCTCGGTGCAAGCGGCTACGAAAAAGACGCTTGCAAAAAGAACAGCACAAAATGACCGACCAGACCGCCGCATGGCTTAACAATACCACGCGGAGCCTGAGAAGCGAATCACCCCAGCTTGTCCTTCAGGACCTGGTTGACCACTGCCGGGTTCGCCTTGCCCTGCATCGCCTTCATCGTCTGGCCGACGAAGAAGCCGAACAGCTTGTCCTTTCCGCCGCGATATTCGGCCACCTTGTCTTCGTTGGCGGCGATGATCGCGTCGATCGCTTCCTCGATTGCGCCGGTGTCGCTGACCTGCTTGAGGCCTTCGCTATCGGCGATCTCTTCTGGGTCGCGGCCGGTCTTGAGGACGATCTCGTAGATTTCCTTAGCCTGTCCGCCCGAAATCTCGCCCTTGTCCTGCATCGCGAGGATGCTCGCCTGCGCCTCTGCGGTGGCGTGCGCGGGGTCGGCTTCGTCACCGAGCGACTTCATCACGCCCGGCGCCACGGACAGCGCCCAGTTGGCGACCTGCGTGGCGACCGCCTTCTCGGGCTTGCCGATCTTCGCCGCGGTGGCGGACAGCAGCGTTTCGAAGCGGCCGAATGTTTCGACCTCGGCGGTCAGTTCGCGCGCGTTGTAGGGCGTAAGGCCCAGCTCGTTTTCGTACCGCGCGCGCTTGGCGTCGGGCAGTTCGGGCAGGCTCTCGCGGCACTCGGTCAGGAAGGCATCGTCCAGCTCGAGCGGCAGCAGGTCGGGATCGGGGAAGTAGCGGTAATCGTGCGCGTCTTCCTTGCTGCGCATCGTCCGCGTGGTACCGGTGGCGACATCGAACAGGCGCGTTTCCTGATCGACCGTTCCGCCGCTTTCCAGCACATCGACCTGGCGGTTCGCCTCGTATTCGATGACCTGCATCACGAAGCGCACCGAGTTGACGTTCTTCGTCTCGGTCCGGGTGCCCAGTTCGCTATCGCCGACCTTGCGCACCGAGACGTTGACGTCCGCGCGCATCGAGCCTTCCTCCATATTGCCGTCGCACGAGCCGACATAGCGCAGGATCGACCTGAGCTTGCGCACATAAGCCCCTGCTTCGGCAGGCGAAGTCATGTCCGGCTTGCTGACGATTTCCATCAGCGCGATGCCCACGCGATTGAGATCGACGTAGCTCATCGTCGGGTGCTGATCGTGCATCAGCTTGCCCGCGTCCTGCTCTACATGGATGCGCTCGATCCCGATGATCTTGTCTTCGGGAATGCCCGCCTTCTCGTCTGCCTCGATCAGCAGCTGTCCTTCGCCCACGATGGGGTGGTAGAGCTGGCTGATCTGGTAGCCCTGCGGCAGGTCGGCGTAGAAGTAGTTCTTGCGGTCGAACCGGCTCCACGCGTTGATCTGCGCCTCGATCGCCATGCCGGTGCGCACCGCCTGCCGGATGCACTCGCGGTTCGGCACGGGCAGCATGCCCGGCATCGCGGCGTCGATCAGGCTGACCTGCGTGTTCGGCTCCGCGCCGAACGCGGTCGACGCGCCGCTGAACAGCTTGGCGTTGGAGGTGACCTGCGCGTGGACTTCGAGGCCGATCACGACCTCCCATTCGCCCGTGGCGCCCTGGATGCGATAAGTGCTCATCAAAATACCTCTAAAACTCTTGCCGCGACCGGAAGCCCGACCGCCCTGCCCGCCTGATCATTCGCCCTATCGGCTGAACCGTCACCATCCCTGACCCAGCCGATGACCGCGAGCACGATGAACACGACGACCGCCAGGATCACCACAAACGTCAGCGCGTTCATACAGCCCTTCATTTCGCCCTCTTCGTCAAACCCAATCTTAGTGACGGCTGGTGCCTACAGGCCCCAGATATTCCAATACACGACCTGCGACCCGGCAGAAGCGACCAGCAAACCGGGGAGCATGCAACCCAGAGGTATCGCCCTCGACACGCCCAATTCCTTGGTGACCGCTTCCCTGATGTCCGCCCCGCACTCTTTGCACTTCAGATAGGCCTGTGGCTCGCCACAGGCCGAGCAACCAAAGAACACCGAGCGCAGCTGTTTCCCGCTGACCGACGCGTTGATTTGCCCCTCATTGCATGCCTTGCAGCGATGATCCTCGGAGCGATTGAGCTCGCTGCACCGGGGACACTCGACCGACCAAGCGGTGTCGTACTCGCTCACAAGGCTACCACCACCGCTCCGGTGTCGCGTCGAACCCGCTACGCTGCTCGATCGCCAGCCCGGCGTTGAGCACGCCCTGCTCGTCGAAAGCCTTGCCGATGATCTGCAAACCCAGCGGCAGGCCCTCGCCGTTGAGCATCGCGGGCACGCTCATCGCGGGGAGGCCCGCCAGCGAGGCGGGCACGGCGAAGACGTCGTTGAGGTACATCGCCAGCGGGTCCGAGTTCATCTCGGCGAGCGGGAAAGCGGCGGTGGGCGTGGTCGGCGCGAGAATGAGGTCGCACTGGCCCCACGCCTTCTCGAAGTCCTGCGCCACCAGCGTGCGGATCTTCTGCGCTTGCGTGTAATAGGCGTCGTAGAAGCCTGCGCTGAGCACATAAGTGCCGATCAGGATGCGCCGCTTCACCTCGTCGCCGAAGCCCGCCGCGCGGGTCGCGGCGTACATGTCCTGCAGGCCCGCGCCCTCGGGCAGGTCGCGCAACCCGTAGCGCACGCCATCATAGCGCGCGAGGTTGGAGGAGGCTTCCGCCGGGGCGATGATGTAGTAGGCGGGCAGCGCGTATTTGGTGTGCGGCAGCGAGATATCGACGATCTCGGCACCCGCATCGCGCAGCCATTCCTTGCCGCGTTCCCAGCTCGCCTCGATCTCGCCGTCCATCCCGTCCATGCGGTATTCGCGCGGAATGCCGACCTTCTTGCCCTTGAGGTCCGCGTTCAGCCCCGCTTCCCATTCGGGCACGGGCATATCGAGCGACGTCGAATCCTTCGGATCGAACCCGGCCATCGCTTCGAGCATGATCGCGCAATCGGTGACGTCGCGTGCCATCGGCCCCGCCTGGTCGAGGCTGGACGCGAAGGCGACCACGCCCCAGCGCGAACACCGCCCGTAGGTCGGCTTGATGCCGGTAATGCCGGTGACCGCGGCAGGCTGGCGGATCGACCCTCCAGTGTCGGTGCCCGTCGCTGCTGGAGCGAGCCGCGCGGCAACCGCGGTGGAGGAACCTCCCGACGAACCGCCCGGGATCAACGCGGCATTGCTGCCCGCCTTCTTCCACGGCGAGAGGACGTTGCCGAAATAACTCGTCTCGTTGGATGAGCCCATCGCGAACTGGTCGAGATTGAGCTTGCCCAGCATCCCGGCGCCCGCGTTCCACAGGTTCTGCGACACGGTGCTTTCGTACTGCGGTACGAAGCCTTCGAGGATGTGGCTCGCGGCGGTGGTCTGCACGCCATCGGTACAGAACAGGTCCTTCATGCCGATCGGCACGCCGCCCATCTTGCCCAGCTCTTCGCCCTTGGCGCGCTTCGCGTCGATCGCGTCGGCGGCTTCGAGCGCCTTTTCGGGCGTGGCGACGATGAAGGCGTTCAGGTCTTTCGCGGCGGCGACGTTGGCGTTGAAGGCTTCCGCAACTTCGCGCGCGGTGAAATCGCCACCGGCGACCCCGTCGCGGATGGCTTTGACGCCGAGATTGGTAAGGTCGGTCAAATCAAACTCCGTTCGCCCTGGGCCTGTCGAAGGGCGTGGGCGCTGACGTGCTTCGACAAGCTCGGCACGAACGTATGGGGTGTATGTGCGGCAGGAAGGCGCAAGGTCACTCGATCACCTTGGGCACGCCGAAGAAACCGTGCTCGGCAGCGGGTGCGTTGGCGAGCACGTCCTCGCGCCGGCCACCGGCGGTCAGCGGATCGGCATCGACCACGTCGTCGCGCAGCCGCATCGCTTGCGGGATCACGGCGGTCATCGGCTCGACTTGCGAGGTATCGACCTCGCCCAGCTGTTCGACCCAGCCCAGGATATTGTTGAGTTCGGGGACCATGCGATCCAGCTCCGCGTCATCCATCCGGATGCGCGCGAGGCTCGCGATCTTGGCCACTTCTTCGCGGGTGATTGACATGACCGCTGCGTTAGCCGCGCCGCCCACCGCCATCAAGCGGTCAGATTACCTGAACGGCTCGCCCACCGGTTTGCCGTCGACATAGAGTTGACGGCCTTCGAAGGGGCGGATTTCAGCTTTCGGCGGCTCTTCACGGCCAGGTTCGGCCAAATCTATGACGATATCGTTGACGATATCGTTCCGCTTATCAGACAACCGGCCTTCACTGACGAAATACTGCGTGACGTCTCCGTCCTCGCTAACACCGAAATACTGCGCGCTGGAACCGCCCGTTACGAGCACCAGAATGTCGCCCGATTCAAGGGTGCCCGCTGCGATTGCAGCGCAAGGGTTCTCTGAGCTGCACATGTTCCGATTGGCCAGGAGATACTCCTCGACCGACGAACGAAGCGTGTTGTCCCCGCCCTGCCACGTGATCGAGAGAGACTCTGGCGCTTGTCTCTCACCTGCCCAGCGATAGGGGCGCGATTCCTCAAGCTGCGCCTGCCGCGCGCCTTTGGCGATCGCCTCGTCATCCGATTTCTCAAGCTTAGCCAGCGCCTTGCGCCCCGGCGCGCCGAAATTCCACTTAAGCGCCGAGTAATCGAACGCCTTCGCCGATATCCCCCCCGACTCCAGCCGCGCAAGTTGATCCCTCGTCGAAATTGCACCGAAACTGAGGATCGGCAGCGCGAGGAACAGCGCGAACAGCGCGGTCGCCAGCCCGAGCCGCAGGTTCGATGCACGCAGCCGCTCGCGCCACGATCCGCGCATGCCCACCAGCGCATCGACGAAATAGGCAAGCCCGAAAGCCACCGCGACGATGATCGAACATACCGCCCACAGCCGTTCGGGAGAGAGGCCGTGCTGACCGATCCGCGCGCCGGTGCTGATCGCTGCGAACACCGTCAGCGGCAGGATGCCGAGCACGAGTGCATAGCCCGACCACTTGAGCACCGCTCCGCCGACCATATCCTCGTCCCGGTCGCGCAGCACGGCATTTGCCAGAACGTAGGCGCCGATAGCGATGGATAGGAGCACCGGGGTCGCGCTCTTGGTTGCGTCCCACAGCACGCTCGGGCCCGAGACCACCACCGCGCCAAGGAAGACTATGATCGCCAGCGCCAGCGGCAACGCGAGGATCGACAGCACCAGCAACACCACCGATTGCAGCGTGCCGATGATCTTCAGCTGGTTGCGCAGCGTGCCCAGCCCCGCACCGAGCGTCAGCCCGGCATAGAGCGACATGAACCAGGCTTCGTCCACCAGATCGCGCAGCGGGATGCCGACGAGATCGAACAGCGAGGCGAGCAGCCACAGCAGCACCCACGCGATCAGGAAGAAAAGGAACGCCCCCGCGCCGGTAATCGCGTCGGTCCAGACGAAATAGTGGATGTCCTTGTAGTCGGTCCGCATGCGGCGATGCAGGAAATCGGCCTGGAACAGCGGCACCGCCAGCAGGCAGGCAAACACGCCCGCCGCCACGGCATAGCCGCCATCCGCGATATCATTGCCCGCGCCGACCGCGCGCCAGGTCAGCCCGCCGACCACCGCTCCGGTGACGAGCGAGAAAATCGCCGGGGCGAGCAGTGGCCCGCGCTCTACCGTGAAGACGAAGGCACCGGCTGCGAAGGCGATGAAGGCGGCGGCGGCGATGCGCGGACCGCTGTCGTCCGCATTATCGGTGAGGAAATGGATCGCCAGCCCGGCAAGGCCGAGCCACCCGGCTGAGAGCCATGGACGCAGCGGCCAGTCGGTTTCCACCCTGCTGCGCGCCGGGGCGTCTTCGTCGACGCGGTCCTCGTCGATCAGGCTCTCGTCCATCGTGCCCCCTCCCCCGGGGTGCCGCCGCTATTGCGTCGGCTGTATCGGCTCTCCGCCCTGCGGCTGCGGTGCTTCACCGCCCTGCGGCCCCGGCATCGCGCCGCTCTGCTGCATCATCTGCGTGACCATCTGCACGCGCCGCTGGAACTCGGCTTGGCTCATGAAGTCGATCACCTCGACCTCGAACACCAGATCGCTGTTGGCAGGAATCACGACTTCGCCGGTCTGCGGATTGGTCTGTTCCTGATCGCCGTATGCCTTGTCGGCGGGAATGCGCAGTTCGTACTTGCCGCCCTTCTTCATCTGGGTCACGCCCTCGGTGAAGCCGGGCATCATGTTGCCCAGCGGCATCGGATAACCCTCGGGGAACAGCCCCTTGGCTTCGGGCGGCAGCGGCAGAGGCGGCGACTGGTCAAAGACCTTCCCGTCCTTGAGCTTGCCGACATAGTTCATGAAAACGACGTCGTCCGCGCTCGGGCTTGGGCCATCGCCTTCTTCGATCACGGTCACGCCGTAACCTTCAGGGGCCAGGCTCCACGCCAGCACCAGCGCGAGGAGGATCGCCACGATCACGCCGATCCACAATTTGGCAAGCGAGCCCTTCGCAATCGGACGGAGGGGGACGCGCGTGATTTCGGTCATGAAGTTAGTCCTGCAAAAGCTGGGAAGGCTGCAAATTCGTTTGCGTCCGATACGCAAAACGGCTCGCGCTCATCTGGCGCAAGCCGTTCGGCAGTTCAAGGCTGTGGTGTGCACGGCGCGACGAAAGGCCCGCGCCGTGGCATTCACCTAGCGGCCGTCGCGCTCGGCGCGCTTGCGTTCCATCTTGCGTGCACGGCGCACAGCGGCGGCCTTTTCACGCGCGCGCTTCTCGCTCGGCTTTTCGTAGTGGCGGCGAAGCTTCATCTCGCGATAGACACCTTCACGCTGCAGCTTCTTCTTGAGAGCCCGCAACGCCTGGTCGACATTATTATCGCGCACGATGATTTGCATACTGGTCTAACGCCTTTCAGTTCATAGCCTTCCGATTCGCGAAGGTAAGCGCGAAATCCTCGGAATAGTAACGTGGAAGAGGCCGGCAACGCCGAAGCGGCCGGCTCCTGTGCGCGCTTTATAGGCAAAAGCGGCGCTGCGCGCAAGAAAAACCCTCTCTTGCGCACATCGGGATAGAGGTGCCGCTTGGCGCGGCGCTCCGCCCAAGATAGGGTCGCCAGCGAAAATGACCAGCCTTTCCCCTATCACTGCATCCTTTGGAGTCGCGCTCGGCGGCGCGACCGGGGCCGTGCTGCGCTACCACCTCGGGCGCGTGATGACCTCGTGGATCGGAATCCCGCCGGTGGGCGGCTTTCCCTGGCCAACCCTTACCGCCAATACCCTCGGCGGGCTCGCCATGGGCGTGCTTGTCGGTTGCCTCGCGCGCGGATTTGGCGGCGAGTTCGAACAGCACGCACGGCTGATGCTGGGCGTCGGCCTGCTCGGCGGCTTCACCACCTTTTCGTCCTTCAGCCTCGAAACGTGGTTGCTGATCGAGGACGGTCGGCTGGGGACGGCACTGGTCTATGTGCTGCTATCGGTCGTTGCGTCCATCTTCGCGCTGGTCTGCGGCCTCACCCTGACAAGAGTATTCTGAGCCATGACCGACGACGAGAAACGCCCCGCAAAGGGAGAGGTCAGGCAATATACCGTTGGCGAGGACGATGACGGCATCCGGTTGGATCGCTGGTTCAAGCGTCATCTGCCCGAAGTCGGCTTTGCCACGGTCGCGCGCTGGGCGCGCACCGGGCAGGTGCGGGTCGACGGCGCGCGCGCCAAGCCGGACGACCGCCTGACGACCGGCCAGGTGCTGCGCATCCCGCCGGGCAATCCCGAACGGGCCAAGGCCCCGCGCAAGCGCCCCGAATTGAGCGATGATCAGCGTGCGCAGGCGCTTGGCATGGTCATCAAGGAAACGCCCGCCGCGATCGTGCTCAACAAACCGCCGGGTCTGGCGACGCAGGGCGGCAGCAAGACCTTCAGCCATGTCGACGGCTTGCTCGATGCCTTTGTCGAAGGCGACGGTCCGCGCCCCCGCCTCGTCCACCGGCTCGACAAGGATACCAGCGGCGTGCTGCTGATCGCGCGCACGCCCGGCAGCGCGGCAGCTTTCAGCAAGCGCTTTTCCGGGCGCAGCGCCAAGAAGGTGTACTGGGCGCTGGTGGTCGGCGTGCCCGAGCAGCACATGGGGCTGATCGACGCGCCGCTCGCCAAGCAGCCGGGCACCGGCGGCGAGAAGATGCACGTCGACATGGAAGAAGGGCAACCGGCGAAGACGCGCTACCGCGTGGTCGAGCGGGCGGGCAATCGCGCCGCGTGGCTCGAGCTCGAGCCGCTCACCGGGCGCACCCACCAGCTGCGCGTGCATTGCGCGGCGATGGGCCATCCGATCGTGGGCGACGGCAAGTATGGCGGGCAGGAAGCCTTCCTGACCGGCAGCGTCAGCCGCAAGATGCACCTCCACGCGCGCCGCCTGATCATCGGCCAGCCCGGCGGCGGCCAGCTGGACGTCACCGCCGAGTTGCCTGAGCATTTCGCTGCGACGATGGAGCAGATGGGCTTCGACCTGTCGCTGAGCGATGCCGAGCCGCTGCGCGACGATCCTCCGCCCAAGACCAAGGCGGAAAAGAAGCAGGACGCGAAGCAGCACGCCAAGCAGTATCGCAAGGCGCGGCGGGGCGAACGGCGCTCGCGCACGGTCTCCAAGCCCGCCGCAAAGGCCAAGGTGCGCAGCAAGGGCAAGCCAAGAGGCAAGCCGGGGGGCAAGCGCTGATGCACCCCAACCCGCTGTTCCGGTCCGACGACCGCCAGCTGCTAGAGACGCTGATCGACCAGATCGGGTTCGGCATGGTCTTCCTGACCACGCCCGACGGCCCGCGCGTGGCGCACACGCCGCTGCTGTCGACGGGGGATGGCGCGGTGCAGTTCCACCTCGCGCGCGGGAATGCGCTCACCCGCCATCTCGACGGAGCCACCGCACTGGTGACGATCAACGGCCCCGACGCCTACGTTTCGCCCCGCTGGTACGAGAACCGCGACACGGTACCGACGTGGGATTACGTCGCGCTCGAGCTGGAAGGCCGCGTGCGGCGGATGGAGGACGAGGGGCTCGAAGCCTTCCTCCACGCCGTGATCGCCAAATACGAAGCGCAGATCGAGGGCGAACCGTGGCGCGCCGAGGAATCGAGCGAGGCGACCTGGAGCGGGCTGTTCCGCGGCATCGTCGGCTTCGAGCTTGAGGTGCAGGCGTGGCGCCCCACCCTCAAGCTGTCGCAGAAGAAGAGCGCATCCGAGCGCGAGGCGATTGCCGCCGGGCAGGAAGCTCTGGGCAAAGGTGCCATTGCCACGCTGATGCGGGGGCTCGCGTGAGCCGCTGCGCGGTGTTCGATTGCGACGGCACGCTGGTCGACGGGCAGGCGGCGGTGTGCGATTCGATGGCGGCTGCCTTTGCAGAGGCTGGCCTGCCCGAACCGAACCGCAATGCTGTGCGCCGGATCGTCGGGCTGAGCCTGCCGCAGGCGGTGCGGCACCTCGCCCCGGAGGCGGACCGCGACGCAATCATTGCCGCCGTCGACGCGTACAAGGCGCATTTCCGTGGCACCCGCGAGAGCGGTGCGCTGCACGAGGCGCTCTATGCGGGGATCGTCGAGACACTGCACGCGCTGCGCGGTGCGGGTTGGGCGCTGGCAGTCGCGACGGGCAAGTCCGACCGTGGGCTGATCGCGACGCTGGAGACCAACCGGCTCTCCGACCTGTTCACCAGCCTGCAGACCGCCGACCGTCACCCGTCCAAGCCGCACCCGGCGATGCTGGAGGCGGCGCTGGTCGAATGCGATGCCGCGCCGGGCGATACGGTGATGATTGGCGACACCAGCTTCGATATCGAGATGGCACGGGCCGCAGGGGTCACCCCGATCGGCGTCGCCTGGGGTTATCACGAGCCCGACGAACTGCTGCGCGCGGGCGCGGCGGCGGTGGCTGAAAGCCCCGCCCACCTGACGGAGATCCTGCTTGACCGATAATCCCGAAGCCGACCGCGCGGAGTCGATCGCGGCGCGCCGTTACTGGACGCTCCAGTTCATCCGCCTGCTCGGCATCTTCGTCACCTTTGTGGGCGCGATGATGGTCGCCGGCCGGATCGAGGGGGGCGTGCTGGGCCCGGTGTTGTTCGTGGCCGGGCCGCTGCTGTTCTTTGCCGTGCCCGTATTGCTCGCCAAACGCTGGAAACGCGGCGCTTAAGGCGGGGGTCGGTTGCCGTGAAACGTTTCTGGAAAGACGCAACGCTGCGCGAAGCTGCCACGCCCGAGGGCGGCAAGGGCTGGCAAGTCTGGCTCGACGAACGCGCGGTAAAAACCCGCGCAGGCGCGCCACAGATCGTGCCCACGCGGGCGCTGGGCGAATTGCTGCGCGGCGAATGGGCCGATGCGCCCGAGGAATTCGGGCCCGATCACTTCCCGCTGCGCGACCTCGCCGACCGCGCGATCGACACCATCGCTGGCGAGCCTGACCCCGTGATCGAGCGTCTGCTCGGCTTCGCCGATGGCGACACGCTCTGCTATCGCGCCGAGCCCGACGAACCGGTGGCGCATCGCCAGGCAGAGGAATGGGAGCCGATCGTCGCGCAGATCGAAGCCGAGCATGGCATCACGCTCACCCGCACGCACGGCATCCTCCACCGCCCGCAGCCCGAGGCGAGCCTGGGCGCGCTAAGACTGCGCCTCGAAGCGGAAAGTGCGTTCGTGCTCGCCGGACTGGATACCGCCGCATCGCTTGCAGCATCCTTGTGCGTCGCCCTTGCCGGGCTCCGCGAGGATGCCGACCACGCGGCGCTGTGGGCAGCGGCCAACCTCGAGCAGGACTGGCAGGCCGAGAAGTGGGGTGCGGACGAAGAAGCGCTTGCACGCCGCAACGAGCGAGAGGCGGATTTCGCCCGCGCGCTGGCCTTCGCGCGCGCTGCGCGCGGCTAGGCCAGCCCCTCTTTCTCAAGAACCGTCGATCCTGAGCCTGTCGAAGGATTGTCCTTCTTCAGGCTCGTGCAAGACGAAGTACCGCCCTTCGACGGGCTCAGGGCGAACGGATTAGGGTAACTCACTTTCCGGCCCCGGAAACGAGGCCCTGCCCTACCCGGCCATCCAGTCGGCGACCTGCGCCGCGACCTGGTTCGCGGCATCGTTCAAAGCTTCGCCCACGGGCGTCGCCTCTGCCGGAACGCCCGCCACGCTCGCGCTGAACCGCTTGGTCTGGAGCTGCCCGCCGCTCTCGCGGATCGCGTCGTAGGTCACCACGGCCGCGCCGGTGCGCACATCATAGCCGAATTCGCGCAAGGTGCCGCGCAGCGTCACGTCGGTGCCGCTGCGGCTTTCGACATCGTCGAGCACCAGCCGCCCGGTGCGTTGGCGAATGGTCGTCACCAGCAGGTTCTGAAACAGCTTGGCCGGGCGTTCGACCCACACCGCGTCCTGCAGATAGGCGATGGTGGAGGCATCCACCTGCACCGGCACGCGGGTGACCGACAGGCTGCCGGGTACCTCGGGGCGCATCACGGTGAGCGCGCTGGTCGCCGCCCCGGCGGGGCCTGCGCCCGTTCCAAGCTGCGCCTCGGGCGTCAGCGTGAGCAGGACGGGCGGCGGGTCTTCGCCGATGCTGATGCAGCCAGCCAGCAACAGCGGCGCTGCGAGCAGGATTGCGAACCGGGCACGAATCATTTCTTCTTCTTATCCTCCGGTTCGTAGTCGGGCAGCTTGGGCGAGGAGAGCAGGTCGGTCGCGCCCTTGTCCTGCAGCCGCTCGGTCAGTTCGCGCAAGGAACGGCTGGTCGCCTGCAGGTCTTCCAGCGTGGTGCTGGCTGCGGGCAGCGTGCGATCGTTGAGCGTGCGCACGGCGGGCTGCGCCTGTTCGAGCGTCGCGTTGAGCGTTTCGGCGGTCCGGTTCGCCTTTTGCAGCGTGGTGCGCAGCTCGTCGGCGATCGATTCGCCTTCGCGATTGATCAGTTCGTTGGTCGATTCGGTGGTCTTCTCGAACGCGTCGAGCGCCTCGCTCGCTTCGCGCAGCGTGATCTGCAACTCGGCAAGCGTGCCCTGCAACTGCGGCGAGGCATTGGCCACCTGCTCGGAAATCTCGTTGGTGTTGCGCAGGATGCCGCTCAACTGGTTCTGGTTGTCATCCGACAGCACCATCGTCAGTCGCTCGGTCAGCGTTGCCAGCCGTTCGAGCAGCAGCGGCGCGTTGGCGAGGATCTCGCCGAAGCCGCCGGCCTTGGGCGGGATCACGGGTACGCCTTCGGGGCACGCGGTGGTCTCGCAATCAATCGGCGGGCGGCCCTTGCGCGCCCCATCGAGCAGGATGGTCGAAACGCCGGTGAAAGAGCTTTGCACGGTCGCCGTGGTGCCCACCAGCACCGGCACGCCGCGCTTCACCGCCACGCGCACGCGCACGAATTCGGGGTCTTTCTCCCACAGCACGATGTCGCGCACCTGCCCCACCGGGACGCCCGCGAAGGACACCTGGCTGCCTTCGGCGAGCCCGGCGACCGACTGTTTGAAGAAGATGTCGTATTCCTTGCGGTCGGTCTCGCCCAGC
The DNA here is from genome assembly GCA_964574905.1 of uncultured Citromicrobium sp. Classification (GTDB taxonomy): domain Bacteria; phylum Pseudomonadota; class Alphaproteobacteria; order Sphingomonadales; family Sphingomonadaceae; genus Alteriqipengyuania. The sequence continues at coordinate 71,141 of CAZNOY010000003.1, read as the reverse complement.
CGGGCGATCCAGACGATGAACAGCGCCAGTGCGGCGAGGATGACGAGGGTAACGGCCCCGACCCAGACATGATTTGCGCGTGTTTCCATGCCGGTGTGCCTATGCCTCGTCTTCGCTGGACTTGTCCAACGCTTTGACTGCCTGTGCCGCGATCGGCTTGTCCATGTGCTTTCGCAATTCGTCGAGCGCCTGCGCGGTCAGCGCGGCGCGCCCGCGCGGGCCGTTGAAATATTCCTGAATCCACGGATGGTCGAGCTTCATCAGGTTGGGCACGGTATCGACCGCGACCACCTTGTGATCGGCGAGCACCGCCACCCGGTCGCAAATCTCGTGCAGCGTATCCAGATCGTGGGTGATCAGGAATACGGTCAGCCCCAGCGTTTGCTTGAGGTTCTTGGTCAGCTGGTCGAACGCCGAGGCCCCGATCGGGTCGAGCCCGGCGGTCGGTTCATCGAGGAACAGCAGCTCGGGGTCGAGCGCGAGTGCGCGCGCCAGCCCGGCGCGCTTCCTCATCCCGCCCGAAAGCTCGGACGGATACTTGCTGGTCGCTTCGCCGGGCAGGCCCGACATCACGACCTTGTAGCGCGCGATCTCGCGCGTGATTTCGGGGTCGAGATCGGGATAGAATTGCTTGATCGGCACTTCGACGTTCTCGCCCACGGTCAGCGTCGAGAACAACGCCCCGCCCTGGAACAGCACCCCCCAGCGGTTGCGCACGCCCAGCGCCTCGTCGGGCTCGGCATCGGTCATCGACTGGCCGAACACCTCGATATCGCCCGCATCGGGCTGCTGGAGCCCGATGATGCTGCGCATCAGCACCGATTTGCCGGTGCCCGATCCGCCGACCACGCCGAGAATCTCGCCGCGCTTCACATCCAGATCGAGGTCGTCGTGGATGATCTGGTCGCCGAAGCTGTTGACCAGTCCGCGCACGCGCACCGGGTATTCGCCCCGATAGCGTTCGAAGGTCTCGGGCTGGCTGTCCTTGCCAAGGATTTCGTCGACGAGCGTATTCATCCCCAGCCCACCTCGGTGAAGAACACCGCAAAAAACGCGTCGAGCACGATCACCGCGAAGATCGCCTGCACCACCGCCTTGGTCGTGCGCTTGCCCACTTCCTCGGAATTGCCCGATACCTGCATGCCCTGGTAACAGCCCGCGATCCCGATGATCAGGCCGAACACCGGCGCCTTGATCAGCCCGACCCACACATCGTGCGTCGGCACCACTTCCTGAATGCGGAACAGGAACGTCCAGAAGGGGATGCCCAGCATCACGTCGGCGATCACCGCCCCGCCGATGATCGCCATGACCGATGCGTAGAAGCCCAGCAGAACCATCATGAACACGCAGGTGAGCAGGCGCGGGATCACCAGCGCCTCGACCGGCGAAATGCCGATCGTGCGCATCGCGTCGATCTCTTCGGTCAGCTTCATCGTCCCGATCTGCGCGGCGAAGGCACTGCCCGATCGGCCCGCAACCATGATCGCGGTCATCAGCACGCCAAGTTCGCGCAGGGTGATCCGCCCGACGAGGTTCACGGTGAGCGATTCGGCCCCGAAATACTGCAACTGCGTCGCGCCCTGCTGCGCGATGACGATCCCGATCAGGAAGCTCATCAGCCCGATGATCGGCAGCGAATTGACCCCCACCGATTCAAGCTGGTGGACCAGCGCACGATAGCGGAAGCGCGTGGGGTGGCGCAGAATGGACGCCGCGCCGAGCAGCACCTGCCCGAGGAACCCGACGACGCTGACCACGCCTTCGAGCGCGGCGAACATCTTGTCGCCCATCGATTCGGAAATGCGCTGGAACAGCGGCAGCCGCGGCGCTTCCATCGGGGCGTCGTTGTCGATCTCTCCGACCGCGGTCATCAACCGCTGCGCCCGCTCGCTCGCATTCAGCACTTCGACCGAGTCATCGCCCGCCAGCCGGCAGACGAACCACGCGCCAACCGTGTCGATCTCTGTCAGGTCGCCAAGGTCGATCGCATCGAACGACTGGTCGAGCCCGCGCAGCTGCGGTTCGACGTCGCCGATGGTCGACAGCAGGAACGGGCCCGAAAGCCGCAGGACCGTGCGCCCCTGGTCGTTTTTGTCGAGAGAATACTGCGCCGCGGTCCCCATTGCGGCTGCTATGCGGGCAAAGCGTCCGTATCACAAGCCATTGGCTGACGAGAGATGCGTGATTCGAGCGGGTGACAAGCGCGCAAGGGGCTGCTTATGGGATGCGCCATGACGAACACCCTTTCGACCACCTTCGACCCTGCCGAAATCGAAGCGCGCTGGTACGCGCATTGGGAGGAGAACAACTGCTTCCGGCCCGAACGCCCGGACGCGGAAGCCTTCACGATCGTAAACCCGCCGCCCAATGTCACCGGCAGCCTGCATATCGGCCACGCGCTCGATAATACCCTGCAGGATATCGTGATCCGGTACGAACGGCTGCGCGGCAAGGATGCGCTGTGGGTGGTCGGCACCGACCATGCGGGAATCGCCACGCAGATGGTGGTCGAACGCCAGCTGGAAGCCAGCCAGGACAAGCGCACCAACTATTCTCGCGAGGATTTCGTGCAGAAGGTGTGGGAATGGAAGGCGGAAAGCGGCGGGACCATTACACGCCAGCTGCGCCGCCTCGGCTGCTCGATGGACTGGAGCCGCGAACAGTTCACCATGGACGAGCATTTCAGCAAGGCCGTGATCAAGGTGTTCGTCGACCTCTACAACGACGGGCTGATCTACCGCGACAAGCGGCTGGTGAACTGGGACCCGAAGCTGAAGACCGCGATTTCGGACCTCGAAGTCGAACAGCAGACGATCCCGGGCAGCTTCTGGCACTTCAAGTACCCGCTCGCCGATGGCGTCACTCTGGATGATGGCCGCGATTACATCGAGGTCGCCACGACGCGCCCCGAAACGATGCTCGCCGACATGGCCGTGGCGGTGCATCCGACCGACGAGCGCTACAAGAGCGTGGTCGGCAAGCACGTGATCCTGCCGATCACCGGGCGGCGCATTCCCATCGTGGCGGACGAGCACGCCGACCCCGAACTGGGATCGGGCGCGGTGAAGATCACCCCGGGCCACGACTTCAACGACTTCGAAGTCGGCAAGCGCGCGGGCTTCGCGCCGGCAGAGATGCTCAACATGCTCGATGCCGAAGCGAACGTCTGCCAGACCGCCGATGGCCTCGTGCCCGAGGAGTTCATCGGCCTCCACCGCTTCCGCCGCGACGAGCTGAACGGCGCGCGCGAAGCCGTGGTCGAGCGGATGAAGGCCGAGGGCTACCTGATCCCGCACATCGCCAAGACCAAGAAGGGCGAGGAAGTCGAACACGACGCCGAACCGCGCCAGATCGCCACTCCGTTTGGCGATCGCGGCGGCGTGGTGATCGAGCCGTGGCTGACCGACCAGTGGTATGTCGACGCCGAAAAGCTCGCGGTGAAGCCGATCGAGGCGGTGCGCAGCGGCGAGGTTGAGATCGTCCCCAAGACCTGGGAGAAGACCTTCTTCAACTGGATGGAGAACATCCAGCCGTGGTGTGTCAGCCGCCAGCTATGGTGGGGGCACCGGATACCGGCATGGTATGGGCCGGAAGGCCGCGTGATCGTGGCCGAAAATGCCGAAGCGGCGCAAAGCCTCGCCGGGCCGGGCGTCACGCTGGTGCAGGACGAGGATGTCCTCGACACGTGGTTCTCGTCCGCGCTGTGGCCTTTCGCCACGCTCGGCTGGCCGGATGAAAACCCCTCTCCCTTTGCGGGAGAGGGAGGAGCGCCGTCAGGCGCTCAGGGTGAGGGGTCGGCGACGACAGTCGCCGCTGACGCGACGAACCCCTCCCCCAACCCCCTCCCGCAAGGGGAGGGGGCTTCATTGTTCGCCAAGCATTACCCCAACTCGCTGCTGATCTCCGGCTTCGACATCCTGTTCTTCTGGGACGCGCGGATGCTGATGGCGGGCTATTTCAACACCGGGCAGAAACCGTGGGAGAAGCTCTATCTCCATGGGCTGGTGCGCGCCGAGGACGGCTCGAAGATGAGCAAGTCCAAGGGCAACGTGGTCGATCCGCTGGTGCTGGTGGACAAGTACGGCGCCGATGCGCTGCGCTTCTTCATGGCGGCGATGGAAAGCCAGGGCCGCGACATCAAGATGGATGAGCGCCGCGTCGAGGGTTACCGCAACTTCGCCACCAAGCTGTGGAACGCGGTGCGTTTCTGCCAGACCAACGGGATCGGCGCATCGCAGAGCGTCGCCGCGCCCAAGGCCACGCTGGCGGTCAATTCGTGGATCATCGGCGAGGTGATCGAGACCAAGGCGACGATCGAAAAGGCGCTGGCCGATCTGCGCTTCGACGCCGCCGCCAACGCGATCTACCACTTCGTGTGGGACCGCTTCTGCGACTGGTATCTGGAGCTGATCAAGCCGGTGTTCGCCGCCGACGGAGCGGATGCGGACAGCCCGCCCGCACAGGAAACCCGCGCCGTGGCAGGCTGGACGATCGACCAAATCCTGGTCATGCTCCACCCCTTCATGCCCTTCGTCACCGAAGAGCTGTGGCACGCGCAGGCCGAGTTTCAGGGCGGCAAGCGCCCCTATGACCTGATCCTTGCGCAGTGGCCCGATCCGCAGGCGCAACTCGATACGGACGCGGTCGCGGCGATCGACTGGGTCATCGCGCTCACCACCGCGACCCGCGCAGCCAAGAACGAGCTGGGCATTGCGCCGGGCGCCAAGCTGGAGGCGTGGCTGCCCGCCCCCTCCCCGCTCGGCACCCGCGTGGTCGAGCGTAGCGCGGCGGCGATCGAACGCCTCGCGCGGCTCACCCCGCTGCATCTGGGCGAGGAGGCCCCGGCAGGCCCCGCGATGCAGGTCGCGGCGGGCGAGGACTCCTTCATCATCCCGCTGGAAGGGATCGTCGACGTCGAGGCGGAAAAGACCCGCCTGACCAAGGCGATGGAGACGAGCCAGAAGGAGTTCGGCTCGCTCGACAAGCGGCTTTCCAACCCGTCCTTCGTCGAAAAGGCCAAGCCCGAAGCGGTCGAGAAGGCGCGCGCGGATGCCGCGCATCACGCCGCCGAAATCGACCGGCTGCGCGCGGCGCTGGCGCGGCTGGGGTAGGATTGCGCCGCTTCAAAGGCGCATCTCCTACCAAAGCCGCACCTGCGATCTTACCTGTGCCGAATGGCTCCCTGGATCATTCTTGGCATTGCGCTGCTGGTTGCCGCGTTCGTGCTTTACCGCGGGTACGCGAAGCAGCGTAGACGCGAAAAGGTGCTGGCGTCATCGCTCACGCCGGAGCAGCGCGCGACGGTCGAAAGACTGGTGCCGCTTGTGCGTCGGCTGCCTCCGGACATGCGGTCCGCGCTGGAGGGGAAGATCAACCTCTTCCTCGAACAGATCACCTTTCGGGGCGAGAATGGCGTTGAAGTCACCGAAGACATGAAGCTGTCGATCGCGGCGCAGGCCTGCCTGCTCGTCGTCAACAGCCCGGTCTGGTACGAAACGCTCAGGACCGTGCTGCTCTACCCCTCGGCCTTCCTCACCAACCGCGACACGCACGACGGCTTCGTGGTGTACGAAAACAAGCACGCGACGCTGGGTGAAAGCTGGCCGCGCGGGCCGGTTATCCTCTCTTGGGACCATGCGCTGCACGGCGGGCTGGATGCGGAAGACGGGCACAATGTCGTGATCCACGAATTCGCGCACCAGCTCGATGGCCTCTCTGGCCAGACCAATGGCATCCCGCTGCTGCGCAAGGGGCAGGCCTACGCGGGCTGGGAAAGGGCGATGCTCGATGCCTATCAGGACCAGGTGCAGCGGGTCGAGAATGGGGAAAGCACGCTGATCGACCCCTATGGTGCGAGCAACCACCAGGAGTTTTTCGCGGAGGCCATCGTCACCTTCTTCGAACGGCCCCGCGCGATGCGCGACCAGATGCCCGCACTCTATGAGCAATTTGCAACGCTGCTGGCGCTGGACCCTGCCGGGTGGCACTGACGGTCCGCTCAAAAGGTCCTGTCCGAACGACGAGGGCCGAATTTCCTACTTGCGGGTTTTCTGGCAAGGCCAGCCAATGACCGCCCCTAGCGCCCTCTCGAATCCCTGCCTTGCCCGCACCTCCGGCGTGGCAGGTATTTCTGTTTCAGGACTGTGTGTCAGGTGTGTCAGGAACCCTACAAGGCCATGAGCCTCGTCCTTGCCACAGACGATACGGGCGGACCGGAAATCTTCGCCTCGGTACAGGGCGAAGGGCCCTCGGCGGGCGAGCCGACCGCGTTCGTGCGCCTGTCGCGCTGCAACCTTTCCTGCATATGGTGCGATACCGCCTATACCTGGCATTTCGAGGGGGATGAGCGCCCCCACCGCTCTGGCGAGACCTTCGATCGCAAGGCCAATCAGGTGACGCTCGACGTGACAGACGTCGCCGCGCGGATCGCAGCACTCGGCCAGCGGCGGCTGGTGGTGACCGGCGGTGAACCGATGTTGCAGGCCGCCGCATTGGCGCAGCTGCTCGCCGCGCTGCCCGACATGACGGTCGAGATAGAGACCAACGGCACCGCCTTCCCGCCCCCCAAGCTCGAGGTATGGGTCGACCAGTTCAACATCAGCCCCAAGCTGGCGCATTCGGGCAATTCGCGCGAGCTGGCGATCGTCCCCGGTGTGCTGCGCCGCTACGCCAGCGATGGGCGCGCGTTCTTCAAGTTCGTGGTCACCGAGCCTGCCGATGTCGACGAGGTGCGCGAGATCGTGCGCGCCAACGCGCTGCCGCGTGGTCGGGTGTTCGTGATGCCCGAAGGCACCGACGGCGCAACGCTGCGCGCGCGGCAGGAATGGCTGGTGCCACTTTGCCTCGAAAACGGATTCCGTCTGTCCGACCGGCTGCACATCCACCTGTTCGGTGACACGCGGGGGACGTGATTTTGGTGCAAACCACCCGCCCCGCCTCCCCACCCGGCCACCAAGGGTACCCACACGATATGGTGGCCGGGTGGGGAGGCGGGGCGGGAGGATGGGTTCGCGCAGGCGAACGCCAGAACTACGCGTGGCTGCGCCAGCGTTGGACAATGCGGTGGAGCGCGTCCTCTTCGCCCCCGGTTTCGCGCCACAGCGCGCTGAAGCTCGGGTCTTCGGAGGCGGGGCGCTTCGCCTCCTCCAGCGTGTCGAAAGTGACGCGCATCGGCACGGCGGTACCCTCGCCGCAGATGATGCATTCGCGGTTCCGCAGTGCGGGGATCGAATCGAGGAAACCGCGCGCCCCTTCGGGCATGGCGGCCTTGACGAAGGCCTGGTCGCGTTCGTTGTTGAGGCGCATCGAGATGATCGTGCCGCACTGCGAGAGCACGCCCTCGGCAAGGTCGGACGGGCGCTGCGTCACAAGGCCCAGCGCAACGCCGTATTTGCGCCCTTCCTTCGCGATCCGGCTGAGCACCTTGCCGACCGCGGATTCGTCGAAGTTCTTCTCGTTGGGCACGTACCGGTGCGCTTCCTCGCACACCAGCAGGATCGGGCGGGTCCGCTCCTCGCGCGCCCAGGTGGCGTAGTCGAACACCAGCCGACTGAGCACCGCGACCACCGTGCTGGTGATGTCCGAGGGGACGCCCGAGACGTCGATGATCGAGATCGGCTTGCCCTCGGGCGGCAGGCGCAGGATCCGGGCGAGAAACTCGGTCATCGTGTCGCCAACGAGCATGCCGGAGAACATGAACTGATAACGCGGGTCGCTCCTCAGCTCGTCGAGCTTGGTCTTGATCCTCATGTAGGGCGCGATACCCGTCGCCTTGTCGAGGTCGCCCATTTCCTTGGAAAGCTGGGCGGACAGGTCGGACAAGAGGTAGGGCACGGGCGAATCGACGGTGATCTTGCCGATGCTTTCCGCCAGGCGGTTCTTGCTGCGCGCCGCGAGCAGGCACTTGGCGAGGATATCCGCATCGACCTGCCGGTTGCTGCCGTGGCTGGTCAGCAGAATCTCGCAATGCTCTTCGAAATTCATCAGCCAGTACGGCATCTGGAGATTGCCGACATCAAGGATCGCGCCGCTATTTCCGAACGCGCTGGCATATTCACCATGCGGGTCGATCATGATGACGTGGCCCTGCGGCGCCGCCTCGCAAATCCGGTGGAGGATCAGCGCGGTGCTGGTCGACTTGCCCGTGCCGGTCGAGCCGAGCAGCGCGAAATGCTTGCCCAGCAGCTGGTCGATATAGAGACCCGCGCGGATATCGCGCGTGGGGAATACCGTGCCGATTTCAATGAAGGCGCGCCCGTCGCTCGCAAAGACATGCTTCAGGTCGCTGCTCGACGCCGCGAACACCATGCTGCCGGGTGCCGGATAGCGGGTGACGCCGCGCCGGAAGCCGCGAATGCGACCGGTCAGCTTCTCTTCGGATCCTTCGCCGAGGAAGTCGATCTCGGCAATGATGCCGCCGGTGCCACGGCGATCCTGTCGCTGGTTGCGCACCGTGCCGAGCAGCCAGTTGTCGACCGCGCGCAGCTTGACCTGGCTGCCGACCTGACCGGCGAGCGCGATGGCCGGGTCCTCGTCGCCGTTGCACTGGTTGAGCCGCTCGGGATCGAGCGCGATGGTCGCGCCCGCGCCCGCGACGTCGAGCACGACGCCGATAGGCGTGCCCGCGTTGCTAGGCCTGCGCGTGCGATCGGTGTCATCGCCGGACGAGGATGCCTCTGCCGCGCGGCTGAAATTCTGCCCTGCAATATCGGTCATGCTTGAATTGATGCCCCTCTGGCGGCTCCGCTGCGTGCCAAATCCATTGGCCCGCTTAGCCGAGGCAGGGTTAAATTGGCGTCAATTCCGGAAGATAGGTGACCGCGCCCGCCTAGCCGCGGTTGAACAGGCGCCCGGCGAGCCAGCCCATGAACAGCGACAGGAAGATCGCGACAAGCCCGTAGAAGAAGGGCTGACGGGCAGCGAAGACCTCTACAAAGCGCTCGAAACCGACCTTGCGCACTTCGACATCGGCCACAGCCGAGGCAAGCACGCGGCCATCGCGCACAGCGAAGGTCTCGGCGGTGTAACTGCCCGTCTGCACGTTCGAAGGCAGCCGGATGCGCGCCTGGTAGAGCACGCCTTCGCGCAAGGTGACGCCATCTTCCATCGTGCGGTAGAGGCCCTGCCGCTCGCGCAGGTCGACCAGCCCGGCCCGCATCCGCGACTGTTCCTCGAGATCGATCGAGCCCGAGGGGCTGAGCTGGATGAAATCGGTCCCGAATTCGAAGATCGCGGCGGTCCGCTCGTCGACGATCTGCATGATCGGCCTGCTCGACGCGACCGCGAAGTAGCTGGGGGCGGATCGGAAGGCGGTGCTGTCCGCGTTCATCCAGATGCCGCCGATCTGGCGTTTCTCTCGCAGGCGGATCTGCTCGGACGGCCCCTTGACCACCACGATCACGTCGTAGCCCCGCTTGCTGCGCGTCGGGTCGATCACCGCGCCGAACAGCAGCAGGTCGGTCCCGGTAAACCCCTGACGAACCTGAACTTCCTTCTGCGATACCTCGGGCACCAACACCGGGTCGCGCGTCGTCCCACTCTGGCCGGTCAGCGCGAACAGGCAGGCGAGCGCCAGCCCGACCCGCAAGGGGCGCGCAAGGCTCACAGATTGATCACCGAATAGACCTCGTCCGGCTGGATGCTGAGGCCGAACAGCATGCGCAGCGCCACCAGCAGCACGATCGTCGCCAGCCCGAGGCGCAGCCAGTCGGGCTTGAACTTGAGCGCGATCCGCGTGCCGAACTGCGCACCGAGCACCGAACCGAGCAGCAGCAGCGCGGCAAGCACCAGGTCGACCGCCTTGGTCGTCAACGCGTGCGTCATGGTGGTCGCCATGGTCACGAACAGGATGTTGAACAGCGAGGTGCCGACGACGACCTTGCCGCTCATGCCGAGGATATAGAGCATTGCGGGCACCAGCATGAAGCCGCCGCCCACCCCCATCAGCATCGTCAGGATGCCGACCCCGGTGCCCAGGATCAGCGGTGCGAGCGGCGAGATATACAGGCCCGAGGCGTAGAACCGCCAGCGGTACGGCAGCGCGGCGACGAGCGGGTGGTGGCGGCGCTTGGCCGCGCGTTGCTGGCTCTTCGACTGGCGGATATTGAGCGCAGCCAGCGCCTCGCGCATCATCAGCGCACCGATCGAGCCGAGCATGAAGACGTAGAGAATGCTGATGATGACGTCGATCTGCCCGATCGACTGGAAGAAACTGAACAGCCCCGCCCCGATCAGCGCGCCGAAAATGCCGCCCACCACCAGCACGCCGCCCATCCGGTAGTCGACCCCGCCACGCCGGTTATGCGCCAGCACGCCCGAAACGCTGGCCCCGGTCACCTGCGTGGCGGCGGATGCGGCGGCGACGGTCGGCGGGATGCCGTAGAAAATCAGCAGCGGCGTGGTCAAAAAGCCCCCGCCCACACCGAACAGCCCCGACAGGATACCCGTCAACGCGCCGAGCGCGACGATCACGAGACCGTTTACGGAAAGATTGGCGATGGGAAGATAGACGTCCATTGGCGATGCGTGCCGTAACCCTTTCGCGACTGCGCATAAAGCGGGTCGCGCGAAATATTCGCTGTGCTTCGTCTCAGAAAGAGGCGGCCAGCGTCACCGCCACGCCATCGCGCGGATTTGCGTCGCCCGCCACGCGCAAGCGATAATCGACCGAACCGCGCAAACTCGCCTTGCCGGTGGACAGCGTAATGCTCGCGGTAGGGCCGATGTCGAGGCGCGAGGCACCGCGCTGTGCCCCGCCCCACGCGCCGCCTCCGATGGCGAGCCGCGCTCCATCGTCGCGGGCCACCGGCTTTTCGAGCGTGGCCTTCCCGTCGACGAAACCCGTCGCGAAGTCGCCGCCGACATAGCCTGCCTGCAAGTAGGCGTCGGCTTCGAGCCCCGGCGCGACCTTGCGATGGGGCAATCCGGTGGCGACGAAGGCTGCAGGGCGCACCTCGGTTCCGCCCGGACGGTCGGTTACCCGCACTTCGCCATGGACGCGCAAGGGGAAGCCGCGCGCCAAGGAAATGCTGGCCCCGGCAGCGCCCTCGCTCTCGCCGCCTGCGACCAGCGCCTTGCTCGCGCGGAGATAGAGGTCCGGCCGGAAAGTCGAGTTGGGAAAGAGCGCGTAACGCACCACCGCCCCCGCCTGATCGGAGCCGTAGCCGGCAGGATTGACGCTCGCCAATGGAGTCGCACCGCCGCCTTCACGCAGCAGCAGCCAGGCATCGCCGGACCAGCGGCCAGGCCGGGCCTGGCGCTGGCCGGTCAGCAAGCCGGGTGCATTTCCGGGCTCGCTCTGCGCCAGCCAGCCTGGCGGAAACCTGCCCTGCCCGCGTCCCGGTGCTGCGGAAAGCGGACTGCGCACCTCGGCCAGCGCGTCATAGCCGGGGGTCAGCGCCATCGCGGAAGCGAACAGCATCTGGTGGCCAGCCATCAGCCGAACCCGGTCGGCGAGACCGAGGCTGGCCGGTCGTGCCATGGCGAACCCCCGCAGGTCGCCCTGCGCGGCGCCGCGCTTCTTCAGATTGCCGAAGTTCGTCGGCACAAATAGCCCATCAACCTGTTCATGGAGAGGACTGAAGGGCCGCGCAGCAGGCTCGACGATCTCGCCAGGCAGTGTTTCTTCAACGGCGCCTGCCGACGCCGGAATCTCGGCCTGAACGAACAGTGTGGGGGGCGCGGGCAATGGAAAGGGTGGCTCCCAGGTGCTTGCACGGATCGCCACCCAGCCCACGAGGATCGCCACCGCCGCGATCAGGGGACGCCCGGCACCCGGCTTTCGCTGCGTCCCGCCTGCTCTCATGCCGGGACCTGCTGCGGCAGCGAGGGGTGGCCGCGATGCTCGGTCTTGTCCCACCGCAGCACGCTGCCACGCAGGCTCGCGACATATTGCACCACCGCGCGCCGACCAGCCATGATCGCAATCACATTGCTAAGCGGAATGCGCAGGATTGCGCGCACCCCCTCGACCGGCCCGTATTCGCGCGCGGTAAAAACGCCGCGCGACGCAGCCCGCCAGGCGAGGCTCGCCGCATTCGCAAGAATCAGCCCCTTGGTCAGCGGGGCGAGCACCACCGTGCGTGCGAGCCCGAGATTTTCGGCAAGGATCAGCCCTGCGCTCATCACCAGCAGCAGGTAGGCGGCGAACAGCACCAGCGCCGCCATCGGCCCGCGCCGGTCGCGCAGCCGCATCCATCCTTCGAGGAGCCCGCCCGACCAGCCCATGCGGTCCCACCCCTGCAGCGCGATCCCGCACACCCAGCGGGTCTTCTGCCGCACCGCCGTTTCGAGCCGATGCGGAAAGTACGCGCGGGTTGCCACCAGCGCGCCGTCGTCGCCGCGCACGCGCAGGAAGGTCACGTTCGCGCCCGCCTCCGCGACCTTGAGCCCCAGCTCGTAATCCTCCGTCAGGCTGTCGGCATCGAACGGACCGCGACCGCCCGATTGCGCGTCCAGCTTGGCGAGCCGTGTCCGCGCAATCGCGCAGCCGACCCCGGCAGAGGGGATGCCCGCGCCCAGCCAGCCGCGCACCACCATCGCCTTGGCATGGGCTTCGGCAAACTCGTCCATGTAATGCCCCGCCACCCAGCGCGACGGCGCCTGCGGAGCGGGCAGCACAGGCAGCTGCAAGAGTTCTGCTTTGGCCAGCCCTGCGTCGAGCAGCGGCAGAGCCGCCGGATCGACCATGTCTTCCGCATCGTGGATCAGCACCATGCGAAAGCACAGCCCCTCGCGCGCCTCGTCCTCTTCGATCGCGCGGTAGAGCCGGTTCATGCAATCGGCCTTGGTCGTCGGGCCGTGCGCATGGTGGATGACGATCCGCGCCCTCGGCTGGCCGCGCGCCGCGCGGGCCGCAGCGGCAATCGTGCCCGGATCGTTGGCGTAGCAACCGATATAGAGGCGCAGCCCCTGTTGCGGCCATGCGCCGAGCAGGTGCCGCATGGTCGCGCCGATCACCTCTTCCTCGTGCCACGCAGGCACGATGACCGCGACCGGGCCCGAGAGGGGTCGACCCTCGACTTCGTTCCGGTCGATCACCGGGGTGGCGATGCGCCCGCACGCACGCCCGATCAGGTACAATCCGTCGATCACCAGTTCGTCGAGCGATCCGAGCGCGAAGAACAGGCACGCGAACAACAGCAATTCGTGATGAACCAGCGCCAGCCAGTCGACTGGCGTAAGTGCCCCGCCTAGCATCGTCCCAACCCCGTTTCCCCTGGGGTCGATGGTCTATCGAACGCCACGAGGCCTTGCAACGCGCGACAGTTTCCTAAAAAGGATCGCCCATGCTCGAACCGATCAGCAATCCGCTTCGCCGCGCCATCGCTCCCGTGCGAGCACTTTTCGTCAGTGACGCCTCTGCCGGCGTCTTGCTGATCCTGGTGGCGGCAGCCGCCATGGTGGTCGCCAATTCGCCGCTGGCGGAAGACTATCACGACCTTCTGCACACCTACTGGTGGCCGAAGGAAACTTTCTACCTCAACACCTTGCACCTGTGGATCAACGACGGGCTGATGGTGCTGTTCTTCTTCGTGGTCGGGCTCGAGGTGAAGCGCGAAATGGTCTCGGGGCAGCTGTCGAGCGCGGACAAGCGCACCCTGCCTTTCCTCGCCGCCGCTGCGGGCATGGCCACTCCAGCGCTGATCTACATTGCGATTGCGGGCAACGTCGAAGGTCTTTTCCGTGGCTGGGCGATTCCCGCCGCGACGGACATTGCCTTCGCCATGGGCGTGCTCGGCCTGCTCGGCAGCCGCGTGCCGGCATCGCTGCGACTGTTTCTGCTGACCGTCGCGATCGTCGACGATATCGGCGCGGTGCTGGTGATCGCACTGTTCTACACCTCGCATCTCGACGTGATGTGGCTGGTGATCGCAACCGCGCTGTTCGGCGTGATGGTGGGAATGAACCGTTTCGGCGTGAAGCAGTTCTGGCCCTTCGTGCTGCTCGCAGCCCTTTTGTGGCTCGCGGTGCTGTTCTCGGGCATCCACGCAACCATCGCGGGCGTGCTCGCGGCGCTGACGATCCCGATGCGCAACCACGAAGGCCATTCGATGCTCGAAAAGGCAGAGCACGGCCTCGCCCCGTGGAGCGCCTATCTGGTGGTCCCGGTGTTCGGCTTCGCCAATGCGGGCGTCCACGTGCTCGACATGGGAATGGAGCAGATCTTCGCACCGCTGCCGCTGGCCATCGCCGCCGGCCTGTTCATCGGGAAGCAGCTGGGCATCTTCACGCTGATCGTGATTGCCGTGAAACTGCGCATCGCGCCCAAGCCCGAAAACGCCAACTGGATGGAAATCTGGGGCGTGTGCATCCTCACCGGGATCGGCTTTACCATGTCGCTGTTCATCAGCGGGCTGGCGTTCCAGCAAAGCCAACTGCTGGTCGACGAGGCCAAGATCGGCATTCTGCTCGGTTCGATCCTGTCGGCGATCGTGGGCTACATCGCGCTCAGGATCACCACCCAGCATCCCGAGGAAGAGGAGATGTACGACGAGGCGCGCGCCTCCGTCCCCTAACCGGGGACGGGCGCTTGCGGTTGCCCGGTGAAAGCCTTATCTGGCGCGGCACACGTGGCGGTGCGGGCCAAGCGCACTCATACGCCGACGAACCCCGTACAGCCCAACTGCGAAGCCATGCTCAAGCCACTCCGCAATCTCTTCCGCAAAGCGCCCGACGCTCCGCGCCCGGCGGTGCCGAACGGAACGCGCTATTACGCGATTGGCGATATCCACGGCTGCGACCACATGTTCGAAGCGCTGATCGAGGCGATCGAGCAAGACGACGCGAAGGCCGGGCCGGCTGACACCACCGTCGTCTTGCTGGGCGACCTGGTCGATCGCGGACCGGACAGCGCGAAAGTGGTCGCACGCGCACGCGAATGGGGCCAGCGCCGCAAGGTGCGCTATCTGGCTGGAAACCACGAGGAAATGTTCCTCGACAGCTTCGACGACGTCAATATCCTGCGCCATTTCCTCAAGCATGGCGGGCGCGACACGATCCTGAGCTACGGGGTTACGCGCAAGGAATACAACAAGCTCGACCTCGAGCGTTTGCAGGAACGGATCGCCGAGCTTGTCCCGCAGGAAGACCGCGACTTTCTCGCAGGGTTCGAACCCATGATTGTCGCGGGCGACTATGCGTTCGTCCACGCCGGTGTCGAACCCAGCCGAACGCTCGACGACCAGTCGCGGCGCGACTTGCTGTGGATCAGGGAACGCTTCCTCAGCCACAGCGCACCGTTCGAGAAAGTGATCGTCCACGGGCACACGATTTTCGAACAGGTCGACCGCCAGCCCAACCGGATCGGCGTCGATACCGGCGCCTTCCGTTTCGGGTGCCTGACCGCGCTCGTGCTGGAAGGCGAAACACAGAGATACATCCAGGCAAAAGCCCTCCCCGGTGCCGAAGCGGGTAACGACCCGGTCGGGATCGAGCATTGGAGCGAGCCGACATGAAAGGTCCCAAGACATGAAAATCGCGATGGTCGGCTCGGGCTATGTAGGCCTTGTTTCGGGGGCCTGCTTTGCAGACTTCGGGCATGACGTGGTGTGCATCGACAAGGACCAGTCGAAGATCGACCGGCTCCATGAAGGGATCATGCCGATCTACGAGCCCGGCCTCGACAGCCTGGTCGAGAGCAATACGCGCGCCGGGCGCCTGTCGTTCACGACCGACCTTGCCGAAGGGATCGCGGGCGCGGGTGCGATCTTCATCGCCGTGGGCACGCCCAGCCGCCGGGGCGATGGCCATGCCGACCTGTCGTTTGTGAAAGAGGTCGCGCGCGAAATCGGCGAATCGCTGACCAACAACGCGGTCGTGGTGACCAAGTCGACCGTGCCCGTCGGCACCGGCGACCAGGTCGAACGGATCCTCGCCGAGAGCCCGGCTGTGCGTGAACGCGGGCTGACCGTCGCGGTCGTCTCGAACCCCGAATTCCTGCGCGAAGGTGCCGCCATCGGCGACTTCAAGCGGCCCGACCGAATTGTGATCGGGGCCGAAGACGAGTTCGGGCGCGAAGTGATGCGCGAAGTCTATCGCCCGCTGTTCCTCAACGAATCGCCGATCCTGTTCACCGGCCGGCGAACCAGCGAGCTGATCAAGTACGCCGCCAACGCCTTCCTCGCGACCAAGATCACCTTCATCAACGAGATCGCGGACCTGTGCGAGAAGGTCGGCGCGAACGTGCAGGATGTCGCGCGCGGGATCGGGATGGACAACCGCATCGGTTCCAAGTTCCTCCACGCCGGGCCCGGCTACGGCGGATCGTGCTTCCCCAAGGATACGCTCGCGCTGCTCAAGACCGCCGAGGACTTCGAAAGCCCGGTGCGGATCGTCGAAGCGGTGGTGAAGGTCAACGACAGCCGCAAACGCGCGATGGGCCGCAAGGTGATCGACGCGCTCGGCGGGATGGATGCAGCGCGCGGCAAGCGCGTCGCAATGCTCGGCCTGACCTTCAAGCCCAACACCGACGACATGCGCGATTCGCCCGCCATCGCGGTCGCGCAGACGCTCGCCGATGCGGGCGTCGAGATCGCTGCCTTCGACCCCGAAGGGATGGAAATCGCCGCCCCGCTGATGCCCGAGGTGGAGATGAAGGACGATCCCTACGCCGCCATCGAAGGGGCCGACGCGGTGGTCATCGTGACCGAGTGGGACGTGTTCCGCGCGCTTGATCTCAACCGTGTGAAACAGCTCACCAAGGCCCCCGTGCTGGTCGATCTGCGCAATATCTACAATCCTGCCGACGTTCGCGAGGCGGGCTTCCGCTATACCAGCGTGGGCCGCGAGTAGGACAGCGCGGGTTTGTTGCCAGGAGGCCTGTAAGCCGGGTTCTGTCCCTGCCCCGAGGGGCAGGGGGCAACCATTCATCTAGGCGACCTGTTGCCAGGTCGCTCGAGCAGCCAACCCGGACCTCCTCGGAACGAAGCGTTCCTGCCATTTCTGGCGCGGGATCCCTATTCGGCCTTGCTCCGGGTGGGGTTTGCCATGACGGGCCCTGTTACCAGCGCCCCGGTGCGCTCTTACCGCACCCTTTCACCCGTGCCTGTGCCCTTTAGGGGCCATCGGCGGTATACTCTCTGTGGCACTTTCCCTGGGGTCACCCCCGGCGGGCGTTACCCGCCACCCTTACTTCGTGGAGCCCGGACTTTCCTCGGTGCTTGCGCAACGCGGCTGCCCAGCCTCCTGGCGAGGGCGAGATAGGCAAGCCCGACCCGATAGCCAAGCGCAATCGCGCTTGCCACCGGGCGCAAGCTCACCGCCACAGTGAAGCGACGAATCGCGCGACCTCTTCGCTCAGCTCCTGGTCTTCGGACGTGCCGCCCATGAAACCGCCATGCGGCATTCCTTCGAATACGTGCAGATCGACCCGCACTTCCGCCCGTCTCAGCGCGCGATGCAGGCGGGCTGCGTTGGAGAGAAACAGGTCGCGCGTGCCGGTTTGCACGAACACGGGCGGCAGCCCCGACAGGTCGCCGAACAGCGGTGAGAGATAGGGGTCCGCCAGATCCGCCCCGTTCGCATAGAGCAGGTTGTTCGCCATCAGCGAGCCGGGCAGGACGACATCGACCAAGCGGTTGACCTCGAAGCTGTCGCCCGATTCGGTCAGGTCCACTTCGGGCGAGAGCAGCACAATCCCGGCGGGAAGCGGCAGCCCTTCGTCCTTCGCTCGCAGCACCATCGCCAGTGCCAGATTGCCGCCCGACGAGCGGCCACCGATGACGACGGCGCCAGGCGCATGGTGTTCGAGCGCGTAGCGATAGGCTGCCATGCAGTCATCCAGCGCAGCGGGAAAGGGATGCTCAGGGGGCATCCGGTAGTCGACGCCGTAGCAGGATAGTCCGTGGCGGTCGGCCTGCATCTGCGCGCCCACGCGGCAGGCATCACCGCCCCCGAAAACCAGCGCACCGCCGTGCAAATCGATGAAAGCGCGCTGTGTGCGGGACGATCCTTGCGGGGTCGCCACATGGATCGTCGCATCGCCGACCGCGACGGTCTCGAAACTGGAGCGCAGGCTGCCGGCGAGCCCCTTCACCGCCTGCGCATATTGCGCGTCCGCCGCCCGCTTGATCGCTACCCACCCGTCGTAATCGTCGGGTTCTGGCATCATGTGGAGCGAATTGAGCGGAACCCCGTCCTCGCCCACCATCCTCTCCAGCACGGCGCGCGCCTCTGCGCTGATCGAGGTGGGGAAGGGAACAGTGCGCTGCGGAACGGCGACGCCCTGCTTGGGATCGGTCATACGCTGTTCGTCGGCCATTCGGGATTCCGGCGCCGCGCCTAGCGCGCCAGCCCCCGGTCGCGGTCGAGCAGCAGCTGGAACAGGATGGCGCGGATTTCGCCGTCGATCACGCCGTCGATCTGTTCGGGCCGCCAGCGCCGCTGGAACGCCTCGACCGCCTTGCGCCCGTCGCTGACGTCGTAGCCGAAGCGCTCCATCGCGAGGTAGAAGGCGCTGTCGTTGTCGAAGGGGTCCCCCAGTTCGAGCCTGGTCGGGCGCGGCAGGCACAGACCGTATTCGGCGAGCCGTGCCCACGGGAACAGCTCGCCCGGGTCGATCTTGCGCTGCGGGGCGACGTCCGAATGGCCGACCACGTTGGCGCGCGGCACGTCGTAGCGCTGCACGATCGCGTTCACCAGCGGCACCAGCGCTGAAAACTGCGCCTCTGAAAACTCGCGATAGCCCAGCGCATGGCCCGGATGATCGAGCTCGATGCCGACGCTCACCGCGTTCACATCCGATTCGCCGCGCCAGTAGGATACCCCCGCGTGCCAGGCGCGCTTGTCCTCGGGCACCAGCCGCGTCACCTCGCCCGCTTCGCTGATGATGTAGTGCGCCGAAACCTTCGCCTCGGGATCGGTCAGCCGCTCGATCGCCTCGGCTGCACTCGGCATCTCGGTATAGTGGATGACGACCATCGATATCTTGGCATCGCGTTCGTCGTAATTGGGCGAAAGCCGCTCACTATGAACCAGTTCGCTCATCGCCCCGCCCTCCATCGCGCGCTCAATCGACGTGTGGCAGCGTCGCGCCGAGCAGCAGCGTGCCCTCGTCCGCATGGGTCTGAATGAGCCCGCCGGAGCGCGCGGCGATCAGCGAGAGCAGGTGCGCGGGCGCGGTCCGCCCGGTCAGCGTTGCCGGGTCGAGCCTGCCGCCCAGCGCCTCGCCGAGCTGTGGGTCGAAGGCGATCTTGGCGCCCGTCGCGCGGACCACGATCTCGGTCTCGGCGTCGCGCGCCTCGATCCCGATGTCGAGCGATCCACCGCGCACCAGCGCGTCGAGCCCGATATGCGCGAGATTGAGCATCACCTTCGCGGCGGTCTTCGACACGGTCGGCGTGCCGATCTGCCAGTTGAGCGCGATGCGCTTCGCATCGGCGGCAAGCGCTTCGATCACCGCCTTGGGCTCGTCTATCGAGACCTGTTCGCCGAAACCGCCCGCAGCGCCGTAGGCAAGGCGGAAATACTTGAGCTTGGCCGCGCTGGTACGGGCGCTCTGTTCGAGCAGCTCGAAGCACCGCTGGCGCATCTGCGGGTCTTTCTCGTCCGCGAGCAGCTCGAGCCCGTTGGTGAGCGCGCCCACGGGGCTGAGCATGTCGTGGCACAGCCGCGAACACAGTTGGCTGGCGAGCAGCAGGGGGTCGGTTTCGCTCATGCGCAAGCTCCGGTTTTCTGCGCCGTGACACACCTGACACACAGTCCAGGGGCCAAACAGCGACCGCGCGCCGGGCGCGATGCGAAGCGGGCGGGCACGCGGGTGATGGAATAGATCATTGCCGCCTGCCTAGCGCGGCGCGACTTCGTAGGAAAGCGCCGCGAATCCATCCTCCCCATCCCTGAAGAAGCGTATCCGGTCGTCGGCAACGATGGCCCACACCTTCCCATCGTGCGCAGCCTGCGCCCGGTCGGTGGCGGAAGGGGTCGGATCGCCATTGGGGTGCGAGTGGTAATAGCCCAGCACCTGCGGCCCACCCGCGCGCTCCGCCTTGTATGCGGCGATCAGCGCGGCGGGGTCGATTTCGAAATGCGTGGCGGGGTCCGGGTGGACGTTGGCGGTAGACTGCGCATGGGTGATCCGGGTGCCCTCACCCAGCAGGAGGCCGCAGCATTCATGGGGGTGGGCTTCGGCGGCGGCGGCAACAAGAGCGGGGATGATCGTGTCGACTAACGTAATCAATCTCGCCCCCCGCCTGCCCTGAGCTTGTCGAAGGGCCGTACTTCTCTTAACCGCAACCAATGCCGTTCTGGGCCTACATGCTACATTGCCGCGGCGGCGCATTCTACACCGGTCAGACCGATGATCTGGAGTTTCGCGTCGCGCAGCACCAGACTGGCAAGGGCGCGGCCTTCACTGCCGAACGCCTGCCCGTTGACCTGGTCTGGTCCCAGGAATTCGGAACTCGAGACGAGGCAAAGGAGGCCGAGGCTCGGCTTAAGGGCTGGTCGCGAGCGAAGAAACTGGCTCTGATCCGGGGGGATTGGGAGAGCGTGTCTCGGTTGGCAAGAAGCAAGAGCGGCCCTTCGACAGGCTCAGGGCAGGCGGGGGTTGTTGGAGGTACGGTGGAGACCCCCACCCGCCTCGACAAGGCGCTGGCCGACGCCACCGATCTGTCGCGCGAGCGGATCAAGGGGCTGATTGCCGATGGCGCGGTGACCGTGGGCGGCCAGCGTGCCACCTCCCCCTCGGCCAAGGTCGATGCCGGGACGCCGTTCGCCATCGCGCTGCCCGCGCCCACTCCGCTGGAAGCCGAGCCGCAGGATATTCCGCTGGTGATCGCGTATGAGGACGAACACCTGATCGTGGTCGACAAGCCTGCGGGCATGGTGGTCCATCCGGCGGCGGGCAATCGCGACGGGACGCTGGTCAACGCGCTGCTGTATCACTGCAAAGGGGGCCTGTCGGGCATCAACGGGGTCGAGCGGCCCGGGATCGTCCACCGGATCGACAAGGATACCTCCGGGCTGCTGGTGGTCGCCAAGAGCGATTCCGCGCACGAAGGGCTCGCCAGGCAATTCGCCGATCACAGCATCGAACGGCGCTATATCGCGATTTGCGCGGGGCAACCGAGGCCCGCCGATGGCATGATCGACGCTCGGCTCGGCCGGTCGGATCGCGACCGCAAGAAGATGGCGGTGCTCGCCCCCGATGCCTCGCGCGGCAAGCACGCGGTGACGCATTACCGGACAATCAAATCTTGGGGGGTGGCAAGCAAACTCGAATGCCGGCTCGAAACCGGCCGCACGCATCAGGTGCGCGTTCACTGTGCGTCAATAGGTCATCCGCTATTGGGAGATCCAGTATATGGACGCGATCCCAAGGCCTTGCGGCCGATCCTCGAGAACCTCGGCTTTCACCGGCAGGCGCTTCACGCCGCCAGCCTCGGTTTCATCCATCCCGCAACCGGCGAATGGCTCGATTTTCGGGCTGACCTGCCCCGGGACATGAGGGAACTGATCGACGAAATCGCTCGTTGAAATCGATGAACACAACTCGAAAAATTCCGGGAAGTGGCCTATATGAAAGGTGTGGCCCAGGCATCCCGAATGCCCAGCAGGGGTTCGGACCCAAATCAGGGGGTGGGCTGACACAGAAAGGTTAGGGAACAAGTGAGCAAAAGCAAGGCAGTAGCCATTCCGGCACTGGGCGGAGAGCAGAGCCTCAACCGCTATTTGTCGGAAATCAAGAAATTCCCAGTGCTGACGGCAGAGCAGGAATACATGCTCGCCAAGCGCTACGAAGAACACGAAGACCCCGAGGCGGCGGCACAGCTCGTGTCGAGCCACCTGCGGCTCGTGGCCAAGATCGCGATGGGCTATCGCGGCTATGGCCTGCCCGTGTCCGACCTCATCTCCGAAGGCAACGTCGGCCTGATGCAGGGCGTCAAGAAGTTCGAACCCGATCGCGGCTTCCGCCTCGCGACCTACGCGATGTGGTGGATCAAGGCGAGCATCCAGGAATACATCCTGCGCTCATGGAGCCTCGTGAAGATGGGCACCACCGCCGCGCAGAAGAAGCTGTTCTTCAACCTGCGGCGGATGAAGAAGAACCTCGACGCGTACGAGGATACCGATCTGCATCCCGACGATGTGAAGAAGATCGCAACCGATCTCGGCGTGCCCGAGCAGGAGGTGGTCAACATGAACCGCCGGATGCTGATGGGCGGCGACAGCTCGCTCAACGTGTCGATGCGCGGTGAGGAAGAGAACGCCAGCCAGTGGCAGGACTGGCTGACCGACGATCGCCCGTTGCAGGACGAAACCACCGCCGACACGCAGGAGGCGCAGGTGCGCCATGAAATGCTGCTCGAAGCGATGGAATCGCTCAACGATCGCGAAAAGCACATCCTGACGGAGCGCCGCCTGACCGAAGACCCGCAGACGCTCGAAGAGCTGAGCAAGGTCTACGACGTGTCGCGCGAACGTATCCGCCAGATCGAAGTGCGCGCGTTCGAGAAGTTGCAGAAGGCGATGCAGCGCATCGCGAGCGAGAAGCTGATGCCCGTCGCGGCGTAACGCGCGTCTGAAATTCAAACACGAAGGGGCGCATCCGGCGATCGGATGCGCCCCTTTTGTTATGTGCCCTGCCCCGCATTTGCGCGACGGGTCACGCGGCGTCAGAGCTGCTTGAGCACCGCCAGCGCCTTGTCGAAGCGGCCCTCGGCTTCCGCATTGCGCAGGAAGAGGACATTTTCGGTGAGAACTTCCTCGGGGGTCTCGTCGCCCGTGAAGCCCTCCATCGTCTCGGCGATGAACGCGTCGAGCGGCATGTAGCCTTCGCGTGTCGACTGGCCGGGGGTCAGTTCGGTCTGCACCGCGGGCGGAGCGATCTCGATCACCTCTACCTGCCCTTCCAGCTTCGCGCGCAGCGACACCGTGTAGCTGTGCAGCGCCGCCTTGGTTGCGCAATATGTCGCGGTCTTGGGCATGGGCACGAAGGCGAGGCCCGAGGTGACGTTGACGATCGCCGCGTCGGCCTTCGTCCCGAGATGACCGATCAGCGCATCGGTAAGCCGGATCGGGCCGAGCAGATTGATCGCGATGGTCTCTTCGGCATCGGCCAGGTCGCGCTCTGCTCCGATCTCCTCGAACCGCATCACCCCGGCATTGTTGACCAGCACGTTGAGATCGGGGTGCTGATCGACCACCGCTTTCGCGAAGATGCGCACCTCGTCCGGCCTGGCAATGTCGAGCGTCATCGGGTGAATATTCTCGTACCCGACGGCGGTCTCTTCCAGCGCGTCGAGCGTGCGCCCCGCAACGATGACCCTATTGCCCAGATCGTGCCACTTGCGAGCAAGCTCGCGCCCGATACCGCTGCCGCCGCCGGTGATGAGGATGGTGTTGCCGCTGGTCTTCATGTCGCTTTCTCCGATTTGCGTCTGGACATGACGCCGATATATTCCGTCGCTCTCTATTGGAAAGTAGGCACCCGGCAGTAGGGTACTTACCCGGAGGTAAGATATGACCGATACCGCCATTGCGAGCTATCACGACGACCAGAAGATCAATGAACTGGTCGATGAAACGATCGGCCGGGTGGCCGACAAGTGGACGCTGCTGATCATCGAGTCGCTCGAAGAGGCGGGCGCGATGCGGTTCAGCGCGCTCGGGCGCAGCCTCCCCGGCATCAGCCAGAAGATGCTCACCCAGACGCTGCGCCAGATGGAGCGCGAGGGGCTGGTGACCCGCACCGTTTTCCCCGAAGTGCCGCCGCGCGTCGAATATGCGCTGACCGATCTGGGGCACGAACTGGCAGAGGCCTTCTGCGGCGTGTGGCAGTGGGCGGAAAAGAACATCGGGCGGATCGAGCGTGCGCGGGCGGATTACGACGGCCGACAGGGCAACCGATGATTGTCGTCCCCCAACTTGCAACCTAAATAGCCGCGCGTGTTGTTCCGCACCCTCCAGATCCTCACCGCGCTGGTCGCGACCTTTATCGGCCTCAGCCTGTTCCTGACGATCGCGTTCCGCTTCGTACCCGTGCCCGTCACCTGGACGATGATCCTGGACGAGAACGGCTACACCAAGGACTGGCGCGGGCTCGACAATATCGACCGCAACATGGTGCGCGCGGTGATCGCGTCGGAAGACCAGAATTTCTGCGAGCACAGCGGCTTCGATTACGCCGCGATGCAGGCGGCGATGGAGCACAACCGGGAGGGCAAGACGCTCCGTGGCGGCTCCACGATCAGCCAGCAGACCGCCAAGAACGTGTTCCTGTGGCAGGGCGGCGGCTTCTTTCGCAAGGGGCTGGAGGCGTGGTTCACCGTGTTGATCGAGAACCTGTGGACCAAGCGGCGGATCATGGAGGTTTACCTCAACGTCGCCGAAACCGGGATCGGCACCTACGGGGTTGAGGCCGGGTCGCTGCGCTATTTCGGCCATTCGGCGGATCGACTGACGCCAAGCGAGGCGGCGCGCATGGCGGTTGCCCTGCCCAGCCCCAAGAAGCGCGAGGTCAAGAACCCGCAAGGCCGGTTGCGCCGCCAAGGCAACCGGATGGCGCGCGCGGTGGGCACGATAGGGCGCGAAGGGCTGGACGCGTGCGTTTATGAGTAGCACCGCAGGTCGCTAACCTCGGAGAACGGCAATGCGCCTGGCATCCTCGATCTGCCTTGCCCTTTCGCTGCCCCTTTGGGCCTGCGCGGCGCCGACGAGCTACATGGGCGTGCCCTTCACATCGCAGGTGCGGCCCGCTCCGCAGCCCGAGGAGGATTTGCGGCAGCTTGTCGACGCGCTCAGCGCCTATCGGCTGGCCTGCAAGAATATGGAGGAGACCTCCCCGACATGCCGGACTGCGCGGGCGCGAGTGGTCGCGGCGGTGGGCGACGGCCCCAGCAGGCTCGACAGGCTGCCGCTCGGTGAGCTTGCCCGCCTCGCCAGTATGGGGAGCAAGCGGGCACAGCTCGAACTCGGCGTACGTTTCGAAGAAGGCCGCGGCGTCGCCTGCGATCCGGAAAAGGCCCGCGCGCTCTATCGAAAGGCCGCGACGAGCACCGGCGGCACTATCTGGGTCTATCAGCCGCCTGTCGGCAACGGCACGTCCGGGCGCACGGTGCCCATCGATTCTGGCCCTCGCGAAGTCGGCCTCGCTTCGGCAGCCGAGCGGCTTGCAGCCCTCGAACGCCGCATGGAGCGTGCACTCGAAGAAGGCGATCGCTGCGCTATTGGGGGCACGGTGCGGACCCGCTGACGTCAAACGAAGCGGCGTGCATGGCGAGAGGTCTGCGCCTCTGAACGACGCGCCTAGCCGCCCACCTTCCCGCGATTCGGCGCGCGCGACTGGACCTGGCAGCACGCATCGCCCTTCCGACTGATCGAAAGCATCGACGACCGGAGTGACTGGGATGCGATGCGCGCTCGCGCCTATTTGCCAGAAACATCCGATACTTGTCAGGCGATTGCGTGATGCTATGATATACTATCAATCGCTAAGGGATATGGCATATCATATTGAAAACGCAGAAAAAGTTTGGATCGAAAGGTAGGCCGCGATAGGGCGCGCAGGCATTTTCCGGCGACCGCTTCTTCATATTCACGGTCGCGACGACAGGGGGGCACTTGGGTCACGATCACTCTCATGAGCACTCGCACGGCGGGCACGGCCACAGCCATGCGCCCGCCGATTTCGGCACCGCGTTCGCTATCGGCATCGCGCTCAACACCGTGTTCGTCGCGGTCGAGGCGGCGTTCGGCTACATGTCGGGTTCGATGGCGCTGGTCGCCGATGCGGGCCACAACCTGTCCGACGTTCTCGGCCTGCTGATCGCCTGGGGCGCGAGCGCGGCGGCCAAGCGGCCGCCCTCGCCCCGTTTCACCTACGGCCTCAAAAGCTCGACCATCCTCGCCGCGCTGGCCAATGCCGCGCTGCTGATGGTGGCCATCGGCGCGATTCTGTTCGAGACGATCGACCGTCTGCTCGACCCGGTCGAGCCGCAGGGCTGGACGATGATCTGGGTCGCGGGCGTGGGCATCGTCATCAACACGATCACCGCGTTGCTGTTCGTGCGCGGGCGCAAGAATGATCTCAATATTCGCGGTGCCTTCCTCCACATGGCCGCCGATGCGCTGGTCTCGGTTGGCGTGGTGGTCGCGGGTGCGGCGATCCTGCTGACCGGCGCGGTGTGGCTCGATCCCGTGACCAGCCTCGTGATCCTCGCGGTGATCGGCTGGGGCACCTGGGGGCTGGCGCGCGACAGCATGAAGCTCGGCCTGCTCGGCGTGCCCGAGGGGATCGACGAGAGCGCGGTACGCGCCACGCTGGAGAAGGAACCCGGCGTCACCGAAATCCACGACCTGCACATCTGGCCGATGTCGACAACCGAGACCGCGCTGACCGCGCATCTGGTGATGCCGGAGGGCCATCCGGGCGATGCCTTCCTTACGCAATTGGCACAGAGGCTTTCGCACGATCACCAAATCGGCCACACCACCTTGCAGATAGAGCGCACGCGCGATTGCAAGGGTGGATGCTGATGGGCCGAAGACTGCTTGGCTGGGGCGCACTCGCCATCGGATTGACCGCTGCGCTGCTGTTTGGCCTCAACAGCCTTTCCAAGGCTCCATGCATTCAGCTCACCGGAAAGCTGACATGCCGGGTGGATACCGATGAGAAAATCGTCGCCCTGTCCTTCGACGATGGCCCTACGCCAGCAGGCGTCGCCGCCATCCTGCCGGTTCTCGATCGCTACGACGCCAAGGCGACCTTCTTCCTGATCGGCGGAGACCTGCAACGCCATCCGGAGGCGGCACGCGAAATCCTCGCGGCCGGCCACGAACTGGGCAATCACACCTATAGCCACAAACGCAATGTGGGCCGGTCTCGCGCGTTCTATCGGGAAGAAATCGGCAAGACGGAGGACCTGCTGCACGATGCGGGATCGGACACGGGGCTATTCCGCCCGCCCTATGGCCGCAAACTGGTCGGCCTGCCGCAGGAGGTCGAGCGCGCGGGATTGAAGACGATCACGTGGGACGTTGCCGACCAGGCTGAACGGTTCCCCGAACCGCCAGCCTATGCGAAGGACATTGTAGAACGCGTTCGCCCGGGATCGATCATCCTGATCCACGCCATGTATCGCGGCAACACCACAGCACGCGAAGCACTGCCGACGATTCTGGCCCAATTGCGCAAACGCGGATATAGGATCGTCCGCGTGAGCGACCTGCTCAAACACCAAGCCAACGGGACCGGCCCCACGCAATGACCGAGGCCAGCCCGGAGAGCCAAGAGCGGCTGAAGACGGCGATGCTTCGCCTGTCGAAGGGCGATTCCGATGCGCTGGAGGCGGTCTATCGCCTCACCCGCGTGAAGCTTTTCGGCATTTGCCTGCGTATCTTGCACGACAGGAAAGAAGCCGAAGACGCTTTGCAGGACGTTTACATCTCTCTCTGGCGCAACGCCTCCCGTTACGACGCATCGCGCGCGAGCCCGATTGCGTGGCTGGCGACCTTCGCGCGCAACCGCGCGATCGACCGGCTGCGGGTGGGCAAGGTCAGGCGCGGTGCGGTGCCGGTGGACGAGGCGCTGGCGCTGCCCGATGGCGATCCTGCCGCCGACGAAATGCTGATCGATGCCGAACGCAGCGCGCGCGTGCATACCTGCCTCGACACTCTCGACGATCCTCAGCGCGGCGCGATACGCACCGCCTTCCTCGACGGGGCGACCTATGCCGAGCTGGCGGAGCGTGACGGGGTGCCGCTGGGCACGATGAAGAGCTGGATCAGGCGCGGGCTGGCGCGCCTGCGCGATTGCATGGAGCGCGGCGAATGAGCGCCGAAGAACTCGACGGCCCTGAGTTGACCGGGGACGACCGGCTGGCCGCCGAATACGCGATGGGCCTGCTCGAAGGCGAGGAGCTGCTCGCGACGCGCGGGCGCATGGCGCGCGAGCCGCAGTTTGCCGCGCTGGTCGGCACTTGGGAGCAGCAGCTGATGCCGCTGCTCGACGACATTGCGGGCGCGGAGCCCTCGCCCGAGGTGTGGGACCGGATCGCGGGCGAGCTGGGTCAGGTGGCCGAGCAGGAAAGCCCCGTGATCGCGCTGCAACGCCGGGTCGCGGTATGGCAGAGGGTGGCAGCGGGCAGCGCGGTGGCCGCGGTGGCCGCAATCGCCATGCTGTTCGTGCCAGCGGGCCAGACGCCGGGACCTGCTCCCGCGCCCCGAAACGACGCGCCGCCGATGGTGGCCTCGATCCCGATTGCCGATACACCGCTGCGCGTCGGCCTCACCTACCTGCCCGACCGTGACGAACTGCTGGTCGCCGCAGACGGGCTGACCGCTGACGGGGTGCACGATCACGAGCTGTGGCTGATGCCGCCGGGTGAAGGCGCTGCGCCGCAATCGCTCGGGCTGGTTGCTCCGGGCAGGCAGACGCGCGTGACGCTGGACGACGATCTCGCCCGGTCGATGCGCGACGGCGCGCAGATCCTGCTCAGCGTGGAACCGATCGGCGGCGCGCCGGACAAGTCCGCGCCCGGCCCGGTGGTCGCGCAGGGCACGCTTCAGACGATCTGACGCACTAAACAGGCCGGTCGAAAATAAATGCGGCGCGCGGTGCATCCGCGCCGCATCTCGCTGCGTAGCTCCTCCCCGACGGGATGAAACCCTGTTTGGAAAGAGGAGATCGACGATGTTCCCCAAGACGACGACCCGAACCGCCCTGCTTATCGCTGCCAGCGCCGCGCTGCTGGGCGGCTGCGCCACCTACGGCATGGACGATGGCCAGATGGCCAGCGCGGAAGCCGAAGAGACCGTGATGGTCGGCGGCGCGGCGATGTACCCGACGCGCAATATCATCGAGAACGCGGTCAATTCGAAGGACCACACCACGCTGGTGGCCGCCGTAAAGGCCGCCGGGCTGGTCGATACGCTGTCGGGCCCCGGCCCCTTCACCGTCTTCGCGCCGACCAACGCCGCTTTCGCCAAGCTGCCCGCAGGCACGGTCGACACGCTGCTCAAGCCCGAGAACAAGGCGATGCTCACCAAGGTGCTGACCTATCACGTCGTCCCCGGCCGCGTATCGGCGAGCGAGCTGATGGACATGATCCGCGATGGCGGCGGTATGGCGAAGCTGACTACCGTCGAAGGTGGCACTCTGACCGCGAAGATGATGGGCGGCAATGTCGTGCTGGTCGATGAGAAGGGCGGCATGGCCACCGTGACGCAGGCCGACGTCTTCCAGTCGAACGGCGTGATCCACGTAACCGACACGGTCTCCATGCCGAACTGATTGCAGTCACCCTCGCGGCGCCGGCGTCTCCACCTCCGCAACCCAGCACCGGCGTCGCACCCCGGCCCCGCTCGACGAAGTAACCCTCGTCGGGCGGGGTTTTTCATTTCCCGATGGAAAGTGAGTTCGAGCGCAAGCTGCGGGACGCCGCTTCGACGAGCGAATGCTTATTGGCCGCTCCGACAGACCAGGAGGCCCGAATGAAACTGCTTGAAGGAAAATCCATCATCGTCACCGGCGCAAGCTCGGGTATCGGCAGGTCGGCCGCGATCCAGTTCGCCAGCCATGGTGCCAAGCTTGTCCTTGTCGCTCGAGGCGCAGATGCGCTCGACGAAGTTGCCGAGACGATCGACGCCGCTGGCGGCACCGCGCTCGCATACTCGGGAGATATTCGCGATGCGGCGACCCACGAAGGGGCGGTCGATCTGGCAATGAGCCGGTTCGGGCGCCTCGATGGTGCCTTCAACAACGCCGGAACCGTCGGGTCCCCCGCTCCGCTTGCCGACCTGGAGATAGCCGAGTGGGAGAATGTCCTTGCGACCAACCTCACCTCGGCCTTCCTCGCCGCCCGTTCGCAAATCCCCGCCCTTCTCGACGGGTCCGGCGGTTCGCTGGTCTTCACCTCGAGTTTCGTCGGGACCAGCGTGGGCCTGCCGGGCATGGGTGCCTATGCGAGCGCCAAGTCCGGGCTGGGCGGGCTGGTTAAGTCGATCACCGCCGACTACGCGCATCGCGGTATTCGCGCGAATGCCCTCCTACCGGGCGGAACCGACACCGCGATGGCCGGAGACGAAGGCAACAAAAAGTGGGCTGCCAGCCTCCATCCGGTCGGTCGCATCGCGCATCCCGACGAGATTGCGTCCGCCGCGCTGTTCCTTCTCAGCGACATGGCCAGCTTTGTCGTCGGATCGCAGTTGTGGGCCGATGGCGGCAACTCGGCCACCAAGCTGGCGAGCGGCTAAAGCTCAGCGCAAAGGTTCAGAGGCGGTGGTGCAGGTCTGCGCCACCGCCTTCGATCACGCCGCCGCGTCGCCGCCAGCGCGCT
Organism: uncultured Citromicrobium sp.; assembly: GCA_964574905.1. Classification (GTDB taxonomy): domain Bacteria; phylum Pseudomonadota; class Alphaproteobacteria; order Sphingomonadales; family Sphingomonadaceae; genus Alteriqipengyuania. The sequence continues at coordinate 40,863 of CAZNOY010000003.1, read as the reverse complement.
TGCCACCTTCGCCGTTGAACACGCGGACCGGGTCCTTGCGACCGTCGACCACATCCTTGTCGATCACCACTTCGGTAACATCGTCGAGGTCGGGCAGGTCGTACATCGTATCGAGCAGCAGGCCCTCGACGATCGAGCGCAGGCCACGGGCACCGGTCTTGCGCTTGATCGCACGCTCGGCGATCGCGCGCAGCGCTTCGTCGTTGAAGGTCAGCTCCACGCCTTCCAGCTCGAACAGCTTGGCGTATTGCTTGACGATGGCGTTCTTCGGTTCCTTCAAGATGGTCACCAGCGCATCGACATCGAGGTCGTGCAGCGAGGCGATCACCGGCAGGCGGCCGACGAATTCGGGGATCAGCCCGAACTTGAGCAGATCTTCCGGCTCGCTCTTTTCGAGCAGCTCGCCGATCCGGCGCTTGTCCGGGTCGGCGACATGCGCGCCGAAGCCGATCGAACGCTTCTGCAAACGGTCGGCAATGATCTTGTCGAGACCCGCAAACGCCCCGCCGCAGATGAACAGGATGTTGGTCGTGTCGACCTGCAGGAATTCCTGCTGCGGATGCTTGCGCCCGCCCTGCGGCGGTACGGAGGCGGTGGTGCCTTCCATCAGCTTGAGCAGCGCCTGCTGCACGCCTTCGCCCGACACGTCGCGGGTGATGGAGGGGTTTTCCGCCTTGCGGGTAATCTTGTCGATCTCGTCGATATAGACGATCCCGTGCTGTGCCTTCTCGACGTTGTAGTCCGACGCCTGCAGCAGCTTGAGAATGATGTTTTCCACATCCTCGCCCACGTAGCCCGCTTCGGTCAACGTAGTCGCATCGGCCATGGTGAATGGCACGTCGAAGGTGCGCGCGAGCGTCTGCGCGAGCAGCGTCTTGCCCGAGCCGGTCGGACCGACGAGCAGGATGTTGGACTTGGCGAGTTCGACGTCGCCCTGCTTGCCCGCATGCTTCAGGCGCTTGTAGTGATTGTGCACAGCGACCGAGAGCACGCGCTTCGCGCGTTCCTGCCCGATCACGTAGTCATTGAGCGTGGCGCAGATTTCCGAGGGAGTCGGAACTTCGCCTTCCTTGCGGCCGGTCAGCCCGGCCTTGGTTTCTTCGCGAATGATATCGTTGCACAGCTCGACGCATTCGTCGCAGATGAAGACGGTCGGCCCGGCAATCAGCTTGCGCACCTCGTGCTGCGACTTGCCGCAGAAGCTGCAATACAGCGTGCTCTTGCTATCCGTTCCGCTCAATTTGCTCATATCCTGGTATCCTCGAATCCCCGTAAACGACGGGGAACCTTTCGAATGTAACTTTCGCGCACGCCAATGCAACCAATGCCTATTATGCACGCTGGTCCTTGCGAAGGCCTGAAGACCGCCTCCGCAAAGCGATTCCGTCGCGTTTCAGGCCAAGTTTTCAGACACGTGTGGCCAGACGGTCACGGGCCGAGCGCTGTCGATCAGTCGGGCGCGCCGCCCGAACCGTCGGCATCGTCGCCCGAATCGCCCTGCGGCCGGGTTTCGAACACCTTGTCGACGATCCCGAACTTCATCGCTTCCTGCGCATCGAGGAAGGTATCGCGATCCATCGCTTCCTCGATATCGGCCAGATCCTTGCCGGTATATTTGGCGTAGAGATCGTTCATGTTCTTGCGAATCCGCAGGATCTCGCGCGCCTGGATCTCGATGTCGGAGGCCATGCCCTGCGCCCCGCCCGAAGGCTGGTGGACCATGATCCGCGCATTGGGCAGCGCGATCCGCATGCCGGGCTCGCCCGCGGCCAGCAGGAAGCTGCCCATCGAAGCCGCCTGTCCCACGCAAACCGTGGAAATCCGCGGCTGAATGTACTGCATCGTATCGTGGATCGCCATGCCGGCCGTCACCACCCCGCCGGGCGAGTTGATGTACATGCTGATCGGCTTGGACGGGTTTTCGCTTTCCAGGAACAGCAGCTGCGCCACCGCCAGGCTGGCCATGCCGTCTTCCACCGGGCCGGTCAGAAAAACGATGCGTTCGCGCAGCAGGCGGCTGAAAATGTCGAAGCTACGCTCGCCGCGACTGGTCTGTTCGACCACCACGGGCACCAGAGCGCCGGTTGCGGGATCGCGGAAGTAGCCGGATTCGTCGAATTGCATGAATGGTCCCTATCTCTCGTCGGCGCCTATATCTGGTCTCACCCTTTCATCATCAAGGCTTGAATGGGAAGCCCGTGCGCGCCAGTTGTGCCGCAACAACATGCGCGGTGCCGAATTCGTAAAGGCGATGCGCCGAAGGAGCCTGACTATGACGATGCCGAGCACCCCCCTTCCCTTCCGCGCAGACGACGAAGAGGAGAAGGACAAGGACATCTCCAACGCCGGCGCGGCGATGATGAACAAGTTCCTCGACGCGCGCACCGTGCTGATTTTCGGCGGGGTCGACCAGAAGATGGCAGAGCGCATCTCGATGCAGCTGCTCTATCTCGACCATGTAAGCCACGAACCGATCCGCGTGATCGTCAATTCGCCCGGCGGCCATGTCGAATCGGGCGATACGATCCACGACCTCATCAGCTTCATCGCCTCGCCCGTCGCCATGATCGGCACCGGCTGGGTCGCCAGCATCGCGACGCACATCTTCCTGAGCGTTCCGGCGGAGCGGCGTTTCTGCCTGCCCAACACGCGCTTCCTGATCCACCAGCCCTCGGGCGGTGCGCGCGGCCCGGCGAGCGATATCGCGATCCAGGCGCAGGAAATCGTCAAGATGCGCGAACGCATCGCACAGAAGATCGCCGGCGCGACCGGCCAGCCGCACGAAAAGGTGCTGAAGGATATCGACCGCGATTTCTGGATGAACACCACCGAAGCCAAGGAATACGGCATCCTCGGCACGGTGATCGACAGCGCCAAGGACGTCACCTTCGGCTGATCGCCCGATTGTTTTCCTTTGCGGCGAGTGATTTGCCGCAAAGGAAACGCCTCGCCACCGGTCGGGCCAGAGCGACTCTTGGTCGACCGGTGCTGTGACGGCCCCGCTCTCTCCTCCACCCCCTCGCATCGGGGGCGTTGAGGGAGAGGGTTTATTCGCAAACCGCGTCATATTTTCGCGCGTGCCGGCCTGTTGGCTATCCTGGCCGGCGCGACCCCGCACATTGCGTACGCGCAGGACGAAGGCGGCGATTTGCCACCACCAGAGGGCGCGGTGGTAATCGAGCCCGACGGCAGCGACGAGCACATCTACACGCCCGAGGACTTCGCGCGGTTCAAACCGAACACCGCGCTCGACATGCTGGAACAGGTCCCCGGGTTCCAGATCAGCCAGCAGGATCAGGGCCGTGGCCTCGGCCAGGCCAGCGAGAACGTGCTGATCAATGGGGAGCGGATCGCGAGCAAATCCGACAGTGCGGTCGACCGCCTGTCGCGCACATCGGCTGCCCGCGTCCAGCGGATCGAGATCGTCGATGGCGCATCCTTCGGCATCCCCGGCCTGTCCGGTCAGGTCGCCAACGTCATCGTCGAAACCGGGGCGATCAGCGGAAACTTCCGTTACCGCATGAGGGTTCGGCCCGAGTTCGCAGAGCCCAGCTGGGCCAGCGGCGAGGTTTCGCTGAGCGGGGCCACAGGCAATGTCGAATGGAACGGAGCGCTCGAGCTCGGTTCCGATCGTGGCGGCGCGGGCGACGGGCCGGGTAGCCGCATCTACGATGCGGGCGGCAACCTGCTCGAGACACGACGGATACTCATCAAGAATGTCGGAGAACACCCGCGCGTGCGCGGCGGCCTGAAGTGGAACGGGCCGGGCAGCATGGTCGCCACGATCAATGCCGATTACGGCTGGAACTTCAGCAAGAACATCAACGACGAATGGCGCTCTCCGGTCGGCGATGTCCCTTATTTCAGGGACTTCCTCAATCGCGACGAAGGCTACGACTACAACATCAGCGCCGATATCGACTTCGCCTTCGGACCCGGCAGGCTGAAGCTTATCGGGATCGAACGGTTCGAACAGAGCGACGGGCCTGCCACCTCGGTCTTCATCTTCGAAGACAGTCGACCCGACGAGGGAAGCCTGTTCTACACCGACAGCAGATCGGGCGAACGCATCGGCCGCGCCGAATACCGGTGGGACATGCTCGGCGGCAACTGGGAGCTGGACGCCGAAGCCGCCTTCAACCGGCTCGACCGGGTCGCCGAAGTCGGTGTGCTGGTGCCCCCACCGGGCACATCCTCGGACATTCCGCCGGACGAGCGGGTGTTCGACCGGATCGCTCTACCCGGCGGATCGGGCGGCGTCAGAGAGGATCGCTACGAAGCCATCCTGACCCACAACCGTACGCTTGCCGAGGGGCTGACGCTGCAATTCGGCGGCGGTGCGGAATTCTCCCGCCTCTCGCAGACCGGTACGGGCGGTGTGACCCGCGAATTCTGGCGTCCCAAGGGGTCGGCCAACCTCGCCTGGTCGGTCCAGCCGGGGCTCGACATATCGATCAAGCTGGCGCGCACCGTGGGCCAGCTATCCTTCGGGCAGTTCCTCGCCTCGGTCGACCTCGACGATAACAACAACAATGCGGGCAACATAAAGCTGGTGCCGCAACAGGCGTGGGAAGCCGATCTGGAGGTCAAGAAGAACCTCGGCCCGTGGGGCTCCGCCACTTTCGGCGCCCATGCCCGCCTGATCGACGATTACATCGACATCGTGCCCGTCCCCGGCGGGGAGTCGCCCGGCAATATCGACGGCACAGCGCGCCTGCTGGGCCTCAGTCTCAACGCGACGATCAACTTCGATCCGCTGGGGTGGAAGGGCGCAAAGCTGACCACCAGCAATAGCTACGAGGCAACCTCGCTCGTCGACCCGCTGACCGGCGAAGACCGCCCGTTCAGCGGCCAAACCTGGTACAGCAACGAAACCACGCTGCGCTGGGACATTCCGGACAGCAACTGGGCGGCCGGTGCCGGCATCAACATCGATGCAAAGGAGCGTTACGTGCGGCTCTACGAAACCGGACGCAACTGGGAAGGCCCGGTCTACCCGTTCCTTTTCGTAGAGAACAAGGACGTGTTGGGCCTGACGGTGAACCTCCAGGTCTTCAACCCGACCGGCAGCGGTCACGCCTATGGCGAGCGCTACGTCTACACCGACCTGCGCGACCGCTCGCCGCTGCTTTTCCGCGAGGAGTTCGAGGCGGAAGTCTCGCAGATCATCCGTCTCACGGTCAGCGGCAAATTCTAGCGGACTTTCGGGCAATTGACGGGGGCGCGGAGCTGACGCAGGTTCGCGCCCCATGAAGACCCGCACATCGCTCGCCGCGCTCGCGCTTGCCCTCACCGCGGCCCAGCCCGCTGCGGCAGAGTTCTTTCCCGATACCGCCCGGGAGGCACAGGAGCAGATCGAGCGAATCGAAGCTCTGGACGATGCCGGACCGCAGCTGAACGCGGTGATCGTCTACAATCCCGATGCGCCCGAGCTTGCCGTCGAACAGATTGGATCGACCCTGCTCGGCGGTGCAACCGTGCTGGTGAAGGACAATATCGAGACCCGCGAGTTCCCCACCACTGCGGGCAGCCTCGCGCTGGCGGGCAACATGACCCACCGCGACGCACCGCTGATCGCCAACCTGCGCGACGCGGGCGGCGTGGTGCTGGGCAAGACCAACCTTTCCGAATGGGCCAATATCCGCGATTTCAACTCGACCAGCGGGTGGAGCGCGGTCGGCGGGCTGACGCGCAATCCGCACGCGATCGACCGCAACACCTGCGGATCGTCCTCGGGCAGCGGCGCGGCGGTCGCCGCCGGTTTTGCGTGGGCCGCGATCGGCACCGAGACCAACGGATCGATCACCTGCCCCGCCTCGATCAACGGGATCGTCGGGTTCAAGCCCACGGTGGGCATGGTCAGCCGCACCTACGTGGTGCCCATTTCCAGCACGCAGGACACCGCGGGCCCAATGGCACGCAGCGTGGCCGATGCCGCCCTGCTGCTCACAGCGATTGCGGGCAGCGACCCTGCGGATAGCGCCACGAAGGACGCCGACGCCCACAAGCGCAATTTTACCGACGGGCTCGCCACTGCATCGCTCGAAGGCGTGCGGATCGGGGTGATGCGCAAGCAGGTGGGCGACCGCGCCGATGTGGCTGGGGTGTTCGACACCGCGCTGGCCGACCTCGAAAAAGCCGGAGCCGAACTGGTCGAGATCGATTTCGACGAATCCGAAGAGATGGGCGAAGCGAGCTTTACCGTCCTGCGGTTCGAACTGCGCGACGAAATGGGCAAGTACCTCGCCTCGATCCCGCCGGTGGGCGGGCGCGAACAGATGACGCCGCGCAACCTGGCGGATCTGATCGCGTTCAACGAAAAACACGCCAGCGCCGAAATGCGCTGGTTCGGGCAGGATATCTTCGAAATGGCCGAGGGCACCACCGACCGTGCGGCCTACGAGGCAGCGCGCGAAAAGGCGGTGCGGCTGGCGGGCAAGGAAACCATCGACCGGCTGCTCGCCGAAAACGACGTGCAGTTCCTCGTCGCACCGACGATGGGGCCCGCGTGGACCACCGATCTGGTCAATGGCGACCACTACAATGCCAGCATCGGTTTCGGCAGCCCGGCGGCCATCGCTGGCTATCCGCACCTGACCGTGCCGATGGGCGCAATCGAGGATCTGCCCATCGGCCTCTCCTTCATCGGGGGCAAGTGGCAGGACTGGGAAGTGCTGAAGGCGGGCGCGGCGTACGAACGCGCGCGCAGCGCTGCCATCCCCACCCCCGATTTCCAGCGCTGGATGGCCGGCGCGGGCGAACCCGCCGAGTAAGTCGCCAGGCTAATCCGACCTAGGCGGAGCGCGCCACAGCGCCAGAGCGGCGAAGATCGCCAGGTGCACCAGCGCCGCCGCCAGCCGCATCGCGGTCTCGTCCGCCCACTCGACCGGCCAGATTGTGCCCGCGAGCGCGTTGGCGAGGTTCCAGCCCCAGTGCAGCCCGACCGCCGCCCACAGGCTGCGCCAGCGCCAGCAGGCGGCTGCATAGGCGAGGCCCATGCAAAGCAGCCTCAGCTGCTCGGTAAGGCCCCAGTCGAAGCGCCACAGGTGGTTCGCGGTGTAGAGCAGCGCGCTGAGCGCGGCGAAGCGCAGCAGCCCTGAATGCGGGAGACGCGAGGCGAGCGGGATGCCGCGCGTCATGATGTCCTCGACCAGCGAGGGGATGAAGGTGATCGCCAGCAGCGCGAGCAGGCCGCCCACGCCGGGCGATGCCTGCGGGCTCGCGGAGGTGACGAAGCCGAGCCAGTCGCCGCCCGCTATGCTCGCCAGTTTGGCAAGGAAGGCCACCGCCATCATCGCCGCCAGCAGCCGCCACCAGCCGCGCCGCAGCGCGAGGCCGAATGCCGGGAACGGCGCACCGCGGATGATCCATGCCGCCGGCAGGCACGCGAGCAGCGCCACCAGCATCAGCGCGGGGCCGACGGGGCTGTCGGGCGCGAATCGCTCCTGCAAGGCGACCGATGCCTGGTAGGGAACCGCGACAAGCGCGAAGGCCAGCACGAGGCGGACCGGTGTGATGCCGGGTCCGCGCCCGATGCTATCCGCAGCGGTCATCCCGCCGGAGCCCATGCGGCCTTCGCCTTACTTCTTGGCGGCAGGCTTCTTGGCCGGTGCCTTCTTGGCAGCAGCAGGCTTCTTCGCAGGAGCCTTCTTTGCCGCAGGTTCGGCGTCTGCGTCGGCCTTCTTGGCCGGGGCCTTTTTCGCCGGAGCCTTCTTCGCCGCAGGCTTGGCTTCGGCCTTGGCATCGTCAGCCTTGTCCGCCGCCTTCTTGGCCGGAGCCTTCTTGGCAGCGGGCTTCTTGGCCGCAGGCTTCGCCTCGTCCTTCTTGTCGTCGGACTTGGCGGCTGCCTTCTTGGCGGGCGCCTTCTTCGCGGCAGGCTTCTTCGCCTTGGCCGCTTCGGCTGCGGTGCTTTCGTCCGCTTCGATCGCAGCTTCCAGCTCTTCGCGGGTCACTTCGCGGGTCGTGATTTCCGCCTTGTCGAACAGGAAATCGACCACCTTGTCTTCGTACAGCGGTGCGCGAAGCTGCGCGGCGACCATCGGATCGTTCTGGACGAACTGCATGAACCGCTCGCGGTCCTGCGGGCTGTATTGCTGTGCCGCCTGCTGGATCAGCATCGACATTTCCTGGCTGGTGATCTGGACGTTGTTCGCCTGCCCGATTTCGGACAGCAGCAGGCCCAGGCGCACGCGGCGTTCGGCGATGCGGCGATAATCGTCACGCTCCGCTTCGATTTCCTTGAGCGCAGCGTCGGGATCTTCCTCGCGCGCGGCTTCCTGACGCAGCTGGTCCCAGATCTGTTCGAATTCGGCTTCGACCATCCGTTCGGGCACGGGGAAATCATGCCCCGCCGCCAGCGTATCGAGCAGCTGGCGCTTCATCTGCGTGCGGGTAAGCCCGTTGGTTTCCTGCTCCATCTGGGCCTTGACCAGCTCGCGCAGCTTGTCTGCGCTGTCGAGGCCCAGCGACTTGGCGAAGTCGTCGTCGATCTTGCTGTCTTCGGGCGTCTTGACCGCCTTCACGGTGACCGCGAATTCGGCGTCCTGACCCTTCAGGTCTTCGGCCTGGTAATCGTCGGGGAAGGTGACCTTCACGACCTTCTCGTCGCCCGCCTTCACGCCCTTCAGCTGGTCTTCGAAGCCCGGGATGAAGGTGCCCGATCCGATCACCAGCGGTGCGTCTTCGGCCTTGCCGCCGGCAAATTCGGTGCCGTTGATCGAGCCGACGAAATCGATGATGACCTGGTCGCCGTCGGCGGCCTTCTTGGTCTTGGCCGCGTCCTTGAACGTCTTGTTCTGGTCGGCGATGCGCTGCAGCGTTTCCTCGATCTCGCTCTCGGGCACCGGCACCACCAGCCGTTCAAGCTTGATGCCGTCGGTGTCGGGCGCGTCGATTTCGGGCAGCGTTTCGAGGCTGACGTCGATTGCGGCGTCCTTGCCCTCTTCGTAGTCCTCGCCCAGCGAAATCGCGGGCTGCATCGCGGGGCGCAGGCCCTTGTCCTTGATCAGTTCATCGACCGAGGACTGGATCGTGTCGTTGACCACCTGCGCGTGCAGCTGCTCGCCGTGCATCTTGCGCACGAGGTTGGCGGGCACCTTGCCCGGGCGGAACCCCGGCATGCGCACTTGCGGTGCGATCCGCTTCACCTCGGCCTTGATCTTTTCGTCGATCTCGCTCGCGGGGATCGTGATGCGATAGGCGCGCTTGAGGCCTTCGTTGGTGGTCTCGGTGATCTGCATGCTGGTGGTCTTTACGTGCTTTCAGACAGGGGTGACTGATTGCGAAGTGCAGCGGGAGCTTGGTGCGGGCGAAGGGACTCGAACCCCCACATCTTGCGATACTTGGACCTAAACCAAGCGCGTCTACCAGTTCCGCCACGCCCGCAATCCGAACGAGGACGCGCGAACGGCGGTTGCCGTCCACGACAGACCGGCGCGTCTAGATGCTCTGGCGGCAAAGGGCAAGCGTCGCCCGTCAGCGGCTGGACAGAGACCTGCCAATTGTATTATGACGGTTTGGTTACAGGTTGACGCATAAGCGTAACACAAGTGTCAAATACGGACGGATCGCACATGGAATCCCGCGCAAGAATGCTAGGAAAACTGCTGGCGCCGATGGTCAATCCGGCCAACGGGCGGCTGTCTTCGAAAGAGCTGGAAAAGGATGGCCCCGGTGGCAATCCGCTGCTCGAACGCAGTTCGTGGACCAGCGAGTTCGACCGCGAATTGTGCGATGCCGGTGTGCGCACCGGCAAAGCCCGCCGCTTCACGCTCAACGGCGCGACGTTCGCCCCCGACTGATCCGCGCCGCCAGCGCGTGCCATATTGTCAGGCCCAGCGCGGGTAGCTATCGGCCAGCGGCATGAGCGACGAAACCCCCGCAAACACGCCCGACGACACCCCCGAAACGGCAGGCGGCACCTCCGCCGACGTTCCGCCCATGCAGCTGTCGGTCAATCCGCGCAGCCCGCATTTCGATCAGGACGCGCTCCAGCGCGGCGTGGGGATTCGCTTCAAGGGCCGCCAGCGCACCGATATCGAGGAATATTCGATCCCCGAAGGCTGGGTGCGCGTGCAGGCGGGGCGGACGATGGACCGCAAGGGCCAGCCGCTGACGCTCAAGCTCAACGGCCCGGTCGAAGCCTGGTTCGAGGATCTGGGCGACGACGCACCCGTCGCCAAGCTGGACAGCTAGGGCCGCCGGGCCCTCCTCACCCTAATCGTAGAGCGCCACGGCCCGCGCAGCGACATCGCTGCGGCGCGGCGTCTGGGGTGCCTGCGCACGAGGCGGCGGCAGAGGTCGCGCGGTCTGATAGGATGCCTGCTGCGGCAGGAGATTCTGCGGTTTGGAAGACGTCGTGCGCGCCGGGGCCTGCTGCGCCCCACCGCTGAATGCGGCAAGGAAGCTGCGCGAAGGTTGCGCGCGGGTAGTCAGCGGCGGCACGGGTTGCGGGGTCGCCTGCGCCCAGCGCTGCTGCGGGCGCGCTTTCGGCTTGCCCTTGGGGTAGATGAAGCCCTGCACCGGCCACGCCGTCGTGCCGAGCGCCTGCAGCGGGTGATACCACACCCGCACGCGGCTCCAGTCGTTGTTCTCGGAGACGTCGACCGCCTTCACCCCGCGCTCGATCTGGCCACGCCGGCCATTGATCGGCGACCAGTTCGCGTGGTCGAGCAGAACGGTGCGCGAATCGATCACCCGCGCAACCGCGGCGACGTGGCCCAGCGCCATCTTGTCGGTCGGGGTAAAGGCCATCACCGCGCCTTCGCGCGGCGTGTTGCCCCGCTGGTAGCGCCCTGCGGCCTGTTCCCACCACGTGTAGGCGTCGCCGTAAATCTCGATACCCGAGACGTCTCGCGCATACGGCACACATTGCAGGTAGGGCGGCAATTCCTGGCCGGTCGCGACCGCGCCGTACAGCGGCGTTGCCGCCTGCTGAGCCGACAAAGTAGCCGGAAAAGAAACACTTGCCACGATGATGGCGAGTGGGAGGAGGGGGGATCGGGGGGGGAGGATCATGCGGCAAGTTTTTGCCGCTCGCCCCTTTCATTCGACCTTGTAAGTTTGGTTAATGGTTGATTTACCATGATATTTTTCACTGAAATGCACGCGATCGAGCCGATTTTCCCGAAACGACACAAAGTGCCCTGCCGGTCACCGGCAAAGGGCTGCCGCGCCCCTCCCCCGCACATCCCCGAGTCGAGCACGCTTGCTTTCGCATCACCAAAAGCCCACTTGCGGCGGCGCGATGCCCAGCATGCTTCCCACCGTCATCATCATCGGCCGTCCCAATGTCGGCAAGTCCACGCTGTTCAACCGGCTGATGGGCAAGAAACTCGCGCTGGTCGACGACCAGCCCGGCGTCACGCGCGACCGGCGCTATGGCGATGTCGAACTGGCGGGCATGCGCTTCCGCGTGGTCGACACCGCCGGGTGGGAAGATGACGACCCCAGCACCCTGCCGGGTCGGATGCGGATGCAGACCGAAGTCAGCATCGCCGATGCCGATGCGGTTCTGTTCGTAATCGATGCGCGCGCAGGGCTCACCCCGCTCGACGAGGAAATTGGCAACTGGCTGCGCAGTTCGTCGGTCCCCGTCATTCTCGTCGCCAACAAGGCCGAAGGGCGCAGCGGCGACTCAGGGATCTTTGAATCCTATTCGCTGGGCCTCGGCGACCCGGTACCGATCTCCGCCGAACATGGCGAAGGCACCGCCGATCTGTTCGAGGCGCTGTGGCCGATCATCGGCGAAAAATCCGAAGCGGGCGACGCGCTGATGGCGATCGACGAAGGCGAAGAGGACGAGGACGGCGTGCCCACCGGCCCGCTCAAGCTCGCGATCGTCGGGCGCCCCAATGCGGGCAAATCGACGCTCATCAACCGCCTGCTGGGCGAAGACCGTCTGCTGACCGGACCCGAAGCGGGGATCACCCGCGATTCGATTGCGATCGACTGGCGATGGACCGATCCGCAAACCGACGAGACGCGCGAAGTCCGCCTGATCGACACCGCGGGCATGCGCAAGAAGCGCAACGTGGTCGAAAAGCTGGAGAAGCTCTCGGTCGCCGATGCACGCCGCGCGGTCGATTTTGCCGAAGTAGTAGTGCTGCTGCTCGACGCGACGAAGGGGCTTGAACACCAGGACCTCAAGATCGCCAGCCTCGCGCTCGAAGAAGGGCGCGCGCTGATGATCGCGATCAACAAGTGGGACGTCGCGGCAGAGCCGAGCAAGCTGTTCAACGGCATCAAGTTCGCGCTCGACGAAGGGCTGGCGCAGGTGCGCGGCCTGCCGGTGATCGCGGTCAGCGCGAAGACCGGCAAGGGGCTCGACCAGGTGATCGCCGCCGCGTTCGAACTGCGCGAGGCGTGGAGCCGCCGTGTCTCGACCTCGGCGCTCAACCGCTGGTTCGATCATGCGCTGGAAGCGAACCCGCCGCCCGCGCCCGGCGGCAAGCGGATCAAGCTGCGCTACATCACGCAGGCAGGCACACGCCCGCCGCGCTTCGTGGTGTTCGGCACCCGGCTCGACATGCTGCCGACATCCTACGAACGCTATCTGGTCAACGGCATCCGGCGCGATCTGGGCTTTGGCGCAGTGCCGGTGCGCGTCGTGCTGAAAGCCTCCAAGAACCCCTACGCGGAGGGAAGCTGATGGTGCACGCCCCGCAGGCTGCGCTCGATATTATCGAGATGACGTCGAGCACGCCGGGCGTGATGCAGATGCTGCAGTTCAGCCTGGCCCCGGCTTTCCTGTTGGTCGGCATCGGGTCGATCATGAACGTGATGATGTCGCGGCTGACCTGGGTCGCCAACCGGATCGAGCGGCTGGAATTGCAGGCTGAAGAAAAGCCGGAGAATTGCTACGAGGATGAACTGGCCTGGCTCGCGCGCCGCCGCGCGATCGCCCAGCGCGCGGTGATGTTCTCCACCGCCGCCGCCGGGCTCATCAGCGTGCTGATCGCGGCGCTGTTCGTCTCGGCCTATATCAGCCTGAAGATCGGTACCGTCATCGCCGTGCTGTGGGTGGCGACGATGGCGCTGCTGATAACCGGCCTCAGCCTGTTCTTCCGCGAAACCGCGATCGCCGCAAAAGGCCCGGCGAGCCGGGGAGCCTCAGCGCGGAAGAGCTGAGCCGAGGCCTCAGTCTTCGCTCTCGCCTGCCGGGCGGCTTTGCAGCTGCACGTAGTTCTGCAGGCCCATCCGTTCGATCATATCGAACTGCGTTTCGAGGAAATCGACGTGATCTTCCTCGCTCGCGAGGATCTTTTCGAACAGCTGGCCCGAGGTGAAGTCCTTCACCTCCTGGCAGTAATCGGCCGCTTCCTTGAGCAGCGGGATCGCTTCCATCTCCACCGCCAGATCGGCCCTGAGGATTTCCTCGACCGTTTCGCCCACTTTCAGCTTGTGGATCGCCTGGAAGTTGGGGAGCCCGTTCAGGAACAGGATGCGCTCCGCCAGCCAGTCGGCGTGCTTCATCTCGTCGATCGACTCGTGCCGCTCGTAATCCGCGAGCCGGGTGACGCCCCAATCGGCGAGCACGCGGTAGTGCAGCCAGTACTGATTGATCGCGGTCAGCTCGTTGGTGAGCGCCTGGTTGAGATAGTCGATGACCTTGGGGTCGCCCTGCATGGCGCGTGCTCCTGCGAATGTTCGAGTAGCGCGACCAATGGCCTTCCGAGCCTCGCAGCGCAAGGGAGAAGCTCGAAAAAACCTCGGAAATCTGCGGTTTTGCAAGCGCCTCGCATTGGCGCAAGCGCGTTGCGAATGGTTCTGCGACGCAAGCCTAGGCAGCGGCCTGGCTGTACCCCATCTCGCGTTCTTCGAAGACGACCGCGTCCGCATCGCACAGGCACGATCCGCATTGCGGCCGCTTGCCGAGCATCGCGTAGCACGCCTCTGCATCGCCCGGGCAGTGCCGCGCCGCGCGGCGCAGGTCGCTTTCGCGGATGGCGTTGCAGATGCAGACGTACATTGTGCGCATTCACTCCTGCGATCGATTCGCAGTCATCTTGTTAATGCGACTTGTTCTCACATTCAAGGACTGTCTGCATTCCCGCCACCTCAGGCGGCGTCCCGCGCACGCAGGATCGGGAACAACCGCATATAGGTGAGGCAGCGCCACAGGTATTCGAGCGGGCCGAAGCGGAATACCGAAAGCCACGCCTTCGACCACAGCAGCATGACGAGCCACATCGCCGCGACCACGCCCATCAGCTCGATCCGGTGCAATTGGCCGAACAACCCGGCGGCCCAGCCGTGAAACACGAACATCATCACGATCGAGGTGCCCAGGTAATTGCTGAAAGCCATCCGGCCCGCTGCAACGAACCTCTGCCCCAGCCAGCCCTGCGCCGCAGCGGGGCCACACACCGCCAGCAACAGCAGCAGGCCGATCGCGGTGATCACGTGCGGCAACTGGCCCAGCCCGTTGAATACGAACATCGTCAGGATGAAGGGGAAGCCCGCGGAAAAGGCGATCTGGCCGGTGAGGTACGAGGTCACCAGCCCGACGATCAGGCCGATCCACCCCCATATCAGCAGCTTTCGCCGCGCAATGCCGCCGGTGAACAGCCCCATGCGATACAGCCCCATGCCGATCAGGATCAGCCCGAGCGTCTCGACCGGGCCCACCATCAGGATTTCGGCCAGCAGCTGGCTCCACTCGTTCTGGACGGTGTCTTCGACGATCTCGGTGTAGCTGCCATCCTGGTACAGTGCGGTCTCCGCCCTGGCATCGTCCAGCGTGTTGGGTCCGGCCTGCTCCATTTGCTCGATTGCTTCCGCCGGCATCTGCGCTTGCATCTCGGGTATTTCCGAGGCGGCAAGCTGCATGCCCATCAGCGCGATCATCGCCAGTCCGCCGAGCGTGGTGGCGATCAGCCCGACGATCAGCTGCGTCTTCGCCTTCCAGCCGACCATCAGCAGCGCGACCATCCCCCACACCGCGTACAGCGTCAGGATGTCGCCGCGCCAGATCAGGAAATAGTGCGCCAGCCCGAACAGCAGCAGGAAGAACAGGCGGCGCGCCTGCAACCACCGGCCCGCCCCGCGCGCCCAGGCACGCTCCATGAACAGGTAGATCCCCGCGCCGAACAGCATGGTGAACAGCGCGCGAAACTTGCCGTCGACCGCGACGAACTGGAACAGCCACACCGCCTGGTCGCCGTCGGTCATCCCGCCCGACATCGCAGGCGGCCAGAAATAGGCCATGAAGGGTTGCCCGAAGGCGGTGATATTGGCGAACAGGATGCCTAGCACCGCGATGCCGCGAATGAAGTCCAGGCTGACCACACGGTCGCTGCCGCTCGGCTGGATCGCCTGCTGATCACCGGGAATCGCCCCAACGGGTTCATCCGGCGTGGCGGCAAGAGTCGGCTCGGTCATTCACTGTTCCCCCTCACTCGCTGGACTACCACCGGCTTTGCGCAAGGGGAATTGGCTTCGACACACGGCGTACCGGCGTCGATGAAAAGCCTGATCGGCAAGGAGCGTTATCAGCGGGTAACGATGCACTCCTGCCCGCTGCGCTTGAGCGCGTTGCAGGCGTTCTGCGCCGCCGATTGGCTGGCGAAGCCGCCCGCGAGCAGCTTGGTCACCCGTCCCACAGGGACGAGGAGCCGCGTCGCGCCGGAGAGTTCCGGCCTGCCGGAGAGGCGCGACCACAGGCGTTCGGCATTGCCGTCGACCGCGAACGCGCCGAGCTGGACCTTCCACGGGCCCGTTCCTGCGCGCGTCTGCGGCGTGTTCGCGACCGCGACGGCGGGCGCCTGCGTGACCGGGCGCGAAGCCGGGCGCTGTTCGGGCTGCGGGGTGGCGCGCACGACGGCCTGCGTGGTCGGCTGCGGCGCGACCCGGCCCGGCTCGCTCGCCGGGGTCGATCTGCGGGCGAAAGTCGCGCCCGCTTCGGCGGGGCTTTCGGTACCGGTCACCCGGCTCGCCTCGGCAATCGCCGATTGCGCGGCGGCAACCGAAGGCGCGACCCGCGCTTCGGCAACCTGACGCGGAATGCGCGCGGCGCGGTTCGTGGCCATCGCTCCGTCGGTGTCACTCGCGCTGCCCGCATCGCTGGTGGGCGGCGGCGCCAGGCTGACGGGCGTTTCGAGATCGGCAGCAGCAAGCCGGGTCGCGCGGCGCGCGTCGGCATCGCGCTTGAGTTGCGGGACGAGGATCTGTGCCTGTTCGCGCTGCTCCCTCGGAATATACTGGTCCATCTGTTGCACCGCGCTGGCCGCCTGCGGCAGCCCCGCCGAATTGGCGAGCGTCAGCAGCGCATAGGCGCGCACCCAGTCACGCTCGAGCAAATCGCCGTTGAAATGCGCGATCCCCACCAGATATTGCGCGCGCGGATCGCCCCGGCTCGCCGCATCGAGGACGTAGGGCATCGCCTGTTCCTGCTGCCCTTCCTGGAACAGCAGCAGGCCGAGATTATCCGCCGCCTTCACGTGGCCCTGTGCTGCGGCCTTGGCGTAATAGACCTGCGCTTGACGGGTGTTCTGTTCCACCCCGCGCCCCAGCCGGTAGGCCTGGCCCATGTTGAACTGCGCATCGGCATCGCCCTGCATGGCGGGCTCGCGCCATTCGGCAACGGCGGCGGCATAGTCCCCGCGCTGCCATGCGGCGACGCCTGCATTGACATCGGCCATCGCGATCCCCGGCAAGGCCAGCAGGCCCACCGCGAGCATCGTCTTCAAGCCGATTTTGCGCGCTTTTCGCGTGGTCATCATGCTTCTCGTCCTTCGCCTGGCGCAAGATTACATCGTCGCGCTACCGCGCTTTGGTTAACGCGCAATTACCATCGCGGTGCCCGGGTGCCCAAGCACCGCATCGTAAACGCCCCGTTTCGTGACGGTGACGCGTCAACGCCATCCCCCATGAAACGGTGCATCTGCCGAACCGCTTAACTCAAAATAAAGGGTATCCTGCGAAGCATTCCCTTGCATCGGGCCGATTATGGCCACGCGTGCGTCGACGATGAAGCGCAATTTCGGGGGAACGGCCCAGTGCGGGTACTGGCTTTGGCATCGCAAAAAGGTGGATCGGGCAAGACCACGCTGTCTGGCCACCTCTCGGTGCAGGCGCAGCGCGCAGGCGCCGGGCCGGTCGTGCTGATCGACATCGACCCGCAGGGTTCGCTTGCCGACTGGTGGAACGAGCGCGAGGCCGATTATCCCGCTTTCGCGCAGACCACGGTCGCGCGCCTTGCCCACGATCTCCACACGCTGCGCGGCCAGGGCTTCAAGCTCGCCGTGATCGACACCCCGCCCGCTATCACCATGGCGATCCAGTCGGTGATCTCGGTTGCCGAGCTGATCGTCGTCCCCACCCGCCCCAGCCCGCACGATCTGCGCGCCGTGGGCGCCACGGTCGACCTGTGCGAACGCGCGGGCAAGCCGCTGATCTTCGTGGTCAACGGCGCGACGCCCAAGGCGCGGATCACCTCCGAAGCGGCAGTCGCGCTAAGCCAGCACGGCACGGTCGCACCGGTCACGCTGCACCACCGCACCGATTTCGCCGCCTCGATGATCGACGGGCGCACGGTGATGGAAATCGACGAAAACTGCCGTTCCTCGGCAGAGGTCGCCGCGCTGTGGAGCTACGTCGCCGACCGGCTGGAAAAGAACTTCCGCCGCACCGTTTTCTCCGCGCCGGGCGCATCGGTTCACATGCCCTACGCCCCGCGCCAGGGCGGCTTCGGCCGCCGGATTGCGCAGTAGAAATGACCGAGATGAGCGAACCGACCTTCGCGTCGCTCTCGCCGACGCTGCTCGCCCGCAAAGGCGGCGCGAAGCCCGCGATGCGGCGCCAGTCGATCGCCGTGGCAGGAGCGGTCGCCTATCAGCCGAGTTACCCCGTGAGCGCCCCCGACGAAGCGCTCGAGGATCTCGGATGGAACGATCTGGGCGAAAACGTATCGCCCACCCACGAGGGTGCTCCGCACGACAACGACGAAGGCGAAGCGGACGAAATCGTCACGCACGTTGCCGACGTCGATTTTGGTAGCGTCCACGCAGGCAATAGCGAAGCCGACGATAACGACGCGGGTGACGATTCGGTCGCGACGCAGTTCGCCTCGCTCGGCAAGCACGCCAGCAGCACCGCGACGACGCGCGACGAGGCGGCTCGCAAGGTTACCCCGATCCACACCAACGCGCCGCGCCTGCCGCACCCAAGGCTGGCGGTCGCCAACACTGTCCGCTCCGCCGAGAAAGGTGCCGATACGGGCAAGCGGACCGCCTTCACCCTGCGGCTCGACCGCGAACGCCATCTCAAGCTGCGGCTCGCCTCGACCCTCGCCGGGCAGAGCGCGCAGGCACTGGTTACCCAAGCGGTGGACGCGATGTTCGCCGATATTCCCGAACTCGATGCGCTGGTCGCGCGCGTGCAATCGCGACCCTCCAAGGAAGGATGATCCAATGATCCGCCACAATTTCACCCGGTCGCTGATGGTCGCCACCGCCGTCACCGCGCTCTCGCTCAGCGGGTGCGCCGGCGTCACCGGCGGATCGCGCACCGCATCGGTTTCCGATGCGACCAAGGCGCGCACTTCGGGCAAGACCGAAAAGGCGGTCATGCTGGCCGAACAGGCCGCGCTCGCCGCGCCGGAGAGCGCCGCCGCCAAGGCCGAACTGGGCCATTCCTATCTCGCCGCGGGCCGCTTCGTCTCCGCGCGGCAGGCGTTCGACGATGCGCTGGCGCTGGGCGATGTCAGCCCGCGCAGCGCGCTCGGCTTCGTGCTCGCCTCGATCGCGGTGGGCGACAATCGCGCGGCGATCGAAACGCTGGGCGAATGGCGTGATGCGATGGCGCCCGCCGATCTCGGCCTTGCCTATGCGCTCGCCGGGAATCCGGAAATGGGCGCACAGGTGCTGACCAACGCGCTGCGCAGCGGCGACAACACCGCCGTCGTGCGCCAGAACCTCGCCTATACCCATGCGCTGGGTGGCCAGTGGGCGACCGCGCGCATCCTCGCCGCCGAAGACGTGCCGCCGGACGAACTCGACGAGCGGATCTCGCAATGGGCGAGCGTTGCGCGGCCCGAAGACTACACCGCGCGCGTCGCCGCGCTGCTCGGCGTCCAGCCGCAGCGCGACGCAGGCATGCCCGCGCAACTCGCGCTGGGTGCACCCAGCCCGACCGAGGCGCTGCTGGCCGAAGCGGCAACGCAGGCTCCGCCCGTGGCGGTCGCAGCCGCTGGCGAATTGCCGCCGGTCGACCTGCTCGCCGCGAACAGCGCGACGCGCGAACTCAGGCCGCTCGACGAACCGGTCGGCGCGCGCAGCATCGCGGCCAGTGCGCCGAGCACTTTCGACAGTGCATTCGGCGGCGACAAGGGCGCGCCCGCAGCGCGCGTCGTCAGCAATCCGGTGGTTCAGGCGGTCCCGCAGCGGACTGCCGCCAAGCCGGCGGCCTCCACTGCCGCGGTCGCCGTGCCGAAGCCCAAGCCCTCCACCGCGCCGGGTCGCACTGCCCCCAGCGCGCCGACCGCGCTCGCAGGCGGGTCGCACCTCGTGCAGCTGGGCAGCTATGCCAGCGAGGCCGATGCCAAGCGCGGGTGGACGATTCTCTCGAAGCGTTACCCGCAGATTTCCGACCGCGAGCAGGTGATTACCCGCGCCAAGGTCAACGGGCGGATCTATTATCGCCTGTCGGCAGGCAATCTGGCTGCGGCGAGCGCGCGCTCGGTCTGCGCGGCGGTCAAGGCCAAGGGCCATGGCTGCATCGCGTGGGAAGAAGGCAAGCCGCTGCCCGGCACGCTCGATTCCAAGCGCCGCGTCGCCAGCCGGTAGTGTTGCCTTTCGGTCGGCGTATCAGTCGACCCTGACGCCGCCCTTCCACAGGCCCAGCACCCGGCCCTGCATCGGCTGGCCGTCGAACGGCGTGTTGTCGGCGGTCGCGGCCATCTTGCGCCGGTCGACCACCCACGGCTTTTCCGCGTCGACCAGCGCCACGTCGCCTTCGTAGCCTACACATAGCTCGCCCGCTTCGACCCCAAGCAGCCGCGCGGGCGCACCCGCCAGCAGGTCGAACGCACGCGGCATGTCGATCACCCCGTCGCGCACCAGCGTGAGCGTGGTCGACAGCAGCGTTTCCGCCCCCGCCATCCCCGGCTCGGCATCGGCAAAGGGCAGTCGCTTGTCCTCCGGCCCGCGCGGGTCGTGCCCGCTCGAAATCACATCGATCGTCCCGTCCGCAATCGCGGCGACCACCGCGTGCCGGTCTTCCTCGCTGCGCAGCGGCGGTGAGAGCCTGCCGAAAGTCCGGAAATCGCCGATCGCCAGGTCCGACAGCATGAAATGCGCCGGAGTGACCCCCGCGCTCACCCGCAGCCCTTCCGCCTTGGCGGCGCGCACCAGATCGAGCGCGGCTGCGGTGGTCACCTGCCGGAAGTGGACATGCGCGCCCGCCATCTCGGCCAGCGCGATATCGCGCGCAACCGCCAGCGCCTCTGCCTGCGGAGGCGCGCTTGGCAGACCCAGCCGCGTCGCCATCTCGCCCGCCGTGGCGACCGCATCGCCCACCAGCCCGCTGTCTTCGGCATGGGCGACCACCACCAGATCGAGCATCGCGGCGTAGCTCAGCACGCGCAGCATCACGCCGCTGTCGGCGATCCAGCGCCTACCCGTGGCGATCCCGCGCGCGCCCGCTTCGCGCATCAGCGCAATCTCGCCCAGTTCCTGCCCGTCGAGCCCGCGCGTCGCGGCGGCGAGCGGGTGGACCCAGAAGTCGGGCTTGCCGCTCTTGGCGATGTAGTTGACCCGGCTCGGCAGATCGAGCGGCGGGTTCTGGTCGGGCATCAGCGCGGCGCGCGAAATGCCGCCGAAGTGGAACGCGGGCTTGTCGACCGCAAACACGCCGAGATCGACCAGCCCGGGCGCGACGAGCGCACCCTTCGCATCGACCACCTCGTCGTCGGGCTGTGCATCGCCCGGCCCGACAGAGGCGATCATGCCCTCGGCGATCCGCAGAATGCCGTCGACAACGCCCCCGGGCGTCACCAGCTTGCCATTGACGATGGCGAGAGGGCGCGTCTGCTTCATCGCCACTGCCCCCGCCCCAGCGGCGTTTCCCAGCCGGGCAGCATCCGCGCGCGGCGTGTCAGCACGTCGAGGCACGCCATCCGCACCGCAACGCCCATCTCCACCTGCCGGGTGATGATCGAACGGTCGAGCATGTCGGCGACGTCGCTATCGATCTCGACCCCGCGGTTCATCGGGCCCGGATGCATCACCAGCGCATCGGGCGCAGCGCGGCGCAGCCGTTCCTGCGTCAGCCCGTAGAGGTGGTGGTATTCGCGGGTCGAGGGGATGAACTGTCCGCTCATCCGCTCGGCCTGCAAGCGCAACATCATGACCACATCTGCCCCTTCGAGCGCGGCGTCGAAATCGACGAAGGGCCTGGCGCCCATCATTTCGATCCCCGCCGGCATCAGCGCGGGCGGCGCGCACACGCGCACGCTTGCGCCCAGCGCCTGCAGGCACAGGATGTTCGAACGCGCGACGCGGCTATGCGCGATATCGCCGCAGATCGTCACCACGAGGCCGGTGAAATCCTCCCCGCCCTCGCCCCGCTCGTCGAGCGCGTGGCGCAGCGCCAGCGCATCGAGCAAGGCTTGCGTGGGATGTTCGTGGCTGCCGTCGCCCGCGTTGAGCACCGGGCAATCGACCTTGGTGTCGATCAGATCGACCGCGCCGCTCGACCCGTGGCGGATCACGATCGCATCGGCGCGCATCGCGTTCAATGTGATCGCGGTATCGAGCAGCGTCTCGCCCTTCTTCACGCTCGACTGCGCGGCGTGCATGTTGACCACGTCCGCACCCAGCCGCTTGCCCGCGATCTCGAAGCTCAGGAGCGTGCGCGTGCTGTTTTCGAAGAAGGCGTTGATGATCGTCATCCCCGCCAGCAGGTCGCAATGCTTATCCGGCTGGCGGTTGAATTCGACCCACTGTTCCGCCTCCGCCAGCAGATAGAGGATTTCATGCCGCTGGAGCTGCGCGATGCCGGTGAGGCTGGGATGCGGAAACGCCTGCCCGCCCGCAGGAAAGCGGCCGGAGCCCGTGCCCGAGCCGGGGGGTGAACCTGTCGATGCCATTGAAGCAATGTCCCTAGTCGAGCCACGTTGGTCGCTCAAGCACATTCGGCTGGCGGGCACGCCGCGCGCCCGTTAGGGATGGGAGGATACGACCTTTAAGGACGAAATGATGGAATTTGCGAAGAAAGTCTGGAAACTGCTGGTCGCGATCAAGGACGGCCTCTCGCTAGTCTTCCTGTTGCTGTTCTTTGCACTGCTGTTTGCGATCCTGACTGCGCGGCCGAATGCCGCTGCGGTCAGGGATGGCGCCTTGCTGATCGACCTCAACGGCTACATCGTCGAGGAACGCACCCCGATCGACCCGTTCCAGACGCTGTTCTCCGGCTCCGCCCCGACCGGCGAGCACGACGTGCAGGATCTGGTCCACGCACTCGACACCGCGGCCGAAGACGACCGGATCAAGGCAGTCGTGCTCGACATGCGCGAATTCCTCGGCGGCGGCGCGGTGCACCTGCGCGAAGTCGGCGCCGCTCTCGACAAGGTGCGCGCGGCGAAGAAGCCGGTGCTGACCTACGGCATGGCCTATACCGACGACGGCATCCGCCTCGCTTCGCATGCAAGCGAAGTCTGGCTCGATCCGCTGGGCGGCGCGCTGATCACCGGCCCCGGCGGCAAGCGGCTCTATTACGGCGAACTGCTCGACAAGCTCGGCGTCGATGCGCGGGTGTTCAAGGTCGGCACCTACAAGTCGGCGGTGGAGCCCTACATGGGCAATTCCATGTCCGATCCCGCGCGCGAGAACGCGCAGGCGCTCTACGGCGAATTGTGGAGCGAGTGGCAGGCACAGGTGAAGAAAGCGCGGCCCAAGATCGATATCGATCGCGTGGCAAAGACCCCCGCCGAATGGGTCGCCTCCACGAATGGCGACATCGCCCAGGCCGCGAAGGACGCAGGCCTGGTCGACAAGCTCGGCAGCTGGACCGCTTTTGGGGAACGCGTTGCCGAGATCGCGGGCGAGGACAAGGGCGACAAGGTGCCCGGCGCCTTCGCCCATACCGACCTGAAGACCTGGCTGGCCGACAATCCCTTCGACGATAGCGGCGACGCGATCGGCGTGGTGACCATCGCGGGCGAGATCGTCGACGGCGATGCCGGCCCCGGCACCGCGGGCGGCGACCGGATTGCCGAACTGCTCGACGATGCGCTCGACGACGACCTCAAGGGTCTGGTGGTGCGCGTCGATTCGCCGGGCGGCTCGGTCCTCGCGTCCGAAGCGATCCGCGAGGCGATCCTGCGGCACAAGGCGAAGGACATTCCGATCGCGGTCAGCATGGCCAATGTCGCGGCGAGCGGCGGCTACTGGGTCTCCACCCCCGCCGACCGCATCTTTGCCGAGCCCGAGACGATCACCGGTTCGATCGGCATCTTCGCGGTGCTGCCCACCTTCGAAAAGCTTGCCGACAAGGTCGGCGTCAGCGCCGATGGGGTGACCACCACGCCGCTGACCGGCCAGCCCGATTTCATCGACGGCTTCAACCCCGAGACCGAGCAGATCCTGCAGGACACGATCGAGAATGGTTACGACCGCTTCCTGCGGATCGTCGCCAAGTCGCGCGGCAAGACCACCGCACAGGTCGACGCGATCGGCCAGGGCCGCGTGTGGGATGGCGGCACCGCCCGCCAGAACGGTCTGGTCGACCAGTTCGGTGACCTCGACGATGCACTCGCCTGGGTGGCCGGGAAGGCCGATCTGAAGGATGGCGACTGGCACGCCCGTTTCCTCGGCACCAACGAGACCGAGTTCCAGACACTGCTGCGCCAGATGCTGATCGGCGACGATGCCGAAGCGAGCGGCGGCAGCGACATGTTCGCGCTCACCGCACGGCGCGAAGCGGAAACGCCCGCCCGCATGGTACGCGACATGCACCGGCTGATCGAGACACCGGGCATGCGCGCCTATTGCCTCGGCTGTCCCGAACCCGTTGGCGCGGTGCGCCAGACGCGCGCGGCGGGCGATAGCGGCTGGCTCTCGCTGGTGACCCGGCTGCTGGCGGATTAAACCGCTTGCGCTGACCGGCAAGGATTGGCAAAGGCGCCCCTCGGCGCTGTCGGACAGATGGTGCGCCGGGCGCGTAGCTCAGTGGTAGAGCACACCCTTCACACGGGTGGGGTCGCAAGTTCAATCCTTGCCGCGCCCACCATCTTTTCAATGACTTAGAAGAGATGCCCCGCGTTTCCATGAAAAAAACATGGAAAACATTTACGGGGTCTTGCGAACATCGGCGGGGATCACTGAGGAAACGAGAATGCCTCACCTCATGCTAGCGCCAAGAGGGATTTGACTGCGGATCCAATCGGTTACGGGTTTTTCAGACATTGATGGCATGGATTGCCCGACGCATCCGGGAAAAAGCATGCCAAGCCATCAACCAATTACTCCCTCGCGGGCTGTTGAACTCGTCGAAGCGAGTAACCTCAAACAAGCCCAATCGCTTCTTGCCGATTTTGCGGCGGCTGGCCTGATCAGGACCTATGCTCTGGTGCGCGACATCAGACCGGTTGAGGGCCCAAGTCAGACGATCAGGGATGCGCAAATTCCCGCGGAGGAATGGGAGCGGATCATTTCATCCGGCAACATCGACGAAGCCTTCAACGGTGGCACTGTCCGGTTGGAGGGCTCAGCTTTCAGACAGGGGACACCCTCGGTCCAGATAACCGGTGTGAGCTTCTCCGAGACCTCCCTAGTCAAAGTTCTCGAGCGCTATTGCGCTCCTTCTCTGGCCGCTATCTCGGAACAGCCTACGGCAGGGTTTTCGAAGCCTGCAGATGAGGACATTTCGAAATCCGCTGAACCCGCCAAGGCTTCTGCAAAGCCCGTTCCTCGCATCAGACCCGGCGACCTGACCGCATCGATTGCACAAACGATGCAGGCCACCGGTCTGAAACGCACAAAGATCGATGATCTGATGAAACAGAACAAACTGGTCAGAAAGAAAGTTGGTCGTCGAACGCTCATTACGGTCGAGAGTATCGAGAAGTTTATCGGGGTGCCGTTCCGGTGACGGGGCGACCCAGAGCCCGAATGCTATGGGCTTTCGACATTTTGGGTGGGATATTGAGCTAATCCGGCAGATCTGATGGCAAATAAGCGCCCCAATGTCGGCCATTCCATTGCTTCTCTGGGTCACCCATAAGCAGACGGTCATCAAGGTCTCACATGACGCTTTGGCGCCCTAGGCTGCCGATGATTTGGCACTCACCGATCTTATCCGCCTGGCAGGACCGTAACATCTGTCCCAGCTCGTCTCGTAGCGCCATTAGATCGGCGATCTTGCGCTCAACCTCGGTCAGCTGCAGCTGAACCAGTCGATCAACATCCTGACACGGGTTGTCCTCATGGTTGGAGAGCGCGAGAAGTTCTCGCACCTGCGCCATGCTGAAGCCGAGCTGGCGCGCGCGGCGAACGAATGTAAGCGCTGCCAAGTGATTGTCCGAATAGTCGCGGTAATTGCTGTCAGTTCGATCCGCAGCCGGCAATATGCCTTCGCGTTCATAATAGCGGATCGTCTCCGCCTTTGTGCCGGTGGCTTTCGCCAGTTCTCCGATACGCATCGCTTGACCTTGTAGTTGCTACAAGGTGCATATGTTCCTGCGACTCGAACGTTGCAAGGAGATTGGCATGGCGAAGTCCTGCTGCCAGACACCGGAGCCTGACACCGCCGCGCATAACGATCCGCGCTGGCGCCGTGTCCTGTGGATCGCACTCATCGCTAATGCCGCCATGTTCGTGGTGGAGATGGTGGCCGGTGTCGCTGCTGATTCCCGTTCGCTCCAGGCCGATGCGCTCGATTTCTTCGGCGATGCCGCGAACTACGCGATCAGTCTTGGCGTTGCCGGGATGGCGCTCGCATGGCGGGCCAGAGCTGCCTTGGTTAAGGCAGCGACCATGCTCGCCTTCGGCATCTGGGTGATCGTCTATGCCATCTATGGATTGATGGCAGGTGCCGATCCGGAGCCGGCAACGATGGGAGTGGTCGGCACGCTGGCTCTGACGACTAATGTGATCGTCGCTCTCATGCTCTTCCGGTTCCGAGAAGGCGACGCGAATATGCGGTCGGTATGGCTCTGCTCGCGCAACGACGCGATCGGTAACATCGCGGTTCTCGGCGCCGCCCTCGGGGTATTCGGAACGGGCCAAGCGTGGCCCGACCTGCTTGTCGCCTCGATCATGGCCGGACTGGCCCTGTGGGGCAGCGTGGAGGTGTTCGGCCAGGCACGCCGGGAGCTGGCCCATGAATAGCGATACCATTCCCAGTAGGAATGCATTCCTCGCTGAGGAATACCGACGCGCAGCAAAGGCTTCGGACGAGCAGAATTTCGAGGAAGCCTGGCACCATCTCGAGCGGGCCCACGTGGTTGCCCAAGATCGCTTGGGACCGCACTGCGTCTCGCATTGGCGTATGCTGGAGCTTGCGTGGAGGACGCGTGATTGGCACGAACTTGTCGGTCAGATATTCCGGCTTTTCCTTGCCCCTATAGGCAACATCACCGGCCGACTTCCGATCGGAAACAGTGGTCGTTCGAATGTAAGCGCATTCGCTCGGATGGAAATAGAGCCGGAGATCAGTCGTGTGCTTGGTCAATCGCCAGCTCAAGATGTTCGCGCGTCGAAGTAGATCGATGGTATTGTTATGAAATCACATTCCATCTCGCGAGATAGTTCTTTCGCAGCCGAGCCTCCGCTGCTACCGGACGCGCGATGACCCGGCTCTTCGCCCATTCCCTCTTGCTGCAGCTGATCACGCTGTGCACGGCATTCGGTGTCCTGTGGGCTCCGGTGGCGGAAGCGGCCGAATGCGCGGGAGAGCCTCCGGCAGCATCTCAGCTCGAGCAGCACGACGAGCCCGGCGATGATGACCATGGCCCGGAGAAGCACGGCGCCTGTGCGCATGGCCATTGTCATCATGCTTCGCAAGCCGTCGGGCGATCGTCTGACGCCTTTGCATTGGTCTCGGTCGTGAGTGCCCTGCGCGCTGGCGACCAGCCCTCGTTCGCGTCCAATCTGACCGAACTGGCGACACCCCCTCCTCGAGCCTGACGTTCGCCGCGCGTCGGATTTGTTTCCCGACGCCGAACTGAACGTCAGCAGAGGAATACCCATCCATGTTCGCCATATCGTGGCGAGCAGCCCCCCTCTGGGGGCTGATACTCGCCCTGTCCACGGGACCTGCCAGCGCGCAGGACCCGCGTGTCGTCACGCTCGACGACGCCCTTGAACTCAGCGGGGTCGCCGCTGAGTCCGATACCGCCATCACCAACCCCCGCCTCGTGGGGCCCCGCGCGGAAACCGACGCGGCGGTCGCGCTTGTCGATCAGGCTCGCCTGAGCCCGAACCCCGAAGTCTCGTTCGACGTCGAGAACGTCGCCGGCAGCGGCGCATTCTCGGGTCTCCAGTCTACCGAATATACGCTGTCCGTCGGCCAGCGTCTCGAACTCGGGGGCAAGCGATCCGCGCGGATCGGTGCAGCCGAAGCCCAGGCCGAACTGGCATCTCTCAGAGCCGACCTTACCACGGTCGAACTGGGACAGCTGGTGCGCGAGCGATATCTCGCAGCTGCTGCAGCGGCTGCGCGGGTCGAACTCGCCGAAGATGTCGTGGCGCGTAACGAGGAACTGGCTCGCATTGCTCGTGTCCTTGTGGAGGTCGGCCGCGAGCCGCCTCTGCGCGCATTGAGGGCGGATGCGGCCCTTGCCGAAGCGCGCGCGCGCCTGGTTGAGGCAGAGGCGGAGAGCCTGTCGGCTCGAACGGCGCTCGCAACTCTGTGGGCCGGCGGTGAAGCGCCGCTCGTTCCGGCGCAATTTCCGGATATATTTCCGCCCGCTTCGCTGATGTCCGAGGCGCAGGAAAGCCTCACCTATAGGGTCGCGCGAGCCGAGAGCACTGCGGCTGCGGCGGAGATCGAGCGGCAGCGAAGTTTACGTATTCCCGATCCGACGGTCTCTGCGGGCGTGCGGCGCTTCGCAGAAGGCGGCGACAATGCCTTCCTCGTCGGCGTATCAATCCCCCTTCCTTTTCGCGACCGGAACCAGGGTAACATCGCCGCTGCCGAGGCTCGGTTGCGTGCAGCGAACGCTCGGGAAGCTGTAGCTCGCGCGGATTACGAGCAGGCGGTCGCCACGGCCCGGGCAAGGTATCTTGGTGCCGAAGCGCGCGTCGACACCCTGTCGCAAACATCGCTCCCGCAGGCGGAGGAGGCGCTGCGCCTCGTGAGCATCGGATATCGCAACGGACGTTTCCCCCTGATCGAAGTTCTCGCTGCCGCCGAGGCGCGCGACACGATCCGCGAGGCGCTTATCGCTGCCCGCGAACAGAGGGGCCTGGCCGCAGCCGAACTGATCGGGCTGGCCGCGCAATGAAGGATACATCCATGACACGCAGAAAGCTGGCGATCATCGTCGGTATCGTAATCGCGATTGGCGCTATGGCGCTGATATTCTGGCCGACCGCTGAGGTGGACAACCATGCGCAGGAGGAAGCGGAGGCGGAGACATCCGAGGGGGTGGTCACGCTGAGCGAGGAGCAGATCAGCGAGGCCGGGATACAGCTGGCCGCCGTTCGGTCTGGTGCAGCTGTCGAGCTCGTCTTCCCGGCAACGGTCGCAGCAAGCCCCACCGCTTCCGCGCGGATCGACGCCCGCGCCTCGGGGGTCGTCCGCTCCGTTGGCAAGACGCTCGGCGACTACGTGTCGCGCGGAGAAACTGTCGCCCGCATCGAAAGCGCGGACGCTGCGGCTCTCGCCTCGCAGCTCAGTGCCGCGCGTGCGCGGGTGGGCGAGTTGTCGGCCGCCTACGAACGCGAACGGCGGTTGTTCGAAGCAAACGTCACCGCCCGCCAGGACTTGGAAGCCGCGCAAGCCAATCTCAGCGTAGCGCGTTCGGAATTGCAACGGGCGCAGGCGGCAGTAGCAGCAGCCGGTGTCAGCGGTGACGGAAGGTCGCTGGCAGTCACCTCTCCTCTGGCCGGCAGAATCACCGCGGCACCCATTGTGCTCGGAGCCTTCGTGAACGCCGGCGAGGAGCTTTACAGCGTGGTCGATCCGAACGGGCTTCAGATCGAGGTGGCGCTCCCTTCCGCTGAAGCCTCCCGCATCCAGCCTGGTGACGAGGCCGTGCTGGTCGTCGGCGATGGCCGCGAAATCGGCGCCCGGGTGCGTTCGGTCACGCCTTCTCTCGATCCGGAAAGCCGCAGTGCCACTGCGGTCCTGTCGTTGTCGCGCGGTATTCCTGGCCTTCAGCCGGGCGCGTTTCTCCAGGCGCGGATCAGACCTTCGGCTGAGATCGACCGCGACCGCATCGCGGTGCCGGAGGACGCTATCCAGGTGGTCGAGGGGCGAGATGTCGTTTTCGTCCGGACGAAGACCGGGTTCCAGGCCCGTGAGGTCGAAGTCGGAACACGGTCTGCAGGCGTGGTGACGATCCTTTCCGGTCTTCAGGAGGGATGGCGGATCGCTGTCACCAACGCCTTCCTGCTCAAGGCCGAACTCGGGAAGGAGGGCGCCGAACATGGTCACTGATACTCAGACCGAGCCCACCGGGGACACCCATGCCGATACGGCCCGTCATCGCCACGGTTTGATCGGGGCCATCCTCGACATCGCCGTGCGGTTCCGCTGGGCGGTCATCGTCCTCACCGTCTTCGCCGCGATCTACGGCGCCATGAACCTTTTGCGCCTGCCGATCGATGCGGTGCCGGACATCACCAACACGCAGGTGCAGATCAACACCAGCGCGCCCGCGCTCTCCCCGTCGCAGGTGGAGACGCAGGTGACATTTCCCATCGAGACCGGGCTTGCCGGGATCGAGGGGCTCGAGATGACCCGCTCGATCTCGCGCAACGGCTTCAGCCAGGTCACGGCGATCTTCGAAGAAGACACCGATATCTACTTCGCGCGCCAACAGGTGAACGAACGGCTCGCCCCGATCGGTGCCTCGCTGCCGGAAGGAGCGGAGCCCACCATGGGACCGATCTCGACCGGCCTGGGCGAAGTGCTCATGTATACGATCGAATACGAGTATCCGGGAGGTCGCGATGCGCCCAAGGGTGGTCGAACAGGGTGGCAGCCGGACGGGAGCTTCATCACCGAACGCGGCGATCGCCTTGACACCGAAGTCGCCAAGGCAGCCTATCTTCGCACGGTGCAGGACTGGGTCGTTGCTCCGCTCATGCGCTCCATCGACGGGGTGGCGGGCGTGGACTCGATCGGCGGCTATGAGAAGCAGTTTCTCGTCCAGCCCGATCCTGCTCGTCTCACCGGCTACGGCCTGTCGTTCGACTCCCTGATCGAGGCCCTGGAAGCGGCGAACCTCGCCGAAGGTGCCAACTTCGTCGATCGTGCCGGGGAGGCTCTGCTCGTCCGCGTCGATGCGCGGCTTGGGGGCACACAGGACATCGAACAGGCGGTGGTCGC
The DNA here is from genome assembly GCA_964574905.1 of uncultured Citromicrobium sp. Taxonomy (GTDB): domain Bacteria; phylum Pseudomonadota; class Alphaproteobacteria; order Sphingomonadales; family Sphingomonadaceae; genus Alteriqipengyuania. The sequence goes on along the minus strand of CAZNOY010000003.1, from coordinate 10,368 downwards.
GACCCGCGAGGGCGTGCCGATCCGGATCGGGGATGTCGCCTCGGTGCGCATCGGCGGCGATCTGCGAACCGGTGCTGCCTCGCTCAATGGCGAGGAGGCGGTCGTTGGCACGGTCCTGATGCGCAGTGGCGAGAACAGCCGCACAGTGGCTGCCGCCTCGGCCGAGCGACTGGAAGAAGTCCGCGCCTCGCTCCCTGCCGGAGTGGTCGCCGAGATCGTCTACAACCGCTCGTCGCTGGTCGATGCGACCATCGCCACGGTCGAGAAGAACCTCGTCGAGGGCGCGCTTCTGGTGATCGCAGTCCTGTTCCTGATGCTCGGCAATATCCGTGCTGCGATCATCGCCGCATTGGTCATTCCGATATCCATGCTGATGGCCGCCGTGGGAATGAACAGGCTTGGAGTCTCCGGCAACCTGATGAGCCTCGGGGCACTGGACTTCGGGCTTATCGTCGATGGCGCCGTTATCATCGTCGAGAACAGCGTCGCGCGGCTCGCCGCCAGGCAGCACCGTGAAGGTAGATTGCTCAGCCTCGGCGAACGGCTGACGGAGACACGGCTGGCTGCACAGGAGATGATCAAGCCGACCGTCTACGGTCAGGCGATCATCCTCTTGGTCTATGCGCCGCTTCTCACCTTCACGGGGGTCGAGGGCAAGACGTTCTCGCCAATGGCCATCACGGTCATGCTGGCACTCGCCTCCGCCTTCGTGCTGTCCCTGACCTTCGTGCCGGCGATGATCGCGGTGCTCCTCAATCGCAAGCTGACCGAGAAGGAGGTCAAGCCCGTTCGGATGGCGAAGGAACGCTATGGCCCGGCAGTGCGCCGCGCCATCGCACGTCCCTGGCCGGTGATCGGTGCGGGCGCCGGACTCTTCGCCGTAGCGGCTTTCGTGTTCACCCTTCTCGGCAGTGAGTTCACACCGCAGCTGGATGAGCGCGACATCGCGGTTCAGTCGCTGCGGATACCGTCGACTTCGCTCGAGCGCTCGCTCGCCATGCAGAGACAGGTGGAGGACAGGCTCGAGACCTTCCCGCAGGTGGAGCTGGTCTTCTCGCGCACCGGCACGGCCGAGGTCGCGAGTGATCCGATGCCGCCGAACGCGTCCGACGCCTACGTGATCTTGAAGCCGCGCGAAGAGTGGCCCGATCCCGACCTGTCGAAGGATGAACTCGTCGCGCAGATGGAGGAGTCGCTCAGCGGTCTGGTGGGCAACCTCTACGAGTTCAGCCAACCCATCGAACTGCGCTTCAACGAGCTGATCGCGGGTGTTCGCGGCGACGTGGCGGTCAAGCTCTACGGAGACGACCTGACCGCGCTGACCCGGTCAGCCGGAGAAGTGGTCGAGGTGCTGCGCGGCGTCGAGGGTGCTGCAGACGTCAAGGTCCAGCAGGTCACTGGCTTTCCTACGCTGGACATCGCCTTCGATCGTCCGACGATCGCCCGATACGGTCTGACCGTGGAGGAGGTCGCGCAATCCGTTGCCATCGCGCTGGGTGGTCGGCCAGCGGGGCTGGTATTCGAGGGTGACCGCCGGTTCGATGTCGTCGTGCGGCTCGAGGATGCGACCCGGGACGATTTCGATCAGCTCGGAGCTCTTCCCATAGTCCTCGAAAGCGGGGTCACGGTTCCGCTTCGCACACTGGCGGATTTCCAGGTGGTCGATGGTCTCGCGGAGGTTCGCCGGGAGCAGGGTCGCCGACTGGTGATCGTGTCGGCGAACGTGCGCGAGCGCGATCTCGGCTCGTTCGTCGAGGAGGCTCGCGCAGGCGTCTCCGAGAACGTCGGATTGCCGGCCGCCTCCTTCATCGAATGGGGCGGACAATACCAGAACCTCCAGGCCGCGCAGGCAAGGCTCGCCCTCGTCGTTCCGGTCTGCTTCGCGCTGGTGCTGCTGCTCCTGTTCATGGCGCTCGGCGGATGGGTGCCAGCGCTGGCGGTGTTCAGCGCGATCCCGATGGCGCTGGCAGGCGGGGTCTTCGCGCTTGCCCTACGGGGGATGCCGTTCTCGGTGTCGGCCGCAGTGGGGTTCATCGCCCTATCGGGGGTCGCGGTATTGAATGGCCTCGTGATGATGACCGCGATACGCCAGCGCCTCGACAAGGGAATGCCTCTCGATGAGGCGATCTCCGATGGCGCACTGGCGAGGCTGCGACCGGTGCTGATGACAGCCTTGGTGGCCTCGCTCGGCTTCGTGCCGATGGCCCTTGCGACCGGCACGGGCGCGGAAGTCCAGCGTCCGCTCGCCACTGTCGTGATCGGCGGATTGATTACCGCGACCGCGCTCACGCTCTTCGTCCTGCCCGCGATCGCGCGGCTCGTGCTCAATCGATCGGACGATGAGCGCAGCTGGCGCGAGAAGTGGTGGGATCGCCTGCGTCGAAACGTGACCAGCGACGAGCAACGCGAACTGACGGACATCGCATGATGGTCCGGGAAAGGAGAATACGATGTTGAAGATAGACGAAGAGAACGGACTGCTGCGGATACGCGCGAGTGGCCAACTCGAAAGCTCGGACTACGATGACTTCGTGCCTCGGTTCGAACAGCTTGTCGGGCGAAAGCCCGGCAAGCTGCCGATTGTAATCGAACTCGCGTCCGATTTTGCAGGCTGGGATCTGCCCGGACTATGGCGCGATCTCAAGTTCGACGCGCGTCATCAGGACAGCTTCGGCAGGATCGCCATCGTCGGCGATGCGAAATGGGAAGAGTGGGGCACCAGACTCTCCGATCCGCTCTTCCGCGCCGAAATGAAATTCTTTGAATCCTCCCAGCATCAGGTTGCCGAGAGCTGGGTCCGCTCCGGGGAGGACACGGCATGAGTGGTGACCATGATATCGATCTCGGTTCGGCCGGGAAGCGCCGGACGCTGTGGGTCGTGCTCTGGCTGAACGTTGCGATCGCAATCGGGTTTTTCGTCGTCGGCTACTTCGCGGACTCGAACGCGCTCTTGGCGAACGGGCTCGACAACTCGTCCGACGCGATAGTCTATGCGCTCAGCCTGCTCGCGCTGGCCCGCTCGCGCATCTGGCAGCGTGGTGCGGCGCGGTTCTCCGGGGTCATGCTCTTGGTGTTCGCGGCAGGTGTCATTGCCGATGCCGTGCGTCGGTTCGTGGAAGGCTCGGAGCCAGGTGGATTTATGATGCTCGCGATGGCGGCAGTCGCAGCCGTGGTGAACCTTATCTGCCTGCGGATGCTCCAGCGGACGGAGGACAAGGACGTCAGCATGCGCGCCGCGACGACCTTCAGCTTCAATGATTTCATCGCCAATGGCGGGATCATCATCGCAGGCATCGTCGTGATGCTTACCGGCGCTAATTGGCCCGACCTGGTGGTAGGCGTCGCTGTGGCATGCATTGCCCTTTATGGCGGCATCCAGATCCTGCGCGATGCCCACATGGATATCCATGACGAGGAAGGAAGCGAGCATCGGAAGGGGGATCAGTTCCGGACATGAGCAATCAACACACACATGGTGGGCATGGCGGCCACAGCCACGGCGAGGAGAACCTGAGCGATCGCCAGCTGATCTTCGCGGTCGCGATCAACGTCCTGCTCACGCTCGCTCAGATCGTCGGCGGGATAGTCTCGGGTTCGCTCGCTCTCATTGCCGACGCCCTTCACAACTTCAGTGACGCCGCCTCGCTCGGCCTCGCGTGGTTCGCCCGTAGGATCGGCGGGCGTCCCGCCGACAGACGGATGACGTTCGGTTATGCGCAGGGCGAGGTCGTCGCTGCGCTCATCAACCTGACGACGCTGCTCATCATCGGCTTCTATCTGCTCGTGGAAGCGATCAACCGCTTCGCCGATCCGCAACCAATCGAAGGATGGACGGTGATCGCCGTTGCGGGCGTGGCATTGGTGATCGATCTGGTGACCGCTTTCATCACCCACCGCGGCGCCAACGACAGCATCAACATGAAGGCGGCGTTCCTGCACAATGTGTCGGATGCCATGGCCTCGGTCGGGGTAATCGTGGCCGGGGTCCTGATCCTGCTATACGATCTCTACGTGGCCGATCTGGTCATCACTGTCATCATCGCAGCTTATGTGATCTGGCAGGGGGGTTCGCTGATGCCGCGCACCGTCCGCCTGCTTATGGGTGCGGTGCCCGATGACGTCGAACTGCGAGATATCGTGAACGAACTCGAGGCGATCGATGGGGTCGAAAGCATCCACCATCTGCACGTGTGGAACTTGGGGGAGCACCGCCGTGCTCTCGAAGTGCACATCGTGCCATCCCACCCGTCACTCGAACGGTTCGAAGACCTGAAGCGAACGGTCCGGCCGCGCCTCTCCTCTCGTTTCAACATCGAGCATGCAACGCTGGAAGCTTGCCTAGCAGCGGACTGCGACGAAGGGTTGATAGCCCAAGCCGGGCATTCTGGAAGTTTCTGAGGAAGGCGACGGGGCGCTCGAGTTTGTATGACGGGACGTTCCGCGCAAAAACGGAAAGCTGCCGGCGAGAACTAGATTCCAGGCGTTTGGCATCGCGTAATGCTAGGCATTTCGTGTCCGCAATCTGCAGTCATGAGCCGAAGAGCGGACAGACAGCTGTCGGCCCAAATTCAGACTGACCGCAAAGCGCCCCATTTCGGTCATTCGGGCCTATGCGGCGAAGGCCGGAAAGCGGTCATCACGAGGAGGATAGAGCGATGCCTGATATATCCCCGTTAGGATCAATGATGCGACCGGCCTCCTTGCGTTCAGAATAGCGGTCGACCAGCTGCTCGCCATGCGGGCGCAGAAGCACAGTAAACCGCACCAGTTCCTCCATGACGTCCACGATCCGGTCGTAGAGCGAGGACGGTTTCATGCGGCCCGCCTCGTCGAACTCTTTGTAAGCCTTCGGCACACTGGACTGGTTCGGGATGGTGAACATCCGCATCCAGCGCCCAAGCAGCCGCAGTGTGTTGACGGTGTTGAACGACTGCGAGCCTGCCGACACCTGCATGACTGCCAGCGTCCGCCCCTGGGTCGGGCGCATGCCTCCGATGCTGAGAGGCAGGTGATCGATCTGAGTCTTCATGATACCGGTAATCTGACCGTGCCGCTCCGGACTGCACCACACCATGCCCTCGGACCAGAAGGCGTGCTCGCGCAGTTCGTGAACGGCAGGATGGTCGTCACCGCCAATTTGATCGGGCAGTGGCAGGTCGGAGGGATCGAAGATGCGCGTCTCCGCGCCGAACAGCTGGAGCAATCGAGCAGCTTCCTCGACCGCGAGGCGCGAATACGAGCGCTCCCGCAGGGAGCCGTAGAGCAACAGGATGCGCGGCGGTGGCTGGTCGTCACCGAGACCTTCCGCCGGGCGGGCATGGACGAAGGCGGGGTCGAGCGCCGGGAAGGTGTCGGGATCGGGCAGGGGACGCAGGCGGGACAAGGAAATTCTCCGAATTCGGGTCGTCAGCCGCGCGGGCCGAACAGGATGATGGCGGCGCCGGCGAGCACGACCGCGCCCCCGACGAAATCCCACCGGTCGGGCGTGGTGCCTTCGACAGTCCATAGCCACAGGAGCGACGCGGCCACATAGACGCTGCCATAGGCCGCGAAGGCGCGACCTGCGGCGTTGGTCGGAACGAGAGTCAGCAGCCAGGCAAACAGCGCCAGCGACACCATCCCAGGCAGTAGCCACAAGGGGCTCTTCTCAAGGCGCCACCAGGCCCAGAATGCGAAGCAGCCGGCGATTTCGAACAGCGCCGCGAGCGGATAGACGAGGAACAGCTTCATGCGAGGCTCAATCGCAGGGCGAGCGCGGCCAGGGTCACCAGCAGGATCGGCGTGGTCAGCGTGATGCCGACGCGGAAGTAATAGCCCCAGCCGATCTTCACGCCCTTCTGGCCCAGAACATGCAGCCACAGCAGAGTTGCGAGCGAACCGATCGGGGTAATCTTCGGCCCGAGGTCGCAGCCGATCACGTTGGCGTAGATCATGGCGTCGCGAACCGGGCCGGTGGCAGTGGTCGCGTCGATGGAGAGCGCGCCAACGAGCACGGTGGGCATGTTGTTCATACCCGAGGAAAGCACCGCGGACAGAACCCCCGTTCCGAAGGCCGCGCCCCATATGCCGCCCTCGGCCGAGCGCTCCAACAGTCCGGCAATCGCGGTGGCAAGCCCCGCATTGCTCATGCCGTAGACGACGAGATACATGCCGAGCGAGAAGATCACGACCTGCCAGGGCGCTTCGCGGATCACCTGGCCTGTGGGGATGACGTGCCCGCGCGCAGCGATGGCTATGAGCGCCAGCGCGCCGACGGCAGCGACCGCGCTGATCGGCACGCCGAGAGGATCGAGCACGAAGAATCCGATCAGCAGCAGGGCCAGCACCACCCAGCCAGCGCGGCAGGTGGCCCGGTCATGGATCGCGTCTGCCGGAGCGCGCAGCTGTGCGATGTCGTAGCTGGCCGGAATGTCCTTGCGGAAGAACAGCAGCAGCGCTGCCAGTGTGGCAGCAATCGCGGCCAGGTCGACCGGCACCATGACCAGCGCATACTCGCCGAACCCGATATCGAAGAAATCGGCCGACACGATGTTGACGAGGTTGGATACGACCAGCGGCAGGCTCGACGTATCGGCAATGAACCCTGCCGCCATGACGAAAGCCAGCGTCGCCTTGGCGTTGTATCCCAGTGCCCGGAGCATCGCGATCACGATCGGGGTCAGGATCAGCGCCGCGCCATCATTGGCGAAGATTGCGGCGACGCCTGCACCCAGCAATACCACCAGCACGAACAGCCAGCGACCATCGCCGCGCCCCCACCGCGCTACATGGAGCGCAGCCCATTCGAAGAATCCGGCACGGTCGAGGATCAAGCTTATCAGGATCACGGCAACGAAAGCGCCGGTCGCGTTCCAGATGATGTCCCACACCACCGGGATGTCGGCGAGCGAGATGACGCCGGTGGCGAGCGCCAGCAGTGCTCCGCCGATCGCGCTCCACCCGATCCCGAGCCCGCGCGGCTGCCAGATCACCAGCGTGACGGTGGCAACGAAGATCGCGATCGCCAGCAGCATCAGGCGATACGCTCGCCCGCCGCGTCGACGACCTGCTCACCGTCCTCCTTGGTGAATGCGCCGCGCTGGGGACTTGGCAGGATGTCGAGCACCATCTCGGACGGGCGACAAAGGCGAACGCCGAGGGGCGAGACGACGAGCGGGCGATTGATGAGGATCGGGTGCTCCATCATCGCATCGATCAGCGCTGCATCGCTCAGGCTCTCATCGCCCAGCCCGAGTTCGGCATAGGGTGTGCCCTTTTCACGCAGCAACTCCCGGGGGCTCAGTCCGGCACGGTCGATCAAGCTTTCGAGCATAGCGCGTGATGGCGGGGTCTTGAGGTATTCCACGACGGCCGGCTCGACCCCGGCATTGCGGATCATCGCCAGCGTATTGCGCGAGGTGCCGCATTCGGGATTGTGGTAGATAACGATGTCGGTGGTCATGGATTTTCCCTTCACAGGAGGCGACCCGAGCGCGGGTCGCTCAACAACATTCGGCAAGCTCAGCGATAAGCGGTTCGCAGATATCCGCGCGTCCGCCGCAGCAGTCCTTCGCCAGAAACAGCATCAGGTCGCGAAGGGCTCTGATGTTCGCGCGCTGGATAATCTGCCGCCCCCGCTTTTCCGGGACGACAAGGTCGGCAGCGACGAGGATGGCGAGGTGGCTGGAGAACGTGCTCTGACTGAGCCCCGATGCGTCTACGAGTTGCCCGGTGGAAAGGCCCTCCGGTTCGCTACGCACCAGACGCCGGAAGGCGTCGAGGCGGGTTGGGTGAGAGAGAGCAGCAAGGGACTCAAGGGCGCTGGACGATTGCATCCATCGGCATTTATCGATGGGACAAAGCGACGTCAAATTCTATCGGAAATTATCGATGAATGGCTGGCTGGCTTCAACTAGGTCTCCAAGTAGGTCGCTAGTGGGGACGTCCGGTTGCGTCGGAATGAGTGCCACAAGCGGACCGTCAGGAACCGGCCTATATTCGGCCGTGATCGACGGTCCAGGATGCGAGCAGGTTGTGCGCGAGGACAGCGCGAGGCACCACTTGGGTCAATCGCGCACGCGACCTTGGGAGGATGATGATTTTATCGAAACAGAGGTTCGCCAATTCCTCTGTTAAGGCTGTCGCTTCGATCCATGCACGGGTCCACTTGGGATCCTAGATGATACTTTGATGATACGACCGTTTCCACGCTGCCAGAAAGGCTTCTGGGCTCTGTATCCTGCCTTCTTCCTCGCAGTCGGTCCGAGCGTGCGGCTTACGCCAGTGCGGCGACCGACGACGGTTCCTTGAGGCTCAACGACCTTAATGCCGAAGCGAAATGCTTCTTCCGGATCGATGCCTTTCAGAAGATATTTGCGGGCGGCGACGCTGTTGCGGACTTGCTCGATGTGGACTGTGCCATCCGGCGCGGGATCGTGGTTTTCCGCGCGTTTACGTGGTCCTCTTCCTTTGTGCTCCAAACTGGTGATCCAGCGCGGAACGAGGTTCTTGAATTCCTCAACCAGTTGCTCAGGCACATGGACCAGCCAATGCACATGGTTCTTCTCCCGGGCGTAAGCGTAATGTGGCGCTACGGAGAGACCCAGCTGCTCGCAACGAGTTCGCAACCAGCGGCAGAAGCGCTGATTTCTTAGCTCAGCGAAATGGTCTTGGCCGGTTTTGGTCCGATTCCACTGAATGGTCACCATCAAATTCAGCGCGACAGGTGCGCTCACATTCGACGGCGGACATCCGTTGCGGGACTGCCACCCTCCTTGAGGACGCGCATATCGGCACGCGTGATAGAGCGATCTTCCAGCTGCAACGCTAATAACGCGTGTCGTCTTCAATTTCGGCTGAGGCTCTGGCTGCATTGCGATCATCTCGTCGAGTTTGTTCCTGCGCGTCTACATACAGCTAGAAGGATGGTTCACTTCTAGATCCAAACGCCATGACAATGGCTGTCCCAGTCTAGGACAATCTTCCGATCAGATCGCAGCCCTGACGCAGTTGAGCGGCCACTTTTTGGGCACAACCTTCGCGATGTTCTGCCGGCAAACGGCGGCGAGCTTGAGCGCTCCCGCGCCGAAAATGGATTTTCTTTCAGGCAGATGTGAGCAGTGAATCAGGAAGTTGGAGAGGAAAAATTCCAGCTTCGTGTTTCGAACACTCACCGCGGCGAAGCCGCAATGTAAGGAAATACGGAATGCATAACCTAACTTGCACAACACCCTACCTGCACAACGTGAATGCGATCCTGCGAGCAATCGAGGTGGAGTTTGCGGGGCGGGCCACGCGGCGCGGAAAAACGCTCGACGCGCTTGTCATGGGAGGCAACCGGCTGACTGACCGAGCACGGCACGACCTCGCCGAATACGCCTTCGGAGAGAACTGGGAACTGATCTATGTCGAGATAAGCCACGATCAGGCGGAAGACCCACTTTACCTCGAACTCACCTATTTCGAAACTTATGGCTCGATGGACACCATCGTCCACGAACGCGGCTCGATCTGGAAGGGTAGCGCGCGCTCCCAGCCGCGCCTCGTCTTCCCGGGCGGCAAGCAGATCACCGCAGATGCCAATGGTAGGATGCAGATCCGGGACGGCGAGCCCGCCTACCATGATGAAGGCTTCGACCTAGCCTACCATGATCTTTGCAAACGGGTCGCGAATTCCGATCGGGGCATGCCTGTCACGAGCTGGATCGACGAAACGCCGGTGATCTACGATTTCCAGACCCTACCACGGGCATTCGTCCCTGTAGACTGAAACGGATGAACAGCGTGAGGGGCGGCTGCCGCCGCTCCTCACGCGCGCCTGCGCGCGCGAAAACCCGACGAAGGGAGGGTTTTTTGAATTAGGGGGTAGAGGGGAAAAGGCGGAGGCCGGGCCCGGCCCCGCGGCTTCGCCGTAAACTTGCGCGATTTAAGAAACAGTTAAAGGGAAGGAAAAAGTTTGCCTCTTCGGGCTGTTCGGGCCGTCAGCAGGGGGACGCAGAAAAAGGCCTGCGTCCCCCACGGCGCCGGAAGGCGCCCGCGGCGTCCGCCTAGGGCGGACGCGCCCGACGGGTTATCCGTCGGGCTTTTCCGTTCTTCCCTTTCGAATTCAACTTGAGCTCAAGCATGCGAAGCGCTCGTGATGTTCTGGTTTTCATTTCAAGAATTCCTTTGCGCCGGCGGCGTCTGGAAATTTTTTCCTTTCACCCGACGATTACAAAATCGTCGTCTGTCCAAAGAATCTGGAAACGGTCGCTATTGCGCCGTGCGGGGTGCCCGGAGGGTCACCCGGCGAAGGGCCGCCCTGCCGGGCGGCGCCTTCCCGGGCCGGGTTCGCAAATGCGAAGAGGTCCCTCAAAAGCGCGCCGCTGCAGCGGCTCAGTTTAGGGGAAT
>CAZNOY010000002.1:0-384198 GCA_964574905.1 uncultured Citromicrobium sp. | reverse complement strand
CAGGCGACCGCGAGCGCAAGATCGACTGGAAGGCCTCGATCAGCGACAATATCGCATGGGCGCTGCTGGTCACCACCGCGCTGCTGATCTTCATCACCATGCCCAAGATGAAGCATGCGTTCGGAGGGATCACCGTCTATCTGCTGCTGGTCGTCATGGTGGGTGCATTTATCCCCGTGCTGCGCTTCTTCGAACATCGCTGGACCAGGCTGGACGATGCGGAGGCGCACGATGTCGCCCTGCGCGGCGCGTTCCACCGCGACCAGATTGCCCTGTGGCTGATGACCGTCGGTGTGCCAGTGCTGCTCGCGCTGGGATTCGGAATGGCCTTCCCCGATTGACGCAGGCACATCGGCGCATCGCGTAATTGGAAGCAGGGGGCGTTACATGATGCTGCGGATCTGGGCCGCGATTGCGCTTGCCTGCACCTGCCTTGCGGGCTCGCCGCTCTCGGCGGCCCTTCCCGGCCTCGACTCGGGCCCCGCTGCCGAGCCCACGGCCGAACCGTCGAACACAAACCGCGCGCTCGCCGACCAGCGCGATCCCGCCGCCGACAGCCGCATCGCCCAGAGGCTGCGCGGCATTTACTCTCAGGTCGAGGAATTCTCCGGCATCGACGTCGCGGTTTCCGAAGGGGTGGTGCGGCTGAGCGGTTCCGCCCCGACGCAGGATGCGATCGACCGCGCGATCGCGATTGCAGAGCGGTTCGATGTGGTGACGGTGCAAAGCGACGTCGCGCGCGACACCTCGCTCAGCGGCACGGCCAATATCGTTTCCGCGCTGCTCGACCGGCTGAAAGACGCGGGCAAGATGCTGCCGGTGATCGGCGTGGCGCTGCTGATCGGGCTGGCGATCCTGCTGGTCGGCTATCTGCTCGCCTCGCTCAAGTTCATCTGGCGCGTGTTCACGCCCAACCGCTTTCTGGCGGACCTGATCGCCAGCGCGATCCGCTTCGCCGCGATCATCTTCGCCCTGGTCGTCACGCTCGACATCATCGGGGCCACAGCGCTGCTCGGCGCGGTGCTCGGCGGGGCGGGGGTGATCGGCATCGCGCTCGGCTTCGCGATGCGCGACATGGTGGAGAACTACGTCGCCTCGGTAATGCTGTCGCTGCGCCAGCCGTTTCGCGCCAATGATCTCGTGCTGATCGACGAGAGCGAGGGGCGCGTGCTGCGCCTGACCAGCCGCGCGACCGTGCTGATGACGCTGGAGGGCAACCACCTGCGCATCCCAAACAGCACGGTGTTCAAGGCGAAGATCGTCAATTTCACGCGCAATCCGCAGCGCCGCTTCGACTTCACGCTCGGCGTGGACCCCGACGACGATGCCACCGCCGCTGCCGAGCTGGGGCGCGAGACTCTGACCAAACTGCCCTTCGTGCTCGCCGACCCGGCCCCCGAGGCGCGGATCGTGGAGGTCGGCGATTCCTCGGTGGTGGTGCGCTTCCTCGGCTGGATCGATCAGCGCGAGACCGACTGGTACAAGGCGCAGAGCGTGGCGATCCCCGCGGTCAAGAACGCGATCGAGGGGGCCGGTTTCGGCCTGCCCGAGCCGATCTACCGCCTGCGCTTCGACCCGCGCTCGGCCAGCCTTCCGTTCGAGAACATCGCCGACCGCGACGGGGTCGAATGGCGCGCGAAGAAGCCGAAGCCCGGTGCCGACACCCCGCCCGCCGACGTCACCCCGCGTGGCGAAGTCGACGACATGGTCGAGGAAGAGCGCGAGAAGACGCCGAAGAAGGGCGACCTGCTCGACCATCGACGGCCGGTGGAGTAGCCCACCAAATCCTCCCCGTTTTCGCCATCGGCGCAAAGGGGGAGGTGGCAGACGCCGTCAGGCGGCTGACGGAGGGGCCTGGCAGGCAAAACCCCTCCACCACGCTGCGCGCGGTCCCCCTCCCCTCTTGTCCCTGTGGGAAAAGCGGGGAGGATTCTTGGCTTAGCCCTTCTTGGCCCGCTCGATCGCTTCGATTACGATATTGCGCGCTTCGGCGGCGTCGCCCCATTTGCCCACGCGAACCCACTTGTCCTTTTCCAAGTCCTTGTAGTGGGTGAAGAAGTGCTCGATCTGCTGGAAGATGATGCTCGGCAGATCCTTGGTTTCGGCGACGTCCGAATAGTACGGGAAGGTCGTGTCGATCGGCACACAGATCAGCTTTTCATCGCCGCCATGCTCGTCTTCGAGGTTGAGCACGCCGATCGGGCGCGCGCGCACCACGCAGCCCGCGATGAACGGGCTGCGCGCGATCACCAGCGCGTCGAGCGGGTCGCCATCGGGTGAAAGCGTGTGCGGGACGAAGCCGTAGTTCGCGGGGTAGCGCATCGGCGTGTGCAGGATGCGATCGACGAACAGCGCGCCCGATTCCTTGTCGAATTCGTACTTCACCGGTTCGCCGCCGGTGGGCACTTCGATGATGACGTTCAGGCTTTCGGGCGGGTTGTCGCCCGTGGGGATTTTGTCGATGCGCATCTGGTTTACTACTCGCTAGCGGTTCAGTGCCTCCCCCCGAAGGCGGTCGCGCCGCGCTTAGGGCGCGATTTGCTGCACTGCAACCCGCGAACCGGCTCAATCGCCGGTGCGCGGTGCCAGGAAGCGGTCGAGCGGCTGTTCCTCATCGCTCACCGGTTCGAGCCACGGATAACGCAGCCCGCCGTGGTAATCGATTTCGACCGTGCGATAGGTCTCGCCGCGCTTCACCAGCAGCTTGATCGGTTCGTCGCTGTCCTTCGCGGCGGTGATCGCATCCTCGATCACATCGCTCGAATATTCGATGCCGTTGACCGCGACGATGGTGTTGTCGTTGACGATGCCCGCGTTGAAAGCCGGGCCGTCCCACAGCGTGCTGGTCACCCTGCCGCTGCTGCTGAGGTTGACGCCGAGCGAGTAGAACAGGTTGAGGTACTTGTAATTGCCCATCCGCCCCTTGTCGTAGGAATTGGGCTCGTCCTTCCACACCAGCCGGTAGCCGGCCATTTCGATCCCGCGCAGCGGCGCTGCCTGATCGGGTTCGAGCAGGCGCGTCGTCAGGAAATCGGCCCAGTCGTAGGGGTAGACGCCGTTGAGCGTGTCGACGACCTCGTCGAAATCGTAGGTCAGCTGGCCCCAGTCGCCATCATTGACCCCGAAGAAGGCCTTGGCGAAATCGTCCAGCCCCTTGGCTCCGTCGGTGCCCTGGCGGATGATCTGGTCGGCCTCGAGCCACGTCAGCGCGCCTTCGACGTAATAGTCTTCGCTGCGCGAGAGCGAGGAATAGGGGATCGGGCGCCGCGAATTGATGATCGGATCATTGGTGGTGTCGCCGACCGATCGGAACGCGCGGCCCGGCTGGCCTTCGGAATAATTGGCTGCGTAGCCCGCAAAGGCATCGAGGAAGGTCTGCTTCTTTTGCAGCCCACTGCGCGCGGCGAGTACCCAGCCCCACAGCTGGGTCTGCCCTTCGTAAACCCACAGCAGCGAATCCTGCATCGGCGTGCGGTAATCGGGGGTCCACAGGTCCGCCGGGCGGCGATATTTGCCGTTCCAGCTGTGCACCAGCTCGTGGCTGACCACGTTGTGATCCCAGTCCATATCGTCCCAGTCGATCAGCGCGGTCGGCTCGTACTGGTTTTCCGCCGAGCGCTGATGCTCGAGCCCGATCCCGCCCATCCGGTCGGTCAGCGCGAGCAAGATGTCGTAATGGTCGAAATGGCGCGCGCCGAACAGCGCATCGGCTTCGTCGATCAGCCGCTCGAACCGGGCGAGGTTTTCAGGCGCGAGGTCGAGATACTTGGGCGCATCGGCGACCGCATCGAGCCGGACGTTGTCGCCCACTTCCCACTGCTGCGCATGCTTGCCCGCGAAGATCGGCGAATCGACCAGCGTTTCGTAGTCGACCGTCTGCCAGGTCACGGTATCGTTCTTGCGCGCTTGCCCGTCGAGCGCGGTGAACACGCGCCAGCCTGCAGGCACCTTCACCGTAGGCTTCACCGCGATCCGGCGCACGTAATGCCCGGCGGGATAGAAGCTCATCTTCTCCCACTGCAGGTTGAGCATTTCCTGCGTCATGGTGATCCGCCCCTCGTCCCCGCTCACCGGCGAGGTGTGGACGAACTCGGCCTTCACCGCCTTGGTGCCCTTGGGCAGGTCGACGATCAGTTCGTACACGTCGAGCGGGTTGCGCTTCCATTCGAGCACCTTGCCGCCCGCGGTAAAGCGGATGGCGCTGATAAGGTTGATCGGTCCGCGCGCCGCGTGGTTGCCGGGCAGCCATTCGGGAAACAGCAGGTGCAGCTCGCGCATGTCGGCGGTGACGGGGATGGTCTGCGTCACGCGGTAGACGCCGCGTTCTGTATCGGTCGCGTCGATATCGAGCGAGATCGTGCCGCCCGGCCACGGCGTATCTGCGGGCAGCGGCGTCGCGTCCGCCAGCTGTTCCTGCACCGGAGCGGTGTTGCCTGCCGGGCGAATGTCGCTTTGCGCGATCGCGGGCGTGGCAAGGAGAAGGGGGAGGAGGGCGGCGCCGAGGAGGAGTTTCTTCATGGGCGCACCTCATGCGATGAATGGCGCGCGCGTGCAATAATGTATCCCGCTTTCGCCTGCACTGCTTCCGTTTGTGCGGCCCGCACGCTAAGCGCTCGCCCATCATGGCGAAGACAAAGACACCGCAGGCAATCCGCGGCACGCAGGACATTTTCGGGACAGAGGCGGAAAGCTTCGCCTTCGTGGTCGAAACCTTCGAACGCGTGCGCAAGCTCTACCGCTTCCGCCGCGCGGAAATGCCCGTGTTCGAAAAGACCGAGGTGTTCGCCCGCTCGATCGGCGAGACGACGGACATCGTCTCCAAGGAAATGTACTCGTTCGAGGATCGCGGCGGGGAATCGCTGACGCTGCGGCCCGAATTCACCGCAGGCATTGCGCGTGCGTATCTGACGAACGGCTGGCAGCAGCACGCGCCGGTGAAGCTCGCGACGCACGGCCCGCTGTTCCGCTACGAGCGACCGCAGAAGGGCCGCTACCGCCAGTTCCACCAGATCGACGCCGAGATTATCGGCGCGGCGGAGCCTCAGGCCGATGTCGAGCTGCTCGCGATGGCCGACCAGGTGATCCGTGAGCTCGGGATCGAAGGCGTGACGCTGCACCTCAACACGCTGGGCGATGGCGATTCACGCGAGGCATGGCGCGCCGGTCTCGTGGAGCACTTCCGCGCCGTGAAGGACGAACTGAGCGAGGAATCGCAGGAGCGGCTCGAGAAGAACCCGCTGCGAATTCTCGACAGCAAGGACCGCCGCGACCAGCGCTTCGTTGCCGATGCGCCCAAGATCGACGCTTTTCTATCGGACGAGGCACGCGCCTTCTTCGATGCGGTGACCAGCGGGCTCGATGCGGCGGGCGTGAAGTGGACGCGCGCCGAAAGCCTCGTGCGCGGCCTCGACTACTACCGCCACACCGCGTTCGAATTCATTCCGGACGAAGGCTCGGCAGCAGCAGACGCGCTGGGTTCGCAGAGCACGATCCTTGGCGGCGGGCGCTACGACGGGCTGATCGAGAGCCTGGGTGGTTCGCCTACGCCTGCGGTCGGCTGGGCTGCGGGGATCGAGCGGTTGGCGATGATCGCCACGAAGAGGTTGCCTGAAAGACCGCATGTCGCAGTCATACCGCTTGGCGACGAGGCCTTGGGAGCTTGCCAGAAGATCTTGGCCGATCTGCGCCGCCAATGGCATTGCTCGGCTGAAATGGATTATCGCGGCAACATGAAGAAGCGGATGCAGAGAGCCAATGCTGCAGGGGCCGTATTCGCAATGATCGTCGGAGACGACGAATTGGCGCGTGGCGTTGTCGGCTTGAAGAATCTCGCGACCGGTCACCAAACCGAGGTGAGGTTGGACGACAATTTCTTGGCCGATATGATGGACAATATGATTGCGGTACAATTGAATCCGGAAGGTGCGGCCGACGGATCGCGCGAAGGTACCGGATGGACCATCAATCCGACGAAGGAAGGCGATAGCTAACAATTTGGCGGATTCGTCACCCCGAACTTGTTTCGGGGTCCAGTTCTCCTCCGGCGATCGCTTTGGAGAAGGCGGACTGGATGCTGAAACGAGTTCAGCATGACGGAGAGACCGGAGATGGCCGCACCCCTCCCTTGCCACCCCAAGTCAAGCCCGGGATGACGGTTGAGAGGTTGCGAGGCCGCACCTTTCCTACCCCGCCTCTTCCGCGCTATTGCACCCTGCAAGCAATCATCCCCTCCCCTCACACCGCAAAAGTGTCGCCTTACGTGCCAATTCGCCGAATATGCCTTTATAAACAAAGCCGTGATCAGGGTGACGCCTGGGTGACACGTGTCACCCTGTGTCACCCAATCTGCCCCCCGGAACGACCGCAATGACCATCCCCCCCGAACGCCTCGACCAGATCGCCAACCGCTTCGCCGAGATCGAGGCGCGGCTGGCGTCTGGCCAGTTGGAGGGCGACGCCTTCGTGCAGGCGAGCCGCGACTATGCCGAGCTGGAGCCGGTGGCGAAGCTGGCGCTAGAGCTGAAGGCTGCGCGCGGGGAAGTCGTCGGGCTGGAAGAGATGCTCTCCGACCCTGAAATGAAGGACATGGCCGAGGATGAGCTGGAGGCGCTCAACGCCCGCATCCCCGAGATCGAGCGCGAGCTCGCCATCGCCATGCTCCCGCGCGATTCCGCCGATGCCAAGCCTGCGATGCTCGAAATCCGCGCCGGGACCGGCGGCGACGAGGCGGCACTGTTCGCGGGCGACCTCTATCGCATGTACGAACGGTTCGCGGGCGAGAACGGCTGGAAGGTCGAACCGGTCAGCATGAGCGCGTCCGAAGTCGGCGGCTTCAAGGAAATCGTCGCCAACGTCACCGGCACCGGCGTGTTCGCCAAGCTCAAGTTCGAAAGCGGTGTCCACCGCGTGCAGCGCGTGCCCGAGACCGAGAGCGGCGGGCGCATCCACACTTCTGCCGCGACCGTTGCGGTGCTGCCCGAGCCCGACGAGGTCGACGTCCAGATCGACCCGACCGAGCTGAAGATCGACACCTATCGCGCGTCCGGCGCGGGCGGGCAGCACGTCAACACGACCGACAGCGCGATCCGCATCACCCACCTTCCCACCGGGCTGGTGGTCACCTGTCAGGACGGGCGCAGCCAGCACAAGAACAAGGAAAAGGCGCTGCAAGTGCTGCGCGCGCGCCTGTTCGAGCAGCAGCGCGACGCCGCGCAGGGGGCCGAGGCGGAGGCGCGCAAGGCGATGGTCGGCTCGGGCGACCGCTCCGAACGCATCCGCACCTACAACTTCCCGCAAGGCCGCGTGACCGACCACCGCATCGGGCTGACATTGCACAAGCTGCCCGAGATCATCGCCGGGCCGGGGCTTGGCGAACTGGTCGACGCGCTGATCGCCGAGGACGAAGCCAAGCGCCTCGCGGCGATGAATGAGTGAGGGTGGCTCCCCGAGGGGGAGTGTGGCGGAGGCCATTCGGGCGGCCACCGAGCTTCTCGCCCCCACCAGCGACACCGCGCGGCTCGATGCCGAGCTGCTGATGGCGCACGCGCTTGGCGTTTCGCGGTCGGATATGCTGCTGCGCGCGATGCGCGAGCCTGCTCCGTCCCGATTTGACACACTGGTCGCGCGTCGCGCGGCGCATGAACCCGTGGCCTACATCACCGGGTCCGCCGAGTTCTACGGGCTCGAACTGCAGGTCTCGCCCGCGGTGCTGATCCCGCGCGGCGACAGCGAGACGCTGATCGAGGCGGCGCGCGAGCACTTCGCCACCCGCGCCCCGCCTGCGCGCATCCTCGATCTGGGTACCGGGTCGGGGGCGCTGCTGCTCGCCGCGTTGTCGCTGTGGCCCGATGCGCAAGCGATCGGCGTCGATGCGTCGCTGCCTGCGCTGAGGCAGGCGCATTGCAACGCGAGCAGGCTGGCAATGGCGCAAAGCTGCACATTCCTGCGGCGCAGCTGGCGCAAGGGCGATTGGCAGCGCGGGCTCGGCACCTTCGATCTGGTGCTGTGCAATCCGCCGTATGTGGAAGACGACGCGCAGCTCGACGCGCAGGTGCGCGCGTACGAGCCTGCCTCGGCACTGTTCGCGGGGCCCGAGGGGCTCGACGACTATGCAATCCTGCTGCCGCAGACCGAAGCCTTGTTAAGCCCGCACGGCGTCGCCATATTCGAGATTGGCGCAACGCAGCAAAATGCGCTCGCCGAACTTTCCATGCGCAATCGCCTCGCCTGCGAGTTCCGACAGGACCTTTCCGGCAGGCCGCGCGCAATGATTGTATCGCGCAACTCCCCACAAGGGGTTGGCAAAGCGCCAGGCAACCGGTAAGTCTCGTCAAGACCCGGCAAGAAACAGAGTTTTCCAGCCGGGGTCACGATCCGACATCTGCGAGTAGACCGGGTCCGAACACGGGCCGCGATCGGCAAGAGATCGAAGATCACGCTTAAGGACAGGTGGGCCACGCAGTTAGACTGCTTTGCTGCAATGCCGCAAAATCAGGCCCGACCACGAGGGAAGAGTATTCCTTGAACAACAATAGCAATCGCAACAACAACAACCGTCGGCGCGGCCGCGGCAATCGCAACCAGGGTGGGGGCGGCAACAACTCCAACCGGATCGACAGCCGCGCGCGGGGCAATGCGCCCCAGCTGCTCGACAAGTACAAGAAGCTCGCGCAGGACGCGCAGCACAATGGCGACCGCGTGCAGGCGGAATACTACCTGCAGTTCGCGGACCACTATTTCCGCGTGATCGCCGACAACAAGGCGCGCCAGGACGAACAGCGTTCCAAGCGCGATAACGAACGCGACCGCGCAAACGACGATTCGGACGATGACGACGATCAGAGCCGGAACGAGGAAGATCGCCGCAACAAGTCCAAGCCGAAGCGTTCGAACCGCAATGATCGCCAGCGCGGGCAGGATCGCGAATCGTCCGATTCCGATGATTCGTCCGACGACGACAGCGACAGCGACGACAGCTTCGAAACCGACGACAACCCCTTCGTGCGCAAGCGCAGCGGCGGATCGCGGCGTAGCAATAGCCGCAATCGCAGCGACGACGGCGAAAAGGGCAACGGCAACCGCGATAGCGACGACGAGGGCGAGATCGACGCGACCGTCCTGCCGCCCGCAATCGCTGCCGCCACGGCGGGCGCCGACGACGACGCCAAGGCCAAGCCTGCAAAACCGCGCCGACGCACGCGCAAGCCGACCGCCGAAGACGGCGACGAGGCGCTGAGCGCGGTCGGCTGATCGCACGCGCGCGCACGGTACGGGATCGACCTGGCGTGGCTGACATGCAGCGGGCGCACGGCATCATGGCTTGGGGGAAAGCCGGGTGGTGAGCCGCACGCTGCGTTTCGCACTGGCCCATCCGCGCATCGCGCTGCTGGTGCTCGGCGCGCTTTCCGCGCTCGGATTCCCGCCGATCAATCTGTGGCCGCTCGCGCTCGCCGGGCTCGGCGGCGCGGCGATCCTGATCCGTTTCAGCGGGTCGATCCGCAGCGCGCTATGGCGCGGCTGGCTGTTCGGGATCACCCATTTCGCGGTCGGCAATCTGTGGATCGCCACCGCCTTCACCCATCAGAACAAGATGCCCGCCGCGCTCGGCTGGCTGGCGGTGCTGCTGCTGTCCGCCTTCCTCGCGTGCTATCCCGCGCTCGCCTTCGGTGCCGCCTATCGCTTCGCCCGTGGGCGCAGCGCGCTGGTCTACGCGCTCGCACTGGGGGGGCTGTGGATCGTCGCCGAATGGCTGCGCGCGACGCTGTTCACGGGCTACGCGTGGGGGCCCTTCAGCCTCGTTTTGCTGGGACCGTTCGACCGGCCGGGCCTCGCGGGACTGCTGCCGCTGACCGGCACCTACGCGCTGTCGGGACTGGCGGTGATGCTCGCCGTGCTGCTCGCCGATCTGGCGCTGCGCCGTGAATGGGTGCGCCTCGGCCTGGCATCCGTGCTGCTGCTGGTCGGCATGTACCTGCCCGTGGGCAAGGGCGCGGAGGGCACGCTCGATTACACGATCGTCCAGCCCAACCTCGATCAGGAGGCGCTGAACGACCCGCGTCAGTACGAACCGGGTTTTCTGACGCTGGCTGCGCTCTCGGCCCGGCCTGAGGGCGAGACGGGCGAGCGGCTGGTGCTGTGGCCCGAAGGCGTGCTGCCCGACTACCTGCGCGAAGGCTATCCGCAGCGCTACTATTCGGCGACCACCGCGGGCCGCGATCCCGGTTTCGCCCGCCAGCGGATCGCACGCGTGATCGGCGATGGCAGCGTGCTGATGACCGGCGCGAGCGACCTCGTGATCGAGGGGGAGAGCGCCATCGGCGCCTATAACGTGATCACGGTGATCGACGACGAAGGCGAGATCGTCGGCGGATATCGCAAGGCGCATCTGGTGCCCTATGGCGAATACCTGCCGTTCCGGAACCTGCTCGAACCGCTCGGCCTGTCGCGCCTCGTGGCAGGATCGATCGACTTCTGGCCGGGGCCCGGCCCGCAGACGATCGACCTAGGCACGCACGGGCGCGCCGGAATGCAGATCTGCTACGAGATCATCTTCTCGGGACACGTGGTGGATCGGCACGACCGGCCCGACTACATCGTCAATCCCTCGATCGACGGCTGGTTCGGGCCGACCGGGCCGCCGCAGCACTTCGCGCAGGCGCGGATGCGCGCGATCGAGGAGGGACTGCCCGTCCTGCGATCGACCACCACCGGCATCAGCGGCGCGATCGACGCGCGCGGGGTGGTGCGCGAGCATCTCGGCCTGGGCCAGCAGGGGCGGATCGAGGGCAAGCTCCCGCCCGCAGCGCCCCCCACCCTGTTTGCGTGGCTGGGCAACTGGCTGGCGTTGGCGTGGGCGCTGGCGCTTCTCGCCACCTCTCTGGTTGTCAAGCGGCGACGCCCGGTTTAGGGCGCTCATGCAGACATAAAGAACTCTTTATATCGAGGTATTCGACCCCCATGCGCAGCAGCTACATCTTCACTTCCGAAAGCGTGTCCGAAGGCCATCCGGACAAGGTTTCCGACCAGATTTCCGATGCCATCGTCGATCTGATGCTGAGCAAGGACCCCGAATCGCGGGTCGCGTGCGAAACGCTCACCACCACGCAGCGCGTGGTTCTTGCAGGCGAGATTCGCTGCGCGCCGATGTACGACAATGGCGAATGGAAGCCTGGCGCCGCCGAAGAGATCGAACGCGTGGTGCGCGAGACGGTCAAGGAAATCGGCTACGAACAGAGCGGCTTCCACTGGGAAACGCTGACCTTCGAAAACCACCTGCACGGCCAGTCGAGCGAAATCGCGCAGGGCGTCGATGCGGGTACCGAAGGCTCGAACAAGGATGAAGGCGCGGGCGACCAGGGCATCATGTTCGGCTATGCCTGCAACGAGACGCCCGACCTGATGCCGGCGACGCTCGACTACAGCCACAAGATCCTTGAACGGCTCGCCGCCGACCGCAAGTCGGGCGCGGCGCCGTTCCTCGAACCTGACGCGAAGAGCCAAGTCACGCTGCGCTACGAGAACGGCAAGCCGACCCACGCGGTCGCGATCGTCGTCTCGACCCAGCACGGCAAGGGCTATCACGAGGGCGACAAGGAAGCCGAGCTGAAGGCCTATGTGAAGAAGGCCGTGGGCGAGGTGCTGCCCGACGGGCTGATCACCGACGAGACCGTGTGGCACGTCAACCCGACCGGCGCGTTCGAAATCGGCGGCCCCGATGGCGACGCCGGGCTGACCGGGCGCAAGATCATCGTCGATACCTACGGCGGCGCTTCGCCGCACGGCGGCGGCGCGTTCAGCGGCAAGGACCCGACCAAGGTCGACCGTTCGGCCGCCTACATCACCCGCTACCTCGCGAAGAACGTCGTTGCGGCGGGTCTGGCGACGCACTGCACGATCCAGGTCTCCTACGCGATCGGCGTGAGCGAGCCGCTGTCGGTCTATGTCGACCTGCACGGCACCGGCACGGTTTCCGAAGAAGCGCTGGAAGACGCGATTCGCGGGATGAGCAAGCTCGGTGGCCTGACCCCGCGCGGCATCCGCACGCATCTGGGCCTCAACAAGCCGATCTACCTCAAGTCCGCCGCCTACGGCCATTTCGGTCGCAAGGCCGAGGGCGACTACTTCCCGTGGGAGCGGACCGATCTGGTCGACGACCTCAAGGCCGCGGTCGGCAAGTAAGCCGCCAGCCTTTGCGCGATGAACGGGCCCGGCACTCCGCTGACAGCATCGGAGGCGCCGGGCCCTTTCGATTCCGGACCTAAGCGGATCGTCGCGCTCGACGCGCTGCGCGGCATCGCGGTGGCGGGCATCACGCTGATGAACGTCTATATCTACGTGCTGCCACCCGCCGCCTATTTCAACCCGGCGGCTGCGGGCAGCGAAGGCCCGATCGACTGGATCGTCTGGACACTGAGCTTCGTCTTCGTGGAAGACAAGTTTCGCAGCCTGTTCGCGATGCTGTTCGGCGCGGGCGTGGCGATCCTGATGGAGCGAGCGCGGGCGCGCGATCACGGGCACCCGCTGCGCGATCACCTGCTCCGCATGGTCGTGCTGTTCGCCATCGGCGCGGCGCACGCGATCCTGCTCGCCAACAATGACGTGCTGCGGCTCTACGCGATGGCGGGGCTGTTCGTGCCGCTGTTCCTGCGGCTCGAGGCGCGGGGGCTGTTGATCGCGGGTGGATTGCTGATGGCGGTGCACGTGCTCGCCGGATCGGCGATCGCTTGCCAATGGCTTGGCGCCCAGCCCGGAAGCGCGGAGGCGCTGCTTCCTGCGCAGGTGTTCGGCAACGACCCTGCGGCGCTGGCCTATGCGCACACCATCGGGGTCGAGAGTTTCGGGGAGCGGCTCGTGCGGCGGATCGCAGGGTTCGGCGATGCGCTGGTGACGCAGGTGCCCGGCATCCCATCGGCACTGGCGACCATGCTGGTGGGTGCGGCGCTGTGGCGCAACGGACTGCTCCGGGGCGAATGGCCACGCGCGCGGTGCATCGCGCTGGCCCGCTCGATGGCGCTGGTCGCACTGCCGCCACTGGGGCTGCTGCTGCTGCTCGACATCCGCAGCGGCTTTCCCGGCGCGATGGTCGGCCCGGTGGCGCTGTTCTGGTCGCTGCCCTTCGACCTGCTGCTGGGCATCGGCTACGCCGCGCTGGTGATGGCACTGTTTGCGGATCAGGCCAGCGCGCTGCGCGCCCGGCTGGCGGCGGTGGGGCGGCTTTCGCTGACCAACTACCTGCTCTCCAGCCTCGTCTTCGCGCTGCTGTTCTACTCGTGGGGCTTCGGCCTGTTCGGCACCCTGTCGCGCAGCGCCGCCCTGCTGACCGCGCTGATCCCGATCGCGCTCATGCTAATATGGTCGCCGCCATGGCTCGCACGTTTCCGGCAGGGGCCGTTCGAGTGGCTGTGGCGCGGGATTGCGCGCGGGCGCTTTGGCCCGATCTTGCGCTAATTATCCTGCCCGAGCTTGGGCGAAGGTTCGCCCAGCGCCAGCTCTGCATTGGAGAACTTGAACGGGCTGCGCAGGCCCGTGAGCCCGTCAGCCATCGGGAATGTCATTCCGCGTGCCTGCACCTGCGGCTCTTCAAACACTTCGGAGACCTCGTAGATCGGCCCCGCGGGCACGCCCGCCTCGGCGCAGGCGGCGAGCAGCGCATCGCGATTCCACTGCGCGCTTTCCTTGGCGATGATTCCGTCGATCACCGCCCGGTTGGCGATCCGCGCTTCGTTGGTCGCGAAGCGTTCGTCACCCAGCAGGTCGTGGCGTTCGAACACCTCGAGCAGCTTGCGGAACAGCCGGTCGTTGGCGGGCGAGAGCACCACGGGGCCGTCCTTGGTCGGGAAGACGCCATAGGCGCTCACCTGCGCGTGCATGTTGCCCATGCGCGCGGGGTTGTGGCCGGTGGCGAAATAGCTTTGCGCCTGATGCGCGAGCAGCGCGACCGAGCAATCGAGCAGCGCCATGTCGATATGCTGGCCCGTTCCGGTGCGCGCGCGCATTGCCAGCGCGGCCTGGATCGCGATGGTCGAGTAGAGCCCGCAGAACAGGTCCGAAATCGACATGCCGTGCTTCATCGGCTCGCCCTCCGGCTCGCCCGTCAGCGCCATGAAACCGCTCATCGCCTGAACCACGAAATCGTAGCCCGGCTCGTCGCGGCGCGGCCCGTCCTGTCCGAAGCCCGATATCGAGCAATAGACGAGGCCCGGATTGGCCGCCGAAAGGCTCGCGTAGTCGAGCCCGAACTTGGCGAGCGTGCCCGGCTTGAAGTTCTCGAGCACGACGTCCGCCCCGGCCGCCAGATCGCGGACCTTTGCGAGATCGTGCGCATCCTTGAAATCGGCGGTGATGCTGCGCTTTCCGCGATTGCAGCCGTGGTAATAGGCGGCCTCGCGGCTGCCATCGTCGCGGGTCACGAAAGGCGGGCCCCACAGCCGCGTGCCGTCACCCTCGGGCGCCTCGACCTTGAGAACGTCCGCGCCGAGGTCCGCCAGCGTCTGGCCGGCGAACGGCCCGGCGAGGATGCGCGCCAGTTCGAGGACCTTGAGACCCGCCAGCGGGGCCTCGGGATTGCGGGGTTCTTCGAGCCACATGGCCGCGTCGCTGGGCCAGCGCTGGCCACAGGTCAAGCCTGCCGGTCACATCGCCTTGTCGAGGAAGTCCGTGCTGCGTTTCAGGAGCGGTGCCTTGCCGCGAAAGGCCTTCGAGAGCGCCATGACCACTTCCTCGTGCCGCAGCCCCTCGTAGTTCACCAGCTCCACCGGCGCGCCCACTTCGCGCAGGCGCCTGGCGAGGTTGATCGCGTTGCGCGGACGCACGACCGTATCTTGGGTCGAGGTGACCAGCAGCATCGGCGGCGCATCGGCGCGGGCGAAGGCGATGGGCTGCGTGTCGCGCGGCTCGGGCCATTGCGACATCGCGTCGATCGAGCGTTTCTTGTCGAACGGGTAGAAGTCGTAGGGGCCCGACAAGCCGATCGCGGCCTTGACCGTATCGGGCGCGACGCCTTTTGCCTTCAGCCAGCGCGGATCGAGCGCCAGCGTGACGGCGGTGTGCGCCCCCGCCGAATGCCCGGCGAGCGCGATCCTGCCGGGATCGCCGCCGTACTGCGCGATATTGTCGCGAGTCCAGCGCACGGCATCTGCGCCATCCTCGACAAAGGCGGGGAACAGCACGTCGGGCACCTTGCGGTAGTCGGGGATCACGACGGTGTAGCCCCGGCTGGCGAAGGCGCGCCCGACGAAGGCGTAGGCGGCGCGATCGCCCTTCACCCAGCCGCCGCCGTAGAAGAACACGATCACCGGGCGCGGGGTCTTGGCGTCGCCTGCGGGCACCCAGACATCGAGCGTCTGGCCCTTGTCGCCGAACGGGATCGCCGTGCCCGCGCGCTGGGTGCCCGATCCGCCACCCGCAACCCCGTCGATCGTGGAGAGCAGCCTGGGCGGCGAGATCATGGCGATCGTGCCGGCGATGACCAGCAGGATCGCGATCGCTGCGAAGGCCACTATCCGCCGCCTCATGCGGGTGCGAGTGCGACCTCGTATTTCGCCGTCGTGCTGCTGGCGATGTCATCCTCGGTTACGCCGGGTGCCAGCTCGATCAGCCGGAACGGGCTGTCGTGGTCAGGCCGCTGGAACACGCCGAGATTGGTGATGATCATGTCGACCACGTTGGTGCCGGTCAGCGGCAGCGTGCATTCGGGGATGAACTTGGGGTCGCCATGCTTGCTGGCGTGGTCCATCACCACGATGATCTTCTTGACGCCTGCGACCAGATCCATCGCGCCGCCCATGCCCTTGATCATCTTGCCGGGGATCATCCAGTTGGCGATGTCGCCGTTCTGCGCCACTTCCATCGCGCCGAGCACGGTCAGGTCGATATGCCCACCGCGGATCATGGCGAAGCTGGTCGCGCTGTCGAAATAGGCGCTGTGATCGAGCTCGCTGATGGTCTGCTTGCCCGCGTTGATCAGGTCGGCGTCTTCCTCGCCTTCCAGCGGGAAGGGCCCGATGCCGAGCATCCCGTTCTCGCTCTGCAGCGTCACGTGCATGCCTTCGGGAATGTGGTTGGCGACCAGCGTGGGGATGCCGATGCCCAGATTGACGTAGTAGCCGTCTTCCAGCTCGCGCGCGGCGCGCGCCGCCATTTCGTCACGGGTCCAGCCTTTGGTGTTGTCTGACATTGTTCAACCTTTGGGATCGAGTGGGGGAGGGGCCATGAACCAGACGTCTCCGAGCAGCGCATCGCGCGAAGCTGCGGTCGTCGGGTCCCCGGCACCGTTGAAAGCGGGATCGAAATCGGTCCATGCATCGCCAAGCATGGCGACGACACAGAATTCTCGCGCCGCGTCGGCAAGACGGTCTGCCTTGGTCTCGGTCAATAGGCGGGGGAGGTAGAGCGGATCGAGGCGTGTCGGGTCGAGCCCGGTGCGCGAAAGGGCGTCGCGCACTTCGACCGCCTCGTCCAGCATATGCCCGCTGAGCCAGAGGATGCGGACATCCTGCGCGCGCAGCCCGTCGAGGATGCGCGCAAGCCTGGCGCTGGCGGTGACACCTTCGTCCAGAGGCGCAATTGCGTTTTCGGGATCGAGATCGATCAGCACCGCGGTTTTCCCGCTGCGGCACTCGGTCAGCGAAGGCATCAGGCTGCCCGGCCTGTTGGGTACCGCGGAAACACGCTTCTCGCGCGAACTGGGAAGGCGCTGGGCGATCCGCGTGACATTGGCGAACAGCGCATCGATGACCGGGTCCGCGATGGTATCGGGCGCGATCGGACCGACCGGCCCAGTCGCCCTCGATGCGCCCACGGTGCCCAGCTCTCTGGGCGCAGGAGTGATGGGGGCCATCGACACTGCCTGCGCCACCTTCGGCTCGGCAGCCGGCAGTTCCTGCTGGCGCTGACCCGGTGCCAGCTGGTCGATCGAGGCTTCCGCCAGCTTGGCGGGCTCGGGCTCAGGCTCGAGCGCAGGGGTCGTAGCCGCGACTTTTGCTGGCGTGGTGGGCTCGGGCACGACCTGCGCGTCCTTTTCGGCGCGGCTGCGCGATATGCTGCTCTCGCCCACCAGAACCGCCGAAGCGAGGGGGATCGCGGCGACGCAGCCGCTCAATCCGGGCACGAGCGCGATCAGTGCCATCAGGGCCAGGGGTCGTTTCATATCTGCCGCTCCCACTTACCGCTCCGTAGCCTTGCGTGCATCCCTTCGGGAAGGAGGTTCAACGAAAATCGAGTTCGAGAAATTCGTACTCGCCGTGGCGCATGACACCGTCGCCATCCTCGTCGAACCAGACGACGAGATAGAGCGGGCCGTCGACCTTGCGCATCGCGTACTCGCGGCGCTCCGCGCCATCGATTTCCAGCACCTGCGCGAAGCTGACCGCATGTCGATCGCGATCCGGGCCGAGCCGCAAGCCGCTGAGATGGTGGTGCCCCTCTGCGTTGAGCATCAGCGTGCCCGAACCAGCTGCGGTGTCCGCCATCGCGGTATAGGGCGTGAAGTAGAAGGGCAGCTCTGTCTCGGTCCAAGCGCGCGCGCGCTCATCGGGCAGGGCGTCTGCGAAAATCGAATCGCTGGTCCACGCGGTGAGCAGGTAGGCATCGTCCTCCCCGCGTACCGGCAGCACGATCGTGAAGGGCCGCTTCTTGAGCGTGACCTCGGATCGCAGCGTATCGATTGCGGTGATCGGTACGCCCGCGCCGTCCTGCTCGAAACGCAATGCCAGCCATGGCGAATGTTCGAGTGCAGGCTCCTTCGCGCACAGCGGGGCCGCGACGGCCAGCGCCGCCGCCACTGCGATCAGCGATCGTGCGATGGCGCCCATGCTACTCGTCTCCGGTTGCGCCTTCGGGCACCCAGCGTGCCTCTGGCGCAAAGACCTCACCCACACTGCCCTTGATCGAGGCACCGTAAACGGGGTTGGGCAGGACGAACCAGCCATTGCCCCATAGCTGCGCGAAAGTGCCGCGCGCGGCCAGTGCCCGCCGGTCGAGTGGGGCGCGGTCGTCCGCGTTGAACAGGTCGGCGAAGTCGCCGAGATTGTCGCCCGCCAGCGCGATCACGCAGTAGCGCGCGGCGATGGTCGCGCGGCGCCCATCCTTGCGCGATCCCATCGCGTCTTCGCCCTTGAGGAACAGCGTTTCGCCATGCACCGCTTCGCCGAGACCGGCTGCCGCGATGGCGTCTGCCGTGCCCTGCGCATTCGCGGTGGCGCGGTTGGTGTTGAACACGGGGGTGATCCCCGCCGCGCGCAGCCGATCGAGCGCGGTCACCGCGCCGGGAACGGGTGCGACATGGGCAGCGCCGTCACGCTCCCATGCTTGCCACACCTTCGGGTCGTATCCACCGGGCGTGTTCGCATCCCAGTATTCGTAGCCGAGGTTGAGGATCAGCGTCTCGTCGACGTCGAACACCACGGCGGGCGGCTTCGCCGATCCGTCGGCATCGCGGCAGCTGGCGGTTCCCACACCGTCGGCGGCGTCCGGCAGGCCCATAGGGACCGAGTATTCCGGCAGCACGGAGGCTTGCGCGAGTGCAAAGTCGGCCATCATCCGAAACGCCTGGATAGAGGCAGCCGCGCCTTCGGCCGAACCGTACAGCCAGCGCATCGTATCGGGCGCATTGGAATCGAGCCCGGTCGCAGCAATTGGCGGCGGCGCTGCAGGAGGCGGTGCGGTCTCGACCGGGCCCGCCTGCGCGCAGGAAGCCAGCGCGCAGGACAGCGCCAGCGCCGCCGACCGGGCGCGCCAGCCGCGCATCAGGCGGCCTCGCGTACGGTGCGGAACTCGATCTTCTTGTCGTAGGGCGCGCCCACGATCATCCGCTGCACGAACACGCCGGGCAGGTGGATGCAGTCGGGATCGAGCGAGCCGGTCGGCACGATTTCCTCGACTTCGACGATGCACACCTTGCCGCACGTCGCGGCGGGCACGTTGAAATTGCGCGCGGTCTTGCGGAACACGACGTTGCCCGTCTCGTCCGCCTTCCACGCTTTCACGATCGAGAGGTCGGCGAAGATCCCTTCTTCGAGGATGTAGTCCTGCGGGCCCTCGCCCGTGTCGAACTGCTTCACTTCCTTGCCCTCGGCAACCTGCGTGCCGACGCCGGTCTTGGTGTAGAAGCCGGGAATGCCCGCGCCGCCCGCGCGCATGCGTTCGGCCAGCGTGCCCTGCGGGCAGAATTCGACCTCGAGTTCGCCGGCGAGGAATTGCCGTTCGAATTCCTTGTTCTCCCCCACATAGGAGGAGATCATCTTCTTCACCTGCTTGGTGCGCAGCAGCTTGCCGATGCCTTCGTTGTCGATCCCGGCATTGTTGCTGGCAAAGGTGAGGCCGGTGACGCCGCTGTCGCGAATGGCGTCGAGCAGCCGTTCGGGAATGCCGCAAAGGCCGAAGCCCCCGCTGGCGATCAGCATGTCGTTCTTGAGCACGCCCTCGAGGGCGGCGGCGGCATCGGGGAAGAGTTTTTGCATTCGATAATCCTCGGACGCGGTCCCGCGTGGGGCACCCGGTTACACCGCATGGCTCTATTCGCTCGCGCTTGCCATGTCACCAGCCAGGAATTGCAGATGGTCCGGTGCCTCCCAATGGCCCCTGCGTACGAGCGCCGTGTGCAGTCGGGCGAATCGCTTGCGCCACGCAAAATGATGGTGCGATGCAACAAGCGCGGCAGCCAAGCGGGAAGACCCGACGTAACCTCTCGCAAATTTTTGCTTCAAACCGTTGATATTACGAACATAAGTTGAAAGTTGCATTCCTCGCAACTGGCCATGAACTTTTCGCACTTGCGAAAGGAATCATGCTGCGCCACAACAATGAGGCCTTTCAGGCATCCTCTCCCAAACTTAATACCCGGCTGGTTCGCCAGCCGGGTTTTTTCTTGCCTGCGATCGGCCGATGGCCGCCTCGGCAGGACCCTTGCGCGCGCTCGACCATTCCAAATTGCGAGACGCGGCCTATGTATGCCGCCACGCCCCACCGTGCGCAATTTTCCCGGAGAGACGAGAGCCCATGGCCGACAGCGAAGGTGCCACCAAAGACAAGACCGTCCGCCTGCAGGTGGCCGCCGCCCGACAGGAAGAGAGCGGGCAAGGCGTCGCGCGCCTGCCGCGCGCCGCGATGCAGGCGCTCGGCATTACCGAAGGCGACGTCGTGCAGGTTTCGGGCAAGCGCGCCACCGCCGCGATCGCGATTGCCGCGCATGACGAGGATCAGGCGCTCGCCGTGGTCCGGCTCGACGGGTTGCAGCGCGCCAACGCCGAGGTCGGCTCGGGCGAGCATGTGACGATCGAGGCCGCCCCCTCGCGCTCCGCGACGCGCGTGGTGTTTGCGCCTGCCAGCCGCGAGATGCGGCTGCAGGGCCCGACGCAGGCGCTCAAGCGCAATTTCTTCCGCAAACCGATCACCGCGGGCGATCTGGTCGCCACCACCGGCCAGCAGCCGGTGCAGAACATGCCGCCCGAAGTGCAGCGCATGTTCAACGCGCCCGCCTACGCGCTCACGCAGATCCGCCTGCGCGTCATCAGCACCGCGCCCAAGGGCATCGTCCATATCGACGAGAACACCGAGATCGAACTGCGCCCCGATTTCGAGGAGCCGATGGCAGGCCGCTCGGTGGTCAACTACGACGATGTCGGCGGCATTTCGGAGACCATTCAGCAGCTGCGCGAAATGGTCGAGCTGCCGCTGCGCTATCCCGAACTGTTCACGCGTCTTGGCGTCGATCCGCCCAAGGGCGTGCTGCTGCATGGCCCGCCGGGCACCGGCAAGACGCGGCTAGCGCAGGCTGTCGCGAACGAAAGCGACGCCGAGTTCTTCTCGATCAACGGGCCCGAGATCATGGGTTCGGGCTATGGCGAATCGGAAAAGCGCCTGCGCGAAGTGTTCGACAACGCCAACCAGGCCGCGCCCGCGATCATCTTCATCGACGAGATCGATTCGATCGCTCCCAAGCGCGACAGCGTGCCGGGCGAAGCGGAAAAGCGGCTGGTCGCCCAGCTGCTGACGCTGATGGACGGCCTCGAATCGCGCGCCAACATCGTCGTGATCGCGGCGACCAACCGCCCCGACGCGATCGACGAAGCGCTGCGGCGCCCCGGTCGCTTCGACCGCGAGATCGTGATCGGCGTGCCCGACGAAAACGGCCGCCGCGAAATCCTCGCCATCCACACGCGCGGCATGCCGCTGGGCGAGGGCGTCGACCTGAAGGAGTTGGCCAAGGTCACGCACGGCTTCGTCGGCGCGGATATCGCCGCACTCGCGCGCGAGGCGGCGATCGATGCGGTGCGGCGGATCATGCCGCAGATCGATCTCGACGCGCAGACGATTCCGCCCGAAGTGCTCGAAACGCTGCACGTCGGCCGCGACGATTTCCTCTCGGCATTGAAGCGCATCCAGCCCTCGGCGATGCGCGAAGTGATGGTACAGGTGCCCGACGTCGGCTGGGACGATGTCGGCGGGATCGACGATGCCATCGACAAGCTGAAGGAAGGGATCGAGCTTCCGATCAAGAACCGCGAAGCCTTCCACCGGCTCGGCATTCGTGCGGCCAAGGGCTTCCTGCTCTACGGTCCGCCGGGCACCGGCAAGACGCTGCTGGCCAAGGCCGTCGCCAAGGAGGCGGACGCCAACTTCATCTCGATGAAGTCGAGCGACCTGCTCTCCAAGTGGTACGGCGAAAGCGAGCAGCAGATCGCCAAGATGTTCCGCCGCGCGCGCGCGGTTTCGCCCTGCGTGCTGTTCATCGACGAAATCGATTCGCTGGTGCCCGCACGTGGCAACTCGCTGGGCGAGCCGCAGGTCAGCGGGCGCGTGGTCAACACGATCCTTGCCGAGATGGACGGGCTGGAAGAGCTGCAATCGGTGGTTGTGATCGGCGCCACCAACCGCCCCGCGCTGGTCGATCCGGCGCTGCTGCGGCCCGGCCGGTTCGACGAACTGGTCTATGTCGGCACGCCCGACGCCAAGGGACGCGAGCAGATCCTGGGCATCCACGTCGCCAACATGCCGCTGGCCGAGGATGTGAAACTGGCGACCATCGCCGAGAAGACCGAGCGCTTCACCGGTGCCGATCTGGAGGATGTCGTCCGCCGGGCCGGGCTGGTCGCGCTGCGCCGCGCAGGAGCGGACGTGAAGGAAGTCACCATGGCGGACTTCACCGAGGCGCTGAAAGACAGCCGCGCTTCGGTGACTCCAAAGATGGAGGACGAATACAAGAAGATGCGCGGCGAGCTGAAGAAGCGTGCGGCTGAGCCCATGCCGATCGGCTTCATCACCGAAGGCATGGTCGAATCGACCCGTGCCACGAAGCACGGAGACTAGGCGCGCACGCAGATGGCGCCGGGACGGGCGGGCCTAGCTTTCGCTGGCCCGTTCGTTCGCGGCCTCGACTTCCAGCCGGTGGCGGATCAGCGCCTCGGGCTGGTTCTCGCGCAGCCATTGCAGCATGTATTCGCGCACCGCGCAGCGCAGGTCCCACGCTTCGCCGATATCGCCGGCCGTCATCGACAGCCGCAGCGCGATGCTTTCCGGAAAGGCATCGACCACCAGCGCCTTCGCGTCGCGTTCGTCCCACAGATCGTGGGCCTGCACGTAGGCGAGGAATGCCTCGCGGATCGCCGCGACATCGGCGATCGGATCGAGGTTGAGCATCACCACGCCGGTCAGCCGGTCGCCTGCGCGCGACCAGTTCTCGAAGCTCTCCTCGAAGAACTTGCCGGTAGGCACGATCAGCACGCGCTCGTCCCACACGCGGATCATCACGAAGGTCATGCGGATCTGCTCGACCCGCCCGGTGGTCCCGTCGACCTTGACCATGTCACCGATGCGGATCGGCTCGGTCAGCGCCATCTGGATGCCCGCGATCAGCGATTTGAGCGCGGGCTGCGCGGCGGCGCCGATGGCCAGCGCGGCCAGCCCCGCCGAAGCCATCAGCGTGACGCCGACCTGCCGCACGCCGGGGATGCTCAGCAGCACCAGCGCGATGGTGATGACCATGATCAGGCTCGACGCGGTGCGGCGGAAAATCTCGATCCGCGTCTTGCGGCTGCGCATGTTGATCGGATCGAGCAGCACTTCCATCCGCCGCTCGTGCGCAGAGGACGCCCCGCGCACGAAGCCGAGCGCGAGCCAGCCGAGGATCAGCGGGGCAAGAAAGTCGGCGATGGCATTCCAGCCAGGCTGGATCAGGGGCCAGCGTTCGGCCACCGCGGAAATCGCGATCGCCACTGCCAGCCAGCGCGACGGGCCGCGCACCGCATCGAAGATCGGCTCGCCGTAGCCCAGATGGCCGTGCGCGTTCGCCCGGCGCAGCAGCCCGAAGGCGAGACGATGCAGCAGGATCGCGGCCCCCACCGCGATGCCAAGGATCGCGGCAGTGATCAGCAGGTCTTCGAGCGGTACGTCGAGCCCGAGCGACGTGAACCAGTCGTGCGGTCTGGGCAAATCGTTGAGGGACAGCAGAGTCATCGCGTGGAGCAGGTACGGCGCGCGCAGCGCGGGATCAACCTGCCGCCCCCTGCGGGCGGGGCGGGAAGGCGATCGTAACGGTTACGCCGTGCAAGCCGAAGGTCCGCTCGATCTCGCCGCCCAGCTGGCGCCCGGCCCCGATCATCAGCGTACTGCCGAAGCCGCCCTGCGACCCGCCTTCGCGCGGTTCGCCATCGTCCCCCCCGGTCGCACCCGCTTCGCGGCGCTCTTCCCATTCGAGCCGCAAGAGGTCGCCTGCGATCCGCCAGCGCACGGTCAGCAGGCCCGCGTCGCGCCAGCAGCCGTACTTGACCGCGTTGGTCGCCAATTCGTGCAGCACCAGCCCCAGCGGAGTGACCTGCACGCGGTCGATGGTCACGTCATCGCCGTCGAGTTCGAGCCGCTTGTCCTCCGACACATGCGGTTCGACCGTCGCCTGCACCAGCGCGCGCACCGAGGCGCCACCCTGCCGCGTCAGCTTGTCTGCCCCGGTGCCCGTGCCCTGCGTCACCTCGTGCGCGGTCAGCAGCGCGTGGATGCGCGCGGTGATGCGATCCTTGTACGCGGTGACATCGGTCGCCTCGCGCGCACTCATCTGGACGATTGCCAGCACCATCGCGAACAGGTTCTTGACCCGGTGGTTGAGCTCCTGCGCCAGCAGGTCCGCCCGGTCGCGCGCGACCGCCAGCTCGCGCGCCTGCGCCGCCTCGGTCTCGGCCTGCGCGGCGCGCGCGACCAGCACCGCGCCGAGCACGATTGCGCCGACCAGCAGCAATAGCAGCAGGCCCAGCACCGGCAGGATGCGGTCCTCCGCGGATTGCGCGCGCGCGCTCTGTTCGACCAGCAGGCGGTTTTCGATCGCCTCGAGCCGGTCGATCGCGTCGGTCAGGCGCTGCATCGCGTCGTAGCCATCGCCATCGAGGATGCGCCGCCGCGCGTCGAACAGCTCGCCTTGCTCGACCTGCTCGATCGTCTCGTCCAGCTCGGTGAACTTGTCGTCGAGCGCCTCGACGATCGAATCGTAATGCTTGCGCTGCGCGTCGCTCGCGCCCTTGTCTAGCGCGGCATCGAGCTCGCCCAATGCCTTGGCCACCTTGCCGCGCGAGGTGCGGTAGGGTTCGAGATAGCGCCGGTCGAGCGTGATGAAATAGCCGCGCTGCGCGCTTTCGGCGGACAGTGCCGAGCGCTCGATCCGGTCGAGCAACAGCACCACGTCGCCGGCACGCTCCACCTGCGCGCGCTCGGCACGTTCCGCCGCGCCGGTCGACAGCAGCAGCGCGATCGAGCCGAGGATCGCGCCAGCCATCGCACCGAGTACGAGCCAGTTGAACCAGCGCCGGATGAACACGCGAAAGGGGGCGGGGCGGAAGTCTTGCGTCAATGCGCGTCGTCCCAGCTCTGCCCTGTGCCGATATCTATGCCCAGCGGCACCGAAAGCTCAACCGCAGGCGTCGCGGCCTGCGCCATGGTCTTCTCGATTACCGGCTTGGCGCGCTCGACCAGGCCTTCGGGCAGCTCGAACACCAGTTCATCGTGCACCTGCAGCAGCATGCGCACGCCGTCGGGCTGGCCGGGCATGAGATCCGCCTCGGCCAGCGCCGGGACCATGCGCGCCATCGCACGCTTGATGATATCCGCACTGGTGCCCTGGATCGGCGCATTGATCGCGGCGCGTTCGCTCCCCTGCCGTTCGGCCTGGTTTTTCGAATTGATCCGCGGGAACCAAGTCTTGCGGCCGAACAGCGTTTCCGAATAGCCACGCTCGCGCACGCTCTCCAGCGTGCTGACGATGTAGCGCTGAATGCCGGGGAAGCGGGCGAAATAGGTGTCGATCAGCGCCTGCGCCTCGTCCGCCTCGATCCCCAGCCGTCCGGCGAGGCCCCAGCGCGAAATGCCGTAGAGGATCGCGAAGTTGATCGTCTTGGCGCGCGCGCGCGTGTCGCGATCGACTTCGCCGAACATCTCCTTCGCGGTGCGCGCGTGGATATCCTCCCCCGCTTCGAAGGCTTCGCGCAAAGGCGCCACGTCGGCCATGTGCGCCGCGAGCCGCAGCTCGATCTGCGAATAGTCGGCGGCGAGCAGCACGTTGCCCGGTTCGGCGACGAAGGCCTGCCGGATTTCGCGCCCGATCTCGGTCCGGATCGGGATGTTCTGCAAATTGGGGTCGGTGCTCGAAAGCCGCCCCGTCTGCGCGCCGACCAGGCTATAGCTGGTGTGGACGCGGTTGGTGACGGGATTGATCGCGGTTTGCAGCGCGTCGGTATAGGTCGACTTGAGCTTGGCGAGCTGGCGCCATTCGAGCACCTTGGTGGCGATCGGTGCGCCAGCGGCGTCGAGCTTCTCCAGTACCGACTGGTCGGTCGAGTATTGGCCGCTCTTGCCCTTCTTGCCCCCTTTGTAGCCCATCTTTTCGAACAGGATTTCGCCCAGTTGCTTGGGGCTGCCGACGGTGAATTCCTGCCCTGCGATCTCGTGAATCTCGCCCTCGAGCCGCGCGATCTCGGTCGCGAACCTCTCTGACAGGCCTGCCAGCCGCGCCCGATCGACATGGATGCCGTGCCGCTCCATCGCGGCGACCACTGCGATCAGCGGGCGGTCCACCCGCTCGTACACGCGCGTCCCGCCTTCGATGGCGAGGCGCGGTTTCAGGTGCTTGTGCAGCCGCCAGGTGACGTCGGCATCCTCGGCGGCGTATTCGGTCGCGCGGTCGAGCGGGACTTCGCCGAAGGAAATCGCCTTCTTGCCGGTGCCGCACACCTCCTTGAAGGTCAGGCAGGTGTGGCCGAGATGGCGCTGGGCGAGCTCGTCCATTCCGTGCCCGCCGCCGATCCCGTCCTGCGAGCGCCCGGCGTCGAGCGCGAAGCTGATGATCATCGTGTCGTCGATCGGCGCGACATGAATATCGTGCCGGGCGAGCACGTTGAGATCGTATTTGATGTTCTGCCCGATCTTGAGCACCGCATCGCTCTCCAGCAGCGGCTTGAGCATTGCCAGCGCGGTTTCGCGCGCGATCTGCTGCGGTTTCTCGGCAAACATGTCGTCGCTGCCATGGCCGAGCGGGATGTAGCATGCCTCGTTCGGCCCGGTCGCGAGGCTCACGCCGACCAGATCGGCCTGCATCGCGTCGAGTGCGCTGGTTTCGGTGTCGACCGCCACCAGCCGCGCGGCGAAGGCCCGTTCGATCCAGGCGTCGAGCTGTTCGACCGACTGCACGCACTCGTAGGCCTTGCGGTCGATCTCGGGCATTTCGGGCGGGGCCTGACGATTGCCCTCGGGAGCGTGTTCCTCGCCCTTGTTCTGCGGCTTGGCGGGATGCAGCTGCGTGGTCGGCCCGGGCGCGCTGCTGCCGCCTTCGATCCGGCGCAGCAGGCTGGTGAAGCCGTGGTCGGTCAGAAACGCGACGAGCGGCTCGGGCGGGATTTTGCCGAGTTTCATGTCGTCGATCGCGATCGGCAGTTCGCAATCTTCCTTCAGCGTCACCAGCACGCGGCTGAGTTCGGCATCGGCGCGATGTTCGAGCAGGCGTTCCTTGAGCTTGCTCTTCTTCATCTCGGGTGCCGCGTCGAGCGCGGCGGTGAGCGATCCGTGATCCTGGATCAGCTTGGTCGCGGTCTTCGGGCCGACCCCGAAAATGCCCGGAATATTGTCGACCGAATCGCCCATCAGCGCGAGCACGTCGCCCACCAGCTCCGGCGCAACGCCGAACTTGTCTTCCACCTCGGCGGGGCCGATCCGCGCGCTCTTCATCGTGTCGAGCATGTCGATCGTGCCGCCCTGCTCGCTGGTGCCGACCAGCTGCATCAGGTCCTTGTCGGAAGAGACGATGGTGACGTCCCAGCCCTGCGCAGCCGCGGCGCGGGCATAGGAGGCGATCATGTCGTCCGCCTCGACGCCGGGCTCCTCGATCATCGGCAGGCTGAACGCGCGGGTGGCGTCGCGGATCAGCGGAAATTGCGGGACCAGATCCTCCGGCGGGTCGGGCCGGTTGGCCTTGTACTGGTCGTAGATCTCGTTGCGGAAGCTCTGGCTCGACTTGTCGAGCACCACCGCGAGGTGCGTCGGCCCCTCCGCCTTGTCGAGATCCTCGGCCAGCTTCCACAGCATGGCGGTGTAGCCGTAGACCGCGCCCACCGGCGTGCCTTGCGGATTGGTGAGCGGCGGAAGGCGGTGATAGGCGCGGAAGATGTAGGCGGACCCATCGACCAGATAGAGGTGCTGCTTGTCGGACATGGCTCCTGCTAGCAGCGGCAAATCGGCGCGTCAGCCTGCTTCATCCGAAGATGGGGGTGGAAAAAAGGCAAAAATGTGGCGCGCGCCTCATTTGGGGCTTGCATGGCCACATTCTTGCCACTATCTAGAGACCAGAAGCCGCCGTGGGACGGGGGTTTCGTCCCCGCCGCGCTCCAAGCGCGGCTGGACAACATCTGAAAGGGAATGAAATTATGCGCAAGATCGTTCTGGCTTCGGCCATCGCCGTTTCGGCTCTCGGCCTCGCCGCTTGCTCGGAAAAGACTGAAGACGCCGCTGGCGAAACCGTCGACAGCGCCGCTGCTGACACCGAAGCCAACGCCGACGCTGCTGGCGATGCTGTTGCAGACGCTGCTGACGCCACCGGCGAAGCCGTCGAAGAAACCGCTGCCGACGCCGAAGACGCGACCAACGCGGCCGAAGCTGAAATGCAGGACGAAACCAAGGCCGAAGCCGCAGCCGACTAAGGCGCGCTTCCCTCGGGAAAAAAGAAGGGCGGTGCCTCACGGCGCCGCCCTTTTTTCATGGTTGCGAAGGGTGGAAGCTTACTGCCCGCCGACGTTGTAATCCGCCGAGGCCCAGACGCGGCCATCGACCACAGGGCGCTGGCCGAAGCCGCGATAGAGCGCGCCGGTGATCGCGGCGATGCGTTCGTCGCGCAGGCGGCGCGCGTTCAGCTTTTCAGCCCGACTGCCATTCTCCACCGCCATCGACGCGCTTTGCCCGGTGACGTAGATCGCCGCAGCGACGGTGCGCCCGTCGGGCGTCTGGAAAATCCCGATATCGCTGGCGGTGCGGCTGAGCGTACCGGTCTTGTGCGCCAGGTTCGCGCTCATCGGCAGCGCCGATTTCATGCGGTGCTTGCCCGTCACCGTGCCCGACATCGCGTCCATCAGCACCTGCCGGGAACTCGGGCTGAGCCAGCGGCCCTGGTAAATCCCGGCAAGCAGCTGGCCCATCGCGCGCGGCGTGGCGCTGTCTTCGTAGGCGATCTGCGTGGCGGGATCGATGCGCCCGTCCTCGCGCACCAGCGTGGCGATGTTGCGGGTCAGCTCAAAATCGTAAATCCCGGCGGTCTGACGCATCCAGGCGGTGACCGCACGCGGGCCGCCAACCGCGTTGAGCAGCGCATCGGTGCAATCGTTGCAACTGCGCGTGATCATCAGTTCGAGATGTTCGGCGGCCGAAATGTACGTGCCGCGCCCGGGCAGTTCGTATTCGCTCGTCAGGCTCCAGCGGCCCTGATCGACCCCGGCGAGGAAAGTCGCCGCAATCGCCACCTTGCTGGTGCTGGCCATGGGGAAACGCTGATCGGCCAGAACACCGACCTCTTCCCCGGTGCTCAGGTCGATCGCGTAGACCCCGATGCGCCCGGACGAACCATCGGCAAGCGAGGCGAGCTGGCGTTCGAAGGGGGTGTCGTACACCGCCTCGAAGCTCTGCGGTGTACGCACCTCGGTGCCCAGCATGCTGTCGAACTGCGCTTCGAGCGACACGCCCTGCGCGTTCTGCGCGGCCACCGGTGAGAACGGAAGCGCCGCTGCTGCCAGCGCGATTGCGAATGTCGACCCAAGTTTCCTAAGCATGACCCCGTCCATAGCCAGTGACTCGTGTTCGCAGCATTAATGCCTGCGCTTAACGAGGGCTCAAGCATAAATCCGGCCCTGCGCGGGAATGGCACGACCGACCTTGCAAAACCTGCGGCGGGTTGAGCGCATTGCGCTCCAAGGATCAGCTCTGGGCGATAACTTTTGCAATCTTTTCGAGTGGTTCGCCCGTCATCGCCTTGTCGATCTCGCCCACCAGGGCCTTCTCCAGCTGGCTATGATAATGCCGTCGCATCTCGCCCAGCGTCTTGGGATCGGCCACCACCAGCAGGTGTTCCAGATCGCCTGCGATCGCCTTTGCATTGAGCCAATCGGTCGCCGCCGCACCATGCGCCAGCTCGTTCAGGTCGGTCGCGCCGCTACGCTGCCCGGCATCGTCCTGATGGCGCACGCCCGCGCTGAAATTGCTCGGGTCCAGATCGGGCTGTTCGACCAGCTCGAGCGAGGGCTCGAACGGCTGGCCGGTGTTCTTGAGCAACAGGAAGCGGTTGCCATCGACGACGGCGACGTGGGCATTATGCGGCAGTTTCATAGGCTTTCTCTCCTTTTCCACTCCAACCCGCGAGTGCGGTAATTGTTGCAGGAAATGGCGGAAAAAAGCGCTCTTTTCCTGCCGACAGAAAACAGTAAGTTGCCCGCAAAATAAGGGGAGCCACCTAGATGACCATCCGTACCGTCACCGCCGCCAGCCTGCTGACCATCGCCGTTTCGCTGGCCGCGCCGGCCTTCGCGCAGGAGGCGCCGATCATCCAGCCGGGCGCGCCGGGCGGCGAGAATCGCACGCTCAAGGCGGAAGACGCGTCGAAGCTTGCCGATACCGGTTATTCCCCGGCCGATGTCGCATTCATGCAGATGATGATTCCGCACCATGCGCAGGCTCTCGATCTGGTGGAACTGGTCGAAGGGCGCACCAGCAACCCGGACATGGTTAAGATCGCCGGTCGCATCAAAGCCTCGCAGGAAGACGAGATCAAGTTCATGCGCGACTGGCTTTCCGCGCGCGGAAAGTCCGACGCGATGCCGCACATGCCCGGCATGAGCCACGCCGATCACATGGCCGCGATGGGGATGGCCACGCCCGAACAGCTAACACGCCTCGCCACGCTCGAGGGCAACGAGTTCGACGCCTATTTCCTCCAGCTGATGACCCGCCATCACAGGGGCGCGGTCGACATGGTCGACGACCTGCTCGATCAGCCGGGCACCGCCTACGACCCGGTGATGTTCGAATTCGTCAACGACGTGAAGCTCGAACAGCAGGGCGAGATCGATCGGATGAACGCGATCGCGGCCAAGCTCTCCACCGATCCCCGCGCCGGGCTGGCGGCTGGCTTCCGCGACGCGGAGGAGGCGATTTCGAACCTGCGGCTGGTCACCGCGATGCCCAAGCCGACGGGCTTCTTCGACCCCGCCAACCCCGCGCAGCTCCAGCCCCGGATCGAGGATGACGAGAGCGAGGACGCCGAGCTGGTCGATGCGACCAAGCCCGACCCGCGCGACGAGGACGACGCCGAGAGCGAAGATCGCTTCGGCCAGCGCGGTTCGCTGCTCAGCTTCGCCAATACCGACATGGCGTTCTCGGGCGATCTGCTCGTCACCGGCAACTACCACGGCTTCAACGCCTACCGGCTGGGCAAGGACGGAGTGCCCAAGCTGGTCAGCTCGGTCGTGTGCCCTGGCGGGCAGGGCGACGTCTCTATCGTCGGCGACATCCTGATCATGAGCGTGCAGGACAGCCGCGCGCGCAAGGATTGCGGGCTGCAGGGCGTGCAGGGCCGGGTCAGCGAAGATCGCTTCCGCGGTCTGCGCATCTTCGACATTTCGGACATCACCAATCCGCGTCAGGTGGGCCAGGTGCAGACCTGCCGGGGCAGCCACACGCACTCGGTGGTCGATGCCGACGAGCGCCGCATCGTGGTCTACAATTCGGGCACCAGCTACGTGCGCGACGAGGCCGAACTGGCGGGCTGCTTCGACACCGCGGGCGACGACACCGCGCTGTTCAGCATCGACGTGATCGAGATTCCGCTGGCCGATCCGTCGAAGGCCAAGATCGTCGATTCGCCGCGTATCTTCGCGCGCGAGGGGCAGATTGCCGGCCTGTGGCGGGGCGGCGACCATGGCGATGGCACGCAGTACACCTCGGTCACCAACCAGTGCCACGACATCACCGCCTTCCCCGCCAAGAAGATCGCCGCAGGCGCGTGTTCGGGCAACGGGATCATCCTCGACATCGCCGATCCGCTTCATCCCAAACGGATCGACGACGTGACCGACAAGGGCTTTGCCTACTGGCACTCGGCCACCTTCAACAACGACGGCACCAAGGTGCTGTTCACCGACGAATGGGGCGGCGGCGGGCGGCCGCGCTGCCAGGCGGGCGATCCGCGTAACTGGGGCGCCGACGCGATCTATTCGCTGAAGGACGGCAAGCTGACCTTCGACAGCCTGTACAAGCTGCCCGCCCCGCAGAGCGACAAGGAAAACTGCGTCGCGCACAATGGCTCGATCATCCCGGTGCCGGGGCGCGATATCTTCGTGCAGGCGTGGTACCAGGGCGGCATCAGCGTGATCGATTTCACCGATCCGAAAAACCCGTTCGAAATCGCCTATTTCGATCGCGGCCCGGTTGACGAGGAACAGCTGATCACCGGCGGCTACTGGTCGGCCTACTGGTACAAGGGCCGCATCTACGCGACCGAGATCTCGCGCGGGCTCGATGTGTTCGCGCTCGAGCCGAGCGAATTCCTGACCGCCGAGGAAATCGCGGCGGCAGAAGCGGCGCAGTACGAAGGCGGGCTGTTCAACCCGCAGACGCAGACGCAGGTGACCTGGCCGCAGGCGGCCATCGACGCGGCGGAGGCGAGCCGCAAGGGCGGCTAGCCGAACCGGTAGCTGACCCGCACCGACGCCTTGGGGCTTCCCCGAGGCGGGTGCGGGCGGTCTGCGGGCTCGGTCAGGCCGGCATATACCCGGTCGAGCCCGAAGGCTGCGACGCGTTCGCGCATGTCTGGCGCTGCGGCCGCTCGCTTCTCGCCCGAATCGGGCTGGAAGCTGCGGGTCGGGTCCTTGGAATAGCGATTCCCGGCGATCGCCAGCCGATCGCGCTCCTCAGCACTGGGCGTGATCCCGAACCTGGGCAAGATTTTCGTGAACAGCGCCTCGGGCAGAGCCGCATAATCGACCGGCATGGCATAGTTTCGTGACACCGCATCGAGCCCTGCGCGCGCGATCTCGGCGATGGCCCAGGCGGCATAATCGGCCTCGGTAATGCGATCTGCGCCCGCGAATCCGTAAAGTGATAGCGGCAAGCGGCCCGGTACCGCGTGCAGACCGGGTCGGCGCGCTTGCGAGACGAGCACCTCGGTCGGCTCGCGATGGAGGAAGATCGCCGGCGCCTCGCGAAACAGGTGCGCAATGGTCGGCCAGCTCGGCGTGTGCCATGCATCCAGTTTGAACACGGCCTGCCGCGCTCCGGCATGGCGTTTGCGAATGAGCGCTCCCACCACTCCGCGCAGATGCTCCGAGGAGAAGCGTCCGGCCAGATGCATGCGCAGGGCGGCATCGAAAACCGGCGCTTCGGAAACGACCGTCACATGCTCCAGCTCGGCAAGCATCTGCGCCACGAGAGTCGAGCCGCAGCGCGACATGTGAAACATCAGGCCATCGGGCGACGGGCCGGAGGCAAACTC
Organism: uncultured Citromicrobium sp.; assembly: GCA_964574905.1. GTDB lineage: Bacteria > Pseudomonadota > Alphaproteobacteria > Sphingomonadales > Sphingomonadaceae > Alteriqipengyuania. The sequence goes on along the minus strand of CAZNOY010000002.1, from coordinate 351,200 downwards.
CAGCAGCACATCGACCGGCGTCTGCACCCGCAGCAGGGATTGGGCGGGCAGGGCAGCGGCCTTCGCCCAGGATTGTTCGAAGAAGGGTTCGGTCAGTCGCGCGAAACCGAAATGGTGCCACTCGACCCGCAAGCCGTGGTCGCTTTCGAACAATTGCACGGGCAGCCACTGGGCTGGCGGGGCATGCTCGCGCACAACGCGCGGCGGGCTATCCCATGCTTTCGCAGCGTCCACGCACGCCGAGGCAGAGCTGGCCGGATCGCGGATCGCGTCGCCGAGCACCTGCACCACCTCGTCGCTCGAGGACGCGGCGGTGAGGCGCTGCTGGAGAGCGAGGTCGGTCGACACCGTCTCCCACAGCTCGATCTCTTCCGGTGTTGCGCTTGTCCCCATGCTCAACTGCATATCGCTAGCGACGCAATCTGGCGATCCGAAACAGGATCGAACCGCGACGCTGGTAATTGCGACACGCGATTGGGGTCGGTGAGGTGCCGTACCAAGTAAAGCGTCGATGCGCCCGCCTCGCTCGCTACAATCGCTCCATCGCCAGCCAGCCATCCTCGCCGCGCCACACGGCATCGAAGGCCTGCTTCGCGGCGGCGGCTTCGAGCCGGTGGCCCAGCTTTCGCTCGGTGCGTTCCAGCCCGTACAGCGCCAGCGCGCTGTTGGGCGCTTCGAACAGCGCCGCGCGGAAGGCCTGCCTCGCCTCCTTGTACTGCCCTGCCTGATAATAGGCCGCGCCGAGCGATTGTTCGACCGGATAGTACCAGAATGGCGGCTCGCTGTAGGGGATCGCATCCTGCAATTCGGCACCCTTGGCGAAATGCGCGATTGCCTCTGCCGATCGCCCCTGCGCCATCGCTTCGCGTCCCTTGGCCACCTCCACAGCCACCCCAAGGATAGAGCTGGCGGGGAAGAAATTGGCGTCCATTTTCGCCACGGCCGGGGAAGCAATCAGCTTTTCCATCGCCGCGATTTCGCCATCGAAGGCGGCTCTATCGCGCCGCTGGGCAAAGGCGATGGAGCGCGCGTAGTGCCGCATCGCCTCGACATATTCGAGCGGGTGCGGCTCTTTCGTCAGCGCCAGGATCGCATCGGGCGAGCCGTACTCGGCATAGGCGAAGTGGGGCGCCGCATAGATCGCCTGGACCCAGTAGAGGCCGCGCCCGGTCTCGACGTCGAGGATCCGCTCGAGCTTGGCGGTCTGGCTGACGATGGTGCGCACGTCGCCCATCATCTGCGCCGAAGTCAGCAGGAAATGGACGTTGTGCGGGTAGTATCCGTAGCGCACAAGCCCGTCGTCGCCGACCTCGTTCAGGTAGGCCTCCTCCGCCGCCACCGCTTCTGCGTTCGCGTCGATCGAATCGCTGTAGCGGCCGAGCCGGTAATAGATATGCGCAGGCATGTGCACGAGATGGGCGAGCTGCTTGGGCGCGTATTTGCGCAACCGGTCCGCGGCGGCTTCCGCGCGTTTGGCGTCGGGCAGTTCGAGCAGGTGGATATAGAGGTGCGCCGCCTGCGGGTGCGCCGGATTGCGCGCCATGACTTTCTCGAGCAGGCGGACAGCATCGCCGATCAGCGGGCGGGGGTTGCCCGCCTCGTCCCAGTAATTCCACGGCACGGTGTTCATTGCCGATTCCGCCGCTAGCACGGCAAGATCGTCGCTGCCCGGGTTCGCGCCCGCCAGCGCCAGCATCGCCTGCGCATAGGCGAGGTTGAGCGCGGCCCGGTCCGCGTCCTCGCCCGCCGCATAACGCGCGGATTGCGCCGCGATCAGCGCGCGAACGGGGGCGCTGCTGTTTTCGGACAGGCGCTTCGCCTCCTCCAGCGCATCGAGCGCCATGCGGTTCTGCGCATCGTCCATGCCGGCATTGATGTTCGGCCCGTTCGCGAGCGCGATACCCCACGAACACATCGCGCAGGTCGGGTCGAGCTCGCCCGCGCGCTGGAAAGACCGAATGGCGGCGGCATGGTTGAACCCGAAGGTGAAGGCGAGGCCCTGGTCGAAATAGCGACGCGCCTCGGGCGTCATCGGGTCGAGCGGCAGGTCGGATGCCGCGAGGCCGGGATAGAGCCCGATCGCGCCGGTGCCCTCGCTTTCGGCCAGCGCGCTCGCCAGCGCGAGCCGCGCGTCGAGCACCGCGCCGCTCTGGTCGAGCCCCCGGCACGCAGCGCGCCCTGCGCGCGTCGGGTCGAGCGCGGCGAACTGCGCGGGAGTAAGCTGCGTGGCCTGCGCGGCGTCGTTCGCGTCCGCAGCGGGGCTGGCCCACGCCTGCATGACGGACAGCAGCATCGACAAGGTGAGGTGCGAGTACATGGCGCTTCCCCCGAAGCCTGGTTCGACGACCCGGGCGGGAGAGTACGCCTCGTCGCGGCAAATTGCCACCGGGCAGCAAAAAGCCCCGCCGGATCGCTCCGACGGGGCCATTTCTTTGCCGAAACGGCAGGAGGTGTTGGGGGCGGGCTTAGAAGCCCATACCGCCCATGCCGCCGCCCATGCCGCCCATGTCGGGCATGCCGCCGCCGGAGTTCTTGTCTTCCGGAACGTCGGAGATCGCCGCTTCGGTGGTGATCAGCAGACCGGCTACGGAAGCCGCGCCCTGCAGGGCGGTGCGCACGACCTTGGTCGGGTCGATCACGCCAGCCTTCACGAGGTTTTCGTAGGTGTCGGTGCCGGCGTTGAAGCCCTGCGTTTCGTCGCCTTCGCGCAGCAGGTTGCCCGAAACCACCGCACCGTCGTGACCGGCGTTGGTCGCGATCTGACGGATCGGTTCGAGGATCGCCTTGCGCACGATGGCAATGCCGCGCGTCTGGTCTTCGTTGTCGCCCTTGAGGCCTTCGAGAGCCTTCGAAGCGTAGAGCAGCGCGGTACCGCCGCCCGGCACGATGCCTTCTTCGACAGCGGCGCGGGTTGCGTGCAGCGCGTCGTCGACCCGGTCCTTACGCTCCTTCACCTCGACTTCGGTGGCACCGCCGACCTTGATCACGGCCACGCCACCCGCGAGCTTCGCGAGACGTTCCTGCAGCTTTTCCTTGTCGTAATCGCTGCTGGTGTTGTCGATCTGCGTGCGGATTTCACCGACGCGTGCCTGGATGTCGGCTTCGTCACCGGCACCGTCGACGATCGTGGTGTTGTCCTTGTCGATGGTGACCTTCTTGGCCTGGCCGAGCATGTTCAGCGTCACGTTCTCGAGCTTGATGCCCAGATCTTCGCTGATCATTTCGCCCTTGGTCAGGATCGCGATGTCCTGCAGCATCGCCTTGCGACGATCGCCGAAGCCGGGAGCCTTGACCGCAGCGACCTTCAGGCCGCCGCGCAGCTTGTTGACCACGAGGGTGGCCAGCGCTTCGCCTTCGATGTCTTCCGCGATGATGAGGAGCGGACGACCGCTCTGCACCGCCGCTTCGAGGATCGGCAGCATCGCCTGCAGGTTCGACAGCTTCTTTTCGAAGATCAGGATGTAGGGATCATCCAGCTCGACGGTCATCTTGTCGGGGTTGGTGATGAAGTAGGGCGACAGGTAGCCGCGGTCGAACTGCATCCCTTCGACGGTCTCGAGCTCGAATTCGAGGCCCTTCGATTCGTCGACGGTGATGACGCCTTCCTTGCCGACCTTTTCCATCGCTTCGGCGATCTTCTCGCCAACTTCACGGTCGCCATTGGCGGAGATCACGCCGACCTGGGCGATTTCGGCGGAACCGGACACGTCCTTCGACCGGCCCTTCAGGTCTTCGACGACCTTGGTCACCGCGATGTCGATGCCGCGCTTCAGGTCCATCGGGTTCATGCCCGCTGCGACCGACTTCATGCCTTCCTTGACGATCGCCTGGGCGAGCACGGTGGCGGTGGTGGTGCCGTCACCGGCGGCGTCGTTCGCCTTCGATGCGACTTCCTTGATCATCTGCGCGCCCATGTTCTCGAACTTGTCCTTAAGTTCGATTTCCTTGGCGACAGTGACACCGTCCTTGGTGATGCGCGGTGCGCCGAAGCTCTTATCGATCACGACGTTGCGGCCCTTGGGGCCCAGCGTGACCTTCACGGCGTTGGCGAGGGTGTCGACGCCGCGCAAAACGCCTTCGCGTGCGTCGCGGCCGAACTTTACGTCCTTGGCTGCCATTGTTTCTTTCCTTCTAACTTGCGGTGATCCCCGGCGAAGACCGGGGTCTCATTCGGAATTGCAGGAGGTTCCAGCTTGCGCTGGGACTCACGGGTGGATCAGGAAATGATCCCCATGATGTCGCTTTCCTTCATGATCAGCAGGTCTTCCCCGTCGATCTTGACCTCGGTGCCGCCCCACTTGCCAAACAGCACGCGGTCGCCAGCCTTGACGTCGAGCGGGGTGACCGTGCCGTCATCGGCCTTGGCGCCAGAACCGACGGCCACGACTTCGCCTTCGCTGGGCTTTTCCTGTGCGCTGTCGGGAATGATGATGCCGCCCGCGGTCTTTTCCGGGGCGTCGATGCGACGGACCAGAACGCGGTCGTGCAGCGGACGAAATGCCATGCTTGGTACCTCTTCGTTGAGAGTGGTGAAATGCTGTTGGCACTCCCATGCGGAGAGTGCCAGCGGGGGCGATATGTGCAGCCGGCGACCCACCGTCAAGCGGTGGAACGGATAAAAATTCATCGGAGAGCAGGGCTCGCGAGGCGGCTGTTCGGGACCGTCCGGGGCGTCTCGTGCGTAGCGTACTCGGGTGCGACCTCCCGCATCCCGATTCAGACTGCAGTTAACAGGACCAGCATGCCTTCTCAAACCCCTTCCCAGCCTTCCGGAGCGACTTCCGGCCTCGACCTGAGCTTCGTGGCGAGCATTACCGACTGGTTGCAGGCCAATATCATGCAGATCATCGGTGCATTTGCCGTCCTCGTGATCGGCCTGCTGATCGCGGGCGTGCTGTCGCGCTGGGCCGAACGCGCGCTGGCGAAGCACCCGCGGTTCGATCCGACGATCTCCAGTTTCCTCTCCAGGATGGTCAAATACGCGCTGTGGGCGGTGGTGCTGGTTACCGTGCTCAGCCAGTTCGGGGTGGAAACCGCCAGCATCCTCGCCGCGCTCGGCGGCATGGCGCTGGCCGTGGGGCTCGCGTTGCAGGGTACGCTCAGCAACGTCGCCTCGGGCGTGATGATCCTCGTCCAGCGGCCCTTCGTGGTGGGCGAGGCGATCAGCGTCGACAAGTTCACCGCGACGGTCCAGCGGATCGGACTGTTCACTACCGAGCTCAAGCAGTTCGACGGACTGTTCGTGATGGTCCCCAATGCCGAGCTGTGGAACCAGCCGATCATCAACCTGCACCGCCACCCGGTCCGCCGCTTCGAACTGATCGTGGGCATCGGCTATGGCGACAGCATGAAGGAAGCGCGCGAGACGCTGCTCGCGCTGGCCGCGGCGGACGAACGTGTACTGGGTGATCCCGCCCCGCAGGCCTTCGTCGCCTCGCTCGACGATTCCTCGGTCGGCATCGGCCTGCGCGTGTGGTGCGCGACCGGCGATTACATGCCGCTCTCGTGGGATTTGACCGAGGCCGCCAAGGCCGCGTTCGACGATGCGGGCATCTCCATCCCCTTCCCGCAGCGCGAGGTTACGATGCTGGCTGCGTAGCCGCAACCTCGCCTGGGCCAAGGCGCGTCAGGCCGAGTGTCTCGCGCCGCGCCCATCGCCACGTGAGCAGGATCGCGGCGCATGACAGCCCGGCCGCGAGGCCGATCCATACCCCCACGCCTGCCAGCGCGGTGGCGAAGCCGAGCGTCAGCGACAGGCCGAAGCCGGGCACCCAGTAGGAGAAGATCGCGATCCACATCGGTATGCGCGTGTCCTGCAATCCGCGCAAAGCGCCGCCCGCGACCGCCTGTACCCCGTCGGCCAGCTGGAATGCCGCAGCGACCAGCAGGTAGCGCGTGGCAAAGGCGACCAGCGTCGCGTTCGCCGCCGCCCACGGGTCGATATAGATCGCCAGCAGCAGCTCGGGCACCAGCACCATAGCGCCCGATGTGCACGCCATAAAGGCAAGCGCGATGGCGATCCCGCTCCACCCCGCGCGCGCCATCCCGGCGCTGTCGCGCGCGCCGTAGAAATAGCCCACGCGGATAGTCGCTGCCTGACCCACGCCGAACGGCACCTGGAACGCGAGCGCGGCGATCTGCAGCGCGAGCGTGTGCGCGGCGAGCTGCGTCGCGCCGATATTGCCCATCAGGAAGGCCGCCGCGCCGAACACGCCCGCCTCGGCGGTCACCATCAGCGCGATCGGTGCGCCCTTGCGGGCGATCCGCCAGAACACCGGCCAGTCGGGCACCCACCAGCGCCCGAAGATGTGGTAGTGGTGCAGCTTCCTGTCGGCTCTGATGGCGATCACATAGGCCGCCATCGTGAACAGCGATGTGAACAGCGTCGCCACCGCTGCGCCGGGCAGGCCGAGCGCGGGCGCCCCCCAGTTACCGAAGATAAAGGCGTAGTTGCCCGCCGCGTTCACCCCGATGCCGAGCGCGGTGATCGCGGTCGCGAAGATCGGCCGGTCGAGCGCGGAGACGAAGCTGCGCAGCACGTTGTTGACGATGAAGGGAATCGTCGACCAGACGAGGATCACCATGTAGCTCTGCCCCAGCGCGGCGATCGCGGGGTCCTGCCCGGTCAGCAGCGCAAACTGCTCGAACCCCAGGCATACGAGCATACCCGCAGCCCCGCTCAGCACCGCAAGCCACAACGCCATGCGCGTTGCCCGCCGCACCGCGCGCAAGGCAGGTGCGCGCGCGCCGAGTTCCGCCGAGATCACCGCCGCGACCATCGCGGTCATCGAAGACAGCGCCCACATGATCAGCCCGAAGACCGAGACCACCAGCGCCGAGGCGGCGAGCGGCTGCTCCCCCAGCCGCGCGATGAAGATCACATCCACCGCATAGGTGAGCATCTGCAACAGGTTGGCGAGCGCCAGCGGCCAGCCGAGCCGGAGCGTGGCAAGCATTTCGCTGCGCCAGAGGGACCGCGTCCCGGAAAGATGAACTGCGTCTGCCATAAAAAGCCGGCCCGAATATGTGTGCCGGGGCCGCTTGCCTAGAGCGCATCGTGGCTCCATGGCGATTGCTGCATTGGTGCGGCACCGGGAACACAGCGCATGGGTCACGAACAAGCATCCGCGCATGTCGCGCTCGAAAGCGGGGTCGTGCTGCTGGCGGCCGCGCTGCTGTTCGTGCTGCTGTTCCGCAAGCTCGGGCTGGGGGCGACGCTGGGCTACCTCGTCGCGGGCGCGCTGGTCGGGCCGCAGGTGCTCGGCCTTGCAGGTAGTGGCGAGCAGACGCTCAGCTTCGGCGAGCTTGGCATCGTCATGCTGCTGTTCGTGGTCGGGCTGGAACTCGCGCCGAGCAGGCTGTGGCGGCTGCGCAACGCGATCTTCGGGCTCGGCCTCACGCAGGTGGTGGTCTGCGGGCTCGCGCTGACCGCAGTCATCTGGCTGGCGACGAGCTACCCCCTTGGTGCCGCGCTGGCGGTGGGCCTGTCGCTGGGCCTGTCATCGACCGCGCAGGTGCTGCCGATGCTGCAATCGGGCGGTAATCTGCGCACGCCGGTGGGCGAAAAGGCATTCTCGATCCTGCTGTTTCAGGATCTCTCGATCATCCCGCTGGTCACCATCGTCGCCGCGCTCGGCACGCAAGGCGCGGACGAGGGTGGGATGGCATCGGGCTGGATGCTGTTGCCGCTGACGCTGGTCGCGACCGTGGGGCTGGTGCTCGCCGGGCGTTTCCTGCTGCGTCCGCTGCTGCGGCTGATCGGGCGGCTGGGCGAGCGCGAGATGTTCGTCGTCGCATCGCTGTTCGCGGTGGTCGCGTCGGCGGCGATCATGCAGGCGCTTGGCCTGTCGACCGCGCTCGGTGCGTTCGTCGCCGGGGTGATGCTGGCCGACACGCCCTACCGGCACGAGCTGGAGGCGGATATCGAGCCGTTCCGCTCGATCCTGCTCGGGCTGTTCTTCGTCTCGGTGGGGATGATGCTCGACCTGCGGGCCATCGCGGCCGAACCGCTGTTCGTGCTCGGGATGGCGGCGCTGCTGGTGGTGACCAAGGCCGCGCTGATCACCGGCATCGGGATGCTCGCGAGGCTGCCGTGGCGCGGTGCGCTGGCGCTCGGCCTGCTGCTCAGCCAGGGGGGTGAATTCGGCTTCGTCCTGTTTACCCAGGCACAGCAGGGCGGGGTGATCGACGGCGAGACCGCCAGTCTGTTCACCGCGATCGTCACGCTGTCGATGGCGACCACCCCGTTCCTGATGATGGCGACCGCGCCGCTGCGCAGGCCCGCCAACACGAAGGCGGAAGAGCGCGAGGGGCCGGGCGGCGAGAGCGCGCAGGCGCTGGTGATCGGGTTCGGGCGCTTCGGCCAGACGGTCGCGCAGATGCTCGCGCTGGCGGGCCTCGACGTGACCATGATCGACAAGAAGGTCGACCAGATCGACACCGCCGAGGAGTTCGACATCAAGGTCTTCTTCGGTGACGGCCTGCGGCTGGATGTGCTGCGGCAGGCAGGCGGGCGCGAGGCGGAGTTGATCTGCTTCTGCATCGACGGCGATCAGGTCGAGGCGGAATTCCTCGCCTCGGTTCGCGAAGCCTTCCCCGACGCGGCGCTGCTGGTGCGCACGTTCGACCGGCGGCACGTGATGAAGTTGGCTGCCAGCGACATCGCGTTCCAGGTGCGCGAGGTCAGGGAATCGGCGATCGCGATGGGCCGCGCCGCGCTCGCACAGGTGGATACCGACGAGAGCGCGATCGAGCGGCTGGAAAACGAATACCGCGAAAACGACATGGCGCGGCTCGACTCGCAGATCGAGGCAAACGACCTGCACGCGGGGATGGAGCGCAATGTCCTCCACGGGCGGCTGCAGCGCCACTGACGCCTGTACGAACGAGGGCGACGCCATTGCTGGCACCGCCCCCGTGCGATGTCAGACCGAAATCGAAACGGTGGTGTGGAAGATCACCCCGACATCGGAATTGTTGGCCGAATAGGTCTCGTTATTCCCGTCGGTCGTCACGGTGACCGAGAACGTGCCCGGACCACCCCAGTTGAGGCCGATCATGGTGAGGTCGTAGTCGCCGCTGGCGAGAATGTGGCTGGGGTTGAAGGAGTAGTCCACCGGCGCGTGGTAGCCCGATTTGAGGTGGATCAGCTCGCTGCTGCCGCTCGGCTGCGAGGCGATCAGATAGAGTTCGTTGTCGACCGCGGTGACGCTGATCTTCGTGGTTTTACCGGCCATTGTCTCTCTCCCGTTTGGATTGCCGGCCCGCGTGATCGCGGTCGGCCTACGAGACGCAACACAGTCGGCAGCGATCAATAAGCGCAGAAGAATCCGTTATGGATGCGTCGCGGGAGAAGGCGCGCACTTCGGGCCGACAAAGCGCCATATGCAACGAAAAAGGGCGGCGCCATCGCTGGCACCGCCCCCTGATTTTCGCGTGAAGCGAAGAGCTTACTTGAGCTCGACCGTGCCGCCAGCGGCTTCGATCTTGCTCTTGATTTCTTCGGCTTCGGCCTTGTTGACGCCTTCCTTGAGCGGCTTGGGCGCGCCTTCGACGAGGGCCTTGGCTTCGGTGAGGCCCAGGCCGGTGATGGCGCGGACTTCCTTGATGACCTGGATCTTCTTGCCACCGTCGCCGGTGAGGATGACGTCGAATTCGTCCTTTTCTTCAGCAGCCGGGGCGTCGCCACCGGCAGCCGGGCCAGCAACCGCAACGGCGGCAGCGGCGCTCACGCCCCACTCTTCTTCCAGAGCCTTGGCGAGGTCAGCGGCTTCGAGGACGGTCAGTTTCGAAAGTTCTTCAACGAGCTTGGCGATGTCAGCCATGATAATTCACTCCAAATAATAGCGTGGCCGGGCTCATGCCGCGGCCGGGAATGTCGTGCGGAAAAACGTCTTACGCAGCGTCCTTGGCGGCATATGCGCCGAAGACACGAGCGAGCTTGTTTGCCGGGGCATTGACGACCTGCGCGATTTTCGTCGCGGGGGCGTTGACCAGACCAACGAGCTTGCCACGCAGTTCGTCGAGGCTCGGCATCGAGGCGAGAGCCCTGACACCTGCTTCGTCGAGCACCTGCGAGCCCATCGAGCCACCGACCACTTCGATGCGGTCGTTGGTCTTCGCGAACTCCACCACGGCCTTGGCCGCGGCGACCGGATCTTCGCTGTATGCGAGAGCGGTCGGACCGGACAGGTATTCTTCGATACCTGCATAGTCGGTGTCCTTGAGGGCGATCTTGGCAAGACGGTTCTTCGCAACCTGGTAGGTCGCGCCGGCTTCACGCATCTTCGCGCGCAGATCGGTGGACTCTGCCACCGTCAGGCCGAGGTTGCGGGTGACAACCACCACGCCCGCCTCGTTGAAGACGTTGTTCAGCTGAGCGACCGCATCGGTTTTTTGCGAACGATCCATGCTTACTCCTTCACTATGGCCGACCCCGCACAGGCGGAGACGACCGGCTCACGTTCGACCCCGCTGCAAAAGCTGCGAGGCCATGGGTCCGTTTCTGGGGAAGGAGGGCATCCGCTAACGGGATGCTGAATTGCGGTGCGCACCGAAGTGCCCGAACCCCGCGAAAAACTCGTTTCCCCGTCTAGGCTGGAAATTAAGACCGGCAGATTCCGGTCACCAACTGTCTCGGACGGATGGCCGCTCTAAAGCGGACGGCGCGCACTTAATCGCAGCGCGCGCGAAGTCAAGCAAAAGGCGGTGGGGCAGCCCGTCCACCAGCGGTTCAGGCCGCTCGCGCTATCCGCGCATCATGCGCCAACACCCGATCGCCCCGTCCTCTCTCGCCATGGCCGCCCCCGTGATGGCCGCTCTCGCGCTGCTCGCCAGCCCGGCGAACGCCACGGGCGGCTTCCAGTGCAGCACCGCCGCCAAGCCGCGCATCGAGATTTCGCTGGGCTTCGGCCACACCGCAGGCTCGGGTCTGTTCTCGGAGCGCTTGCGGGTCGATGGCAAGGACATCGCCGTGGTCGCGCCGCAATGGTGGCTCGACGACAAGGAACTGCGCGTGGTGTTGACCGACGAACAGGCGAACCGGCGGCTGGCCGTCGTAAGGGCAAGGCGCAAGGGCGATGCCTATGATGGCTCGGTCGAATACAAGGGCAAGCGTCACTGGATTCGCTGTTACGAGAGCTGATCGCCTCCCATGCAAAACGGCCGCGCAATCCCAATGGGACTGCACGGCCGCCTGCCATCCGAAACCGGATGTCCGAACGACTTACATCGTGTCGGCGGTGTCTTCCTGCTGCTCGGCCTTTTCTTCGAGCGCGTCGGCCTTGGCTTCGTCGCCCTTTTCTTCGGCGAGGTCGGCCTGCGCTTCGGTCACGCCCGACTGCGCGTCGAGCACTTCGCCTTCCGCTTCGGTGACGTCGTCGGCCTGTTCGCCGGCTTCTTCGTTGGCGCCGTCACAAGCGGCGAGCGAGAGCGCGAAGGTCGCGGCGGCGGCAGTGGCAATGATCTTTTTCATGGTTTGATTCCTGTTGCTTGGGCGAATTGGCTTCGGCCCGGGTCCTATACTGACAGACCCCCGGACTCGTTCCGGGCTCGTTGCAATTGATGCAAGATCTCGTGCGCTGCCGTGAAGACCGCGCGCAAAGCTACGCCAGCTGGCTCGCCACATTGGTCAGGTTGTGTGCGATGATCGGCAGCAGAATGCTGCCGGTGCGCAGCCTGATGAACATCAGCAGCGATCCGAGGATGGCGACATAGACCAGCGCGACCGGATCGAACTGGCTGCCCGCCTGCGTCCAGAAGAACGAATGGCCCAGCGTGAAGACGATCGTCGCGGCGATCCCGGCCCACAGCATTTTCCGCTCGAACCGCGCAAAGCCCAGCGCGAGCAGACCCAGCAGGAGGCCGCGGAACAGCACTTCCTCGTCGATGCCCGGGATGGTCGCCTGAAACGCGAGCGCCTCGACCGTCGGGCGCGCGCCGTCGCCGCCCAGCATCTGCAGCACGACGACCAATGCGATCATCGCGAGCGTGGCGATTGCTGCGGGGAGCAGCGATCCTTCGCGCTGCGCAAGTGTGAGGCCGAGCGTCTCGCGCGTGATCGGCTTGAACGCTAGCAGTGCCAGAAGGCTCATGATGATCGTGGCGGCGATTGCGCAGAGCTTGCCCGTCCAGTTGAACTGCGCCCCCTCGATCGTGGGAAAGCCGTCGATTTCCGGGAGCCAGAACACTGCGGCGCAGTAGATTGCGAAGACCGTGATCGCCGCTGCGAGCCAGTGCCATCCCACAGCCTGCCGCTTCACGATTGCGAGCATGCCGGCGAGAATTGCGACCGGTGCCCACCACACCGCCTGAGAAATAACCAGGTCCATCTTGTATTCCCCCCTTTTGTCGTTCTGTGTCGCTGCAATGATCCCGAGGGATGAGCCCACCCGGCGCAGCGCGGGCGTGTCGTTGCGCTGGTCAGCTGGCGAGCGATGCGAGAAAAGCGAAACTTGTCAGGTTGCCGGTCGCGTGGATGAGCCAGCCGGGCCAGATCGTGCCGCCGCCGAAGCGCTCGTTCGCGTAGCCCATCATCCACCCGGCGAAGGCAGGCAGGCCGACGACCGTGGCTACGGCAAGAGGTGTCGGCGCTGGCGCACCGTCGGCGGCGAAGATCAGCAGGTGGATCGAGCCGAACAGGATTGCCTGCACCATGTTGCCCGCCGCGAACCCCAGCCAGCCGATCAGCCGTTTGGCGATCAGGCCGCGAAAGATGATCTCCTCGGTCAGCGCAGTCTTGACGCAGGCGACCAGCACGATCGTGGCGATGATCGCAGGGGTGAGCGATTGCCCCGCAAACTGCGCCCCCACCGTTCCCTCGCCGCGCGCCAGCTCGGCAAACCCGCCGAACAGGAACAGGGGTATCGAGACGAGCGCCACCACGAGGGCGCAGAGAATGGTGCCCTTCCACCATCCTGCGGCCGGGGCGCCGAGCCCGAGCCAGGCGGTCAGACTTGCCCTGCGGCGAGCGAAGAAGAGCCAGGCCCCGCCCGCGACCGCCAGGGCGATCGCGAGCTGGATCAGCGTGTTGACGATTTCCTGCGTCAACATGGCGGCTTACTCCGCGTTGTAGGCGAGCAGGTCGCCCGGCTGGCACTCCAGCTCGCGGCAGATCGCCTCGAGCGTGGAGAAGCGGATCGCCTTGGCCTTGCCCGTCTTGAGGATCGAGAGATTGGCGAGCGTCATGCCCACCCGCTCGGCCAGTTCGGTCAGCGTCATGCGGCGTTCGTGCAGCAGGTCGTCGAGCTTCACCATGATCTTGCCTCCATCGGTCAGCGTGTCGGGGGAAGGCGCCATCACACGGTCCCTTCCAGGTCTTCGCGCATCGCGGCGCCATGGCGGAACACGCGGGCGAGGATGAACAGGATGATCGCGAGCAGCAGGCCGGTCAGGTCCGCGCCGTCGTTCATCGAGAAGTGCACGTCTTCCACGCCCGCTTCTCTCAGCGCCTCGGCATAGCGCGCCAGATGCATGCCGATCAGCCCGGCGGGGATCAGCGCGAGCTGCGTTGCCAGCATCAGCCAGCCCATCGTGCTCAGCCGCGTGGCATTTTCCGGCTGGAAGGGATCGCCTTCGCCGACGGTCGCGATGATCCGGCGCAGCTTGCCGAAGAACAGGAACATCATCACGAGCACGGCGACCCCGCCGGCCATCAGGGTGACGACCGCGAGGGCCGGGAAGGGTTCTGTAAAGTCGGGCAGCTTCTTGGCGATCTCGGCCTCGATCCTGCCCTGCGTGAACAGGATCACGGGGATCGCGATGGCGACTGCCGCAGCGGCAATCGCCATGATCGCCTGTAGAAGGATCGCGAAGATTTTGCCGACCAGCAGCAGCGGATCATTGAGGGCTTTGCCCATGGGCATGGTCTCCTGTGGTTTGGGTTCAGGCCAGTTCGGGTGCCGCCACCGCAGCGATCGCCGGAGCGTCTGCGGGTGCGGGCACGGTGACGATGGCCGTGAGGCTGGTGGCGGCGAGGACGACGGCGACCAGCGCCGCGGCGGTGTGTTTCATTACGTGGGCCATTTATCGATCTCCTATGCGTTCGATATCGATATTCAATAATTGGCATCCGACTTATCGTCAATCGATAAATATCGAAAAACGATAAGGTGCTGATCGATAAACGGAAATTTTCGCGAATCTTTGACAATTGCCCCGCAGATTCCTACATGCGCCCCTCACGCCAGCTTCGAGCAAGGCCGAGTCGCGCGCGAGATTCGGATCCCAGGAAGGAAGCGGCGCGGCCATACATTCGCGAGACGGCACCACCCCCTCGGTCTGCGCACATGCGCGGAGCCGATGCGCCGCTCTCGTCTTTCGGCCAGTTCCCTCGTGCAGCGACATTTCCAATCCCGCATGGCGGGGGAGCGCTTGCGCTTCGCCCTCCATGCGTCACGGCTAGAAGAGGCATTCTCGACCTATGGCGACCAACAGCAAGGCCCCGATGAAGCGCGGCACTGCCAAGACCGGCACGGCCAAGCGCCGCATCCGTAAGATCTTCGGCGACATCCACGAAGTCGTGCAGATGCCGAACCTGATCGAGGTGCAGCGCGAAAGCTACGAGCAGTTCCTGCGCTCGGACAAGCAGATCGACTATGTCTCGGGCCTCGAAAAGACGCTGCGCAGCGTGTTCCCGATCCGCGATTTCGCCGGCACGGCCGAGCTTGATTTCGTCGATTACGAACTCGAACCGCCCAAGTACGACACCACCGAATGCCGCCAGCGCGGGATCACCTACGCCGCGCCGATGCGCGTCACGCTGCGCCTGATCGTGTTCGAAGTGGACCAGGACACCGAAGCCCGCTCCGTGCTCGATATCAAGGAGCAGGAAGTCTACATGGGCGACATGCCGCTCATGACCGAGAACGGCACCTTCATCGTCAATGGTACCGAACGCGTGATCGTGTCGCAGATGCACCGTTCGCCGGGTGTGCTGTTCGACCATGACCGTGGCAAGACCCACTCTTCGGGCAAGCTGCTGTTTGCTGCGCGCGTGATCCCGTATCGTGGTTCGTGGCTCGATTTCGAATTCGACGCCAAGGACATCGTCAACGTCCGCATCGACCGCAAGCGCAAGCTGCCGGTCACCTCGCTGCTCTATGCGCTCGGCCTCGACAGCGAAGACATCCTGCATCACTTCTACGACACCGTCGTGTGGAAGCGCGCGAAGGACGGCTGGACCATTCCTTTCGTTGCCGACCAGTGGCGCGGTGCCAAGCCCAGCTTCCCGCTGGTGAACGCCGAAACGGGCGAGGAAGTCTTCCCCGCAAACCAGAAGATTTCGCCCCGCGCCGCCAACAAGGCCGCGAAGGACGGGCTCGAAACGCTGCTGCTGCCGACCGAGGAAATCCTCAGCCGCTACGCCGCGCGCGACATGATCGATGAATCGACCGGGCGCATCTACATCGAGGCGGGCGACGAAGTGTCGCCGGAAAACCTCGAAGCGCTCGACACTGCGGGCGTCGACCAGGTCGAACTGCTCGACATCGACGAGGTCAACACCGGCCCGTGGATCCGCAACACGCTGAAGGTCGACAAGGCCGAAAATCGCGACGAAGGCCTCGAAGCGATCTACAAGGTCATGCGTCCGGGCGAACCGCCGACCAAGGAAACCGCCGAGGCGCTGTTCGAAGGCCTGTTCTTCGATGCCGACCGCTACGACCTGTCGGCGGTGGGCCGCGTGAAGCTCAACATGCGTCTCGAACTCGACGCCGAAGACACCGTCACCACGCTGCGCAAGGAAGACATCCTGGCGGTGGTGAAGGAGCTGGTCGGCCTGAAGGACGGCAAGGGCGACGTCGACGACATCGACAATCTCGGCAACCGCCGCGTGCGTTCGGTCGGCGAACTGCTCGAAAACCAGTACCGTGTCGGCCTGCTGCGCATGGAGCGCGCGGTCAAGGAACGCATGAGCAGCGTCGACGTGTCGACCGTGATGCCGAACGACCTCATCAACGCGAAGCCCGCCGTGGCTGCCGTGCGCGAGTTCTTCGGCTCCAGCCAGCTCTCGCAGTTCATGGACCAGACCAACCCGCTGTCCGAAGTGACGCACAAGCGTCGCGTTTCGGCGCTCGGGCCGGGCGGTCTTACGCGTGAGCGTGCGGGCTTCGAAGTCCGCGACGTTCACCCGACGCACTATGGCCGTATCTGCCCGATCGAGACGCCCGAAGGGCCGAACATCGGCCTGATCAACTCGCTCGCCTCGTTCAGCCGCGTGAACAAGTACGGTTTCATCGAAACCCCGTATCGCAAGGTGGTGGACGGCAAGGTCACCAGCGACGTCGTCTATCTTTCCGCGATGGAAGAACAGAAGCACACCGTCGCGCAGGCCTCGGCCGAACTCAACGACGATGGCACCTTCGTCGAAGAGCTGATCTCGGCCCGCCAGAACGGCGAAAACCTGATGGCTCCGCGTGAGCAAATCACGCTGATGGACGTCAGCCCCAAGCAGCTCGTTTCGGTGGCCGCGTCGCTGATCCCGTTCCTGGAAAACGATGACGCCAACCGCGCGCTGATGGGCTCGAACATGCAGCGCCAGGCGGTGCCGCTGGTCAAGGCCGAGGCCCCGTGGGTGGGCACCGGCATGGAAGAAACCGTGGCGCGTGACAGCGGCGCGGCGATCACCGCCAAGCGCGGCGGCATCGTCGACCAGGTCGACGCGACCCGCATCGTGATCCGCGCGATCGGCGATGTCGAACCCGGCCAGTCGGGCGTCGACATCTACACGCTGCAGAAGTTCCAGCGTTCGAACCAGGACACCTGCATCAACCAGCGCCCGCTGGTGAAGGTGGGCGAAACGATCGAGGAAGGCGACGTCATCGCCGACGGCCCCTCGACCGATCTGGGCGAGCTGGCGCTGGGCAAGAACAGCCTCGTCGCGTTCATGCCCTGGAACGGCTACAACTACGAAGACTCGATCCTGATCTCCGAACGCATCGTGAAGGACGACGTTTTCACCTCGATCCACATTGAGGAATTCGAGGTGATGGCGCGCGACACCAAGCTCGGGCCGGAAGACATCACCCGCGACATTCCCAACGTGGGCGAGGAAGCGCTGCGCAACCTCGACGAGGCGGGCATCGTCTACATCGGGGCCGAAGTGCACCCGGGCGACATCCTGTGCGGCAAGATCACGCCCAAGGGCGAAAGCCCGATGACGCCGGAAGAAAAGCTCCTCCGCGCCATCTTCGGCGAAAAGGCCAGCGACGTGCGCGACACCTCGCTCCGCCTGCCGCCGGGCGTTGCCGGCACCGTGGTCGAAGTCCGCGTGTTCAACCGCCACGGGATCGAGATCGACGACCGTACCCGTGCGATCCAGAACGAGGAAATCGAGCGGCTGCGCAAGGATAGCGCGGACGAACGCGCGATCCTCAACCGGGCGACCTACAACCGGCTGCGCGACATGCTGATCGGCCAGACCTCTTCGGCCGCGCCCAAGGGCGTCAAGAAGGGCGGCGAGATCACCGAAGAGCTGCTCGACGAGGTCGATCGCCACGAATGGTTCAAGTTCGCGGTGGCCGACGACGATCGTCAGGCGCAGATCGAAGCGATCAAGGGCCAGTACGACGAAGCCGTGAAGGGCATCGACGCCAAGTTCGAAGACCGCAAGGAGAAGCTCGAACGCGGTGACGAACTGGCACCGGGCGTGCTCAAGATGGTCAAGGTGTTCGTCGCGGTGAAGCGCAAGCTGCAGCCGGGCGACAAGATGGCCGGCCGCCACGGGAACAAGGGCGTCATCAGCCGCATCCTTCCCGAAGAGGACATGCCGTTCCTCGCCGACGGGACTCCGGTCGATATCGTGCTCAACCCGCTCGGCGTGCCTTCGCGCATGAACGTCGGGCAGATCTTCGAAACGCACCTCGGCATGGCCGCGCGTGGTCTGGGCCACCAGATCAAGGATGCGCTGGAAGACTGGCGCGCCAAGAACCCCGATGCCGACCCCGGAGAGCCGCCCGCGGCAATCAAGGAGAAGCTGAAGGAGGTCTACGGCGAGGATTACCACGATTCGATCGAAAGCCGGTCGGGCGCGGAAATCGCCGAGCTGGCGGGCAACCTCGTCACCGGCGTGCCGATGGGTACGCCCGTGTTCGACGGTGCGCGCGAAGGCGACGTGACGATCCAGCTGGAAAAGGCCGGTCTCGACAGCGATGGCCAGTCGGTGCTGTACGACGGGCGCACGGGTGAAGCCTTCCACCGCAAGGTGACCGTGGGCATCATCTACATGCTCAAGCTGCACCACTTGGTCGACGACAAGATCCACGCACGCTCGATCGGGCCGTACAGCCTCGTCACCCAGCAGCCGCTGGGCGGTAAGGCGCAGTTCGGCGGCCAGCGCTTCGGTGAAATGGAAGTGTGGGCGCTGCAGGCATACGGCGCGGCCTACACCTTGCAGGAAATGCTCACCGTCAAGTCGGACGACGTGGTCGGCCGCCAGAAGGTCTACGAAGCGATCGTCAAGGGCGACGACACCTTCGAAGCGGGCATTCCGGAGAGCTTCAACGTGCTCGTCAAGGAAATGCGCTCGCTGGGCCTCAACGTCGAACTCAAGTCCATCGCGGACGAGGACGACGAAGACGGCATGCAGATCGCGGCTGAATGACGGGAGGCGGGGCGGCCCCATGCGGGTCGCCCGTCCCCTCCGCCCCCTGTTTTCCCCTCAAAGGGATGTGAGAAATGAACGAACTGACCAAATTCACCAACCAGCTCGCGAAGCCTGAAACCTTCGACGAGATCCAGATCGGCATCGCCAGCCCCGAGCGTATTCGCTCGTGGTCCTTCGGCGAGATCAAGAAGCCCGAAACGATCAACTACCGCACGTTCAAGCCCGAGCGTGACGGCCTGTTCTGCGCGCGCATCTTCGGCCCGGTGAAGGACTACGAGTGCCTGTGCGGCAAGTACAAGCGCATGAAGTACAAGGGCGTCGTCTGCGAGAAGTGCGGCGTCGAAGTGACCGTGACCAAGGTCCGCCGCGAGCGGATGGGCCACATCGAACTGGCCGCGCCGGTCGCGCACATCTGGTTCCTCAAGTCGCTGCCTTCGCGCATCGGCCTGCTGCTCGACATGCAGCTCAAGGTGCTCGAGCGCGTGCTCTACTTCGAAAACTACATCGTCACCGAGCCGGGCATCACCCCGCTCGAGCGTTATCAGCTGATGACCGAAGACGAGCTGCTCGAAGCGCAGGATGAATACGGCGAAGACGCCTTCACCGCCGGGATCGGCGCCGAAGCGGTCAAGAACCTGCTGATGGATCTCGATCTGGAGCAGGAGAAGGCCGATCTGCTCGAAGAGCTGGAAACCACCAAGTCCAAGCTCAAGCCCGCCAAGATCATCAAGCGCCTCAAGGTCGTCGAAAGCTTCATCGAATCGGGCAACCGCCCCGAATGGATGATCCTCGAAGTCGTGCCCGTGATTCCGCCCGAGCTGCGCCCGCTGGTGCCGCTCGATGGCGGTCGCTTCGCGACGTCCGACCTCAACGATCTCTATCGCCGCGTCATCAACCGTAACAACCGCCTGAAGCGCCTGATCGAGCTTCGCGCGCCCGACATCATCGTGCGCAACGAAAAGCGCATGCTGCAGGAAGCGGTCGATGCGCTGTTCGACAATGGCCGTCGTGGCCGCGTGATCACCGGCGCCAACAAGCGCCCGCTGAAATCGCTGTCCGACATGCTCAAGGGCAAGCAGGGCCGCTTCCGCCAGAACCTTCTGGGTAAGCGCGTCGACTATTCGGGCCGTTCGGTCATCGTGACCGGGCCGGAACTCAAGCTGCACCAGTGCGGCCTGCCCAAGAAGATGGCATTGGAGCTGTTCAAGCCGTTCATCTACGCCCGGCTCGACGCCAAGGGCCTTTCGATGACGCTCAAGCAGGCCAAGAAGTGGGTCGAGCGCGAGCGCAAGGAAGTGTGGGACATCCTGGATGAAGTCATCCGCGAACACCCCGTGCTGCTCAACCGCGCGCCGACGCTCCACCGTCTCGGCATCCAGGCGTTCGAGCCCGTGCTGATCGAAGGCAAGGCGATCCAGCTGCACCCGCTCGTCTGCTCGGCGTTCAACGCCGACTTCGACGGTGACCAGATGGCCGTCCACGTGCCGCTTTCGCTGGAAGCCCAGCTCGAAGCGCGCGTGCTGATGATGTCGACCAACAACATCCTCTCGCCCGCCAACGGCAAGCCGATCATCGTGCCCTCGCAGGACATGGTGCTGGGGATCTACTACCTGTCGATGGAACGTCAGGAGCACACGCCCGAGTTCATCGAAGAGAAGGACGGCACGAAGATCGAGAAGCTGCCGCGCTTCACCGACATGAGCGAGATTCACTACGCGCTCGAAACCGGTGCGGTCACGCTGCACTCCAAGATCATCACCCGCGTTCCGCAGACCGACGAGAGCGGCAAGACCGAAATCAAGCGCTTCGTCACCACGCCGGGCCGCATGCTAATCGGCGAGTGCCTGCCGAAGAACCACAAGGTGCCCTACGACATCGTCAACCGCCTTCTGACCAAGAAGGATATCGGTGACGTGATTGACGAAGTGTACCGCCACACCGGCCAGAAGGACACAGTGCTGTTCGCCGACGCGATCATGAGCCTCGGCTTCCGCTACGCGTTCAAGGCGGGGATTTCCTTCGGCAAGGAAGACATGGAAATCCCCGAATCGAAGGAAGAAATGGTCGAAAAGACCAAGAGCCTCGTCGCGGATTACGAACAGCAGTATCAGGACGGCCTGATCACCCAGCAGGAAAAGTACAACAAGGTGATCGACGCCTGGAGCCGTTGCGGCGACCAGGTGGCCGACGCGATGATGGAGAAGATCCGCAGCCGCCCGATCGACGAGAACGGCAAGGAAGCGCAGATCAACTCGATCTACATGATGAGCCACTCGGGTGCGCGTGGTTCGCCGGCGCAGATGAAGCAGCTTGCCGGTATGCGCGGGCTGATGGCCAAGCCGTCGGGCGAGATCATCGAAACGCCGATCATCTCGAACTTCAAGGAAGGCCTGACCGTCCTCGAATACTTCAACTCGACCCACGGGGCTCGTAAGGGTCTTGCGGATACCGCGTTGAAGACCGCCAACTCGGGCTACCTCACGCGCCGCCTGGTCGACGTGTCGCAGGATTGCACGATCGTGGTCGAGGACTGCAAGACCGACAACAGCCTCGACATGCGCGCCATCGTGCAGGGCGGTTCGGTGATCGCTTCGCTGGCCGAGCGTATCCTCGGCCGCACGCTGGCCGAAGACGCGGTCAACGCGGCTACCGGCGAAGTCATCGCGAAGGCGGGCACCCTGCTCGACGAGCCGATGGTGAAGGCGATCGAAGAGGCCGAAGTGCAGGTCGCGAAGATCCGTTCGCCGCTGGTCTGCGATGCCGACCAGGGCGTGTGCGCCACCTGCTACGGACGCGATCTGGCTCGCGGTACGCCGGTCAACATCGGTGAAGCTGTCGGCGTGATCGCCGCGCAGTCGATCGGTGAGCCGGGCACACAGCTGACCATGCGTACCTTCCACATCGGCGGTGCCGCGCAGCTGAACGAAACCAGCCACCTCGACTCGGTGTCCGACGGCAAGGTCGTCTATCGCGACATGCCCACGATCACCGACAAGAAGGGTCGTATCCTGTCGCTCGCCCGCAACGGCGAACTTGCGGTGATCGACAAGGAAGGTCGCGAGCGTGAAATCCACAAGGTGCCTTACGGTACCGTGCTGATGCACGAGGATGGCGCGAAGGTCTCCGATGGCGATCGTCTGGCCGAGTGGGATCCGTTCTCTCTGCCGATCATCACCGAACAGTCGGGCGTGGTGAAGTTCCTCGACCTGGTCGAAGGCTCGACCCTCGAGGAACGCGTCGACGATGCAACGGGTATCGCCCAGCGCGTCGTGACCGAAAACCGCGCCACCGGCCGCAAGAAGAAGGAAGAGCTGCGTCCGCGCCTCACCCTCTTCAACGAAGGCAGCACCGACGAAGAAAACGAGGCCGCGCGCTACATGCTGGCGCCGGGCACCACGCTCTCGGTCGAGGACGGTCAGACGGTCGAGGCGGGTGACATCCTCGCCCGTGCATCGCGCGAAGCCGCCAAGACACGCGACATCACCGGCGGTCTGCCGCGTGTTGCCGAGCTGTTCGAAGCGCGTATTCCGAAGGACAACGCGATCATTGCCAAGATTTCGGGCAAGATCGAATTCGTCCGCGAATACAAGGCGAAGCGCAAGATCGCGATCGTGCCGGAGGAAGGCGAAGCCGTCGAGTACCTGATCCCCAAGACCAAGGTGATCGACGTGCAGGAAGGCGACTTCGTGAAGAAGGGCGATACGCTCATCTCGGGATCGCCCAATCCGCACGACATCCTCGACGTTCTCGGGGTGGAAGCGCTGGCCGAGTATCTCGTGAACGAGATCCAGGAAGTCTATCGACTGCAGGGCGTGAAGATCAACGACAAGCACATCGAGGTGATCGTTCGCCAGATGCTGCAGAAGGTCGAGATCACCGATGGCGGCGACACCGTGCTGCTGCCGGGCGAACAGGTCGATCTGGAAGAAATGAACGAGATCAACGCGAAGCTCGGTCGGAACAAGCAGCCTGCACAGGGCAAGCCGGTTCTGCTGGGCATCACCAAGGCCTCGCTCCAGACGCGTTCGTTCATCTCGGCCGCGTCGTTCCAGGAGACCACCCGCGTGCTCACGCAGGCTTCGGTCGAAGGCAAGAAGGACTCGCTGATCGGGCTCAAGGAAAACGTCATCGTGGGCCGCCTCATCCCGGCGGGCACGGGCGCGACCATGAACCGCATGCGCGTCACCGCCTCCAGCCGCGATGCCGCTCTGCGTGCCTCGTGGAAGAAGGCGCAGGCCGCTCTGGTCGCCGCCAACTCGGCGGAAGAAGAGCGTGCTGCCGAAGCACTGCGCGATCCCGCCGACGATCTGGGCAACGATCCGCTCGCCCGGATGGAAGGCGAAGCGCACGGGACCGACGCCGATGCGGGCGAATACCTGCAGAAGGGCGACGAAGGCGACGCGGCGGAATAAGCTTCCAGCGTCGATTCGATCGAATGAGAAAAAGGCCCCGGGGGAGCGATCCTCCGGGGCCTTTTTCTATCGGTGGTAGAGGCAGCCGGATCGGGCCGCTAATTTCCCTCCAGGCGGCGCAGATCCTTGCACGCGTAAGGGTCGCCCAGGTCGCAGCCGCGCAGGTAGAAAGCCTTCGCCTTCGCCTCGCTGCGCGCGGGATTGAGGTAACTGTCCCAGTACTGGCCCGCACGCTGGCAGCCACTGGCATCCTTCAGGTCGCAGGCGCGCACGAAGTAAGGCTGCGCCGCGTCATTGTCCTTCGCGAAGTCCGCCTTGCCTAGCGAATGGGTATAGCCGACCGAATTGCAGGCGGGCGCGTAATCCTTCTCTTCGCATAGCTCGAGATCGATCTCGTAGGCGCGCATCTCGTCCTGCTCGACGCCCAGGCCCAAGGCATAGGAAGCGGCCAGATCGCCGCAGGCGGGCAGATAGCCCTTGTCGCAGGTCGCCCGGTTGAGTTCGACCGCGCGCGTCTTCGATTCCTGGCTCGTGCGGGTGACGAGATAGTTGGCGAATTTCGAGCAGGATTCCAGGTTCTCCGCCGCGCACTCGGCTTCGAGCACTGCGGGATCGCCGAAAGGATTGGGCTGGGCGTTCACCCCCACCGGTGCCAGCGCGAGCAATACGCCCGCGCCGATCGCGCATGAAATCCGCATCAATCTTCCCCCTCTTCCTCTTGATAGCAGCGTGCCACAGCCGCGTGGGGCTGACAACGCGCCCACCGGCGCACGGCGGCCAGTGCTGTGAGGCAGGGTGCCATTCGGCGTCTTCGAGCGTTGCCGGGGCATGTTACGCGAACTCACTCTTGCTTCCGCCTGCCTGCTGATCGCCGGATGCGACCGCACGCAGCCGCCGTCATCAACTCCCGACCCGGCAGAGCCCACCGCGACCAGCTCCGCGCCCGAGCAATCCGATCCCACCGCCAGCCCGGCAAACGCGCCGACCACGCTGGCGGGCGAATGGCGCGTCGCGGGGATCGATGGCGCGGCGTTCGACGAACCCTACGGCCTCGCGCTGAGCGCGGACGACAAGGAAATCTGGTGGTCACCGCGCTGCGCCGGACAGAGCATACGCTACCGGATCGACGGGGGCCGTTTCGAAGTCGTCCCCCCGCCTCCTCCTCCGGCACCTGCGCCCGGAGCCGAGCCGAACCCGCCGGTGGCGGTGTGCGCCATCGGCCTGCCCGAGCGTCTGCCCGAGGTGATGAACGCGATCCGCGCTGCCGATCGGATCGAGCGAACCCCGCAGAATGGCGTGCGATTGTCGGGCAAGGGCCGCAGCGTGACCCTGTTCAGCCAGTGATCGGCGGTCGGGGAGAAACTATTTCAATCCCAATGATTTGCTGGCCCCCGACCTGAAAACATTCGAAGAATCCGGGCGTTCTTCTCGGTCTGGTCGTGCAACTGCGAGTATGTGCTTGATCTTACCTTAAGAAATCCCGGTTACTTGCCGTCCTCCAAGGAGGAGGGCCCCGCGTGACCGAAAAACAGTTGGCGATCCTTGGAGAGCGCAACCTGCTGCTCGCCTGGCGCTTGCGCGAATTTGTTTGCCACCTGCCATCGCTGTGCGCGCTGCATTCGTTCGCCGCCGCCGCCTCTGCCATTGCGGTGTGGGGCAGTCCGGTGTTCGAACTCGGGCTGGTCTGGGCGCTCGTTATTGCGCTCTGCAATCTGCGGCGCTGGCAGCTCTCGCGCGGTTACTACCCCGACACGATCGACGTCACCCATCTCAAGACCTTCTATCGCAACCTGCAGATCGCCGCGAATATCGAATCGGCTGCGTGGGTGGCGGGCGCGATCCTCCTGTTTCCCACGCTGTTCGCCCATCATCCGGTGTTCTTCGCGGTGCTGACCGCTGGGCTGATGGCATCCTCGGTCATCGCCTATCGCGCTCTGCCGGCACCGCTTACCAGCTATCTGGCGGGGGCGATGATCGCCGCTGCGGTGCTGTCGTTCACCATGACCGATCATATCTCGTGGCCGTCCTTCGCGCTGGCGCTCGCGTTCGGTGGGGCATTGATCCAGGCTTGCTGGCGGCAGTCGGGCGCGTACGAACGCCAGCTGCGCGATCAGATCGCCCAGCAGCAGACCGCCGAAACGGTGAAGCTGCTGCTCAACGAATACGAAGCCTCCGCATCGGACTGGCTGTGGGAAGTCGACGAGGGCAATTGCCTGGTCAACGTGTGCGAACGCTTCGGCCACGCCGCCGGGGTCGACCGCGACTTCCTCGAAGGGCGCGAGCTGGTCGGGCTGTTCGATGGCGGCCCCTCGCGCGAAAAGCTGGCTGCGCTGGTTCTCGAACGCGCGCCGTTCCGCGATCTGCCGGTCGGCATAACCGTGGCGGGCCAGACCCGCTGGTGGAGCATCTCGGGCAATCCGGCCTCCGACGGCACCATGCGCGGCGTGCTGCGCGACGTGACCGAGCGCCGCGAGAGCGAGCAGCGCGTGGCGCGCATGGCCCGCTACGATACGCTCAGCGGCCTCGCCAATCGCCACCTGTTCAACGAAACGCTCGAGAGCATTCTGGGCGGGCAGATCAAGAACCAGCACGTCGCGCTGCTGTATATCGATCTCGACCACTTCAAGTCGGTCAACGACACGCTCGGCCATTATGTCGGCGACGAGCTGGTCAGGGAATCGGCGAAACGTATCGAAGCGATCGTGCGCGAACACGATCTTGCGGCGCGGCTGGGTGGCGACGAGTTCGCCGTGCTGCTGACGCGGGTGCGCGACCTGGAAGCGGCGCACCTGTGCGCGCAGCGGATCGTCGACGCGATGGCCGAACCGTTCGTACTGACGGGGCAGACCGTGCGCGTCTCGGCCTCGGTGGGGGTCGCCTATTGCCACACGCGCGGGTGCGACGCGGAGGAGTTCATGCGTCAGGCCGACCTTGCGCTCTATGCCGCGAAGCGCGCCGGGCGTTCGACCTACGCCGACTACGACGCCTCGCTCAACCAGCGCGAACGCACGCGCCGCGACCTCGAGCTGGACCTGCGCACGGCGATTGCCGATGGTCAGTTCACGCTCGTCTATCAGCCGCAGGTGTGCCTCAAGACCGGCAACTGGACCGGCAAGGAAGCGCTGGTGCGGTGGGAGCATCCCCAACGCGGCCGGATCATGCCCGCAGAATTCATCGACATCGCCGAGGAGACCGGGCTGATCATCCCGCTCGGCGAATGGGTCATCCGCCAGGCGCTGCACGAAGCGGCAAGCTGGGACCAGCAGCACCGGATCGCGATCAACCTCTCGCCCATCCAGATGCGCAGCCCGAGCCTCGTGAGCGTGCTCACCAGCGCGATCGTCAACGCGCAGATCGACCCGCAGAGGGTCGAGATCGAGATTACCGAGAGCACGCTGATGCACGACAGCGAGGCGAATGTGGAAATGCTCTATCGCCTGCGCGATCTGGGCGTGCGCATCGCGCTCGACGATTTCGGCACGGGCTATTCCTCGCTCAATTACCTGCGCGCCTTCCCCTTCGACAAGATCAAGATCGACCGCTGCTTCGTCTCCGAAATGCTCGATCGCAAGGATTGCGAGGCGATCGTGCGCAATGTCGTGATGCTGGCGCGCGCGCTGGGGATGGAGACGACTGCCGAGGGCGTCGAGACGCGCGACCAGTACGACTGGCTTAAACGCCACGGGTGCACCGAAGCGCAGGGCTATTACATCTCGCGCCCGATGGAGGCGCAGCCGTGCGCCGGGCGTTCGACCACGCATGACGAGTGGCCGAAGGAAATCGCTTCCAACGTCCACCCGATCCGCAGCCACGTCGCCTAGCTTCGCGCGACACATGCTTGATGGGCGGTCGGTGCGCGAGTACCGCTGCGCTCCATGATCGTCACCCGCTTCGCGCCCTCGCCCACGGGCCACCTGCATGTCGGCAACCTGCGCACCGCGCTCCACAACTGGCTGCTCGCCCGCAAGGGCGACGGTGACGGCCCGGGCCGTTTCCTGCTGCGGATCGACGACACCGATGCGGAGCGCAGCCGCGAGGAATATGTCGACGCGATCCGCGCCGACCTCGCGTGGCTGGGGCTCGAACCCGATGCCGAATACCGCCAGTCGCAGCGGCTCGACCTGTACGAGGATGCCTTCGCCAAGCTGAAGGAGGCAGGGAGGGTCTACCCCGCCTACGAGACCGCGCAGGAACTGGAACTGAAGCGCAAGATAGCGCTGGGCCGCGGGTTGCCGCCGATCTACGACCGCGCCGCGCTGTCGCTGACCGACGAACAGCGCGCGGCGAAGGAAGCCGAGGGGATTGCCCCCCACTGGCGCTTCAGGCTCGATCACGAAGAGCGGATCGACTGGGAAGACCGCGTGCGCGGGCCTCAGAAATTCGATCCCGCGCAGCTTTCGGATCCGGTCATCCGCCGCGCCGACGGCAGCTGGCTTTACATGCTGCCAAGCGTGGTCGACGATCTGGAAATGGAAGTCACCGACGTGCTGCGCGGCGAAGACCATGTCTCCAACACCGCCGTCCAGTTGCAGATGTTCAGCGCGCTGCATCATGTCGGCATCGGCGCGGACCATTGCGACGTGATCGACAGCTTTCCGCACTTCGGCCACACCGCGCTGCTGGTGGGCAAGGAAGGCAAGCTGTCGAAGCGGCTGGGCTCGCTCTCGTGCGAGGCGCTGCGCGAGGCGGGGATCGAGCCTGCGGCGATCCTCTCGCTGCTGGCGCGGCTGGGCACCAGCCAGCCGGTCGAACCGATCGCCGATCGCAGGGTGCTGATCGACAGCTTCGACCTCGAAAGCTTCGGCCGCGCGCCCGCGAAATTCGACGATGCCGAGCTGGAGCGGCTGAACGCCGCGATCGTTCATCAGATGGAATTCGAGGCGGTGAAGGATCGCCTGCCCGAAGGCATCGACGCGGCGGGCTGGCACGCGATCCGGCCCAACCTGTCGCATGTCGGCGAGGCCGCCGAATGGTGGCGGCTGGTCACCGGACCGATCGAACAGCCTGCATTTTTGGACGAGGATCGCGCCTTCCTTGCCGACGCCGCCGGCGCGCTCGAGTGGGGCGATGACCCGTGGCACGCGCTCACCTCCACGCTCAAGGAGCGCACGGGGCGCAAGGGCAAGCCGCTGTTCCTGCCGCTGCGGCAGGCGCTGACCGGGATGGACCACGGCCCCGACATGGGCGAACTGTTGCCGCTGATCGGCGAGGAAGAGGCGCGCGCGCGGTTGCAGGCGGCGGCGACTCCCGCCGCGTGAGGCATTTTTCCGACCCGGCACAGGCGCTCCACGCACCGCTGCGCGAACTGCACAATGGCGGGTGGATGGACTATGCCGAGGCTCCCACGCGCTTCGGCGCGATCCTCGACACGCTCGGCCCGGGCGAGCCTGCACGCGATTTCGGGATCTATCCGATCCTCGCGGTGCACGACCCGGCCTATGTCGCCTTCCTGCGCGAAGCCCACGCGCTGTGGCAGGCTGCCGGTCGCGAAGGCGATGCGATGGGCTACATCTTCCCGATCCGGGGGCGGCGCCCGCTCGACCTCGCCCGGATCGACGCGAAGCTCGGCGCCTTCTCGATGGATGCCTCGACCCCCGTCGCGCCCGATACCTGGCAATCGGCCTACGGCGCGGCGCAGAGCGCGCTGACCGCGCTCGATGCCGTGCTGGGAGGAGACGGCGCGGCCTTCGCGCTCTGCCGCCCGCCCGGCCACCATTGCGGGCGCGATTACATGGCGGGCTATTGCTACCTCAACAACGCCGCCATCGCGGCGCACGCGGCGCAGGCGCGCGGTGTCCGCCAGATCGCGATCCTCGATGTCGATTACCACCACGGCAACGGCACGCAGGACATCTTCTACGAGGATGGCGAGGTGCTGTTCGTCTCGATCCACGCCGATCCGAAAACCGATTTCCCGTTCTTCTGGGGCCATGCCGACGAGCGTGGAGCGGGCGCGGGCGAAGGCGCAACGCTCAACCTGCCGCTGCCGCAGGGCACCGACTGGCCCGCCTATGCGCGCGCGCTCGAAACGGCGCTGGCGGCCGTGCGCGCACATGCGCCCGACATGCTGATCGTCTCTTACGGAGCGGATACGTTTGCCGAGGATCCGATCTCGCATTTCAGGCTGGCGCGCGAAGACTACACCGCGATGGGCGAGCGAATAGCCGCGCTCGGCCTGCCGACGCTGGTGGTGATGGAAGGCGGCTACGCGGTCGACGCGCTGGGTGCGAATGTCGCGGCGTTCCTGGCTGGGATCGAGGGGGCCGCTATGCCGCGGACCCGATCGACCGCCTTGTAGCGCCGCATTCCGCGACCTAACTGATATTCCCATGCTGACTTCTTCGAACAGGACCGGAATGCAGGCGCTGATCGCGCTGTTGCTCGCGATCCTGTTCGCGCAAGCGGTTCCGGCGCACGAGATCACGCTCGACCGCAGCCGGGGACCGGTCTTCAGCGCGGCGACGGTGGAGGTGACGCTGCCTCCGCGCAAGGACGACGCGGGCCTCGACTGCCTCGTCGCCGTACCCGACCCGCACAGGGCTGTCTTGCCGGGCATCCGTGTTCCGGCGGCATTCGACCCGCAAGTCGACGCGCACCGGCCCGTCTGGCCGACCAAGAGCGCGCGCGGCCCGCCGCTCAGGCCCCCGCCGCGCTCGCTCGCTGCCCCACGAGAACCCCCGCACCTGTCCTGAACCCGCTGCGCCCGCTTCGGGCGCTAATCCCGTTTGGACAGGAAGTATCTCATGGAAATTCAGAATGACGGCGAACCCGCCGTCGCCGATCGCTTCGACCAGATCGAGGCGATCTTGCAGCGCTATCCCGACATCGATGATGGCGAGCTGGCGGATCTCAAACGCTGGTTCGGAAAGGAAGCCTCCTCTTTCGAGGTCGCGAGCCTCGCAAGCAAGGACAGCGTGCAGCGGCAGTACGGCGAGTTTCGTACGGCGCATATCGATTGCCTTACCACTGCGGAGCGCGTTGCGGCCGTTGCCATAGCGGTCATCCTGTTGGCAGGTTTCGCGGCTGTCGCTCTCGCCTGAGGGAAGCCTTGGCGGGCGGGGCGTGCGCTCCCTCCCGCCTTGCTTCACGCGCTTTGTGCTTCGTCAGCTCGATGACATCGAGCGACACCGCCTGCGCAGAAAGCCTAGCCGATCGCCTGTACCTGCGTTTTCCCATCATGCGTGAAGCAGGCCTTGTCGAACAAATCGAGCGGTACCGGATTGGGCAAGCGCAGATCGGCGGGGCGGGGGAGCGTGCCCGCTGCCGAATCGAACGTGCGGTCAACCTGCGAAATGAAGGCGAGGATGACTCCGGTCTCCTTCGCGAATGCGCGCAGGTCGGAGACCTGCTCGGCCAGAACCGGCGTATCGCGGCGCTGGTCGAGCACCTGCAGGTAGTCGACCACGGCGACGGTGCTGGCGAGTGCATCGGCGAGATACGCGCGAATGCTCGCGGCATCGATCGCATCGTCGGCGACAATCTCGGGAAGGTCGTCGCCCGCACCAATCTCCGCCAGCAGGGCAAGCACCTGCGCCTCGGTAAACTCAAGCGTGAAGAACACCGCGCGCCTGCCTGCTCTGACCGCATCGACCAGCAGTTGCAGCCCGATCCGCGTCTTGCCCTGCCGTGGCCGGGCGGCGAGCAGCACCAGTTCGCCGTTCGCAAGCTCAGGCAGGATAGGGGCGGGCCGACTGGCCTCGGCGTGCTTTGCCGAGAGCAGGCTCCACGTGCCGTAGCCTTCGCCTTGCGCGATCTGGTCCTGCGCGGCGTGCAGCGGTATTCCGGCCTCGCGCGCGAGCAGCTTTGCGCGGCGTTTCAACTGATAGATCGGATGGGAGAGTTGCATGTCGTATCCTCCTGTCCGGGCGAATGCGCGCAACCCCTCCTTATGCGTGTGCCCGAACCGTAAGGTTCGACAGATCGAAAGCGCCCTGCATGGAAGATGCTGCCCCGACGGGAGGGAGGAGGCGCGGGCCGCGCCTTGCCTCTCACACTATCGTCATCGCTCAGACGGGCAACCCGGCAGACACGGCTTATCCGCCGGCCCGCCCCTTCAACTCGTCCCCGCTGAGCGAGACGACGTGCAGCAGGTTGGTGCTGCCCGGGGTGCCGAAGGGTACGCCCGCGAGCACGATCAGCTTGTTGCCCGCCTCGCCGAAGCCGTGGCGCAGCGCCATCCGCTTGCCCTTGCCGATCATCTCTTCGAAATTCTTGATGTCGCGCGTCACCACCGCGTGCGCGCCCCACAGCAGTGCGACGCGGCGCGCGACGCGGCGATGCGGGGTGAGCACCAGCATCGGCACCGACGGGCGCTCGCGCGCAACGCGGCGCGCGGTCGACCCGCTCGAGGTGAACACCGCGATCGCGCTGACATTGACCGTTTCGGCGATGGTCGAGCACGCATGGCCCAGCGCATCGGCAGTGGTCGGGTCGGCCTTGGTTTCGAGGAAGCGCATCCGCTTGGCGTAGCCCTCGTCGGCTTCCACCTTGGTCACGATCCGGTCCATGATCGCGACCGCTTCTTCGGGCCATTCGCCCGCCGCGGTCTCCGCGCTCAGCATCACCGCGTCGGCGCCGTCGTACACCGCGTTGGCAACGTCGGACACTTCGGCGCGTGTGGGCGCGGGGCTCTCGATCATCGATTCGAGCATCTGCGTCGCCACGATCACCGGCTTGCCCGCCTGCCGCGTGAGATCGACGATCCGCTTTTGGAGCGGCGGCACATCCTCGGGGTCCAGCTCCACGCCCAGATCGCCGCGCGCGACCATGATCCCGTCGGACAGTTCGAGGATGTCGTCGAGCCGGCGCACCGCGCTCGGCTTTTCGATCTTGGCGCATAATGCGGGCGCGATCCCGTCGGTCGCGGTGATCAGCTTGCGCGCCTCGGCCAGATCCTCGGGCCGCTGCACGAAGCTCAATGCGATCCAGTCCGCCCCGTGCTTGCAGGCAAAGGCGAGATCCTTGCGATCCTTGTCGGTCAGCGCGGGGATCGGAATTTCGGCATCGGGCACGTTGACGCCCTTGCGGTCCGAAATGACCCCGCCGACCTCGGCCGAACACAGGATCGAATCGCTGTCCGCCCTGATCACCTTCAGCCTGATCTTGCCGTCGTTGATCAGCAGCCGCTGGCCCTTTTCGAGCAGGCCGAACAGCTCGGGGTGCGGCAGGTTGACGCGCGTTTCGTCGCCCGGCTCGGGATTGGTGTCGAGCGTGAAGTGCCCCGAATGGCGGATCACCGCCTTGCCATCCTTGAACGTGCCGACGCGCAGTTTCGGCCCCTGCAGATCGGCGAGGATCGCGATCGGGTGGTCGAATTCCTTCTCCAGCTCGCGGATCGCGGCGATCGTTTGCGCATGGGTCGCCTGGTCGCCGTGGCTCATGTTGACCCGGAACGCGTCGACGCCTGCCTTGACGAGGCGGCGGAGCATTTCGGGCTCGCGACTGGCGGGGCCGATGGTGGCGAGGATTTTCAGCTTGCGGTTGCGCGGATCGAGCTTGGGCATGGGGCATCGCTATGGCACGGCTGCGTTGCAACTCAAGGAATGATCGCGATGGATACGAATGCTCAGGGGAATGCGGGCGACCCGCTCGACCAATTGGACGATGCCGTTGCGGCGGAGGCGTTCCGGCGGCTGGTACGCCACCTGCGCCACCGGCACGATGCGCAGAACATCGATCTGATGGGGCTCGCCGGCTTCTGCCGCAATTGCCTCGCCGACTGGATTCGCGATGCGGGCTTCGACGGCGACAAGGCAGCGGCGCGCGAGCTGATCCACGGCATGCCGCAGGAAGAATGGAAGGCGACTCGGCAGACCCCCGCCACCGAGGCGCAGATCGCGGCGATGGAAGCGAGCCTTCTCAAAAACGAGGGCGCGAAAAACAGGCCGTGATGTAGCGCCATCGTCCTTCGACGGGCTCAGGACGAACGGCAGGCGGCGCTTTCCCCACTTCCGTTCGTGCCGAGCTTGTCGAAGCACGCTGGCGATAGCTATCGAGCCGCCAACCGATTCTCATTCTTACCGGAGCAATTTGACAATGGCCGAAGCCACCGACGACCGCCTGCGCCTGCTGATCGAGCGCATCGAACGCCTCGAAGAAGAAAAGAAGGGCATCGCCGACGACATCCGCGATGTCTACGCTGAGGCCAAGGCGGTCGGCTACGATCCCAAGATCATGCGCCAGGTCGTGCGTCTGCGGAAGATGAAGCCCGACGACCGCAGCGAGATGGAAATGGTGCTCGATACCTACAAGGCGGCGCTGGGCCTCGGTTGATCGCACGCGCCGGAACCCATCGGTGCCGGTGTCTTTGAAGGAGGGAAACCCCCTCTTTTCAAGGACAAGCCCGATGAGCGACGCCACCCGTACCGACACCGCCTTCGTCCCCGAGACATCCGAGGAACCGCGGATGCCGGGGCACGAGACCGATCTCGACAAGAAGCCGCAATGGCAGCCGCGTTTTCCCGGTTCGGGGCGGCTGAAGGGCAAGACCGCGCTGATTACCGGTGCCGACAGCGGCATCGGTCGCGCGGTCGCGGTGCTGTTCGCGCGCGAGGGCGCGAATGTCGCGATCGCCTATCTCGAAGAGCACGACGATGCCCGGATCACGCGCGAGGCGTGTGAGGCGGAAGGCGCGCAGGTGCTGCTCTCGGCTGGGGATCTG
This sequence comes from uncultured Citromicrobium sp., assembly GCA_964574905.1. Lineage (GTDB taxonomy): Bacteria > Pseudomonadota > Alphaproteobacteria > Sphingomonadales > Sphingomonadaceae > Alteriqipengyuania. The sequence goes on along the minus strand of CAZNOY010000002.1, from coordinate 317,527 downwards.
GGCGATCCCGAGCACTGTCAGGGCTTGGTCGACGCGGTTGTCGAGCGCTTTGGCGGGCTCGACGTGCTGGTCAACAATGCGGGCGAACAGCATCCCGACAAGGACGTGACCGACATCACCGCGCAGCAGCTCCAGCGCACGTTCCAGACCAATATCTTCAGCCAGTTCTACCTCGTGCAGGCCGCCCGACCGCACCTGAAGAAAGGCGCGGCGATCGTGAACTGCACCAGCGTGACGATGTACAAGGGCGCTGCCATCCTGCTCGATTACAGCGCCACCAAGGGTGCGATCACCGCCTTCACCCGCTCGCTGAGCGAAAATCTGGTCGGCGAGGGTATCCGCGTCAACGCGGTCGCGCCGGGGCCGATCTGGACCCCGCTCAACCCCATGGGTGGCCAGCCTCCGGAGAATATGGACGATTTCGGCGAGGACACGCCGATGGGCCGACCCGGCCAGCCCAACGAGGTCGCGCCTGCGTTCCTCTTCCTCGCTTGCGAGGATTCGTCCTATATGTCGGGCCAGGTGCTGCACCCCAACGGAGGAATCATCGTCAATGGCTAGTCCCTGGAAGAGCAACGAAGGCATCATCGTCACCACCACGCCGACCGTGGAGGGGCGGCCGGTGCAGGATTATCTCGGCATCGTGACCGGCGAGGCGATCATCGGCGCAAACATGTTCCGCGACCTGTTCGCAGGGATACGCGACATCGTGGGCGGGCGTGCGGGCTCCTATGAAAAGGTGCTCAAGCAGGCGCGCCACGACGCGATCGAGGAGATGCAGGCCGAGGCGCAGAAGCTGGGCGCGAACGCGGTGGTCGGCGTCGATCTCGATTACGAGGTGATCGGCGATACCGGGTCGATGCTGATGGTATCGGCGAGCGGCACGGCGGTGCGGATCTGATTTGCACGTAGTTTCTGGCGCGCGGCCCACATCTGGCGCCCGCGATGCTGATTGCAGTGACGGCAGGCGGCGACGAGATTGTCGCGCGCATTCGTGCCGCCATCCATCAGCGCTATGCGATGCTCTATCGTCGCGGCGAGCGGCGTGCCCTTGGCTCCGAACGGACGCTTGCAGTAGTAACACTTGAAACCCTGCGCCTGCGCAAGTTCGTGCCGGATCCGCTTGCCTCTGCTGCCGAAGCCCATTTCGCGATGCTATCTGCCATCGGTTAAGCGATGGTTGCCGCTCCAACCGGCTTTGGCTAACGGCTGAAGTAGAGACGGCCCCACGTAGGGGCCGGAAATAATCTACCGTCTGGGATCAAAATGGCAGGCCATTCCAAATTCAAGAACATCATGCACCGCAAGGGTGCGCAGGACAAAAAGCGGTCCAACCTGTTTTCCAAGCTCAGCCGCGAAATCACCGTCGCGGCGAAGATGGGCATGCCCGATCCGGACATGAACCCGCGCCTGCGGCTCGCGGTCAACGCCGCGAAAGCGCAGTCGATGCCGAAGGACAATATCCAGCGGGCGATCGACAAGGCGTCGGCCAATGACGGCGATAACTACGAGGAAGTGCGCTACGAAGGCTACGGCCCGGGCGGCAGCGCGATCATCGTCGAGGCGCTGACCGACAACCGCAACCGCACCGCCACCAACGTGCGCAACTGCTTCGCCAAGAACGGCGGCAACATGGGCACCGAAGGATCGGTTGCGCACGGGTTCGAGCGCAAGGGCCTGATCGAGTATCCCGCCAGCGCGGGCGACGAGGAAACCGTGCTGATGGCCGCGATGGAAGCGGGTGCGGACGATATCGAATCCTCCGAAGACGGACACACGATCTGGACCGAGATGGAGGCGCTGCACGAAGTCTCCGGCGCGATGGAAAAGACGCTCGGCGAGGCCGAAACGGTCAAGCTCGCATGGAAGCCCAACCTGACCGTCGAACTCGACGAGAAGGACGCGGGCACGCTCATGAAGCTGGTCGACGCGCTCGACGATGATGACGACGTGCAGACCGTCTGGGGCAATTACGAGATTTCGGACGAGGTGATGGAGAAGCTCTCCTGATCCTCCCTGACGGGGGAGGATTTTTCCGTTGACCATGGCCAGCCTCGATCCCTCGCACAGTCGCACCGGCTGGGGAATGATCCGCGCGAAGCTGGCGCAGATCCAGCGTGTGCTCGCCGCGTGTGTCGCATCGGCCGGCCTGCTTCTGCATGCAGGTGCGATCGGCGGCGAACCGCCCGAGACACTGCCCCAGACACTGCCAGAGACCTTGTTCGCCTGTGCGGATGGAGAACACGACGTCGTGTTGCAGGGCAGCGCCGACGGGAGGCTGGTGCTGCTCTTCGGGTCGGGTTCCGCCAAAAGCGCGCATGCTGCATCGTCGTGGCAGGAGGTTCGCGAAGGCTACGTCAACGGGCAGGGCGGCGGATATCAGAGCCATGTCCGACTGTACGATGGCATGCGGCACGTCATCCTGTTCGAAGGGGCGAACGGCTCGCTGACGGACGATCCCGGACGCTCCTATGCTGGGGTCGCGACGCAGAACGACGGTGATCCCGCGCAGAATCTACGCTTGGAATGCGAGGCGGCTGTGCCCGCTACGGATGTGGTCGGCCGGGTCCGCGAGTGGTCGGAAGGGACCGGCGGCCCCACATTGCAGGCCGAGGAGCAGGGCGGCCCGTTCGACGGCTGGTTCTGACGCTATGCTGATCCTCGGCCTCGATCCCTCGCTCTCCTGCACAGGCTGGGGCGTGATCCGCGCGGAGGGTTCGCGCCTGGTCCACATCGCCAATGGCCAGATCGCCACGCAGGCGAAGGAACCCATCGCTGCGCGGCTGGCGCAGATCCAGCGCGAGCTGGCGGCGGTGATCGCGGCGCATGCGCCCGATCGCGCGGCGTGCGAGGAGATCTTCCTCAACAAGAACCCCCAATCGACGCTGAAGCTCGCGCAGGCACGCGGCGTGGTGCTCGCCGCGTGCGGAGCCGCGGGGCTGGAAGTGCGCGAACATGCCGCGCGCGCCGTCAAGAAGGCGGTCGTGGGCACCGGCGGCGCAGAGAAGGCGCAGGTGCAGGCGATGCTCAAGGTGCTGTTGCCGGGGGCCAGCGTCGCCGGTGCGGACGCGGCCGACGCGCTCGCCGTGGCCATTGCCGACGCGCATCTGGGCTAGCGGCAGACCCCCGAACGGGAACCACGCGAATTCTCCGAACGTATTGAGTCCATTCACTTTGCGAGAATGGTGGGCTCGCTGTACTATCGGGGAAATTCCATGCGCAAACTGACGATGTCCGCTCTTTTCGCAGGTGCCATCATGCTTGGCGGCTGTGCATACGGCTATGGCGATGGCTACGGCTACAATGATGGTTACGGCGACGGTTATGGCGGCGGATACGGCTATTCCTACAGGGATAACAACGATTTCGAACGCGCGGCGGTGAATGCTTGCGGGCGCGAGGCGAGCCAGTATGGCCGCATCCAGATCACCTATGCCGAGGAACGCGATCGCGGCGTCTACACCGTGCAGGGCAATATCAACGTGCGTGATCGCTCGCGCGACCAGTTCACCTGCCGCTTCGACGCATCGGGCCGGATCATCGACTTCCGGCTGGGCTGATCGCGCCGGGGCCGACGTACCGGCCCCGCGCGCAACTCTTCATCTGTGGCAATTTCACCGGCGGGCGCTCGCGGGCGCTGTCCTACGGCGTGCCTGCGCGCTATAGGGCGGGCCATGCCCATGCGCCTCGATCCCTGCACGGATAGTGTTCTTTCGCGCACCGATCCTGCGGCGGGTTTTTCTGTTTCAGGACTGTGTGTCTGGTGTGTCAGGCGAGCCGTGCCTGCGATGAACCGAGGGCGCATCGGCTGATGTACCTCGTCGTCTTCCGCAGCCGCAAGCGTGCCGACTACGACGCAGCGGCCTACGCCGCGCAAGCCGACGCGATGGAAGATCTGGCGCGCGAGCAGCCGGGCTTTCTCGCGGTGAAGACCTACGCCGCCGAGGATGGCGAGACGGTGACGATTTCCGAATGGGCGACGCGCGAGGCGGCGAGGGCATGGCGCTGCCATCGGGAGCACGTGATCGTTCAGGGTGAAGGCAGGCGCGGCCACTATGCCGAATACACGATGTTCACCTGCCTCGATCCGCAGGTGAAACGCTACACGCACGACGATCCAGAAAACGAGGGCGCATGACGATCCGCATCAACGGCATTCCCAATTGCGACACGGTGAAGAAGGCGCGCAAATGGCTCGAGGCGCAGGGCCTCGACCACAGCTTCCGCGACTTCAAGAAGGACGCGCCGAGCGCCGACGAGGTTGGCGGCTGGGCCGATGCCGCCGGATGGGAAGTGCTGCTCAACAAGCGCGGAACGACGTTCCGAAAGCTCGACGATGCCGACAAGGCCGATCTGGGCCGCGACGGTGCGAGTGAGAGGGCGATTGCCTTGATGGTGCAACATCCAAGCCTGATTAAGCGCCCTGTCCTGGAGCATGACAGCGGATTGCTGGTCGGTTTCGGGGAAGACGAGTGGAAGGACACATTGTGCTGAAATGGCTGGCTGCAATCGCCATCACCCTGACCCCCGCCGCCGCGATGGCTGAGCTTACGCCCGTCAATGCCGATGGCGACATGCTGGTGATCGCGCATCGCGGGGCGAGCGGCGAACGGCCCGAGCATACGCTTGCGAGCTACGAGCGCGCGATCGACGAGGGGGCCGACTATATCGAGCCCGATCTGGTCGTGACCAAGGATCTGGTGCTGGTCGCCCGGCACGAGAACGACATTGGCGAGACCACCGATGTCGCCGACCATCCCGAGTTCTCCGACCGGCGCAAGACCAAGGATATCGAGGGTGACCTGATCAACAGCTGGTTCGCCGAGGACTTCACGCTGGCCGAACTGCGCACGCTGCGCGCCAAGGAGCGGATGCCCGCGCTGCGCCCGGCCAACGCCACGTTCGACGGGCTCTACCAGGTGCCGACCTTTGCCGAGATCATCGCCCTGAAGCGCGCCAAGGAGGCCGAGACCGGGCGCAAGATCGGCCTCTATCCCGAACTCAAGCACCCCACATGGCTGTTGCAGCAAACCGGCATCGACACGGTCGATCTGCTGGTGCGCCAACTGCGCGCCGAAGGGCTTGATGGCGCGGACGCCGACGTCTTCGTGCAGGCATTCGACGTTGCGCCGCTGCAACGGCTCGACAAGATGATCGACACGCCGCTGATCCTGCTGATCCGGCCCACGGGCGGCCCGTTCGACGAACCGTCGATGACCTGGGCCGGGATGATGACGCCGACGGGTCTTGCCGAAGTGGCGACCTATGCCGACGGGATCGGCCCGTGGATGGGCCATGTGCTCGGCGACGATGGAGCAGCCACCGATCTGGTGCGCGATGCCCACGCGGCGGGCCTGAAGGTGCACCCGTGGACCGTGCGCAAGGAGAACGTCTTCCTGCCCCCCTCGCTACGCTCCGACGCGAGTCAGGATGGAATTGGCGACATCCGGGGGCTGGTTAAGCGGCTCGAGGACGCCGGGGTCGACGGCTATTTCACCGACGATCCGGGTCTGGTGCGTTAACTCCCGCGTTGCCTGTTCCGTTCGCCCTGAGCTTGTCGAAGGGCGAACCCAGCGCAACGCTCGCCCTTCGACAAGCTCAGGGACGAGCGGGAGAGCGTTGCTAGGCCTTACGCGCCGCCAAAATGTAGTTGAGGCTCGTGTCGTCGCTCAGGTGCAGGCCCTTGCCCGGGCGATAGGCGATGCCTCGGGTGGCGGTGACGGTCAGACCGGCAGCGCCAAGCAGGCCGGTCAGCTCCTCGGGCGTCACGAAGTCGTCCCAGTGATGCGTGCCCTTGGGCACCGCGCCCACGGCTTCCGCCGCGCCGACCAGCAACACGCGGCTGGCCGCAGTGCGGTTGGGGGTGGAAAGGATGAGGAGGCCATCATTGGCAAGCTTGGCAGCCAGAGCCGCGACGAAGGCGGGCTTGTCCGCGACATGCTCGATCACCTCCATGCAGGTGACGAGGTCGAAGGTGCCAAGGTCGAGCGTGCCGATCTCGCCCGCCATGTAGCGGATATCGAGCCCCGCCGCCTCGGCATGCGCCGCCGCCGCCGCCACGTTCTCGGGTGCGGCATCGACGCCCGTCACCTCGGCACCGAGCCGCGACAGAGGTTCGCACAGCAGGCCTGCGCCGCAGCCGATGTCCACCGCGCTCTTGCCCGAAAGCGGCGATGCACTCTCGATATCGCCGCCCCAGTGGCGGTCGATCGCATCACGTACGAAGCCCAGCCGGACCGGGTTCAGGCGGTGGAGCATGGCGGAGGAACCCTTCGGGTCCCACCAGTCCGCTGCCAGCGCTCCGAAATGGGTTGCTTCATCGGGGCGAATGGTTGCTGTTGCATCGCTCATTCCCGCTCCCTAACACCGCGCCGAAAGTGGCACCAGTTATTGGGGCCTTGGCAAGGAGAACCTACGCCTTGGCGCGGATCGTGATGAAATTCGGCGGCACCTCGATGGCGGGGACCGAGCGCATTCGCCGCGTCGCACAGATCGTGCGCAAGCAGGCGATGGCGAGCGATGGCTCGCGCAACGAGGTTGCCGTGGTGGTTTCCGCAATGGCGGGAGAGACCGACCGGCTGGTCAACTTCGCGCGTGAAGCCCACGCGCTCTACGATCCGGCGGAATACGACGTCGTCGTCGCGAGTGGCGAACAGGTTACCTCGGGGCTGCTCGCATTGACGCTGCAATCGCTTGGGCAAAAGGCGCGCAGCTGGCTCGGCTGGCAATTGCCCATCCGCACGATCGAGGCGCACGCCAAGGCGCGCGTCGATTCGATCGACGGCGAGGCGCTGATCGCCAGCATGGCCGAGGGCACGATCGCGGTGATCCCGGGCTTTCAGGGCCTGAGCGACGCGGGCCGCGTGACCACGCTGGGCCGCGGCGGATCGGACACGAGCGCGGTCGCGGTGGCAGCGGCGGTGAAGGCCGATCGCTGCGACATCTACACCGATGTCGACGGGGTCTACACCACCGACCCGCGCATCGTCGCCAAGGCGCGCAAGCTCAAGGCGGTCACTTACGAAGAAATGCTCGAACTCGCTTCGGTCGGCGCGAAGGTGTTGCAGACACGCTCTGTCAGCCTCGCGATGAAGGAAGGCGTACGCATACAGGTCCTCTCCAGCTTCGTGGACGATGACGCGACCCCGGCAGACGACCTGCCGGGCACGCTGATCGTCTCCGAAGAAGAAATGGAGCGGATGGTCGAAGAGGGAAAAATGGAACGCAAGCTCGTCACCGGCATCGCGCACGACAAGAACGAAGCCAAGATCATCCTTACCCGCGTGCCCGACAAGCCGGGCGCGGTGGCGGAGATCTTCGGCCCGCTGGCCGAGGCCGCGATCAATGTCGACATGATCATCCAGAACGTCGGCCGCGACAAGGGCGAGACCGACGTGACCTTCACGATTCCCCAGGCGGACCTCGCGCGTGCGCAGGCGCTGCTGGAGGACAAGCGCGAGGCGATCGGGTACAACCGGATCATCACCGACAGCCATATCGCGAAGATCAGCGTCGTCGGCGTGGGCATGAAGAGCCACGCGGGCGTGGCGAGCGACATGTTCCGCGCGCTGGCCGAACGCGGGATCAACATCCAGGCGATCACCACGTCCGAGATCAAGGTTTCGGTGATGATCGACGAGGACGAGACCGAGCTGGCGGTGCGCGTGCTGCACACGGCCTACGGGCTGGATGCGGACGACGCGGCCTGAGGCTGCGCGGATGAGCCACACCGCCAAGATCCTGCTGCTCGGTTCGGGCGAGCTGGGGCGCGAGTTCGTTGTCTCGGCCAAGCGTCTGGGCGCCTACGTGATCGCCTGCGACAGCTACGACAACGCGCCCGCGATGCAGCTCGCCGATGCGCGCGAGGTGTTCTCGATGCTCGATGGCGAGGCGCTGCGCGGTGTGATCCAGAAGCACGCGCCCGACCATGTCGTGCCCGAGATCGAGGCGATCCGGACCGAGGTGCTGGCCGAGGTCGAGGCGGGCGGCGTACATGTCGTGCCGACCGCACGCGCCGCGCAGCTGACGATGAACCGCGATGCGATCCGCGATCTGGCGGCGCAGGAGCTGGGCGTGCGCACCTCGCGCTATGGCTACGCGACCACTCTGGACGAAGTGCGCGCAGCGGCGAGCGACACGGGCTTTCCTTGCGTCATCAAGCCGGTCATGTCCTCATCGGGCAAGGGCCAGAGCACGGTGCAGGACGAAGCTGGGCTGGAGGCCGCGTGGGACTATGCGGTCGCCAATATGCGCGGCGACCGGGCGCGGGTGATCGTCGAGCAGTTCATCGACTTCGATTACGAGATCACCCTGCTGACTGTCCGCCACAAGGATGGCATCACCTTCTGCCCGCCGATCGGCCACCGGCAGGAACGCGGCGACTACCAGGAGAGCTGGCAGCCTCACGCCATGAGTGAGACCGCGCTTACGCAGGCGCAGGAGATGGCGCGCAAGGTGGTCGACAATCTTGGCGGACACGGCCTGTTCGGGGTGGAGTTCTTCGTGCGCGGAGACGAAGTCATCTTCTCCGAGCTGTCGCCTCGCCCGCACGATACCGGGATGGTCACGCTGGTCAGCCAGAACCTGACCGAGTTCGATCTGCACGCCCGCGCGGTGATGGGCCTGCCCGTGCCCGAGGCCATCCGCGCGCGCCCCGCCGCCAGTGCGGTGATCCTTGCCGACCGCGAGAGCGAGCGGGTGTCTTACGATGGTCTGGCGGACGCCATGGCCAACGGCGCGGACATTCGCATCTTCGCCAAGCCGGTGACGCGGCCCTACCGCCGCATGGGCGTCGCGCTGGCAACGGCGGGTGACACCGACGACGCCCGCCGCCTCGCTCAGGAGGCAGCGGGCAAGGTTCGCCTCACTTACGACTGACGTGCCTCAGCCGAACAGCCACATCCCCATCAGGCGGGTCGGCAGGAAGGCGAAGATGCCGGGGATCATCAGCGCGCCGAGATACATCTGCGTGATATGGCGGCGATGCTGTGCCATCTGCCCCTTGCGGGCACTGCTGATCACCTGCCAGGCACCTACCAGCGTAAGCGGCACGAAAATGTGGATCCAACTGAAGTCGGTCCCGCCGCGCACGAAGGTGATCGCGACGGCGGTGACGACCATCAGGGTGATCCAGATCTTGCCAAGCGCCTTGTGCAGCTTCGTACCCTTGGTCGAAAGCAGCAGGTAGGCGCCCAGCGGCACGCACGGCAGCACGGTGACGATGTGGATTGCGATGGCAATGTTGCGATAGCGCCCGTCGTCGGCGGCGAGCCCCGTCAGGAACTTGAAGAGTGCCACTGCGATGGCAATCGTCATCAGCGTTCCTACGACGCCGATCAGCGATTTGAGGAAAGGCCCGTTGTCGAACCGCGGCTTCTTGCGGGTGGCGCTGGAGGCGAGGGTGGTCATGCGAAGGTCTCCTGGGTGTTTGTCTGCCCCCTCGATGCCTCAGGCCCGTTCGCGCGCAACATGGGCTGCGCGGACGAGCCAGACCCTTCGTGAAAGCACCGGATTTGCGGGCGTTTGCCACTTTACGAAGCGCGAATGGTCCGCCACTTTGCGTGGATGGAAACGAGCAGGGACCGCACTGAACAGACCGCCTCGCACCCCGTGCTGCGGCAGGTGCTGATCGACCTCTCGATCATGGTGGTGCTCGGCGTACTGCTGGCGGTGATGGGCCCCTTCGGCAGCTTCCAGATGCCGCTGCCCGTCCGGCTGCTCTATTGGGTCGGCCTCGCGCTGGTGGGTTACGCGTGTTACCGGCCGATCGGGGAACTCGTCACCCGCCTCGGGCTGCGGCTCGACCTGCCCGAATGGCCGCTGTGGATCGCGGCGTGCCTGCTGGCGAGCGTGCCGGTAACGCTGGCAGTGTTCTTCGCCGGGCAACTGCCGGGGCCCTTTGCGTTGCCATCCTTCGATCTGTTCGCGCGCAACTACCCTTACGTGCTGGTGATCGGCAGCGGTGTGACCGTGCTGTTCCACCAGATCGAGCACCGCAAGGCTGCGCCGGCAGCGGATGATCGGCCTCTGCCACCACCCGCCGAGCCGCAAGTGGAAACCCCACCGGCGTCGGACGTCCGCTTCCTCGATCGCCTGCCCGCGCATCTTGGCAGCGATCTGCTCGCGCTCGAAATGGAGGATCACTACGTGCGCGCGCATACCGCGCTCGGTTCAGAACTCATCCTGCTGCGGATGCGCGACGCGGTGGCCGAGCTGGGCGGGGCCGACGGGGCGCAGGTCCACCGCAGCTGGTGGGTCGCGCGCGATGCGGTGGAGGATGTGAAGCGCGACGGGCGCAATGTGCGGCTGGTGCTGCCCGGCGGGCTGGAAGCCCCCGTCTCGCGCACGCGCGTGGCCGAACTGAAAGCCGCCGGATGGTTCTAGTGCTTGCCCGTCGCAAGTGTCGGGCCTAACCGCCCTCGCATGAGCGATACTCCCAAGACAGACGCGCTGATGCAGCGCGGCGTAGATTTCCTCGGCAGCAAATATGCGATCCTGTGCGGCGCGATGAGCTGGGTTTCGGAACGCAACCTCGTGTCCGCCATCTCGAACGCGGGCGGCTTCGGCGTGATCGCTTGCGGGGCGATGACGCCAGAACTGCTCGATACGGAGATTGCCGAGACGAAGAAGCGCACCGACAAGCCCTTCGGCGTCAACCTGATCACCATGCACCCGCAGCTGTTCGATCTGATCGCGGTGTGCGAAAAACACGGCGTCACCCACGTGGTGCTCGCGGGCGGCATCCCGCCCAAGGGCAGCGTCGAGGCGATCAAGGGCGGCAAGAACCCGGCCAAGGTGATCTGCTTCGCGCCCACGCTGGCGCTCGCCAAGAAACTGCTACGCTCGGGCGCGGATGCGCTGGTGATCGAGGGGATGGAAGCGGGCGGCCATATCGGCCCGGTGTCGACCAGCGTGCTGGCGCAGGAAATGCTGCCGGACCTTTCTGCCGAGCATCTGATATTCGTCGCGGGCGGTATCGGGCGTGGCAGCGCGATTGCCGGTTATCTGGAAATGGGCGCGTGCGGCGTGCAACTGGGTACGCGCTTTGCCTGCGCGACCGAGAGCATCGCGCATGAGAACTTCAAGAAGGCCTTCTTCCGCGCCTCGGCCCGCGAAGCGGTCGCCAGCGTGCAGGTCGACGCGCGCCTGCCGGTGATCCCGGTGCGCGCGCTCAAGAACAAGGGCACCGAGGAGTTCACCGCCACCCAGCGCGAGATCGCCGGGCGGCTCGACCGCGAGGAAATTGCGATGGCCGAGGCGCAGTTGCAGGTCGAGCATTACTGGGCGGGCGCGCTGCGCCGCGCGGTGATCGACGGCGATGTCGAGAATGGCAGCCTGATGGCGGGCCAGTCGGTCGGGATGGTCAAGGAAGAGGAACCGGTCGCGCAGATCATCGCCACGCTGATGGCCGAGAGTGAGGATGCGCTGACGCGGCGCTAGGCGGCGCAGGCGGTCCTGACGAGTGGTCAGGCTGCATCGTCATTCGGAACGCAACGCTCACTCGAGGTTTGGGGAAGCGAGTACGTGCGCGAATTTTTCGTGAGTCGTGTTTTCAATCCTGCTGTTCGCCAACCCGGAGCTTTCCCATGCGCATTACCCAGTCCCTCGCCGTGTTCGCCCTGATCGGTGCTGCCACCGTTCCGGCCTTCGCCTTCCAGGAAGCGCCCCAGCTGCCCGGGACGATGGACGTCAGCCGCGTCAGTGGGGGAACGTACGAGACCGACCCCAACCACACGCTGGTCGCGTGGACGGTCAATCATTTCGGCTTCAACGACTATTTCGGTGCCTTCGGTGATGTCGAAGGCACGCTGACGATCGATCCAGCGAACCCGGACGATGCAAAGGTCGACGTGAGCATCCCGATCGACAGCGTGACGGTGGTCAGCGATGGCCTGCGCAATCATCTGCTGCGCCCCGGCAAGGACGGGGCCAAGCCGGACTTCTTCGGGCCCGACGCCGGGATGGCGCGGTTCGTTTCGACCGGCGTCGATGTCGCGCCGAGCGGCACCGAGGCCCGGATCACCGGCAACCTGACCATGAAGGGCGTGACCCGCCCCGTCACCATCGATGCGCGCTTCACCGGGGCGGGCACCAACCCGATGAGCGAGGTCGAAACGGTGGGCTTCATGGGCACTACCACCATCAAGCGGTCCGACTACGGAATCGACTTCGCGCTTCCCGTGGTCTCGGACGAGGTCAAGCTGAAGATAACCGCCTCTTTCGAAAAGCAGTGATCGCGGCGCCAGCTGCCGCGCCGATGATACCGCCGGTCACATTGCTGACCAGGTCCGACAGCTGACACCCGCCGAGCAGGAAGATCGACTGCACCAGCTCGATCGCGCACGACAGCGCGAGCGTGGCGAGGCAGGCGAGCAGGGGCCTGCGGGTGGCCAGCACGAATGACAGCGCGAAGGGCAGGAACAGCAACCAGTTGAGCAGCGCCTCGAAATCGGTCGGGAAGGATTCGAGGGCGAAGTTGCAAGGCTGGTTGCTTGCCGGGCGCTCCCAGTCGTCGGGCAGGCGTGCCAGCAGCGTAACCCACAGCACGACCGCCAGTGTGCCAGCGCACAGGATGGCGGACAGGATGCGCGCGCGGTTCCATCGTCGCCAGCGCGCCACGCCGTACGCGGCCGCGCCCAGTGCCACCCATGTCAGAACCGCAAGCCTGATCGCGGTAGGCTCGCTCAATATCGATAGCGTGTTCCTTGCCGACGGGTCGGAAGCCAACCACCGCAAGACCGCTTCCCACTGCATCGAATTCATGGCCCTGCCACTGCCTTCCCAAAAGCCCTCATTGCGCATCGCCGCAATCCGATCCACGACAAAGCGAACCCGCATGCCGATGCGGGACTGGCCTTGCCGGTGCCGTCGGGGGGAGCCTAACGTCCGAAACGGCGTTTCCCGGCAGGACGCAGGCGAACAGAGAGGGCATGGATCATGTGCGATGAAGAAAAGCTGACGCGGTGGGCCCGCGAGGGTCTCAATCGGCGGCAATTCGGTGCGCTGACCGGCGCGGCTGCGCTGGGCGCGTGCGCCCCCATGGCGGGTGGCGGCAGCGATATCTCCCTGCCCGCGATGGCCGAGAGACAGGTCAGCTTCCAGACCTCTGCCGGCACGATGGACGGCTTCTTCGTCGCGCCGGTATCCGGCCCATCGCCCGCCGTGCTGTTCTGGCCCGATATCGCAGGACTGCGCGAGGCGAAGCGCAACATGGCGCGGCGGCTCGCCGGGCGCGGCTACGCGGTGCTGGTGGTCAATCCCTACTACCGCGACGTTGCAGGCGAGCAGTTCGCCGATTTCGCCGCCTTCATAAACGATGGCGGCTTCCAGAAGGTCAAGCCCTGGCGCGAAAAGCTGACCGCTGAGGCGATCATGGCCGATGCCAGGGCGGCGACCGGCTGGCTCGACACGCAGAAAGAGGTCGATACGGCGCGCGGCATCGGCACGCAGGGCTATTGCATGGGCGGCCCTTTCACGCTGTGGTCCGCCGCCGCCGTACCCTCGCGCATCAAGGGCGTCGCCAGTTTCCACGGTGGCGGTCTGGTGCGCGAAGGCGACCCGATGAGCCCGCACAACACCTTCGCCGACACGCAGGCGCACTACCTGATCGCGATCGCGCGCAACGACGATGCAGAGGCGCCGGAGGACAAGACCATCCTGCGCGAGGCCGCTGCCACCGCGGGGCGTCCGGCGAAGATAGAGGTCTACGCAGGCGACCACGGGTGGACCGTGCCCGACAGCCCGGCCTACGCCGAACCCGCTGCCGAACAGGCCTATGCCGACCTGCTGGATTTGTACGGCAAGGCGCTCTGACCCGCGCCGCCCGAGGCCCGATTTCTTGCCGGTTTCGCTTTGATCCGGGCCCTGCAGGGTCTAGGATCGCTCCTGTTATAGGAGACAGAAAATGATGGGTTGGGTTGTACTCGGGCTGCTGGTTTTCCTGCTGCTGATCTTCCTGATGAGCGCCATTACGATGGTGAAGCAGGGCTACGTCTACACGATCGAGCGGTTCGGCAAGTTCACCAAGGCCGCCGATCCGGGCCTGACGATCATCTTCCCGCTGATCGACCGCGTCGGCCACCGGATCAACATGATGGAACAGGTGCTCGACATCCCGGGCCAGGAGATCATTACCGCCGACAACGCGATGGTCGGGGTCGATGCGGTGGTGTTCTTCCAGGTGCTCGACGCGCCCAAGGCCGCCTACGAAGTCTCCGGCCTGAATTATGCGATCATGGCGCTCACCACCACCAACCTGCGCACCGTGATGGGCAGCATGGATCTGGACGAGACGCTGTCGAAGCGCGACGAGATCAACGCCCGCCTGCTGAGCGTGGTCGATCACGCGACCTCGCCGTGGGGGATCAAGATCACCCGCGTCGAGATCAAGGATATCCGCCCACCGCGCGACATCTCCGAAGCGATGGCGCGGCAGATGAAGGCAGAGCGCCTCAAACGCGCCGAGATCCTCGAGGCCGAAGGCGACAAGACCAGCGCGATCCTGCGCGCCGAAGGCTCCAAGCAGTCGGCGATCCTCGAGGCCGAGGGCAAGCGCGAGTCCGCCTTCCGCGATGCCGAGGCGCGCGAGCGTGCCGCGGAAGCCGAAGCGAAGGCGACGCAGATGGTGTCCGACGCGATTGCCGGTTCGGGCAACCAGGCGATCAACTACTTCATCGCGCAGGAATACACCAAAGCGGTCGGCAAGTTCGCCGACAGCCCCAATGCCAAGACCATCCTCTTCCCGGTCGAGGCGACCCAGCTGATCGGCTCGATCGGCGGCATCGGAGAGCTGGTGCGGGACGCCATCGGCCCGGCCGAAAAGGCACCCAGCGACAATGGCGTGCCGATCTCCACCGGGCGCGAGCGGGGCACCTCCGCATCGCGCACCGGCCTGCCGCACACGGGCCGTGACGGCTCATGATCGACGGGGTCGATAACTACTGGATCTGGATCGCGGTTGGCCTCGCGCTCGCCGTGCTCGAGATCCTCGTGCCGGGCGTCTACCTGATCTGGCTGGCGGCGGCGGCGCTGATAACCGGTGGGCTCAGCTACCTGGTCGGGTTCGGCTGGCCGCTGGAGATCATCAGCTTCGTCAGCCTCGCGCTGATCGCGGTGTACAGCGCCCGCCGCTATCTGAGCGAAAGGCCAATCATCAGCAGCGATCCATTGCTCAACCAGCGCGGTGGCCGGATGGTCGGCGAAATCGCGCTGGTCGTTCAGCCGATCGAGAGCGGTAGCGGCCGGGTCAAGCTCGGCGACAGCGAATGGATCGCGCGCGGGCCCGACACGGCGGTGGGTGAGCGTGTGCGCATCAGCGGCAATGACGGCGCAATCCTGCTGGTCGAACCGATCGCGCTGATCGCCGATCAGACCGCGCCCGAAGGCGAAGCCCCCGCAAGCAACTGATCGCGGCCGGGCGGGCTAGCCCAGGCTGTCGATCTTGTCTGCAAAGCGCCCGTGCTTGCGGTGGTGGACCATGTAACGGTCGATCACCAGCTCGAGCGGGCGCGGCTGGATGCCGAGCGCCGCAAAGCCCGGTGTATCGCCGCTGGCGACGCTGCCCGCCTTGAGCATGTTCCACTGGTCGCTGTTCATCGGCGTGCCGGGCAGCGCGGCGAAGGCTGCGCTGGCGCCATCGGGCATCGGCAGGAGCGTGCGCTTGCGCCGCTGCCCCTTTGCGATCCGCTCGTTCAATTCCATCATCGTCCACCGGTCCGGCCCGGCAAGCTCGTAGGTCTTGCCGGCGTGGTCTGCCGGGTGGAGCAGCGCAGTGGCGATCGCCGCCGCGACATCGTCGACATGCACCACCTGCAGCGGCGCGTCGGGCGCGAACACGGGCAGCACGGGCAGGCTCGCGATCAACCCGGCGAACATCTGCAGGATACCGCCATCGGGCCCGAAAATGATCGAGGGGCGCAGAATGGTCGCCTTGGGGAAGGCCTCGCGCACCAGCTCCTCGCCCAGCGCCTTGGCGCGCGCATATTCGGACGCGCCGTTGCGGTCTGCACCGATGGCGCTCACCTGCACGAAACTGCTCGCGCCGGCATCCCTGGCTGCGCGCGCGAGCGACCCTGCCGCCTCGCCCATCAGTTTCATCAGATCGCCTTCGAAACTGCCGACGAGGTTGACCACCGCGTCGCTCCCCGCAACGCAGGCGCGCACGCTCGCTTCGTCGAGCAGATCGCAACGCGCGAACTGCAACTGGCCGAGCTTGGCCAGCGGCTTCAGCGAAAACGCCTCTTCGGGCGTGCGGCTGGCAATCCGCACCCGCGCATTGTGTTGCAGCAGGTCTTCGACGACGTGGCGTCCGATAAAGCCGCTGCCCCCGAAGATCGTCACCAGCTTGTCGGTAAGCGGATTGGCGGTGGGCATGAACGGGCCTTTCTTGGCGGATTGAGCGCGCAGATCGCGTCGCGGAGTCTGCGCGCCGCTTTGCCGGATGGCGACGGGCGCTGCAAGACCGGTGGTATGTGTAAACGATTGCCGCTCAACGGCGTTGACAGGCATGGCCCGCCTCCGCTAGTGGCCCGCGCCTACCCTAGGCCCCGGACAACGATGACCGGGCTGCCTCGTGTGCCCAGATGGCGGAATTGGTAGACGCACCGTCTTCAGGTGGCGGCGATCGCAAGGTCGTGGAGGTTCGAGTCCTCTTCTGGGCACCATTTTTCCATTCCAGCGCATCCCACGATGCCTCGACAAACCGGCAGAAATCTGCCAGTTGTGAGGGGTTGTTTGTCCTGGAATGTCCAGTGAGATATCAGGGCAGCCAAGCCAGTTTTGGGGGCAGCCTGGGGGCAAGTGGGCAATTCTGAACCTGCCTCGAAATTTATAGCTGCCCCCAAAACTGGCTTGGCTGAAATCTCTAAATCTCGGCTGGCTCCGAACTGGGAGTAGGAAGTTGGCCTTTACCGATATCGCCTTGCGCAATCTCAAGCCGAAAGAGAAATCCTATAAAAAAGCCGATGGTCAGGGGCTCTACATCGAGGTCATGCCCAACGGCTCGAAGCTGTGGCGGGTCAAATACCGCCTGCACGGGGTCGAGAAGCGGCAGTCCCTAGGCCGCTATCCTGACGTGTCGCTCGCTGAGGCACGCAAGCTTCGTGATGACGCGCGTGCGCTTGTTGCTGTAGGCAAGGACCCTGCCGTCGAACGGCGGCTTGCGAAATTGGTCGCTGCGCAAAGCGCGAACACCACTTTCGATTCTGTTGCTCGGGAGTTTATCGAGAAAAGGGCCAGCGAGGGTCTATCCCAGGAAACCACCAAGAAAAGCTATTGGTATCTCGACCAATTGAAGCCGCTGCATGGCTTACCGATGAAAGAGATAAAGGCCCCTCATGTGCTCGCGGCGCTCAAGCGGGTCGAAGCACACGGCAAATATGAGACTGCGAAAAGGTGCAGATCGTTCACAAGCCGGGTGTTCCGATATGCCGTCGCTAATCAATGTGCGGAATATGACCCTGCGGCTGGGCTCGCAGGAGCCCTGAGGAACCCCAGGCCCAAGCATCACGCCGCGCTCGAGAAGCCAGAGCAAGTCGTGCACCTGCTCCGCGCGATCGACGAATATGACGGCCACCTCATACGCGTCTTGCTCTGCAGATCCTACCGCACGTCATGGCGCGCCCTGGAGAGCTGCGCATGGCAAAGTGGGACGAGTTCAACTTTGAGAAGGCGCAATGGCGAATTCCGGCCGAACGCATGAAGATGCGCAAACCCCATATTGTGCCGCTCACCCGGCAGCTGATCACCTATCTGCGCGAACTCTATGATCTGACCGGGCCCGACGGCTACGCGTTCGAAGCCAATCACACACGGCTGCGACCGATGAGCGAGAACACTATGAACCAAGCGCTGCGGAGGATGGGCTACTCGAAGGATGAGATGACTTCGCACGGCTGGCGATCGACTGCCTCGACGCTCCTCAATGAAAGTGGGAAATTCAATCCGGACGCCATCGAGCGCTCACTTGCTCACACAGACCGCAACGCTGTCCGCGGGGTCTACAACCGCGCGAGCTATTGGAACGAACGTGTTGAGATGCACCATTGGTGGAGCAACTATCTTGATCGACTTCGGGATGGTGGCGAGGTGGTGGCCTACAGAACCTCACCAAGCGATATGGCAGGAAACGTCGTCAGCCTAGCAGGCCGACGGCAGCGCTCCCAAGCCTGATTGGTGGTGAGCTTGAGGAATACATCCGCGGGGGCAGCGGCTAGCCGATTGTTGTCTTGAACCCGATCAGCTCGGAGGCCTTCGCCGTGCTCTGCTCGCCAGCCCATAGCGCTACCATCAGACTCACGGCCTTGAGCTTTACGTGATATCGCGTCGGCCGATGGCTGGAGAAACTCCTCCGCGTGGCGAACCTACGCAGTTCGAATTCCTGCACTCGCCTGGCGACGACGGCTGGGTTTACAGTGACTGGCGACTTACCGCCTCAGTGCGCGACAAGATGACGGCGCACTGGCCAGAGCTAGATCTTCCCTGGGTCGACCTGGCGGCAAGAGAGTTCGAAGCAGCGTGGTTGAGCAAGGGCTCGAACAGAGAACGCTTTGTCGGCTGGCGCGAGGATATCGAGAGCCTGTCCGTGGCCTCACACAAGCTTCTGAAGGTGCTTGAAGACTGCGCGTTGCCAGCGCGGCACTTCCTTGGAACGCGAGGTGACGGCCCAGAACAAACCTCGCTCTATGCGGAGTCTGTTGAGCTTGTCAGAGCTTTGGTCGCTCTCACTGATCGCGCAAGAAGCCGTGCCGACAACGTTGATGCACGGCGACTTACACATCCGATGCCGGACTTAATCATCAAGCTTGCCAAGCAGCTAAGATATGCGGGCGTCCCTTGGGGCAAGGCGTTCAAGCCGCAGCTTACACGGCTCACGACGCTCGCCCTCGATGGGCTGGAGCTGCGCCATGCCATCGACATCCGCTCAAGCGTAAAGGATGCCCTTCAATCTGGGGACCAACGTCTCGAAAATTTGAGATAACCCCCGAGGACTCTTGTGGCGCTCATGGGACGTCTGACTATCCTGCGGGACCGATACCAGAGAAAGGATCGGTCTATGCGCCTTATTCGTCTCCCTGAAGTTCTCCAGAAAACCGGTTTTTCGCGCTCTCGCCTCTATGCCGATGACACGTTTCCGAAGCGTGTGCGGCTGGGCAAACGCGGCGTCGCTTGGGTCGAGGCAGAAGTTGATGAGTGGATCCAGAAGCGCATGGAAGATCGCGAGTAGATTGGCAGGCATCGCGCCCAGCCAACTAAAATAAGCGGTGCTTGCTTGATGTGTGAATGCGTTTCAGAGCCAGCCCCATGGGGGGGATCAGAGACCTTGCAGCCTTTGTTGCGGACACCGGCGGGGGGTGAAAAAATTTGCGTGGTCGAAACTCTTGGGGGGGGGGGTGAACTTTCCTTGCCCCCCTTTGCGCGCCTGACCGTCCGATCTCGCGCCCAATTGCTTGGTCATGATGAGAGGGATATGCACTCGTCGAGTTGAGGACATTGGGGGGCGCAATTGCAGGTCGGAACTCTTGCGGTGCAGCACATCTTCGAAAAGGATGTGCACTATAAAGTCCCGCTGTATCAGCGCCCCTATGTTTGGAATGAGGCCGATCAGTGGGTGCCTCTGTGGGAAGATCTGAGCTCAGTAGCCGAGGTCATTGAGCAGGGCGGTTCTCCCAGAGCGCACTTTCTCGGGGCATCCGTCCAAGACAAACCTGATCTACCGCCGGGTTCGATAGAAACGCGTCTTCTGATCGATGGGCAGCAACGTCTCACGACATTGCAGTTACTCATCAAAGCATTTGAGCATGTGGTCTCGGCGATGGAGGCGGACTCGTTTCGCAAGGCGCTCAGGAAACTGGTGAGTAATGATCACCCGCTCTGCACCGAACCAAGCGAAGCCTTCAAAATCTGGCCGACCAACGCCGACCGCGACGATTACGAAAGCGTGATGTCGTCCTTCGACAACGCAGAGGCCCGGGCCAATTTGGAGATGGCCAGCAATCGGAAGCGTGTCGGCCGGACCATCCCAGACGCTTACCTCTTTTTCTTCGAGGTCATTAGCGGCTGGGTGGAAGAGGCAGACGGCGACGCACGTGATCGCCGGATTGCTGCTCTATATAGTGCAATCCGTGACAATGTGCGTTTGGTGGTCATCGACCTCGATGACAAAGACGATGCGCAAATGATCTTCGAGACGCTGAACGCACGGGGCACACCACTGCTCGCTGCCGATCTGGTCAAAAACTCACTGCTGAGCGAACTCGAGTCTAATTGCGAGAACGCTGAAGCTGCCTACAACAAGCACTGGCAAGCGTTCGATCAGGACGGCGCGTTCTGGCGACAGGAAATCGGCCGAGGCCATGCCCGGCGTGCGAGGCTTGAGCTATTCTTGAGGCACGTCCTTTCGCTGATGACCGGGCGCAACGTTTCGGCAGCGCACCTGTATACGGCCTACCGCGAATTGGCTTCAGGCCCCGACGCGCCTGATGCGCTCGAACGGATGGTATCGATCCACAAATATGGTGTGATCTACAAGCGACTTCAGCAGGGCGTCGATGACCCGGAAATAAGCCGCCACCTCGAGCGCATCGGAGTGATGGATCTCGAAACAATCTATCCACTATTGTTGGTGCTCTTCGACCGCCTCAAGAATGACCGGGAAGGCTTGCTTGCATCAATTCGAGCGCTCGATTCCTTCCTGGTCCGGCGCATGGTTTGCCGCTTAAGCACCCGAAGTTATGGCACCTTTTTTCTTGAAGTTGCCGATGAGGTGAATGGGCCGAACGACGTAGTTGCGCTACTCATCGCTCGGCTTGAAAAGGGAACCGCCGAGGTCGATCGTTGGCCTACCGATACCGAGTTTGAGAAGGCGTGGCTTGGCAATGCGCTTTACGAAAACTTGCGGCGGCCGCGTTTGCGTATGTTGCTCGAGGAGATGGAGCGCGCATCACGTACGAAATACGCGGAGCACACCCACGTTCCTTCAAATCTAACCGTGGAACACATCATGCCGCAAGCATGGCAGGCGCATTGGCCCTTGCCCGGTATCGCGAACGAGATGGAAGAGGCTGGCGATCGAGACCGTCTCGTCCAAACGATCGGGAACCTCACACTGCTAAACGACAAGCTCAATCCCGCTCAGTCGAACAATGCCTGGGTAAGCGAAGATGGTCATGGAAAGCGCGCCGGGCTGGAGCGGCATTCCGTGCTCTATTTGAACAAAGCTCTTTTGGGGCAGGATAGTTGGACTGAGGCCTCGATCATCGAGCGAGGGAAGAGCCTACTTCATTTGGCTTTGAGCATTTGGCCTCGGTGATCTTGCAGCGACAGATAACGGGCCGTGAGATGACATACGACTCTCATCCATCGCGATGCGATATATGAAGTAAGCGGATCAAAAAAGAACGAAAAAAAGATGATTTGAATGGGTAACATTGATCGCTGCAGGCGAGTAGCTTTGTAAGCAGGGGAAGCAAATTTGAACTGGCAGGACTGGCTCGCTCTTTCGCCAGAAGCGTTTGAGAGTCGGCTGAGCCGTCTCTTGCACAGGGCCCGCGAGTTCGATGGCGCGGTTGATCTTTACAATGGACTGATCGCGAGCTGTGACCATAATGCCTCGCATGTAGCCAGTGTAGCGATTGCAATTGCAACACTGATGCAGCAGCGCGATCTACTATGGGAACATCTCTTATTCCTCGAACTGACGGCCCGTGCGCGATATTTGGCCGGAGATGTCAGCGGGGCATTCGAGGCACTTGAAGCACTCGCCCGCGCCGACCACACTGACGATACGCGTGAGACCGTTCTCGAAATCGTTCGCGTCGCGATTGAGGAGGCAGATTGCATTGCGTCGAGCATCGACCACCGTCCGGTGGTGTTCCGCGCTGCTGCCGACCTGCTCGAATATTATGATCTTCCAGATGAGCTCTGCGATCTGAAGTTGCGGAGTGCGCTGCTGTACTCCCGGCACGGCGCTTCGCAGGCTGCCTATCGTGCTATCGCCGATGTCGAGAGCCATGCGTATCAAACCGGGTCACTGCCCCTGCTGGCGCGTGCGCTTCAGACTGTCGTTGCCGTTTCCTGCGAGGAAGGCGATCCGGATTATGCAGTTAAAGCGGGCAGACAGGCGCTTGAAGTTCTTGGTGAACTCGGGGCCGATCCGCCGATGGACTTGCTTGGTAACCTCGGCACTGCATTCATGCGGGTCGGTGACACTATGAACGCGGAAATCTACTTGCGGCGTGCGGTGAATACGTCTGTGAAGGACAGTGACATTCGGCCAGTGCTTATGGTCAATCTTGCTGCTTGTCTGCGACAAGCTGGCGAGACCGCGCAGGCACGGGCAATGATCAACGAAGCGAGGATAGAACACAACCAAACCCGTGATCCCGAGGCCTTGCTCGAGCTGGAACTTGTCGCCGCACGGATTTTCGCGGAGAGTGGTGACGCCAATGCAGTGGCCACTTCGCTTGCGGCTGCTGCGCGCGCATTCGACCAAACTTTGCGTGATGTCCTCCGCTTTCACCATCGGCGCGGCCTACGCGAGCGTTACCTTCCGCGGTTTGATAGTCTGATGGCGACCTTGCCGGACGAGGGGCCGGTCGAGGAGGCCCTCGAGGCTCTTCTTGCCTGCCGTGGCAATGCGCTTGGGGACTGGCTGGCGATGCTCGAGTGGAGCAGGAAGACGGCGGCTTTGGTACAGGCAGACGAGGCGGTCGCGCTCGAAAGTGCACTCGAGGGCCTACGCGGCGAAGGCGTGCCACACCTTTTTGGATTCTTGGAGAAATATGACGACGTCTGGGGGCCGCGGAACCCGGCTGGCACTCAGTGGGACAGGCTCTCGCAGATCATTGCGAAGTTAAATGGCCGGTCTGGTCCGGCCCTCGATCGGGCCGGCCAAACCGAGATGATCAACGCGGTTCGCAGACGTCTGGAGGACGGACACTGCATCATGGCCATTACCCATGCCGGTGAGCCGTTGCTGTGGTCGTTTCATGGCGACCGGTATCGACGAACCGCTCTGCCCGCAATCACGCGGTCCAACTGGCACGCAGCCTTACTGCGGTTTGCGCAGGGCCAGATCACGAGACAAGAGTTTGCTGCGGCGCTCGGCGCTTGGCTGGACGCTGTGTTTCCACTGCTCGAGCCGGTCCTCGGCGACCTTGCCACAGGCGGTGCACGCTCGATCCGCTATCTGCAGGATTTCGGTCCTTCCCCTCCGATGACTGCGCTCGCCATGCGACATCCCGGCCTCTTAGAGCGCATGCAGCAGGGCCTGTTTGAGGTCAGGCTGGTCGAAGCAATGGCGCTCTCGGCCGAGCCTTCAAAGATAAGCGGAGGAGTTGCAGCGATCATCGACTGCGACGACGAATTGCTGCTTCCCCGCCACGAGGCCGCTGCATTCGCGGAGGCGGCGGGCCTTTCCCCACCTGTCATAATCGACACTGGCGCGACCCGACAGCTCCCGGAATTAATCGAGGATGCACAAGTGCTTATCGTTTCGACCCACGGGACGCCGGTCAACAGCTATACTGATCCGTATTTCGCGTCGATCGGCGGCGAGGCACCGCATCCTATCTCGATCAGTCAGCTGCAAGCACATGGCGACCGCCTCGACCTGCGGTTGGTGCTACTGAATGCCTGTTATTCCGGCGTAGGGTCGGCCAGGAATTTCCAACAGCGGTTCAGAACGGCCGACGCGGTGAGTTTTCCTGCATGGTCTCTGCTCAACGGACGAGCCATTGCCTGCGCGAGCGCGTGGCGGACGAGCGACACGGCGCAATATCTCTTCTCGCGGTTCGTGGGCGAAGGCCTGGCCCTGGGTCTGCCTCCTTCGGGTGCGGTGACTTCGGCGATGGCTAGGCTTAGTCTGGTAACGCGCGACGAGGCTATAGCTGCCCTGTCAAAGATACATGATCCTGCCGATTGCGCGAGCGCGACCGAGCGGTTCGCAACTGCGCCGCAAAACGGAGCCTTCAGCCAACCATATCTGTGTGGCGCGATGGCGATCCACAGCCTGCTCTAAACTGCATAAACGACGGTTCGGGATTACCGTGATGTTGGACTATGTTGCCCATCGGAAGTTCGCACCAGAGCAAGCAGGTAGGTGATGGGCCGATTGCGGAATGGCGGCTTTGGGGCGGAAGAGTGTGAAAAGCTGACTATAGAGCAGTGTGTTGACCGCTCAGGTTTCATATGCTGCTCCACGGGGGCTCCTGCTAATCGCCTCGAAGCCAAGCTCCGCATCAGAGGAAAGCTGTCATGAAGGTCGTCGTCTTCAAGCCGTCTAGAGGGACGCCCCCAGCGCTCGGGGACATTGTCCTGCAACAGGATGCCTGGGACGACTTCGGTTTCAAGACGCAATACCACGTCTACTACTTCGCGGGGGACCAGGATGCCTTCGTGGGAAACATCAAGATCCTGCAGCGGGGTCAGGTGGAGACTCAGGACAGTGTGCTGCCGGAGGGGCCGCTAGAACCGCTGGGAGATGACTTCTGCTCACTCGGCCAGTCCCTAGACTACTACGAACGCCTCGCTGCGTTCCCCGAGGAGCTGCGCCGCTTCCTCCTCGAGTTCTTCCGCGACGCCCTTGCTGACCCGATTCACGCGGAAACCTTCGAACAGGAGAAGGGCTGGCGCGTCTCAGTGACACGCGACCTCGACCTCGACAGCTACGTGCCCCTCGCACGAACCCTGCTCGAGCGGGACTACGACGCCCTGCCCTCGATGGGCCTCGACATGACCTTCAGTGTCGCGGGGTGGCAGGAGCCGCTGAGCCTAGACTTCGCAGCGCCGGCTCAGGAGGGTATCTGGGCCATTGACTTCAATTCGGCCAAGGCGAGGCTGCCCGAACGGGTGGCGGTCCTCACGGGGCGGAACGGCTCCGGGAAGAGCACCCTGATGGCCAGGCTCGCACGCGTCCTTCACGCTTCGCAGCGCGATCGCCGCTCCGAGGCGATCTTGCGGCTCGGGAGCATCGAGCCGGCGGGCATCGGGTTCAGCCGCGTCGTGACGGTCGCCTACAGCGCGTTCGACACCTTCCAGGTGCCGGGCGTCGGGATTGAGGAGCGCCGTCAGATCGCCAAGGACCTCCGGGCTGGGACCGGGCGCTACTCGTTCGCCGGGCTGCGTGATATCGCCGCCGAGCTGGAGGAAAGCCTCGAGAGTGAAGGGGACGCGATCGACGCCGACTCGGGCGCGCTGGACGACCGCATCGAATTCGACCGCCAAGTCAGGACCCGGCTAAAGTCTGCGGAGCAGCTCGCCGACGAATATGCTCGGACGGTCCAGGCGATCTCCGAGGCGGGCCGGTTCCAGCTTCTGCTGAGTGTCCTCCGCCCCCTGCTCGCAGATCCGTCCTTCTCAGACATCCCGGACCAATCGCCGATGGAGCTGCTGGCGCTTGAGCCGAAGTCCACCTTCATGGGGTGGAGCACCGGCCTTAAGATCGTGATGCACGCCACCGCGACCCTCGTCGCGCGAACGGAGCGAAAGTCGATAGTCCTCATCGACGAGCCTGAAAGCCACCTGCACCCGCCGCTCCTCGCTGCGTTCATGCATTCGGTGCGGCTAGTATTAGAGGCAAACGACGCGTTTGCCGTGGTCGCCACGCACTCTCCGGTCGTCGTGCAAGAGACGCTCGGACGGCACGTGTCGGTTGTGAACCGGGTCGGCGACGAGATCACCATCCTCCCCCCGCGCATCGAGACCTATGGGGAGAGCATCGGCGAGATCACGGACGAAGTGTTCCGGCTCCATCCCGGAGCCACCGACTTTCACGCAACGCTCAAGGCGATGGTCGATGCCGGTCTCACGACGGAACAAATCGACGGGCGCTTCGACCGCGGCCTCAGCCTCCAGGCCCGAGCCTACGTCATGAGCCTCGTCGCGACGCGAGCGGCCTGACGATGTGGAAGGTGAGGTTGCCGGATGCCGGCGACATCGACGATCAGCTGGATACGGCGCTCACGCTGAAAAGCGGCGACAAGGTCTACGACCTGAGCGATGCGGAGCGCGCCGCCATCCACAGCCTCTATGCCGACGAGCTGCGCAATAAGTCGGTCCTGGTCCTCTGCCCAAAGAAGCTCGCCGACAACTGGCATACCTACAACAAGAACCTGACCACCAACATTCTCGCCGAGGACCGGCTGAATTACGATGTGCTTGCCCACACTGACTTGCTGCGGACTAGCGGGCATTCGATGGGCATGCCGCTCGATCAGGTGAACTGGGGCAATTACGATCTCATCGTTATCGACGAATCCCACAATTTCAGAAACGATGACGCGACACTAGCGCAGGGCGAGGCCGAGACGCGCTACCGAGCTTTATTGAACAAAGTCATCCGGTCAGGTGTGCAGACCAAGGTGCTGATGTTGTCGGCGACACCGGTGAACAATCGGTTTGCTGACCTCAAGAACCAACTTGCACTCGCATATGCGGGCGACAGCAAGACTTTTGCGGAGAAGCTTGGCACAAACCAGACGGTCGACGAAATTTTCCGACAGGCCCAACGCGCGTTCAATGAGTGGGAGGGCCTGCCCCTTGAAGAGCGAACGCCGCAAGCCATCCTCGACCGGCTCGACTTCTCATTCTTCGATTTGCTCGACAGCGTGACGATCGCGCGGTCTCGTCGCCACATAACAACCTACTATGATACGGAGGAAATCGGGGGTTTCCCCGAGCGGCTCAAGCCCCTGTCTTTCAGGCCCGCGCTCACCGAA
Organism: uncultured Citromicrobium sp.; assembly: GCA_964574905.1. GTDB lineage: Bacteria > Pseudomonadota > Alphaproteobacteria > Sphingomonadales > Sphingomonadaceae > Alteriqipengyuania. The sequence goes on along the minus strand of CAZNOY010000002.1, from coordinate 290,813 downwards.
CGAACCGGAGTGCCCACTTTTAATGAGATCTACGACGAGCTCAGCAAGCTGAACCTCGCTGTCTATGCGCCCCTTACCTATGTGCAGCCCAGTCGTAGGGAAAAGTATGCGCAATACGACACTGCTACCGAGACAAATGTCCTGAAGGGCACAGACCGCGAGAGCTCGATCAAGGCCTTGATGCGGGTCAACTTGCTCAAGCGGCTGGAGAGCTCGGTTCAGGCATTCCGGCTAACATTGGCGCGTCTTTCAGCAACACACCACGCCACGTTGAAGGCGATTGCCCAATTTGAAGGGGGCAGCGGCTCCGGGTTCGCTTACGAGATTGGTCGAGCAGATGATGCAGATGACGTGCCGACTGAACTTGAGCGCGGCCAGGTTCGTGTGGCGCTCGAGGACATGGACCTCGTCTCCTACCGCCACGACCTAGAAGGCGACGTAGCCTTGATCGACGGGCTGCTTGCCGAAATGGAGCGCGTCGAGCCGGAGCACGACGAGAAACTCCAGCACTTGATCGACTTCATCGAGCGCAAGCGCGCCGACCCGATCAATGAAGGCAATGGTAAGCTGCTGATCTTCACCGCCTTCGCTGACACCGCCGGATATCTCTACGATCAGATCGCTGGCCTGGTCGCTGAAAAGGACGGGCGTCATTCAGCACTCGTCACCGGCTCTGGCGGACCGAAAACAACGCTGGGCCACGGTTTCGACTTCAACGCCGTCCTGACGCTATTCTCGCCCATCTCGAAGAAAAAGGCGCAGATTGAGCGGCTCGCCAAGGAATTGCGCGAGATCGACATCATGATCGCCACCGACTGCATTTCCGAAGGCCAGAACCTTCAGGACTGCGACATGGTGGTGAACTACGACATTCATTGGAACCCGGTTCGCATCATCCAGCGCTTCGGCCGCGTCGACCGCATCGGTAGCAAGAATGCCCGCATCCAGCTCGTAAGCTATTGGCCCGATATCGAGCTCGACGATTACATCAATCTCAAGGACCGCGTCGAAGGCCGCATGGTCATTGCCGACCTGACCGCCACGGGTGACGACAACCCACTCACCGCGCGCGAGAACGATGTCGAATATCGCCGCGAGCAGTTGCGCCGGATGCAGGAAGAGGTCGTCGATCTGGAAGACCTGCGTCAAGGCGTCGGCATCACGGACTTGGGCCTCAACGACTTCCGCATGGATCTGGTTAGCTGGGTGCGCAAAAACGGAAGTCTCGATGATGCGCCGCTCGGCATGCACGCCATCGTTCCGGCTGGCCCAAAGCTGCCACCCGGCGTTGTCTTCTGCCTGCGCAATCTCGATGCCGAGGCGGAGCTGAAGCAGCACAACCGACTGCACCCCTTCTACCTCGTCTACGTGAAGGAGAGCGGAGAGGCCGTCGTGCGGCACACCGATCCCAAGCACGCGCTCGACATGCTCCGTGCCGCAGCGCGCAATCGGACCGAGCCCGATCCCGAGCTCTACGAGCCTTTCAACCGGGAGACCGAAGACGGTCGGCGGATGGAGAAATACTCCGACCTGCTTTCGGACGCGATCCGTTCGATGATCGAGGAGAAACAGGGACGCGACATAGACAGCCTGTTTGCCAGCGGACCGACCACGGCGTTGATCGGCGAGGTGGCAGGCCTCGATGACTTCGAGCTGATCGCTTTTCTCGTGGTGCGCGGCGTCGACGATTCTTGTGCTGCATGAGCACGCTCTACGCCTGGCCTGCTGCGGCAAAGGTGGAGAGCCGCATTCCGCGCGACCGCCTGTTCCGGCAGGCGGGCGGAGGCAAGGCGATCCGCGCGCTCTATGACGCGCAGGTCCAGCGGATCGACTGGGCGTTCAAACTTTTCGAGCGGAGCGTGAACTTGCCACCGGCTGGCGGCGTGGATGAGATCGAAGTGTTCCGTCTCACGCTGCGCGGCGACAGGATCGACGACCGGGTGCTCGCGCATATCGATAAGGCCATTCCGCATCCGATCTTGTTCGAGCTGGTGCGCCATGCACCGGATGGAGACGAAGTGATGCTCGCGGTAGCCTACAAGCGGCGCAGCGAGGCGGACAAGTCGCAGGCGGTGACGCTCGAGCATTGGCGCGGCAAATGGGTCGCGGATAAGCAGTCCCGCGCCCCCTTACCACAGGTAGCGAGCTTGGAGGGGCTCTATGCTGGGCTGCTGCGGTTGCTTTGGCAGTTTGGTGCTCGCCAAGGAGAATCCTTGCGTGCGCAGGCGGAACGCTTGAGCCAGATCGCCGCACAGGGCAAAGCTATCGAGCGGCTGGAACTACGGTTGCGCCGCGAGGGAGACTTTGCCCGCAAAACCGAGATCAACCGTGAATTGCGCAGCGTGCAGGCTGCGCTGAAAGAACTGACCGAATAGTATGACCATCGCAAAACTGGACGCCTCCACTCCCGACCTGACGCGGCAGAATATCGAGCGGTTGCTCGAGCTCTTTCCCGAGTGCCGAACGGAAGGAACACGTGAGGATGCTCCCATGGTCGATTTCGACCTGCTGCGGCAGGCGCTTTCCAATCATCTCGTTGATGGTCCGGCAGAGCGTTATCGGCTCGATTGGCCGGGCAAGCGGCGGGCGCTGCTCACCGCAAACACGCCGATCGACAAGACGCTGCGCCCGATGCGCGAGGAAAGCGTGGACTTCGATACTACGCGCAACCTGTTTATCGAAGGCGACAATCTCGACGCGTTGAAGCTGTTGCAGGAAACCTATCTCGGCAAGGTCAAGGTCATCTATATCGATCCACCTTACAATACAGGTAGCGACTTTGTTTACCGAGACAATTTCTCTCAGTCCCAGCTGGATTATGAAACAGAGGGTGGTTTGCGAGACAATACCAGTGGGCGGCTAGTTGCAAATCCAGATACAAATGGTCGCTTCCACTCGAACTGGTTGAGCATGATGTATGCCCGGTTGAAATTGGCACGCGACCTTCTTGCGGATGATGGAGTGGTATTTGCGTCTATCGCGGATGACGAAACAGCTAACCTAAAGCGTATCCTCGACGAGGTTTTTGGCGAGAAAAATTTCGTCGATACGATCGTCGTAGAGATGTCGACGACCTCTGGGCCGAAGACGGTGAACGCACAGCAAGGACAGATCGTAAAGAATGCCGAATTTGTGCATGTATATCGCAAGTCGCCCGAGTTTGATGCAAAGCCACACACACCACTGCTCGACGGCATTGAGAAGTTTGATACGCATTACACATATTTCTTGAATGAGGACGGGACCCTCGGTTCCTTCGCGGAGAAGCTCCTTGAAGACGAAGCTGTCGGAGCGGACATTCGCAAATTTGGCTTTTCCGATCGCGGTGGCTTCAGCGTCAAAGACTTCGATAAGCTGCTTGTCGTTTCAGATGCTGCAGCTGACTACCTCAACGCGAACCTTCAGAGGATCGCGCGTGTCGATAGGCCTCCTGTTTCGGCGAATGGCCAAGCGACGGAAGTAGGAACCTGGCAGACATTCGAGGCCGACCATCGAACCTATTTTCTTACGACGTTGTCCAATGGCACTCTTCAAGCATTGATGCCTCTGTCCCTGAATTACAGGATGTCCGACGACTACAAACCAAGGTTTGGTCGAAGCGTTATCCGTGGGGACCTCTGGAAGGGCTTCCATCAGGATATGGGCAACGTTGCGAAGGAGGGCGGCGTGGCCTTCTCAAACGGGAAGAAGCCAGTTCGCTTGATTAAACAACTCATTAAATGGGCAAATAACTCCGATCACGGGATTGTTCTGGATTTCTTCGCCGGCTCTGCAACCACTGCACAAGCCATTTTTGAGCAGAATGCTGAAGACGGACAGAATCGAAGCTTTATCCTTGTTCAATTGGATGAGGAGCCGGACGCTAAATCTGAGGCGGCAAAGGCCGGGTATACATCGATCGCTCAAGTGTCTCGCGAGCGCATTGAAAAAGCAGCAGGATTGGCGTCGGAAGGCGAAGTCAACAGTGAATGGAATCGCGACACCGGATTCCGATCTTTCAGGATAGACAGCGGCAATCTCATCGACACTAAAATAACGCCCAAGGAGGCAACGCAGGCCGCACTTGCAGGCATGGTGAGCCATATCAAGGATGACCGCAGCGAAGAGGATTTGCTGTTCGGCGCGCTGCTGCTCTGGGGCGTCGATATCACTCTGCCGATGGAGCAACGCGAACTGGCCGGGCGGAAAGTCTGGCTGGTCGATGCGCCGGAAGATGGCAGCGGCAAAGGCGCGGCGCTGATCGCCTGCTTCGCCAAGCCCGGCAGCAGCGGAAAGGGCGGCGTCGAGACGGAACTGGCCGACGCCATGGCGGAACTCGCCCCCTTGCGGGTCCTTTTCCGCGACGATGGCTTTGCCGACGACGCGACCAAGGAAAACGTCCACAGCCGCTTCCAACAGCGCGCACCCGACACCCAGGTCCGGGTACTCTGAGCGCATGACCAAGCAGATATTCAAGCCGCTCGATTACCAGGCCAAGGCCGCGCAGGCCGTGGTCGATTGCTTCGCCGGTCAGCCGCGCATTGAGGGCGTCCAATACCAGATCGATCCGGGCAAGGACGCTGCCGCGCAATCAAGCATGTTCGAAGAGGGGCTGCGCAATGCGCCAATTGCCCCGGGCCTTGATCTTCTAAGCAAAATCCGTGCGGTCCAGATGGCCCAGCACCTGCCGCCTTCTGGCGAGCTTGCGGCAAGCAAGGCTGCACCGGTCAATCTCGATGTCGAGATGGAGACCGGCACCGGAAAGACCTACGTCTATATCGACACCATGTACCGGCTCTATGCCGAATACGGCTGGTCGAAATTCATCGTCATCGTGCCGAGCATCGCGATCCGCGAAGGGGTGAAAAAAACGCTGGAGGATACCGAGGGCTGGTTCCAATCGCTCTACGGCCACAAGATCCGGCACTTCGTTTACAACAGCGGTCAGCTCAACAAGCTCACCTCGTTCAGCGAGGATGGCGGGCTGCATTGCATGATCATCAATACGCAGGCTTTCACCGCCGATGTGCGTGCGGGTGATACCGGGCGCGGGGCAGGGCGGATCATTTTTGACACGCCCGATAGCTTCCAAAGCCGACGACCGATCGACGTGATCGCGGGCAACCGCCCGATCCTGATCCTCGACGAACCGCAGCGGATGGAGGGGGCTAAGACGCAGGCTGCGATGACGCATTTCCAGTCGCCGCTGGCGCTGCGTTTTTCGGCTACGCACAAGACGCGCTACAACCTCATCCATCGGCTGGACGCGCTCGACGCCTACAACCGCAAGCTGGTGAAAAAGATCCAAGTCAAGGGGGTCACGACCAAAGGCCTCCCTGGGCTCGACGGCTATCTCTATCTATCAAGCTTCCGCACCTTCACCGACGGCCGCAAGCCCGAGGCGCGGGTAATGATCGAGCATGGCCTCAAGGGCGGGCAGGTGAAGCGGAAGCCCGTCTGGCTACGCGACGGCGACAAACTGGAGGAGAAGTCCGGCGGACTAAGCCAGTATGCGGGCTACATCGTTTCCAATATCGACGTGACGCAGCGCACGGTTGAATTCACGAATGGCGAGATGCTCGAGGAAGGCCGCGTTACCGGCGATACCAGCGAGAAGGCCGTGCGTCGGGTGCAAATACGGGAGACGATCAAAGCGCATTTCGATCGCGAGAGGTTGCTTCACGCGCGAGGGATCAAGGTCCTTTCGCTGTTCTTCATCGACGAGGTAGCGAAATATCGATTGTATGGTGAGGACGGTGAGAAGGAGAACGGTCTCTACGCTCGGATGTTCGAGGAGGAATACCAACGGGCGCTTGACGAGCTGAAGGAGCTCGATACCACTGACCAGGTCTGGCTAGCCTATGTGAAGCGTGACCGACCTGACCAGGTGCACGACGGCTATTTCTCGATCGATAAGAAGGGTCGCATGGTTGACCCTTCGGTCAACAAAACCGGCGACGAGAAAGGCGAGGCGAAGGACGAATCATCCTATGACCTTATCCTGAAGAACAAGGGCCGACTGTTATCACTAGACGAACCAGTCCGCTTCATTTTCTCCCACTCTGCCCTTCGCGAAGGTTGGGACAACCCGAACGTATTCACGATCTGCACTCTCAAGCAGTCTGATCATGAGATCGGGAAGAGGCAGGAGGTCGGACGGGGCCTCCGCATCAGCGTCGACGCACAGGGCCATCGGACCGATGACAAGAGCATCGTCCACCAAATCAATGTGCTGACGGTGATTGCTTCTGAGAGCTACGACGACTTTGCCAACGCGCTGCAGAGCGAGATGGCCGATGCTCTTAAGGGTCGTCCGCGCGAGGCGACTGCGGCATATTTTCAAACTCTATCAATCACCACTGCAGCTGGGTCCCGAGAAGTAACCCAAACTGAGGCCTCGGAACTCGAATATTGGCTGATCGGCGAACGCTTCATCGACCCCGCTCGACACATCACCGCAAAATGGCATGAGTACAGGGAGGTTATTGCCGAGGCGGTTGCGGCTGGCCCTGCGGGCAAGATTGAAGAAGCCTCGAGCGAAGCTCAAGCGGTGTGGGCCAGCTTCCCTTATACTTTGCAGGAAGAAGCCGAGGAATACGTGGCGCTGGTCGACACGGTGTTTGACCAGACTGCGCTTGGCAGGATGACCGGCAACGCCCGCAAGATGGTCATGCCCGAGGTGCGTCGCAGGAATCTTGAGAAGCAGGCGTTCTTGGAGCTTTGGAATCGGATCAACCAGAAGGCGGTCTATTTCACGGATTTCGATACTGAGAAGCTCATCGCGAGCGCTATCGCGCGTCTCGATAGTGACCTGAGTGTCGACAGACAACGTATCGTCGTGACGGGCGCAGAGCTTGGCGCAGACATTGGCATAGAGGATGTTCGCGGGCACACAGCGTTTCGCGAACAGCGCTCAAGATCAGAGGAGGTGGAGGACGCTGTCGAGAGCCATGTTCGCTTCGATCTGATCGGGCGTCTGGCCTCGTTGACGCGGCTTACACGGAGGACGACCGGGCGGATATTGACCGGTATCAACGCTGATACGTTTGCGATGTTTGGTCAGAACCCGGAGATGTTCCTCCGAAAGGCCGCCGATTTGATCCAAAGGCAGAAGGTCGCCCTGGCAATCGAGTCCCTGCGCTACGAAAAGACCGGCCAGACGTATGACGTCTCGATCTTCGAAACCGACCGCTGCGAAATTCCGCTTGAAAGCGCGCTGGAAGCCGCGAGCCATGTCTACAACTACGTCGCAGTAGACTCGCAGAATGAGCGATCCTTTGCCCAGGAGCTCGAGGCGGCCGAGGAAGTTGTGGTCTACGCCAAGCTGCCTCGTGGCTTTGTGATCCCGACGCCCGGCGGGAGTTACAATCCAGACTGGGCCATTGCTCTTGAGTTCGAGGGCGAAAGGCAGATCTACTTCGTTGCCGAGACCAAAGCAGACACCAGCGCCGAGCAGCTCAGGTTAGCAGAGCTTCAGAGTATCGATAGCGCCGAGAGATTCTTCCGTGATGTCTCGCCGGATGTGACGTTCAAGAAGATCGATAGCTACGATCAATTGCTCGAGCTGGTCCGCTAAATCCTTACCGGGCCAGCTGTCATGCTCGGCTTCGCTTGATGGCATTCAGTTGCAGCTGGTCCCAATCATAAATTGGGACCGCAGGAGCTTTTGACCTACTTCGTCAAGCGGCGTTGACCCGTGCTGAGCGCCGACGACACTGTCCTCGAACACGGCTCGAGCCTGCTAGATAAATTGGAACCGTGAAGCCGAGCCTGCGTCGAAAGGCCCACATGATTTTCTCGCACTCGAACCATTACAGCCAAATAGTCCCGGGGCAGGGCCAGGGGCAAGCGCGGGCGGCCAGCAAAAATATGCTTTTCAATCAGAATTTTATTTGCCCGATGTGATTACTCTTCTGGCACCATTTCACTCTAGATCCGCGAAGTTCTGCGATTCCTTTGGCGGGCCTTGCCGGGCAGGCGCTAGAGCTGGGCCCGCACCGGTGCGTCCTGTTCCCTTTCCAAAACCTCGCCCTTCCAGAGTCGGTGCAGACGGTTGCCGAGGATGTCGCCGGGGCCCGAGGTGAATTGCGGATGGCCGAAGCGGGTCATAACCCCGTGCTGTAGCGCGAGAGCCTTGCGATCCTGCGCTACGACGGGGGCAAGGAACAGGCGGATCGCGGCCTGCTTCAGCCAAGCTGGGGCGAGGCCCCTGGGCGTCGAAAAGCGCGCGAAGGGCGTGAAGGTGCCTTCTGTCGCCGGAGTGAATATCGCCGTGACGCACAGCGTGAGCCGCGTCGCGCCCTCCCAGCGGGCCTGCACCGTTGTCGGCGGATAGTAACGCGAAACGCTGCGCTGGCGGTCGCGTTCGAGAAAGCGCGACATCAGTCCGAAATCCGGCTGCGTCTGTTCGATCGCCATGTCTATCCCGTCGCCGTGACTGGTCACCACCAGATCGACCGGCAGGCGCTTGTCGCGGCGGCGGATGAAGCCGTGATGGAGGTGGTTGGTGTGGAACGGGTCCATCACGTTCTCGATGGCATCGAAGGCGCGGCCCTCCCACGTGCCCTGCTGCCACCAGAAGTGGTCGAGATCGGGATTGCCGAAATCGGGTGGCAGCGGCGGCTCTGCTGGCGCAGTGTCGGACAGGGTGACGAAGATCGCGCCATGCCGCTCTACCACCCGCAGGGCATCGGCGCCGAGACGAGCGTCGTCCGCCGTCGCGACCGCACAACCGGGCACCGCCGTACAGGCACCATCGGGGGCGAAGCGCCATCCGTGGTAGGGGCATTCCAGCGCGCCGCGATGCACGCGCCCCTCGGACAAAGGATAATTGCGGTGGGGGCAGCGGTCGATCAGCGCGCCGAGCGCGCGATCATTGCGGAACAGCGCAATGGGCGTGCCGCACAGCATGACCTTGCGCACCGCGCCGGGGGCCAGATCGCGCGACAGGGCGACCATGTGCCAGGCATCGCGCACGGCTTGGGGAAAGCTCATCGGTCCAGATCCTCGCCATTCCAGGCAATGTCGCGGGTGGTGGCCGCCGTGGTGGAGATTGAATGCCTGCGACCCTCGCGGTGGAACGCCGCGGCATCGACGAGCGCGCCGAGGATCGGCAAGCGATCGCCGGGGCGCCCAATGACCTCGCGTCCGGCCACGAGCAGCCGTACCCATTCGCCGAGCTGCGCCTGGCGCAGCGCCAGCGGCAGGCCGTAGACCAGCATTGCCGGGCCGAGAAAAGCGGCTCTGTCGCTTTGCGTAGGGGCCCGAGCCCCGTCTCCGATCGCGCGGGCCAGCGCGCCATTGCCGCTCAGCAGGTGGACCCCGCTGGTGGCGCGCGGGTTGCATTCGATGAGGAAGGGCTGGCCTGCCGCATCGAAGATCGCATCGCAGGCAAATTGGCCGTGGATGCCAGCGCGCGAGGCCAGCTCTGCGGCGATTTCGCGCAAGGCTTCTGCCGACGCGCCACCCAGAGGTTCGAAGGCGTAGCTTGCCCCGCCGGCCAGTCGCCAGCCGGAGCGATGGGCGGCAAAGGCGGTAAGCGCTCCATTATGCGCAACGGCATAGAAGCACGCCTCGCTCCCCTCAACGCGCCGCTGCGCGATCCACGGCACTTCGGGGCTCGGTGCGACCCGCGCCAGTGCTTTGGGCGAGGGGCCGATCAGCGTCGCATTGCCGAAGCGGGTGAAGCATGGCTTGAAGACCCAGCCGCTCGCCTGCGCGGCGAAGGGCGCGATATCGGCAGCGCTGGTGAGCAGATGGCTTTCGGGAACGGGCAGGCCCCATGCTTCGCAGGCGCGGGCGAAGGCGAACTTGTCGTGCAGCTGGCGCAGCGTTGCCAGATCGGGCGCGAAAAGACGCCCACCGAGCTGCGCGCGAAGCGCGGGGGCCGCCAGATGGAACACCTCCTCGCAGGTCGGCACTATGAGGTCGATCGCCTCCTCCGCGACGATCGCAGCGATGCGGGTGCGGAAGGCCTCGCGTGCCTCTCTCGGCGGGGGGTAGCGATGGTGGCGCACCGGAAGCTTCGACCAGCGGGCCATGCGGACAAGTCGGCTGTCGGCAAGATGCACCTCCCACTCCGCCGCGACGAAATCTCGCGCCAGGTCGAGCGCGGCGGCGGCCCGTGCGCCGGTGATGAGGACGCGTCTAGCCACCGACCCAGACCACCTTGCGCCGCTTTGGTCCGCTCCATTCGGACAGGTCGTGTCGCACGGCGATGGGCCTTGCGGCGCGCGCGGCGAGCGCCTGCGCGGCGTCCTGCGCCAGCGCCGGGGGGCAATCGGGGGCGACCCGCAGCGTCGCCTGCGCCGCCTCGCCCACCGCCTGCCAGCGGTGCCGCGCGCCCAGCACGCCCTCCACGGCAGCGACAATCTGCGGCGGGGTGACGCTCTCGGCGGCCCCGGTCCAGAGGTCCGCCACCCGTCCCTCGACCGGGCGGATCACTCGTGCGGCGAAGCCACAGGAGCAAGGGCGTGGGTCAAGTTCGAGATAATCGTCCCCACGCAGCCGGACGACCGGTTGGCTCGCGCGCATGAGGTCGGTGATGATCGGGCGGAAGCCCGGTGTGCCCGCCACCGGCTCCAGCTCCACCGCCAGCGCATGATCGTTGAGATGCAATCGTCCCGCCGCGCACTCCGCGCCGAGGAAACCCTCGGTCGCCTGATAGATGGCGCGCGGGGCGAGGCCCATTCGCTCGGCGACAAAGGTGCGTTCGGCGGCGCTGATCGGCTCGCTGCCGCAGAACAGATGGCGCAAGGCTGGCAGGCGAACCCCTGCCTCGGCCAGCGCGAGCAGGCGGTGGGGTGGCGCGATCAGGATCGTTGGGGCGAAGCTCTCTAGCTCGGCGAGCGTTTCGGCGAGCGGCGCGGCCAGTGGCAGGTGACGGAAGGCGATCCGCCCGCGCCCAGCATCGCTGTACAGCGCATTGCCCGCCCTGAGGTGCAGCACGATTCGCTGGCGGCGCAGCAACGCGCGCGGCGGGAGCAGGCGGGCGAGGCTTTGCCCGATATATTCGGCGCGCTCGGCAGAGCTCGCCACGAAAAGCCCGCGCTCCGCTCCGCTGCTCCCGGTCGACCAGCCCGCCGTGATCTCTTTCGGATGGGTGGTCTCGCCCGCCTCCGCAGCATCGGCCATTGTGCGCAGCGCGGCGTCTGACAGGCCAAGGCTGTTCCACGCACCGTAGTCGCGGCGCAGGTCGGCGATGTCTGTGATGGGAAAGCGCTCGAGCGGCTTGCCTGCAAATTCCGCCAGCGCGGGGGTGCTGGCAATCGCAGGTTGCAGCGCTGCCCACGCCCGGGCGCGGCCTGCGGACAATGTGCCGGGCGACTGGCGCATGGCCCGGCGGGTGCGCCACCAAGCGGCGAAGATCCTGCTAGTCTGCGTCATCGTCGCCGCGGAAGGCCCTCGCACTGGCCGCGCAGTGAGAGGGAAGGATCGCCAGCTCGCCATTGCCAGCCGCCGCGCGGCTTAGAAGGTCGAGCGTCTCGCGATAGCGATGTGTATCGCCCAGCAGCGCGGTAGTGAAACGCGGCGGGGGGCGTCGCTCGGTGATCGAACGGCCCGACCACACTGCATCCGCCGCGAGCAGCACCGGCTGGCCCGCATCGGTGGTCAGGGCAAGGCCCCAGTGCCCCTCACAATGCCCCGGCAGTTCGACCGCCAGCAGCGAACCATCGCCCAGGATGTCGCGGCCTTCGGTAAATGGCGCGAATGCCCTGGGAAGCGCTGCGGCAGGCGCATCTTCGAAGAAGCGCGCCTGCCGGTCGACCTCGGGCGGCACCAGCGCGGCGAGCAGTCCTTGCCGCACTCTTGCAAGCCGCCCCGGACGGCGCAGCCGGATGAGCCCTGCGCGCGCGCAGAACACCGGCAGATGCGCCAGATGTGCCATCCCGGCGACATGATCGCCGTGGAAGTGCGAAACGATCGTCCCCGCAAGCTCATCCTCGCCAATGTCATGCGCAGCGAGCCACGCGCGCCATTCTGCGTCAGCGCCGATGCGGACCGGTGTGGTCCAGCGATAGAACCGCTCGGGGAAGGGCCGGGTCGCGGCGATGAAGGCGGGATCGTAGCCCGTGTCGAACAGGAACACGCCGCGCGACCGATGGCGGATCACCCCGACCATCGCGGGAAACTCCACCGCGCACAGACTGCCTCCGGCGATCGTCATCGCCTCGGGATGGCTGCAAGAGCCGCGCGCGATCCATTGCAGGCCGACGCGGATCATGCCGCAGATCCCGCAGCCGCAAGGCGGCGCGCTTCGGCGAGCAGCGTCGCAGTGGCATCGTGGCGCGGTCGATAGTCCAGCCATCGCCGCGCAGGCGCAAGGTCGAAGGTCTGCGAGAAGGCCAGCGTGGCCAGCGTATAGCGGGTGAGCACCGGCTCCTCCTTTGCGCCCGTCAGGCGCGCGATGTTTTCGGCAAGGTACGCCAGCGGCCGCGCCACGGTAAGCGGGACGTTCACGAGGCGCGGTTGCTCGCCGAGCGCCCCGGCCAGTCGCAGCGCGAGATCGCGCACGGCGATGGGCTCCCCGCCGGAGATGTTTATGGCACGGCCCGAGATCACCGGCGCGCGTGCCTCGGCCTCGCAGATCGCCCAGGCTGCATCGCGCAGATCGGTCAGCTCGATCAGAGCCGCCCCGCCGCGCGGCAAGGGCATCCGCTTGCACCGCGCGAGTTCGGCAAGGCGCGGAAGGATCACGCGGTCGCCCTCTCCCACCAGCGCGCGGGGACGGATCGCGCAGGTCGCCATTGTGTCGTCCGCAGCGGCCAGCACCATCCGCTCTGCGACAAGCTTGGTGCGGGCATAGGCATTGAGCGGTGGGTCGGCGGGCTGCTCGTCCTCGCCAATCCCGATCCGGTCGGCGAAGCTTGCGAAAATGGAGGGCGACGACACGAATACGAAGCGGCTCACCCCGGCAGCGCGCGCCGCATCGAGAAGGCGCTGCGTGCCGGTAATATTGGCGGCGATGAAGTCCACCTCGCGCCCCCAGCTCGCGGAGAGGGCGGCGGCGTGGATGACGCTGTCGCATCCGGCCAGCAGCGTGGCGAGATCGGCGTCGGGTGCACTGAGGTCACAAGGCACGAACTGCGCGCCCCGCTCGGCCAGCCTCGCACCCACGCCGCTGTCGCGGCCCGTGGCGCGGACCACGGCGCCACGCGCAAGAGCCTCGCGCACCAGCGCTTGGCCCAGCCCGCCGGTCGCTCCGGTGACGAGGATACGCCGTCCGCTCACAGACGGATCACCATCGCGGTCGCGCTGATTCCCGCCGCCGTGCCGAGCAGCAGGATCGTGTCGCCAGACCCGGCCTTGCCGCTTTCCAGCGCATGGGCGAGCACGGTGGGGATCGACGCTGCGATCTGGTTGCCGTGGGTGGGGAACAGATTGATCACCCGCTCGCCCGCAGGCGCGAACAGGCGCTGGATGTGTTCGACCCCCGGCGCGCTCGCCTGATGGCAGATGATCGAGGTCAGGTCTTCGCGCGCCACACCCGCGTCTGCCAGCGCCCGGTCGATCACGCCCGGCACTGCCTTCGCGGCAGCCTTGAAAATGCCGAACGCGTCCATCTCGAAGTGGGAACCGGCGACCAGCGCATCGTAGCCTTCGCTTACCCGCACACGGGTTCCGCCTGCGCGCAGCTGCGCGAGTGCATGATGCGCCCCGTGCGTCACGCTGGCGATACCGAGCAGACCGCTTGCGCCGTCCGATGCCGCCTCGATAGCGATCGCCGCCGCGCCGTCCCCGAAGATCGAGCGGGTCTTGGGCGCCGCCGGATCGAGCCCTGCCGAGGGGATGTCGCTCGCGAAAATCAGCGCGCGCTTCCAGCGTCCGGCAGCGATGCCCGTTGCCGCCACATCGAGCGCGGCGACGAAGGACAGGCAGGTCTGGTTGACGTCGAAGCACGGCACGCCCGAACGGCCCAGACCCAGATGATCCTCTACCAGCACGGCGGTAGAAGGGATCGGCTGTTCCATGACTCCGCAGCCGCCGATGATCACATCGGGCAGCGCACCGCCCCAGCCCGCTTGGGTGAGCGCGGTGCGGGCGGCGGCTGCCGCCATCATCGAAGTGGTCTCGTCAGCGGCGGCAACGTGGCGCGACGCGATGCCGAACTGGCTCTCTGTCCAGCCGACCGGGTGGCCGTGCCGCCGATCGAGCTCTGCCGAGGTAACCACCTCGCGGGGACGATACGCACCCCAACCGACAATGGCGAAATTGCTGAGCACTGGAGTCACTCCCTTGGCGATTCGGTAGCACTCTCACACACAATTGAACGATGTTCAATAACTAAAATAGACAATGTTCAATTTAGCCGTTATCACCCGGCGTATGGGACGTCGATCCGATCACACCCCCGAAGAGCTGCGCAGTCTGCTGATCGCATGCGGGCATGAGCTGATGGCCGAGCGCGGCTTTGCGAAGTTCTCGGCGAGGGAGGCTGCGCGGCGGGCGGGCTATTCGGTGGGGACGATCTACAACGTTTTCGGCGGGCTCGACGCCTATCTGATCGCGGTCAACAGCCGCACCTTTCGCGAATGGAGCGCCTGGCTGGAGCGCGGCCTCGCCGCCTCGTCCGACGATCGCGACGCTCGGATCGCGGCGCTGGTGGGCGCCTATTTCGCCTTCGCCGATGCCAACCGCAACGCGTGGATGGCGATCTACGACCACCGCATCGACCGGACCAGCGCGATCGCGAAGGAGGACGAAGCCGCGCGAGAGGCGCTTACCGGAATCGTCGATCGCGAGGTGACGCGCTGGCTGGGCCAGCCCGACGACGCGGCAACGCGCCGCCTCGTGCGATCGCTGATCGCGACGGTGCACGGTCACTGCGCGCTGTGGCTATCGGGAAGCTATGCCCTGATGCGCGAGGAAGACCCTGCGGGCCAAGCGCTGGCGCGCGTGATGGAGGCGCTTTCGGCATACCAGGGTTGAGCTTGCCTACCGCGGTGACGCGCAAACTTGCGCTGCGGGCGACATCAGCACGTGCACGATGCTGCCGGGCAGCACGGCCAGGCCGCGCGCACCGGCCGCTTCCGCATCGGCAACGTTCACCGCATTGGCATCCTTCACGGCGACGCGGACGCGCGCGTCGAGCTGAGTCGTGTCAACGATGTTACCTTCGCCGCCGAGGGCCTTCACCAACTCGGCCGAGAGGTTCGCCTCGCGCGGCATGGCCGGTGCTTCGACCTGTTTAGGGGAGGGTGCGGGGGTGGGCGCTCCGCTTCCCATGGCGTCGGTGATCTCCATCGCCACCGAATCGGCGATCGGGCCCAGCACCACCTGAACGGCCTTGTCCGACGGGCGGATGACGCCGCGCGCGCCGAGCGCCTTCAGCCTAGCCTCGTCGATTGCCGACTGGTCCGCCACGATGAGCCGCAGACGCGTCGTGCACGCCTCCACCCGCTCCAGATTGGCAGCACCGCCCAGTGCGGCGAGGTAGGCGGCACCGCGCCCTCCAGCCTCGCCGGTGGTGGCCGCAGCGGGGCTCTCCTGCTCGTCGTCGCGGCCCGGCGTCTTGAGGTCGAACCGGCGGATGACGAAGCGGAAGAGCGCGTAGTAGATCACCGCATAGGCCAGCCCGACAGGGATCAACAACAGCGGGCGCGTCGCCTTGCCGTAGCCGAGCACGTAGTCGAACAGGCCCGCCGAAAAGCCGAACCCGAGCCGGACGCCGAACGCATCCATCAGCGCCATCGAGATGCCTGTGAGCAGGGCATGGATCGCGTAGAGGACGGGTGCGAGGAACATGAAGGTGTATTCGATCGGCTCGGTCACGCCGGTCAGGAAGCTGGTGAGCGCGAGGCTCAGCATCAGGCCGCCCACGATCTTGCGCCGTTCGGGCTTCGCCTCGTGATACATCGCAAGGCAGGCGGCGGGCAGGCCGAACATCATCACCGGGAAGAAGCCCGCCATGAACGCGCCCGCAGTCGGATCACCCGCGAAAAAGCGGCGCAGATCGCCGGTGGTGCCGTGGTAATCGCCGATCACGAACCAGGCGACGTTGTTGATGATGTGGTGCAGCCCGGTGACCAGCAGCAGGCGGTTGAGCACCCCATAGGCAAACAGGCCGAGGCCTCCGGCGCCGGTGATCGCACGGCTGGCGCTATCGACCCCGTCGTTGATGTATTCGTAGCCGAGGCCGACAGCCGCAGCCATCGCCAGCCCGGCAAAGCCCGCCGCGATCGGCACGAACCGGCGTCCGCTGAAGAACGCGAGATATTCGGGCAGCTGCACCGTGGCGAAGCGGTTGTAGAACTTGCCCCCAATCAGCCCGGAAAGGATACCGATCGGCACTTCCAGCTTGGTCAGTGCGGCGGTCTTGTAGGCGTTGGACGCCATGGCGACCGCATCGCCCGTCACATCCTTCAGCGCCTCCGGCGGGACGGCGATGAAGACCTCTGCGCCCTTGAGCGAAATGAAGAAGCACACCACGCCCGCGAGCGCTGCCGCCCCGTTCCCGTCGCGCGCAAAGCCGGTCGCGACGCCGATCGCGAAGAGCAGGCCGAGGTGCGCGAAAATCGCCTCCCCCGCCGCGCTGACGAAGGCGATGTCGAGCAGGTCGGGCTGCCCCAGCCGCAGCAGGATCGCGGCCACCGGCAGAACCGCGATCGGCAACATCAGGGCACGGCCCAGCGGCTGCAGGGATTCGAGCAGTTTGCGCATCAGTGGAGATCCTCGATCCTGGCGCGGACAAGCATGCGAATGTCGCGGGGAGCGGGCATCTCCAACGCCTCGGCGGCAAGAGCACGGCACGCCTCGATCTCGAGCCTGCGCACGATGGCCTTTGCGTCAGGCACGAAGGCGGGTGTTGCGGAGAGTTCGGTCACGCCGAGCCCGATCAGCAGCGGAATGCCGAGCGGATCGGACGCCAGCCCGCCGCAGACGCCAACGGGGCGTTTATGTCGAGCAGCACCTTCGCACGTCTGGCCGATCATGCGCAGTACCGCCGGGTGCATCGCGTCGATCCCGCTCGCTACGGCAGGGTTTTCGCGGTCCATCGCCAGCACGTATTGCGTGAGGTCGTTCGTCCCGACCGAAAGGAAGTCGGCTTCCGCCGCGATCAGGTCCGCCGTCGCCGCCGCCGCCGGCGTTTCGATCATCACGCCCAGCTCGACGTTCTGCGTCATGCCAAGGGCATTGCGCGCCTTGTCCATCACCGCGCGCACGGCGCGTAGTTCGGCGAGGCTCGACAGCATCGGCACCATGATCCGGCATTGCCCGACCGGCTGCACACGCAGAATCGCGCGCAACTGCGTTTCGAGCAGGTCGGGCCGGGCAAGCGACACGCGAATGCCACGCTGTCCCAGCACCGGGTTCTTCTCCGCGCCGAGGTCGAGATAAGGGGCGGGCTTGTCGCCGCCGATATCGAGCAGGCGGATGATGACGGGTCGCCCGTCCATTGCGCTGGCAATCGCCTGATAGGTTTCGAACTGCTCGTCTTCGTCGGGCGCGGCGGTGCGTTCCATGAACAGGAATTCGGTGCGCAGCAGGCCAGACCCCTCGGCACCCATTTCCACCGCGCGTTTCGCATCGTCGAGCGAGGCGAGGTTGGCGAAGACTTCGATCCGCGTGCCGTCGGCGGTGTGGCAGTCGGCATGCGAAGCCTCCCGCGCGGCCTGGCGGCGTGCCTCGCGCTCTTCGATCTTGCTGCGATAGAGTGCGATCCGTTCGGCGTCGCAATCGCGGAACAGCATGCCCGCATCGGCATCGACGATCACGGTTTCGCCATCGGCGATGGGGGCAATCTGCTCCCCCATCGCTGCCAGCGCGGGGATGTTCATCGACGCGGAGAGGATCGCGACATGCGAGGTGGGGCCGCCTTCGATCAGCACGATCGCCGAAACCGGCGACAGATCGAGTTCGACCAGCTGCGAGGGCAGCAGATCGCGTGCGAACAGGATCGTGTCGGGGGCAAAGGACTGGGTGGCGGACTTACGGCCGTAGAGCGCGCCGAGCACCTGCCGTTCGATATCCTCGAGATCGGCGACGCGCCCGGCAATGCGACTGTCGCCTGAGCCCTTGAGGATCGCGGCCTGCGCAGCGGTCGCCTGTCGCCAGGCGTGGCCCGCGCTGCGGCCTTCGGCGATCTGCGCCTTCGCGGACGCCAGCAGGTCGGCGTCGGCCAACATCGCCTGATGCGCTTCGAAAATGTGACGCTGGTCGTCGTTCCCGGTCGCGCGCGCAGCAATGTCGGCGGCGACCGATGCAAGCGCAGCCTCGAGCGCGGCCGTTTCCGCCGCCGGGTCTCCCGCATCTTCGGGCACGTCGACCGTCTCGCTTGCAGCCAGCCAGGCAACCGTGCCGATCGCCAGACCGGGCGAGGCGCTGACACCCTGCAATGCCCCTTCCGGAACCTCGACCTGTACCGGAGGTGCTGGAGGCGGAACGGGTGTTGCGGGCGGCAATTCGCCCAGTCCGCTGGCGATCAGCTCGGCGATCGCGCTCAGCGCCGCTTCGCCGTCGCGGCCGCGCGCTTCCAATGTCACTGAGTCGCCCATCTTCGCGCCGAGGCCCATCAGACCGACAGCACTGCGGGTATCGGCGCGCTTCTCGCCGTGAATGATCGCCACTTCCGCTTCGAAGCGGCGGGCGCATTCGCCGATCCGGGCCGCGGGCCGCGCGTGGATGCCGTGGACCAGCGGGATGGTGACGGTGCGGCGAAACACTTGTGCTTCGTCATCGGTCCAGATCCGTGCTTCGACTTCGATGGCGCGCGCGGTCATCAGCATTTCGCCGAGCGCGACCATCTGCCCCACCGTCCGCCGCTCGATAGTGAACGCCTCGCTGTTGGTCAGGATTACCGGGGTCACGAGGCTTTTGGCCTGCATCCCGACCTTGTCGAGATCGACCTCGATCAGCGGATCGGTGCGCGACACGGTGTCGCCTTCGGAGACGAGCGGCTTGAACCCCTCGCCCCCCAGTGCGACCGTATCGAGCCCGAAATGGATCAGCAGTTCCGCCCCTTCCGGGCTGCGGATGGTCACCGCGTGCCCGGCGGCGTGGAGATTGATGATTTCCCCATCGCACGGCGCATGGATCGTCGAGCCGAGCGGATGGATGGCGAGACCATCGCCCATCATGCGGTCGGCGAAGACGGCATCGGGGACTTCTTCGAGGGGCGCGGCCCAGCCGTGCACCGGGGCGACAATTACGAGATCGGCCAAGCGCTCCCCCACTTTCATGCTTATTCCGCCGCGGCGGCAATCGACGAGGGGACCGGATCGCCCTGAAGTACGCCGCCGATCCATGTCCCCCGCGGCTGGAAGTCCGCATCCAGCCAGACCCAGTCGGCCTGCTGGCCGGGGGCGATGCTGCCATGCGTGTCTGCAAGGCCGAGGAACGCCGCGGCCGATTTGCTCGACATTTGCGTGGTTTCGACCGGCGTCAGCCCGGTAATCGCGACCGTGTTGCGGAACGCGGTCGCCATATCGAGATTGGAGCCCGCCAGCGTGCCGTCCATGTAGGTGCACACGTCGTCCTGCACCCGGATATGCTTGCCCTGCAGGATGAAGTCGGGCTCGTCGGCACCGACCCCGGGCATCGCATCGGTCACCAGCATGATCCGGTCTGCGCCCTTGGCACGGATCGCGATCCGCACGGTCGCCGGATGGAGGTGCGCATTGTCGACGATCAGTCCGCACCACGCGTCTTGTGCGTCGAGCGCCGCGCCGACCAGCCCGGGCGCGCGGTGGGTGAGCGGAGACATCGCGTTGAACAGATGCGTGAAGCCGCTGAGCCCCGCATCGAGGGCCAGTTGCGCCTCGTCATAGGTCGCATTGCTGTGCCCCGCGCACACGATCACGCCTGCCTTTACCAGTGCTGCAATATCGGCGGGAGAGACCATCTCGGGCGCGATGGTCAGCACCACCTTGCCTTCGCGGGGGCGCGACAGCAGCTCTACCATCGAGGGATCGATGGCGCGGATCCGGTCGGCTTCGTGGATGCCGCGTTTGACCTCGTTGATGAAGGGGCCTTCGATGTGGACGCCGACCACGCCGGGAATCCCTGCGCGGATCGCGGCGTCGCCGGCGTCGAGCGCGGCGGCGATCTTCTCGGGCGAATCGCTGATCAGCGTGGGCAGAAAGGCCGTCGTGCCGAAGCGCGCGTGCGCCGCACCGATCGCGGCGATGGCTTCGACGCTGACATCGTCGTTGAACAGCACTCCGCCGCCGCCATTGACCTGCGTGTCGATGAATCCGGGCAGCAGCCAGCCACCTTCCAGATCGATCGAACCCGCGCCGCGATCATCGGGGTCGATCGCTGTCACCTTGCCCTGCGACAGGGCAAAGCTGGCAGCGTTCAGGACCTTGGACCCGATCGCAATGCGGCCGTTGGAAAAGCTAGCCTTCATTTCGTCCGGGTCACCTTGTTGAGGTAGGGCGGGCTATCGGGGTCGAACCCGCGCGCAACAGAGAGCTGCGCTGCGAAGCGGTAGAAGCTCTGGATCATCAGGATGGGTTCGATGGCCGCGTGGCCGGCGAGCGCGGGGAGTTGCCCCGCTTCGCCGGCCGGATCGGCCAGCGACACACGCGCTCCGCGCTTTTCGAACAGCGCGGCGGTTTCGCGCACATCGCGCCCCGCCTCGTCGCTTCCGGCAAAGGCCAGCACGGGGAAACCTTCGCCGACGATGGCCATCGGGCCGTGCTTCACCTCGGCGGCGCTGAAGCATTCCGCATGCAGGCCGCAGGTCTCCTTGAGCTTGAGCGCGGCTTCCTGCGCGATGCCGAGGCTGTAGCCGCGGCCGATCACGAACAGGTTGGTCGCATCGAGCAGCGGCTCGATCGCGGGCGACCAGTCGAGCGTGAAGGCCTTGTGTAGCTGCCCGGCGAGGCCTTCGACCGCTTCCTGCAAGGCGGCATCGTGGGCCCATGCCGCGACCAGCGCGGCAAGCCCTGCGAGAGAGACGATGTAGGACTTGGTCGCGGCCACGGACTTCTCGGGCCCGGCCTTGAGGAGAAGCAGGTCGTCGGCCAGCTCCTCCAGCGGCGAGCCTTCCTCGTTGACCAGGGCAATGACGCGCGCGCCAGCCTCGCGCTGGGCGGAGACGGCGGCCAGCAGATCGGGGCTCTTGCCCGATTGCGAAATGGCGATGCACAGCCGTTGGCCCTGCGTCAGTCTGGTTTGCGCCGCGGCCGGATAGATCGAGGATACCGATGGCGCGGCGGACGAGGTGACGACGCCGGTGAGCGTTTCGATCAGGTACTTGCCATAGGTCGCGGCATGATCGGACGAACCGCGCGCGCAGGTGACCGCGACGATTGGCGGACTGTCCCTCAGGCTGGCGCCGATGCGGTTGATCGCATCGTGGTTGGCGGCGAGGAACCGCTCGACCGCCTCGCCAGCCTCCGCCGCCTCTGCGTGCATGAGGGTGGCGTCCGCGCGAAGCGGCGCGCTTGCCGAGATCGGTTGCGCCTCAACTGTCATACTGGCTCACCCCGTTTCAGACGCCTGCGAGCCAGTGGGGCCGCACCCGTCGTCTGCAATTTCATACCCATCTCATCGGCAGATACAATAGGTATTGTATTTGTTATATCGAAATCCACAAAAGGCCCTATTCAATAGTCATGATGAAGGCGGGGCCGAGATCGACCGTCTGGGCTGCAGTGCCGAGCGAGAGCGCCGCATTGGCGGAGCCTGCGGGGTAATCGGCATCGGCCACCCCGTTGATGTGGACCAGCGTCCACTCATTGCCGAACGTGACTTCGCCCGCCACGATCGGGGCAAAGGGCGCCGTGCTCTGCTGGATGTTCGCGGCGATCTTCCCCCTGGCGGACGGGTCGTTCGACACCAGCCGCACCCAGAATGCGAACATCAGCGTGTCGCCCTTGTGGATTGGTCCGCTGATCTCGGTCGATGCGCCGACGTCCCACACGTTGGCGGGCTGCGCCGGGATGGTGACGCGCATCGCGCCTCCGCCCTGCACGGTGTCGTCCTTGTGGCCCTTGTACGTCTGGCCGGGGCCGTAGACGTTCCAGTTGGCCGATGGCTGGTTGAGCATCTCGCCATCCTGCGCGGTGGCGGGGGCGGCGATGGCGCATGCCAGCAGGGCAAGCGGTGCGAGAAGGGCAATTTTCATCTCGGTCTCCTCAGATTTTGATGATCCAGCGCTTCCGGCGCAGGTATTCGCAGCACAGCCAGATGAAGGCGATGTAGAGGCCCACAGGCAGGAAGGACGCCCACCCGTCGCCGATCACGGCGCGCGTCGCCTCGTAGGGAAGCAGGAAAGACTGCCACACCGGCATGGGCGATGTGATCTGGTGGATTACGTAGGCACCGATAGAGTTGATGCCGAATGCGGTGCCGAACAGGACGAACATCCGGGTCGGCAGGCTGTATTGCGTCGAACGGTCCAGCCAGGCGTGCAGGCCGCTCAGCGCAAGGACGGTGACACCGCTGGTGACGAGGACGAAGCTGCTCGACCAGATATCCTTCACCACCGGGAACACGAAACCCCAGCAGATCCCCGCCACGAGCATGGCAGCTCCGGCAACCGCCAGGTTGCGTGCCGAATGGGCTGGCCGACGCAGGATGTATTCGCCGATCGCCACGCCGATCAGGCCGTGGGCAATCGCGGGAAGCGTGCCGAGCAGCCCTTCAGGGTCGTACCCTTCGGGCCCCGTCACGTAGTTGTGGTTGCCCGCGCCCAGCAGAACGCGATCGACCGAAGCGACGAAGTTGTGCCCGCGTTCCCAGATGTCGCCCGGCAGGCCATCGAGCGCGGGGATGAGCGTGACCGGCCAGTAGAGCGCCAGGATCGCAACCGCGATCGCGATTCGCGTCTTCGGACCGCAGGCGAGAAACAGGAAGGCGCAGGCGCCGTAGACCAGACCAATGCGCTGGAGGACGCCGAACAGACGCCAGTCGCCAGACGAAAAATCGGCCAGCCAGTAGAGATTGGATAGGATGAATCCGAGCGCGAAGAGGCGGACGGTGCGCACCAGTATCGCCCTGTGAACCTCCGATTTCGGCTTGCTGGAAGCGCCCGCCATGGCGAGCGGAATGGACACGCCGACCATCGTCAGGAACGAGGGGAAGACCAGATCGGCCAGCGTCACCCCTTCCCAATGGGAATGCAGCAACAGCGGAAATACGGCCGCTTGTGCGTCATACTTCATCGCCGCCATCGAGTTGACGAGGATCATCCCGACGAGGGTGAGGCCGCGCAAGACGTCGAGGGACAGCAACCTTTCCCGGTTTGAATAGTCGCTCACAATATCTTCTCCCACCTGCCCGTCGGGGCCGCCCTGATCCAACCTAGCCCAATTTTGCTATGGACAGGGTATGGTATTTGTAGTGTATTGGTACCTTACCTTGTCAAGGATTGATATTACAGTCCGGCACAGGGGGTGGCTACAAAGGGGAATCGGAAATGAGCCAGTTCGCATCGCTTGGATCAGGTTGGGGGAAAGGCCTGCGTTACGGCGTGTGCCTTGCGGCACTGTCGGTCGGCATGGCCTCGCAGGCAGCGGCGCAGGACGCCGACGCTGCGAATGAAGAGAGCACGGACGACCAGAGCGAGGCCGAGGGCGTGATCGTCGTCACCGGCCAGCGCGCGAACCTTGAATCGGCGCAGAATATCAAGCGCAATGCCGATACGGTCGTCGATTCGATCACCGCAGAGGACATGGGCTCCTTCCCTGACAAGTCGGTCGCCGAAGCTCTCCAGCGCGTGCCTGGTATTACAGTGGTCCGCTTCGCCGGCACCGACGACACCTCGCACTTCTCCGCCGAACCTTCGGGCGTGATCGTGCGCGGCCTCCCGCAGGTCCGGTCGGAATTCAACGGCCGCGACACATTTTCGGCCAACAGCTCGCGCGGCCTTTCGTGGCAGGACATTTCGCCCGAACTGCTCGGCGGCGTGGATACCTACAAGAACCAGACCGCCGATCTGATCGAAGGTGGCATCGCGGGCACCATCAACCTGCGCACCCGCCTGCCGTTCGATTCGAACGACGACATCTTCGTGGTCAACGTCCAGGGCAATTACGGCGATATCGCCAAAGAGGTCACGCCGGAGATTTCCGGCATCGTCACCAAGCAGTGGGACACCGACGCCGGGCGCTTCGGGTTGATGGCGAACCTCGCCTACAGCCGCGTCAAGACCGGCAGCCAGGGCATTCAGTACGATCGCATGGCGATCTTTGCCGAAGGCACTTACGGCCCGGACAAGAGCTACATCCCCAGCGGCATCTGGATGCGCGACAACATCTACGATCGCGAACGGATCGGCGGCGCCTTTGCCGCGCAGTGGGAATCGACCGACGGCAGCAAGCTGGCAACCTTCCAGTTCAACCGCTCGCAATACGACAACAGCTGGCGTGAGCATTCGCTCTATTCGGGCATCCTGCCCGACATCTACGGCCTGCCGACCGATACCGTCTACAGCGATCCCTCTCTGATCCAGCCGCTCGAAGGGACCGATCCGTTCACCTTCGACGACGAAGGCAATTTCACCTCCGGCTGGTGGTCGGTCCCGCGGCCCTATGTCGGCGAAGGCGACGACAACCTGGGGCTGGGCGTCAACGAGGACGGAGAGGCCTTCTTCAATCGCTGCTACGCGTGGGAAGGGTGCACCAACGCACGCCGCGCGCCGCAACTCGATACGGCAGCGAATGCCCTGCGCAACAAGCAGTACACGCAGGACTTCGCGTTCAACTTCAAGTGGGACCCGTCGGACCGCGTGCATCTGAACTTCGATGCGCAATACGTCGACGCGCAAGTGCACAACTTCAACGCATCGGTGCTCACCCGCACCTACGCCAACACCTATATCGATGCGACGGGCAAGTACCCGACCTTCACCATCGATCCGGTGAATGCGGACAACATCAACCTGTCCGATGGCGGCGTCACCAACCCCAACAACTACTATTACTACGCGATCACCGATCACACCGAAGACAGCGCCGGGCACGAATTCGCTCTGCGTGCGGATGTCGAATACGAATTCGACACGCCGTGGCTCGACTCCCTGAAGCTGGGCGCGCGCTATTCGGACCGCGACCAGACGGTGCGCTGGGGCGCGTATAACTGGGCCAACATCTCCAACACCTGGACCTACACGCAGGCCCCCTATTTCAACATCGACAGCCCCGTTTATCCGGGCGGCACGTATGAGAACTTCACCTTCGGGTCGGACTTCTTCAACGGCAACCAGCTGAACCAGAACGAATATATCTACTTCAACATGGATATGCTGGAGCAGGGCGCGAAGCAGCTGGGCCAGCCGAACATCGGCGTGGGCGAGTACTATCCCGTCTGCTCCGACGCGGGCTATCGCGCAGGCGAGGTCTATCAGGGCGACTACGGCTGCTATCTGCCTGGCGAGATCTACGACGTCAGCGAAGAGACGATGGCCAGCTACCTGATGCTGAAGTTCGGCGGGCCCGATGCAACGATCGGCGGTGTCGGCGTCTCGGGCAATATCGGCGGACGGCTGGTATTCACCGTCGATGAATCGACCGGCTCGCGGACCTATCCGCAGCCGTTCACCGCGACCCAGCTGATCTGCGACCCGACCCAGGTCGATCCGGATACCGGAGATCCAGTCATTTCGCCCGGCTGCGTGATCAGCGCGGATGAACTGGCCTTCAACGACGGCACGTTCCTCGGCCGCAATACGTCGAAGGACCACATCAACTTCCTGCCCAGCTTCAACCTGAAGCTGGACTGGACCGACAGGCTGGTCTCTCGCTTTGCCTATTCGCGTGCCATGTCACGGCCCGATCTCGGCCTGCTGCGCAGCTTCGTGAACATCAACCGGCAGTCGCCCGGCCAGATACAACTCGACGACCCGAACCTCATCTTCGCGGACGACGGGACGACGGTGATTGGCTACGATTGGCAATACCGCGCGCAGGCGGGCAATCCCTTCCTCAAGCCGATCGAAGCGGATCAGTTCGACCTGACGCTCGAATATTACATCGCCCCGGGGGCCTCGCTCACCGCCACCGGATTCTACAAGAAGTTCAACAACTATATCCAGTCGGGCACCTACGTGCTCAACGTGCAGAACAACGGCGTTTCTCGCGACGTGCTGGTGTCCGGCCCGATGAATGGCGACGGGGCGAGCATCAAGGGTATCGAGCTTGCAGGGCAGGGCTTCTTCGATTTCCTTCCCGGCCTGCTCAGCGGGTTCGGCGTCCAGGCGAACTACACCTATGTCGACAACAACGGCGTCGAGACGACCAATCTGACCAACGAGACTGCCTCCGGCACTTCGGGCGGCGGGGTCAGTTACGACGACACGGCGGTGAAGCCCGATGCTCTGGAAGGGATTTCCGAACATAGCTTCAATCTGGTCGGAATGTACGAGAAGGGCCCGGTCTCGGCCCGCGTCGCCTACAACTGGCGGTCCAAGTACCTGGTCACCGCGCTCGACTGCTGCGTCGCGCTGCCGATCTGGCAGGATGCGACGGGCTACCTCGACGCGTCGATCAAGTTCCGCCTCTCCGCGAACTTCGAGCTGAGCGTGCAGGGCAGCAATCTGCTGGGCACGGATACGGTGCTCTACCAGCAGGTCGACAACACCGGGCTGCTCAAGCCGAACGCCTGGTACAAGAACGACCGGCGGATCCAGTTCGGCATCCGGTACACGATGTAAGTCTCCCTCTGGCCGGGGGGCGACAGCAATGCTGCCCCCCGGCACTTCTTTTGATACACACGATGCGATGAAAGCTCCTTTCAGGATCGCGATTATCGGCGGGGGCACCGCCGGCTGGATGTGCGCGGCGGCGTGCGCCAGCAAGCTCGACCCGAAGCGCTTCGATGTCCGCCTGATCGAGTCGGAGGAAATCGGCACGGTCGGCGTCGGCGAAGCGACGCTGCCACAGCTCAAGGACTTCAACGACTTCCTCGGGATCGACGAGGTCGAGTTCATGACGGCGACCAATGCCACCTTCAAACTGGGCATCGAATTCGTCGACTGGGGCCGCGCGGGCACGCGCTACATCCACCCCTTCGGCCAGTTCGGCAGGCCGATCGGCGAGGCGGAGTTCTTCCACTACTGGTTGCGCAGTCGCGACAGCGCAGGGCCGCTGTCCGACTACTGCCTGCCCATCGTCGCCGCGCTGGCCAATCGCTTCGACTTTCCCGCCGCCGACAGCCGCGACCCGAAATCGGCGTTCTCCTACGCCTATCATCTCGATGCCTCGCTCTACGCGCGCTACCTTCGCGGGTGGTCCGAAGCGCGCGGACTGACGCGGATCGAGGGGCGGATCACCGACGTAGCCCGCCACCCTGAAAGCGGGCTGGTGACATCGGTGCAGCTCGCCTCGGGCGACACGATCGAGGCGGATCTGTTCGTCGACTGCTCGGGCTTTCGCGGGCTTTTGATCGAACAGGAATTGCACACCGGGATCGACGACTGGTCCCGCTGGCTGCCGTGCGACCGCGCGGTTGCGGTGCCGAGCGAACGGGCGGGCGATTTCACGCCCTATACCCGATCGACCGCTCGCGAGGCCGGGTGGCAGTGGCGCATCCCGCTGCAGCACCGCACCGGCAACGGCTACGTCTATGCGAGCGAGTACATCTCGGACGACGAGGCCGCATCGACGCTGCTCTCGCATCTCGACGGCGCGCCGCTCGGCGATCCGCGCGTGCTCCGGTTCAAGGCGTGCAAGCGCAAGCAGGCGTGGAATGGCAATGTCGTCGCCATGGGGCTGGCGGGCGGATTCCTCGAACCGCTTGAGTCGACCAGCATCTATCTGGTGCAGATGGCAGTCGCCTTCATGCTCTCGCTGCTGCCCGACGGTAACGACATCGATCCGGCGCTGGTACGCGAATATAACCGCGTGATGGATATCGAGTACGATCGCGTGCGCGACTTCCTCATCCTGCACTACCGCGCGACGACACGCGACGATGGCGAGTTGTGGCGCCACTGCCGCGAGATGGAGATCCCCGACAGCCTGGCCGACAAGATCGCACGCTTCCGCCATCGCGGCCATATTCCCGACTATCGCGATGGGCTGTTCGGCCCGCCGAGCTGGCAGGCGGTCTTCATCGGGCAGGGCATCATTCCGCAAGCGCAGGACGTTCTGGCAGACCTGATGCCGGACGACGTGCTCGCCGAACGGATGGCGAACCTGCGCAAGGTGATCGGCGACGCCGCCGCTTCGATGCCGCTCCATGAAGAGACGGTTGCACGCCATTGTCTGGCGCGGGCCGCAGCATGAAGGTCGGCACAGCGGTCGTTGTCGGCGCGGGAGCGCCCGCCGCGCTCGCCGCGCTGGCGCTGCACCGTGCCTTCGCGCGGGGAGGGCTGGAGGTTCACTGGGTCGAGACGCCATCGAGCGCCGACGCGCCGCAGTCTTTTGCCGCGCTGCCCAATATCCAGTCGTTCCACCGGCTGCTCGGTCTCGATGAAGCCGCCGTACTGCGCGCCACCGGCGGGGCATTCTCGCTCGGCTGCCAGTATGTCGGCTTCTCGGGAGAAGGCAGCAGTTTCCTGCACGGCTACGGGCCGGTGGGGCAGCCCTTCGGATCGCTGCCCTTCGCGCAATTCTGGATCAAGGCGCGCGAGGAAGGAATGCCCGCCGGGTTTGGCGATTTCGCCCGCGACGGTGTCGCCGCGCTCAATGGCCGCATGCAATTGCCCGAAGAGGGGCGCCCGCGCCCGACGGCGCATGGCTACCACCTCGACGCGCGAGCCTATGCCGGCCTGCTTCGCAGCCATGCCGAGAAGCTCGGCATTGCCATCCATAGCGACGATGCGCCGCGAGCCGTGGTGCGTGACGGGAGGGTGGCCGCGATCCGCCTGAGCGGCGGCGAAGAAGTGGCGGGCGACCTGTTCGTCGATGCAAGCGGCCGCGAGGCGTGCGTGCTGTCTGCCCTCGACGATGCGGAGCCTGTCGCTACGCCGATTTCCAGTGCCGACAGGCTGATGCAGGTCGATGCCAATCCGCTCCGGCCGGTACCGCTCTACGCGCGCACCACAGCGCACAGTGCGGGCTGGACCGCGATGCTGCCGATGCAGCGCAAGGTCGGGGTCGAAGTCGCCTACGACAGTTCCGCGATGAGCGACGAGGAGGCGGTCCAGCTGACGGGCGCTCCGCTGGCGGGTGAGCCGACCTTCCGGAGCATCGCCCCGCAGCGCAGATCGCACCCATGGATCGCCAATGTGGTCGCCGTCGGGGACGCCGCGGAAGTGCTCGACCCGATCGGTTCGACCGCGCTCCACCGGTTGCAGATCGCGATCACCCATCTGGTCGCGCTGTTCCCGGTGCGCGCCGACACGATGCCCGAAGCGGCGATCTACAACGACGAGATTGCGGCCTTCAGCGCGCGGCTGGGAGACTTCCAGACCGCACACTATGCGCTCAACCGGCG
Source organism: uncultured Citromicrobium sp. (assembly GCA_964574905.1). Lineage (GTDB taxonomy): Bacteria > Pseudomonadota > Alphaproteobacteria > Sphingomonadales > Sphingomonadaceae > Alteriqipengyuania. Next base: position 261,509 of record CAZNOY010000002.1, on the reverse strand, counting down.
CAACGAGCCGTTCTGGCAGGCCGCGCGCGAATGCCCGCTCTCCGACGAACTGCGCGCCAAGATCGACCTGTTCAAGGCACGCGGTCGGATCGCGCAGTACAATCAGGAAAGCTTCAGCGAAGACGAGTGGATCGCTGCCTTCCTCGGCCACGGGCTCGTGCCGCGTTCCTATGACCCGCAGGTCGACCGCACGCCCGAGCAACAGGTGATGGCCGCCTTCAAGGCGCAGCTGGGCTCGATCCGCGCGGAGGTGACCGCGATGGATACGCACGAAGCCGCACTGGCCAAGGCGATGCGCGGATGAGCATCGACCGGATCGTGATCGTCGGCGGCGGAACCGCAGGCTGGATGTGCGCCGCCGCGCTGAGCCAGGTGCTGGGCAAATCCCCGGGGCGCAAGATCACGCTGATCGAGTCCGAGGCTATCGGTACCGTCGGCGTCGGCGAAGCCACCGTCCCCTCGATCCGCGAATTCAATCGCCTGTTGCGGATCGACGAGGATGAATTCCTGCGCGCGACGAATGGCAGCATCAAGCTGGGCATCGAGTTCGTGAACTGGGGCGGCGATGGGCAACGCTATTTTCACCCCTTCGGCTATTTCGGCACCGACATGGGGGGCGCCGGGTTTCACCACCACTGGCTGCGCCATGTGCGCGAGGGAGGCGATCCCGATCCGTGGGCGTACAACCTCGAGGCGCAGGCGGCGAGGGCGGGAGCGTTCGCCCGCGCCAGCCGCCATGGCCCGGTCAACCACGCGTTCCATTTCGACGCGAGCCTCTATGCAGGCTTCCTGCGCGGCAAGGCCGAGGAACGCGGCGTTGCCCGTGTCGAAGGCGAGATCGTCGACGTCGCGCGCGACGGTGAAAGCGGCCATGTTGCCAGCGTCACACTGAAGAGCGGCGCGCGGATCGAGGGCGATTTCTTCATCGACTGTTCCGGCTTTCGCGGGCTGCTGATCGAAGGCGCGCTGGGGAGCGGATACTGCGACTGGTCGAAATGGCTGCCATGCGACCGCGCGGTCGCCATGCCGAGCGAGAATGCTCCCGGCGAAATCACGCCCTACACCCGCTCGACCGCGCGCGAAGCAGGCTGGCAATGGCGCATTCCGCTGCAGAACCGCACCGGCAACGGCTACGTCTATTGCAGCGAATATCTGGGCGATGACGAGGCTGCGGGCCTGCTCGCATCGCGGCTCGATGGCGCGCCGTTGGCCGAACCCCGCACGCTGCGTTTCACGACCGGGCATCGGCGCAGGATCTGGAACGGCAACGTCGTCGCGCTCGGCCTCGCCAGCGGGTTTCTGGAGCCGCTCGAATCGACCTCGATCCACCTGATCCAGACCGGGATCATCCACCTGCTGGGCCTGTTCCCGCGAACCGCGATCGATCCGGCGGTGGTCGAGCGGTACAACCGCGACACGATCCACGAATACGAGCTGGTGCGCGATTTCGTGCTCACCCACTACGCGCTGTCGGCGGGCGTCGACACGCCGTTCTGGCACGCGGTTCGCGATGCCCCTCTGCCCGACAGCCTGACCGAACGGCTCGATGCCTTCCGCACCAGTGGCAGCATTCTCAACGAACCGACCGAGTTCTTCGGGCCGACCAACTGGTTCGCGGTGCTGTGGGGGCAGGGCCTGCGCCCGGCCGATTACCACCCGATTGCGGATGCGCTGGACAAGGCCGAGCTCGATCGTCGGCTCGCCATCCTGCGGCAGCGCAATGCGGAAGCGCTCGCCAGTCTGCCGCCGCACGGCACCTTCTTGGCGAGCACGGCGCAGCGACCCGCCTGATCGCGCCGCTCAGCGGCTGTTGAGCTCCGCCACGACGTCATAGGCATCGCCGCGATAATAGCTCTGCGTGAACTCGACTGTGCGTCCGTCGACCAGAAACCCGCGCCGCTCGATAAACAGGCCTGCATCGCCCGGCTTGATGTCGAGCGCTTCGGCCTGCTCGGCGGTAAAGTTGATTGCGCGCAGGCGTTGCAGGGCACGCACGGGCAGGTGGCCCGATTGCTCCAGCGCCTCGTACAGCGATGTCTGCACCGCATCGGTCGAGGGCAGGCAGTAGGCGGGCACGGTCGAATATTCGAGCGCCATCGACTGATCGTCGGCATAGCGGATGCGGTGGAAGCGGAAGACGTGCGAGCCGGGCGACAGGCCGAGCAGCAGCGCCTCTTCGGGGGTGACGGTGCCCTCGGTCTTACTGACCCAGACGCTGTGCGGCCTGCGCCCGCGCGAGACCATGTCCTGCGAAAAGGAGGTCATCTTGGAGAAGCTCTTCTCCACCCGCGGGGCGACCACGAAGGTCCCCGCACCGCGACGGCGCGACAGCAGGCCTTCCGAAACCAGCCCGTCGATCGCCTTGCGCACGGTGATGCGCGAAACGCCGAACCCTTCCGCCAGGTCGCGTTCGGTCGGAATCGCCGCCTCTGCCGAGACGACCCTGTCGGCGATCGCTTCGCGAATGCCCTTCTGCAGCTGGAGATAGAGCGGGGTCGGTGCATCCTTGTCCAGCGCCCCGACGCTCTCGATAAAAGACAAGTGTCATCCTCCCTCTGGTCCGCCGCACGATGTTGCTTTGGTATGCAAGCGTCAATCGGGCTTCTGCGTAATTTTCGCTGACCTTAGGCTCTCGTCGATCGTGCGGCCCAGCAATTGGTCATGCGTGTCCTGTGTCATTTCCCATACCATAACGCCACCTGCCTTTTCCATCGCGAGCCGCGTCTTTTGCCGGATCGTGGCGAGCGAATTGAAGGTGATGTAATCGCAGCCGTCGCAGGCCTCACCGACGATATCCCGAGCCGCTGCGTCCTGCGGGAAAGCGGCGATCAGGTCGGCGAAAGTGTAATTGGCGTCGTAGCTGCCGAAACCGTAGCCGTAGAACGGCAGGCCCAGCACCAGGCGTTCGGGTGCGACGCCGCGTTTCAGCCACAGATCGAGATCGCGCTGCGCCTGCGCATAGGTGGAATGCTCGGACCCCGCCGTGCCCCAGCTCGGCCCGATGGCGTCGTAGGACATCGGCATGACCAGATCGAAGTAGCGGATCGAGGAGACCGGGATCATCCCGCCTTCGTAGGATGCGGTGGCGACCGTCAGCAGCTTGCCCCTGGCTTTCAGCGCCCTGGAAAGCTCGGCGATGAAGGGGGTGTAGTGGCCCTCGCGATCGATTTGGGTCAGCAGCGCGCCCTCGATATCGATGTCGATCCCGTCGAACCCCGCGGCTTCCACCAGCTCAAGCAGGCCGGACGTCACCGCCGCGCCCTTGTCGGTGGAGAGCAACTGCGCCCAGTCGCCCGAGCATTCCGGGATGACGCCGCCCGCAACCGACAGCAGCACCCTGGCGCCCTTGCGCTTGAGGCGCGTCACCGCGTCGCGCAGCATCGCGACGCTGGCATGCTCGCCATTGCCCACCGCCATGCAGGTCATTTCGCCGTCGCTGACCAGCGCGCCCGACGCGTCGGGGTTGGCGAAGGCAATGTTGATGTGGGTGTAGTGGTCGATCGGGGTGGTGCGCAGCGCCTTTTCCAGCCCGTTGAATGCGGGCAGGTAGCCCACCATCACCGGCTCGGCGGCGGCTTCACTGCCTTGGGCAAGCACTAGCATAACCAATGTAACGCCAATAACCGCAATCGCTCGCATCAGTTTTCGCATGAACGTCCCTCATCCTTGCATTCACGCCACTTGGGCTGGCTTGACTGCCGTTATCCGTCATGACAAAAATAAGATCAATAACGATCCAATCATTTCGGAATCGGGGGAATTGATGCGCTATCCATACCGAGCATGGGGTGTCGCCGCCTGTGCCTTGCTTCTGTCCGCCTGCGCCACGCCAGGTATGGCGCAAGCCTCCGATCAGCAGGCGTTCGATGCTTTCGCGCAGAATCTCGCCCTCGAATACGCGACGATCGACAACCATCCCGATGACTGCCCCGAGGGGATCGATGGGTGCTTCCTGACCGAGATCACGCTGACGATGCCGGGCAGCCTGCCCGCTGCCGCCAATGACGGCGATTTCGCGATCTACTACAGCTTCGTGAACCGCCTGCCGCTGGTGGAGAGCGACGTTTTCGAGAACGAGCTGGTCAACGGCGATCTCCAGCGCCTCACGCTCAAGGATGGCGCGACATTGACGCCCGGCGGGCGCTACGTGCTCAAGCTATGGGGGCTTGGCGCGCACGCCAGCAGGGCCTTTGCGATGCCCAACTTTTATATCGCGGGTGACGGTGTGGAGGCGCGGGTGATCGGGGCGACGCGTCCCGGCATCGATCCCGAGACGGGCTTCGAAACGCTCCCCTTCGTCGCGCCGATGACCGACGCGGCGAAGCTGCAAGCCACCAGCGCCGAGGATCTGACCGTCTGGCAGACCCCGCAGGCGGCATACGACAGCTTCGCCGCGCGCGGACCGGCGACCACCCCTGAAATCGCGATCCTGCCCACGCCGCTGGAGGCAAAGCTGCTGCCGGGCGCGCGCGTCGATCTGCGGCAGGGCGTGAAGCCGACGCTGGAAGGCCTCTCGCCTGCGGACATCGACGCCGCGCTCGCGATGCTCGCGCTCGCGGGCGTTCCCGAGGGGGGCGGTGCGGCGCTGACCATTCGCGTCGATCCGAAGGCCGGTCTGGAGGCGGAGGGCTATCGCCTCACGGTCGGCGAAGGCCGCGTCGAGGTGGTCGCGGCGGATGCGGCGGGTGCGAGCCACGCGATTCAGTCGCTCGCGCAGCAGGCGGCTTTCGACAAGGGTCTCATCCGCCCCTTCACCGTTACCGACGCCCCGCGCTACGGCTTTCGCGGGCTGCACATCGATCTGGCGCGCAACTTCCACAGCAAGGAAGAAGTGCTCAAGCTGATCGACGCGATGGCGCTCTACAAGCTCAACAAGCTGCACCTCCATCTGGCGGACGACGAGGGCTGGCGGCTAGAGATTGCGGCGCTGCCCGAACTCACCGAGGTCGGCAGCAAGCGGTGCCACGATCCGGAGGAGCGCACCTGCCTGCTCCCGCAACTGGGCGCGGGGCCGGAGGGGACGGGAGGCGTCAACGGCTACCTGACGCAGGCCGACTATATCGACATCGTCAAAGCCGCGACCGCGAGGCAGATCGAGGTCATCCCCTCGCTCGACATGCCCGGCCACTCGCGCGCCGCGATCCGTTCGATGGAGGCGCGTTACGACCGGCTGATGGCCGAGGGGCGCAAGGAGGAAGCGGAGCTTTATCGCCTCGTCGAACCCGCCGACACGACGCAATATCGCAGCATCCAGAACTATAACGACAACACGCTCAACGTGTGTATCGACCAGACCTACCGCTTCCTCGACACGGCGGTGTCCGAACTGGCGGCGATGCACGAGGCGGCTGGTGCGCCGCTCAGGACTTTCCATATTGGTGCCGACGAAACCGCCGGGGCATGGTCGCAGTCGCCCGCGTGCAAGCCGCTGATGGAAGAAACGGGTCGCAGCGCGCAGCAGTTGGGTGCCTATTTCATCGAGCGCGTCTCCAATGATCTCGCCAAACGGGGCCTGAAGGTCGCGGGGTGGAGCGACGGGCTCGGCCATACCGATCCGGTGGCGATGCCCCCGTCGGTCCAGACCAATATCTGGGGCACCCTGTTCACCGGCGCGGTGACCGAGGCGCATGAGCAGGCCAATCGGGGCTGGGACGTGGTGCTTTCCATTCCCGACTTCGCCTATCTCGACATGCCCTACGTGCCGCACCCGAAGGAAGGCGGCTACGACTGGGCCTCACGCAGCGTCGATACGCGGCAGGTGTTCGGCTTCATGACCGACAACCTCCCGGCCAATGCCGCCTCGATCAAGGATACCCACGCGCGCCCGCGGACGATCGAAGACGCGGAACCGCGCGAGGCGGGGCAGGGCATTGCCGGGGTGCAGGCGCAGTTGTGGAGCGAGACCACGCGCACCGATGCGGGCGTCGATTACCAGCTGTTTCCGCGGCTGATCGCGCTGGCCGAGCGTGGCTGGCACCAGCCCGAATGGGAGCCCGCGTACCAGCCGGGGGCAAGCTATTCCTACGACGACAGCCGCGTCGACAAGCAGGCGATCGACGCCGACTGGAACGCCTTTGCCGGGCGCATGCCGGTGCAGTTCGCGCTGCTCGACAAGCTGGGCGTGGCCTATCGGATCACGCCTCCGGGTGCGAAGATCGTCGATGGCATGCTGGAAGCCGATAGCGAGTATCCCGGGCAGGCGATCGAGTATCGGACCGAGGGCGGCGAGTGGCAGGCATATGCGGGGCCGGTCGCGGTGGATGGTCCGGTCGAACTGCGGACGCGCTCCGCCGATGGCCAGCGCGCGAGCCGCACGGTGACCGTGCCATGAGGGGCGCAATCGCTATTGCTGCGCTGGCCTTCGCGCTTCCGCCAGCCGCCGCGGCGCAGGACGATGCGCCAGGCGGCTACCAGCTGGTCTGGGCCGACGAATTCGATGAGGACGGCCTGCCCGACCCGGAAAAGTGGGTGTGGGACACCCACGCCAACGCCATGGGCTGGTACAACAACGAGCTGCAATATTACGCCGCCGACCGGCCCGAGAATGCGCGGGTCGAAGACGGCAGGCTGATCATCACCGCACGCAAGGAAAGCCTCAGCGACCGGCCCGACTGGGGCGGGCAGGGCTACACCTCGGCGCGCCTGATCACCAAGGGCAAGGCCGAGTGGACTTACGGCTTCGTCGAAGTCCGGGCCAAGCTGCCCTGCGGCAAGGGCTCATGGCCCGCCATCTGGATGCTCGGCGCGACGCAGGGCTGGCCCGATGGCGGCGAGATCGACATCATGGAGCATGTCGGCCAGACGCCGGAGACCATCTTCGGCACGATCCACAACCGCTCGACCGCCGGGACCTTCGGCAATGGCGGCAGCATCAAGGTGGCGGACGCGTGCGAGGCCTTCCACGATTACCAGATGGTCTGGACGCCCGACGCGATCACCATCGCGGTCGACGGCACACCCTTCCATCGCTACCGGAACGAGGGAACGGGCCCCGCGCAGTGGCCTTTCGACAAGCCGCAATACCTGCTGCTCAACCTCGCCATCGGCGGCGCGATGGGAGGCGAAGTCGACGACGCGATCTTCCCCGCCCGGTTCGAGATCGAGCATGTGCGGGTCTACCAGAAGCAGTGATGCGCTGGCGGCGATAGCGCCCGCACGACGTCGGCCCTCGCGGCGCGCCGACCGTTGCGCCCCGCCTATTCGACGATCGCCGAAACCTCGCCCAGCCCTTCGAAGCGGGCGACGGACAGCTGGTCCTGCGATACCTCGTGCACACCGGTGATCGCGCCCGATGAAATCCACCAGCCGGCCTGCGGGGCGATGCCGCGCTGGTGCAGGTTCTGGAGCAGGAACACGGTCGCCGCAAAAGGCCCGCCGAGCATGGTGGCCGTGGTCGCTTGGCCCACCTGCCTGCCTTCGATGTCGAGCGTCACTTCGACCTCGTCGAGCCGGTGCCATGCGTCCTTCGGCACCACGGGCCCGAGCAGCACGCCCGCATTATTGCCATGGTCCGACACGGTGACGCAGGGGCCGTCGGCGTTGATTGCGGCGTAGGGGGAGGATGCGATTTCGATCCCGATACGAATCTCGTCGATCCAGCCGATCGCCTCTTCGCGGTCGGCAGGCAGCGGGCCATCCTGGGGGGCGAGACGCAGCATGAACTCGGCCTCGACCGCCGCGAAGCCACCTTTGAAAACCTGAAAGCGCGCAGGTTCGTCACCCGCGTAGCGGATCGCATCGGTGAATGCGGGGCCGACCAGCCGGTTGGCGCCAAGCTCGCTATCCGACGGCGGATTGATGCGGCCGACCTTCCAGCCGCCGACGTTGCGGTTCCATTGCGAGAGGGCCAGATCCTGGATCGCGTAAGCGCTCGCCAGATCGGTGGGGCGCTCCCCCGGATAGTCGGCAATGGCTGTCCAATTGCGACGCGCCTCGACAAACGCGCTCGCGATATCGCCTGCCTCGACAGTCACCCCGATCCCTTCCCAAATCACTTTCTGACGCCAACTTTGACGAAAAAGGAAACCGGTGTCAAAATGAATTTCCTGAAGGGGGTTCAGCGTCGCGGATCGGCTCATCCCTGCGGGTAACCGCGTGGCGAGGCTGGTTTTCGCGGACGCAGGAGTGCAAACAAGCGCCATGCCGAGTTCGAACAAGACGCCGACGATCAACGATGTCGCCCGTGCGGCAGGCGTCTCGAAAAAGACCGTCAGCCGGGTGATCAACCGGTCGGCGCTGCTGAAGCCCGATACCCGCAAGCGGGTCGAGGCGGTGATCGCCGAGCTTGGCTACGTGCCCAATCCGCAGGCGCGCGCGCTGGCACTGCGGCGCAATTTCCTGCTCGGCCTGCTGCACGACAACCCGAACGCGCAGACCGTGCTCAATTTTCAGGAAGGCGTGCTCGACGCGATCCGCAGCACGGAATTCGCGCTGGTCGTGCGCCCGGTCGATCGCCATTCGCCCGACATGCTCGACGATATTCGCCATTTCCTCGAGCAGCAGCGGCTTTACGGCGTGCTGATCCTGCCGCCGATTTCGGAGAACGACGATCTCGCCGCGCTGTGCCGCGAAATGGGCTGCGGCTATGTCCGCATGGGTTCGGCCATGCTCGACGATGCGGAGCATGTGGTCGCCTCGAACGATCGCGAAATGGTCGAGAGCGCGGTCGATTACCTGGTCGAATCGGGCCACCGGCGGATCGCGATCATCAAGGGGCCCGAAGGCTTCCGCTCGGCATTCGAGCGGGGAGAGGGTTTTGCCGCGGCGATGAAGAAGCACGGGCTCGATGTGCCCGACACGGCGATCGGACGGGGCAGCTACCGCTTCGATTCGGGGTTGGCCGAGGCGGGCAAGCTGCTCGACAGTGCCGAGCGGCCTACGGCGATTTTCTGCAGCAACGACGAAATGGCGGCGGGTGCGCTCCACGCCGCGCGCCAGCGCAATATCGACGTGCCCGGCCAGCTTTCGATCATCGGCTTCGACGATTCCCCGATCGCGGCGCATATCTGGCCGCCGATGACCACCGTGGGCTGGCCGATCCGCGAGATGGGCAAGGCCGCCGCCTCCAAGCTGGTCGCCCCGACCGAGGACGGCGCTCTCGAGAGCTGGTTCCCCGCGCGGCTGGTCAAGCGGCTGTCGGTCGCGCCGCCGCCGTCCGAGGACGCCTGAGCGCGAGCGATCTCAATGGTTGAAACACGACGTGGTTTGGCGTTAAAGGGTTTATGACACCGGTTTCCAAAATGCGCATTCGTGCGTTGCGGGACCGGCCCATTCCAATAAGGCTCACCGGGAGCCGGAGAGAGATAGCATGAAGATCGCGCTCATTATCGAGAACAGCCAAGCCGCAAAGAGCAGCGTCGTGCACGACGCGCTGACGTCGGTTGCACAGCCCCTTGGCCATGAAGTCCACCACTATGGCATGTATGCGCCCGAGGATAAGGCGCAGCTGACCTATGTGATGAACGGGCTGCTCGCGGGCATCCTGCTCAATTCCAAGGCGGCCGATTTCGTGGTCACCGGCTGCGGCACGGGCATGGGATCGATGCTGGCCTGCAATGCCATGCCCGGCGTGTTCTGCGGGCTGGTGATCGACCCGACCGACGCGTTCCTGTTCAGCCAGATCAACGACGGCAACTGCATGTCGATGCCCTATGCCAAGGGCTTCGGCTGGGCGGCGGAGCTGAACCTGCAGGATTGCTACCGCAAGATTTTCGAGAACGAAGGCGGCGCGGGCTATCCCAAGGAACGCGCCGAGATCATGCGCACCAACCGCAGCATCCTGAAGGGCCTCAAGGAAGCTTCGTGCAACGACATGCTGACCGTGCTCAAGAACGTCGACCAGGACCTGCTGCGTTCGGCGATCGCAGGCGAGAAGTTCGCCGAGTATTTCTACGCCAACTCGCAGGACGAAGCGATCAGCGACTACCTGCGCGGCCTTTAAGAGCGACCGGGGAGAGGGACATGGCAGGCAATCCGTTCGACCTGACCGGTCGCAAGGCTATGGTGACCGGTGCGAATACCGGCATCGGGCAGGGCATCGCGGTGGCGCTGGCGAAGGCCGGGGCCGATGTCGCGCTGGTCGGCCGCAGCGCCGCCGACGAAACGCAGGCGCTGGTCGAGCAGCAGGGCCGCAAGGCGGTGCAGATCGCCGCCGACCTTTCCTCGACCGCGCCGGTTGCCGACGTGGTGGCGCAAGCCATCGATGCGCTCGGGCGGGTCGATATCCTGGTCAACAATGCCGGGATCATCCGCCGCGAGGACGCACTCGATTTCTCGGAAGAGGATTGGGACGCGGTGATGGACACCAACCTCAAGGTGCTGTTCTTCCTGACGCAGGCGATCGGGCGGCACATGGTCGGCTGGGCCAGCCAGACGGGTGAGCGCGGCAAGGTGATTAACATTGCTTCGATGCTGACCTTCCAGGGGGGCATCCGCGTGCCCAGCTACACCGCATCGAAAAGCGGTGTTGGCGGGCTGACCAAGCTGCTGGCCAACGAATGGGCGGCCAAGGGGATCAACGTCAACGCGATCGCCCCCGGCTATATCGCCACCAACAACACCGCTGCGTTGCAAGCCGACGAGACGCGCAACCGCCAGATCATGGAGCGCATTCCCGAAGGGCGCTGGGGCGACCCGGCGGATATCGGCGGTGCGGCGGTGTTCCTCGCCAGTTCGGCGGCGGACTACGTTCAGGGCCATATCCTCGCCGTCGACGGCGGCTGGCTCGCACGATGAGCGGCGGGGGCGACCGGCAACGGGTCGTCTGTTTCGGCGAGATGCTGCTGCGCCTCTCGCCCGCGTCGGGCACGCCGCTTGCGCGCACCAATACGCTCGACTTTGCGGTCGGCGGGGCGGAGGCGAACGTCGCCATCGCGCTTGCCGGGCTGGGCTGCCCGGCGCGAATGCTGACCGTGCTGCCCGACAACCCGCTGGGCCGCCGCGCGCGCGCCGCGCTGGGCGAGGCAGGCGTGGATACCGCGCATGTCGGCCATGCCGCCGGGCGGATGGGGCTCTATTTCTTCGAACCGCCAGCGGGCCCGATCGCGGGCCGCGTCACCTATGACCGCGCGGGCAGCGCCTTTGCCGAGGCCGCGCCCGGACAGATCGATTTCCGTGGTGCGCTCGACGATGCGGCGCTGCTCCACCTGTCGGGCATTACCCCCGCGCTCGGCCCTGCGGGTGTGGATCTGGCCACCGCGGCGGTTACGGCGGCGCGCGAGGCAGGCGTGCCGGTCTGCTTCGATGGCAACTACCGCGCGAACCTGTGGGACGCGTGGGACAGCGATCCGCGCAAGATACTCACCCGCCTGATCGGCGAAGCGACGATCCTGATCGGCAACCACCGCGATATCTCGCTGCTGCTGGGCAAGAGCTTTTCGGGCGACGGCCCCGACCGGCGCCGCGAGGCGGCAGAGGCCGCGTTCGAGGCTTTCCCGCAGCTACAACTGATCGCCTCGACCGCGCGCCATGTCGAAAGCGCGACCGCGCAGCGGCTCGCCGGGCGGGTCGATCTGCGCGCGAGCCACTGGCAGACCGAGGAAGTGCGGATCGCGCCCGTCGTCGACCGGATCGGCACTGGCGACGCTTTCGCCGCCGGGGTGCTGCTGCGCTGGCTCGAGGGCGGCAGCGCGCAGGAAATGGCGAAGAGCGGCCTCGCGCTCGCCACGATGAAGCATGGCATTGCGGGCGACACGATCTGCGTCACCCGCGCCGAACTGGAGGCATTCGATATGGCCGGGGCCGATGTCAGCCGCTGAGGGAGTGACCCGCCGCGCCGTGCTCGCTGGCACGGTCGCGAGCGCGGCAGCCGTTGCCGCGCCGCTCAGCGCGCGCCGCGGCGATCCGCGTGCGCTTTCGTGGCGCGGGATCGTCGATCGCGGTACGCCCGCGTTTCTCGGCATCCGCTATGCGAGGGCCGACCGCTTCGCCGCGCCGGTGCGCGAGCCGCTGCCGCCCGCCGGGCAGCGCGCCGACGCCTTCGGACCGCTCGCGCCGCAGCGCAATCCAATGACGCCCGAGATGAGCGAGGACTGCCTGTTCCTCAACGTCTGGACGCCCGATGCGGATTCCCGCGCGAAGCGGCCGGTGATGGTCTATTTCCACGGTGGAGCGTACACCTGGGGCTCGGTCACCGATCCGCTGACGCAGGGCCCGCACCTTGCCGCGCAGGGCGACGTGGTGGTGGTGACGGTCAACCACCGGATCAACGTGTTCGGCTACGGCTGGCTGCAACCGTTCGGCGACCGGTTCCGCGACAGCGGCAACCTCGGCCAGCTCGACCTGATCTGCGCGCTCGAATGGATTCGCGATCACATCGGGGCGTTCGGTGGCGATCCCGATCGGGTGATGGTGTTCGGCCAGTCGGGCGGCGGCGCGAAGATCGCGACGCTGATGGCGATGCCTGCTGCGGATGGTCTGTTCCATAGCGCCGCAACGATGAGCGGGCAGCAGGTCACCGCGCAGGGGCCGATCAACGCGAGCAAGCGCACGCAGGCCTTCATGGCGCAGCTGGGGCTTGCGCCGGATGATGTGGACAACGTGCTGACTCTGCCTGCCGAGCGGCTGCTCGAAGGAATGGACGCGCGCGATCCGATCCTTGGTGGGGGCATATATTTCGGGCCGGTTCTCGACATGGTGAACCTCCATCGCCACCCGTTCTGGCCCGATGCTGCGCCCCAATCGCGGCACATCCCGATGATCCTCGGCAACACGACCAGCGAAACGCGCGCCTTCATCAGCCCGACCGGGCCGGTGGTGAGCGGGCTCGACTGGTCGAACATTGCCGAGCGGCTGGGGCCGCAGATCAGGATCGACCTGCGCCCCGACTGGGTGGTCGAACAGTACCGGGCGCGCTTCCCCGACTGGACCGTGCAGCAGGTGTTCTACGCCGCATCGACCGACGGGCGCAGTTGGCCCGGCCAGCTGATCGAGGCGGACGAGCGCGCGCGGGCGGTGGCGGAGAAGACTTGGGTCTACCAGCTCGACCGGCCGAGCCCGATCGATCCGGCGCGCGGCGCGGCGCATACCGACGACCTGCCCTATGTGTTCGGCACGCTCGATGCGGAGGGTAGCTATTCGGGCACCGGCGCGCGGGCGCGTGAAATCAGCAAGACGATGATGGGGGCCTTCGTCGGGCTTGCCCGCAACGGGGTACCGGGTCTGGCTGGCTGGGATGCCTACCGCCTCCCCGAACGCGCCACGCTGATGATCGGCGAGGAGCGCATCGCGGTGGAGAACGATCCGCGCGGCTGGCAGCGCGAGCTGTGGTCGAAGGCGCCCTATATCCAGCCGGGCAGCTAGTCGCGGCGCGCTATTCCTGCGGCTTGGGCGCTGTGGGATAGGCGATGATGATCGACAGCGGTTCCTCGCCCACCTGCCGGATACCGACGACCGCACCCTCATAGAGGTACGCGGCCATGCCGGGCGTCAGCTCGGCCTCGACCCCGTCCGAAATCACCACGCCGTGCCCCGAGGTGACGTAGTAAACCTCGTCATGCGAGATCGGGTGCTCGCCCACCGCAGCGCCGGGGTCGAGCACGCGGCGGCGGAACTCCATCGTGCGTGGCTGCGGCGCGGCGTCGCTGATGCGGAACGCGGTCGACATGCCGATCGCGCCGTGCGGCGGGGCTTCGCGCACTTGCGTGTCCGCCTCGTCCACGACCACCATCGGCGGGGCCTGCAGCAACAGGAGAAGCAGCGGCCCGATCATGTCACTTGCCCCCGGTGCGCATCTCGCGGTCGCGCGGCGAGAGGTGCTCCTGTGCGCCCGCCTTCTGGCCGGGATACATGCCGGAGCGCGGCGTCATGCTGTCGAGGTTCCATTGCGCTTCGACGAAGGGCGCCTGGCTCGGCTCGATTTCGGGATAGCCGCCGACTTCGTTTTCATCGTCGATAATGTCGCCGCGCCCCTCGGCGATGAAGAACAGGATGCGGATTTCCTCGCTCCCGCGATCCCACGGGCGTGCACCGGCGGTGGCGAGCAGCGTGGTCTCCACCTCGCCGCTGGGCAGGATGTCGTAGCCATCGATATTCGCGAGCGGTGCCTTCTTCTCGATCAGCTTCGCGCGGGTCTCGCCGTAGCGGCCGAACATCGGCAGCGCGTTGCCGTGGCGGTCGACCGCGCGGTTGTCCTTGCCGTAATAAGCGAGATCGCCGACTCCGCCGAGCATCAGGAAGGGCAGGCCTTCGTCGGTGTCGTTGCCGCCGCGATAGACGTTGCCCACCGCGGTGATTTCTCCGGTGACCGGTTCGTGACCGGCCCATTCGAGATCCATCAGGTTGTAATGCACCGCGCGATGCTGCGGGTTGTAGATCAGGTTGTTGACCATCAGCACCTGCGCGCCGCCCTTCACCAGCGGGCTGCGCTCCACGTTGTGCGCCCAGATATTGCGGTCGAAGACGATGCCGGTGGTGTTGTCGTGGATCAGCGAACCCTTGGAGTGCTCTCCCTTGGGATGGCTCGCATCCGCCAGACCCTCTGCCGCCAGGTTCAGCCGGAAGACGACGTCGTGGCTGGTGCCTGCGCGCCATTCTTCCACCGTGTCGCCGGTGAAGCGGGGGCCGGAGGCGGACATGTTCTCGTCGATCGCCCACAGGAAGGTGCAGTTTTCGACCACGACATTGTGGGCGGAGGCGGTGGAGAAGGCGTCGGCTTCCCACCCGCTGCGCTTGCCCTGACCGTCCACGCCGGTGAAGACGCGCAGGTGCTGCAGCTTCACATCGTGCGCCTTCACGTCGATGCCGCCGCGAAGAATGGTGATGCCCGGCGAAGGCGCCGTCTGGCCCGCAATGGTGACGTAAGGTTCGGTGATGGTGATGTTCGAGCGCTCAAGATCGATCGCGCCGCCGACTTCGAACACGATGATGCGCGGGCCCTTGGTGGCGAGGGCTTCGGCGAGGCTGCCGGGGCCATCCTTGGCGAGCGTGGTGACGCGTATGATCTTGCCGCCGGCACCGCCTTCGGTCGGGTCGGGCGGATGGGCCCAGACCTGTTGCGGGGCGATCACAAATAGCATCAAAGCTGCCGCGAAAAGACTCAGAAAACCACGCATTTCCATCACTCTCCTGTTTTCTGGCCAAGTTCTTGACAGAATGGCCAGACCGTGGCAACCATTAATGACACCGGTTACCAAAACCGGGACGGGAGGATGCTGGAGTCGAAGTTCGCACGTCGTGCGAGAGCTTCTGACACCGGTGCCATTCTCCCTGACAAAACGGGAAGGGAGAGTTTGACGTGGCACAGGTTTTTCGAGTTTCCGGGTTCAAGGCGGCGCTGCTGATCGGC
Source organism: uncultured Citromicrobium sp. (assembly GCA_964574905.1). Taxonomy (GTDB): domain Bacteria; phylum Pseudomonadota; class Alphaproteobacteria; order Sphingomonadales; family Sphingomonadaceae; genus Alteriqipengyuania. The sequence continues at coordinate 246,226 of CAZNOY010000002.1, read as the reverse complement.
AGCTCCATGCTGATTCCCGCCGTCGCGATGGCGCAGGACGCGGATGTCTCCGATCCTGAAGAAGTGGTCGAGGAGGGCGACGTCATCGTCGTTTCCGGCTTCCGTGAATCGCTCAACGCGGCGGTCGCCGCGAAGCGTGAATCGGTCACGCAGGTCGATGTCATCGTCGCGGAAGACATCGCCAAGTTCCCCGATACCAACCTGGCGGAATCGCTTCAGCGCGTTCCCGGCGTCGCGATCGAACGCGATGCGGGCGAAGGCCGCCAGATCACCGTTCGCGGCCTCGGCTCGCAGTTCACCCGCGTGCGCGTCAACGGCATGGAGACGATCGCGACCTCGGTCGACGGTGCTTCCTTCAACCGGGACCGCGCGTTCGACTTCAACGTCTTCGCGTCCGAGCTGTTCAACTCGATCGTCGTCAACAAGACCGCCTCCGCCTCGCTCGATGAAGGTTCGCTGGGCGCGGTGATCGACCTCAACACTGGCAACCCGCTGGCCTACGGCGCGGGCACCAAAATCGTGGCCAGCGCGCAGGGCCGCTACAACGACCTCAACGAACAGATCTCCCCCCGTATCGCCGGCCTCTTCGCGTGGAACAATCCCGACGAGACCTTCGGCATCTCGGCCTCTGCCTCGTGGGCGAAGTACGAAACGCCCGAGCTGGGCAACAACTCGGTCCGCTGGGCTAACAATGCGCGCTTCCGCTCGGTCGACGGTGTGACCTGCACCAGCACCACGACCGATCCGGGCTGTATCGAAGTGCGCGACGCCTTCCATCCGCGCATTCCGCGCTACGGCCTCGTCAACCACGATCGCGAACGTCTTGGCGCGACCGCGGCGGTCCAGTTCCGCCCCAGCGACAACACCGATATCGAGATCGACGGCCTCTATTCCAACTTCAAGGAAGACCGCGACGAATACTGGGGCGAAGTGCTGCTGCGCTCGAACGAAGGCAGCATCGACCTGTCGAACTACACGATCGACGGTGACAACAACGTCATCTCGGCCGACCTCACCAATGCGTGGATCCGCAACGAACGCTACCACCGCGAATCCGAAACCGATTTCTACCAGATCTCGGGCAAGATCGAGCAGCGCTTCGGCGATCGTTTCACCGCCACGCTGCTGGGCGGCTTCTCGAAGTCCGACGCGCAGATTCCGGTCGAAACCACGATCATCTTCGACGATCGCGACGGGACCTACAGCTACGACTATTCGGACATGCGCTCGCCGCTGCTGGTATTCGGCACGGACGTGACCGATCCGACCAATTTCCAGCTGGCCGAATTCCGCGATCGTCCGAGCTCGGTCGAAAACAAGTTCAAGACCATCGCGCTCGACCTCGCCTATGAGCCGGTATTCGGGCTGACGATCTCGGGCGGGCCGTTCTTCCGCCAGTTCGACTACTTCACCACCAGCGCGCGGCGCGACAGCACCTATTGCGCGGCCTTCACCTGCACCGGCGCACAGTATGGCGCACCGGTGACGGCGGACCTGGCCGAGCTGTTCAACCTGGGCAATGCAGGTCAGCCTGCTGGCAACACCAACTCGTGGGTTGTCCCCGACCTCGACGCGGCGGCGGCGTTCCTCGACCTCTACGGCCGGGCGGCGGTGACGCAGCAGGGTGACGAGCGCAGCGTGCGCGAGCGGACCATGGGCGGGTTCTTCCAGACCGATTTCGACATCGATCCGGGCGTCCGCATGACCGGTAACTTCGGCGTGCGCTACGTGAAGACCAAGCAGTCTTCGCAGGGCTTCGTCAGCGGCCAGTACGTCACTGTCGAGCGCGAATACGACGACTTCATCCCCGCAGTGAACCTCAACATCTTCCCGACGGACAACTTCATCATCCGCGGGGCGATTGCGCAGGTCATCACCCGTCCTTCGCTCGGCAGCCTGACGCCGGGCGGTTCGGTCGACCAGTTCAACTTCCGCATCACCTCGGGCAATCCGTTCATCGATCCCTACCGTGCGTGGAACTACGACGTCTCGCTCGAATGGTATTTCGCACCGGGCGCGATCCTGTCGCTGGCAGGCTTCGTGAAGGAGATCGAGAGCTTCCCGGTGGGCGGTTCGGAGCAGATCACCTACGCGCAGAGCGGGCTGCCGACCTCGCTGCTGACGCCCGGCACGCCGGCCTATGTGGCGGTCGTCGATGGCGCCGATCCGGGCCGCGAGTTCGAATTCCGCACCACCACCAACGGCGAAGGCGCGACGATCAAGGGTGTCGAGCTTGGGCTCAACCTGCCCTTCTCGGCCTTCGGGGCGGGCGGCTTCCTCGACGATGTCGGCATCCTGGGCAACGTGACCTATGTCGACAGCAACCAGGACGTGAACTTCGGCGGTACGCTGTACCAGACGAGCTTCCCGGGCGTGTCCAAGTACTCGGCGAACGGCACCGTCTATTACGACGACGGTCGTTTCTCGGTCCGTGTCTCGGGTGCCTACCGCAGCGATTACAACACCGGTAACAGCGGCAACGGCAACTTCCTCGAAGGGTTCGACTCGAGCTTCAACCTCGACGCGTCGATCCGCTATCAGCTGACCGACAATGTCGAGCTGCTAATCGACGGCAACAACCTGACCGACGAATACCGTTACCGCTGGGCCGACGAGTTCGCTCGCCGCAACTACGAGAACAACCACTTCGGCCGGATCATCATGGTCGGCGCCCGTTTCGAGATGTGATCCGGGTTTCGTATCAAGAAGAAGGATCCGCGCATGAGGAGTGATCGACGATCGGTCCTCGGCGCGGGTCTGTTCCTGACTGCCTTTGGGGCGGCGCGTGCGCTGTCCCAGACCCTCCCGCCGGCTGTGGCGGGAGGGTCCCCTCCGGGGCTGCCGCAGCCCGAGGAAACGATCGACCTGTGGCCGCAGGGCGCGCCGGGCATGCCCGCCGTCCCTCCGGTGGAGAAGGTGACCGAACGCTCAACCGATCCGCTGGTCACCGACCGCGCCGTTCTCGGCATCAGCGTGCCGCGCATGGCAGTCTTTCGCCCCGACCGGCCCAATGGTGCGGCGGTGCTGCTGATGCCCGGCGGCGGCTACAAGCATGTCGTGGTCGACAAGGAAGGCTACGAAATGGCGCGCTGGCTGACCGCGCGCGGCTTCACTGCCTTCGTCCTGTTCTACCGCCTGCCCTATGATGGATGGGACGCCGGGCCTGACGTGTGCCTGTCCGACGCGCAGCGCGCGATGCGGCTGATCCGTCACCGCCATGCCGAGTTCGCCATCGATCCCGAACGCGTCGCGGCAATGGGCTTTTCCGCAGGCGGGCATCTGTGCGCGGACCTTGGCACGCGCTTTGCCGCGAGCACCTACAAACCGGTCGATGCCGCCGACGATCTGAGCGCAAAGCCGATCTGCGCCGCGCCGATCTATCCGGTCGTGTCGATGAGCCTGCCCAACGCGCACCCCGGCTCGCGCGAATTGCTGGTCGGCAAGAATGCCTCGCCCGCGCTGGAGGCCGCGCATTCGCCCGATCGCAACGTGCCCGCCGATGCTCCGCCGTTCTTCCTCCTCCATGCCGAGGACGACGATGTCGTGCCGGTGGCGAACAGCCTGCTGCTGCATGCGGCACTGAAGGCGCAGGGCATTCCGGTGGAGATGCATCTGTTCGAACACGGCGGGCACGGCTTCGGCCTGCGCAAGGCGGTGGGCAAGCCGGTCGAAGTGTGGCCCGAGCTGTGGCGGGCCTGGGCACGAGGGTCCGGCCTCGGCTGATGCGCACCGATCGACGTTCCCTGCTTGCCGGAGCCGGCGCGCTTGGTGCCGCGACGCTCACGGGCGCGCGCGCCGCCGCAGCGCCGACGCGTGATACCCCGGCGCGCGGCAAGGGCACGGCACCGCGCGGGTTCGACAACCAGCGGATCGCCGACCAGGGCGACGGGACGTTCATCAATCCGCTCATCTCGGGCGATCGACCCGATCCGGCGATCCTGAAGGATGGCGAGGATTACTACGTCACCTTCTCCACCTTCGATGCTTATCCCGGCCTCACCATCTGGCATTCGCGCGATCTGGTGAACTGGCGCCCGCTCAAGCCTGCGCTCCACCGCAATATCGGATCGGTCTGGGCACCCAGCCTGCACCGCGACAAGGGGCGTTACCTGCTCTACATCCCGGTCAAGGCGCAGCCGAACAACGACATCTTCGTCAGCTGGGCCGACACTATCGAGGGGCCGTGGAGCGATCCCGTGCCGCTCGGCCTGCCCAACCATATCGACCCGTGCCATGCGGTCGCTGAGGATGGCAGCCGCTGGCTGTTCCTTTCGGGCGGAGACCGCGTGCGGCTCGCCGAGGACAACCTCTCGCTCGCGGGCGAAGTCGAGCATGTCTACGACCCGTGGCACTTCCCGGAGGACTGGGTGGTCGAGGGCTTCTCGCCCGAGGGGCCGAAAATCCACCGCATCGGCGGCTGGTTCTACATGCTCACCGCCGTCGGCGGCACCGCCGGGCCGCCGACCGGGCACATGGTCATCGCTGCGCGCTCGCGATCGCTGCACGGGCCGTGGGAACATCACCCGCGCAACCCGATCGTGCGCACCACTTCGCAGGACGAAGCCTGGTGGTCGCGCGGGCACGCCTCGCTCGTCGAAGCGCCCGACGGCAGCTGGTGGTCGCTCTATCACGGGTACGAAAACGGCTTCTGGACGCTCGGGCGGCAATGCCTGCTCGATCCGGTGCGCTTTACCGACGATGGCTGGTTCGAGATGACCGGCGGAGACCTGTCGCAACCAATCGCCAAGCCGCGTGGCGGGATCGGGCAGCCGCACGGCATGCCGCTGAGCGACGACTTTTCCGCCCCGCTCGCGCTCGGCAGCAAGTGGGCGTTCTTCCGGCCCGATGCCGACGAAGCCGCGCGCGTGCGCAGCGGCGATGGCGTGCTGCGCTTTGCAGGCAAGGGCGAGGCTCCGTCTTCGGGTTCACCTCTGCTGCTGACCGCCGGCGACCCGAGCTACCGTTTCGAATGCGATATCGAGATCGCGCCCGGCGGCAGGGCGGGGCTGATCCTGTTCTACGACGACAAGCTCTATTGCGGGCTCGGCTTCGATGAGGATCGTTTCGTCACGCACCAGTACGGGATCGAGCGCGCCCGCCCGGCCAATCCGCATGGCCGCCGGATGCGGATGCGCGTCACCAATCGCCGCCACATCGTCACCTTCGATACCAGCGGTGATGGCGGGGCGAGCTGGCACAGGTTCGACCGGGGGATGGAAGTGTCGGGTTATCACCACAACGTGCGCGGGGGCTTCCTCATGCTGAGGCCGGGCCTTTATGCTGCCGGGCCGGGCGAGGCGAAGTTCCGCGATTTCCGCTTCACCGCACTGGCCGACGAAAGGAACGTTGCATGAGGCGCACAGGCGCATTCCACCTCTCGCGCCGCGGTCTGATCGCGGGCGGTCTGGCGCTCGGCGCGGCGAGCACCTTGCCCGGTTGCAAGCCGGTGATGTCGGGCCTGCTGACCGGTGCCGATGCGCACCCGGCGGACTATCCCACGGTGCGCGCGGTCGAATTCATGGGCCGATACCTGTCGGAGAAGACTGGCGGGCGGCTGTGCATCAAGGTCTTCGCCGGGGGCCAGCTCGGCAACGAGACCGATACGCTCGAGATCACCAGCTTCGGCGGGATCGACCTCAATCGCGTCAATTTCGCGCCGCTCAATTCGATCGAGCCGATGACGCTGCCCTTCTCGCTGCCCTTCGTGTTCGATTCGGTCGATCACATGCGCCGCGTGGTCGACAGCGAGGTCGGCGACGAGGTGCTCGCGGCGATGGAACCGCACGGGCTGATCGGTCTCGCGATCTACGATTCGGGCGCGCGCAGCTTCTACAATGCGCGGCGGCCGATCGTCTCGCCGGCGGACATGAAGGGCCTCAAAATCCGGGTGCCTGCCTCCGATCTCTACGTCGCGATGGTCAACGCGCTCGGCGCCAATGCCGTGCCGATCCCGTTCGGCGAGATATACCAGTCGCTGGCGCAGGGCGTGATCGACGGGGCGGAGAACAACTGGCCGACCTTCGTGGGCGAACGGCACTACGAGGTGGCGAAGTTCCTCAGCCTGACCGAGCATCTCTTCACGCCCGAAGCGCTGGTGATGAGCAAGATCAGCTGGGACAAGCTCTCGCCCGAGGATCGCACACTGATGCGCGAGGCGGCGAAGGCATCGGTGCCCGAAATGCGCCGCCTGTGGGATCAGCGCGTGGCCGAAGCCAAGGCGGTGGTCGCGCAATCGAAAGTCGCGGTGAACCCGGTCGACAAGGAACCGTTCGCGGCCCTGATGCGCCCGGTGTGGGACCAGTTCATCACCACTCCGCAGCAGAAATCCGTGGTCGAGCGCATACTCGCCATGAGGGAGGCATGAGAATGGCCAACACGATGTCGCGCTGGCTGATCGCCTTCGGTTCGGCGGGCCTGATGGCGATGACCGCAATCATCACCTGGCAGGTGTTCGGACGCTTCGTGCTCAATTCGAGCCCGTCGTGGACCGAGCAGGCCTCGCTCATCCTGATGATCTGGTACGTCATGTTCGCCGCCGCTGCGGGCGTGCACGAGGGGTTTCATATCCGCATCGCGCTGCTCGAGGAAAAGCTGGGCGAGAGGGCGCGGCCCGTGCTGCGCTTCGTCGCGCTGGTGGTGGCGCTGCTCGGCCTCGTGCTGCTGGTTTACGGCGCGCAGCTGTGCTGGCTGGTGCGCGGCAATGTCGTCCCCTCGCTCGGGATCAGCCGCGCGGTCGCCTATATCCCGCTGCCCGTATCGGGCCTGCTGATGGCGCTGTTCGCGCTGCCGCAGATCGTCACCGGGCGGCACCCGGTCGAACCCGAGAGCGAAGAGGAGATCCGCTGATGGAACTTCTCGTCCTGTTCGGCGTGCTCTTCCTGCTGCTCGCGCTCGGCGTGCCGGTCGCCTATTCGCTGCTCGGTTCGGCGCTTGCCTGCTTCGTCGCGATGGGCATTCCGCCGGTCGTCGCGGTCCAGCGCGTTGCCGCCGGGATCAGCGTGTTCACGCTGATGGCGATCCCCTTCTTCATCTTCGCAGGCGACCTCATGTACCGCGCCGGGATTGCCGAGCGGCTGGTGCGTGTTGCCGATGCTGCCGTCGGGCGCGTGCGCGGCGGGCTCGGCATCGTCGATGTCGGGGCGTCGATGATGTTCGGCGCGGTCTCGGGCTCGGCCATCGCCAGCGCCTCGGCGATCGGATCGACCATGGTCCCGCTGATGAAGGACAAGGGCTATCCCGCCGACTACGCGGTGAACGTTACCGTCACCGCCGCGATCGTCGGACTGCTGATCCCGCCGTCGCACAACATGATCATCTATTCCGCTGCCTCGGGCATCGGGGTGTCGATCGGCGACCTGTTTCTTGCAGGGGTGGTCCCCGGACTGCTGACCGGGTTCATGCTCATGCTGATGGCGTGGATCGTGGCGCGGCGGCGCGCGCTGCCGATGGGCAAGTTCCCCGGCTGGCGCGAATTCATCCGCGCCGCGGCTTTCGCCTTCCCCGGCCTGATGACCGCGGTGATCATCATGGGCGGCATCCTGAGCGGATTCTTCACCCCGACAGAAAGCTCGGCGGTGGCGGTGGTCTATACGCTGCTGGTCGGCACGCTGGTCTATCGCAGCCTCGGCTGGAAGGGGACGTGGGAAGCCGCTGCCAAATCGGTCCGCACCGCGTCGATGGTGCTGTTCATCATCGCCGCCGCGACCGCCTTCGGCTTCGCGCTCGCACTGCTCGAAGTGCCCGCGCAGCTGGGTGCGCTGATCGGGGTGATGACCGACAATCCGCTGCTGACGCTGCTGATCATCAACATCGCGCTGCTGGTGCTGGGCACCTTCATGGACATGGCGCCGCTGATCGTCATCACCACGCCGATCTTCCTGCCGGTGGCGATGAACACAGGGGTCGACCCGGTGCATTTCGGGATCATCATGATGCTCAACCTGGGCATCGGGCTGGTCACGCCGCCGGTGGGATCGGTGCTGTTCGTCGGATCGGCGGTGGGCAAGATCCCGGTTACCAAGCTGGTGAAGACGATCTGGCCCTTCTACCTCACGCTGATCGCTGCGCTGATGCTGATTACCTACGTGCCCGCGCTGTCGCTGTGGCTGCCCGGCGTGCTCGGCGGCGAGTAATCGTCACAGCGTCACGCCGCGCTTCCAAAGGGAGATGACCCGCTGGCCGCTGCGCTCGGCAGCGGTCCGTTCGCCGCTGGCAACTGCGAGCAGGTAGTGCGCGAAAGCGGCGTCGATCGCGTCCGCCCCCTCGGCAAAGGCGCGCCCGGCGTCGAAGTCGATCCAGTTTGCCTTGGCCTGCGCGAGCGCGGAATTGGACGCGACCTTCACCGTCGGCACGGGGAAGCCCAGCGGCGTCCCGCGACCGGTGGTGAACAGGATCATCGTCGCGCCCGCAGCGGCCAGCGCGGTCGAGGAGACTGCGTCGTTGCCCGGGGCCTCCAGCAGCGTCACTCCCGGCGCATGCGCAACCTCGCCATAGTCGATCACGTCGGCGAGCGGGGCGCTGCCCGCCTTCTGCACCGCGCCGAGCGATTTCTCCTCCAGCGTGGTGATCCCGCCCGCGATATTGCCGGGCGAGGGGTTTTCGGAGACGGGCTGCCCCTGATCGAGGAAGTAGCGCTTGAAGCGGTTGAGCAGCGCGCCCGCCGCATCGAAAACCGCGGGTGAGGTCGCGCGCGCGAGCAGAGTTTCTTCGGCGCCGAAGATTTCCGGGATCTCGGTCAGGATAAGCCGCCCACCGCTCGCCGCGATACGGTTGCTGAAGCGGCCCAGCAGGGGGTTCGCGGTGACGCCCGAAAGCGCGTCCGACCCGCCGCATTTCAGGCCGACCGCCAGCGCCGACGCAGGTGCCGCCTCGCGTTGCAGCGGCGCCAGTTCGTCGACCAGTTCGTCGACCAGCGCCATCGCGCGCGCCATCTCGTCACCCTCGTCCTGCGCGCGCATCACGCGCAGCTTCGGCCGGCTGCGTTCGGGCACAAGGGCGATCAGATCGTCGAGCTGGTTCGATTCGCAGCCGAGCCCGACCAGCACCACGCCGCCCGCGTTGGGATTGTCGCACAATGCGGCGAGCGCGGCGCGCGTGCCCGCAAGATCGTCGCCCAGTTGAGAGCAGCCATGCGGGTGGCCGAAGCCGACGATCGCATCGATTGCACCGGCATGGCGCGCGGATGCCTCGCGCGCGACCATCTCGACCAGCGGCGCAACGCAGCCGACCGTGGGCAGCAGCCAGATCTCGTTGCGCGTGGCGAAGCGCCCGTCGGCGCGGCGGTATCCCTGCCATCCGGGCAGCGGCGCGGCGGTGGATGTGGCGGCGGCCTGCGCAGCGCTCTCATACCCGCGCTCGCCCACCAGTGCGGTGGCGAGGTTGTGCGAATGGACATGCGCGCCCTTGTGGATCGCCTGCGTCGCAAGCCCGATCCGATCGCCGTAGCGCATCACCGGCGCGCCCGCCGCATGGTCGACGAGCGCGAGCTTGTGGCCGACGGGAATATCCTCGAGCGGGGTGATCTGTTCGCCGCCGACGGTCACCGCCACGCCCGCAGCCAAGGGCTCCAGCGCCACCGCCACCGTGTCCGCCCGATGGCACAGCCATGCAGGCGGCGTGCTCTGTTCGAAGACTGTGGGCTGGTCCATCCTGTTCGCGCCCTTCCGGCTCGCCCGACGGTGCTTGCGCCGCCCGGCAGTCTGTGCAATTTCGTGTTTGACACCGGTTACCATCAGCGGGCCCCCGCGACAATGCGAAGCATCACTTCGCGCACGCCAGCGCCCCATGAAAGCGAGCGAATGCCCCGGCCCCTGCACCTCGACCCCGATCGCCTGTTCCCCGCCGACCCTGCCACGCGCGCGATCGCCCGCGCGCTCTACGCAGAGGTTGCCGACCTGCCGATCGTCAGCCCGCACGGCCATACCGATCCCGCGTGGTTCGCCACCAACGCGCCGTTCGGCAATGCGACCGAACTGCTGCTGGAGCCCGACCATTACCTGTTCCGCATGCTCTATTCGCAAGGCGTGCGGCTCGAAGACCTGGGCATCGGCGGCCATGCGGCGGACCCGCGCGCGGCGTGGCGCATTCTGGCCGAGAACTACCACCTGTTTCGCGGCACCCCCTCGCGCCTTTGGCTCGACTGGGTGTTTGCCGAGGCTTTCGGCATCGACGTAAGGCTCGATGGCGAGACGGCCGACCACTATTTCGATACCATCACCGATGCGCTGGCGAGCGAGGCCTTCCGCCCGCGCGCGCTGTTCGACCGCTACGGGATCGAGGTGCTGGCGACGACCGAAAGCCCGCTCGACACGCTCGACCATCATCGCGCGATCCGGGAGAGCGACTGGAACGGGCGCGTCATCACCGCCTACCGCCCGGACCCGGTGGTCGACCCCGAGTTCGAAGGCTTCGCGGATAATCTCGCCGCCTTGTCCGACCTGACCGGGGAGGATTGCTCGAGCTGGCAAGGCTATCTCGCCGCGCACCGCCAGCGGCGCGCGTTCTTTGCCGAAATGGGCGCGACCTCGACCGATCACGGCCACCCGAGTGCCGCCACCGCCGACCTCTCTCCCGCCGAGGCCGAAGCGCTGTTCGAGCGTGTCAGGCACGGCAATGCCAGCCCCGAGGATGCGGAGCTGTTCCGCGCGCAGATGCTGACCGAAATGGCGGGGATGAGCCTGGAGGACGGGCTGGTGATGCAGATTCATCCCGGCTCGTTCCGCAACCACAACCGGCAGCTGTTCGAGAGCTTCGGGCGCGACAAGGGCGCGGATATCCCGACGCGAACCGATTACGTCCACGCGCTGCGTCCGCTGCTCGACAAATACGGCAACGAGGCTGCGCTCTCGATCATCCTCTTCACGCTCGACGAGAGCGCCTACGCGCGCGAGCTGGCGCCGCTTGCGGGACATTATCCGTGCCTCAAGCTGGGCCCGGCGTGGTGGTTCCACGACAGCCCCGAAGGCATGCGCCGCTTCCGCACGATGACCACCGAGACGGCGGGCTTCGCCAACACGGTCGGCTTCAACGACGATACGCGTGCGTTCCTTTCGATCCCCGCGCGGCACGATGTCGCGCGGCGGGTCGATTGCGGCTTCCTCGCGCAGCTGGTCGCGGAACACCGGATGGAGGACTGGGAAGCGGCGGAAACCGCGCGCGATCTCGCCTACAATCTCGTCAAGCGGGCCTACCGCCTGTGAGGCTGGCCGCCGACACCGCGCACCACCTTCCGGCGGAGGTCGCGCGCGGCGATTACGACCGCGCAGCCCAGCGCATCGGCATCGTCCATTTCGGGATCGGCGCGTTCCACCGCGCGCACCAGGCCTGGTACACCGACCGCGCAATGGCGGCGGGTGAACGCGACTGGATGATCAGCGGCGTCTCGCTGCGCTCGCCCGGCGTGGCCGACGAACTCAACCCGCAGGACGGGCTCTACACGCTGACCGAGCGCAGCGGCGATCGGGCGTCGACCCGGCTGATCCAGTCGGTGCGCGAGGTGCTGTTCGCTCCCGAGCAATCCGCCGAGGTGGTCGCGCGGATCGCCGATCCGGCGTGCCATATCGTCACCTTCACCGTGACCGAGAAAGGCTATGCGCGCGGCGTGGGCGACAGGCTCGATCTCGCGGCGGCGCGGCGCAGTTTCTATCCGCTGCTCGCCGCCGGGCTGGCGCGGCGGCGCGCGCGCGGGCTGCCGGGGCTGACGCTGCTCAGCTGCGACAATCTGGCCGATAATGGCCGCGTACTCGGCGCGCTGATGCGGCAATGGCTCGCAGCTGAGGATCCCGCGCTGCTCGACTGGTTCGCGCGCGAATGCCGCACGCCTTCGAGCATGATCGACCGGATCGTGCCGCGCACCGGGCCGGGCGACCTTGCTGAATTGCAAGAGCGGATCGGCATGGAGGATGCGGGCGCGGTTTTCACCGAGCGCTTCAGCCAGTGGGTGATCGAGGACGATTTCGCCGGGCCGCGCCCCGCGTGGGAGCACCATGGCGCGCAGCTGGTGGCCGATGTCGCCCCATACGAGACCGCCAAGCTGCGCATGCTCAACGGCGCGCACTCGCTGCTCGCCTATGCGGGCCTGCGCGCGGGCCACGAGTTCGTGCACGAGGCGGTGGCCGACCCGGCGCTGCGCGATCTGGCCGAACGCCTGATGCGCGAAGAAGCCATGCCGACCATCGCCGCGGCACCGGGGCAGGACCTCGCAGCCTATGCCGACGCGCTGCTCGCGCGCTTTGCCGATCCCGCGCTGCGCCACAGGCTGGCGCAGATCGCGATGGACGGCACGCAGAAGATTCCGCAACGCTGGCTCGACACGGCCAGCGCATTGCGTCGGCGCGGGAAGTCCTGCCCGGCAATCCTCGCGGGGCTCGATGCGTGGCTGTGGCATCTGGAGGTGGGCAGGTTCGTCGACGATCCGCATGGCGAGAAGCTGACGCAGCTTGTATGCGCCGAGGGGCGCGATGCGGTGCTTGCCTTCTGCCTCGGCGATGGCAGCGGCGCGCCTGCGCTGTGGCCGGGGTACGAGGATTTGCGTGAGCCCTTCGCCCAGCTGGCCGAAGAGAGTGTGGGAGAAGTCTGATCGCGCAATTCGCACCTGCCGATGTCGCGCAGCTGATGGGCGCTGGCCTGCTGACCTTTCCAGTTACGCATTTCGACGCCGATCTCGGCTTCGATGAGGCGGACTATCGGGCGCATTGCGACTGGCTGCTCGAGCACCCATTCGCGGCGCTGTTCGCCGCCGGGGGCACGGGCGAGTTCTTCTCGCTGATGCCGCAGGAGGTGGAGCGGGTGACGCGCGCCGCCGTCGCGGTGACGCAGGGCCGGGTGCCGGTGATCGCGGGGTGCGGCTACGGCACCGCGCTGGCGGTGGAGATGGCGGTCTCGGCAGAGCGCGCCGGGGCCGATGCGATCCTGCTGCTGCCCCCCTATCTCGTCCAGCCCGGCCAGGATGGGCTCGCGCAGCACATCGCGCAGGTTTGCGCGGCCACCGGTTTGGGCGTGATCGTCTACGGCAGGGACAACGGCATCCTCCAGCCCGACACGCTCGCGCGGCTGTGCGAGGCGCATCCGAACCTTGTCGGCTACAAGGACGGGGTTGGCGATATCGAGCTGTTCAGCGCGATCCGCGCGCGGCTGGGCGACCGGCTGACTTACGTGGGCGGTCTGCCCACGGCGGAAACCTTCGCGCCGGCTTTTCTCGAAATGGGCTGCACCACCTATTCCTCGGCCATCGCCAATTTCGCGCCCGCCTTCGCGCTCGAATTCTACCGCGCGGTCCGCGCGCGAGAGGCCACGCGCGTGACCGAGATGCTGCGCGATTTCGTGCTGCCCTATGTGGCGATCCGCAATCGCGGGAAGGGCTATGCGGTATCGATCGTCAAGGCAGGGCTGCGCGCGGTCGGGCGGCCTGCGGGAAGCGTGCGCCCGCCGCTGACCGATCTCACGCAGGATGATTACGCCGCGCTCGAAGACCTCATCGCGCGCAAGCTGCGGGAAGCGAAGCGGGGTTAGCCCGCGTCAGCTTCGGGACGCCCCTTCATCAGCGCCTGGCGACGGCATTTCGCGACCACCACGCCATCCTGGTTGAGCGCCTCGTGCTCGAACTCGACGATCCCCTGTCCGGGCCGCGACTTGCTCGCGCGGGTGGAGAGCACCCTGGTGCGCGAGCGCAGCGTGTCGCCCGCGAAGACCGGGGCAGGGAAGACCACATCGGTCATCCCGAGATTGCCCACCGTGGTGCCCAGCGTCGTATCGTACACGCTCATCCCGATCATGATGCCGAGCGTGTAGAGGCTGTTGAACAGCGGCTTGCCGAACTCGGTCCCGGCGGAAAAGTGGTGATCGACATGGATCGGCTGCGGGTTCAGCGTCATCAGGCTGAACTGGATATTGTCGTGGTCGGTCACCGTGCGGGTGAAGGCGTGGTCGAAGGTCTGGCCTTCGTGAAACTCGTCGAAATACAGGCCGGGCATTGCGTCTCTCCATCCTGCGCGGCGCAACGGGGCCGCGCGCATTCCGGGCCCGCTGTGCAACGTCGCGCGCGTCGGGGCAAGCGTGGCCCGGATGCGGTGGCCCTGTACTCGCGCGCGCGGGCGATCTAGGCCCGCGATCATGTTTCGAGCCCTCAATGAAAAGCGCGTGCGCGCCACGCTTGCCAAGATTGTCGACCCCGCCAGCGGCACCGATCTGGTGACAGCCGGAATGGTCGAAGGGATTGCGATCCGCGACGGCGCGGTGACGCTGATCCTCGCTGTCGACCCCGAACGCCGCGAGGAGATGGAAGCGGTCGGCAAGCAATGCGAGGAAGCGGTGGGCAAGCTGTCGGGCGTCAAGACGGTGCGCGTCGCGCTGACCGCAGAGCGCCCTCCCAATGCCTCCAGCCCCGCTCCCGCCCCCGGTCCTGCCCCGACGCGACGCGCGGCACCTACGCCCAAGCCGCCTTCGCCCGTGGCGCTGCCCGGTGTTGCGAAGATCGTCGCGGTCGCCAGCGGCAAGGGCGGGGTGGGCAAGTCGACCACCTCGACCAACCTCGCGCTGGCGCTCGCCGCGCGCGGGCTCAAGGTCGCGCTGCTCGATGCCGACATCTTCGGGCCGAGCATCCCGCGCATGCTGGGTGCGGGCGAGGGCCCCAAGTTTTCTGAGGATGATCGGATTCGCCCGGTGATCCGCCACGGGATCAAGACGATCTCGATGGGACATCTGGTGCCAGAAGAACGCGCGACCGTGTGGCGCGGGCCCAAGGTGATGGGCGCGATGAAGCAGCTGCTCCACGGGGTCGCGTGGGACGATGGCGGCCCGGTCGACGTGCTGGTGGTCGACCTGCCGCCGGGCACGGGCGACGTACAGCTCAGCCTGATGCAGGGCGTGCCGGTCGATGGCGCGGTGCTCGTCTCCACCCCGCAGGACATCGCGCTGATCGACGCGCGCAAGGCGCAGGACCTGTTCGACCAGATCAAGGTGCCCGTGGTCGGCATGATCGAGAACATGAGCCAGTTCATCTGCCCCGATTGCGGCGCCAAGCACGATATCTTCGGCCATGGCGGCGCGGTCGATGCGGCGCGCGAGCGGGGGCTCGACGTGCTCGGCCAGATCCCGCTCGACCCGGCGATCATGCGGCAGGCGGAGGAAGGCGTGCCGATCGTGATCGCCGCGCCCGACAGCAGCGCTGCCGATGCCTACCGTTCGATTGCCGAAAGTGTCGCGGGCAAGCTCTCGCTCTAGCTCTGGCAGCGTGCCGTATAGCCGCTTGACCCTTCGGGTGCGCTTCTCCAGCATCGGTTTCAAAGTAATACCGATGGGAGAGACGATGTGAGCGAAGACCTGCTGACCGAGGTGAAGGACGGCGTGCTCGTCATCACCATCAACCGCCCCGACGCGAAGAATGCGATGAACAAGGCGGCGGCGGAAGGGATCGCCGCCGCGCTCAACCGGCTCGATGCCGAAGACGACCTGCGCGTCGCGGTGCTGACCGGGGCGGGCGGCACCTTCTGTTCGGGCATGGACCTCAAGGGCTTCCTGCGCGGCGAAAGCCCGGTGGTCGAGGGGCGCGGTTTCGGCGGACTGACGCAAAAAAGCGCGGCCAAACCGATCATCGCAGCGGTCGAAGGCTATGCGCTCGCGGGCGGGCTCGAGCTGATGATCGCGTGCGATCTGGTCGTCGCCAATAGCGGTGCGAAATTCGGCATTCCCGAGGTCAAGCGCGGGCTGATCGCGGCGGGCGGCGGCTTGCTGCGCCTGCCCGACCAGATCCCGCACAAGGTCGCGATGGAGCTGGCGCTGACCGGCGATTTCATCGACGCGAAGCGCGCCTATGAGCTGGGGCTGGTCAACCGGGTGACAGAAGGCTCCGCGATGGACGCCGCGATGGAGCTGGCGAAGAGCATTTCCGCCAACGGCCCGCTGGCGGTGAAGGTCTCCAAGCAGATCATCGAAGACTCGCGCGGCTGGGGCCTCGATGCGCGCTGGGACGAGCAGGGCAAGCTGATGCCGCAGATCTTCATGAGCGAGGACGCGCGCGAGGGTGCTGCGGCCTTCGCCGAAAAGCGCGCACCGAACTGGAAGGGCAAGTAATGGCGGGCCCGCTGGCGGGCCTGCGGATCGTCGAATTCGCAGGGATCGGGCCGGGGCCCTTCTGCGGCATGATGCTGGCCGACCATGGCGCCGAGGTGATCCGCGTCGATCGGGCCGGGGCACCGCCGGGCATGATCGGCCAGAAAGACGTGCTCGCGCGCGGGCGCAAGTCGATCGCGCTGAACCTGAAAGACGAGCAGGGCATCGCGCTCGCGCGCAAGCTGTGTGCCAGCGCCGACGGGTTGATCGAAGGCTTCCGCCCCGGCGTGATGGAGCGGCTGGGGCTGGGGCCCGACGTGCTGCTCGCCGACAATCCCAGGCTGGTTTACGGGCGGATGACCGGCTGGGGTCAGAGCGGGCCCTATGCGCCTTTTGCCGGGCACGACATCAACTACATCGCGCTGGCAGGCGCGCTCGCCCATTTCGGGCGCGCGGGTGGCAAGCCGACCCCGCCGATCAACATGGTCGGCGATTTCGGCGGCGGCGGAATGATGCTCGCCTTCGGGATGGTCTCGGCGCTGCTCAACGTCGCGCGGGGCGGTGAAGGCCAGGTGATCGACGCCGCGATGACCGACGGCACGGCGGTGCTGATGGCGATGATCCAGGGCATGGCCAACCAGGGCATCTGGCGCGAGGAATTGGGCGCAAACCTGCTCGATACCGGTGCCCATTTCTACGACACGTTCGAGACCGCCGACGGCAAATTCGTCAGCATCGGCAGCATCGAGCCACAATTCTACGCGGAGTTGCGCGAGAAACTGGGCCTCGCCGAAGATCCCGACTTCGATGCGCAGATGAACCCGGCACAGTGGCCCGCGCTCAAGGACAAGCTCGCCGCGATCTTCAGAGCCAAGACCCGCGCCGAGTGGGATGCGCTGCTGGAGCAGACCGACGTCTGCTACGCGCCCGTGCTGAGCATGAGCGAGGCGCGCGAGCATCCGCACAACGTGGCGCGCGAGACTTTCATCGAGGTCGCCGGATCGCCGCAGCCCGCGCCCGCGCCGCGCTATTCGGGCACGGTCACCGCCAAGCCCGCACCCGCACCGATGCCGGGCGACGATACGGATGACGTACTTGCTGGGCTCGGCGTGGAAGAGAGCGTGGTCGCTCGGCTGCGCGAAGCTGGGGTCATTTGCTGACCGGCGGAAGTCAGCCCCCCGCTATGCAGGCTTTTAATTCTTCCGCCGCAGTTTCCAGATCCCCGAGCGGGATCGTCAAGCGCTGTGGATCGCCCAGCGCGGGACTCTCGACCACGACATCGATCGAGGAGTTCCGGCTCGCGATGGCTATGAAGTCCGGGTCGACGAGCGTCAGAACCATTCCGTTGCCTTCCTCTGGAAGGAGGTCGGCGGGCTGGTCGTAGATCGGGCGGAACATTCCGTAGCCGTCGTCGAACCAAATCTTGATCGTGCCTTCCTGTTTCGGGAGGCGCCAGCCCGCGCGGGCGACGGTAAGGATGATGAAACCGTCGGGGCGCGGGGCAAGTGTCATCGCTCCAAGAATGGCGTCCGATCCCGTCCGTCCCAGCGGAGCGATCATCCCGCAAGTCCCTTGTGACGGCATGACTTGCCAGTCGCCGAGGCTGACCGGCTGCCAGGAAGAGGGGATTGCTGCCGCACTCGCGGCTGCCGCGATCACTATTGCCGTTCCAATAAACATCGCCCGAAAACCCCATCGCGCTGCACTAGGTTTGCCTAATCTAGAGCGGACAAAATGAACCGTGCCTAGCCGGATTGTGCATGCGCGACGCTGCAAGCAATTCGATTGCAGTTCGCAACCGATTTGATAGGCTCGCCCGCAAAACAGACCCTTGGAGAGGATTACCATGCCCGCAATCGACGTGCCGCAGCCCGAATTCATGGATGACGAGGAGATCGCCGTCTTCGCCGACGCGGTCGGCAAATTCTACGAAAAGCACGCTCCCGAGCAGCGCGTTCTCAAATGGCGCGAGGATGGCCAGGTCGAGCGCGAGTTCTGGCGCGAGGCGGGCGCGGCGGGCCTTCTCGGCGCCTCGGTGCCAGAGGAATATGGCGGCCACGGCGGCGATTTCCGGCACGAGATGGTGGTGATCGACCAGCAGGGCCGGCACAATGTCGAAGGCTTCGCCGCCAGCCTGCACAATACGATCATCCTGCCCTATCTGGTGCGCCACGGCACCGAGGAGCAGAAGAAGAAATACCTGCCGCGCCTCGTCAGCGGCGACCTCGTCAGCGCGATCGCGATGACCGAGCCGGGCGTGGGATCGGACCTGCAATCGATCACCACCACCGCGATCAAGGACGGCAACGGCTACCGCATCAACGGCGCGAAGACCTATATTTCCAGCGGGCAGACCGCCGATTTCATCATCGTCGTCGCCAAGACCGACCCGAACGAGCGCGCGAAGGGCATTTCACTGATGCTGCTCGAGACCGAAGGCGCGGAAGGTTTCCAGCGCGGCAAGAAGCTCGACAAGATCGGGCTCGATGCGCAGGACACCAGCGAGCTGTTCTTCGACGACGTGTTCGTTCCGGCCGAAAACGTGCTCGGCGGCGAAGAGGGCAAGGGCTTCTACCAGCTGATGGGCGAACTGCCGCAGGAGCGGCTGATCATCGCGATGGGTGCGATGTCGACGATCGAGCGCGCGCTGGAGGAAACCATCGCCTTCACCAAGGAACGCAAGGCCTTCGGCAAGACGATCTGGGATTTCCAGAACACCCAGTTCACGCTCGCCGATCTGAAGGCGCGCGGCACCGCAGCCAAGGTCTTCGTCAACCACTGCATCGCGCAGCATCTGGAGGGCAAGCTCGACGTGCCGACCGCGTGCATGGCCAAGCTGTGGCTGACCGAGCTGCAGGGCGAGGTGGTCGACAAGTGCCTGCAACTGCATGGCGGATCGGGCTACATCAACGACTACCCGATTGCGCGCATGTATCGCGACAGCCGCGTCAGCCGCATCTTCGGCGGATCGAACGAAATCATGAAGATGGTGATCGCGCGCAGCATGTAGCGCGTGATTCTGTAGCTCCGGCACCGCCCCGCGCCCGCGCCCGGCCAACCCAACAGGTTAATACCAGTGGGTTGGCCGCGCAGGGGGGCGGGCCGGTGCCGCGCAGAACAAACACCCTGTTAACCTCTTCGCGAAAGCGTGTCCCACCCCGGGGGCGGGGGTCTCGCGCGGGTTGAATAGGCGCACGCGCAGTGTTTGTTTAACGCTAGTCAGGCATTTCCGGATACCGATTCGGGACCGCACAAGCAGGGGGAACGCGCAAATGGCCGTCATCGCCGTCTACAGCATGAAGGGTGGGGTCGGGAAAACGACCATGGCGGTCGATCTGGCGTGGCGTTTCTCGCAGACCGGCGGGCACGAAACTCTGCTGTTCGATCTCGATCCGCAGGGCGGCGCTGGCTTCCTGCTCGGTCACGAGGAACGCAAGGTGCAGCGGGCAATCTCCGCCTTCCACCATGCCCGCGCGCCGCGCGACCTGATCGAGCCGACCAAATACGACGGCCTCTCGCTGATCGGCGCGGACCAGAGCCTGCGCGATCTGCCGGTACAGCTGGCGCGCATCGGCGCGAAGAAGCGGCTGGCGCAGATGCTGTCGTTCATGAAGGGCGATTATCCGCGCATCGTGCTCGACTGCCCGCCAATGATCAACGAGGTGAGCGAGCAGATCATGGAGGCCGCCGACCTGATCGTAGTCCCGCTGCCCGCATCGCCGCTCGCCGCGCGCGCTTTCGGCTTCATCCGCAACGAACTGGCCAAGCATCCCGGCCACCCGCCGGTGCTGCCGGTGCTTTCGATGTACGACCAGCGACGCAAGCTGCACCGCTGGGTGCGCGAGAATGCGGCGGCGAACTGGCCGGTCATCCCGCAAAGCTCGCATGTCGAGCAGGTCGCGGTGCGGCGCGAACCGATTGCCGCCTTCGCCAACTGGTCGCCCGCTTCCAAGGGGTTCGAGCAACTCCACATCGCGCTCGAATCGAAGCTCGCGCAGCTCGGCCTCGCCGGTCCGCCGCCGGGTGGCAATCCGCGCGCGCTGCCGCGCCCCGGGCAGGAACAGAGCGATCCGCAACCCCGGCCCGAGGCACGCGTGGTCCCGATCAGCGATGCGACGGCCCGCCGCGCGGCGCCGCAGCCCGCAATGCGCGTGCCGCCCCGCTCGGACGAGGGTCTCTCGCGCCGCGCTTTCAGCTTCTAGCGGCGGTTTCGCCTCGCCCGCGCGTGCGTGCGCAGGGCAGGGCGGCACTCCTACAATGAGCTGCTGACGAAAAACCCCCGGTCGGGCTTGCGAACCGATCGACGAAGGCAACTTGTCATTCATCCCCCCGCGCCTACATTCGTGCGGGAAAGGACGATTATCCGATGAGCGATCAGAACACGCCCGATGGGCAGGGCCCCGGCGGACCCAAGGGCCCCGGAGGAGGCGGTCCCAATCCGTGGATTCGCAGCCTGATGATCTGGGGCGGGATTTTCCTCGCCCTGCTGCTCGCGGTCTCGATGTTCGGGGGCGCGACCCAGAACGCGGGCACTACGATCAGCTATTCGGATTTCCGCGATCGCGTGGCGAGCGGGACGGTCAAGGAGGTGGAAATCTCCGAAGACCGGATCAACGGTACGCTCGAAAACGGCGAGACGTTCTCCACCGTGCCCGTGGGCAGCGATGCGAGCCTGACCAAACTGCTCGACGAGAACGGCGTTACCTACTCGGGCACGCCGCGCGAACAGATGAGCATTTTCTGGGTCATCCTGATCCAGTCGCTGCCCTTCATCCTGATCCTGGGCATCGCCTTCTTCGCGCTGCGGCAGGTGCAGAAGAACGGCGGCGCGGGCGGCGCGATGGGCTTCGGCAAGTCGAAGGCCAAGATGCTGACCGAAAAGCAGGGCAAGGTGACCTTCGCCGACGTCGCCGGGATCGACGAAGCGCGCGAGGAGCTGGAGGAAATCGTCGAATTTCTGAAGGACCCGCAGCGTTTCTCCAAGCTCGGCGGGACGATTCCCAAGGGCGCGCTGCTGGTCGGCTCTCCCGGTACGGGTAAGACGCTGCTCGCACGCGCGATCGCGGGCGAGGCAGGCGTGCCGTTCTTCACCATTTCGGGCTCCGACTTCGTCGAGATGTTCGTGGGCGTGGGCGCAAGCCGCGTGCGCGACATGTTCGAACAGGCGAAGAAGAACGCGCCGTGCATCCTCTTCATCGACGAAATCGACGCGGTGGGCCGTTCGCGCGGCCATGGTCTCGGCAATTCGAACGACGAGCGCGAGCAGACGCTGAACCAGCTGCTGGTCGAGATGGACGGCTTCGAAGCGAACGAAGGCATCATCATCATCGCCGCGACCAACCGCCCCGACGTGCTCGACCCCGCGCTGCTGCGCCCGGGCCGGTTCGACCGGCAGGTGGTGGTGCCCGTGCCCGACATCGAAGGGCGCGAGAAGATCCTCGCCGTGCACATGAAGAAGGTGCCGCTGGCACCCGACGTCAACCCGCGCACCATTGCGCGCGGCACGCCCGGTTTCTCGGGCGCGGACCTCGCCAACCTCGTCAACGAGGCGGCGCTGCTCGCCGCGCGCCGCAACAAGCGCCTTGTTGCGATGCAGGAATTCGAGGACGCGAAGGACAAGGTCATGATGGGGGCGGAACGCCGCTCCATGGTGATGACCGACGACGAGAAGAAGATGACCGCCTATCACGAGGCGGGCCACGCGCTCGTCTCGCTGAACGAGCCGGCATCGGACCCGATTCACAAGGCCACCATCATCCCGCGCGGCCGTGCGCTGGGCATGGTCATGCGCCTGCCCGAGCGGGACAACTACTCGTACCACCGCGACAAGATGCACGCGAACCTCGCCGTCGCCATGGGTGGCCGCGTGGCCGAGGAAATCATCTTCGGGCATGACAAGGTTTCCTCGGGCGCCTCGTCGGACATCCAGTACGCCACCTCGCTGGCGCGCAACATGGTCACCAAGTGGGGCATGAGCGACAAGCTGGGCCCGCTGCAGTACGAGGAACAGCAGGAAGGCTACCTCGGCATGGGGCAGTCGGCGCGTACGATGGGCGGTGCGGAAACCAACAAGCTGATCGATGCGGAGATCAAGTCGCTGGTCGAAGGCGGCCTCAAGCGCGCGACCGACGTGCTGACCGACCAGGAGGACAAGCTCCACCTGCTCGCGCAGGCGCTGCTCGAATTCGAGACGCTGACCGGCGACGAAATCGACCAGCTGCTCAAGGACGGCAAGCTCGACCGGCCCGACCGGCCGAGCGGCCCCGTCAAGCCGCGCAGCCTCGGCGGATCGGCCGTGCCCAAGGCGGGCAAGAAGTTCGGCGGCGAAGGCGGCACGGCCCCGCAGGGGGCTTGACGGGGAACCGCATTCGGCGCCTGATGGTTAACAAATCCGAGTTATTGAGGGAGTACTTGGAATGAAACGCCTGAATACCGCTGTATTGCTTGCGCTCGGTACCGCATCGCTGGGTCTCGCCGCGTGTTCGGAACAGACCAAGGAAGACGGCAAGGAATTCGCCAAGGGCGCTGTTGCCGATACCGCCGCCAATGCCGAAGTCGTGGGCGAGAAGCTGGAAGAAGCGACCGTCGTCGCTGCCGACAAGGTGAGCGAAGGCGCGGCCGAAGTGCGCGACGACGTGGCCGAAAAGCGCGAGACGGCCGAGCCGACCGACGGGGAACTCGACGGGACCGATTGACTGTTTGCCTGAGCGGCTGCCCCGACCCGGACGAGGGGTCGGGGCAGCGCCGGCTAGAACGCGCCCAGAAACAGCAGAATCTGCAGGAATAACGCGATCACCACGAAGATCGCGAAAAGCAGCACGATCAACCGCCAGATCGCCGACCAGGTCGACAGGCCGTACGCCTGCTTCAGTTGGCGATAGATATGCAGCGGCGCGATCGTCGCGAAGATCGTGAACAGCCACGTCGGCCCCACACCGATCTTGCCCATCAGCGAAAGCACGATGAACACCAGCGACATGAAGCTGAGCGAGTAGGTGATGAAAACCGCGTGATCATACGCCTTGAACTCGCGCCTCCACGCGAACAGCAACCACACGAAGGGTAGCGAGAGCGGGATCAGCAGCCACGAGAATTTGTAGCTGTTGGATTGCAGTTTGTAGAGCATCAGGCCGGGGTTCTTGCGCCACTTTTCATTGAGGTGCTTCAGGAATTCGCTGCCGCTAGGGTTGCCGATCGTGATGTTCAGGTTCGATTTTCCGCCCTTTTTCTCACCCTCGATCACGGATCGACCGGTCTCGATCGACGCGATGTCCTGATCGACCTCGCCGATGGCACTGCGGATCCGGCTGGCCTCGGCCTTGTCCGTGGTCTCCTCCAGGCTGGCCAGCAGCTCCTGGCGTTTACCCCTCAGCTGCGATTGCTCTTTCTCAAGGACGCTGCCGATCTGCTTCATGTTGGGGGCGGAAATATCGGTGGGGGTGGTGAAGCCGACCGCCTGAAACACCGCGAACATCAGGAACACGGTGAACAGGAACATCGCCATCGGCGATACGAAATCGGCCCGCTCGCCCGCGATATAGCGGCGGGTCAGGTCGCCCGGGCGCCACGCGAGCAGCGGCAGCGTGCGCCACAGCTTGCCGTCCAGATGCAGCACGCCGTGCACCAGATCGTGCCCGACGGCGGACAGCGTGCGGTGCAGGTGCGCCTTTTGCCCACAGGCATGGCAGTAGCTGCCGACCAGCTCGGCGCCGCAATTGAGGCAGTTGCCCTCGACGAAATGACCGCTCTCGTCCGTCTTCCCGCTTCCGGTGGCGCGCGAAACCGCGCGGGCAAACAGCCCGCCTTCGCTGGCCGTGCCGAGTGCGTCCCCAATCTCGCTCATTCCCCGGTCCCCCTGGCGCCATTCTAGCAGGCGCGAATTTGCGGTCGAGCCTCTAAGGCAGGATTGCGAGGCGGAGCAACACTTCGCGCGCCAGCATCAGCAGCACCGTCAGGATCACGAGGATCGGGGCGAGCCGCAGCAGGGTTGACGCCCGGTCCGTCCGCGCATGGTCGCGCAGCAGCCAGGCATTGAGCGCCACGATCGCGCTCACCAGCGGGGCGAGCACAAATTGCGATGGTGCGCCAAGCGCCTGGATGGCGATGGCCAGCGCGATCAGCCCGCCCGATCCGCCAAGCGCGCTTGCCCCGTAGAGCAGCGCCCAGTGCGGATGGCGTCCCTCGATCCGCGGGCAGGAAAGGCGCGCAGCCAGCATGCCGAGCGGCAGCAGCAGCCAGCCAAGCGCCCACAACTTGCCCAGGAAGGCGAGGGCGCCGGTGCCGCCCTGCGCAGCCGCGAGTCGATCGGAAGGGGGCTCCTCGCCGCGACGCCATGCGAGGTTTGCCTGTTCGAGGAAGAAGGTCGCCGATTGGGCACGCTCGCGCCGCTCGGCAGCTTCGGGCGTCTCTTCTCCATCCGGCGCACGCGTAACATCGGACAGTGCCGCATTGCCCTGCGAGAGCGCGCTGTCGATCGCGCGGTCCTGCCCGATCCGCCCGCGTGGCTCGCTTGCGAGATCGATCGCCAGCAACAGCGCCATGCCCGCGATAAAGATGGTGAGCGCCCGCATGACCGGATCGCGCATTATTCCCCCCACCGGTCTGGCACTGTCGGATTGCGGGGTGGCGGGGGTGGGGTGGGGCATGGCGGCGATTCATACCGCAGTCGGATGGCTTGGCCACCTCTTCTCTTTGGAACGAAGCAAGAACATCGCGCGTTGGGAAAGAAAGGAGACAGTGATGGCTACCAATCTCGAACATCCGAAGGCCGACCCTTCATCGAATGCCGAAAAGGCCCCGGAAAACTGGACCACCGGGGATGAGGCGATGACCGGCGCACAGGCGAGCTACCTCAAGACGCTGGCGGAGGAAGCGGGGGATCTCGAGCAATTCGACCCTGCGCTGACCAAGGCCGAAGCATCGTTGCGGATCGATGCCTTGCAGGCGAAGACCGGGCGCGGCGCCGACGGATGATCGGCCGCCCCGCTAGCCCTTGGCGAGTTTGCGCTCGATCTGGGTCCAGAGCGTCTTGAAAGCTTTGGCAGCATCGCTGCGCGGCGCGAAGGCGCCGACCGGGGCGAGCCGCGTCGCGCATTGCTCGATCGCGCTCGATGCGGGGATCACCGGCCATTTCGGCTGCGCGGCGATCACCTCGCGATGCAGCGTGCGGCGCCGGTCGACCATCGAGAACACCGGCATGATCGGCGGTGCCTTCTTGCCGCTCGCTTCGACTTCCTCGCGCACCGTGTCGAGCGCGCGGGCCGAGAGCGGGGAGGGCGGGATCGGGACCACGATCAGGTCCGCCGCGCGCACGATCTGGCTCGACAGTTCGTTGAGCGCGGGCGGGCAGTCGAGCAGCAGCCGGTCGTAGTTCTTCATCAGGTCGGCGGTCAGCTTGGCGATGCGGTTCTTCTTGCCGATCTCGGTCAGCTGCACGTCGAGCGCGCGGATCGATTCATCGGCGGGCAGCAGGTCGAGCCGGGGGTAGTCGGTCTTGCGGACCAGTTTCGCGGGGTCGATTTCCTTGGCGATCACGCTGGTCGCGCGCCGTTTCTTCCACGGGTCGATGCCCAGCAGGAAACCCGCGCCGCCCGCCGCATCCAGATCCCACAGCAGCGTGCGGCGGCTCGACTGGGTTGCCGCGCACCATGCAAGGTTCGCCGCGAGGGTCGTCTTCCCGACCCCGCCCTTGACGCTGTAGATCGCAACCACTGCCATGCTTCACCTGCCTCCTGTGGCCAAAGAGCGGCGTGAATTGTTTCAGGCTGATTACAATCGCGCATTTGCAGCGGCGCAAGCCCGTTTGGCGAACGGCGAATCGAAAACGGGGCGGAAGCCATTGCTGGCCCCGCCCCGTCTGGAAGCATCTGGTGTCAGGCGCGAAGATCAGCCTTCGTAGTCGCCGCCCACCGAGGTCGAGCGAGTCGGGGTCGCGGCGGTCACGCGCAGCGCCTCTGCCGACTGGCTGAGCGAGCCGATTTCATCGACCTCGTCATCGTCGTCGGGCAGGATCTTCTGCAGGTTGGTGACCATGCTTTCCTGCAGGTCCTTGGGCTTCACCGTCTGCTCGGCGATTTCGCGCAGCGCCACGACGGGGTTCTTGTCGCGGTCACGGTCGAGCGTGATTTCCGCCCCGCCCGAGATTTCGCGCGCGCGTTCTGCCGCGAGCAGCACGAGATCGAAGCGGTTGGGAATCTTGTCGACGCAATCTTCAACGGTAACGCGCGCCATAACCGGGGCACTCCATACAAACGAAATTTAGGGATCGAACGCCACCTATAGGCGCACGCGCGGCGATTTTCAACGCAAATCCGGTGCCCGTACTGGCTAGTCGCCTTCGTCGTAGCTCGAATAGTCCTTGAAAGTGGGGCTGGTGAACTTGGTGTATTCGCTCTGGAACAGCAGCGGGACGTTGCCGGTGGAACCGTGGCGCTGCTTCGCCACGATCAGGGTGGCGCGATTCTTCAGCTCGACCATGCGTTCCTGCCATGTCTCGTACTTGGTCACGGCGTCGGGCGTGCTGCTTTCGGTCGGCTTTTCGGGCTCCAGCTTTTCCTCGTAATATTCGGCGCGGTAGATGAACCACACCATGTCGGCGTCCTGCTCGATCGAGCCCGATTCGCGCAGGTCGGACAATTGCGGCTTCTTGTCTTCGCGCTGTTCGACCGCGCGGCTCAGCTGCGACAGCGCGATCACTGGCAGGTCGAGTTCCTTGGCCATGGTCTTCAGGCCACGGCTGATCTCGGAGATTTCGTTGACCCGGTTTTCCTTGCTGCGCGCGGAGCCTTGCAGCAGCTGCAGGTAGTCGACCACGACCAGCCCGATCTTGTTCTTCCGCTTGAGCCGGCGTGCGCGCATGCGCAGCGCGTCGATCGTCAGCGCGGGCGTGTCGTCGATATAGAGCGGCAGGTCGGCAAGCCGCTGGCTGGCATCCGACAGGCGCGAAAATTCGAGCTTCTTGATATCGCCCGAACGCAGCTTTTCCGACGAAATCTCTGCCTGTTCGGCCAGGATACGCGTCGCCAGCTGGTCGGCGCTCATTTCGAGGCTGAAGAACGCGACCGGCGCGCCGCCCGTATCGGGTCCGCCTTCGCGCTGCTGCTTCAGGTATTCGTAAGCGGTGTTGAAGGCGATATTGGTGGCGAGCGAGGTCTTGCCCATGCCCGGACGCCCGGCGAGAATCACGAGGTCGGAATTGTGCAGACCGGCGGTCTTCTCATCGATCGTGGAAAGGCCGGTGGTGCGCCCCGACAGGCCGCGATCCGAATTCATCGCCTTCTGCGCCAGCTTGAGCGCGGCGATCGAGGCATCCTTGAAGGTGCTCGCGTCGGAGCCGATGTTGGTGCCCTCGGCAATCTCGTACAGCGCGGCTTCGGCGGTCTCGATCTGCTTGAGCGGTTCGACCGCCTGCGAGGTGTCGAGCGCATCGGTCACCAGAGTGCGGCCCACGCTCACCAGTTCGCGCAGCAGCGCGAGGTCGTAGATCTGTTCGGCCAGCTGGCGCGTGGCGAGCAGCCCGTGCCCGTCCGCCGTCAGCCGCGCGAGATAGGTCGTCCCGCCGAGCTGTTCGAGATGCTCGTTGCCTTCGAAATAGGGCTTGAGCGTCACCGGGCTCGCGGTGCTTCCGCGCTCGAGCATCGCCAGCACGCGGTCCATGATCGCGCGGTGCGCGGGGACGAAGAAATGCTCCGGCCGCAGGGGGTTGGGCAGTTCTTCATAGACCGAATTGTCGATCAGGATCGCGCCGAGAAACGCCGCCTCCGCCTCCACGTTGGAGGGCAGCGTACGGCCTTCTTCGGTGCCGGACTGGTCGGCGACAGGGGCGAGCATCAGGGGGGCGTCGGACATTTGCCCACCAATGTGGCAAGCGGCCCGGCGCTGCAAGCCGTGCGAACGCGATCGTGCTGTCCATGGGCTGTGAATAGTGCGCACAAGGCGAAAGCGCCTTGCCCGCGCCATGCGATTTCTGCGAAGGCAGGATTGTACCAATGGCCGACCATCGCATCTCCAAGATCGACCTCGATGATTCGACGATCCTGTGGCGCAACGCCGATGTCGAGCAGGAGCGGCGCGTCGCGATCTTCGATCTGATCGAGGAAAACGTCTTCAAGCCGGTCCGCTCGGCAGAAAAAGGCGCGTCCGGGCCGTATCACCTCGCGCTGTCGGTGCGCGACGACCGGCTGGCGCTCGATATCGCCGACGAAGCGGGCGAGCAGCTCGAGACGATCCTGCTCGGCCTCGCGCGGTTCCGCCGCCCGATCAGAGACTATTTCGCGATCTGCGACAGCTATTACCAGGCGATCCGCAAGGCGACCCCGCAAGAGATCGAGACGATCGACATGGCGCGGCGCGGCGTCCACAACCGCGCGGCCGAACTGCTGGTCGAGCGGCTGGAGGGCAAGGTCGATACCGATTTCGCGACCGCCCGGCGGCTGTTCACGCTGATCTGCGTGCTCCACATCAGGGGCTGAGCATGGCACGCAAAACCAAACGGCCCCAGGGCCGCAAGCCCTGGTTCAAGGCGCTGCTCGCGCTGCTGATCGTCGCGCCGCTGGCCGCGGCGGCGTGGCTCTATCTCGATCTGCGCGACTGGCGCCCGGCAGAGCGGGACTTTCCCGAACAGGGCGCGGATCTTTCGGGCGTGTCGACCCCGGTCAATTTCGCGGTGCTCAAGGGTAGCGGCGCCGACTTCGTCTATCTTCCCGCGACCGCGGGCGAGAGCGAGCAGGCGGACGATTTCACCAGCAGCCTCGCCGCGGCGCGCAAGGCCGGGCTGGAGGTGGGCGCGGTGCACAAGTTCGACCCCTGCGTGCCCGCCGATGGGCAATCGGCCAATTTCGTCACCATCGTTCCGCGCGACGAGAACCTGCTGCCCCCCGCGATCGAGCTGAGCGATACCGGCGAGGAGTGCCTCGAGCCGGTGACCAGCGGGCAGGTGCGCAGCGAGCTGACGATCCTCGCCAACCAGATAGAGGCGCACGCGGGCAAGCCCGCGATCCTCAAGGTGACGCGCGAATTCGAGGCCGCGCATGGCGTCGCCGCGCGGATCGAGCGCAACCTGTGGCTGGTGCGCACGCGGCTGGAACCCGATTACGGCGGCCGCCCGTGGCTGCTGTGGACCGCCAATGCCCGTTTCTCGGGTGCTGGCAGCGAAGAACCGCTGGGATGGGTGGTGGTGAGACCATGATCGACGAAGAACTGATCGCTGCGGCGCGCGGCGCGGCGAGCACCGCCTACGCGCCCTATTCGGACTATCCGGTCGGCGCGGCGCTCCGCTTTGCCGACGGCGCGATCGTCACCGGCACCAATATCGAGAATGCGAGCTATGGCCTGTCGCTGTGTGCCGAAACGCTCGCGGTGGCAAAAGCCCTTGCGGAAGGGCGGCGCGGGGGGCTGGAGGCCATCGCGGTGACCGGCCCGGCGGGCAAGGGCGGCGACGCGCCGATCACTCCGTGCGGGCGCTGCCGCCAGGTGCTGAACGAGATCGCGCAGCTCGGCGGCACCGATCCGGCGGTTCTGTGCGTCGGCGCGAACGAAGTGCTGGAACTGCGTCTGTCGGACCTGTTGCCGCATGGCTTCGGGCCCGCGCATCTGGATTAAGTCTCATCCACTCCCCTCCCCGTGGGGAGGAGAAGATCGCGCCAGGCGTCGCCCTGCATTTTCCTACTTCAAACGCACCGGCTAGCGTGGCGACGGCTCTTTCCCATCGTCGTCCTCGCAGCTCATGCATCGCGCCCTGCAGGCACGCGCGGCGCAAAATCCGCAAAGCGTCACCCGCCCTGCGACAAACATCTGAAAAACAGGGAAGTTTGCAGGGCGACACATGGGTGACACGTGTCACCCGGCGTCGCTCCCCTGCTGTTTATCTCCCCTCCCCATGGGGAGGGGTGGGGGTTCCCAGCCATCAGCCCGGGATACACCCCCACCCAACTCCCCCTTGAGGGGGAGGAGCGGATAAGGCGTCCTACCCTTGCTCGCTCTCCAGCCATTCGAGTAGCGCGCCGAGGCAGTCGCGGGCGAGCATCTTGCTCCGTTCGGGGCTCCAGCCCTGCAATTCGTCCGGATAGTCGGCATTGTCCTTGAACGGCATTTCCAGCGTCATCGCGGTCGCGGAGTAGCGTTCGGCGACCTGGTTGGTGCTGATCGTCAGGTTGGCCTGGCCCGGACCCGACTTGGGATAGCCCTTCGCGGTCTGGAAATCGGGGCTGCGCCGCTCCAGAATGCGCTGATAGTTGTAGAAGCGCTCGCCATGCGCGTCGGTCCAGCTGGGGATGCCTTCGTACCCGGCGAGGAACACCGCATCGATCGCCTCGTCGCCGTGCACGTCCATCGCGAAGTGAACGCCGCTCTCGTCCATCGCGTTGCGAATCGCGAGCACTTCGGGCGAGCGTTCGGCGCTCGGTTCGGCCCATTCGCGGTTGAGATTGACGCCCTTGGCATTGGTCCGCAGGTGCCCGCGCGCGCTGCCATCGGGGTTGCAGTTGGGCACCACGTGGAAGCGGCACTTCTGGCGCAGCGCGCGGCCCAGCGTGTCCGACGAATCGCACAGCACTTCGAGCGCGCCTTCCATCCACCATTCGGCCATGCTCTCGCCCGGATGCTGGCGCGCATAGAGCCACACCTGTGTCTCCCCATCGCCCATTTCGAGGCAATCGAGCGGCTGCCCGTCGAGTGTTTCGCCCAGCCTGCGGTGGCTCACGCCCTCGGAGGTGGCGCATTCGGAGATCAGATCGTGATGCCGATCGATCGAGTAGGGCGCGAAATAGGCGAACCAGGCAAGGTCGCTAGTGGGCGTGTAGCGAATCGTCAGCGTGCCGCCTTCGGCGTCCTTGTCGAAGGTGCTCGGCGCGCGGCCCCAGAATTCGCGATCTTCCGAAACGCAGGCATTGTAGCCCGGCCAGCCCGCCGGGTAGGCGCTGTCGTTGAGGCCGGTGATCTTCAGCACCAGTTCGCGCTCGCCGCAATTGGCGACGCGGAAATGGAACCACTGTTTGAATTCGCTGTCTTTGTCGTGCTTCAGGCGCAGCACCGCGCTCGCCTGATCCACGCTCATCACCTCGATGCTGCCGCTGTCGAATCGGCTGTCGATGAGGATATTGCTCAAGGGGTAACCTCCACTTCTACTGTCTCTCCGTTATTGCCCGGAAAATCGCGGAACAGCGCCTTTGCCAGCGCATTTGCCGCGCCCTCGCCCTGCGCGAGCGGGGATTTGACCGGCGCGTCGAGCCGCGCGCGTCCTTCCCACAAAACGGTGCCCGAAAATGCATCGCGCAGCGACACCGACATGCGGGTGACCACGCGCTTGTCCGATCCGCCGCCCAGATTGATCCCGATGCCAAGCCCCACGCCGCTGCCGTAGCTGCCGGTCGATCCGCCCGCGCCCACGCTCACCGGGCCGCGCCGGCCCTTGCTGTCGATTTGTGCGCGCTCGACGCTGACGCTGGCAATCTGCTGCGCGGCGGGGCGGGCATTTTCGATGTAGCCGAAGGCCGCCAGTTCGCGCCCGACCGCCGCCTTGAACGGCGTTAGCGCCAGCCCGTCTTCGGGCGAACCGGGTGCCGTTTCGACCATCAGGCGCGCGTTGCCGAGCTGCGCGCGCTTGTCGGCGGCGACGAAGCGGGTCACCTCGATCGGGCCGGGGGGGCGCGTGGTGGTGCACGCGCTCAGCACCAGCGGTGCGGCAAGCGCCAGGGCGATCGGGGCGAAAGGGATGCGGGCCTTCATGCGCGGGGCCTTTTCTAAGGTTGGTACGGGCTTCTCTTGCGGGCAACGCACGAGCGATGCAATGAGTGCCGGGCGCGTCGGCGTGGACCGGGCCGCTGCTCGCAGAAGCTTGACTTTCCGCGCGCGGGGCCTAAATCGCCGCAAGAATGATCACGGCATCGGCAGGCTGGTCCTCCGGTGCCGCTTTGTATTTCCGAACAACCGAATCACCGCAGGGTAATGCCATGAAGATCCGCAACAGCCTCAAGTCGCTCAAGAACCGCCACCGCGACAACCGCGTGATTCGCCGTCGCGGGCGGACTTATGTGATCAACAAGACCAACAAGCGGATGAAGGCACGCCAGGGCTGATCGCCCGGGCGATGGCCACCATCGCACGCTGACAGGTTTCGAAAAAAAAGGGAGCGCGGGGCGAATCGCCCGGCGCTCCTTTTTTGGCGTGCCGCGCGCCCGGTGCGCATCAAAAAGCCCTCCGCGCCGCATGGCCGGAGGGCTTTAGTTAACCGGTCGGAGAGTTCGACAACCGGTTGGGGACTTGGGTGGACTCAGCCTTCGTCGGTGCGGCACTTGGCCAGCGCGTCGGCGTCCAGCTCGGTGCCGTCGAACGAGAACGAGGCGACCGGGCCGAATTCACGGCCGAGCAGTTCGCACACCAGCTGCGGGCGCGAGCGCGCCTTGGTGCCGACGCAGACCGTGCCCGAGCACAGGAAGGTGCCGCCGCGGATCGTTTCGGTCCGCTTTGCGACCGGCTGTTCCAGCGTGGCGCGATAATAGGCGCTCGACAGCGCCTGCGCGGGGGCCGGGGCGACCGCGGCACCGAAGGTCAGCGCGGTGGTGAGGATGGCGACCGCGCCGATGGCGGTCTGGCGGAGGGGGGTCTTGAGGAAAGTCATTTGCGGGGCTCCTTGGTGACGAACGTAATCTGACAACCCGTGGCGGAGACTGGCTCATCAAGTTAGGTTGCGAATCACCACCTATTGCTTTAAGTAGCAAGTTGCAACTAAAAACTGAGTTTCGATTTTGTGACTACGCGCAATTGCGGTAAGTCCGTGATCTGGAGAGAACTGAAATGGGCACAGACGTTCGCGAACCGCTGAAAGATCTGAGCGCCTGTGGCCTGCCCGCCGCGCTCGAGGTGATGGGCGAACGCTGGAGCTTCATGATCCTGCGCGCCAGCTTCAACGGGGTGCACCACTTCGAAGAGTTCCTTAGCGAGCTGGGCATCGCGCGCAATATACTCTCCAACCGTCTCAGCCGACTGGTCGAACACGGCATTCTCGACCGCGTGCAGGACGAACAGGACCGTCGGCGGGTCGAATATGCGCTCACCGAAAGGGGTTTCGACCTGCTGCCCGCGATGGTCTCTCTGCGCCACTGGGGCCTCAAATACGGCATCGACGGTATCGGGATGGACCCGGTGATCGTCGACGAGCGTGACCGGATGCCGATCGCGCAGGTCGCGATCCTGGCGCATGACGGGCGCGTTCTGGGCCCGGCGGACCTCAACATGGTTGCGCGCAAGGATCTGCCCGAAGAAGGGCGCGACCGCCCCGAAGGCGTGCCTGTCGCGGGCGGTGTCGCGCAAGACCTGCCGCGCGAAGCGGCGGAGTAGCCGTCAGGCCAGTTCAGGCCAGGTCAGGTAGGCCCCGCGCCCAGGTGCGGACCATGGTCACCTGCGATCAGCCCGGCCAGTGCCCGCCCATCCGGCATTTCGGAATCGCGGCGTCCCGCGTCTTGACCAGCAAGTCGTAGATATTCTCCAGCCCATTCGGTGCCGCAGGGTCGTAGCCCGTCAGCGCCTGGTCGATCCCTTCCACCGCCTTGCACGCCCGCGCGCTCAGCACGCCGTCGAGTTTGGTGTACCCGCCGGACATCGTCAGCATCGACAATCCCTTGGCAATGGCAAGAGTGCTCTTCTGCGCGGGGGTCATCGCCTGAACGGAGCGTTCGAAAGCTACGGTCGTGTCGTATTCGGCCTTGCACCGCGCGAGGGTCGCGGCCGAGTAGTCGTCCGCCGTCACGGCCTTGTCGCAATTATACGCCGCGATGACCCGCGCGTCGTAGGGGTCCGACGGGTAGAGATTGCGTGCCCCGGCGGCCGGGGAAAGGGCGAGCACGCCGGCGATCGCTGCGCAGCAGACGGAAATTCTCTTCATCGGTCCAACCTCGTCGAGCAGATGCGGCTCAGCAGTATTTGTTGACCGGATTGCCCCGGCACAGGTTGTATTCGTAGCGCTTCCAGTTGGCGATATCGCGTTCCGAGCTGCCAAAGGGCGTGATCGGTTCGCGCACGCGGCCGGGCGAGGTGTAGCCTGCGCTATAGGCTTGCGAGCGCCAGGTCGAAGCCTGCTGCGCGGCCGCCTCGCGCCGCCAGCGTGCTTCTTCGGCGGCCTGCTGCTGGCGGTTCTCGTAGTCGACGCGCTTCCACAGCCGCTCGGCGTCGGGGCAGCTTTCCTGAAGGCCGCTGTCGCATGCCTTCCTGTGGAACTGGTACGCGCGGCGGTGGTCCCAGTTCGCCTCGAGCGCCTGCGCCCACACGCGGCAGGCGCTGCCCGACTGGTAACGTTCGCACAGCGTTTCGGAGAGGTCGTAGGTGATCGCGTTGTAGAAGCCGCGCTCGTCGCGGAAGAAGGCGAGCGCCCGGTAACAGGTGTTGGGCGAGGCACCCTGCATGCACATGTCCGCCATCACCAGCGCGCGCTTGGCCGGATCGGTGGTCTCGAAATCGTTCCACGGGCGGCACAGATCGTACATCCCGGCATAGCAGGATACGCGCGCGAACATGTGCGAGATCGGGTGCTCGTCGCCTTCGAAGCTGGTGTTCTTGAAGCGGCGATAGCCGATCTCGCACCGGTCCTGGTCACCGGCCATGCAGGCCTTCATCCAGGTGGTCGCGACATCGCGGTCGGTGCGTTCGAACAGCTGCCCGGCG
This sequence comes from uncultured Citromicrobium sp., assembly GCA_964574905.1. Lineage (GTDB taxonomy): Bacteria > Pseudomonadota > Alphaproteobacteria > Sphingomonadales > Sphingomonadaceae > Alteriqipengyuania. The sequence continues at coordinate 211,525 of CAZNOY010000002.1, read as the reverse complement.
AGCTCCACCGCGCGGTCGCAGGCGGAGCGGTTCTGCGAACTGCACGCCTCGCGGCTCGCCAGCCATTCGGCCTTCGCACCGCTCGGCGCCTCCTGCGCTGCCAGCGGCCCGCCGAGCATGGCCAGCAGCAGTGCGATGACCGCCAAGGTCAGCCGCGCGAGCATCAGCTGTTTTCGGTCTCGCAGTCATCCAGTGCGGCCCAGACCGCGCCCGTCCCGGTCCAGGTAAATGGGCCGTAAGTGGTGCCGTCGATCTTGACCGAGAGCGAGCTCGCCCCGCGGAGCCCCGCATAGGCCGCATCCGATGCCTCGCCCGGGCCCCAGCCGCCCCATGCCGATTCACGGAAGCCGCCGACATCGTACCCGCCCGAGCGTGAGGGCGCACTGCTGCCGGTATCGAAGACGACCGTGACGGGGAAATTCTCCTCCGGGTCGGCGTCACGGAATTTCTGGATGAACGGCCCGTAGAGCGAAACGCCGAAGTTGCCGTCGCGCAACCGGCGGGAGAATTCGGCGCGGATCTGCTCGCCATCGGCATCCTTGCCGAACACGCTGATCCGGCACACGCCGCTGCCGTATTCCGCCGCAAGCCCGTTCGCGTCGGGCTTCGGCCCGTCGACCAGCGTAACGGCCTGCAGCGCGACGATCGGTGAAATGGCGAGGCCGATGGCCATGGCGATGCTCATTACGAGGGGACTCCCGGTGGTTCGTTGCCGGGCAAGCCTAGCCAGCGCGCGAGCAGGCTCCAGTTACAAATCCTGTCAGGTTTGCGCGGTCGCCGTCGCCCCGGGATGCGAGCCCGCGCGCTGCGGGATCAGCCAGACCAGCAGCGCGACTGCCAGCAGCAGCACGAGCGAGGCGATCGGGCGGCTCAGCGCAAGCCCGCCATCTGCCAGCGGCTTGTCGAGGAAGTCGCCCACCGTCGCGCCCAGCGGCCGGGTCAGCACGAAGGCCGCCCAGAACAGCGCCACGCGGTTGGCATTGGTCGTCAGGTACAGCAGCGCCAGCACCAGCAGCGCGCCGCCGAACAGCGCCGCTCCGCCAAGATAGCCGAGCCCGCCGGTATCCGCAGCCCAGTCGCCCAGCGCGGTGCCGAGCGTTTGCGAGAAGGTGATGGTGATCCAGTAGAACGTCTCTGCGCGCGGGCTCGCGATGCGGTTGACCGAGACCGTGCCCATCGCGCGGTGCCACACGAACAGGCTGGCGAGCACCAGCGCGAACAGCAGGCTCGCCCCGCCGGGATAGCCGATCCCGATCGAGCGCGTGGCGAAGTCCGCCATCGTGGTGCCTGCGGTGGTCGAGGCGATGATCGTCGCCCAGTAGAGCGCCGGGTGGAAACGCGGCGCGCGCACCTGCCAGATCACCAGCGCGACCAGCGGCACCACGAAGATCGCCGTGCTGAGCAGATAGCCGAGATTGAACGTCATCGAGAGCGTATCGCCCCCGGTCTCACCCAGCGTGGTGGCGAGGATCTTGATGATCCAGAAGCCCAGCGTGACGGCCGGAACCTTGGACAGCGTTTCTCGCGTGATATCGTGATCGGTGGTCATGGCGCTTCTCGTGTTGCGTGCGGACGGCGAGCTAGTGCGCACGCCCCGCAGCGGCCATAAGCAGGCGCTTAAGCCCACCCATTCCAGCGAAAGCGCACGTCCCCGCATGACCCGCAAAGCCCTGCCCAAAGACGCCCTCGCCCCGCTCGCCATCGTCGCAATCCAGCTCGCCGCCGCGCTCTATTTCGTGATCGACGGGGTGGCCGACTGGCTGGAACTGGCGGGCCATGGCGCGCTCGGCGAAGTGCTGCTCGAATGCCTGGTGGCGATCGCGCTGTTTTTGTCGGTCGGGGTGGGGGCCTGGGTCTTGCGGCAGACCTTGCAGCGCTCTGCGCGGCAGGAGCAGGCGCTCAACGTGGCGCGCGGCGCGTTGGCCGATTTGCTCGCGGCGCGCTTCGCCCAATGGCGCCTGACGCCCTCCGAAGCCGACATCGCGACCTTTGCGCTGAAGGGCTGCAACATCGCCGAGATCGCCCGCCTGCGCGACGCAAAGGAAGGCACCGTGCGCTCGCAGCTGAGCCAAGTCTACGCCAAAGCCGGCGTCACCAGCCAGGCGATGCTGATGGCGCTGTTTCTGGAGGAACTGGTCTAGGGGGCGGGATGCCGTCCCACCATTCGGCAGAGCCCGCAATTGACTTTCATATTTTCCTATTTAGGAAAGTATCTATGGAACGGGCATTTAAGGCATTGGCATCGAACCCGCGTCGGCGGATTTTGAACCATCTGGCCGGTGGGCCGATGACGGTCGGCGAGATCGCCGCGAAATTCGACATGGCGATGCCCTCCATCTCGAAGCACATCGCCATTCTTCACGACGCTGGCCTGTTGCATCGCCAGAAGCGCGGGCAGGAAGTGATCTACTCGATCGCTGCCGATAACCTCGCGAACAGCCTTTATTCCTTTCTCACCCCGTTCTGCCCAGAGGCGCGGGCACTGGCTGCCGAGCGCAAGCTATCCCCTCCAGCGGATGAGGCCGAGTCGTGAGCGCGACCCGCGGCGAGGCGGCGAGCGGTGCCTTCAAGGTCAACTCTCTGTCGGGGCTGGAAGACGCAGACTCAAGTTCGGGCAAGTTGGTGTGGGACTGGCCGCGCTCGATCTGGAACATGAGCTTCATCGTGGGGGCTCTGGTGCTGGGGCCGCTATTCTTCACGTGGAGCGCGTTCCTCGTTTTCCTCGTTCTGTCCGGCTTCACTCTCTGCGTCGGGCATTCGGTCGGGTTTCATCGCCGCCTCATCCATCACACCTTCGACTGCCCCAAATGGCTCGAACGGTTGATGGTCTATATCGGCGTGCTGGTGGGCATGGGCGGCCCGCTGTGGACGGTCGGCTTGCACGACATTCGCGACTGGGCCCAACGACAGGAAAACTGCCACTGGTTCCTGTGTCACAAGAAGCCCGCTCTGATCGACGGGTTTTACTACCTGAACTTCCGGCTTGTGTTCGATCGACCGCCCTACTTCGATGCGGGGCCCGGCATAAGCGACGATCCGTTTTACCGGTTTCTACAACGCACGTGGATGCTGCATCAGATTCCGGTGGCGCTCGTCCTGTTCTGGCTGGGCGGCTGGCCATGGGTCGTGTGGGGTGTGGTCGTGCGAGTGGCGACCTGCTTCACGATGCACTGGTATATCGCTCACGTCGCGCATCGCAGCGGCCATCAGGACTGGTTCGTCGAGGACGCTGCGGTCCAGGGATACAACATCGGCTGGCTGGCAATTCCGACCATGGGCGAGAGCTGGCATTGCAACCATCACGCATTCCCTGCGTCTGCCCGCCACGGGCTCTATCCCGGACAGATCGACTGGGGCTACGACTTCATCCGGCTGCTCGCGTGGCTGGGATTGGCCCGAAACATCCAGTTGCCTGCGAACCTGCCTGCTCGTTCGGCGATCACTCCGCTCACGGCTAGAGCTCTCGATATTGCCGCGCCCGATCAGGCCGAAGTCTCGCGCATAAGCCGCAAGGGTTAGGGTGTCGGCAGCGCATGCCGCTGTCCTACACGCGCGCGCCTTGCTAGCCCCGAACGCGCTCTTTCAAACCGTCGATCCGCCGCGCACGCCCACCCTGTCGAGACCGGAGGTTTTTCTGCCCTAGGACTGTGTGTCAGGTGTGTCAGGGGCGACCGCGAAGCCGCCCCCGTGGACCCGCCTATTCCTCGATATGCAGCGCTTCGCCTTCCTGTGCCGCCGCGATTTCGTCGGGCGAGAAGGGCAGGCGGTTCCAGGCTTTGACCGAATAGGCCTCGGTCTGGTCCGCGTAGTGCGGCGAGGCGGGGTCGGTCGATTCCGAATAGCTCAGGATCGCGTCCGCGACCGGCCCGTCCTCGTCGAAGCCGACGATCTGGATGTAGCTGGTCCCGTGAACCGGCGTGATGCCGCCCTCAATGGGCTGCGCATATTGCACGTTGAGCACGCCCGCGGTGCCCGGCCCGCCGTGGATCGCGATCCGCTCGCCATTGCGCGGGGCGACCTGCACCTCGCCCCACGGCGCGTCGAGCGCGATGCCGCGTTCCTCGATCTCCTTGGCGGAGAGAACGAGCGCGGCCAGCAGCTTGGCGCCCGCGTTACCCTCGGTGTTGAGATCGGCGGGGGTGTTGACCGGGTCGGCGGGGTCGAAGGGGGTGCTCCACAGATCGGGCCGCTCGCGCACCTTGTCCCAGAAGGTCGCGAACAGATACGCGCCCCGGCTGTCGTTCTCGAAGCGGCGATCCCATCCGGCCAGCACGCCGCAGGCAGGTGCCGCCGCCGGGTCGCCGACGCAGATGGAAAGCAGCGAATCGACCGCCATCTCCGCTGCCAGGCTGCGGTTGGAGAAGGCCAGCGCCTGCGCGCGCTCGCGGGTCATCGGGCCGATCGCGAGCATCGCGTCGGTTTCCTGGAAGTTGGCGCGCGTGCGCAGCGACACCGGCTGGCCCCAGGCCCCGAGGATCGGCGAAAGCTGCGCGTGCGGCGTGCCCGCATTGCTCAGCCAGTAGCTGTCGTTGCTGTTGGTTACCGAATCGCTGCGCTGCTGGATCGCCTGATCGCTCGCGGGCATCAGGCCGGGCACCGGCGTACCCTCGGCAATGGTCCAGTCGCACTCGGTGCGCGATCCGTCGAGCAGCGTCAGGCGCGAGGCGGCAAGCGCGGAGAACGGCGTGGCGCAGGCCGCGACCTGCTCGGTCGAGACATTGGGCACCGAAGTCACGTCGGCGTGAAGCGCGTGGCCGTAGCGGTCGGCGGTGATCGTGTTGACCCACGGAATGCCGAGCGTCTCGGTCACCGCGGCGCGCACATCGTCGACATTGCGCGCCTGCGCGATCCTGATCCAGGTGCCCAGCGCGCGCTGGTTGCCGCTGTTCGCGTCACGCATGGCGAAGGCCATACCTTTGGTCCAGGCAAGGCCGACCTGCGGCATGACCACGACAGGCCCGTAGCGGGTCGAATAGAGCGTGCGCACCACCGGCTCGGCCCCATCGGGCATCGGCACGCTGATCTCGCGCGTGGTCATCGCGACCGGCTCGCCATCGACCATGTAGCTGGTCGGGTCTGCGGGATCGAGCGTCAGCTGATAGAGCGTGAAGTGCCGCGCGGCGGTGACCGTGTGGGTCCACGCGACATCGCGGTTGAAGCCCAGCGTGGGCAGCGGGCCGCCCGCCAGCGTCCCACCCATCACGTCGAGCTTGCCCGGAATGGTGGTGTGAACCTGCCAGAAGCGGTTGGGCCCCTGCCACGGGAAGTGCGGATTGCCGATCACGAGCCCGCGCCCGTCCTCGGTCACGTCCGAACCGAAGGCCCAGCCGTTGGAGCCTACGCCCATGTCCTCACGCTCGGGGAAGTCCATCGCCGATGCCTGCGACGGCACGCCGGGAGGCGCGGCGTTGGCGATCGCGGGGAGGAAGGGCATCGCGCTCGCCAGCAGCATCTGCTTCTCGGTCAAGCGCAGCATGTCGTCGGTGGTGATCTGCCGGACCCACGGCTTGCCCCGGCATTCGGCAGGGATGCCATCGGTCCCGGCATCGCGCAGGAAGCGGTTGTACCCGGCGACGTAACCTGCCGCGAGCTCGTTTGCCTCGGGTCCTTGCGCTCCCGCCCCGGCGCGCAGGCGCGGCAGGTCGATGACGGCGCGCATGAAGACATCGGAGCTGAGGTTGTCGACCGTCTCCGATCCGTGCAGCACTTTCGCCTCGGGCCCGAAATAGAGCGAACGCTCGCCGCGGATGGTCACGAATTCCTCGGCCAGCAGGCAGAAATTGTCCTGCGCGTAGGCGTAGGCGACGCCGTAGCCGATCCCTTCCCAGCTATCCGACGAAACATGCGGGATGCCGTAAGTGGTGCGCACGATGGTCGCGTCGAGGTCGCCCTTCGCCTGCGCGGCGACCCCTGTGAAAGCCGCAGCGGCGAGCGCCGCCCAACCGATCATCCTCATATTCAACCCTCTCCGTTATCTTTTGCGGACAAGGGCTATGGGGCGGGGTCCAGTTTTGCAATCACATTCCCGCGCCGGGGGAGAGGGTTACGCGCGCGGGGCTTGCCGCCGGTAGCTGAGTGCCTCGGCCACGTGGACACGGCCGACCTGCTCCGCCCCGCCGAGGTCGGCGATGGTCCGCGCGACGCGCAGCATCCGCACGTATCCGCGCGCCGACAGCCGCATCGCGTCTGCCGCCTGCATCAGCAGAGTGCGCCCCGCCTCGTCGGGCGTGGCGAAACGATCGAGCCAGTCGCCGTCGAGTTCGGCATTGGTGCGGGCGCCGCTCTCCGCGCCCCGCGCGCCTTGCACCGCGCGCGCCGCCGCGACCCTTGCCGCAACCTCGGCGCTCCCCTCGGCGGGCGGGGGCAGGGCGAGGTCGCTCGCGCTGACGGGCTCGACCTCCACATGCAGGTCGATCCGGTCGAGCATCGGGCCGGAGACCTTGCTCTGGTAATCGGCGGCGCATCGGGGCGCCCGACTGCACGCGAGCGAGGGATCGCCGAGGTGCCCGCAGCGGCACGGGTTCATCGCCGCGATCAGCTGGACGCGCGCGGGGAAGGTGACATGCGCATTGGCGCGCGCGACATCGACCTTGCCCGTCTCGAGCGGTTGCCGCAGGCTGTCGAGCACCGGGCGCTGGAATTCGGGCAGCTCATCAAGGAACAGCACGCCCAGATGCGCGAGGCTGACCTCACCGGGCCGCACCTTCAGCCCGCCGCCGGTCAGCGCCGCCATGCTCGCCGAGTGGTGCGGCGCACGGAACGGTCGCGCGCGGCTTATGCGCCCGCCTTCGAGCAGCCCGGCAATCGACTGGACCATGCTCACCTCCAGCGCCTCCGCCGGAGTCAGCGGCGGAAGAATGCCGGGCAGGCACGCGGCGAGCAGGCTTTTGCCCGCACCAGGAGGGCCGCTCATCAGCAGGTTGTGACCGCCAGCCGCCGCAATCTCGAGCGCGCGCTTGGCGGTCTCCTGCCCCTTCACCTGCTTCAGATCGGGGCCGGGGGCACTCTCTTCGACGCTGCCGGGCTGGGGCGGCGGGAGCTGCTGCGTGCCTTTCAGGTGGCCGAGCAGCGCGACGAGGTCTGGCGCGGCCAGCACCGCGATGCCGCTCGCCCAGCGTGCCTCCGCGCCCTGCGCGGCGGGGCAGATCAACCCGCACTCCGCCTCGCTCGCGTGCATCGCGGCGAGCAGCACGCCGGGCGAGCCGACGATCCTGCCATCGAGCGCGAGTTCGCCCACCGCCACGAAATCCGCCAGTTGCTCGCGGTCGGCCACGCCCATCGCGGCGAGCAGTGCCAGCGCGATCGGCAGATCGTAATGCGATCCTTCCTTGGGCAGGTCGGCGGGGGAGAGGTTGACCGTGATCCGCTTGGGCGGGAGCGCGAGGCCCATAGAGGCAAGCGCGGCTTGCACCCGCTCGCGGCTTTCGGCGACCGCCTTGTCGGGCAGGCCGACGACGGAGAAACGCGGCAGACCGGCGGCAAGCTGGCACTGCACCTCCACGCTGCGCGCCTCGAGCCCGAGATAGGCGACGGTGCGGATCGTGGCGACCAAGTGCAGGCCCTCCCCCGACCCCTCGTGCATACGGCAAAGTCTTGCCGCCTCGCCCGTGGCTTGTCGAGACCGCACTATTCCGCAGGGCAGCAGCAGCGGGGTGCAAAGGTTACTTCGGCGGCAACCATGCTTGCTGGCGGGATGGTAACGGGCATGCGGCAAAAGATTGCCGGTGCGGTGGACAACCCCCCTTCTCCCTGCGCTTGTAGCGACCCTCGGCCTGGCGCCCCCCCCTGTCCAGGCCGAGGGCTGGGTGCTCAAGGTGACAGAGACCGAAGAGTGGATCGACGAGAGCGATCCGCGCTTCTACGAGGACGTTCCGGCAGACACCTACACCGATACCGCCGCCTACGACGCCGTATCCTACGAAGTCGTGCCCTTCGATCCCGACCCCTATGACGCCGGGTATGACGAGCGCGCCGCCGACAGCGCAGGCCGCGCGATCACGTCTTTTCGCGCCAACATCCCCACTGCTCGCGCCGCGTTCGGCCCGTTCCGCGTGGTCGACCCGACCCGCGCGGTGCTGGTCGGCACGACCGGAGCGGATGCGCCCGCCCAATTCGCCGCGCTCCTGCGCGCCTATCCGCAGCTGCGCACGCTCGAACTGGTCGAGGCACCGGGGACCGAGAACGACCGGGCGAACCTTGCCGTCGGACGGATGATCCGCGAGGCGGGGCTGACCACGCGGGTGCCGCGCGGCGGGTCGGTCCGCTCGGGCGCGGTCGAGCTGTTCCTTGCCGGGGTGCGGCGCGAGGTCGAGGATGGCGCGCAGTTCGCGGTCCATTCGTGGCGTGACAACCACGGGATGGAGCCGCGCGACTTCGCCGCCGATGCGCCGGAAAACCGCACCTATCTCGATTACTATCGCGAAATGGGCATGAGCGCCGACGGCGCGCGCAGCTTCTACGCGATGACCAACGCGGTGCCCAACGCGCGGGCGCGCTGGCTCGACGCGGGCGAGATGCGCGACTGGCTCGCGCGTACGCTGCCGAGCGTGGCGAACGACAACGAAGCGGACGCAGGTGACGAGGCCGCGCCGCGCATCGCCTACCTTGACGTAACCGTAGCGATCCCTTAGTGGCGCGCGCTTGAAGTTGCGGCCTCGATCCGGTTGATCGGTGTCGAAGCTATGACAGGCCGATTCGCGCCACGCGCGGTTGGTCGATCCAGTTTATTCGAGGGTAACATGAAGCGGACTTTCCAGCCCAGCAATCTCGTTCGTGCGCGCCGCCACGGGTTCTTCGCGCGCAAGGCGACCCCGGGCGGTCGCAAGGTTCTCGCCGCGCGCCGCAAGCGCGGCCGCAAGAACCTGTGCGCCTGATCCGTTAGGATTCGGCCAGCCCACGGCGCATTCGACGCCGGGCAAACCGTATTTGCGCATGCGGGCTCCCATTCGGGGGCCCGTTTGCCTATCTAACCGCCATGAGCACACCGGCAGTCACCAACAGCGTGATGACCGCGCGCAGCGATTTCCTCGCCGCGAATCGGGGTCTGCGCGTGCCGATGCCGGGTTTCGTCCTGCTGGTGCACCCCAATGACGGGCGCGGCACGCGCTACGGCATCACGGTGACCAAGAAGATCGGCAATGCGGTGGTCCGCAACCGGATGAAGCGGCGCTTTCGCGAATTGCTGTGGGCGCACCTGCCGGGCGAGGGACTGCCCGATCACGACCACGTGCTGATCGGGCGCGAAGGCGGGGTGGAGCGCGATTTTACCAAGCTTTCCGAGGAGTTGGGCAAGGCGCTGGGCAAGGCGGCACGCGGCGAAGGCCAGCGCGGGCGGCCACCGCGCAAGAGGCGCAGCCGATGAACCCGGTCAAGCGCGCGATGGTGATCCTGATTCGTGGCTGGCAGCTGGGCCCCAGCGTCATCCTGCCGCCCAGTTGCCGTTTCCAGCCCAGCTGTTCGCAATACGCCATCGAGGCGATAGAGAAATACGGGCCAATCAAGGGTGGATGGCTGGGCTTCAAGCGTATATTGCGCTGCCATCCGTGGGGTGGGCACGGCCATGATCCAGTGCCTTGACCCTGTGCCCAGAGCTTCGTTTCATCTCGCCTGAAGAATAAGCAGGACCGCATTTCCTTGAACAACCAGCGCAATCTCATTCTCGCCGTGGTGCTGTGCGGCATCCTGATCCTGGGTTACGACGCCGCGATCAGCTATTTCTATCCGGCACCCCCGGACACCGAGCAGGTGGACCGGGCGACCACGCCCGAGCAGCGGCGCGCGGCGGACGTCGCGAACAACACCACGGGCGGGTCGCAGGCGGCGCAGCAGACGGTCGCAGTCGACGCGGCGCAGACGGCGGTCGACCTCGACGAGGCGCTTGCTTCTGGCAACCGTGTGAAGATCGACGCGCCGCGGGTCGAAGGGTCGATCAACCTCGTTGGCGCGCGAATCGACGATATCGAGCTGAAGGATCACCGCGCCACGGTCGAAAAGGACAGCGGCCCGGTGCAGCTGTTCGCCCCGGCGGGCACCCCGATCCAGTACTTCGCGCAATTCGGCTTCGTCGGCGAAGGCACGCGCGTGCCCGACGCGAAGACCGTGTGGAAGGCGAGCGGCGATGTGCTGTCGCCGGGCAAGCCGGTCGACCTCAGCTGGGATAATGGCGAGGGCCAGAAGTTCCGCATCCGCCTGTCGATCGACGACAATTACATGATCACTGCCGATCAGACCGTCGCCAATACCGGCACCGGGGCGGTGGTGGTCTCTCCCTTCGCGACGATCACGCGCACCAGCACGACCTCGAGCAAGAGCACCTGGATCTCGCACTCGGGGCCGATTGGCGCGTTCGACGGTTCGGTCGACTACGGACCGGATTACAAGGACCTGGCTGAAGAAAAGGTGATGGCGGGTGCCGCCAATCCCGCGTGGATCGGCTTTACCGACGTCTACTGGCTCGGCGCGCTGGTGCCGCAAAATGGCGCCGGGCTGAGCACCGGTTTCCGCGCGCTTGGCGACGATCTGTTCCGCGCGGACATGATCTACAACCCCACAACTCTGCGCTCTGGCCGCCAGATCACCCGCACCTCGCGGCTGTTCGCGGGTGCCAAGGAAAGCGGCGTCCTCGATCGCTACGAGGACGGCGGGATCGACAAGTTCGGCCTCGCGATCGACTGGGGCTGGTTCCGCTGGTTCGAAAAGCCGATCCTGTGGCTGCTGCGGCAGATCTTCTCGGTCGTCGGCAATTTCGGGGTCGCAATCATCCTGCTGACCTGCTGCGTGCGCGGGCTGATGTTCCCGATCGCGCAGAAGGGCTTCGCCAGCATGGCGAGCATGAAGGCGATCCAGCCGGAAATGAAAAAGCTGCAGGAGAAGCACAAGGACGACAAGGTCACCCAGCAGCAGGAAATGCAGAAGCTGTTCAAGGAGAAGGGGGTCAATCCGGTCGCGGGCTGCCTGCCGATGATCCTGCAGATTCCGGTCTTCTTCGCGCTGTACAAGGTGCTGGTGCTGGCGATCGAGATGCGCCACCAGCCCTTCGTCTTCTGGATCAAGGATCTGTCCGCGCCCGATCCCGCGCACGTGCTCAACCTGTTCGGCCTGCTGAACTACGAAGTGCCCGGCATGCTTGCCATCGGGCCGCTCGCGCTGCTGCTCGGCTTTACCATGTGGCTGACCTTCCGCCTCAACCCGGCGGCGATGGACCCGGTGCAACAGCAGGTCTTCTCGATCATGCCGTGGGTGCTGATGTTCGTGATGTCGCCGTTCGCCGCAGGGCTGCTGCTGTACTGGAACACCTCCAACCTGCTGACGCTGGCGCAGCAGAAATATCTCTATTCGAAGCACCCGCAGCTGCGCGAGGCGGCTGATAAGGAGAAGGCGGAGAAAGCCAAGGCTGCGCAAAGCGGACAGGCGCCGGAAAGCAAGGCGTGAGCGTCACCCCGCCCGGCCCGCAAACGCCGGATGAAATCGCCGCAGCACGGATGGTGAGCGGCCGGGTGGAATTCCTCCTCTCGGCCCCGCAGCTGAAGTTCCTGCCCGAACCCACGGTGCCCGAAGTCGCGCTCGCCGGCCGCTCCAACGTGGGCAAAAGTTCGCTGCTCAACGCGCTGACCATGCGCAAGGGCATCGCGCGCGCATCGGTTACGCCGGGGCGCACGCAGGAGCTCAACATTTTCGAAGTTGGCGAGCCGACGCAGTTCCGGCTGGTCGATATGCCCGGTTACGGCTTTGCCAAGGCGCCCAAGAGCGTGGTCGAGAAGTGGCAGGGGCTGGTGCGCACCTACCTGCGCGGGCGGCCCGTGCTGGCGCGCACGCTGGTGCTGGTCGACAGCCGCCACGGGCTGAAAGACAACGACCGGGCGATGATGAAGATGCTCGATGAAGCGGCAGTCGGCTATCGCATCGTGTTGACCAAGAGCGACAAGATCAAGGCCAGCGCGCTTGCGGAAACGCACGAGAAGGTCGCTGCCGAGGCGAAGAAGCACCCGGCGGCCTACCCCGAAATCCACATCACCAGTGCCGAAAAGGGACAGGGCATCGCCGCCCTTCGCGCAGCCGTGGTGGCGGACGCGCTGACGCCCTAGGCTCGGGCACATGCTCGACAGCGCGGCGGCGGCGCTCTAACCGCAGCCCGACACACGAGGACGCGGCCCGGACGACATGAAGCTGATCATCGGTAACAAGAACTATTCCAGCTGGAGCCTGCGCGGCTGGCTCGCGTGCAAGCAGGCGGGGCTTTCCTTCGAGGAAATCCTGGTCCCGCTGTTCGGCGAGGATTGGGACGCGGTCCGGCGCGGGCAGGGCGATCTCTCGCCCTCGTCGGGCAAGGTGCCGATCCTGTGGGATGGCGTCGACGACGGCGATACCGTGGTGTGGGATTCGCTCGCGATCATGGAATACCTCGCCGACAAGGTCGGGCGCGACCGCTTCTGGCCCAAGCAGGACAGCGCGCGGGCGATGGCGCGCGCGATGGTTGCCGAAATGCACAGCTCGTACCTGTCGCTGCGCCGCGAATGTCCGATGAACATCCGCGCGCGGCACGAGAATGTGAAGATCTCCGAATCGACGAAGCAGGACGTGGTCCGCATCCTCGGCCTGTGGGCGGAGGCACGCGCGCGCTTCGGCAGCGGGGGGCCGTTCCTGTTCGGCACCTTCGGCGCGGCGGACATCTTCTATGCGCCCGTCGTCAGCCGCTTCATCACCTACGGCTTCGGCGTGCCGGGCTTTGCGGAAAGCTACATGCAGGCGGTGTGGACGCACGACTGGCTGCAGCAGTGGATCGCGGCTGCCGAAGACGAGCAGTGGGTGATCGAGCAGTATGAAAGCGTGGCGGCGGAGTAAGTTCAAAGACCGCTAAGGCGTGCGCTTCGCCGCGTAGCGGGTGCCGTCCTTGCGCGCATAGCCCTCCGCATCGAACACCATGTCGATATCGGGATATTCCCCGCCGTCCTTGTCCTTTTGCCCGGCGCTGATGGCCACGAATACGCAATCGGTGTCGCTGCGGTTTTGCAGGTGATGGCCATTCTGGGCCCCCGCTGCCCACGCGACGACATCGCCTGGACGGATCACGGTCTCGCCCTGATCCTCGACCAGCACCGCCTCGCCCGACAGCATCACCAGCAGCTCGTCTTCTTCGCGGTGCCAGTGCCGCTGGCTCGACCATGCGCCGGGTTTCAGCGTCACATGGCTCGCCCCCATGCGCGTCAGCCCCGCAACGGGCGCGAGGCGGCGATACCAGCGGCCCTGCACCTCGGCATCGAAGGGGGCGGGGTAGCCGGTCGCGTTGGTCTGGGGGATCGCATCGAGATCGAGCTTGGGCATTGGCGAACACTCCTGCTAGCTGCCGCATGATGACTGACGTTCTCGACCTAGCCAAGCGGCTGATTGCCGTGCCCAGCGTCACTCCGGCAACCGGCGCAGTGTTCGATGCGCTGGAGGCCATGCTCGAGCCCTTGGGCTTCACCGTGCATCGCTTCACGCGCGGCAGCGGGCCCGCCGGGTCGGACGAGGCTCCGGTCGAAAACCTGTTCGCCATCCGCACGGGCACCGGGCCCAGGCACTTCGCCTTTGCCGGGCATCTCGACGTGGTCCCGCCGGGCGAGGGCTGGGCGAGCGGCGCGTTCGAGCCCGAAATCAGAGGCGACCTGCTTTACGGGCGCGGCACGGTCGACATGAAGGGCGCGATCGCCTGCATGGTCGCCGCCGTCGCCGATGTGCCCGCCGACGCCGGGACGATCAGCTTCATCATCACCGGCGACGAGGAAGGGCCTGCGCTCCACGGTACCCGCGCGCTGATCGACTTCATGCGCGCGAACGACCACGCGCCCGACCTGTGCCTTGTCGGCGAACCCACCAGCGTCAACCGGTTGGGCGACATGATGAAGATCGGCCGCCGTGGTTCGGTGAACATGTGGCTCAGCGCCAAGGGCACGCAGGGCCACGTTGCCTACCCGCACCTCGCCGACAATCCGATCCCGCGGCTGGTGGCGACCATGGCCGAGCTGGAGGCGCTGGTGCTCGACGAGGGAACCGATTGGTTCCAGCCAAGCAATCTGGAGATTACCGATATCGAGGTCGGCAATCCGGCGCATAATGTGATCCCCGGAGAGGCGCGCGCGCGGCTTTCGATCCGATTCAACGATCTGCATTCGGGAGCCTCGCTGAGCGAGAAGATCACCGCGATCTGCGCGCGGCATCAGGTCGATGTGCGACCCGTCATCTCGGGCGAGCCGTTCCTGACCCCGCCGGGCGACTTCTCCGCAATGGTCAGCGCGGCGGTGGAGGCGGAGACGGGCGTCGTGCCCGAGCCTTCCACCACCGGCGGCACCTCCGATGCACGCTTCCTGCGTAGCGTTTGCCCGGTGATCGAGTTCGGACTGCTCAACGCGACGATGCACAAGCGTGACGAAGCGGTGGCGGTCGCTGATCTCGCGGTGATGGCGCGCATCTATGCGCGGATCGCCAAGGCGGCACTGTCATCATAAACATCGTCATCGCGAGGAGACGCAGGCTCCGCGGCGATCCATGGCGAAGCGGTCTGCGCACTTGAACTCTATCGGTCCATGGATTGCTTCGCTACGCTCGCAATGACAGAGGTTTAGGGGGAAGAAGACTTGTTCGCAAAATGGTTCGCCATTCCGCTGTGGCAGCGGGTGATCGCTGCGCTGATTCTGGGCGTGGTCACGGGCCTTCTCTGGGGGCCGGGCGCGGAGAGCATCAAGATCATCGGCGACGTCTTCATCGCCTTCATCAAGATGCTGGTGGTGCCGCTGATCTTCTTCAGCCTCGTCTCCGGCGTCGCGGCGATCGGCGACCTGCGAAAGCTCGGCGCTGTGGGCGGCCGCGCGCTGCTGCTGTTTGTGGTGACGGGGCAGATCGCGGTGTGGCTCGGCCTGCTGCTCGGCACGCTGGTCCAGCCGGGCATCGGCGTCGATACCGCCGGGCTCGACCTCGGGCCGACGCCTGCGCCCAACGAAACCACCTGGCGCGAGATGATCCTCGGCGTGGTGCCGCAGAGCCCGGTGCAGGTGATGGCGGACGTCAACGTGCTGCCGCTGATCGTCTTTTCCCTGCTGATCGGCGTCGGCATCCTGATGGCGAAGGAAGAGGGATCGCCGGTCCAGAAGATCTTCGATTCGGGCGCGGTGATCATGCAGCACGTCACCATGGTGGTGATGGAGCTGACCCCGTTCGGCGTCTTCGCGCTGATGGCGTGGGTCGCGGGCACGCTCGGCTTCGATGCGCTGACCGCGCTCGCAAAGCTGGTCGGGCTCAATTACCTCGGCTGCCTGCTGATCATCGGCGTGATGTATTCGGCAATGATAAAGCTGATCGCGCGCCTGCCCGTGATCGGCTTCTTCCGCGGGATCGTGGACGCGATGGCGGTCAGCTATTCGACCGCCAGTTCCAACGCGACGCTGCCGGTGACGCTGCGCTGTGCGGAGCGCAACCTGGGTGTCTCCAACTCGGTCGCCAGCTTCGTGATCGCGCTGGGCGCGACGATCAACATGAACGGCACCGCGATGTATCTGGGCCTCGCAACGCTGTTCGGCGCGCAGATCTTCGGGGTGGACCTGAGCTGGGGCCAGTATTTCCTGATCTCGATCCTCGCGACTCTGGGCGCGGTCGGCGCGGCGGGCATTCCCGGCGCGGGGCTGATCATGATGGCGCTGGTGTTCGGCGCGGTCGGAGTGCCGCTGGAAACGATCGCCTTCGTCGCCGGGGTCGACCGGATCATGGACATGATGCGCACCACCACCAATGTCAGCGGCGACGCAGCAGTGGCGGTGACGGTGGCCAACATGACCGGCGAACTCGATCGCGAAGAACTGATCAGCGCGGATGACGTATAGGGAGGAGGAATTGGATCATTCTCTCCCAGCAAAGGCATTGCGCGTCGGAGCCTGTCTCATCCTCCTGATTCTCGCGCCGATACTAGTCACCGTGGGCACCCTGCATCTTGCCGAGGTGGTGGGGGACCCGTCGGCTGGTTCGGTCATCTCCGTAGGGTGGTTGCTGTCAGCAATCCCCGGAATAGCCGGTATCAGCCTGCTTCCCGTATCGATCTTGGCACGCGTGCTATTGTCAGCGCTTGCCGCGCTGCTCACTTGGATCGGTGTTCTTTATTTCGGTCTGATCTACATTTGCACGGCGTTTTCGAAGTGCCTCTAGCGCTCAATCGCCCATAATCGGCGGGCCGTCGCCAATGCTCTCCGCGTATTCCACCGGCACGAAGGCGCCGAGGCTGCACGCGGGGCCGCGCGAGAATTTGCCGCCGTAATTGTCGAGCTCGTAGACCAGCTCGCCCCGGCACAGGCTGCCACCCTTGATGTCGTAGGTGATCGCGTCGTCCTTGTGCAGCGCCGGGCACCCATTGGCGAGAGCGTTGCGGTACACCGTGCCGCCGGTGGAGGTGAAGTCGATCACGCCGTCGCCGCGCACGCTGGTGGAGCGGATGCGCGAGGCCGAAAGGCAGTCCTGCGCTTCCCCCACCACCCGCACGGCGGGTTCGACCTCGGCCACGCTCTTGCTCGGCTGGTCGGCCGGTGCACACGAGGCGAGCGCGACCGCGCCTGCTAGAATGGCTGCCATCTTCATGATCGAGTCTCCTCCTTGCCCGCCTTAAGGCGTTGCGATTTGGGAGGTTCTAGCACCTTCTTGCGGAAGCTGCACAGGTCCGTCAGCTCGCAGCGCCAGCATTCGGGCGTGCGCGCCTTGCACACGTAGCGGCCGTGCAGGATCAGCCAGTGGTGCGCGTGGAGGCGAAACGGGCCGGGGACGCGCTTTTCGAGCTTCGCCTCCACCGCCTCGGGCGTCTTGCCCTTGGCGAGGCCGGTGCGATTGCCGACGCGGAAAATATGCGTGTCGACCGCGAAGGTTTCGTGCCCGAAGGCGCAGTTGAGCACGACATTGGCGGTCTTGCGGCCCACACCGGGCAGCGTGACCAGCTCCTCGCGCGTCTGCGGCACTTCGCCGCCATGTTCGTCGACCAGCAGCCGTGCCATAGCGATCACGTTCTTGGCCTTGGAGTTGAACAGCCCGATCGTCTTGATGTGTGCCTTCAGCCCATCCTCGCCCAGATCGAGCATCTGCTGCGGGGTCTTCACCTCGGCAAACAGCGCACGCGTCGCCTTGTTCACGCCCACATCGGTCGCCTGCGCGCTCAGCGTCACCGCGACGAGCAGCTGATAGGGATTGCCGTATTCCAGCTCGGTCTCGGGCGCGGGATTGCCCTCTGCCAGACGGCGGAAGAATTCGAAGATCTGGTCCTTGGTCATCGGGTCGCGCTCACCGCAGCCAGCGGATCATGTTGGGGAACGAGGCCGTGCCCTGGGCAATCGCCGTCTGCATATCTGCGCACATGCCGTAATAGCCGAGCATCGGCGCGCCGATATAGTGGCCCATGGCGAAGGACTGGATCAGATTGGCGCTGTCGTCACGATAGCCGCCCGAGTGGAACAGGTGTTTGAGCGGGAGATCGCATTGCCGCGCGGCGGCGAAGGACCAGGCGATCGCCATCATCTCGTCGGTCGGATCGGGTTCGAGCGGGCCCAGCGTGGGGCGATCCTCGGGCGCGGCAGCCGCGATATGGCCGCCTTCGTGGAGCAGGTCGCTGGGCCACACGGGCGTCTCCGGATCGATCAGCACCCGCCCGTTGATGATCGCGAGCCCATCGAGCAGCTGCGGCTTTTCGCCCGCGCCGATCCAGTCGACTTCGATGCCGACCTCTTCGAGAAAGGCGAGGCAGCGCGCCGCTGCATCCTCGCCCCCGCCTTCTTCGCGCCATTGGCATCGCGCGGCGGTGATTTTTCCCTGCGCGTCGGCACCCATCAGCTGCAATCCCACCAGAAGATGACTTTGGAAAAGTCGTTCGCTTCCAGATCCGTCGACCGGATAAGGAAGTTCGCCTCGCCGACATCGCCCCATTGCACGTAATCGTCCGATGTCAGGCGCAGCAGGCAGATGTCGTAATCGTCGAATTTGCCCGGCCCGCGAACGTCCGATTGCACGAAGCAAGGGTAGCCGCCGATGTGATGCACGAGCGGGGCGGAATCGGTCTGCTCTGCCAGACTTGCTTCCCATTGTTCGATACCGGGGCGGCGGTGATTGCCGTCGAACTGCTGGTCGACGCGCCAATTATTGAAGGGGATGCGGTCGACGAATGGGGCTGCGGTCAACGCGATCCCGCGGTCTCTGACACTATCCCCGCCGATGAAGGGCGTGAAATCATCGCTCGGGTCGGCAGCAAGCGGCGGTTCCACCGCATGTGTTCCGCTGCCGTTGGGACGGAAGAGGACGCGCGCGTCTCCCCGCGATGGATCGTCAAAATCCACTCCCCACACGTCATCGTCGGACGGGATGAAGAACTGCACCACACTGCTCTCAGGGAAGCCCGCGAGAGGCGGCAATTGTGCGAAATCGAGCTGCGCCAGAAATTCGAGGGGCCTGCCCCCGCGCGACAGCGGCCATTCCTGACCCTCTGCCAGCCAGGCTGGCCCGCCGAGCCGACATCCATCCGGCCCCACCTCCAGCGCGGGATCGGGCACGAGCCTGAGTGCGGGGCGCTGTTGTGCCTGGAGCCACGCCTGGAAAGCGGCGTGCTCCTCATCGGAGATCGGTGGTCCTTCTGGATTGGCAGCCCTGAACTCTGCCCGATGGCGCTCCTGTTGCTCTGCCCATTCCTTGCGTTGCTTGCGTGTCGGCCCGTAGCGGCGGCGGGTGCGCCAGTTGCGAATCGCGCGCAGCGTTCGCGGCGAAGCGAGCACGGTCAGCGCGACCACGATTGCCATGAACAGCGCGACGAGCAGACCGTCCATGCGCTAAAGCCCCAGCACGCTTTCCATCGAATAACGTCCTGCATCCCTGCCGATCAGCCACGCCGCCCCGGTCAGCGCGCCGCGTGCGAACAGCGTGCGATCCTCGGCGATGTGCGAGAGGACCAGCCGCTCGTTCTCTCCGGCAAGGATGACGCTGTGCTCGCCCGCGACGGTGCCGCCGCGCAGGCTCGCAAAGCCGATCGCTCCGTCGCCGCGTGCGCCGGTGTGCCCGTCGCGGCCACGCTCGGAATGCTGCGAAAGGTCGATCCCGCGCCCGCTTGCTGCAGCTTGGCCGAGCAGCAGCGCGGTGCCGCTGGGCGCGTCGACCTTCGCGCGGTGGTGCATCTCGACGATCTCGATATCCCAGTCGGACCCTAGCGCGCCCGCCGCCTCGCGCACCAGCCGCGCGAGCATGGTCACGCCGAGCGAGGTATTGCCGGTCTGCAGCACGGGCACCACGCGCGCGGCATTGTCGATCGCGGTGTGGTGCGCTTCTTCCAGCCCGGTGGTGCCGATCAGTATCGGCACGCCCGCGCCGACCGCGGCATGCAGGTTCGTCTCCAGCGCGGCAGGGGCGGAGAAGTCGAT
Organism: uncultured Citromicrobium sp.; assembly: GCA_964574905.1. Taxonomy (GTDB): domain Bacteria; phylum Pseudomonadota; class Alphaproteobacteria; order Sphingomonadales; family Sphingomonadaceae; genus Alteriqipengyuania. The sequence goes on along the minus strand of CAZNOY010000002.1, from coordinate 192,122 downwards.
CAGCACATCGCTGCGGTCGGCCAGCCCGGCGACATCCTCGCCCTTGTCGGCCCCGCCGGCGAGCGTGTGCCCGCTCCCCTCGATCGCCGCCGCGATCGCCTGACCCATGCGCCCGTCGCGCCCGATAATTCCGATTGCCGCCATTGCGCTCCCGCTTCGCCAGTGTTTGATGCGCGCCATGGCAGACATTCGCAACATCGTCATCCTGACCGGCGCAGGAATTTCCGCAGAGAGCGGGATCGATACGTTCCGCGATGCAGGCGGGCTGTGGGAAAAGCACCGGATCGAGGATGTCGCGACACCCGAAGCCTTCGCGCGCAATCCCGCACTGGTGCAGGGCTTCTACGATGCGCGGCGTGCGGCGCTGAACACGGTCGCGCCCAATGCGGCGCATGAAGCGCTGGCGCGGCTCGATGCGCGGTGGCCCGATAGCGAATCGCACAGCCTGCTGATCGTGACGCAGAACGTCGACGATCTGCACGAGCGTGCGGGTGCCCGGCGCATCCTCCACATGCATGGGGAATTGCGCAGCGCGCTGTGCGGGCACTGTGGCAAGCGGACGCCGTGGCAAGGCGCGCTGGCCGATGCGCCGCCCTGCACATCCTGCGGGGCGCCCGCGCTGCGGCCGGACGTGGTCTGGTTCGGCGAGATGCCCTATCAGATGCCACGCATCTACGAGGCGCTGGCCAATGCCGACCTGTTCGTCAGCATCGGGACCAGCGGCGCGGTCTATCCCGCCGCCGGGTTCGTGCAGGAGGCTGCGGGTTACGGTGCGCGCACGCTCGAACTCAATCTCGAACGCAGCGAAGGATCGCACTGGTTCGACGAATCGCGGCAGGGCAGGGCGGGCGAACTGGTCCCCGCATGGGTGGAGGAGGTTCTGGGATGAGCGAACACAAGGGCAGCTGCCATTGCGGGGCGATCCAGCTCACGCTGCGCGACGAGCCGACCGAGGTGGGTGAATGCAATTGCTCGATCTGCCGTCGGACGGCCGGGTTGTGGCACTATCCGTCGCCCAGCCTGGTGACCGTCGAGGGCGAAGCCACCGGCTATCAGCAGGGCGATCGGATGATCACCCTCTGGCATTGCGGCACCTGCGCCAGCACCACTCACTGGACGGCAGTCGATCCGGAATACGACCGCATGGGAGTGAACCTGCGCATGTTCGATCCTGCGCTGTGGGAGAGCCTGCCGAGAAAATTCATCGACGGGGCGAGCTACTAGCGCGCGCCGCAACCCTTGCACGCCGGGTCCTTCGCAATGCGGAAGCTGCGCGTCTCGGGTGTGAGTCCGTCGAGCAGGTGCAGCTGCCCCCATTGCGGATCGCCCAGACTGCTGACGCCGGTCAGCAACACGCGAATCGCCTGCATCGCGGCGAAGCTGCCGACCCAGCCGACGAAAGCGCCCAACACGCCATCCTCGGCGCATGTGTCGCAATCCTCGGCATCGAAGGCATCGCCGACGAAGCAGCGGTAGCAGGCCTGATCGGGCAGGTGCCCGGCAAAGGCACCGACCTGCCCCTGAAAGCGCCCGACCGCTGCGGCGAGCAGCGGGACGCGCGCCGCTACGCAGGCGTCGGAGACCGCCAGCCGGGTGGCGAAATTGTCCGTCCCGTCGAGCACGAGGTCCGCGTCCGCGATCAGCCGCGCGGCATTCGCGGGATCGATCCGGTCGTCATAGACGTCCGCAGCGATGGCCCCGTCGAAATTGGCGAGCCAGCGGCGCGCGGCGACCGCCTTTGCATGGCCGATGTCGCGCGTGGTGTAGATCGTCTGGCGTTGCAGGTTGGAAAGCTCGACATCGCCCGAATCGATCAGCGTGAAGCGCCCCACGCCCGCGCCCGCAAGATATTGCAGCGCCGGGCTGCCGATCCCGCCGAGGCCGACCAGCGCGACATGCTTGCCCGCGAGCGCCGCCTGCCCCGCGCCGCCCATTTCGGGCAGCACGATATGACGCGCGAAACGCTCGAGTCGTTCGGGAGGCAGGCTCACTCGCCGTCCTGCGGATCGGGTTCGGGCGCGCGGCGCTCCTGCACGAAGGCACCGATGCCGAACCACCACAGGAAGGCGACGACGCCGCCCTTCACCGGCTGGAGCATGGCGAGCAGCATGGCGACTGCCACCGGCAGGATGATCGCCAGCGTCAGCGTGGCGGACATGCCGTAACCGCCGATCATCGCGATCACGACCGGCGCCAGCAGGTGGCCGACCACGAAGATGCCGATATAGGCGGGGAAGTCGTCAGCCTGCTGGACCGACCAGTCCTGCGTGCAATGCGCGCAGGTTTCGACCGGCTTGAGCCACTTGCGGAACAATTGCGCCTCGCCGCAGCGGGGACAACTGCCGCGCAGCCCGCGCAGCAGGGCTGCGACAAGCGTCGCGGGCAAGTCGACTCGTGTATGACAAGGCTGGGGATCGGCCATGGAAGGGCTGTTGGCAGCCCGTGCACCGCCTGTCGACACTCAGCGCGAGCCCCAGCGCAAGCTGGGGCCTCCGGACGCTATCGCGATGCGGGCGGAAAGAGGTCCCAGCTTGCGCTGGGACTCACACAAATCTCAGCTTTCGAGCTGGCGCAGCAGACTGCGCACGTCGCCGTCCATGTCGGCATCGCGGGTGCGCAGATCCTCGATCAGCTTGACCGCGTGGATCACGGTCGAGTGGTCGCGCCCGCCGAACTTGCGCCCGATCTCGGGGTAGCTGCGCGGGGTCAGCACCTTCGACAGATACATCGCGACCTGCCGGGGGCGGACCACCGCGCGGGTGCGCCGCTTGCTGCTCATCTCCGACCGGTCGATGCGGTAGAACTGGCACACTGTGCGCTGGATCTCGTCGATCGTGATCCGGCGGCGGTTGGCCGACAGGATATCGGTCAGCTGTTCCTCTGCCAGCTGGAGCGAGACCGGCTGGCCGGTCAGCTGGGCGAAGGCGATCAGCTTGTTCAGGCCGCCGACCAGCTCGCGCACGTTGCGGGTGATCGTGCGGGCGAGGAAATCGACCACATCGTCGGGCACGCTCAGGGGAGCGAACCGCCGCAGCTTCGATTCGAGGATCGAGCGGCGCAGCTCCATGTCGGCGGGCTGGATATCGGCCACCAGGCCCATCGACAGGCGGCTGAGAAGGCGCGGCTCGACAGAATCGAGCGCCTGCGGAGCGCGGTCGGCGGCGAACACCAGCCGCTTGCCCTCGGCCAGCAGGTGGTCGATCGTGTAGAGCAGCTCTTCCTGCGCGCTGGCCTTGCCGATGATGAATTGCAGATCGTCGACCAGCAGCAGGTCGAACCCGCGCAGCCGCGTCTTGAACTCGATCATGCGGTTCTGCTTCAGCGCCTGCACGAACTCCACCATGAAGCGTTCGGCGCTGCAGTAGAAGATGCGCGCACGCGGATGCGCGGCGAGGAACTGGTGCCCGATCGCGTGCAGCAGGTGCGTCTTGCCCTGACCCGTCGCGGCCTTGATGTAGAGCGGCGAGAACTGCGGCTTCTCGTTCGCTGCCATGCGCTGCGCGGCGTTGCGCGCCAGCACGTTGGCATCGCCGGTGACGAAGGCGGCGAAGGTCAGCGAGGCATCGAGCCCGACCGAGCTGAAGCCGGGATCGCCGAAGCCACTGTCGGAAACCACGCGCAGGTCGGGCCCGTCATTGGCGGGTCGGCGCGAATCGCCGAGCGAGAGGTCCGCCATCCGCTTGCGGCTTGGGTGGACCTCGATCGCGACGGTCTTGATTTCGGAACGCATGATCTTCCACGCGAGCGAAAGGCGGTCGGCAAAGTGCTTGCGCACCCATTCCGCTGCGAATTCGGAAGGCAGGTACAGCGCGAGCGTGCCCGTCTCCGCATCGAACCCGCCCAGCTGGATCGGCCTGATCCACTGGCTGTGCAGCTGGTGGCCCAGATCCTTGCGCAGGCCGGTACTGATATCGTCCCAATCGGCAGCCAGCGCCACGCGCTCCATATCGTCTTCGCTTTCGGGCTTGGCGCGCTTCTTCGCGGCGCCGGGCGTGTCGGGAATTCGTGCCATGATTTGCTAATACACCTCCGCTTCCGGAAGCACGGGCCGCCTCCGGAGTTTCCCCGTCCAGGTTCGATGAGTACAGTGATCCTGCTGCCGCAATCGCGTAGTCGCGAGCGGGTTCTGCAGGGCCCCCATCAGCCATCTTCGATTGTAGCGCCGGTAGAGTCCCCTTCACCGGCGATGGCAGTTAATAAGCAGACCCGCGGGGGAGTCGGCAAGCCGGAAATTGGTAGCACAACTGAAATAAAGGGTTTGACACGCCGGAACCGGCGGACTCCCGTTAAAACGGCTGAAATCTGGGGTTTTTCACGTCTTGCGGGGTTCGAATCGGCAGCAATGCGTGGACGAATCGAACAGGCCAATGCGACAGGTCTATTACAGCAAGCAAAAGGGCCGCCGCATGCAGCGACGGCCCCGAAAGCACGTTCAAAATTCAGGAACGGGAAGAACTTAGAGAGCTGCGACCCGCTTGGACAGGCGGCTCATCTTGCGCGAGGCGGTGTTCTTGTGAAGCACTCCGCGCGCAACGCCACGGGCCAGTTCGGGCTGCGCGGCGCGCAGGGCGTTCTGGGCAGCTTCCTTGTCGCCGCCTTCGATCGCCTTCTCGACCTTCTTCACGAAGGTGCGGATGCGGCTCATGCGCGAACCGTTGATTTCGGCGCGGCGCGCGTTGCGACGGATGCGTTTGCGAGCTTGCGGCGTATTGGCCATGGTCGTCCTTGTCTCGGGCCGCGAACCGCGCGGCCACTTTCGTAAAATCTATGACTGGAATGCGGCGATTACTCGCCGGAAGGCGCGGCACATAGGGGCAGGGGCGCGTTGCGTCAAGAAATTTGGCGGAAAAGCTACCGCTGGCATTTCGGACAATACCAGCTGCTGCGCCCGCCCTGCACGATTCGCGCGATCCGCCCGCCATCCTCGCGATGGCACGCCTCGCCGGTGCGCCCGTATACATCGAATCGCGTCGCGAAATAGCCCAGCTCGCCATCGGGCCGCGCATAGTCGCGCAAGCTCGAGCCACCATCGCGAATCGATTGTTCCAGTACCTCGCGAATCGCGGGCACCAGCCGTTCGAGCGCGGCGCGCGACACGTTGCCGCCCGCACGCCTCGGGCTGATTCGCGCGCGCCACAGCGCCTCGCACACGTAGATATTGCCAAGCCCTGCGACGATTCGCTGGTCGAGCAGCAGCAGCTTGATCGCCTGCTTCCGGCCCGCGAGCGCGGCCTTCAGATAATCGGCGGTCAGATCGGGGCCGAGCGGTTCGGGCCCCATCCCGACAAAGCTCGGCCACAGATCGAGCGCGGGCGTATCGACCAGATCGACCCAGCCGAATCGGCGCGGGTCGTTGAGCGCGAAGAGGCTCGTCTCGGTCTCGATCGTCAGGTGATCGTGCCGGTCGGGCGATTTGGGGTCGATCCGCCAGCGCCCGCTCATGCCCAGATGGAAGATGAGCGTCTGGTCGCGATTCGTGTGGATCAGTCCGAACTTGGCGCGGCGCGACAGGCCCGTGACGCGCGCGCCGACCAGCGCCTGGCCAAGCCCTGCCGGGAAGGGGCGGCGCATGTCGGGCCGCGCGGTGCGCACCGCGGTGATCTCGCGATTGTCGAGATGGAGCGCGAGCCCGCGCACGGTTGTCTCGACTTCGGGAAGTTCGGGCATGAATGTGCGGCTATCAGCCTTTGCGCCTCCGGCAAATCCTCCTAAGGCCCAAACCCATGAGCGATCCTGCACAAAAGCCTTCCGGTGAAACCGTTTCCTTTGGCTACGAAGACGTCGCCCCGACCGAGAAGACCGCGCGAGTCGGCGCGGTGTTTTCCAACGTCGCCGCCAAGTACGACGTGATGAACGATGCCATGTCGGGCGGGATGCATCGGCTCTGGAAAGACCGCTTCGTGCGCCGGGTGAAACCGCAGCCGGGCGAAGCGATTCTCGACATGGCGGGCGGCACCGGCGACATCGCCTTCCGCATGGCGGCAGCGGGCGCCGAGGTGACCGTGGCGGACATCAACCAGGACATGCTCGACTGCGGGATCGAGCGCGCGCTCGACCGGGGTATCGAAGGCCTGAGCTGGACCTGCCAGAACGCCGAGCAGCTGCCCTACGCATCGAAGCTGTTCGATGCCTACACGATCGCCTTCGGCATCCGGAACGTGACCTTCATCGACAAGGCGCTGGCCGAGGCGCACCGCGTGCTCAAGCACGGCGGGCGGTTCTTTTGCCTCGAATTCAGCACGGTCGAATGGCCCGGTTTCAAGGATGCCTACGATCTCTATTCCGAGCGCGTGGTGCCGCAGCTGGGCAAGGCGATTGCGCAGGACGAGGACTCCTATCGCTACCTCGTCGAATCGATCCGCCGCTTCCCTCCGATGGCCGAGTTCGAGCAGATGATCCGCACCGCCGGGTTCAGCCAGACCAAGGTCGAACCGATCATGGGCGGCCTCGTCGCGATCCATTCGGGCTGGAAGATCTAGTTCCGGTATGACGAGGCCGAGCAGACATATCTGGCGCCTCCTCAAATGGGGGCGCACTGCCGCTCGCCACGGGGCGCTGCGCGGGATCGAGAACGATCCCAACACGCCCGCGCCGGTCAAGCGGATGGTGCGGCTCGCGCGGTTCGGCACGCGCCAGCCGGCGACGCCCGATTACGCCGGTGCCTTCCGCGATATCGGCCCCGCGGCGATCAAGCTGGGCCAGTCGCTCGCCACAAGGCCCGATCTGGTCGGCGACGAGGCGGCGCTCAACCTGCTGTCCTTGCAGGACAACCTTCCGCCGGTCCCGTTCGAGAGCCTGCGCCCGGTGATCGAATCGACCTTTGCCCAGCCGGTCGACGCGCTGTTTCGCGAGATCGACCCCAGGCCGGTCGGCGCGGCGTCGATCGCGCAGGTGCACAAGGCGGTGACCAGCGATGGGCGCATGGTTGCGGTCAAGATGCTGCGCCCGGGCATTCGCGACCAGTTCGCGCGCGATATCGCGACCTATGAATGGGCCGCCGCGCATGTCGAGGCGATGGGGGGAGAGGCCGCGCGCCTGCGCCCCGCGCTGACGATCGCCAACTTCAAACGCTGGACCAATACCGAGCTCGACCTGCGGCGCGAGGCTGCGGCGGCGAGCGAGCTGGCCGAGGCGATGAAGGGCTTTGCGGGCTATCGCATCCCCGCGGTCGACTGGGACCGGACCAATGGCCGCGTCCTGACGATCGAGTGGATCGACGGGGTCAAGATGAGCGACCGCGAAGGGTTGATCGCGGCGGGGCACGATCTGGAGGAGCTGGCCGAGCGGCTGGTGCTGGCCTTCCTCACGCAGGCGATCAGCTACGGCTATTTCCATGCGGACATGCACCAGGGGAACCTGTTCGTGGAGCCGGACGGCACGATTGCCGCGATCGATTTCGGGATCATGGGCCGGATCGACCGGCGCGCGCGGCAATGGCTGGCTGAGATCCTCTACGGCCTGACCACGGGCAATTACCGCCGCGTCGCGGAAATCCATTTCGAGGCGCAATACGTCCCCAGCTACCACTCGGTTGGAGAATTCGCGACCGCATTGCGCGCGGTGGGCGAGCCGATGCGCGGCAAGCCTGTGAGCGAGCTCTCGGTCGGCCAGATGCTCGACGGGCTGTTCGCGATCACCCGCGATTTCGACATGCAGACCCAGCCGCACCTGCTGCTGCTGCAAAAGACGATGGTGATGGTCGAAGGGATTGCCACGCAGCTCAATCCCAAGATCAACATGTGGGACGTGTCCGCACCCTTCGTGCGCAACTGGATCCGCGACGAGCTGGGCCCTGAAGCCGCCATCGCCGATCGCCTGCGCGAAGAGGTGGAGACGATCCGCCGAATCCCCGGCCTGATCCGGCGGCTGGAGGAGAAATACCCGCCCAAGGGCGGCGCACCCGAACCGCCGCCGCTGCCCGAGATCGAGCTTATGTGGGATCGCAAGGCGCGCGCCGCCGAGTCGGGGCCTGGCTGGCTCGGCCAGACCGCGCTCGTCCTCGCAGGCGCGGGCGCGATGGCGGCGCTGTTCGCGTTCGGCGTGCTCGGCTAGTCGATCTCGCCGCGCGAAAACACGCTCGCGGCGATCAGGCTGGCCGCCATGGTGATCGCTTCGATCGCCATCGGCAGCAGCCAGCCCTCGTAACTGCCCACCTGCACCAGATTGATCGCCCGCCCGGTCAGCGCAACGCCGAACAGCGCGGCGGTGAAGACCAGCGGCGTGGGTGCGCGCCGCGCGGCTCCCCACAGTAGACCGAGCGCGCCGACGAGGAAGAAGGCGGACATGTCGCCGCGAATGGTCGCCCAGCCATGCGGCCCGGTGGCCGAGAGAGCAAATCCCTCGGCTGCGGCATGCGGGTCGCTCAGGAAGCCGGCCCCCATCACCACGTAGAAGATGCCGCCCAGCAGCAGCACGATGCGCAAGATTGTCGTCATGTCTCTGTCCCCCCATATGCGATCTGTCGTCGCTTCGGCGCATCCGTAGCGTACTCGCGGGTGCGCAGGCTAGCGCGCCGTGCGCTGCGTCGTTACCGTCGCCGGTCGAAGCATGTTCAAGGATGAAGCGGATTATGGATGAGCGCAGACCTTTGCGCATCCTGCTGATCGTCGGCGGCGGGATCGCGGCGTACAAGTCGTGCGAGCTGGTTCGCCTGATCCGCAAGAACGGCGGCGAGGTCACCTGCGTGCTGACCGAGGGCGGATCGCATTTCGTCACCCCGATGACGCTCGCGGCGCTCAGCGAAAACCCCGTCCACCAGACCTTGTGGGATCTGAAGAACGAGGTCGAGATGGGGCACATCCAGCTCAGCCGGGAGGCGGATCTGGTGGTGGTGTGCCCGGCGACCGCGAACATGCTCGCCAAGATGGCGGCGGGGATTGCCGACGATCTGGCGACCACGCTGCTGCTCGCAACCGACAAGCCGGTGATGGCGGTGCCCGCGATGAACGTGCGCATGTGGGGCCACGCGGCGGTGCAGGCCAATGTCGCCACCTTGCGCGCGGCAGGCGTCACCGTGCTCCAGCCCGACGAGGGCCCGATGGCCTGCGGCGAATATGGTGCAGGCCGCCTGCCCGAACCCGAGGCGATCTGGGGCGAGATCGCGCGTGCCTTCGGCGGAGCTGCGGCCCCGGCCAATGGCGCGGAGGAAGCGGCATCGACCAAGGGTGTGCTCGGCGGCCTGTTCTCCTCGATCATCCCGCGCGGCGAGAAAAAGAACGAAGTCACAGATGACGCACTGCTCGCGAGCAAGGGCACTGCCGCCGCTCTGCCGCAGGAGGGGCGGGGTGACCCTGCCCCGCAGAGGGTGCCCGATAGGTCGCTGGCGGGGCGCCACGTGCTCGTCACGGCGGGGCCGACGCACGAGCCGATCGATCCGGTGCGCTATATCGCCAACCGGTCGAGCGGGAAGCAGGGCTTCGCGATTGCAGCCGCCGCCGCCGCCGCAGGTGCGCGGGTGACGCTGGTCGCCGGGCCGGTCGAGCTGGCGACGCCGCCGGGCGTCACGCGGATCGACGTGCAGACCGCGCGCGAGATGGCTGCCGCGGTGCGCGAGGCCCTGCCCGCCGATGTCGCGGTGATGGCCGCCGCCGTGGCGGACTGGCGCGCGAGCGATGTGGGCGATCAGAAGATGAAGAAGCAGGGCGCGGCACCGCCTCCGCTTCAGCTGGAGGAAAACCCCGATATCCTCGCCACGCTCGGCGCGTCGGACCAGCGGCCCGGGCTGCTGATCGGCTTTGCCGCCGAGACGGAGAATGTGGTCGAAAACGCGAAAGGCAAGCGCACGCGCAAGAACGCCGACTGGATCGTCGCCAACGATGTGTCGGGCGGTGTCGGCAGAAGCGTGATGGGCGGGGCGGACAACACCATCCACCTCGTCACCGCCGATGGAGTGGAAGACTGGCCGCAGATGCCCAAGGGCGAGGTAGCGGTGCACCTTGTCGAGCGGATTGCGGCGGCGCTGGAGAATGTGAATGACTGAACAGGTAGCCGTGCGGATCAAGCGGCTGGAGCATGGCGCGGGGCTTGCTCTGCCTGCCTACGCCACCCCCGGCGCCGCGGGGATGGACATATGCGCGGCGGAGGATGTCGAGCTGGCCCCCGGCGCGCGGCACGCGGTCGCCACGGGGTTCGCGGTGGCAATTCCCGAAGGGTACGAAATCCAGGTCCGCCCACGTTCGGGCCTCGCGTTCAAGCACGGCGTGACCGTGCCCAACACGCCGGGCACGATCGATTCGGATTATCGCGGCGAACTGAAGGTGCTGCTGATCAACCACGGCAGCGAGAGCTTCGCCATCGCGCGCGGCGACCGGATCGGCCAGTTGGTGCTCGCGCCAGTGACGCAGGCGGCGTTCGAGGAAGTCGATTCGCTCGACGAGACCGCGCGCGGCGCGGGCGGCTTCGGATCGACCGGCGGGCACGCCAGGCTCTGAGCCAGCGGCGACCGCAAACGAAAACGGCCGGCCCGACATGATCGGACCGGCCATTGCTTTTTGTGTGAGTGCCGTCGGGCTTATTCGTCTTCGGGCTTGATCGAAATCCGCACCGTTTCGCCCGAATTGCCGGGGAAGCCGGTGAACATCGCGTCGACCAGGTTGGGCACCAGATATTGCAGGTGGTCGCTGCGCGACATCGCTTCCGCCGTGCCTTCGAACACACGCTGACCGGTCCGGCGATCGTCGATCTTCAGGTCGATATCGCTGGTATAGACCGTGTAGCTGCGCACGCTGGTATCGTTGAACCACGGATCGTAGAAGCCGTAACCCCAGTCACGATGGCGCACCGCAATCACCCGGCCATCGCGCGTGCGATAGAAGGTGGGGCGGTAGCTGTACCAGGGATCGTAGAAGGGATCGCGAATGCCCGTGGTAACGATGCGCTCGCGGCCCTCATCCACCCCATAGTCGAAGCGCACCAGCAGGTCGGCAGTGTCGGGATTGCCCGGAACGTAGCCGAGGTCGGCCATCCGCTGCGTCACGAGGTCGGCATACTGGCCGAACTCGATCCCGCCGGCGAGCGCCGGATCGTCCGCCACCACGGCGAAGGTCTGGCCCTGCGGGGCGGGCAGCTGCGACTGGAAGCGCGAAACGTCCGCCTGGAACCCGGTGGTGCACGCCACGAGACCGCCGCCAAGCAGGCTCAAAGCGCCCAAGGCCGCTAGAAATTTGCGTTTTTTCATAATTCGCCCCTTGCGAGGGGAGGCGCCCGGTTGGGGGTGCCCCCCGATCCATCAGACCAGAACCACTACGCCACTTCGCCTGAACCCCCCTTTAACTGATTGAAGGGCTTTCGGTTTCCGTGGGCAGCAAATGTGCCCTATCCACGCAGCAATCCCAATGCCTCGTAGGTCGCGGCGAGCGTGGGTGCCGCGCGTTCGCGCGCCAGCGCCGCGCCCCGCGCGAGCGCCGCGTCGAGCGACTCGCGATCCTCCAGCAGATCGCGGAAGCGCGACGAGATCGGCGCGAGCGTTTCGACCAGCAGCTCTCCCAGCGCGGGCTTGAACGCGCCGAAGCCTTGCCCTCCATAGGTGGCCAGCACCTCGTCCGTCGTCTGCCCGGCAAGCGCCGCGTAGATCGTGACGAGATTGAGCGCTTCGGGCCGACCTTCCAGCCCGGCAGCCTCGGATGGCAGGGCGTCCGGGTCCGACTTCGCCTTTTTGACCTTCTTCATGATCGTGTCGGCATCGTCGGCCAGCTCGATCCGGCTCATGTCGGACGGATCGGACTTGCTCATCTTCTTCGATCCGTCGCGCAGGCTCATGATCCGCGCGGCCTGCGGCGGGATATAGGGTTCGGGCAGCGTGAACAGCGGTGCGTCCGCCGGGCAGTAGTCGTTGTTGAACTTCTGAGCGATGTCGCGCGCCAGCTCCAGGTGCTGCTTCTGATCCTCGCCCACCGGAACGTGCGTGGCCTGATACAGCAGCACGTCGGCGGCTTGCAGCACCGGGTAGGTGAACAGCGCGACGGAGGCACCCTCGCGGTTCTTGCCCGCCTTGTCCTTCCACTGCGTCATCCGGTTGAGCCAGCCCATCCGGGCGACTCCGTTGAGCAGCCACTGTAGCTCGGCGTGCTGGGGCACCTGCGCCTGGTTGAACAGGATCGAGCGTGACGGGTCGATCCCGCAGGCGATCAGCGCGGCGGCCATTTCCAGCGTCGCGGCGCGCAGTTCCTTGGGATCGTGCGGCATGGAGAGCGCGTGCAGATCGACGATGAAGAAAACGCACTGGTCGTCTTCGCCCATCTCGTCCTGCATCCGCACCCAGTTGCGGATGGCGCCGAGATAGTTGCCGAGGTGAAGGTTGCCGGTGGGCTGGATACCCGAAACGATGCGCATGGCTATGGCTCTTTTTTGAAAAATCGAACGGAAAACAGGCGTGGTGCCGGGTCGCCCCGGCAGGTCAGGTCAGGCGTGCGCTCGCCAACGCCAGGCCGCCCGCCCACCGATCGCGAAGCGGCGCGGGGCCGCAGTGCTGGGGGCTTGGTTTCCGTTCATGGGCACGAGCATTATCACACCCGGCCTATTCGGCAAGGTCGACCGGCTTCTTCGCCGGCTTTCGGCGCAGCTGGGCGATCAGATCCTTGTCGAGCGCGCCGAGCAGGAAGGCAGCGCCGAAGAACACGATCGCGCCCGCCAGCGTGATCGCGATGAGCGACCATGCCCGCTCGAACGCATTGCCCGTCCAGAACGGCATCAGCGCAGGCGTCAGGTACCACAGCATCGCGCCCATGATCGCGGTCGCGACGATCTGCCGTGCGATCCGGCTCGCGAGCTTGGCGGTGAAGTGGAACCAGCCGCGTATCTGCAGGATGATGTACAGCGTCAGCACGTTGAGCGAGGCGCTGATCGCGGTCGCCGCCGCGAGCCCGACGATGCCGTAGCGCGGCACGACGTAGAAATTGAGCGAGATGTTGAACACCAGCGCGCCCGCAGCGACGAACACCGGGGTGCGCGTATCCTCGCGGCTGAAGAAGGCGGGCTGGAACACCTTGATCAGCACGTATGCAGGCAGGCCCGCGACCAGCGCGACCACGATCTGGCCCATCAGCAGCGTATCGTCGAGCGTCATCTTGCCGCCCTGGAACAGGCCGGTCGAAAAGGCCTCGGCGCAGATCGACAGCGCCACCGCGCAGGGCAGGGTCAGCAGCGTGCCGATCTCGACCGCGTTGGCCTGCAGCCGCTGCGCCTCGGCCCGGTTGTCGCTCTGGATATGGCGCGCGAGCATCGGCAGGATCGCCGTGCCCAGCGCGATCCCGAAAATGCCCAGCGGCATCTGGTTGAGCCGGTCGGCGAACTTAAGCAGCGTGAGCGAGCCCTGCGGCAGGCTGGTGGCGAAGAACGTGTCGACCAGCTGGCTGATCTGGTAGATCCCTGCGCCAAAGGTGGCGGGCAGGATCAGCACGCCGAGCCGCTTCACCTCGGGCGTGATGCGCGGCGTGGTCACCTTCAGCTTCACGCCCGCGCGGCGCATCGACCACCACATGTAGGCGAGCTGGAATGCGCCTGCAGTCGCCAGCCCGATCGACAGCGCATAGGCGACCGACACGTCGCCGCCGCCGATCCGGTCGCGCCACGCGCTGCCAGAAAGGATCGCGGCGATCAGCACGATGTTGAGCAGCACGGGCACGAACGCGCCCGGCGCGAACTTCGACCGCGCGTTGAGCACGCCCGAAAGCATCGCGACCAGGCTGACCAGCCCGAGATAGGGGAAGGTGATCCGCGACAGCGTGACCGCAAGATCGAACTTGCCGGGAACGTCCTGGTATTCGCGCGCCAACGCCCACACGATGCCGGGCATCGCGAGCATGCACAGCGCGGAAAACGCCAGCAGCACCCAGACGAAGATCGACAGCACATCGCTCGCGAATTCATCGGCGGAGATGTCGTCGTCGCCGGTCTCGCCGAGCTTGCGCGTGTACATCGGCACGAAGGCGACGCTGAACGCGCCCTCGGCGAAGAGTCGGCGGAAAGTGTTGGGGAGGGTGAAGGCGAGCTGCCACGCGTCCGCCGCCAGCCCCGCGCCGAGCGCGCGGGAAAGCAGCATGTCGCGGACGAAACCGAATACGCGGCTGACCGCAGTCAGCCCGCCGATGGTCCCCACGTTCTTGACCAGGCTCATCGCCCCGGCCCCGCCGTCAGCCGAGCGGTCAGGCTTGGCCGGTGGGCGCGTCGCCGCCCGGGTTCTCGCCCGCCTGCTCCTGCTGGCGTTCCATCATCCGCTGCGCGTAGAGGCCGTTGAAGTCGATCGGGTCGACCATCAGCGGCTGGAAGCCCAGGTCGCGGGTCGCATCGGCGATCACGCGGCGGGCGAAGGGGAACAGGATGCGCGGTGCTTCGGCGAACAGGAACATGTGCGCCTGATCTTCCGGCAGGTTGCGGATGCCGACGAGGCCCGCATAGACCAGCTCGATCATGTACAGCGGGCCGCCTTCGCACGAAGCATTGGCGTTGATCTTCAGCTCGACCTCGCTGACTTCCTCGTTCACCGGGTTCATGCCGATGTTGAACTGCAGGTCGATGCTCGGCGCATCCTGCCACTGGAAGCTGGCCGGCGCGTTCGGATTCTCGACCGAGAGATCCTTGATATATTGCGCGATGAAACCGGCGGTCGGGCGGTTGTCCGCACCGTTGCCGCTGTGCTGGTTGTCGAGGTCGGTCAGAACGTCGCCTTGTTCGGCCATGGAGCTTGTCTCTGTCTGCAAGGTTGTCAGGGTCGGGCGGGGCTCGCCAGAACTGGACACCCCCCGTCGATCAGCAGCCGCCTAGCAGCAGGCTTGCCCCCCCGCAACGGGAACGAATTGCCGTTGTGGGACACTGTTCACCTCGCAGGGGCACTCCGGCGGACGTTGTGCATTTGATATCGGCCCCTATCTGTGGGATTGAGAGCGAAACGTGAAGGACGCTTGCGGCGCGGTATTCCCGTCCGGCCTGCGTCCGCTGAGAAACCAGGTGCAGAGCTAGTGATTCCCGAAATCGTCATCCTCGCCATGATCGCGGTCTTCCTGGGCCTGCGGCTCTATTCGGTGCTCGGCCGCCGCGCCGAGCATGAGGAGGAGCCCGTGGTTCGCCGCTTCGAAAGCAAGGACGAGCGCGACGTTGTCCTGGGCCAGCATACCGCACAGCCTGCCCCGCGCGCGGTGACCGAGCAGGAAGCCAAGGCCGACGTGCTGCCGCAGGTCGAACGCGGCGTGCAGTCGATCATCGCTGCCGACAAGTGGTTCGATGTCGTCTCCTTCCTCGAAGGGGCGAAGGCGGCTTACGGCATGGTGCTCGAAGCCTTCTGGAGCGGCGACAAGGAAACGCTGCGCGAGCTGTGCGACGATTCGGTCTACGAAGGATTCGCCCAGGCGATCGACGCGCGCGAGGAAGCGGGCGAAACGCTCGACAACCGCCTCATCCGGATCGAGGACGCGACCATTCGCGACGCCGAGCTGGAGCGCAAGGAAGCGCGCATCACCGTGCGCTTCGTCGCCGATATCGCCGCCGTGACCCGCGATGGCGAGGGTACGATGATCGCCGGATCGCTCGACGACGCGATTGAGAGCCGCGACATCTGGACCTTCGCCCGGCGGATCGATTCGCGCGCGCCCGACTGGCAGCTGGTCGAAACCGACGAAGGTTGATCTGCGGGGCTGATCGGCGCGGTTGATCGGCCCGCCCGATTGACCGGGGCGCAGGCGCGCCGCTGGGGGAGAGTAAGGCAATGATCAAGCGGCTGTGGCTGCTCGCGGCACTCGGGGCGCTGGCCAGTTGCGTCGGGCCTGGCGCGGACAAGCCGCCTTTTCCGCCGATCGACCGCCCGCCCGAACCCGTGCTCGCGAACGCAGCTGCCGCCGGCGTCGCCGCCGGACCTTCGCTGCGCTCTCTGCGGATCGGTGCCGCCGATGCCGCCGCCGCGCTGACCGCGTTCAAGGCGAGCTGCGACTGGCCTACGGAGAAAGCCGACGCCAGTGGGCTGACCCAGCCCGCCGACTGGCTGCCCGCCTGCACCGGCGCGCACCGGTGGGAAGGCGACGCGCTCACCTTCTTCGAAACCTACTTCGAAACCGCGCGGATCGGCGATGGCGCGGCCTTCGCCACCGGATATTTCGAACCCGAAATTCTCGGCAGCCGCACGCGCCGCCCCGGCTACGACGTGCCCGTCTACGGCGTCCCCGACGATCTGGTGCGCGCCTGGCCCCCCGATATGCCGGAAAGCGAGCGCGAAGGCCGCCCGCCGCTCGGCCGCTATGACGACAATGGCAATTTCGTCGAATATTATACGCGGGCCGAAATCGAGGACGGCGCGCTCGCCGGGCGTGGGCTGGAGATCGCGTGGGCGGCGGACCCGGTCGAGTTCTATTTCCTCCAGATCCAGGGCTCGGGCCTGCTGCGCGCGCCCGATGGCAGCGTGATGCGGATCGGTTACGCGGGCCAGAACGGCCACGGCTATACCGGCATCGGCGGGTTGATGCGCGAGCGCGGGCTGCTCGGCGACGGGCCCGGCCAGTACCCCGGTTCGATGCAGGGGATCATGCAATATATCCGCGAGAACCCCGTCGCGGGCAAGGCGCTGATGCGCGAGAACGAGAGCTGGGTATTCTTCCGCGAGCTGACCACAAGCGGCCCGCTCGGTTCGCTCGGCGTGCCGGTGACGCGCGGCAATTCGGTGGCGGTCGATCCGCGCTTCGTGCCTTACGGGGCGCCCGTCGTGCTCGAGATGGATCGCGATGTCGCGGACGGCATGTGGGTGGCGCAGGATACCGGCGGCGCGATCAAGGGTGCCAACCGCTTCGACACTTTCTGGGGCAATGGCGGCGATGCGCGCGAGGTTGCGGGCGGAATGAGCGCGCGCGGCACCGCGCTGATCCTGCTGCCCAAGGGAACGGTCGCGCGCCTCAACGGACGATGAGGGCCCCGCGCGGACTATCCGAGGAAGAGGCTGCGGCGTGGGCGGCGCTGGCCGCGACGGTCGATCCGCTCAATCCTCGCCAGCCGAGGCTTGGCGAGGGGGACCCTGTGAAGCATGGCGGCGGGGCCGGTTCGGTCGCTCGCAAGCCTGGGGAGGCCAGCAAGCCGCTTCCCCCGAAAGCGACCGTGCCTCGCAAAGCCTTGCCGCAAGCAGGAAAAGTCCCCCCATCGCCCTACGTGCGGCCCCTCTCCCCCCCTCTGGGCGGCAGGGAGGATCGTGGCCTTGATGCCCGTTGGGACCGCAAGCTGAAAGCAGGCGAAATCGCGCCCGAACTCACGCTCGACCTGCATGGCCACGGGCTCGACCGTGCCTACACACGGCTGATGGACGGCATGGCGCAGGCGCGCAGCATCGGTGCGCGCAGCGTGCTGATCGTCACCGGCAAGCCGCGCGGAGGCGATCCGGCGGACCGGGGCGAACGGCGCGGCGCGATCCGCGCGAAGATCCTCGACTGGCTGGCAGCGAGCGAACATGGCGGCGCGATTGCCGCCGTGCGCAAGGCGCACCAGCGCCACGGGGGCGAGGGTGCCCTTTACGTCGTGCTGAAACGGAGCCGTTGATGGCGCTGCTGCGCTCTCGGCCCGTGCTGTGGATCGTGCTCGCGTTGCCGGGGGCGTGGATGCTGTGGCGCTGGTGGGCGACGCCCGACCTTTACGGCTATGGCCACATCATCGGCGATAGCGGCGACTGGGCAGCCTGGCTGCTGATGGCGACGCTCGCGGTCACCCCGATCCGGCTCGCGTTCCGCCGCAACGCGGTGGCGCAATACCTGATGCGCAGGCGGCGCGATCTGGGCGTCGCAAGCTTCGCCTATGCCGCCGGGCACACGATCATCTACCTGTGGCGAAAGGGCGATGTGGGCATCATCTGGGACGAGGCATCGACGCCCTATGTCCTCGCCGGATGGGCTGCCTTCGCGCTGTTCGTGCCGCTGGCGGTCACTTCCAACAATGCCTCGATGCGGATGCTCAAGCGGGGCTGGAAGCGGCTGCACCGGCTGGTCTACCCGGCTGCGGTGCTGGTGTTCGTGCACTGGGCACTGTCCGCCTTCGACCCGACCACCGCCTACATCAACATTGCGATATTGGCGGCGATCGAGATCGTCAGACTGTGGCTGCAATGGCGTCAGAAACGCTCAGCCAAGGCCAGCGTCAAAGCGTGACGTACTGGCGGAAGCGCGCGACTTCTTCGGCATCGACATATTTGCCGATTTCGCGGTCAAACACGCCCATGTCGGCGTAGGGGCGGTATTCCTCGAACTCGTGGACCATCTTGTCGGTCATGCCGGGTATCAGGCGAATTTCGTCGGGCGTCGCGGAGTTGAGGTTGACCGGCACGAACACCTTGACGAGCACGGCCTTGGCTTCGTCCTCGCTCAGCGTTTCCATCAGCTTGGCGTTGAAATCGGTGACGCTGGCATAGGGCTGCCCGGCGACGATCGAGGCGGCGAGTTCGGGCGAAATTCCGTCGACACCGGCCAGTTCTTCCTCGGTGGCGACGCTGGCGTTGAGCACGCTCGACTGGCTGTCGACAGCCTCTACCGCATCGGGATCGGGCGTCGCTTCGGTGGTGGCGGCGGTCTCGTCGCTCTTGGCGTCGGGCGCTTGCGAACACGCGGAGAGAGCCAGCGCGGTCGCGGCGGCGGGGATGAGGAATGTCAGTTTACGCATTGTTTGCTTCCCTTTTTGCGAAGGGGTCGCATTAGCATTCTTGGCACGCATGTCGACGGGCGATTTGCTGCTGGCCATCGCCTCGCTCTCGCGCGCGATGGCGCTGTCCCGCAACGGGAACTCGGCCGTAGCCGTCCCGTTTGGGCGAGGGGGGCTAGACGAAAGGTCGGCCCGTGTTCGATAATTCCGGCAACGCCAATTCGCTCTCATCGACCGGGTGGCCCGCGCGCCTGACCGGCGCAATTCTCGCCGCGCTGGGCGTCGTGCTCGCGGTTGGCGGGCTCTGGCTCGTAATCGATGGGGGCTCGCCCTACTACCTTCTCGCCGGCATCGGCCTGGTCGCCTCGGGCGGCCTGATCTTCATGCGCCGTTGGATCGGTGCGGTCATTTACGCCATCATCTTCGCGCTCACGGCGGTGTGGGCCTTCTGGGAAAGCAGCAATGTCTGGGGGCTGGTGCCGCGTCTCGTCGGCCCGGCGATCCTGCTGGTGCTGGTCAGCCTGATCACGCCCTTCCTGATCCGCCGAACGCCGTGGAAGCCCGCGATCCTCGGCGCGGTGGGGACGCTGCTATTCCTCGGCGCCTCCTTTGGGCTGACCGCGCTGGCGGCACCCGGCTGGGTACAATCGGACCTGCCGGACCATGGCGGTTCCATCACCGGGCAGTCGGTCGATGCAGACTGGCCCGCGTGGGGCGGCACCAATGGCGCACAGCGCTATTCGACACTCGCGCAGATCACCCCCGATAACGTCGACAAGCTCAAGGTCGCGTGGACCGCGCACACGGGCGACATGCCGCAGGGGGCGGGCAAGGGGAAATACGCCGCCGAGACCACCCCGCTCAAGATCGGCAACCGGCTCTACATGTGCACCGCGATGAACCAGATGCTCGCGCTCGACGCGAATAACGGCAAGGTTCTGTGGCGCTACGATCCCGCGGTCAGCCCCGCCGCGATCCCCTATTCGGCCAGTTGTCGCGGCGTGACCGCGTTCGATCCCACGACGGGTAGCACCTCGCTCGACGATAACACTGCGCGCCCTGCATCTTCGCAGGTTGCCGAGACTCCGATCACCGGACCCGCCACCGCACTCCAGGAATGCACCGGTCTACGCATTCTGGAAGCGACGCTCGATGCGCGGCTGATCGAAGTCGACGCCGATACCGGCAAGCCGTGTCCCGGCTTCGGCACCAATGGCGAGGTCGATACCACCGTCGGCCTCGGCAACGTCTACCCCGGCATGGCGGCGATGACCGTCGCGCCGACCATCGTCAACGGCACCATCGTGGTCGGTCGGCAGGTGATGGACGGCCAGCGCAACGATGCCCCCTCGGGCGCGATCATGGCGTTCGATGCGACCACCGGCGCGCGCAAGTGGGCGTGGGACATGGGTCGCCCGGGCGAGACCGGCTGGCCTGCCGAGGGCGAGGAGTTCACGCGCGGCACGCCCAACATGTGGACCAGCGCGGCGGGCGACGACGACCTGAACATGGTCTACCTCCCGCTCGGAAACAGTTCGAGCGACTACTGGAGCAGCGACCGCAGCGCGCAGGAGAACAAGTACTCCTCCGCCCTCGTCGCGATCGACGTCGCGACCGGCAAGCCCGCGTGGACGTTCCAGACGGTGCACAAGGATGTGTGGGACTACGACCTCGGCAGCCAGCCGACGCTGGTGGACCTGCCCGACGGCACGCCCGCGCTGGTGCTCGCGTCCAAGCAGGGCGAGATCTACGTGCTCGACCGCAGGACCGGCAAACCGCTGCATCCCGTGATCGAAAAGCCCGCCCCGACCGGCGGTGCCGAGCCCGAACAGCGCAGCCCGACGCAGCCCTATTCCGCCTTCGCCACGCTCAAGAAACCGAACCTGACCGAGGCGGACATGTGGGGCATGTCCCCGATCGACCAGATGTTCTGCCGCATCCAGTTCAGGGAAGCGGATTATGCAGGGTACTATACGCCGCCGAGCGAGAACCACTCGATCGAATATCCGGGCTACAATGGAGGCTCGGACTGGGGATCGGTCGCGGTCGATCCGGCGCGCGGTGTGATCGTGGCGAACTACAACGACATGCCAAATTACGTGCAGCTGGTGCCGCGTGCGGTGGCCGACAGGAAGGGCTGGGAACCGCGCGGGCCGCAGGGCAATACCGGCGGCGGCAAGGCCGAGGGCGCGGGCGATCCGCAGGCGGGCGTGCCCTATGCGATCGACGTCAACGCGGGCTGGCGGGTGCCGTTCACCGGCCTGCTGTGCAAGCAGCCGCCCTATGGCGGGATCACCGCGATCGACCTGACGAGCGGCAAGACCATCTGGGACCGCCCCTTCGGCAGCGCGCGCAAGAACGGCCCCTTCGGCATCGCCTCGCATCTGCCGGTGACCATCGGCACGCCCAATAATGGCGGCGCGGTGGTGACGGCGGGCGGGCTGATCTTCGTCGCTGCGACCACCGACGACCTGATCCATGCGATCGACCTCAAGACCGGCAAGACGCTGTGGACCGCCGCGCTGCCGGGTGGCGGACAGGCGAACGTGATGACCTATGAGGAAGGCGGGCGTCAGTACGTGGTCGTGATGGCGGGCGGACACCACTTCATGAAGACCAAGGTGAGCGACGCGGTGGTCGCCTACGCGCTGCCCGACAAGACTGCCTGAGCCTTCGCTCAGGCGAACAGAAAAAGCGGGCCGCGATGTAAGTCGCGGCCCGCTTTGTTCCGGCGGTGCTCCGATCAGTGGTATTGGGCGTAGCGCAGATCGAACCGGTCGGCGTCCATCACCTTGGTCCACGCGGCCACGAAGTCCTTCACGAACTTCTCCTCGTTGCCGTTCTCGGCATAGACCTCCGCGACCGAGCGCAGCTGCGAGTTGCTGCCGAACACCAGATCGGTGCGCGTCGCGTGCCATTTCTCCTCGCCTGAGGCACGGTCGGTGCCGACGAATTCCTCGTCGCCGCTCTCGTCGACCGTCGCCCACTTCGTACCCATGTCGAGCAGGTTGACGAAGAAGTCGTTGGTCAGCTGGCCGGGCCGATCGGTCAGCACGCCAATGCTGTTGCCGTGCTTCGCGTGTTTGCTCACTGCACCCAGCGCACGCATCCCGCCGACCAGCACGGTCATCTCGGGAATCGAGAGGCCGAGCAGGCTGGCGCGGTCGATCAGCATATCCTCGGTCTTCACGCTCGCCTTGGTCTTCAGGTAGTTGCGGAAGCCGTCGGCAAAGGGTTCGAGCGGCTCGAAGCTCTCGGCATCGGTCTGCGCTTCGCTGGCATCGCCGCGCCCGGTGGTGACGGGCACTGCGATGTCGAACCCGGCATCCTTCGCCGCCTTCTCGACCGCAGCCGAACCGGCAATCACGATCGCGTCGGCCATCGAGATATCGTCGCGCAGCTCGTCCAGCTTGGCGAGGACCCTGGCCAGCTCCTCGGGATCGTTGACCGCCCAGCTCTTCATCGGTTCGAGCCGGATACGCGCGCCATTGGCGCCGCCGCGATGGTCGCTCTTGCGGTAGGTGCTGGCCGAAGCCCACGCCGCCTTTACCAGTTCGCTGACGCTCAGCCCGCTGCGCAGCACCTTGTCCTTGAACAGGGTCACGGCGGTGTCCGAGACTTCGCGGCCCGCGGGCACCGGGTCCTGCCAGATCAGGTCTTCGCCCGGCACATCGGGGCCGAGGTAGCGCGCCTTGGGGCCCATATCGCGGTGAGTCAGCTTGAACCATGCGCGGGCGAAGGCATCGTCGAGCGCGGCCTGATCGTCGCGGAAGCGTTCGGAGATCTTGCGATAATCCGGGTCCCGCTTCAGCGCCATGTCGGCGGTGGTCATCATCGTCGGCACCTTCTTCGAAGGATCGCGCGCGTCGGGCACCATGTCCTCGGGGTCCGGGTCGATCGGCTGCCACTGCTTCGCGCCCGCCGGGCTTTCGACCAGCTCGTAGTCGTACTTGAACAGCAGACGGAAATAGTCGCCGCCCCACTGCGTCGGGTTGGGCGTCCACGCGCCTTCGAGGCCCGAGGTGGTGATGTGGCCCTGTTCGATCTGCTCGGCATCGGTCGCCCAGCCAAAGCCCATCAGCTGCAAGGCCTCGCTTTCGGGAGCGCCGCTCAGCTGGTCGGGCGGGATCGCGCCGTGGCACTTGCCGAAGGCGTGGCCGCCTGCGGTCAGCGCGACGGTTTCCTCGTCGTTCATCGCCATGCGCGCGAAGGTTTCCTTCATGTCGCGCGCCATCCCTTCGGCATCGTGCGGATTGCCGCCGGGGCCTTCGGGATTGACGTAGATCAGCCCCATCTGGATCGCGGCGAGCGGGTTCTCCATCGCCTTGCCCTCATCGGGAATGATGCGCGTTTCGACGCCCTCGTTCACCCACTCTTCTTCCGAGCCCCAGTAGATGTCGTTCTCCGGCTCGTAGACGTCCTTGCGGCCGCCGCCGAAGCCGAACACGGGCCCGCCCATGCTCTCGATCGCGACATTGCCGGTCAGCACGAACAGGTCGGCCCAGCTGATGTGCTTCCCGTATTTCCGCTTGATCGGCCACAGCAGGCGGCGTGCCTTGTCGAGATTGCCGTTATCGGGCCACGAGTTGAGCGGAGCGAACCGCTGCTGGCCGGAGGACGCGCCGCCGCGCCCGTCGCCGGTGCGGTACGTGCCCGCCGCGTGCCACGCCATGCGGATGAAGAACGGGCCGTAGTGGCCGTAATCCGCCGGCCACCACGGCTGGTTGTCGGTCATCAGCGCGTGCAGGTCTGCCTTCAGCGCTGCATAGTCGAGCGCGTTGAACGCCTCGCAGTAATCGAAATCCTCGCCCATCGGATCGGGCGAGGTGCCACCCTGCATCAGGATCTGCAGGTCGAGCGCATCTGGCCACCAGTCCTTGTTGGTACGCCCCAGCAGCGCGCGCACGCCGCCATCGCCATGCACGGGGCAACCGCCCCCGATCGAACCAGTCTTCGCGTCCATCATCCGCTCCTTTTTCGTGCGCGACTCGCGTCGCCGATAAGGAGAGAATGCGCCCGATCCTGTGATTGGTCCAATCGATTAATTGGGTATCATTTAGTTACTGAAGCGATTGTGACGCAAGGCGGTCGACCCGTCACGGGCCGTGCGGTATCATCACCCGATGAGGTTAGGCATCGCGTGCATGGCAATTATGCTCGGGGGCTGTTCGCTCCTGCGTACGGCACCGATTGTTGGCCAGCCGCTGGTCGATCGTGTCGTGGACCGGGAGGGCCCTTGGTCGAGTTGCGTCACCTACTCGCCTAGAGACCATGTCGCAAAAGCCGATTCAGACGGCCCGCCAGGAATCTTGACCCCGCTCAGCTTCGAAGATCCCGATGCGCGCAAGGCGGCCAGCGCGATTGCTATCGATTGGAGCGACATGCAGGATTCCGATCCTGTCACGCTTGGCGAAGCCGATGGCGAGTGGTGTCCGATGTCAGTTTCGGGCCCCGCGATTTCCGGCGACTACGCCTTTCTATCCTTCAGCGAACCCGGTGGCGAGCTTGGCGCCTATGCCTTCAAGAGGGCTGGCGACGGATGGCGAATCGTCGAGAAAGTGCACCTTGGCTGGTGGTAGGCCGCGCCTGCTCTACCCGCTCTTCGCGGTAATGAGCATTCGACCTTACGCCGCCTGCGCGATCTCGTCTGCCGGTTCGGTGCGGATCAGGTAGTCGAAGGCGGTCAGGCCCGCTTCCGCGCCCTGGCCCATCGCGACCACGATCTGCTTGTAGGGCACGGTCGTCGCGTCGCCCGCGCCGAAGATACCGGGCAGGTTGGTCGCGCCGCGCTCGTCGGTGACGATTTCGCCGTGCTTCGACAGTTCGAGCCCGGAGTCCTTCAGCCATTCGGTGTTGGGGACGAGGCCGATCTGCACGAACACACCCGCCAGTTCGATCGTGCGATCTTCTCCGCTGTCGCGGTCCTTCACGATCATCCCGTTCACGCGGCTGCCGTCGCCGGTGATCTCGGTCGTCTGGCCGTTGGTGATGATCTCGACATTGTCGAGGCTCTTGAGCTTGTTCACCAGCACCGCATCTGCGCGCAGCTGCGTGTCGAATTCGACCAGCGTCACGTGGTCGACGATCTTGGCGAGGTCGATCGCCGCCTCGACGCCCGAGTTGCCGCCGCCGATGACCGCGATCCGCTTGCCCTTGAACAAAGGCCCGTCGCAGTGGGGGCAATAGGCCACGCCCTTGTTGCGATAGTCCTGCTCGCCCGGCACGCCCAGATTGCGCCAGCGCGCCCCGGTCGCAAGGATGATTGCGCGAGCCGACAGCTCGCCGCCATTGGCGAAGCGCACCTTGTGCATCCCGCCCGGCTTCTGCGCGGGGATCAGCGCCTCGGCCTGAACCAGATCGATTTTGTCGATCTCGTTCGCCTTCACCTGCTCTTCGAGGTCGGCGGAGAGCCTGGGCCCTTCGGTATAGGCGGTGCCGGGCAGGTTCTCGATCCCGAGCGTATCCTGCAACTGCCCGCCGAAACGCTCGCCCGCGATGCCGGTGCGGAAGCCCTTGCGCGCGGTGTAGACCGACGCGGCGACGCCCGCAGGCCCGCTGCCGATAATCAGCACTTCGTAGGGCTCGCGCTCGTTGAGCTTGGCCGCGGCCTTCGCGCCCGCGCCGGTATCGAGCCGTTCGAGGATCTGCGGCAGTTCGATCTTGCCGTTGTAGAAGCTCTCTCCGTTGAGGAAGGTTGCGGGCACCGCCATGATGTCGCGTGCCTCGACCTCGTCCTTGAACGCACCGCCGTCGATCAGCGTCGCGGTGATGCGCGGGTTCTCCAGCGCCATCAGCGTGAGCGCCTGCACCACGTCGGGGCAGTTGTGGCACGAGAGCGAGAAGAACATCTCGAACTCCAGATCGGTCTCGATCCGGCGGATATCCTCGAGCACATCGGCGTCGACCTTGGGCGGATGGCCGCCCGCCCACAGCAGCGCGAGCACCAGCGAGGTGAACTCGTGGCCCATCGGCAGCCCGGCGAAGCGGACCCATTTTTCGGCATCGTTGCCACGCCGGATGATGAAGCTGGGGCGGCGTTCGAAGTCGCCATCCATGTCGACCGAAATCAGGTCGTGCAGCGCGGCAATCTCTTCGAGCAACTCGCGCGTCTTGGCGGACGTCTCGTCGTCACCCAGCGATGCGACAAGCTCCACCGGCTCGCGCAGGTTCTGCAGGTACTGCTTCAGCTGATCGGTCATCTGGGCGTCGAGCATGGGAAATTCTCCTGAAAATTCCTCCCCGGCACGGGGAGGGGGACCATCCACAGGATGGTGGAGGGGCGGCGACCGGCGTTGTGCCCGGCCGCCTGCCCCTCCGTCAGCCGCTACGCGGCTGCCACCTCCCCGGAGCGGGGAGGATCGGGTTGGTACTTACAGCTTGCCGACGAGGTCGAGCGAGGGGGCCAGCGTTTCGCTGCCTTCTTCCCACGCGGCCGGGCAGACCTGGCCGGGATTCTCGCGGACGTACTGCGCCGCCTTGATCTTGCGGGCGAGTTCGTTGGCATTGCGGCCCACGCCTTCGCAGGTCTGTTCCATGATCTGGATCACGCCGTCGGGATCGACCACGAAGGTCGCACGGTCGGCGAGGCCCATTTCCTCACGCAGCACGTCGAAGTTCTTCGACAGCGTGTGCAGCTGGTCGCCGAGGAACGGGAACTTCAGCTTGCCGATCTTGTCGGAGGTGTCGTGCCATGCCTTGTGGCTGAAATGCGTGTCGGTGCTGACGGCATAGACTTCCACGCCCATCTTCTGGAGCATGTCGTACTGCTCGCCGAGGTTTTCCAGCTCGGTCGGGCACACGAAGGTGAAGTCCGCCGGGTAGAAGAAGAAGATCGCCCACTTGCCCTTCACGTCCTCGTCGGTGACTTCGAAGAAGTCCTTGCCGGCCTGGAATGCGGTGGCTTTGAACGGTTTGATCTGGCTTCCGATGATACCCAATGAATGTCTCCTGTCAGGGGTTGAAACTCGACGCCTAGATAGGGCCTGCTGCGACGCACAAAAGCGATTTGTGGCGATGGCCGCAATCGGAATTATCGATGAAAGTGGAGGAACTTTTTTGGGGGGGGAATGAGAGGTTTGTGAGCCGTCTCCCGCGCAGGTCTGGATCGTCATTGCTGGATTCAACCGCGAAGCCTCGGCCCATCTACGTAGGCAGCCAATTCCTCAGGCGCCGCCTTGGGGAATGCCCGACCGAGCAGCTCGAGAAATGCGGAGACCCGCGCGCTTAGGAGGCGGCGTGACGGGTAGAGCGCCCACAGCGCGATATCCGATCCCGTGACATCTCCCCACTTCACGAGACGGCCTGCCTCCAGATCGCCGGCCACCAGCGACACAGGCAGTCGGGAAACTCCGGCGCCGGCGCGAACCGCGTCGCGGCTTGTGATGAGGGAAGAAAGCTGCATGGCCGGATTCACCGAAAGGGTGGTGGGGCCATCAGGCGTCACCATCGGCCAGTTGTCCGGCCCGTCGCTGCCCCGAACCACGGCGCGCACGGGGCCGCTATCGGGCGGTGACAATGTGGGCGCCGCTACCACCACCAGCCTGTCGTGCAGGAAAACCCGGCCCACCAGCGAGGCGTCCGGATCGGGATCGACCCGGATAGCGAGGTCGTAACCCTCCTCGATCATGTCGACTGGGCGATCCTCGCTCGTCACTTCCAGCCGGACCTCGGGATATTGTTCCGTAAACTCCGCCGCAAGACGCCCCATCGCGGTCTGAGAGAACAAGAGCGGCGCGCTTATCCGCAATGTTCCGCGTGGCTGCTCACCCCCAGATGCAATGGAACGCGTTGTCTCTTCCAGTTCGGCCAGCAGCGCGCCTGCCCGCTCGTACAGCGCCCGCCCTTCCTCAGTAAGCTTCAGGTTGCGCGCGCCGCGTTCGAACAAGCGTAGGTCTAGGCTCGCCTCCAGTTCGGCCACGCGGCGCGACAGCGTCGCCTTCGGACGGTTCGCGGCACGGGCGGCTCTGCTGAACCCGCCATGGCGGGCGACCAGCGTGAAATCGGTAAGCCCCAACAAATCCATACCGTTTCACCTATGAGACACAGCGTCCAAAATCAATGTCTAGTGGATCACATATGGATCGATCAGTTTCCTCTCGTCAACAACGCAAATCTGAGGAGACACTATCATGACCATTCTCGTTACCGGAGCCACGGGCCGTGTCGGCCGCCATGTCGTCGATCAACTGGTGCGGCGCGGCGCACCCGTCCGCGTGCTCACTCGCGATCCTGCGAAGGCCGATTTCCCGGAAGGCGTGGAGGTCGTCCAGGGCGACCTGCTCGATCTGGATGCGCTGCGTTCCGCCCTTGCCGGGGTTTCGACGCTCTTTCTGCTCAATGCCGTAACCGGCGACGAGTTCACGCAGGCGATCATCACCCTGAACGTCGCTCGCGAAATGGGGATCGACCGCATCGTCTATCTATCGGTCTTCGATGCCGATCGGGCGGTCAACGTGCCGCACTTCGCCGTCAAGCGCGGTGCCGAGCGGATGCTGGAGCAGATGGGCTTCGGCGCCACGATCCTGCGGCCGACTTACTTCATCGACAACGAGGTGATGGTGACGGACGTCATCGTGGACCACGGCGTCTATCCGATGCCGATCGGTAGCAAGGGGCTCGCGATGGTCGATGCCCGCGATATCGCGGAAGTCGCCGCGATCGAGCTCATTCGCCGTCATGAAGCGGATGGTCCGCTGCCGATCGAAACGATCAACGTGGTCGGTCCGGAGACGCTGACCGGTGAGCGCGTAGCGACCATCTGGTCCGATATTCTGGGACGGCCGATTGCCTATGGCGGGGACGATCCCACTGGGTTCGAACAGAATATGGCCGGATTCATGCCTGCTTGGATGGCCTATGAAATGCGCCTGATGGCCGAGCGCTATGTCGACCACGGAATGATCCCCCAGGATGGCGACCTTGAACGCCTCACCACGATGCTCGGGCGCCCCCTCCACGATTATCGAGAGACAGCGGCGGCGCTGTCGCGAGTCAAGTAACCGAAAGCTGGCGGCCGCCCATACGGCCGCCAGCCCTTCCTCCATTTTCTAGCTGGCAACGAAAGATGTTCGCTCGACCCCCGGGCCATCATCGCTTCCACCACGGGCACGACGCGGATGGCTGAGCGTGCAAACCGCATTCTACCGATGCTGGCGATGAAGTACTCTCTGGGCTTCGTTGAGGTATCTCTCGTCCCAGTCCACTTCGCGCCGAGAGGGCGGCAAGAAATCGCGGCGCTCGTGGGCGTCGTAAAAGAGAGTGCCGTGGATGCCCATTGCATCCGTTTTCAGCACAGGACGCCCCCATAGCGGCACCAGAACGCGAGCTGCTTCGTCTTCGCCGACCCGCTCTATCATGTCCTCGGCAAGTTCCATATCGCGCCCGTCGGGGAAGATGATCGCGAAATCCTCGTCACTCGCCTGGAAGATGCTGAAGGTCGCGTTCGGCGCGCCGTCGATGACCTGAATATTTTTCATGCGCTGGTCCTAGCGACTTTGTGCGACACTTGAGCGGTCGCAATTTGGTGGGAAGCCCTCCTACCCACACTGCGCCCGGTGCAGCAGCGCCTGGTCCGCCAGCACGCAGGCCATCATCGCCTCGACCACGGGCACGCCGCGGATGCCTACGCAGGGGTCGTGGCGGCCTTTGGTGCTGATCTGGGTTGCCTCGCCATCGCGGGTGATCGTGTCGACCGGGGTGAGGATGGAGCTCGTTGGCTTGAACGCCACGCGGCAGGTGACCGGCTGGCCGGTGGCGATCCCGCCCGCTATGCCGCCCGCGTGGTTGGCCGTGAACTCGGGTGCGTCTCCGCCTGCCGAGGGCCGCATCGGGTCGGCGTTCTGTTCGCCCGAGAGGCGCGCGGCGTCGAAGCCGTCGCCGATCTCCACGCCCTTGACCGCGTTGATGCTCATCATCGCCGCCGCCAGCTCGCTGTCGAGCTTGGCGTAGAGCGGCGCGCCCCAGCCTGCGGGGACTCCGCTCGCCACACACTCGACCACCGCGCCGAGCGAGGAGCCTGCCTTGCGCGCATCGTCGACCAGCTTTTCCCAGCGCGCTGCGGCGTCGGCGTCGGGGCACCAGAAGGGGTTTTGTGCGATCTGCTCGGCATCGAACTTCGCCGGGTCGATCCGGTCGCCGCCGATCTCCGCCACGTAGGCGAGGATGCTCACCTGCGGCACGACCAGCCGCGCGACCGCGCCTGCCGCCACGCGCATCGCGGTTTCGCGCGCGCTCGACCGCCCGCCGCCGCGATAGTCGCGGAAGCCGTATTTGGCGTCGTAGGTGTAATCGGCGTGGCCGGGGCGATAGGCCTGCGCGACGTTGGAATAGTCCTTCGAGCGCTGATCGACATTCTCGATCATCAGGCTGATGGGCGTGCCGGTCGTGCGCTGCTGCCCGTCCGGCCCCTCGAACACGCCCGAGAGGATGCGCACCGCATCGGGCTCGCGCCGCTGGGTGGTGAACTTGCTCTGCCCCGGCTTGCGCTTGTCGAGCCACGGCTGGATGTCGTCCTCGCTCAAGCCGATGCCTGGCGGGCACCCGTCGACGACCGCGCCGATCGCAGGCCCGTGGCTTTCTCCCCAGGTGGTGAAGCGGAAGACCCGCCCGAATGTGTTCCAGCTCATGCGCGAAGCGTTGCCGCAAGCGCGCTCCGCTGTCCACGCCGCAACGTATGGCGTGAATTTTCCTACTTCGCCAACGCAGGCTATGCCGGGCGCGTTCTTTCCCATCGTCGACGCTGTTCGCCCTCGCTTAATCGAAGGAGACGATCTGTGCGTCTTCAGTGATCGAGTGGATTTGAACCCTTGGACTGTGTGTCAGGTGTGTCAGGAATCCAACTCCGCCATCGTGGAACGCGTGCGCGCCGCGCTGGCAAAGCGCGCCCGGATCGGGCAGGAACAGATCATGATCGCCAAGCTGACAGGCACGCTCGACGCGACCGGCCCCGACTGGGCAGTGATCGACGTGGGCGGCGTCGGTTACCTCGTCCACTGCTCTACCCGCACGCTCGACGCGCTCGGATCGGAAGGCGGCGAGGTGCGCGTGTTCACCGATTTGCAGGTGAGCGAGAACGACATGCGCCTGCTCGGTTTCGCCGAAGCGGCGGAGCGCGACTGGTTCCGCCTACTCACATCGGTGCAGGGCGTGGGCAGCAAGGTCGCGCTGGCGATCCTCTCGGTCCTGTCGGCAGGCGAGGTACAGGCGGCGTGCGCGAATGGTGACGCGGCGATGGTCGCGCGGGCGAACGGCGTGGGGCCGAAGCTGGCGGGCCGGATCGTCAACGAGTTGCAAGACAAGGCAGGCGCTTTGCCCGTGGCGCCGGGCGGGGTGGCGATGGCCGCTCCGAAAGGCGGGGCGAGCGCCGATGCGGTCTCCGCGCTGGAGAACCTCGGCTTCAAGCCTGCGATTGCCGCCAAGGCCGTGGCCGAGGCGATGGGCGAACTGGGCGAAGGCGCGAGCGAGGGCGAGCTGATCCGCGTGGCGCTGAAGAAGGCGGCGGGGTGAAGGAGATGCGCATGCGAATGACACTGATGGCGGCTGCGGCACTGGCAATCGGCGCGCCAGCGGCGGCGCAGGACTTCACCTACGGCCCGGTATTCACCGAGTTCGGCCCCGTGGCCGACGTACCCGATGCCGACTTCGCCATTCCCGAGGACGCGAGCTTCCAAGTCGCCTTCGACGTTTCGCAACCTGCCGAGGATGGCAAGCTCAATCGCGGCTTCGAGAGCGCGGCACGCTTCATCAACATGAATGCGCGCGCCGGGATCGAGCCGATGGAGAACCGCGCGGCGGTGGTCGTCCACGGGCCTGCGGTGCTCGACCTGCTGACCGACGCCGCTTGGGTAGCGCGCGATCGCGGCGAGGCGAACCCCTCGGGCGCGATGTTGCGCGAGATGATCGACCAGGGCGTGCGCTTCATCGTCTGCGGCCAGAGCGCGGCGGGGCAGGGCGTGGCGAAGTCCGACCTGATCCCCGGAGTGGAACTGGCCCTCTCCGCCATGACCGCCCACGCGCTGCTCCAGCAGCAGGGCTACACGGTGAACCCGTTTTGAGGGTTGTACTCGCCTTCGTTCTGTTGCTTGTGGTCTCGCTACCCGGAGCGGCCCATGCCTGCATGTCCAGCGGACCGGATGGCTACGCCTCGGGTATGGTCTGGGAAAACGCGCCCAGAAATCGCCCGCCCGACTCTCTGTTGCTAAAAATTGCAGGTATTGCGCCTGTTGAGGGCAGTTGGGGCTTCAGTGCGAGAGTTGATGAAGGTCCGGCAAGTATGATCGGCAACCGCCATCGCTTCATTTCGCAGACCGCTATCGACTGCGACGGGGTTGGCTCCGACGAGGGATACATCGTGGTATCGAGAACTCCGATCAGATGGCCGGTCGATGATGGCGACCGCTCGGCAGCGTTTCTCGAAGCCTATAGCTACGAAGAGTCTTGGTGGAATTGGATCGGGCGAATGTTTGGAGGGAGCAGCTGGGCCTATCCCGGAAAACGAATAGAGCGTCCCGAAGAGTGATGGCCCCAGCCCTCCACATCTCCCAACGCCAGCCAGACGATTCCTTTTTCGTCACCCTGAACTTGTTTCAGGGTCCAGCCTGCCGCTCGTCCCGAAGAATCGGCTCGAAGCCGAGCCCGAGCGACAAGTCACGCCAGTCCGGATTCTCGCGAGCGATCAGGTTGAGCTTCCAGTCGCGGTGCCAGTTCTTCAGCTGCTTCTCGCGCTTGATCGCGGATTCCATCGTGTCGAACAGTTCGAAGTGGACCAGCCGATGCACGGCGTAGCGCTTGGTGAACCCCTCTACCGCGCCCTCGCGATGCTGCCAGAGGCGGGCGACCAGATCGGAGGTGACGCCGATGTAGAGCGTGCCGAAGGGCTTGCTCGCGAGGATGTAGACGCAGGGCTGCTTCTCGGTCGACATGGAGTGGAGACTGCCGTTGGCTGGACCCTGAAACAAGTTCAGGGTGACGACCTAGTATCATGACCGACCCCGTCCCCCTCCACACGCCCGAACGCCTGCCGGACGATCCCGACGCGGCGCTGCGGCCCAAGACGCTCACCGAGTTCATCGGGCAGGAGGCTGCGCGCGAGAACCTGGGCGTGTTCATCGCGGCCGCCAAACGCCGCGGCGAGGCGATGGATCATACGCTGTTCTTCGGGCCACCCGGCCTCGGCAAGACCACGCTGGCGCAGATCGTAGCGCGCGAGCTGGGGGCGGGGTTCCGCTCCACCAGCGGGCCGGTCATTGCCAAGGCGGGCGATCTGGCCGCGCTCCTGACCAATCTCGAACCGCACGACGTGCTGTTCATCGACGAGATCCACCGTCTCAATCCGGTGGTCGAAGAAGTGCTCTACCCCGCGATGGAGGACCGCGCGCTCGACATCATGATCGGGGAGGGGCCGTCTGCACGTTCCGTGCGGATCGACCTGCCGCCCTTCACGCTGATCGGTGCGACCACCCGGCAGGGCCTGCTGACCACGCCTCTGCGCGATCGCTTCGGCATCCCGGTGCGCCTGAACTTCTACACGCACGAGGAGCTCGAGCGGGTGGTGACGCGCGGCGCGAACAAGCTGGGGCTGAGCATCGAGCCCGATGGCGCGCGCGAGATCGCGCGCCGCTCTCGCGGGACGCCGCGTGTCGCGGGGCGCCTGCTGCGCCGCGTGCGCGACTTCGCCAGTGTCGACAACGCGCCGAGTATCACCGCGCAGGTCGCCGACAGCGCGCTGACGAAGCTGGAGGTCGACTCGCTCGGCCTCGACGCGATGGATCGCCGCTACCTCACCATGATCGCGGAGACCTATGGCGGCGGCCCGGTGGGGATCGAGACGCTGGCGGCAGGCCTCGCCGAGCCGCGCGACACGCTGGAGGATGTGGTGGAGCCGTTCCTGATCCAGCTGGGGCTGGTGGCGCGGACGGCGCGCGGACGCTGCCTCAATGCGGGTGGCTGGCAGCATCTGGGGCTCGATTCGCCCGCCGCCGATCCTCTGAAGGGGCAATCGCCCGATCTGTTCGGCGATAAAACCTGACCAAGGCGTAACTTCTTCGAGAGGCGGGGTGCCAGCTTGGGACAGGTGGAGCACGCCGAGCCCTCCAACCGTCAAGTTCTTCGCAAGCCGGTGCTTTTTCATGGTTAATCGCATTGCGAACCATGCCCGGAACGAGGCCTAAGGCACATAGGCGCAGATTGGCCGATCCATCGGAGCCGCCGGTGGCAACGGTTTGTAAAGCGCTCAAACAGTAAATGAGCCCGGCTTATGTCGATGAAAATAGCCCTCGCCAAACTCTCCGCGACCGCCGCGGGCACCGCACTGCTTGCAGGCGGAGCGCTCCACGTGGCCGAAGAACAGGTCGCCGCGTCCGACTACAAGTCGGTCAAGGATGCGCCCGCGATGCGCTACGTCAAGGAAGACCGGGTGGTCGAACGCGAGGTGCCGCGCACCACACTGCGCAAGCGGCGTGTGGTGAAGCGGACGGTCGAATGCGTGCCCGCAAACCTTGCCAATGGTGCCTACGCTGGCGGAACCGGCGTTGGGGCCGACGAACAGGTGATTTACGATGCGCGCAGTCGCACCGCGCGCATTGCCCGCGATGATGCGGATCTGGTTGCAGCGGCGGAAGCCTGCGCCCAGTTCGGCGATGGTGCCTCGCGCACGGTCGTTGCGGTTGCGCCCACGACCACGCAGGTCGGTGGCTACGGTGCCGGCTTCGCTGGCGGCGGTGGCGGCCAGGGCAGCGGCGTGACCGTGATCGGCGGCAGCGGCGGTGGCGGCGGCTTCGGCGGCGGCTTCTTCGGCGGGTTCTTCGGCGGCGGCGGGAGCAGCGGCACGGTCGCGATCAGTACCACCACCACCAGCGGCGTCGGATCGAGTTCGGGCGGGATCGACATCGACATCGACGTCGGTGCGTCGACTTCGACCTCCACTTCTGGCGGTTCGACCTCGACTTCGGGCGGGTCGACCTCGACCTCCACCGGGGGCGTCACCTCGACCAGCAGCAGTTCCTCGACCACCGGCGGTGTCTCGACCTCGACCGGCGGCGTTTCGACTTCGACCGGTGGGGTCAGCACATCGACCGGCGGGGTCAGCACGTCCTCTTCGACGTCCTCGTCCACCTCGGGCAATCCGTCCAGCTCGACTAGCTCGAGCTCTTCGGGCAACGTTTCCAGCTCTTCGTCGGGCAATGTTTCGAGCTCGTCCTCGGGCGATGTCTCCAGCTCTTCGTCGGGCGACGTGTCGAGCAGCTCTTCGACCTCGGGCGATGTTTCGAGCAGTTCCTCGACTTCCGGTGATGTGTCGAGCAGCAGCTCCACCTCGGGTGACGTGTCGAGCAGTTCGTCCACCTCGGGCGATGTCTCGAGCAGTTCGTCGAGTTCGGGCGACGTCAGCACCAGTTCGGGCAATAACAGTTCGAGCAAGGGCTCTTCTAGCAGAGGCGGTTCCAGCCACGGTGGTTCGAGCCACGGTGGTTCCAGCTGGGGCGGATCGAGCCACGGCGGATCGAGCTGGGGCGGCTCCAGCCATGGCGGCAGCAATGGCTGGTCGAGCACCGGCGGCTCGGGCCATCACGGCAGCAGCAGCGGCACCCCCGTGCCCGCACCGCCAATCGGCCTGCTGTTCGGCGCGGCCGCGCTGGCGATCGTCACCCGCCGCAAATGGTCATCGAAAAACACCGATTGATCGGCCTCTCGCGCCGATCCTGAACCGACAAGTCAGCGCAGCAATGCGCTGTGGATTGGGCGGGGGCTGCTTGCCAGGAGCAGCCTCCGCCCTTTTGATTCAGGCCAACAAAAAGGGCCCGGCCATCGCTGGCCGAGCCCTGATTCAATAGCAGCCGCAGCGCCTTACTGGCTGGCGAGCTTGCGGATCACGTACTGGAGGATGCCGCCGTTGCGGTAGTAGTCCAGCTCGTTCTCGGTATCGATGCGGCACTTCGCCGTGAAAGCGAAGGTCGAACCGTCTTCGCGCGTCACATCGACCGTCACATCCTGTGCCGGCTTCACATCGGCAAGGCCGCGAATGGTGAAGCTGTCGGTGGCCGCAAGGCCCAGCGTCTCACGCGTGTCGCCATCCTTGAACTGCAGCGGCAGCACGCCCATCCCGACGAGGTTGGAGCGGTGGATACGCTCGTAGCTTTCGACGATCACAGCGCGCACGCCGAGCAGGATCGTGCCCTTCGCCGCCCAGTCGCGGCTGGAGCCGGTGCCGTATTCCTTGCCCGCAATCACCACCAGCGGCGTGCCGTCTTCCTTGTGACGCATCGCTGCGTCGTAGATCGGCATCTGTTCGCCCTTGTAGGTGGTGTAGCCCCCCTCGACGCCCGGAACCATTTCGTTCTTGATGCGGATATTGGCGAAGGTGCCGCGCATCATCACGTCGTGGTTGCCGCGGCGCGAGCCGTAGGAGTTGAAGTCCGCCTTCGAGACCTGGTGGCTCTTGAGATACTCGCCTGCGGGCGAATCCTCCTTGATCGAGCCGGCCGGGCTGATGTGGTCGGTGGTGACCGAGTCGGCCAAAATCGCCAGCGGCTTGGCATCGTTGATATCGGCGACCGGTTCGGGGTCCATCTTCATCCCTTCGAAGAAGGGCGGGCTGGCGACGTAGGTGCTGGTCGGGTTCCAGCGATAGGTGTCGCTCGGCTCGACGGTGATCGCGCGCCAGTGCTCGTCACCTTCGTAGACGTTGGCGTAGCGGCTCACGAACATGTCGCGATTGACATTGGCGGCGCGCAGATCCGCGACTTCCTGGTTCGTCGGCCAGATGTCGGCCAGCATGACGGGCTTGCCGTGCTGGTCTTCGCCCAGCGGCGTATCGATGATGTCCTCGGTCACCGTGCCCTTGATCGCATAGGCAACCACCAGCGGCGGCGAAGCGAGGAAGTTGGCGCGCACATCGGGGCTGACGCGGCCTTCGAAGTTGCGGTTACCCGACAGGACCGAGGCAGCGACGATATCGTTCGAGTTGATCGCCTTGCTGATCGCAGGCGCCAGCGGGCCGGAGTTGCCGATACAGGTCGTGCAGCCATAGCCGACCAGATCGAAGCCCATCGCGTCGAGATCGTCCTGCAGGCCCGACTTGATCAGATAGTCGGTGACCACCTGCGATCCGGGTGCGAGGCTGGTCTTGACCCACGGTGCGGGCTTCAAACCCTTTTCACGCGCCTTCTTCGCGACGAGACCGGCGGCGATCAGCACGTCCGGGTTGGAAGTGTTGGTGCAACTGGTGATTGCAGCGATTACCACGTCGCCGTCGCCGACGTCATGATGCGCGTTCTCGACATCGACGCGGTTGGGCTTGCTCTTGCCGTAAATCTCCTTGAGGTCGCGGTTGAACAACTCGTCGACTTCGGGAAGCGCAACCTTGTCCTGCGGGCGCTTGGGGCCAGCGAGGCTGGGCACGACCTTCGACAGATCGAGTTCGATCGTGCTGGAGAAAACCGGCTCGACATCGGGGTGGACCCACAGGCCCTGTTCTTTGGCGTAGGCTTCGGCGAGCGCGACTTCGTGCTCGTCGCGCCCTGTGAGGCGCAGATATTCGAGCGTCTTGTCGTCGATCCCAAAGAAGCCGCAGGTCGCGCCGTATTCGGGTGCCATGTTGGACAGCGTGGCGCGGTCCGCGAGGCTGAGCGACTCGAGGCCCGGGCCATAATATTCTACGAACTTGCCGACCACGCCGTGCGCGCGCAGCATCTGCGTGGCGGTCAGCACGAGGTCGGTCGCGGTGACGCCTTCGGCGAGCTTGCCCGTGAACTTGAAGCCGACGACTTCGGGGATCAGCATGGAGATCGGCTGGCCGAGCATCGCGGCTTCGGCCTCGATCCCGCCGACGCCCCAGCCGAGCACGCCGAGGCCGTTGACCATCGTGGTGTGGCTGTCGGTGCCGACGCAGGTGTCGGGATAGGCGACCAGCTGGCCGTCGGGGCCTTCGCTCGACCAGGTGCAGCGCGCGATATATTCGAGATTCACTTGGTGGCAGATGCCGGTGCCCGGGGGCACTGCGGAGAAGTTCTCGAAGCTCTTGGAGCCCCACTTGAGGAAGTCGTAACGCTCCGCATTGCGGGCGTATTCAAGCTCCATGTTCGCTTCCATCGCCTTGGGATGGCCGAACTCGTCGACCATCACCGAGTGGTCGATGACGAGGTTCACGGGGACCTGCGGATTGATCTTCTGGGTATCGCCGCCCAGCGCCTTGATCGCGTCGCGCATGGCGGCCAGGTCGACCACGCAGGGAACGCCCGTGAAGTCCTGCAGCAGCACGCGCGCGGGGCGGTACTGGATTTCGCCGCCGGTGACGGGGTTGTTCACCCGGTCCGCGATTTCCTTCGCATTGTCGACCGAGACCGTGTGGCCGCCATCCTCGAACCGGAGCATATTCTCGAGCAGCACCTTGAGGCTGAACGGGAGCCGCGAGACATCGCCGATCTGGTCTGCGGCCTTGGCCAGCGAATAATAGGCGTAGTCCTTGCCTTCGACGGTAAGCGTGCTGCGGGTGCCGAGAGTGTCCTTGCCGACCTGGGTCATAGCGGGGGCGGTCCTTTCTGGTCTGGGTTATCTGTTGGCGGATGCCTTGCATCGGGCGCCGGATATGAAACGAACGGGCGGGCAGCCGATATGTGCCGCGCGCTTGGCCCCTGGCGGCCCGAAAATCAAGCTTTCGCCCGAATCGGCGCGTGCGATTTTCAGGGGGCCGAGGTTTCCGCGCCGCCTACCGCGCGCGCAGGGGCACGCCCGCTGGTCGCGGCGATCCATGTGCCGAGCACGAT
The DNA here is from genome assembly GCA_964574905.1 of uncultured Citromicrobium sp. Taxonomy (GTDB): domain Bacteria; phylum Pseudomonadota; class Alphaproteobacteria; order Sphingomonadales; family Sphingomonadaceae; genus Alteriqipengyuania. The sequence continues at coordinate 153,771 of CAZNOY010000002.1, read as the reverse complement.
CAGCGCCACCCCGGCCAGCGTGCCCGTGCTCACCCGCTCGGCAAAGAAAAGCCAGCCGAACAGCGCCGCCCAGCAAAAGCCCGAGTATTCGACCGGCAGCAGCGCCTGCGCTTCGGCGCGGGCATAGGCCCAGGCGAGCGTCATCGCGCCGCCGACGGTCAGTGCCCCAGCAGCCAGCAGATTCGGCTGGATCGCGGCGGTTGGCGCGACGAACAGCCACGGCGCCGCGACCCCCAGGATCAGAGCGGAGACGCCGCCGTGAAAGGCTGCGACCTCCGCCGGGCCGGCGCGTTGCGATTGCTGGCGCATGATGATGAAATTGAGCGCGTAGAGCGCGGTCGAGACGAGTATCGAGGCAAGGCCGAGCGCGGCATCGGCATCCATTCGACCCTGCCCCAGCCGCGCGCCCACGATCACCAGCGTGCCCGCAAAGCTGACCGCCGAGGCAATCACCGCGCGCCTGGTGACCTGCTCGCCCAACAGGATCGCCGCGAGATAGAGCGCGATCAGCGGCGCGATGAAGGAAATCGCGATCGTTTCCGCAATCGGCAGCTTGGTCAGCGCGTAAAAGAAGGTCAGCCCCATGAACGCCGAGCACACACCGCGCAGGATGTGCAGCCGCAAGGTCGCGCGATCGGGCCACCGTCCTCGCCGGGCGAGCCAGACAGGGGCGGCGATGCCGGTGGCGATCAGCGCACGCAGCAGGGCGGCGGAAAAGGCTCCGATCGCCAGCGCCGCCTCCTTCATGAAGGCGTCCATCAGCGACAGCATCGCCACGCCGACCAGTGCCATCACGAACGGGGCGAAGTGCGGATTGGCGGGTCCGGGCGGGCGCATTACAAGCCGCGATAGCCCATGGCGTCCCGATGCGTCACTCTTCTGCCGCACATGTGTGGCAAATTCAGGCTGGATAAAGCCTTCTCGCTTGATGATAGGGTGTAATTTGGCGAGAGACTGCTCGCCATGATGGGCCGCCGATTGGGCGGCGTGATCGACTACAGGGTCTGACGATCGACATGAAAAAAACTGCTCTCTCGCTGCTTCTCCTCGCCGGCACCGGCTTGGCTGTTCCTGCCGGCCTCGCCGCGCAGGACATGCCCACCAACCTGCTGCCCGACCCGCAGGAGAACGACGGCACCGACGATGATGCGGTGACTTCCAGCCCCGCGCCGGTTCAGATGACCAGCGCGCCGGTGGTCCAGAAGGTCGATCCGCTGGTCCAGCAATGGTCGCTCGCCAATGCCGAAAAGCTGGCGACGGTGATCGAAGGCATCGGTGCCGAGGGCCTCATTCCCGCCGATTACGACCTGCCCGGCTTGCGCGCGGCGATCGCTGCCGGGCCCGGCGCGCAGCTGAACGAGGAAGCCAGCCGCCGTTTCGTGTGGCTGGTGGAAGACATGCGCGACGGGCGCACGCCGATGGATGCGCGCAAGCAGTGGTTCGTGATGGACCCCGATGCCGATCGCTATCGCAGCGGTGCGGTGCTCAAGCAGGCACTCGCCGATGGTGACATCGCGGGCGCGCTCGCCAGTGTGGCCCCGCTTCACCCCGATTACGACGCACTGCGCAAGGAACTGGCCAAGGCACAGCCGGGCACCAAGCGCTACAAGCTGGTGCAGGCGAATATGGACCGTTGGCGGTGGCTGCCGCGCGATCTTGGCGGCCAGTATCTGATCACCAACGTACCCGAGTATCAGCTGCGCCTGACGGTGAACGACAAGATCATGCGCACCTATCGCACGATCGTGGGCGCGCCGGGCCGCACTGCGACCCCGCAGCTCGCCGAAAGCGTCGAAGGCGTGATCCTCAACCCGACCTGGACGGTGCCGCAGAGCATCGTGAAGGGCGAAGGGCTGGGCTCTCGGGTGCTCGCGAACCCGTCCTGGGCGAGTTCGAAGGGCTACAAGGCCACCAAGGGAGCCAATGGCTACATCACCGTGGTGCAGGGCCCCGGCCCGGGCAACGCGCTCGGCCGGATGAAGCTCGACATGCCCAACCGGCACGCGATCTTCTTCCACGATACGCCCTCGCGCAACCTGTTCAGCCAGTCCAACCGGGCGCTCAGCCATGGTTGCGTGCGGACCGAGCGGGCGACCGAACTCGCGCTGACGCTGGCGATCCTGCAGGCGGGCCTGACCGCCGACGAGGGCGTCGAGATGCTGGCGAGCGGCGAATATACGCGGGTCGCCTTCACCAAGAAGATGCCCGCCTACATCACCTATTTCACCATGGCGACGAACATCGACGGCAAGATGTCGACCTTCAGCGACATCTACGGGCGCGACGACGCAGTGCTCGCCGCGTTCCAGGCCCCGCGCAAGGCCAACCGCAGCCGGGTGACCGACGAAGAGATCATCGAGATCGTCGACGATCCGCGCGATATCGTGTGATGATTGCCGGGGGCGGTGCGCCGCCCCCGCTTTTCCCGAAGCTAACCAGCCGGACGAGACCAATGGTCCTCGCCTGCGCGCTTACGCCTAGTAAACGCCCGGATTTGCCTGGCTGAAGGTGTCGGGCCGCGGCTGGCGCAGGATGTGATAGCCGTTCTCCGGCTCGCCCACGATCGCGGTCGGCGGATAGGCGCGGGTGCCATCCTCGTTCAGACCCAGCGCCTCGGCATAAAGCAGGCGACCGCCCGAGAGGTTCAGCAGCGCCATCTTGAACTGCTCTTCGCCCATCGCGAAGCAGCCGTTGGAGCGGCCCAGCCGCCCCCACCTCTCGATATGCTCGGGCTCGGCATAGCTCGCCCGGTGCATCACGATATAGCGTTCGAGCGCGTGGTTATTGGTCGGGTCGAGCCCGCCCAGCCGCACCGATGTGCCGAACTTGCCGGTGTACCACTCCCACGTGATGTAGGCCCCGCGACTGGTCGCGTTGGAGCCTTCCATGTTGGAGAACAGGTTGAGCCAGCCGTCGTGCTCCGGGTCGGAACCGGTGCCGTGCGCAACATGGAAGCTCTTCACTTCCTGCCGGTCCAGGTTGACGAAATGGAACCGGCGGTGCGCCGAATGGAGTCCGAAATCGGCGATCCCGACGATGTCCTTGCGCCAGATGACATCGCCCGCCTTGTCCAGCTCTCGCTTGGCGATGGCGAACAGCTCGCGGTCGCGCGGCGACCCCGGCATCGGCTGCGCGAACACGCGCGAGGGCAGGCTTGCTGCTGCGCCGAGCGCGAGGCCCGAGCTCAGCCCGGTCTTGATCAGATCGCGACGTTTCATAGCTGCAAGGTGCTATAACCGAGCTTAATGAATGCTTGAAGCCGAATCGGCTGGTGGGCGTCGGGGAGGTTCCAGGATGCGACAGATTGCGTATTTCGGCTTGCTTGCGCTGGCAGCGTGTACCGCGCCAGCGGCCACCGAAGGCTCGCCGCCGCCGCCTTCACCTGCAACGCAGACGCCCCCGCCCATCCTGGCGCAAGTGCTCGAGGAGCCCACCCGCATTCTCAGCCAGACCGATGCGGACCGGCTGCTGGGTAATACGGGCATCACGCTGCAATGGATCGACTGGGACACGCGCGGGCCGGTCAACGTACGCGTCGACGAGCGCGGCGTGTGGCGCCTCTACGGTCGGCAGTTCAAGGCTGGCGAGGAAGTGGTTGTCGACGGCGTCATTACTGAAATCGGCGACGGGTACTTTACCCTGCAAGGCACGGTCACCATCGCCAACACGCCCGATCCGGGGCGCTTCTGCCAGCGCGGGAAGGCATGGCACTTCGCGATTACGCAGGGCCGCAAATATTACCGCTTGCGCGAATTCGAGTGGTGCGACGAGCTGACCGACTATGTCGACATCTACTTCTGATTGGCATCGCGCCGCATCGGAGGGTGAAACGATCCTCAAGGTCGTCCACGCGGGCGAACATGGTGCGGTCAACATCTACCGTGGCCAGCAATGGGCCAGCTTTTGTTGCGGCCCGGACTTCCGGTCGCAATTAGAGAAATTCCGCCAACACGAAGTTGGCCATCGGGCCATTTTTGCGAAGGTTATGAGTGACCGCCGACTGTTGCGGTGTCGAAGCTTCCATCTTTGCGGATTGGGTGGTCTGGTCCTTGGGCTGGTCACCGGCTTGCTTGGGCGTAAGGCCGTTGGCTTCACGACAGTAGCAGTCGAGCGAACTGTCCTGACGCATCTTGTCCGGTATCGCGCCGCAACGCTCGACAGCGATACCGATATCCACGCCGCGCTGGGCAGGATCATGTCCGAAGAGCAAGAACATCATGATGTGTTCGCCAGCCGTGTTGGTTCGCCAAGCGGCTTCTGGCGAATTCTCGACTCAACGGTGACCCTGGCAACCGAGGCTGTGATCAGGATGGGAATCCGTGACGAGTGAGGCGCTCGCACGCGGATGATGACGCGCATTTTCCTGCCCCATCGCGATTATTGAACGGGCGTGGCGATCGGCCACGGCGCGCGGATCGGCGCCGTAACCGCCGCCCAGCGTGCTGACCACGGGGAGGCCGCGCCGCCGCGCTTCGCCCACGACGCGGGCATCGCGGCGCTGTAGCCCGGCGTCGGACAGGGCCAGTCGTCCCAGCTTGTCGTCCTCGTGCGGATCGACCCCCGCCTGGTAGAGGACGATGTCGGGGGCGAAGCTGTCGAGCAGAGCCGGCAAGTGCGCGTCCAGCGTCGCGAGATAATCGTCGTCGCCCGTCCCATCGGGAAGCGCGATATCGAGGCTCGAGCGCGCCTTGCGCACCGGAAAGTTCTTCTCCGCATGGATCGAGAGGGTGAAAATATCCTCGCGGCCGGCGGTCAGCGCGGCGGTGCCGTCGCCCTGGTGCACGTCGCAATCGACGATCAGAATGCGCTGTGCCTGCCCATCGGAGATGAGGCGGTTGGCGCACACCGCCAGGTCGTTGAACACGCAATAGCCCGCACCGGTATCGTAGAGCGCGTGGTGGCTGCCCGCTGCGCTGTTTGCGGCGTAGCCATGCTCGAATGCGAGCTGCGCAGCTAGCCATGTGCCGCCATTGGTATGAGCGACGCGCTGCGCGATATGCGGCGTTACGGGAAAGCCGATCCGCCGTTCCTTTTCTGAAGGCACCTGTGCGGTGAAGACCTGCTCGACATAGTCCGGGTCATGGACCGCCTCCAGCCATGCGCGCGGCATGGGATCGGGCGCGTGTTCGGTCATCGCGATCCGACTCTCCCGAAGCGCGACCATCACCAGCATGTATTTGTCGAAACGGAAGCTGCCGCGCGTCGGCGCAGGGGCCATGTAATCGACGTGGTGAACGACGTGGAGCATCCTGCTCAGAACATGCCCGTGTGCTCGATCACGATCTTGCACCCCAGCGCGATCAGGATCACGCCCCCGGCACGTTCGGCCCATGCGCCGAAGCGGTCGCCCGCCACGCGCCCCAGCGCGACGCCCAGTGCGCTAAGAAGCAGGGTGACCACGCCAATCGCAACGGCAGCCCAAAGCGGATCGACAGAGAGCGTCGGCAGCGTGACCCCGGCGGCGAGCGCGTCGATGCTCGTCGCCACCCCGGCAACCAGCAGCGCCCGCCCGGTCAGCGCGGTCGCTGCCTCCTCTTCGCCCACGTCGCCGCGCAACATGCGCACGCCGAGGAAGGTCAGCAGGACAAAGGCGATCCAGTGGTCGATCGCCGCGACATAGGCCATCGCGAGCGCACCGATGCCCCATCCGATCAGCGGCATGACCCCCTGAAACACCCCGAAGGTCAGCGCGATGGCCGTCCCGGCACCAAGGGCAGGGCGAAAGCGCGCGCCTTGGGTGAGCGCCACTGCAAAGGCGTCCATGGCGAGCGCGAGGGCGAGGAAAAGGACTTCGAGCAAGGGTCGTGTGCGTTATCTTGTGGCGTCGGCAGAGGGCGGATTGTCCCGCACCGTCTCGACGGCATAGCTTGCGATGATCGCGTAGATCGATTCCTCGCTGCGGCTGGCGGCATTGCGCCATCCCCTGGCGCTTTCGGGCGTGTTCACCAGCGCGCCTTGGCTGTCGATCACCAGCAGGTTCGGCGTGCCGTCGATCTGGGTCACGCCATAGCGCGCGGCCAGATCGAGATTGCGCCCGACATCGAGTTGCGGGTGGCCGACATCGATGAAGACGACTTGGAAATGGTCGCGCAGCAGCGGTTCGAAATCGGGGCTGGTGAGCCATCCGGCAAGCGCGCGGCTGTCGTGGCACCAGTTCGCCCCGAACACGGCAATCACTCTTTGCCCCGGTTCGAGCCCGGCTATCGTGCGGTCCAGTTCCTGCGCATAGGCCGCATCGCTCAAGCTCTCGTCATAAGGCTCGGCTTCGGGATGGCCCGCGCTGCTCTCCGCGTTCGGCACCTCCGCGCGCGCAGACGCGGGGTTTCCGGCCGCAAGCATAGCGCAGGTCAGCAACAATGCCGATGCGAGCAGTCGATTCACTCCGCGGCTTCCACCGCCGGGGCTGCGTGCGGATCGAAGGCGGTGTCTTCGCCTGCTTCGATCCTGGCGGCCTTTTCCTCGACCAGTCGGACGATGTGATCGAGCATGCTCTCGTCCTCGACATGGTGGTCGGTCACGCCCGAGAGATACACCATGTGCTTGCCCTTGCCGCCGCCGGTGATGCCGATATCGGTCTCGCGCGCCTCGCCCGGCCCGTTAACCACGCAGCCGAGGACCGAGAGGCTCATCGGCGTCTTGATGTGTTCGAGCCGCTTTTCGAGCGCCTCGACCGTGCGGATCACGTCGAAACCCTGCCGCGAGCACGAAGGGCACGAGACGACGCGCACACCGCGCGTGCGCAGGCCAAGCGATTTCAGAATTTCGTAGCCGACACGTACTTCCTGCTCGGGCTCTGCCGAGAGCGAGACGCGGATCGTGTCGCCGATCCCCGCCCACAACAGGCTGCCCAGGCCGATCGAGGACTTCACCGTCCCGCCGATCAGCCCGCCCGCCTCGGTAATCCCGAGGTGCAGCGGGCAATCGACCGTTTCGGCGAGCCCGTGATAGGCCGCCACGGCAAGGAACACGTCGGAGGCCTTCACCGCCACCTTGTATTCGTGGAAATCGTGGTCCTGCAGCAGCTTGATGTGGTCGAGCGCGCTCTCGATCAGCGCCTCGGGGCACGGCTCGCCGTATTTCTCCAGCAGATCCTTTTCGAGGCTGCCTGCGTTCACGCCGATGCGGATCGCGCAGCCATTGGCCTTCGCCGCACGCACGACCTCGGCCACGCGCTGCGAAGAACCGATATTGCCCGGATTGATCCGCAGGCAGGCCGCGCCCTTGTCGGCCGCTTCCAGCGCGCGCTTGTAGTGGAAATGGATGTCCGCCACGATCGGCACGTTCGCCGCGCGCGTGATCTTGTCGAAATGCCGAGTCGCCTCTTCGGTCGGGCAGGAGACGCGGATAATGTCTGCCCCCGCATCCTCGCACCGGCGGATCTGGTCGAGCGTCGCGCCGACATCTTCGGTCGGCGTGTTGGTCATCGTCTGCACGGTGATCGGCGCATCGCCGCCAACCGGCACGCTGCCGACCATGATCTGTCGCGATGGGCGGCGCTCGATCGTGCGCCAGGGTCTGATGGAGGACATGGCCCCCTTTATAGGGCGCTTCGGTTGCGAACTAAAGGCACAGCTGGCCCCGACGTTAGGAAACGCCGCAGCAGCCGTCCCATAAGGGGTCGGCGTGAACTGCGTGATACCGGTTGTTGCCCATTCGTTTACGAAAGGGGGCTATCGCGCTTTCGTCGCGAACCCTCTGTCCACTGGGGAAGGGGGTTTGGAGTATAGCCCATGTTCCTCCTTGCTCTCGTCAAGCGCCTGCCCTCTCTTGTGAAGGACCTGGTGCTTGCACCGTCGTTTCGCACGGCGGCGCTGCTGATCCTGCCCTATGCCGCCATGCTGGTGGGCATGGACATCGCCACACGCTACGGTGAGCTGACCGACGCGCTGCTGCCACGACCCTTCCTGCTGTCGCAGGACCAGAGTCTGGGCGAATATCTCGAATATTCGCTGATGAGCGCGATGTCGGTGATGCTGTTCCTGATGTGGCTGCGCGACCGATCCTCTATCTATCTCGTCAACGCGCTGCTGTTCGTCGTCCTCACGCTCGACAACGCGCTCGAAGTTCACGAGCAATTCGGCTTCTGGATCGCACCGATCCTGCCGCATGGCCTGCCATTGGAGGCGCACCACATCGGCGAGCCGCTGATGTTCGCGCTGATCGGGATCGTCTGGGCGATCGGCCTTGCGCTGTCGCTGCGCGCCTCGCGGGTGGACCCGGTGCTCAATTCGCTGGTGCTGGTCGGCTGTATCGCCGCGACCGCGTTTTTCGGCATCTTCGTCGACGCCGTCGTCAGCTACGGCGTACATTCGGACCTGTCGATCGAGGTCGAGGCGTTCATCGAGGATGGCGGCGAGTTCGCCATGATCATCCTCGCCTTCATGCTGACGGTGTCGATGTTCGACACCGCACGGCGCGGATGGAAGAACGAGGCGCGCGAAGCCCTGGTGGGTAACCTCGCGCTGGCCTGACCTGACGGAGGTGACAGCGCCTTGGGGCGCTGCCATCGTCGCGTGAGATGACTGCCGCAGCCGACTCGACCGAAGACACCACCAACCAGACCCCGTTGCTGTTCGCCCGCGTGCTCGACGGGCAGGGCGGCGGGCGCGAGATCGACTGGGCGGGTATTCAGGACTGGCAATCGGGCCCCGGGGGCGAGGTGCTGTGGATGCACCTGTGCCGCACCAGGTCCGACGTTTACGAGTGGTTGCAGGACCATGTCGGCATTCCCGAACCCACCGCCGAACTGCTCACCAGCGACGAGACCCGTCCGCGTGCATTCCGCGAAGGGGATACGCTGGTCGCCACGCTGAGGGGGATCAACTTCAACCCCGGTGCCGAACCCGAAGACATGGTGTCGATGCAGGTATGGAGCGACGGGGCGCGAGTGATCACGCTGCGCCGCCACCCGTTGCAGACGCCGCGACAAATCCTCGCGCAGATCGATTGCGGCGCGGGGCCGGGCGATGCGGGTGCGATCGTGACCGCGCTGACCGAGGCGATGGTTGCGCGGATGAGCCAATCGATCGTTGACATGAACGAGCATATCGACCTGCTCGAAGATATGGACATGGACGACGATCCGGAGACCATGCTTACCAAGATCGCGATCATCCGGCGCAATTGCCTGGGTCTCAAGCGGCATATGGGGCCGCAGCATGTCGCGCTGGAGGCGATCAGCCGCGATGCGCCGCCGTGGTTCGAGGCCCATGACCGGCGCGAAATCGCCGAGACGATCGACCGGCTGCGCCGCTATCTCGACGATATCGACGTCAGCAAGGAAAGCGCGGTCGTGCTGATGGACGAGCTGCGCACCCGCGCGCTCTCGAGTAACGAACGCGCGACCTACATGCTCACCATCGTGGCGGGCATCTTCCTGCCGCTCGGCTTCCTCACCGGCCTGCTGGGGATCAATGTCGGCGGAATACCGGGAGTGAACGACGGCCACGCCTTCTGGTGGGTCACGGGCGTCTGCATCGTGATCATCGCGGTGCTGCTGGCGATCTTCAAACGGTTGAAATGGCTTTAGCCTACCAGCGCAGGTAGCGCGGCAGGATCAGCCGCCCGGCGAGCCCCGCCAGTACGACGGGGAGGATGTGCCACAGGCCGAGATGGACCATGGTGTCGTTCGAGCAGGCGAGCCCGCAGGCAAAGCTGCCCAGCGCGCCTGCGGCCACCCCGACATAGAGCCCGGCAGACTCGAGCGAGACCGGAGCGCCGCGCCGCAGCCATAGCGCGAGCACCGCGAACACGATCAAACCGCCAAGCGTGCCGAAGATCGCGCAGGGCAGGGCGTGCCGATCGACGATTGTGGACGGTCCCAGCCCCTCGGCGAAGGCGATCACCACCGCCGTCACCGGCAGCACCGCGACCATCGCCATGCCCCAGCGCGGGCCGTCGAGCCTGCGGTCTACGCGCGGGGAGGCCATCGTCACCGCCGCGCTCGCCGCGCCCGCGCCGAGCACCAGCAGCATCGCGTTGACGATATAGAATTCGGGCGCCGCGCCGCCCGCCAGTCCGGTCCACCACAGGCCAGCCGCGCCTGCGACCAGCAGGATGGTCAGCACCAGCCCCGCCGCGACCAGCGCCAGCCCGTTCCGGCTGCGGATCGGCGCCTGCGGCTCCAGCCCGTCGACTAGCTGCGCGATGAGATCATTGGTGGCCATTGCTATTCCGCTTTCTCGATCATCGTGCCGAGCCGTTTGAGCCCCCGATGGATGTTCACTTTCACCAGGCTTTCGCTCTGCCCGGTACGTCGCGCCGCTTCGCGGATCGACAGGCCGTCGAGCTTGACCAGCTCGATCGCTCTCGCCTGGCCTGGCGGCAGATGGACGAACAGCCGGTCGAGGCTGAGCCGCGCTATCGTGGCGTCCTCTTCGCTGTCTTGCGCCGCATCGTGATCGCCAAGCTCGCTTTCGGCGGAGCGATAGGCGCGGCGCAGATGGTCGACCCAGCGATAGCGCGCGATCGCCGCCAGCCATGGCAGGTAGGCGCGGTCAGGGTCCCACGTGGCGCGCTTGCGATGCAGCGCCAGCAGCACCTCCTGCACCAGATCGTCGACCTGCGCCGGGTTGACCCGGCGACGGAAGAACCGTTCCAGCCATAGCCGGCTTTCGGTCAGGAGCACGCGGTAGGCCTGCCGGTCGCCGCGCTGCGAACGGCGCATCAGGTCAGCTAGCGTGCTCTCGTCGGCGATCATGCCCGGCCTTTCGCGCGTCGTGTCACGCACGCCTGTTCGTGCGCGCACGGCTGGCGGTTACAGGGAAGTGCCGGTTTCAGTCCCGCACGATCAGTCCCCCGCCAGCTGTGCAGGGATGAACTCCTCACGCACGGCCTGCGCGATCAGTTCGAGCGGGATGATCCCCTGTGCGAGCAGGAAGTCGTTGAATTCCTTCTCGTCGAACTTCGCGCCCAGCGCCAGCTCGGCCTCGATCCGCAGGTCGATCAGCTTGCGGTAGCCGTAGTAGTACGAGCCCGCCTGTCCCGGCATGCGGAACTGATAGCGGTCCAGCTCCTGCTTGGTCATGCCGGGCGAGAACAATGCTTCGTCGTGCAGCACGTACTCGGCTTCGTCGCGGGTCATCAGGCCGAGGTTCAGCGCGGGGTCGAGGAAGGCGCGGGCCGCGCGCAGCAGACGGAACTGCTGCGCGATAAACTGGCCTTCGATCGGCTCGTGCGGCATCATCTCGGCTTCGGCGTAAAGCGCCCAGCCTTCCACGTTCACGCTGTTGAAGGCGTAGAGCATGCGAGCGAGCGAAACGCCCTGCTCGACCAGCGCGGCGAACTGCATTTCGTGGCCCGGCCGCGCTTCGTGCGCGCTCAGCGTCCAGGCAGCGGCGGGGAAGTTGAAGTCGTCGTAGGCGTCCCCTTCGCCCGCGGTCGGATTGCCGACGGTCAAGACGAAGGTGCCCTGTTCGCCGGTATTCCCGATCAGGCGCGGGGGGCGCATGTGCGGGGCGGGCTGCGCAGCGCTTTCAGCCTCGCTCGCGACGCGCATTTGCAGCTCGGTATCGGGCAGGCTGACGATGTCGTTCTCGCGCACCATCGCTTCGAGCTGGCGATTGATGCCGCGATAGAATTCCTCGATCCGGTCGTTGGGAATGGTCTCCTGCTTCAACCGCTTCATCACCGAAGCCATGTCGGTTTCGGGCCAGCCGTTCTTCTCCGCGATCTGCGGGGCCAGCGCTTCCATCTGGGCGCGGATTTCATAGAAGCCGCGCCGTGCCCGGCTCATCGCCTCGCGCGGGTCCATGTCGATCCCGACATTGCGCAGGCTGAGGGCGTACAGTTCTTCGGGCAGGCGCGCGGTGTCGCGCGCGTTGGGCAACACGGCCTCGCGGGTCCACTTGCCGTAGTCGGTGAACTGCGCTTCCATCGCGTCGAGCGCATCCTCCGCGCCGTCGATCTCGTACTTGGCGAAGAGATCGCGGATGCCGGCGATGAAGGTCGGGATCTTGTCGATCGATTCGCGCACTTCGACCTCGTACGGCCCGATCTTGCCCTCGCCCTTGCTGGCTTCGAAATGCGCCTTTGCCTGCTCGGTATAGGGCTCGTACCCTTCCTCGACGCCGGTATATTTGCGCAGGAGCTGGAGCGCGGAGGCGCGGCGGTTCTCTGCCGTCTGGTCGGACAGCATTTCACCGACCGTGTAGAAGATCGTCTGCGGCAGCTCGTTCCATTCGAGCATGTACTTGTCGTTCAGCTCGTTCGAGCGGATGCTGCGGTCGAGATTGTCGATCAGGATCGCCAGGTCCTGCTTCACGCGCGGATCGCTTTCCTGCGCCATCGCGGCGGTGAATTCGTCCTTGAGTGCCTGCGCACCCGCGACATAGCGCACATCCGCGTCGAGCGAGAAATCGAAGGTCTGCCCGTCGTACTGCTCGTACCCGGCGGAGGATGCACCCTCGGGGTAGAACTGCGCTTCGAAGGCGATCAGCTTCTGCGTGTAGGCGTTGCTCGTCTCGACCCAGTCCGGCTGGGCTGCAACTGCACCCTGCGTGGCCTCGTCCTGGGCGAAGGCGGGCGCGACGGGCAGGAGGGCAACGAGAGCAATGGCGGCGGCGAAAGTCTTCATCGGAAAAGTCCCCCTTGAACGGATGGCACACGGGGTGCGCCAGCGGTCGCCCGTTGGCAAGGCCGCTATCGACCGACGCCGGTCCGGGCCGGGCTAAAGGCGCTTCTCGTACAAAAACTCCTCGTCCACATGCGTGCCGACGAGGAACTGGATATCAGCGATCTTGGCAAAGCCGTAGCGCTGGTAGAACCGCTGGCCGGCGAAATTCTCGCTCCACACCGAAAGCTGGATCGCATCGTGGCCGCGCGAGAGCGATTGCGCGATGGCCCAGTCCATCAGTGCGGCTCCGATGCCTTGGCCCGTCAGGTCGGGCTGGGTGTAGAGCTGGCCGAGCGAGATCGGATTGGCCGCGTCCGAATAGTCTTCGTACCAGCTGGGTGCGCGCAGTTTGGCGTAGCCCAGCAAGCGCTCTCCATCGTCGGCCAGCCGGTGGATGCAACGCTGGTCGGCAATCTCGTCCGCGACGACATCCTCGGCATAGGTCTCGGTCAGGAAGGCTTCGAGATCCTCGGGCCGATAGAGGTGCGCGAAGGCGGCGCAGAAACTCTCCCGCCCGAGCGTGGCGAGCGCGGCCGTGTCTTCGGCTGTGGCGGGGCGCAGGATCATGACGCCGCCGCCTAGCGCGCCCGATCCGCTTGTGGAAGCGCTGGACCGCGCGCGCGGGGGCGGGCATTGTCGCCGGCGATCGAGGGGGAGATATCTGCATGCGTGCCATTCTTGCATTTCTGCTGTGCGCGGTGCTGGCCGCGCCTGTCGCGGCGCAGGACGCCGAGGCCGGGGCCGAACCGCGCTGGTCGATCGCGATCCACGGCGGCGCGGGCACGATCAAGCGGGAGGACATGACCGCCGAGCAGGAGGCGGACTATCGCGCCGCGCTGGATAACGCGCTGGAGGCGGGGGCCACGATCCTGCGCGAAGGCGGCAGTGCCGAAGATGCGGTGGTCGCGGCGATCACGCGTCTCGAGGACGATCCCAAGTTCAACGCAGGGCGCGGCGCGGTGTTCACATGGGATGGGAATATCGAACACGACGCCGCGCTGATGGACGGGCGCGACCGTTCTGCCGGGGCGGTGACGGGCAGCAGCACGGTGCGCCACCCGATCCTGCTGGCGCGCGAGATCAAGCGCGACGGGCGGCATGTCTTCCTGAGCGGTGCGGGGGCGGAGGAATTCGCCGATAGCACCGATCTGGAGCGGGTGCCCAACGACTGGTTCAAGACCGATTTCAGAAAGCGCGCGCTCGAACGGATGAAGGCCAAGTCGCTTTCGTCGCTCGATGTGGATCGCAAGTTCGGCACGGTGGGTGCGGTTGCGCTGGACAGTGCTGGCAATCTGGCTGCGGGTACCTCGACCGGCGGCCTGACGGGCAAGCGCTGGGGCCGGATCGGCGATTCGCCGGTCATCGGCGCGGGCACCTACGCCGACAATCGCAGCTGCGCGGTCTCTGCAACGGGCGCGGGCGAGTACTTCATCCGCGTCGGCGTGGCGCAGGAGATATGCACGCGGCTGCGGATAGGTCGGATGATCGCTCCCGATGCGATGGCGGCGGCAATACTAGATGCAATTGCCAAATCCGACGGGCCAGATGAGACGGGAGTCGAGTGGCCAACTGCCGAAATCAAAGTCATCCCGGTCGCTCTGGAGGTGAGCCAACATATTGCTGACGAAGTCATGGCCGAAGTGAAGGAACTCGGTGGCGATGGTGGCGTGATCCTCGTCACGCCGGAGGGCCATGCGGTCTTCAGCTTCAACACGCCGGGCATGTATCGCGGCCGCGCGACCAGCAAGGGCGTGAAGGAAATCGCGATCTTCGGCGAGGGCGAGTAGCGGCCGGCTGCTCCTCCCCCAGGGGAGGGGAGTCTCGGGTGACGAGGGTGACAGGTGTCACCCATGTGTCGCCCTGAGAAAGTTCCAGTCATTCATAGGGTTGCTGCAAGCCGGGTGACGCTTTGCGGCTTTTGCGCCGGGCGTTTCTGCAAGGCGGCGGGCGCGTGCGATGGACGGGTCGACGATGCTAAAGAGCCGTCGCCACGCTAGCCTGTGCACTCGAAGTAGGAAAATGCCCGCCAGCGTGAAGCGCGATCTGCTCCTCCCCCTTTGCAGGGGGAGGTCGGGAGGCGCCGGTGCCACAGCCAATGGCGGGGAACCCCCGCCCCCAGCCCCGCCCACGGGGAGGGGAGTTTGCTGGGCGATCCGTTCGCCGTGAGCCTGTCGAAGGGCGGGTGGCTCGGTTCTTACGCCGCCCTTGTCGCGCGGCGCAGCACGTCGCCGAAGCCGTAGGCGATGCAATCATGCTCGCGGTAGTAGCCGCGCTCTTTCAGCAGCGCATGCAGCCGCGCCAGCCGATAGGGCGGCACGCCTGCGAAGATGTGATGTTCGAGGTGGTAATTGACGTTGCACGGGCTCAGCAGCAGCGCTTCCCACCAGCGCGGGATCGTGGTCCCGGTGTTGACCCGCGCGTCGATATGGTCGCGGTCCTTCGCCACGCCGTGTTCGGAAATCTGCCGCAGCCGCATCGTCAGCGGATAGACGAAGATGCGCGCCGCCCACCACATCGCGTAGGCCCACGGCGCGCCCGCGATCAGCAGCGCGGCAAACAGCAGCGCGTGGAACAGCACCGAAGGCCCCGTCTCTGCCAGCTTGAAGCGCTTTATCTCGCCCACGAGATCGCGAAACCCGGTCTGCCCGGTGATATCGCGGATCAGCTTGCGTTTGAGCGAGGCGCGCGTGACCGGGTAGGATTTGACCATCCACTTGTCAGGATCGTCGGGCGTCCCTGCGAACTTGTGATGTTCGAGGTGATAGCGGCGATAGAGGTCGAGCGGGACGTGCGCGATCGCCCCGCTGATCCACTTGCCGACGAAGACATTCAGCTTCGGCGTGCGGAAGAACGCGCCATGCGCGCAATCGTGGGTGATGATCCCGAAGGCCTGAATCCGTCCGCCCAGAATGACGATCGCGGCAAGGATCGTCAGCGGGTTGGGCCACAGGATCGCGACCGCGAAGGCCGCCACCGCCAGCCCCGCCTGAAACAGCACGGTCGCCGCCGCGCGCGCGTCCGATTTCGCGCTGAGCGCGGCCACTTCGTCGCGGGTGATGTAATCGCCGATGGCGGGCGCGTGTCGCATAAGTCTCTCCGGTGAAAGACCATACTCGCTGCGCCGGATGCGTGCAATCAGCCGAGCCGGGTGCCCGCCCGGTCGATCTCGGAGTGCTTGTCGGCCTTGCGCTGGCCGAGCCGCATGCCACCCTCCAGCCGGGCTCTGAGCGCGGTGTAGAAGGCTTCGAGGAACTCGCGCTCATCGCCCGAGCCGGCCTGCCAGCCGATCTTGCGCACGATCGCCTGATGCACCGCCTCCAGCGTCTTGTCGTCGCCGTCGCGCAGCACGCGTTCGAGCGATTGCAGCTCGTACTCGCCGTAGACCGACAGCTCTTCCTCGCCGAAGCGATAGGAGGGCTGGGCGGCCACGGCGGCCTCCCCGCTGGCGAGCGAAAGCACATCGCCCAGCTTGCGGCGCGGAGCCTCGACAACCCAGGTGCCCGCGATCACATCGCCCGCGCGCAGGGCGTCCTTGTTGAAGAACGGGAACAGCATGAAGGTGGCGAACCACAGCGATCCTGCGATCCACGCGGTGCCGCCGCCATCGCCCGCGCTCTGGAAGAAGGTCAGCGGCAGGAAGATCTCGACCTGGCGCAGCAGGTTGCGCGCGATGATCGCCTCCGCCGTCAGCCGTTCGCCCGATTGCCCCTGCGGGCGCGCGGCGACCCGGATGCCCACCATCCGCTTGCCCCATGTCGCGCCGCGAGGGCCCATTTCCATGAGGATGAAATAGCCGTTGAACAGCACGAAGACGAAGATGACGAACAGCACGATCAGGAATTCGCCCGCGCCATCGTCGATCGCCCCCGCCGTTTCGAGGTTGATCCCGATCATCAGCAGCCCGACGAACGCAAGGATCAGCGTCAGCATGATGATCGTGTAGTCGAGCACCAGCGCCAGCAGCCGCGATCCGCGCGTCGCCAGCGTCACGTCGAGCGGTACGCCCTCGGGCGTGACCAGTTGCCGCCTGCGCTTGGCATCGAGGGGGGTGGCGGACGCGCTCATGCCTGCTCCGCGCCCCCGCGCTCACGCCCGACGAGCACGAACAGCGCGAGCCAGGCGACCGCCATGAAGCTGCCGATGACGACGCGCGCCTCGGTTCCCGCGAGCTGGCGCGGGAAAGCTTCGAGGAGGGCGGCGAAGATCAGCATGATGACGCAGCCGAGCATCACCAGCGCGGCGCGGCGACCCGCCTCTGCCGTGGCTGCGAGGATGCTCGCCTCGCCGGGGAAGGCCATGTTGCGCCCCACATGGACCCCGGCGGCACCCGCCAGCAGGATCGCGGTGATTTCCGTCGTGCCGTGAACGCACAGCCAGGCGAGGAATTCGGGCAGCAGCCCGACCGAGGAATAGAGCCACATCATCGCGCCGAGCATCGCCATGTTGTAGATCAGCATCAGCACGGTCGGCACGCCGAAGGCGAAGCCCAGCGCGAAGACGAGGATGCACACGCTCGCATTGTTGTAGAACAGCATCGCGGCGAAGGTGGAGAGGCCGCTTGCGTCGGCATCGATCGCCAGCGTCTGCGCCAGTTCGGCGCGGCTGGCACCGGGCACGCGGCCGCCCACCATCCCGCCGGGGACCAGCGCGAAATACCAGTCGACATTGCGCGCGACGAGCATCCAGCCTGCCGCGACCCCCGCCGCCATCGCCGCGAAGGCGATCACGATGTCGAGCCAGATCGCGCGCACCGCGCGGCTCCAGCCGCCGCGCAGGAAGCGGCTCAGCCAGACGAAGGCTCCGCTGCGCGGCCCGTAAACCTGATACCAGGCGCGCTGCACCAGATCCTCGAGGAAGCGCAGCGTCGCCGCGTCGAGCGAGGTTTCGCGCGCCACCGCAAGGCTCGACGCTGCCTGCCGGTAGAGCACGGGCAGTTCGGCGATATCCTCGTCGGAGAGGCGCCGCATTGCGCCGCGTTCGAGCCGCCGCACGATCTGGTCGAGCCGCCGCCAGTCGCCCTCGCGCTCGATCCGGAAGCGGTCCGATCGCAGCGCCGCAGCCTCGATATCGGGCAGCTCGGGCGGGGGCTTGTCGGCGAAGGGGTTGCGGATCGAAGGCGGTCTCATCCGGCAATCGCCTCCTGCGCGCGGAGGGCGAGATAACGGTCGATCACCGCAAAGCCGAGCGCATCGTGCGGTGCCTCGATCACGTCGATCCCCATGCGTTGCAGCCGGGTGAGCACCAGCTGGCGCTGCCGCGCGAGCGCGTCGGCGGTGACCGCGCGGGCGATGGCATCGACGCTGTCGGGCTCGGCCCCGGTGAAGCCCGCCAGCTCGCGATCCTCCAGCGTCACGAACACCACCGCGTGGCGCTTGTGCAGCCGGGCGAGACTCTCGATCATCAGCTCGGCGGCGGTGGTGTCGCTGAAATCGGAAAACAGCACCACCAGCGAACGGCGCTTGAGCCGCGCGGAGAGCGTCGCCAGCGCGAGCGTGTAATTGGCTTCCTCGCCCGTGTGGTAGTCGAGCCCGGCAGCCGCCTGCTGCAACCGCGCGAAGGCCCGCGTTTCGCTGACGAAGGGCGTGGCGAGCACCGGGCGCCGGGCAAAGCCGAACAGCATTGCGCGGTCGCCGCCGCGCAGCGCGACATAGGCGGCGGTCAGCCCCGCGCTGACCGCGCGGTCGAGGCGCGGCTGGCCGTCGATCGGCTCGCACATCGCCTGCCCGCAATCGAACGCGAAGACGATCTGGTTGTTACGCTCCGCCTCGTTCTCGCGCGCATAGAGCGCGGCGTGGCGCGCGCTCGCCTTCCAGTCGATCCGGCGGCGGTCCATGCCCGCCTGGTATTCGGTCAGCGCCTCGAACTGCGTGCCCTCGCCGCGTCGCCTGCGGCTGATAATGCCCAGATCGGCATCGCGCAGCAGCGCCTGCAAGGGGCGCGAGCGGATCGGCGAGAGATCGGGCCAGATGCGGATTTCGCGGTCCAGCGCGATTCGCTTCTGCCGCGAACCGAGCCCCCATGGCCCATCCCATGCGAGCCACAGCGCGTCGATCTGCGCGGTGCCGCGACGGGTCGCGACAAGATCGGTCTCGCCGCTCCACACGCCTTGCGCCTGCGAAAGCGCGATCTGGGCTCTGCCCCCGGGCGCGATTCGCGGATCGAGCGCCACCGCCGCGCGCGCCGCCCCTGCCGTGCCCGTCAGGTCGGCGGATACGCGCAGGGCGGTCGGCTGGCCGATTTCGACATCGGCCTCGTGCGTCACCTGCCACTCGGCGAGGTTGCCTGCCCGCGCGCCATCGACCAGCACCAGCAGCAACAGCACGCCCGCCACGACCGGCACCGCGAGCCACGCAGCGGGCGCGAGCAGCGCCACCGCCAGCGCGAGCGGCGCGGCGAGCGCGACGATCCGCGCGGTGCGGATGGTGGGGAGCAGCGCGGTCAAACCTGAATCCCTCCCCGTTTTTGCGGAGCACAAATGGGGAGGTGGGCCGATGCCGTCAGGCATCGGGTCGGAGGGGAGCATGCGCGCGCCGCCCCTCCACCACGACACCTGCGGTGTCGCGGTCCCCCTCCCCACCTGGCCTGCGGCAAAGCGGGGAGGATCTGGTGGTCCGGGTTCACCGCGGTGCCTCGGTGCTCTCGATCAGTTCGCCGACGATGGCTTCGACCTCGCGCCCCTCGATCTCGGCGGCGGCGGAGAGGATCAGCCGGTGGCGCAGCACGCCGGTGGCGAGCGCCTTGATATCGTCGGGCACCACATAGTCGCGCCCGTCGAGCGCGGCGTGCACGCGGGCCGCATTGCCCAGCAGAACGGCGGCGCGCGGGCTTGCTCCGCTGGCGATGTCGGCATGGCTGCGCGTGGCGCGCACCAGCCGGACCACGTAATCGACGTTCTCGGGCGCGAGTGTCACCGCCTTGAGGCTGCCGATCGCGGCTTTCAGCGCGTCGCGCCCGGTCACCGCTTCGATCCCGAAGCTCTCGGGCCGCGGCGGGCCCTGTTCGACGCCGAAGCGCGCAACGATCCCCGCCTCTTCCTTTTCGCTCGGGTAGGCGGCGATCAGCTTGAACAGGAAGCGGTCGAGCTGCGCCTCGGGCAGCGGGTAGACGCCCTGGCTCTCGATCGGGTTCTGCGTTGCGACAACCATGAAGCGGTCGGGCAGGACGTGCGTTTCCCCGTCGAGCGTCACGCGCCGTTCCTGCATCGCTTCGAGCAATGCAGCCTGCGTCTTGGGCGGGGTGCGGTTGATCTCGTCCGCCAGCAGCAGCTCGGTGAAGATCGCGCCGCGCGTCAGCGTGAACTGGCTGGTCTGGAAGTTGAACAGGTTGGAGCCCAGGATGTCGCCCGGCAGCAGGTCGGGCGTGAACTGGATGCGCCCGTAATCGAGCCCGGTGGCGCGCGCGAAGCACTGCGCGAGGAAGGTCTTGGCCGTCCCCGGGGGGCCTTCGAGCAGCACGTGTCCCTGCGCGATCAGCGCGACCAGCAGGTGGTCGATCACATCTTCCTGGCCGATGATCGCCTTGCCGATTTCCGCCTTCACCTCGGCGGCCAGCGTGCGGAGCGTATCGAGTTCGGTTGTCATAGCGTCCTTTCGAGATCGCGGAGCGAACGGGCGGCCCGCAGCAATTCGCTGCGTTTCTGCGCCGTGCGCAAGTTCTGTAAGCTGTCTTCGAGGCTGGGCGCGTCGCGCGCCGAGAGCGCGTCTTCGATCGCCTCGCTGTCGCTCTCCCTGATCCCCAGCCGTCGGGCGATTCGCGCGCGTGCCAACGCCTCGTAGGGCTCGCGCAAAAGCCGCAGCCGCCTGCTGCGGGCGATCACCTGCGCGCCGTTGGCGACCAGCTGGCTCTTGCCCGGCTGGATCGCGGGGGCGGGGCGCAGCGACGGCCCGAAGCGCAGGAAGCCGCGCCACAGCGCAATCGCCAGCGCGAGCAGCAATGTCAGCGTCGCGGCGAGGAAGGGCGGTTCGAACGCCAGCGTCAGCAGGTTGCGCGAGCCGCCGAGCCCGTTGAGCGTCATGTCGAAGCGCACCGGCGCTTCCTCGCCCTGCCGCGCGATTGCGATCAGATCGAGCGCGAGCGCGGCGCGGTTCTCGTCGGCAAGGCCCCAGTTGTTGAGCAGGTCGGGCTCCGCGATCAGCATCACCCCGAACACCGTCTGGCCGTCGCCCCGCTCGGGATCGAGATAGAGGTCGCCCGCCAGATAGCTGCCATCGTCGGCCAGATAGGCGGCGAGCACGCGATCCTTGCCGCTCGTCACCAGCGGAGCGAGGAAATCCTTGGCATCCTTGCCGCCGACCGCGAGCAGCGCCTCGTCGCTCGGCAACGCGCCATCCACCCCCAGGCCCTGCCAGCGCGGCGCGCCGTCCTTGAGATCGTGCGCGGAGAATTCCAGTTCGTGCCCGTCGATCGTGACCGACCAGCCACCGGTCGTGCCCAAAAGCTGGACCCAGCCGGGCTTCGCGCTGCGCTGGTTGACGGGCATCACATTCCACTTCGGGGCGACGATCATGGTCGGGCCGATCGTGCGGCGGCGATCGATGATTTCCGTCAGCTCTTCGGGATCGATCTCCTCCGGCGGGGTCAGCACCAGCAGCCCCGGATCGTAGAGCCCGGCGCGCCTGCGGGACCGGGAGGCTGGCGTCCCATCCGCCTCGAGCAGGCGGACGAGCCCGGCGTATCCGTTCAACCCGGTGCTCGCCGCGTGCGCGCGCCCATTGTTGGCATTGCCCGACAGCCCGCCCTGGCCGACGAGATAGAGGAACGCGACGAAGGCGAGGATCGCGAACGCCACCAGCGCAAAGGTGCCGCGCTTGCTGAAAGTCGGGGAAGAAACCTCGCCCGCCATGTCAGCCACGCTCCAGCGCGAAATCGGCGTAGGCGGCGCGTGCCTCGCGCCAGTCCTGCTCGCCCAGATCCTCGAGCGCGAACAGCGCGCGCTCCACGCTGCGCGCGATCGCGGTGAAGGCGCGGCGTGCCGTGTCGGGCAGCGTTTCCAGCCGCGACAGCTCGCGCGCGGTGCTCGACGGGTGGACCAGATCGGGGCGGCGGCTGGCGATCTGGCCGATGCTGCGCGCCAGCAGCAGCCGCACCGCCTCGCCATAGCGGCCCTGCGCGGCGAGCGCGTCGGCGTCGCCCAGCAAGGCCACCGCTTCGGCGCGGTCGGGCGCGAGGCCTGACTCGTCCTGCTTGTCGCCTGCGTTCCGCTTGAAGACGGGCAGGCCGAAGATGCGGATAATCAGCAGCACCAGCAGCGCGACGCCGATGGCGATCAGCACCCATTGCAGCACCGGCCACGCGGCCGTGATGCCGCGCGCCACGGGCTCGAAGATATTGACCAGAAATTCGCCCAGCGAGCGGAGCCATTCGGGGGTCTGCGGCGGATCGGGCTGCGCAATCGGGGCGAATTGCAGATCGGAATCGCTGCGCACCGCGCGCCACGCGCTCGCCGCCCCCTCGTTCGTCCCCGCTTGTGTCGTCACGACGATGAGGCTTGGCATGGCCCCCACCGGCCCGCAAGCCATACCGCATGTGCAATCGCTTTTCGCGGGTGCGGCGTGGCACTTGCGCATATCCGGCTTGCTGGCTAGATCGCGCCGGCACCCTTCCAGCAGACTTGGCCAGGCAATATTCGATGAAAGACGATCGTAACACCGCTTTCGGGTGGATCCTGTTTTCCGGCATCATCGCCCTCGGGGCGATGACCTTGAGCACGCACTACTTCGAAGCGGACAAGGCCGAGGCACCTGAAAAGGCGGGCTACTTCATCGAAGGCGCGGAAGAAGGCGGCGGGGCGGACAGCGGTCCGTCGCTCGCCACCCTGCTCGCTTCGGGCAGCGCGTCCGCGGGCGAAGGCGTCTTCGCCAAGTGTTCCGCCTGCCACACGATCGCGCAGGGCGGGGCCGATGGAATCGGGCCGAACCTGTGGGGCGTGGTCGGCAAGCCGATCGGCAAGCACGAACCCGGCTTCGCCTACAGCAGCGCGCTGAGCGGCCATGGTGGCGAGTGGACTTACGAGAATCTCGATGCCTGGCTGACCAGCCCGCGTGCCTTCGCCAACGGCACCAAGATGAGCTTCGCGGGCCTGTCGAGCGCGGAAGACCGCGCCAACATCATCCTGTACCTGGTCCAGAACGGTGGTGGCCCGCCGCTGCCGACGCCCGAGGCGACCGGCGAAGGTGACAGCGTCGAAAATGCCGATTCGCCCGGCGAAGGCCCCGGCGCGGTCGAAGGTGCCGAGGCTGGCGAAGCCGAATCGGCCGGCGCGATGGCCGCCGACCAGCCGGTGCCCGAACAGGCCCCGGCGACCAACCCCGGCGAGTGATCGGAATTCGGGGGCGCGCCGTTAGCGCCCCTTGAACCCCTGCGCCACCACGTACCATTCGGACGAGCCCTTGCGGCTCGCCGGTGGTTTGGCGTGCTTGACCAGCTTGAAGTTGCGCTTGAGCAGCGCGAGCAGCTCGGTATCGGTGCCGCCCGCCAGCACCTTGGCGAGAAACTGCCCGCCGGGCGCGAGCGTCTGGATCGCGAAGTCGGCGGCAGTTTCGACCAGCCCCATCGTGCGCAGGTGATCGGTCTGCTTGTGGCCCACCGTGTTGGCCGCCATGTCGCTCATGACCAGATCGGGCGCACCGCCCAGATGCTCGATGATTCGCTCGGGCGCCTCGTCGGCCATGAAATCCATTTCCAGGATCGTCACGCCCTCGATCGGCTCGGTCGGTAGCAGGTCGATCCCGACGATGGTCGCCTGCGGACGCTGCTTGCGCGCCACCTGCGACCAACCACCCGGCGCAATGCCGAGATCGACGATTCGCGTGCTCCCGCGCAGGATCGCGAATTTCTCGTCCAGCTCGATCAGCTTGAAGGCCGCGCGGCTGCGATAGCCCGCCGCCTTTGCCTCGCGCACGTAAGGGTCGTTGAGCTGGCGTTCGAGCCAGCGGGTCGAGGATGCGGTGCGTCGCTTGGCGGTGCGCACGCGCTTGTCGGGGTCGCCCCGGCTACGGCTCATAATCTGTCTTTCATTGCGGACGCCGGGCGGCGGGCCGCGGGCTTGAGAAATCGGCCGCCATCAGGCTGCGCAGGATGCCTTCGCGAATCCCGCGATCGGCCACGCCGAGCCGGTCTGCGGGCCACAGGTCGAGGATCGATTCGAGGATCGCGCAGCCCGCCACCACCAGCTCCGCACGGTCTGGGCCGATGCACGGCACCTGCCCGCGCTCGTCCAGGCTCAGCCGCGAAAGCCGCGTGGAGATCGTACGCATCGAGTCGGAGGGCACGATCAGCCCGTCGACCGCGCGCCGGTCGTAATGCGGCAGCTGGAGGTGCAGGCTGGCGAGCGTGGTCACCGTGCCGCTGGTGCCGAGCAGGCGGATATCCTCCTCGCGCGAGGCAGCGGCGATTCGCTGTGCAAAGGGGGCGAAGCTCTCGTCGACCGTGCGCCGCATTTCGCCATAGAGCGCCAGCCGCGCCGCCTCGTCGACGGCCTGCGTGCCATCGCCTGCCACCGTGTCGGTCAACGAAACCACGCCCCACGGCACGCTCTGCCAGTCGAGGATGCGCGGGATCGGGCCGTCGCCGGGGCCGACAAGAATCAATTCGGTCGATCCGCCGCCGATATCGAAGATCAGCGCGGGCCCTTCGCCCGATTCGAGCAGCACGTGGCACCCCAGCACCGCAAGCCGTGCTTCTTCCTGCGCAGAGATAATATCGAGGACGATGCCCGTCTCGCTGCGGACGCGCTCGATAAAGGCCTCGCCATTGGTAGCGCGGCGACAGGCTTCGGTGGCGACCGAGCGCGCGAGGAAGACGTTGCGCCGCCGCAGCTTCTCCGCACAGACGTGCAGTGCGCTGAGCGCGCGGTCCATCGCCTCGTCCGACAGCCTGCCCGACAGCGCGAGCCCTTCGCCCAGCCGCACGACCCGGCTGAACGCGTCGATCACGGTGAAATCCTCGCCCGACGGGCGCGCGATCAGCAGGCGGCAATTATTGGTGCCCAGGTCCAGCGCGGCGTAGGCCTGCCGCCCGTGGCGATGGTACCCCGGGCCAGACCGGCCGCCGGAGTTCTTGGGAGCGTGCCCGCGCGGCCTGCCATCGCCGTTGCGATGGTGCCGGTTCGGTTCGCCGGGCTTCGGAGAGTGGTGGTAGCCTTTTTTGGCCACCTTGCCGGACGTATTGCCCTCCGCGTCGCAAGCCTTCTTGTCGTCGTCCGGCGGCACAAAGTCCGCCATACAGATTATTCCATTCCTCCCGCAGCGCGCAATCGTGCGGGGACCTGCCGCGTATGGTAACCGTACTGAGGCCCGCGAGCAAGGCTGCGCGCCGGATCGGCGCTTGACGCTGCGCCGATGCCTATCTAGATGCGCCGCTTCGCGACGCGCGCGTCTCTGAACCGGAGACCTGCGCCGCAGGGCTGCTGCCCCGTCGTCTAATGGTAAGATTTCGGGCTTTGCAGCAAAATCAATAACATGGCCTGCTGACTTTGCACGAGATTGTGCCCCATTGGGCATCATCGTCGCAACGGGGCGCAATTGGTCAGGGCGATTCCAGCGCCGCGATCCGGCTTTCGTGATCGGCAAGCGTGTCGCTGTGGTCATCGATCGCGGCCTGCTGGCCATCCAGCGTGGTCTGCAGCCCGTCAGGCACTGCCGCGCTCAAGGTATCCACGCTGTCGCTCAAGCTCTGCAGGCTCGTTTCCTGCAGGCTCGTGTCGCTCACCAGTCCAACCCGCACTGCAGCGATCGAGCTGGCGCGCTGCATCGCTGCGTCGACCGCACCGACCGGCCTGTTGCCCGGCCTGCCGGTGACGGCCGGCGAATAGCGGCGGCGGTTGCCGATGGTCATTCGTCCGCTTCCAGATCGGTCCACACCTTCGCCAGCCAGGCGAGGTCATCGTAGCACTCGAAGTGCGCCCCCGCCGCCGTGACGCCCGCGAACAGGATCAGCCGCGCCTCGCGTTCCTGCACCACGTCGAAGCGCACCCATGTGTGCCCGCCATCGGTGCGCACCACCTCGCCCCGCGTGGTCGAAAGCCATTGATGATCGGGCAGCTTGCGCAGCACCTCGTTGAAGTCGGGGAAATCCGAACAGGTCAGGTGCTCGCGGTCGGCGTCGTTAAGGCGTGGAACCTTGTACTCCAGCATGGGGCTGCACGCATTCAGTGCCACCGCTAGCAAGATAATCGGCCACCACGCAGCCTTCTTCCAGTGCTTCATCGATCAGCTCCTCGGTTCGCTTGACACGCTCGTTGTGTTCCGTGCGCCGGTTGTCGCTCGCCACGTCGGCTTCGCCGGTGGCCTTGTCCTTGCCCTCGGCGAAATTGGCGTTGGCTTCGTTCGCGGCGTCGCGCACCGCGTCCCGATCGTTGAACCAGTCGAATGCCTGCCATGCCCCCCAGGCCAGCGCACAGGCCAGCAGGAGCGCGAGAGCGAAGCCGAGCGGGGCGAGACGCCGCGCCATCTCGACTTTCACGCCCAGCAGGCTCAGCAGGCGATATCCGATCGTCTTAGGTTGCAGGTCCATTGGTCCCTCCGAATGTGGGGTTGGGAAGTGGCGCGGCATTGCCCTTCGCCTCGGCATCGTAGTGGATCGGGTCGCTCGCCCGGCCGGTCGCCTGTTCGTCACCTGCGCGCCCGAAGTATCGCCCGAAGCTCATCGTCGCGAGCGTGAACATGCTGCCCAGCGCGAAGGAGACGAGGTTTTCCTTGTCGGGGTCGATCTCGGCATAGCCGCTCATCAGCATGAACACCGATCCGGCGCAGAAATTCAGCGCCATAAGCGCCAGCACGAAGCGCGCCGTTTCGACCGACAGCACCCGAGACCAGAAGGCGCGCCAGTTGGTCACTAGATCAGTCCCGGCAGATACTTCGTGCGCCCGTTGCGCAGGCGGATCGCGCTCAGTTCCATGTTGCGCAGCCGACCGACGCGATAGCTGCAATGGATCCAGCCTGCCTCGCCGTACTCGTAGATAAGCTGGTCGTAATTCAGCGCGCGCTCCATCCAGCGCGCAACCTCGATATTGCTGATACCGGGCACGGTGAAGTCCGCCGCTTCGCCCAGGCAATGCTGGCTCGTGCTCGATCCGCCGATGCGCCTGTTGAGTTCGGGCGAGCGATAGCCGCTGGTGACGATCACAGGCCGGTTGTAGTGGTCGCGCACAATTTGCAGCACGTTCGTGCACAGGGCGTCGAGCGCCGCGATCACCTTGCGTGGCGGCGTGTTGTCGATCCCGCGCCGCGCTGCGGTCTGCGAGACGATCATTTCGCCCAGCGTGAAGTTCTGCGCGAGGCGCTGTTGCAGGTTGATTGCGCTCATGGTTCGATTTCCTCGTTTCCTGTCGAAAGGCGCGCGGCCAGATTGACCAGCTCGGCGGGCATGTCCTCGGTCAGCGGGTAGGCTTCGCGAATGCGTGAGAGCACCAGCGACAGCGCGGCGCTGCGCGGGTTCATGACGATCAGGTCATCCACCATGATGTGCGTCACGCCGACGACCAGACTGTAAGCCCGATCCAGCTCGCGCACCTGCCGCTCGACCGCAGCAAGCCGCCCTTCGGTGGCCTCGCGCATTTCCTTCTCGCGGCGCACGAGAGACTGTTCCCACTCGTCCAGCTTTGCGCTCCTGCGTTGGGTGCGTTCCTCGTGCACGTTGAGCAGGTAGGCGACCCCCTTGCCCAGCAAGGCCAGCAGCGCCACGACGCCCGCGAAGATCCCGCCAGCTTCTCCGGCGCTGAAATTGTCCATCGGAGAAACCCTTTTTCCTATAGTGGCTGCGCCCTGCATCAGTAATCACCGCAGTTTGACTGGCGGCTATGCTTCGCTAGGACATCGCAATGCGCCGCCTGATCTTGCTTGCACTGTCCGTACTGGTCGCCTGCGGCCCGCCGCCCGTGCTTGAAGGGCAGGCCGAGCCGGTCGACTTCAACGTGACCGGGCTCGTGGTGACCGATAACGGCGCTCTGTGGGCCGGGGCGGTCAGCGGCGGCGACGATCCGAGCCTGCTGCGCCTCGATCCCGAGACACTGCGCCCGGTCGAAACGATCCCCCTGCCGGGCAAGTCGACCGTGCAGGGGCTTGCGTTCTATCGCGGGTGCATGTGGGCGGCGCTGTCCGATCTTCTGGCGCTGTCGCGAACCTGCGATGGGCGAACCGACCTTGTGCCGCTCGGCTACCGGCCCAACGGCCTGGTCGTGGTCGACGGTCGCCTGCTCGCCTCGGATTATCGTAAGGTGCGCGAGGTTGCGACGGGGCGCGTTCTGTTCCTCTCGCCGATCCCGATTGACCAGATGGTCTATCACCGGGGCGACCTGTGGATTTCCAGCGGCAACAACGGGCAGCCCGGCAAGATCGTGGTGCTGACGAAGGCCAGCCACCCGCGCCTTTACTACCGAGCGCCCGGCGCACCTGCGATCGAAGGGCTCGCGTTCATGGGCGACACCCTGCTGATCGCGAGCGATGGCGAGTTCCACGGGGTTGGTCACAATGCCATCCTCCGCGTCCCTATGTGAACGACGCAAATCACGCGATATCTGCCGCAAAAATGAGGATGGCACCGAGGCGCGGGTTCGCCGCGGTATGGAAATTCCCGTCGATCCACACCCAAATTTCCTGCCTGTCCTTCCTGACAAGCACCGCCTCGATCGCCTGCGCGTTGGGAAGGTTCATCCAGAACCTCTTGGAGACATTGGTGGCCACATCGTGCTGATAAATGTCCCCATCCTCGCCGTTCGGCCCTCGCGTGTAGTAGAGGACGTCGAGATCCGGGTCGTAGTCTGCCTGGTCGATCTGCGTATCACTCAGCGTGAGCGTCGAAAGCTCGCGCGGCGAAGCGGCGGGATCGCAGGCCATCTCCCTTGCAACATTGTCGGAGACCTGCGTAATAAACAGGCTCTCGTTGTTGCGGTTGAAGGCCACCCCGTTAGGAAGCTTTCCGTAGAGAGCCAGATAGTCGATACGATCTTCGACGATTTCCACCGCAGCATTGAAAACCGGCACCTCGGTCAGCGTGATCTCGTTGGTTTCCGGGTCCAGCGTGGCCACCGTCTCACTCACGCCGAACTTCGTGTAGCTGGCATGTTCAAGGTGATAGTGGCGGAGCTGCCCAATCCCTTCGTCGGCGTTGGAGACAGCGACCCACAGCGTATCTACGGAGCCGCGCGTGTCTGTGGTCGTGCCCTGCAAGGTCGCATTGATGCCGAGGTCAAGCACCTGGATGGGCTTCCGTCCGTCCGGAGTGGTGATGACGATCTGCGGCTTAAGCTGCCCCTCCGGGAAGGTGTTGGTAAACGTGTCTTCCTTGCGGCCATCGCAGCCCATCGCGAGGCAGCTCGTCCACGGGCCGCGCGTGATTTCCGCCGCGCCAGTATAGGTCGCACCGCCAATCTCGGACCCGCCCGGAAGGTCTGGCAGGTTGATGGTGTCCTTGATGACCGGCCCAAACTTGCCCTCTCGCACGTCCCTCTCGTAGTCGGCCTTCCAGTCACCCCGCAGCGGGATCGCTTTCAGGTGGCCCACGCTTCCGAGTTGCGTTGTCGGCGGCCAGCCAATGCCTACCGCGCAGTCATCCGGAATAGGTGCGATGATAGGCACACGGAAATGCTGACCGGTCGGGTGAATGCCGACCATGTAGCCGGTATTGTCGGGGAAGCAGACCACGCCCAGCTTCACGGATTGGTTCGCAGCGTAGCGCGTAGCGCCACCGTCGCCGCCCCGCCATCCGGGCGTTTTCCCTGCCTGGACCGTGGTTCCACTGCCGTTATAAATCTCCATCGACCCATTGGCACGGTAGGTATAGACGCGCATGTCTGCGCCTTCGCCTATGACGATGCAGGCTCCGGCAGTCCCGTAGCTGTTGGCCACCTTGGCTTCGACCCAGTACTCTACCCCTGCGCCCTTCGGGCGAAACACCGGCTCGGCGGGATAGGCCCACAGCATCTTGTTCGGAGCAATATCGACGGTAGCGCGCCCGTCCGCGTCGATCGTGTACGAGCCCGCCATCTTGAGCCCGCTGTCGGACCGATACCATCCGTCGATGTCGGTGAAGCCCTCGTTCAGCCGCACCGCAGCCAAGGCCTCGGCAGACGCTGCCGCAGCGTCCGCTGCATTTTGCGCGAGCACCGCTTGCGTGGATCCTCGCCGGGTCCACGAGCCGGTGTCTTCGTACAGGCCTTCATCGGCACCGTAAGGGATTATTGCCCAGCCCTGCGTACCGTCTGCCGTGGGCAGACCTGCCAGTGTCGACGAGAATTTGGCATTGCCAATGTCTTGGACGATCGCTGCGGCTGCCTCTGCCAACAACCGGTCTTGCAGCGTAAGAGCCCGCAGCGAAGTCGTCGCCAGCAGATCGGCGGCGGTTCCTTCCTTGTAGCCCTCTGCATCCAGCGCCGCCTGCACGGCGACCAGCGCGCTGGCCTCGGCACCCGAAACGCTGTTGGTGATGGGAACGACCTTGCCCCCTACCACCGCCAGCGTCTTGCCTTCGGCATCGTCGAAATCGCCAAATTCCAGCACCGTCGCCCCACGCGCAAACTTCGGCGCGCGGGCAATCTCGAAACTGTTTTCGCGCGCTCGAATGGCCGAGCGATCGAGTTCCGTCTCGTATTGCGGTAGCGGGATGGTGCGGCTTTCAGCGAGATCGAGGTTCTGCGCAGCAGCGGTCTCGCTCCACATTTCCCACTCATCGCTATCAGCATCGACCAGAGCGGTAATCGTCGCCGTGCGCGCGCGGGGATCGCCAGCCAGCTGATAGTCGACCCCTTCGGTCAACGCGCCGCCACCGACCACCTGCACCTGCAGGTCGGCCAGCGCCATAAACTCGAAGGGAATCGCCTCTGCCGCCATGGCCGAGCCGGGAAAGTAGCTGTGATACGGCGTATCGCCTGCCGTTACAGTCATGCACCACTCCGGCCCGTGGGCCATGCGATGCGCGGGAAAGGGTGGATGCCCTGCAAATTGCCCTTACAGGATAACTATTCGCTCCTCAAGCCGCGTTCCACGTGGAACGCTTATCCAGAAGGGATAAGTATTTGCGCCGCTATTGCGGAAGTTCGCCCTGGGTCGCGTTTTCGAAGTCGACGGGGCGCGAAGGCAAGGGCTGGCCTGGCTCCCACCAATACTGCGTGCCCTCGTTCTCCGCACGCGATTGCATCTTGCGATAGGACGCTTCGATATCGGGGTCCACGAACCGATCGACTTGCCCCGCCAGCGTGTTCTCCCATGCAAGCCGCCAGTACCACAGGTTGCGGCCCGGCACCTCTTTCTCCAGCGTGTTCCACAGGTCCTTGGCATATTCGGGCTCGCCTTCGCCGATGCCGCTCGCGCGCAGCGTATTGCCCGCCGTGGCGTCGATCAGGTTGGGCAGCGTCTGCCCAAGGATCGGCCCTGCCAGTGTGCCCAGCAATCCGCCGCCATAGCTGTTTTCCGAATTGAACAGCAGATCGCCGAACAGGCCCAGTCCGCCCGATTGCACCACCGCGCGGCCCCAAAACTTCGGATTGTCGACCATCGGCTGCGGGTCTTTCCCCGCCGCGATCGTCTTGAGCTGTGCCGACAGCGCGCCAAGGCCCACCATGAAGAACGCCATCGGCAGCGCGTAGCCCAGCTTGCCGGGCACCCCCGTTTGCGCCATCATCCGCCGCCCGTGCAGGCTGATGATGCCCATCGGAAATCCTTTGAACAGCAGGCTACTGCGCGCAATCTCTCCCATCCATGTGCCCGGCTTCAACCAGCTGTTCATGAACGTCCGCGTGTGGATATCGGGCACGACCACCGCATAGTCGGTTTCGGTCAGGATCATCTCCATGAACCGGTCGCCGATGCGCTGGTCTTTCATGTCGAGAGGGACGATCCAGTCCGCCCCGCGCTCTATCCGGGGGGGCGTGGTGCGGTAGGCGTCCCATTCGCGCGCGCCGATGCCATATTGCTGCATCTGCCGCTGCATGGGCGCGGGCAGGTTGTCGAACGGGTGCACCGCTTCGTGCGTGAAGCTGGCGACGAAGTTCATCCCCGTCGCCCATTGCCCGTTGCGCGTGTGCCGCGCGAGGCCCTGCGACCGGATCACGAAATCCGCAATGCGCCGCGCGACTTCGCCCTGCAGTTCTTCGCCGAGGTAGCGATGCGCGCCGCTGGTCAGCCCGATCCAGTCATCGGTGACAAGGCCAAGGCGCACTGCCAGCCTGCGGTCGCGCGTGTCGAGCGGGTTCCACAGCTTCACATAGTCCTTGAGCGTGCGCATGACCGGAATGCGGTTGAACCGCGCAGTGTGCAGCATCGTGGCGAAGTCGGGCAGCACCGAAAGCACCGCACTGCCCAGCTTGGCCGATACCTGCTGGCTGCGCAGCGCCGATCCTGCCAGCGCGAGCTTGCGGCTCTCGGGCACCCGGTTGCTGCCCGCCACCTCATCGAACAGGCGCTGTAGCTTGCCACTCCCGCGATTCTTCACATCGGCCTGCGCCTGCGTGCCGTATTTGTCGACGCTCTGCTCGATGATGTCTTTCAGCCAGCGCAGCGTCGCGGGCGGGTTGGGCCCCAGCGCCTCCATCAGCGCGGTGTCGCGCGCCATCGCGTGGAGGTGCTGCCCGAAGATATCGTAGATGTTGTCGCCGCTGCCGAAGCGCGCCTGATATTCCATCCAGTCGTCGAAATTCGCGAAGTGCAGCACGCGCGGGTCGGCGCGGCGATTGGCCAGCGCACCCTTGCCGCCCGCACCGGGCGTCCTGCGGTTCGCGCCATCGGTGCGGATGGTCTCGTGAATCTCGCGCAGCAACGTCTCGCGCCGCAGGCCGACCGCTTCCTTGCCCGTTTCGAGGTCGAGCACACGCACGCGCTCCACCGGCCCGAAATTGCGCCATGCCTCGTAGCCACCGGCCTTCTTCACAAGGCGGGGATCGTGCGCCTGCGGCAGTCCATAACCGTCCAGTTTCCCGATGTGCCCCCCCGCCTGGTTGAACCGCGTGCGCGCCAACTCCAGCGCATCGCGCATGGCATCGGCCAGCTCGCGCGCGTTGAGGTCATCGACCTTCTCGCCAAACAGTGCGCGACCGATCGTGTCGAGGTCCGCCTTGTTGCGCATCACGCCGAATACGTTGCGGCGATGGTCGGCCAACAGCTTGTCGACCGTGCTGAAATAGCGCCCTCGCAGCGCGGCGGTCTGCTTGTCGATCCGCGCCATGCGTCGTATCGCGATCGCCACCGGCAACACGCCGTTCTCGTCCGCCGCCTGTTTCAGCTCGGTCAGCCAGCTCGATTGCGCCTTCATCGCCAGCAGCTTCTGCCGCCCCTGTTCCAGCGTCTCGGCAGACAGCCATTTGAGAGCATCGTCGCTTGCCGCCACCTCGGCGGCGGCTTCGCCCATATCCCGGCGATATTCGCGCAATCGCTGCTCGTAGAAATCGCGCAGCGCCTCGGCCTTCTCCGGGCGCAGCTTCCCACTCTCCAGAAGATCCGGCACGCATGTTCCGAGGCTCATTTGAGGCAGTCCCTGATGGCTTTGAG
This sequence comes from uncultured Citromicrobium sp., assembly GCA_964574905.1. Lineage (GTDB taxonomy): Bacteria > Pseudomonadota > Alphaproteobacteria > Sphingomonadales > Sphingomonadaceae > Alteriqipengyuania. Next base: position 120,681 of record CAZNOY010000002.1, on the reverse strand, counting down.
TTCCGCTTCGTCGGCATCCAGATCGTCGAGCACGTCGCGCAACGACATTGCGTCGCCTTCCTCGTCGAACCGGAAACCGGGAGCATCGGCGCTGTCGAACAGCGCCAGCCCAATCGTGCCATCCTGTTCCTGACCGGTGCGGTTCGCGCCTTGCAGCGGTGCCTCGGCGCGCAACTGCACCTCCTGCGCCTGCCGCGCTGTGGCGTTGGGGTCGGCCTGCGCGCCGCGATCGAGGGCCGCGCGCGCATCGTGCCTCAAACTGTCATGCTGGCCCTGCGCGCCCGATCCCTGCGGATCGTCGAAGTCGGCAAAGCGACCGGGCTCTATCGGCCCTGTTTCTGGCCCTTCGCCGCGATAGCTTCCATCAAATCCGCCGCCAGTGCCGCGCTGGCTCGCAGCCTCGGGGTCTGGAGCGTATCCTGGGATATCGCCCGCTGCTGCGCGATCTTGGCCTTCGTAGAAGGGTCTGGCGGATAGGAAGTCTTCATAGTCGATCGGTTCATACACCGGTTCCGGGTTGCGTGCAAAGGCCTCGGCCTGGTTGCGTTCTGCCATCAGGTTGACCGCATAGGAGAGCGCCTCGGTCCCGGTCAGGCCATCGTCGGCGGCAAGCACGTAAAACCGCGTGAAATCGTCGAACAGGTCCGGGTCCATGTCGACCGGCTTCATGCCAAGATCGCTCAGGTAAATGCTCACCTCGTCCTGCGCCATTACCCATTCCGGGTCCTGACCGTCGAACGGGTCGGCACTGTCGCCCCGGTCCAGCGCGTCGTGCGCGCCGAAATCGCCTTCGGTCGATCCGCGCAGGCCATATTGGCCAAGCCGGTCGAAGTCGTATTCGCTGTAGCGCGGCTTGCCCGCCAGCTCGGCATCGATCGCGTCGAGCAACAGCGCCCGTGCGTCGATCGCCTCGGCATAGTTCGCTTCACTGCGCCCCTGCAATTCGGGGAAATAGCCCGCGTCGCGCGCCGCCTGAAAGGCACTGTCCAAGCCGAAATCGCCTTCGCCGCTTGGTCCGCCACCGCCCATCGTCGCGTCGGGCGCGGACGTGCGCCGGATCACCGGGCTGCCGAAACGTCGATCACTTGTCCGCAGGCCCAGTCCGCGCAGATCGCCGCCATCGTCATTCAGTCCGCCGCGCTCGGCAAGGAAGTCGATCAGGCTGCGCGGGCGGCGCGTGTTGGCCGTTGTCAGCGGGGCGGGCGGCTTGCGCATCAGGTGCCCGGTTTTCCCCGCGCGCACCAGCAGCCCTTGATCGACCAGCGTCTCCAGCGCGGTGCGCAGCTGGTTGGGTTCCAGTCCCAGTTCCGCAGCCAGCTCATCGGTGCGAGTATTCAGGCTGCGACGGCTCCCGGTCACCACCTCGCGAAGCGCGGGCAGGGCGTCGCGCACCGCCTCGTCCATCTGGCCTTCGGGCAAAAAGCCCTCGCGCAGTTCGGGCACATCGGCGGCAATGTCGTCCACCGGTATCAGGTCATCGCCCGCATCAATCGCCTCGCTGCGCCCCGGCACGCCGGGCTCGGGTTCGTTGCCCATCAACTCGGCACGCTGGCTGCGCAGCGCTTCGATATCGGCGGCGATCGTGTCCAGCGCACTCGCACCGTCGCTGGCGCTGCCAGCGCCGCTCGATCCGCGCGCGCCACCGCCGTTCATCTTGCGCGCCGCCCAGTCGATCACTTCGCTGGCGGTCATCCGGTCGAGGAAGGGGTTGGCATCCACCACCGCATCGCCCAGCACCGCGCGGGCGCGGGCGGTCGGCGAAGCTCGGTGCAGCGCCACCGCCCCGCCGCTGCCTGCGAAATGCGCGAGGTAGAGATTGCCCGCGTCAATGGGGATGCTTGCAGCTCGCAACGCACGCTCGTTCTCGGAAACGAGGTCGTGCATCAGGATGTCCTGCAGCTTCCCGTCGCCGCGTTTGGCAAGGATCGCCGCATTGCTCAGCCCGTTCTGGCCATAGCGCGCGCGATAGAGGCGCAGCCATGTGTCCCCGATAAACTGATACTTGCCCGTCGCGCTCGATCGCGGATTGCGCGCCGTGTTGCTCGCTCGGCTTTCCACCACGGCAATGCGGCGCATCAGGACCGTGCGGGCATCGCCCGCCACCGTCCCCGTGGCGATGGCCGTGCCCCCGTCGAGCGAGGGGCGCGCACGCGGCAGCGCCAGCGGCGAAACCGGGATATCCGGCGCGCTCTCCATCAGCCGCTGCATCGCGTCGATCATCGCGGCATTGTGCTGCGTCCGCCCAGCGGCACTATCGACATAAGGGCTTGCCCGCGCCACCACCGCATCGCGCCGCAGCGTGGCCAGCGCCGTATCGCCTTCGGGGCCGAGCGAATCGCGAATGCCGAGCCCGTCGACGATATCGGGCAGGTGCGTGTCGAGCGCGCTCCAGTCGATCGTGCTGCCCACCTTGTCGCGGAGACCCGGCACGCGGTCGAGGATCGCAGCCCATGCCTTTTCCTGCACCACTTTGGGGGCCGACGCGATCGAACCCCAGTTGTCGCCGACTGCCTTGCCGCCTGCACCCAGCGCACCGGCAAAGATGAAGGTCGATCCGAGGTCGAGCGCAACATCGGCGGCGGTCGTCTGTTCGCCCAGCGCAGAGCGGTTGCGTATCCGCTCCGGCACCCGCGTCGCTTCTTCCACCGTTGCCAGCACCGCTTCGCGCAGGAACGCCTGCGCCAGCGTCTTGCCGCCTCCCCCGATCATGAATTGCAGCGGGCCAAGATCGCTGTCGGCCATGTCCGCTGCCGATCCGGCCACGAACCCCGTGGTGACTTGCGTGAAGCCGCTGGCAGTTGCCAGTCGCTGCTGGTCGCGCTGACGCTGCCCCTGCCGCGTCAGCACGAACCGGTCGAATTCTTCCTGTGTCTTGGGCAGGTCGGCAAACGCGCCGGGCCGACGCGCGCGCTGCGCCTCGATCTGCGCCCACACCTTGGCCGAATCGACCGATCTTTCGCCACCGAACCATTGCGGGTCCAGTTCCAGAAATCCCGGAGTGCGCTGCATCGCGGCGCGATCGACCCCCATGTCCGCCAGCGCGTCGGCAAGGTCGCTGTATGCCTCCTGCCTGCGCAGGGTCTGCGTGTCGGTCCATTGGTCAACCGCAAGATCGCTCTGGATCGAAAAGCTTTCGAGCCAGCCCGGCTTTTCCGCCTCGGGTACGGCGATGGGCCCGGTGTCGACCGGGGCCGTGCGTTCGTTCAGGTTGAGGGCTCCGAAATTCGGCATCAGTCCTTCGGCCTCGCCATGCGCACGCGGTAGATACCGCCGCCTTTCGCACCCAGCCATGCACCGGTCGCATCGCGGTACTGGTACACCACGTCGCCGCTGCCATCGTCGATCGCGACCGGCGCGTACTTGCGGCGCACCACATCGGCCGGTTCGGCGGCATTGGCGAAATCGAATTGCTGTACCTGCCGCCCGTATTCCTTCGCAGTCAGCCAGTCGGGCAGCAGGAAACCACGCCCGTGCCACAGGCCCACCCCGCCACGTCCGCCTTTGCGGCCCAGTGCCTGTTGCACCGATGCGCGGAACAGCGCTTCATCCCATCCCTTCTTGTTCTCGCGTTGCAGGGTGCCCGCATAGAGATCGAGAGCAAGGTCCATGATCCCCTGCCGCTCCGGTACAGTCACATCGGCCAGCGCGCCGGCTGTCACCGTGTCGAATTCGCGGCGATAGCGTTCCCGGTCGGTCTTGGCGGTCGGTACCAGGTCCTTGTCCGCACCGCGCGCTTCCGCGCCGGATACGGCAAGCATCGCGGCCCCTCTGTCGAGCCGCATCGCGCGCACGGCTGTGCCGCTGGCGCCGATCGCCGCCATGGTCCGTTCGCGGCGCTCTGGCGGCATGGCATAGAGCTGGCCGACCACCTGCAGTCGCGACCGTCCGCCCTTGTCCCAGCCTGTCTTGTACTGTTCGCTGTCGGTATCGGCGATCACGTCGCGCCGCTCGCGCATGTAGCGCAGCTGGATCTGGCCCTTCTCGTCCAGCTCTCCGCTCCGCTCCAGCTTCTCCATCGCGCGAATGCCCGCGTCGAGCACCTGCGGGTCGCGGAATTTCTGGTTTACCAGCACCCCGACGTTGAGCGATTGCAGCGTCACCTGCTCGGCAGGATCGAGCCCCAGCTCACTCGCCTCTCGCACGAGTGCGCCTATGTCGACCGAGCTGATATCGGTCGCACCCTCGCGGATCAGCGCCTTCACCCCGTCGATCTTCTTGCGCAGTTCCTCGCGCGCCAGTTCCTGCGCCATCTGCTTTTCGCGCGCTTCGACCGCAGCGGCATTGTCGGCCAGCGCCTTGAACCGCTGGCTCGATTTGAAGTCGATGATTCCGGCAAAGCGCTCATCCTTGCGCAGCGCCTCGGCCTGCGCGTGCTGTCCGCTGTCGATCAGACCGGCGAGCAGAGAGGAAAACGCAACCGAATCGTCCGCTTGGCGCAGGCTTGCCTTGTCGTCGTCGCCCAGCTCCATGTTCTCGATCAGGCTGTCGCGCTGCGCACGCCATGCGCCGAATTGCTCGGGGGTCGGCGTGTTGTAGATCAGCGTGTGCGCGTTCTGCTGCAACACGCCGTAATCCTCGCCCTGTTTCTTGACCCGCTCGCCCGCCTCGAAACCATCGGCCCGCACCAGCAGGCGCGCCGCGTAGCTGTCCCATTGCTCTGCCGCACGCGCCCGCGCTTCTTCGTCATCGGGCAGGGTACTCATGAATTCGGCGCGCCGATCGTCCAACAGCTTGCGCACGGCATCGGTATGGCCCGCCGCGCCGGATGCAGGCTCGCGTTCGAGAGCGGCAATCTCCTGCGACAGCTCGACCTGTTCGGTCGAAAAGCGGCGCGCGGTATCGAGCCCGGCGAGCATCTGGTCGCGCGCCGCCTCGCGTTCCTCGATCCGGTATCGCGTCGCGCGCTCGTAATCCGCCGTATCGAGCGCGGTTTCCTGCGCATTGCGGATACTCCGACCAAGCAGGCTGACGCCCTGTGCAATGCCGGTGTTGCCCGTCTGCCGCTGCTGCCGAAGCACGGTGCTGCTGCGCGTGCGCGCGCTGAATGTCGGCGGCAATGCCATCAATACCCTCCTGGCCGCGAAAGCACGCCGAACCGGCTACGAATGGTCAGCGGATCGCGCGTCGTAGTGGTCGGGGCAGCGGACGTGCCCGACACCACGCCCGCGCGGCCCGTCTTGGTCGCCCGCCGTGGCAGGCGGCTCTGGTGATCGGCAGCATCCGCCGCCTGCCGTGTCCTGCGCGCTTCCAGAGCGACATGGCTTTCCAGACCGGCTCCGGCAGCGGCGAACAGCGAATTGAACAGTGCGGAGCGCCCTTCGGCGCGGCGGTCCATTGCCCCCTGCTCGAAATTGCGCGCCTCGCCCTCGGCCTGCGCGCGCAGGTTGCCGATCTCGATTTCGCGCTCGACCGCGTTCTGCATGATGATATCGGCGGAGGTGCCGGTGCCAACGGCGGTGGCGCTACCCGCCATTGCCGCGATGGCCGATCCGGATACCTGCCGTTCCTCGCGAATAACGGCGGCGATATTTTCCTCGCCCGCAAGACGGGTCAGCCGCGCGTTTTCGTCCAGCACCCGCGCATCGCGTCGCGCCGCAGCGTTGGCTTCGACCCCGCCCAGCAGCGTGCCTACGATCTGGAAACCGGCCATTGCAGCACCCGCGCTCATCCTACCGCCTCCCGGTTCACGCGGGCGAACCGCACCATGTCGCCGCCATCCCAAGCAACGCAGGCCATCGTGCCTTCCTCGGCAAAGCCCAACATCGGAGCCCAGCGCAAGGCAGCGGGCCAGTCGGCGCGCACCAGGCATTCGATCCTGCGGCGGCGTTGCATCTGGCGATCGAGATAGAGCCGCACCACACGGGTGATCCACCGCATGCAGGGGCCCGCCTGCGCAGACATGAACAGCCAGCCATGGCCGTAGCCCGGATCGATCGATGCCACCCCGCAAATCGCCAGCACCGTGCCATCGGCACCGCGCAGCGTGTGCGCCGTTCCCGCTTTCGCCAGCAGGCGCGCCGCTTCGTCCGCACTGCCAACGGCGGCAAAGTCCTGTGCCTGCCGCGAGTGGGGGACCAGCAGTGCCATGTCGGCGGGAGCATAGGTGTCGACGCGCCTCATCGTCCGCTCACCTCCATCTCCCCCATCATCGCCAGCACCGTCTGCGGCAGGGGAGCGATGCGCGTGAAGGTCACCTGCCGCGTGCGATCCCATGTTCCCACGATATCGATCGGCACGTCCTGCGACAGTGCAGGGATGGCGTCGATCAGGTCGGTTCCGGGCGTGATATTGCCTACTGCGGTCAGCATTCCGGCCTGGTCGGTGATCGCGAAGCCGATCGATTCCTGTACGCGCATGGTGAGGCGGTTGATCCGCCCCATCTTGCCTTGTGCCGGGCCGTTGTCGCCGCCCGCCTCGGGGGAAAGCATCGTGAAGAACGCGGGGAAGGGCAGACCGGCAGCCACCTTGCCATAGCTGGCACCCAACGCCCCATCGCCTGCATCGTCCAGCGTTACACTGCCCAGCCACGTGCCGCCGCTTTCGTCCGCAACCTGCACTTCCACCGTCTCGCCCGCGAGGTGCGGCATGGAAATGGTCGATATCGGGTTTTCGGGGTCGTCGTAGGTCAGGCCAGCATCGCTCATCAGCGACGGGTACTTGCGTGCGCCCGCCTCTTGCCATGGCGCAAGCTTGAGCACCCAGCTTTCGTCCCCGCGGTCGGCGGCAATCCACAACTGGTCGTATCGCCCGGTCGGATCGGTAATGCTGGTCGCACTGCGCGCCTGCAGGTCACCGCCCAGCGTGCGCGGAACCCAGCCCAGCACCTGTTCCTCGGGCAAGTAATTGGCGCAGACCAGCGATCCATCGCCACGCACCGCCCACAGCAATTGCAGCGGCTCGTACTGCCAGCAGAATTCGCTCAGACCACTCTCGCCAATGTGGTCGGCGTAGCGGGTCAGATCGTCGGGCCGATAGCGACCATAGGTGTCCTCGATCAGATGCAGCAGGCGGCGCGCGTTGCGTTGCAGGAAGATCGGGCGACTGCCCAGGTCGGCGGGCCGCTGCGCTGCGCTACCCTTGCTGTCCTGCGCTACGAGGTTGTAATTGAGCGGCCCGATTCCTTGCTGGTTGCTCGCCGGGCGCAGCACGTATTCCGCGTGCGCGGTGCCGATGAACAGCTCTGCCCCTGCGAAAATCCAGTTGATCGCGTGGGGGCGATCGACCTGCAGCACCATGGCCATGTCATTGCTGATTTCGCCGTACTCATTCAGCCGGTCGAAGTCGTACAGGTCGCCCGCGACGCTGCTGTAGATCCGGTCGCCCTTGGTCAGCCACAGCCGCTGGTTCCATACGCAGCCATGCTCGGGCCATCCGGTGGTGTCGCTGAATGCGCCGAGCCGCCAGCGCCATGTGCCAGGCGTGTAGCTGCCGGTGCCCGGAGAGGTCCAGCCCGCATCCCCGTCGAACTCCGCATCTGGAATGTACCAGTCGGGCAGATAGTCCTTCACCGCATAGCCCGGTGTGCCGCCTCCGATCGGCGTTGCGATCTGCAATGGCAGGCGGCGCGTCACCGTCGCGGTTACTTGTGTCGCGCTCGTATAGCCGGTGATCCGCGCCCGCCCGAACATGTCGAACATGTAGGCCAGCTCTACCCCGCCAGCGGCATTGTCGTTCAGGTCGGTTCCAGCACCGATCCCGTCCCACTCGACCCCGCGTGTATGCACCGGGGCCACCGTGCCGGTGCGCAGCGTCGATCCGCCGCCGCCGACCACGCTGTACACCCGCCCGTCCCATTGCAGCAGCTGCGCGCGCGTCACCGTTATGCCCGGTTCCCAGCTCGGCACGTCCGAAAGATCGTGCGCTTCCACTTCGATCAGTCGGCCCACATCGGTGGGCGCGAACAGGGCTTCGCTGCAGGTCACCGTCACGCTGCCAACGACGCCGTTGAACGCGATGGTCACGCTTTCGTCGCTGTTGCGATCCTCGAACGGGCCATTCGCGAAGTCGAGCATGTCCAGCTCGAACGCATCGGCGGCAGTGCGCACCAGCAGGCGGGTCTGGTGATCGCCATGGAACAGATAGAGCACATCGTTGCTCTGCTCGTAATCGATCGTGGCAAGCTCGCTTTCCGCGAAGGGAGAGACCACCTCCACCGGCTCTGCAGGATCGCCGCTCTTGAGCAGCACGTCATTGGTGTAGAACCGCAGCAGGAAGTCGCTCGCTTGGACCACATAGCCCTGCGTTACCTGCGGTTCGAACGGCAACAGGCGGCACGGGCCGGGTGCCGTGTCGATATACTCGAAGCCGGGGCAGGCCTCGTTCGGGCCTTGCGGACGGGGAACGAAGCCGACGCACTGCGCAAGCGCAATCGGCCAGATCGCGTGGTCCGGTCTGCCCAGCATGAACGGGGACAGCTCGCCCCCGTTGAAACTGGTCTGCATGAAGGTGACGCGCGACATGGTGCCTCTGTCAGCCCCAGCGGTCGCTTGGTGCCATGCCCACCGTGCTCATCGCGGCAGCAGACAGCGTGCGGCTGAAAACGCTCACATCGCCCCGGTCGCGGTCTCCGGTGGCCCGTCCGTCCGCCGACTTGGCCTTGGCCAGCGCCCCGCTTTCACCATCGGGGCCTTCGTATTTGACCCGCATCGCTTTCACGATGCCGCTCGATTGCGTGATTGCCTCGGCAGCATCCATCGCCAGGCGATACCCCATCGCGGAAACGAAATGCGGGGGCCACAGCGCGACGTTCTCGACCAGCGCGATGTAGCGGATGCGCGGCGGCGTATCCGAATCGGTCAGCAGGTACGGCCCTTCCTGCACGCCACGGAAGTACAGGCCGCTGTCGCGCGCGGGCGGCAGCCAGCGCAGGCAGTCGACCGGCAGCGAATACAGATATCCGTCCGGGCTTTGTTCCTTGAGGTTCAGGGTGGCGCGCTTGATCGCGTGGTTCCACGGGTGTTCTGCGTGCAGATCGCGCACCGCGTCGGGCCACAGCTCGTTAAGCTGCTCGGTCCATGGCTTCTTGTCGTCGGCGCTGACACTGCGATTGGTCGATCCGAGCAGGGCGAGCGCGCGGTTGTAGATCCGGGTCTGCGTCTGCGCGGGTAGGGCCATGATCGCACCTCTTGCCGTGAACAATGGGGCGCGCCGCTATCCGAGCATCCACCCCTTCCCGCGCATGCGAAGAAGGGAAACGGCAGCGACGCGCCCGGTGGCCGCATGCCGGGCGAACCGGCCTGCGGTTAGGGTTGCGGGCGGCGTCAGCGTTTGGTGTACTGCCGCTCGATGACCAGCGTGCCGTTCGGGATCGTCGCGGCGCTGATGGTCACGATGATTTCTTCCTCGGCCTCGATCGCATCGAAACCCGCCGCAGCCGCCAGCACCTTGCGCCGCGCGGTCGTCGCGTTGGGCAGGGCGGCCGCCGCAAGGTACTTGTCGGGGTCGCCTGCGGTGCCGATCGCGATGCTCGCAGCCGACATGTTGGTGCTCGCCTCGATCTCGAATGCCAGCGTCCGCTGTCCCGCGCGCGCATAGCCCAGCGACAGCGTGTCGCTGGAGGTGGTCGCTTCGGTGGTAGTGTTGAAGGTGTTGCGGTCGTTGCGAATGCCCGCATCGCGCAGGATGCCGCTGGCCTTGTCCTGCAGCGTGCCATCGACGACGTTTTTGAGTTCGTTGGGAATAGCCTTGGCCATCGTTCCGGTTCCTCGTTCCTGTCAGCCCAGCCCACGGGCGGCGTATCAGGGCAGGAAGGCGGGACCATCCGGCCCCGCCCTCGCGGTTATCAGCTGTGGTCGACGACCAGCTGGAAGCACTTGGCTTCGTCGGTACGGACGACAGCCGAACAGGCTTCCGCATAAATCTGCGTGCTGTACTGCTTGTCCGACCGTTCCTCGACCTTGCCCCAAAATTCGGTCCAGATGCCCCGATGCAGCCCGCTGGGCACGAAGGCCGGCAGCGCCACATGATTGGCGGCGGGAACGACCAGGCTGCTACCCTTGGGGAAGCCGCCCGAGCTGGTCAGGTTCGCGCGGATGAAGCGGAACCCGAGCCACGGCTTGATTTCGCCGCGCACCAGCGGGTGATCGTCGTTGTAATCCGAGTTCACGTATTCGGTGATCCCGAACAACTCGGTTTCGGACAGCGGATCGAGCAGCACGACCGGCATTTCCGAATCGAGGTCGAGGTCGTTGAGCAGCATCTTCTCGCGCAGTTCGAGCAGCGCGGCTTTGGTAAAGCCAGCGCCCTGATCGACGATGTTGTTGCTGTCGAACGGCACGGCTGTGTCGCCATCCTCGCCCGTCCACGCATTGCCGAAATAGCCGCTCAGCATCTGGTCGTCGTGATAGCGCCGGGTCGCGAGCGCAGTGCTCATCGCGATCGGCGATTTCAGGTCGACCTTGGTCTGTTTCATGTCGTCCCGGTCGATCAGCGGCGCGACGTTGGACGACTTGGGCTTCTTGATGAAGCGGCGGGTCACATCGACATCGGTGTTGTTCGTGTCGCCGTTGCGCGTGGTCTTTTCCTCGAGATTGAGGTGACCGAACCGGTCGATCAGCTGCGCGCCCTTGTCGGAATAGGGCTTGCTGCTGCCTACCAGCGGGTAGAGCTTGCCGGGGACCTGGTTGAGTTCGTGTTCGACCGCGAGATTGTACTCGACGGTACGGACTTCATCATATGCATCGTCGGCCATGTGGCCCTCCATCGAAAAAGATCAGACTTCTGATTGATTTCGACAGGGAAGGCCGGGCCGATGCCGGGTCCTATCTGGCGCTTGCGCGGCGCTTACGCGCCCGCCGCTTTGGCGGGGAAGCACCGGGTCCGCGTGCGTGGCAGCGCGGGAAGACCGGAACCGGGCCCCTTCGGGGTTGGTGGCTCCCGAAGGGCCCGGCGTGAGCGAGAGAATTCTCCTATGTGGATAATTCTGTCAAGCCTTCTGTGCGGCGTTTTTCACCAGCTCCTTGTAACGCGCCCGTTCGGGCGAGCCTTCGGTCTCGACCTTTTTGGCCATTTCGGGGTCGGCCAGCATTGCCGCAGCCGCCTGCTTGGCAGCATCGCCTCTCAGCGTACCCAGCGCCAGTTGCACGTCGTTGCCATCCACCCGGCCCAACTCTCCGGTCTTTTCGGCCAGTGCGAACAGCGTGCGCAGGGTGTTTCCCGCGCCGATGAAGCGCGCCATGTCGGCTTCGAAGTCGGGCTTGATCCCCAGCTTGTTGAGCATGTTGATCGCCGCCTGCTTGCCGCGTGCGAATTCGCTGGCGCCCATCTCGGCTTCCAGCGCGTCCAGCTCGGATTGGCCCTTTTCGTTCATCGCGGTCTGCGCGTCGGCGACGAACTGGTTGTTCGCCGCGACCAGCCTTTCCACCTGCTTGGGGTGCAGCCCGGCTTCGTGGAATGCCCCGCGCATGTGCTCGGCAAACCCGTCATCCTCGCCCTCGCCAAGCTCGATCGAATAGCTTGCCGGGTCTTCCGGTCGCACGGCGGCAGCGAACCGCTCGAAGCTGTCGGGGTCGTCGTCCTTGGGCAGCGTGACCTTGCCCGTCGCGACGCGCTTCGTCTCGACATAGCCTTTCGCCAGCTCCTCGATCGGCTTGGTGCTGAAATTGGCGAGCGACTTGTCCGCCTGCAGGTCCTCGGGCAGCCCGGTGAACCAATCTTGCGGCGCGGGGGCCTCCGGCGCTTTCGCAGGTTCGTCGCGGCCCAGCAGGCCCGCGTCGTCCGCAGGCGCGGGCGTGGGGGTGGGCGTCGGGGTCGGCGCGGGCGCGGGCGTCGGCGCAGGGGTGGGCGTCGGCGTCGGGGTAGGCGCGGGCGTCGGGGTAGGCGTAGCGGTGGATGCGTCGCTCATCTATTCGTCCTCATCTTTCAGGTTGCGTAAATCGAATTCGAGTTGCCGCAGGCGGCTCTCGTCCAGTTTCAGCCGTTCGAACACGTGCAGGCCGACGCGGCGCGCGCCTTCCAGCGCCGCCAGCTCCAGCGGCTCCAGCGTGATGCTCGCACAGCCCAGCGCGCTGCGATCCATGATATCGCGCAGCACCATCGACTGGTCGGCGGCGGTCGCTTTGCCCGGCTGCAGGAACACGCGGCGATAGGCTTTGCGGATACGGAACGCAGAGACCGCGCGCGCGCGCAGCTTCGTGCTTTCTCCGTCCGCCGCCGCAACGGCTTCGGCAATGTCGGCGGTCAGCGACATTCCGGGCGGGTGGGCGCTATCCGGCATTGGTCGCCGCCGCATCGCTCAGGTCCTTCACGCTCTTGCCGATCGATGGCAGCGCGGTGATGAGGTCCTGCGTTTTCGACCGGTGCAGCGCAGCGGCTTCGGCTTGCGCGCGCTCATCCTCGGTCGCTTCCCAACTCGCGGGGACGCCGTTGATCCGGCCCATGTTGTCGAGGACTTTATCGAGCGGGTATTTCTGGATGAACTTGCCCCACGCTTCGCCAGTGGTGTCGCCTTGGAAAATCGGGGTGAATTGTTCGAGCATGCGCCAATAGCCCGCCGCCGCGCCCGCTTCCTGCGCACGCGAAAGCCCGTTGTCGTAGCTCACGTCGAGCAGGTCCATCCCGCCATCGAGCGCTTCCAGCACCTCGCCCGGCATGTCGTCCAGCTCGCCCACCTCGTCCATCAGGTCGATTTCGCGATCCAGCATGACCGAAAACCACTCGGTTTCCTGATTGGCGAGCGGAGCCAGCAGAATGCCCTTTTCTTCCTCGCGCTGGTACAGCTGGCTGTCCGTCACGTGGCTTTTCATGTCCTGCCGGATTTGCAGCATGTCGACGAAGAACGCGCGGTCGATCAGCCCTTGCAGCCGTTCGAGGATTGCCATGCTGCCACTCATGTCGCTTGGCTCCACCAGTGGCGCGACCTTGCGGTTGCCGCGATGGTCGATCGCTCCGTAGGTAATCTGGTGCGCGGCGTACTTGATCGTCTCGTCCAGCATGTCGCTATGCGCGCCGAGCGGCGGCATGGCATTCAATTCGCTGGCAAGGATCATGTCGCGCATCAGCTGCTGCGCGGCCTTGACCGCAGGCAGTACGGAGAATGCCGGGCACCGCCCGTAGTCCTCGTTCGGCGCGGTGGTGTAGCGGCTGACCACGCGCGGCATGCTGCGATAGCCGCCGCTCTTGAACACCTGTTCGTCGGTGAAACTGTAGAAGCAGCCGAGCCATGGCTTGCCCATTTCGTCGATCCGCGAAGGGTCCCACCGGGTGTTCGGCTTGATCGCGTGCAGGAACCGCAATTCGCGATCGGGCGTGTTGTCGCGCATCGCCTTCTTGACCGATTCTGGCGCGTCCTTGCCCCATTTCTGGTTGGCTTTCGCGGCGGTCCACGTGAAGGTGTAGTGCACCTTGGAGACCAGCCCCTGCGCATCGGTCTCGACATAGACCTGCCCGATGAAATCGCTGCGGTACGAAAAGCCGATCGGATTGCCCGCCATGTCGCGCCGCACATCGGGCCACATGCTCTGCATCCCCATCACCAGCAGGCTGGCGATGCTTTCGTGCGTCTGCCCGGTAAAGCCGCTGCGCGGGTCGTTGCGCAGCTTGAACAGCCGCATGTTCTTGGTCTCGACCCACTCGCGCACGTGGCGCAGCTTCATCAGCTCGGGATCGGGCAATTGCCACCGCTGCCAGATTTGCCCGCGAGGCATGACATAGCCCTCGAACAGACTGACCGCCTGTTCGACCGACTGCTGCGCGTGGGGGTCGAAGATCCGCACATCGTTCTGCGGGCCGCGCGTACCGCCCGGCATGTGGATGGCGTTGAACTGCTGGTGCCGGGGCAGGAACCAGATCGCGGATTCGCGCATCATTTCATCGAAGCCGAGCCGGGCCTGTTCCATATTGGCCTGGTCGCGCTTGATATCCTTGGCGTCCCACATTTCCATGTTCCTGCCCCTGTCCTACTTGCGCGCGCGGCGATGACGCCGACGCGTGCGTGCACTCACGTGCAGCCGGTTGCGATGGCGCTTCGGGTGCGTCGGCTTGCCCTTGCTGCGATATCTGGTCAGGCAGCCGCCACCGATCCGCTGCACAGACTTGCGGCGCTTGACCGGACTGGCGCGGTCGACTGCGACGTAATCAGTCGAAATTCCCACAGCAGGCCCGGCAGCGTTGGCACTGCCGAGCATCGTTGCAGCGGCGAGAGCGATTAGCCGCTGCATCACAGGTTGAACGCGATATGGCGGGGCGGGAAGGTCGCCAGCTTGCCGCCGCCGCCGACCAGCGGCACCGGCCACTTGACCCGCGACACCGGCAGCCCGGTCGCGTCGACCGCAACCACTTGGCTCACCTCGACGCGCGGTTTTTCGCGCGATAGCGTCACCGCCTTGCCGTACACCGCCTTTCGCCCGTTGAGCATCAGGTCGCCCTTCTTGGGCTTCACCGAGAACAGCGATCGCCCGTCGGCGTCGCAGAATTCCAGCTTGGCGATCTTGGCGAATTCGTGTTCGGCCTTCGTGTCGCCGGTCGCGCTCTGCCCCTCGGGCACAACCTCGCCAGCGGGCGCGCTCGCTTCGGCCTGCAACCGCTCGATTTCGAGCAGGAAGGGGACTGCCGCATGAATGGTATGACGAAAGATAGTGTCTTTTGCCTGTTGCTCGGTCGGCAGGTCGTCGAAGGGCACCATGCACGGGTGCTCCTTCTTCTCGGGGTCCTTCGTCTCGCCGAACACCCAACCGTCCGCCTTCTTCTCGGCCATCCAGTTGTCGTGCGACGCGGACGGTCCTGCATCTGGCGCGCCGAGGTGAAAATTGACGCCGGAGAGTGCCGACTGGCGCTGCCAATCCGGAGCGTCGTCCCACGGCAGCTGACTGTCGTCGCCGATCGCCGAGCAATAGGCTGCGTTGGCTTCGTGCGCCATGCGGGCGATGCGTTCGCGGCTTTCCTCGGACAGCATTAGGCCGGGGCAGCGATCGACCCGCGCGGCAATCTCCGCCTGCAGCGGCGCGAGCAGATTGGTGCGCGCATCGCTCTTGGCCTTCTCGCTCCGCTCCAGCTCCAGCAGCTGCGGATAGGTGAAGTCGCCCAGCTTGCCGGTGATTTTCGGGATCGACTGATCCAGCACCTTCTTTGCGTCGAATTCGCTCATCATCGTACCTTTCGTTACCCGTCCCTGCCCAGCAGCGACCGTTTCGGACCCGTGAATGATTCCCCCGCACCAAAACCGACGCGCCGGTTCGCATTGGTTCCCTGCCGCCGAGCCAGACTGTCGCGCTGCGCCGCCCGCTCGCGCGCCTCGAACCGCGTTGCGCGCGGGGTCGACTGCACCGGCTTGGGGGCTTTGGTCAGCAGCTTGCTTACGCCTACGCCGATCAGTCCGCCCGCCAGCGGGAGCAATGGTGCTGCGAATGCCATGCGAAACCTCCTATCCGGTGCCTGTGGGCGCGAAATAGCCGCCGCCGTAATCGACCTTGCCACCATGGTTCGCGTTGCGTTGCTGCCACCCACCCAGCTTGTGGATCATCGCGTGCCGGTTCTGGACGCCCAGGCACAGCTCGCCCGCCGCGTCGGCCACGTGCGATTCGTCGTTCTTGATCGGGATCGAGCGGAAGCGACCGCCACTCTTGCCGCCCTTGCCGATTTCGGTGCGCTCAAGAATGTACTTCTTGGAATATCCGCGGTGCAGCACCCGGCACCTGCCATCGACCAGCAGCGAAGGCTTGCCGCCTTTCAGGCGGGTCAGGCGCTTGCGCACGGCAGACAGGCGAGGTTCGATCCGATTGCCCGGATCGCCACCGGGGCTGACCCGCTCGACAGGAAATTCGTCGCGGAACTCTGCAAGGAAGTCGTGTCCGTCTTCCTCGGTCCCGAAGTCTATCGCCGGGTCGTAGAACAGCACTCCGGGCGTGCAGTCGGGGAACCGCTGCGCGACATAATCGGCGCAGATTTCACCGAAAGCGCGCGCACCAAGGCGGCGCAACTGGTTGTTCTTTTCCGGGTCGTACAGGACCACTTCCGCCAGCAGGCGCAGCTGGTCGATTTCCTCGTCAAGCTGGCCGATCACGAGCGCGGGGGTGCGCCCGCCATCCAGCCCGAACAGAAGCGGCAGGCTAGGGTCCGCCTCGATTTCCGTGCGCGCCCGGTGGATCTCGGTATTGTACTCGGGGAACACGCGCTGGCCCGTCGATACGTTGCCGAACAGGTTGTCGACGAAGCGCGCCACATGCTCGGCAGGCATGCCGCTCGCGATCATGCCTTCGTAATAGCCATCCGGCAGGTTGCGCAGGTTTTCGGCATTGGGCTCGCGCCCACCGGGTTGGCGGTGGAAGCCGATACCATATCGCTCCCCCACCTTCTCGCGCAGCTTGCGCAGCGATTCCTCATCGAGCGGCAGCTTCTGTTCTACCAGAAGCTCATAGGTCCAGTTGTCCTCGTCCGGTGCGTTGAAGTCGGCGATAACGCCGTACCACTGGCAACCACCGTCTTTCGTGGCGGGATAGCGGCCGCAACGCGGCAGGCCGAATTGCAGCACAGCGGCATCGAGCGTGTCGACTTCGTTGAGCCAGAGCCATGTCAGCTCCAGCCCCTTCAGAACGTCCTCCGCCTTCTGGTCGCCCAAGGCGCGGAAATACACGTCCATTTCGATGTCGACGGGGGGCTGCCCGTCCATCATGTTGACGCGCATGCGGACGATGTGCCGCATCTGGCGCCCGTTCCATTCGCTGCCCGGCATGTCCTTCGGGAACCATGCGAACCAGCTTTCCAGCACGTTGGTTTCGAGCTGGCTGTACGTGTCGCGAACGATGCACCCTCGGCTGCGCCTCACGCCATCGGGGCCGGGCTTCTGCCACAGGGTCATCAGCACGGCCTTGCGGATACAGCTGGTCGTCTTGGCAGATCCGTAGGGGCCCATGATCGCGGTAATCAGGCGATCGTCATTCACGAACGCCTCGGCCACAGGGCCAACCGGAGCCATGAGGGCGACTGAACCTTGCGCGTCAGTCATCGCTCTTGCCCGTCGTTCGTTCGCTCGAATGAAAGGCGACCAAAGCAGTCAGGAGCATTGGCACCGCGAAAAGCAGTGTCCAAGGATCAAGCTCGCCCCGCGCAACCCAAGAGATACTCTTGAGCGCGAAAAACACCGTCATGAGCGCGCATGCATGGATGAGGAGGCGGCTAAGCATTTGCCAGCTCCAGCAGCACGTCCGCATGGCATGGCTCGCCGGGCTTGCACCAGCAGGCGAGGCTCTTGCCTCGAAGAGCGCTCAGATCATCGGCGATCGACAGCCGCACTTGGCCAAGATCGGTCGTCATGCGGAAGCGGAAGAAGTCGACTGCCTTCTGCGCTGCCTCTCGCTTCGTCGAAAACCACCACCCCGAGAAGGGCTTGCCCGGCTCCGGGGGGAAGGTGCTGCCCCGTCCAAGACAGAGCCAGGGCCCATGCTCTATCGGGTTGCCCGCTTCATCTTCGCTCGCTCCGTCCCAGCGCATTTCATCGCGAACAACACGCTCAGGATTACCCCAGCGCGTCGTTCGATCGACCTTGACCGCCTCCAGCCCGTTGATCGCGCGGCTAACCTCTTGCAGCCGATACCCGCGATTGCGGCGGAGTTGCAGGCGAACGGGCTTAGGCATCGTCGCCATCCGAATCCTCGGCATCGCCCGCTTCGTCGTCGACTTCGACGAATTCGCCATCCTGAATGAACTGCCCGTCTCGGAACTCGAGCCCGACCACATCGTGCGCGTCGATCCGCCCTTGCTTCATCGCGCGTGCGAGCAAGTCCGCCGCTCTCCTAACCTCCTGGTCCGCCGCGTCGAATTGCTCCGGGCGATGCGGGGCGGCCATCATGAGGGTTGGCAGATTGTCGAATTCGACCTTGTGCTCGGTCGGCTTCTTGCTGTGGACGTATTCGGCGACGCGCGACGCGGCGAGCAGCTGCAGGTTGAGCAACTTGATCGCGATATCGCCGGGCTTGCCCGCGCCCGACCGCGCGACGTTTTCCAGCGCTTCGCACGCATCTGCGAGGCGATCGATGCTCTCGCGATTGTCGCCGTTGCGGTTGCCGCGCGACAGTTCCTTGATCCGCCCCGCGAGGTCCAGCAGCATTTCGTCCAGCTTTTCGCGGCGCTCCATCGTGCCATCGGCAACAAGGATCAGCTCGCATAGCTGGTCTAGCGGCATCGCGTAGATGCTCGCCTGAAACTCGACCGGATCGCCGTATTTGTGCCCGATCAGCTTGGCCAGCTGGTCGCTGACCTTGTTGCGGCTGTCCTTCGGCCTGCCGCGCCCGCGCGCCTTTTCCGGCTCCTGTCGCACCAGACGGAACACATTGGCCGGCAGCTTGCCCTCGTCGTTCCGCAGCAAGTCCAGCTGCGTCGGGTCGCTTGGCAGGCCCAGCACACCGCCGCCGTTCGCTGCTGGTGTATCGCCCTTGTCGATAACCTCGGCATGCGCCGCTTCGAGAGAGGTCGGCCCGCTTGACATTAGCCGCGCACCTTGGCCTGATGCTCGACCCTGCGAAGATCGAGCGAGACATGCGCGCCCCATTCCCGAGCGACAACACGCCCCGATTCTGCCGATTGCGCCCGCTTCCGCGTAGCTAGAGCCGCGTTGCGAGGCACCCTCACCCCGGACCCCAGTTCGCACTTTGAGATTTCGGCGCACGAGCCCGAACCCTCGCCAAACGACGCGAGGGCGTGCCGATCGATCCCGGCAGGGTAGGGACGCGACTTCGGGCGCGATTTTCCAGTTTTCAGCCGCGACGCGCGCGACGGGATGTAGGATGCGCGCGCCGGGGTCGAGGGGGTCGCACCCCCCCGGCCTGCGCATGCGGGCGAGGCCGCGCAGCTGGCCGATCCCGCGCGCCGCAAGGGCAGCGTCTGCAGATTGTCGATTAGGCGACCCCTGCCACGAAAAGCCCGGTTTTCCGACATTCCTGCGCGCCGTTGCGACGGTGCCGTTGCGACGGTGCCCGGTGCGGCTGCGCTAAGTGCCTGAAATTGCGTGGTGTGGGCGACGGACCCCAAAGAGCCCGTCGCCCCGCGATCGGCTGCGCTCTCACCTGCGAAGATCGAGGCAGGCCGACCGCCTGGAACCCGATGGCTCGCCGCCACCGCGCCCAAAATTCTCCCCAGCTGCGCGCCCACACGCCCGCACAACACCCGTCCGGGCGAATATCCGGGCAATAAACAATTCGAGAGCGAGGACGCTGCCAGAGACATGGCCGGTGTCGTTACCCGATGAGGGCAAATCGAGGCAACCCACCCCTCTCTATGTTCCAAATGTTCTAAGACAGAACGGAGGAAAGAACAGGGAAAGCGCGCAATTTCAGCGCATTATGGCAAGCGTTCCATGTTCCGACGCCTCGCGCGTGCGTCATGATCGCACGAATGGGCGAGACCTTCGCCAGTCCGCAGAACCGGAACGCATATCCGTAACCTATTGAAAAACCACGCTTACAAGCGTTCCTCGGCGCTTATCCCCAAGAACAAGCGGAACGCCCCGAACCCGTGTGGCACCGCCAGAATTCGGCTCCAATTCTGACTGAAATAAGCGGGTCCGGGTGCGGGTGGTGGCGGTGGGCGGCGCGCTCCAAACCGAGCGAGAGCCGAGCGGGTCCGGGAGATGGAGGCCCGCCGCACCGCGCGCCTTCCGGCGCGCTGGCGGGCCAAGATTATTCTATTTGACAAACCCGCTAATTATCTTATGAGAGCAATTCGCGGTGTCCCACAGCGCACCGCGAACCAACGGCAAAGGAGGCCGAACACATGAAATTCGACACTCACCAAGAAGTTACCGACGCGATCCTCGCGAAGCTGGAAGCGGGCACCAAGCCTTGGGCTCCTGACTGGCAAGGCGGCGGGCTGACCATGCCCATGCGCGCCACCGGTCAGCAATATCAGGGCATCAACGTGCTGTTGCTCTGGATGGCATCGCAGGCCCGCCACTACACCGGCAGCACGTGGATGACCTTCAAGCAGGCGCGCGATCTAGGCGGCATGGTCCGCAAAGGCGAAAAGGCAACGCGGATCGTCTTTTATAAGCAACTCACTGTGGGAGATCGCGAAGCGCCGGAGGGCAGCGACGAGACCAAGAAAATCCCGATGCTGCGCACATACGCGGTGTTCAACGTCGACCAGATCGACGACCTGCCGGAAAAGTACCGCCTGCAGAACGTGGAGCCCCTGCCGGGCATTACCCGCGACAGTCAGCGCGAAGCGGTGCTGCGGGCCACCGGTGCCGATATCCGCGAAGGTGGCGCATCGGCCTACTACATGCCCGGCAGCGACCATGTGCAAATGCCCGACTTCGAGCGGTTCACCTCCGCCAGCGGCTATCTTGCCACGCTGGCGCACGAGCTGGTGCACTGGACGGGCCATAAGTCGCGCCTCGATCGCTTCGGAGCCAACACGCGCACCGACTACGCAGCCGAGGAACTGGTTGCCGAGCTTGGCGCGGCGATGGTGGGCGCGCGCCTCGGTATCATCGGCGAGCATATCGACAACCACGCGGCCTATCTGGCGCACTGGCTCAAGGCGTTGAAGGACGACAAACGCGCCATCTTCAAGGCCGCGACCCTCGCGCAGAAGGCCGCAGACATGGTGCTAGCCAACGCCACCGCACCCACCACGGGACCGGGTGAGAGCGAACCGGCCGCCAAGCCCGAACCGGCCCCGGCGCCGCAACTCGCGCTCGCGCTCTGACGCTATCGGTGAGGGGCGGGCAATGTCCGCCCCGATCCGATGGCGCCAGACCATCAGTCACAACGGTAATGGAGACCGACCGATGCACGAAGAACCGCAATTCACCCTCACCGCCGAAGGCATCGCCGCGCTGATCGAATTCGAGGCCGCGCAACGCGAACAGGCCCACTCCGATACGATGGAGGGCCACGAACATGCCTAAGCCCGCCAGCTGGAGAAAGCGCCCGCCGCGCAGGCCGTGGAGCCCTGACGAGGATGACGCCCTAGCCGACATGCTTAGCTGCGGCCTCGCGGTCGAATTCTGGCAGCACGAGCTGCCAGAGCGCGACTTCGGCGACATTCTGCAACGCAAGCTTGAGCTGGTCACCACCGGGCAAGCCCAACGCGCAATGGAGATTTAGGCCATGATCCAAGGCGACCTTTTCAAAGAGGCGGGCATTGCATCTTTTGCCAAGCGCCCACCGAAGCCGGATAGCGCCCTGTTGCTGGCAATGTCCGAGGACCATCGACCTGCCTCGCAGCCGAGCATAGCGAAGCCCCTGCCGCGCACAGGTGCAGAGCTGATTGCGCAGTCACGAGCGTGCTGCGGTGGATGCTCCGCGACCGGCCACCCCTGCCACTACAAATGGCACGCCGATTCGCAGCAGCTACTGTGCCCGCCATGCAATGCGCGCAAGCTGGGCTATCTCGCCACACCCAACCGCAGCGGCGTTTACTTGGAGCCGACCGAATACCTCGCGCCGCCGCGAAAGAAGAACTTTCACGGCTTGGACATCGCCGACATTCGCCTGATGAACCTCGGGCCGTTCTGGATATGGGCAACCGGCTTTCAGCTGCGCGGCGGCGATTGTCGCGGCTCGCATAGCCCGTTGTCGGAGGCGCACGGCGGCAAGGCCGGATCGCGCACCGCAGCGATCACAGCCGCCAGCGCCCAACTTCGCGGCTATCTGGAAGGCTGCGACAACGCCGACGCGCGGGCGATCCTCGCTTGGC
Organism: uncultured Citromicrobium sp.; assembly: GCA_964574905.1. Classification (GTDB taxonomy): domain Bacteria; phylum Pseudomonadota; class Alphaproteobacteria; order Sphingomonadales; family Sphingomonadaceae; genus Alteriqipengyuania. The sequence continues at coordinate 99,051 of CAZNOY010000002.1, read as the reverse complement.
TCGCCACCCTTGGAGCAAGCCTGCTATGAGGTTCACCAAGAAGCGCCGATATCCATTCGAACGCACCTCGCGCAAGGATGCCGCAGCAGTCCGTAGGCAGCGACTGGATCGGGAAAAGCTGCCGCTCTTTGCCGATGAGATCGCGGAAGCACAGCCTACAATAGACGAGGTGATGACTGCGCGGGAGCATAGCTGGAACGAGAGCCAGGCGGCAGAGCGCAAGCGCACTGCGGCCCACTGGATCGAGGTTAGGGCGAGGATTCGCGCGCTACCGGATCACGAGCGGCGACTGTTTCTGGACTTCTGGAACAATCACCGATGGTTCCCTGCCAACCCCAGCTATCTGGCGACCGTACTGCACGCCTATCAAAAGGGCGACTTCGTGGAACACAACGGCAAACTCGTGGCTGCCAGCACCCTCAGATACGAGCAGAAGCTTGACCAGCGCGTAGCCGCCGCCACCGACGCGGAACTTGCGGCCATTATCCAGCGCGAGCCCAACATGGCTTTGGTCGAGCGGGCGAGGGCCGAGCGAGAAAGGAGGTTCCGCGCTCAAACCGATTAGGAACAGAAAAAGAACTTTCCTACAAACAGCGGCCACTCCTAGCGTGCGACTCGTCACGCCAACCAAGGGAGATTGCCACCATGAACACCGCCCGTCGCCACGCCGCCGCGTCTCACACAGTCGACGAATTCGAGAGCCTTCACGCACTCGCTGCAATGGAAGGTCTGGAAACCGTGCTTGAGCAGCTATCGCCCGAGGCTGCTTTGCCTGCCGAACCGCTGGCCGCACTGTGCCGGTGCGTGTTCGACGCTGCGCGCGACGCAATCCTGTGGCTGCCCGCGCAGCCTGCGAACGACGATTGACGAAAAGAGGGGCGGCGCCTTGCATTCGCCGCCCCTCCGCGCGCTATCGCTGGCGCTACCCCCGTCTGCGCGTCAACTGCAGCGGGGCTACCAGCAGCGATCCTATAGCAACCTGCCGCCCGTCTCGCGGCCCACCCGGAAGTGATAGCGCGGCTCTGCAGGCGCTGCCCTCATGTCGAACCGATACCATGCGCAATCGTCTGGCGGGTCGTGGCTACGTCGCTTGCCGTTGCGCTTTGCATAGGCTCGATCGCTCTCGCCCGGCAGGCGCAACAGCCGACCGGGCGGGGGAAAGAACTTGAGCCGCCCCACCGCCGCGATATCGCTGCACAGGTACGCAAAGCGCGCCGCGCGCTGGGAATAGGCCCAGCTCGCGTCGAACAGCAGCCAGGTGGGCCGCAGGCTCGCCAGATGGGCGATCAGCGCATGCAGTAGCGGGCGATCCCACGGCGGGTTCGTGATGAAGCAATCCACCCCTTCGCAGTCCGCCTCGGTCAGCATCAGGGCATTGCCGAGACCGATCGGCCAGCGGTTGAGCACAAAGTCGCCTTGCGGCTCCAGCTCCATGCCCCACTGGCAATCGAGCCCATGCGGCTGCAGCAGATGGATCAGGTCGCCCGCGCCAGCGCAGGGCTCGGCATAGCGCGGCCCGTCACCCACTGCCGCCATCGCTGCCAGCAGGGGCGGCACGCAGCGAGCATCGATCGTCGGGTAATAGTCGTTCTTCCGGCGCGGCTTCTGGTTGCCGAGGGCTTGCCCGAGGATGCTCATAAGAGTGTTACCTGACTGTCAGAGACAAGCTCGGCTTTGGAGCGAAGCGCTTTGTTCGGCCATGCTATCATCCATGGCAAAGGTTCCCGAGTGTGCGGCAGCTGGTGACGATCCCACCGGAACAATCCTAGCTCGCCCCTGCACGGCTGAGGCGCGATTGCGACAGGGGACGACACCTGCAACCCCCAAGGCCCAAAGAACCACGGGCTCTGGCTTTCCTTTACTGCTCCATTGCACTTTGCCCAGCCAATGACAGCGCCTCTGATCAACTCGTTTGGTCTCGGACAGGAAACGCCAATAGTTGCCATGAATTCCGCCGCGCTTTCGTATTCTTCGCGGGTCATTCCACTGGCGGCATGGATTGCGAAGGCATCGACGCTATCCATCCGCCCTAAGGTGATCGCACGCCTAGATCGGTTTTCGATATCCTTCCCTGCATGCACAACTGCCCACGCCCAAGGCTGCCGAATGGATATGGCCATAGCTGGAATCGCGCTCACCCTTCGTCCTCCATCAAGGCCGACAGCGGCACCAGCAATGCGTTCTCGGAATTCTTGCCGCCGAAACGGACCTTCTTGCCGCTGATTGTGCCGGTCAGCTTGCGCAGCGACTGCAGGTAGCCATCGCCCTGCCAGTCGCTGCGGTTGAAGATCTCCGTAATCCCCTTGTTCGTGGGGTAGGCGACCGCAAGGTAGCCGTGCTTCCAGCCTTCGTCGCCCGCCCGCGCTTCCGTGATGCCTTCACCGCCACCTTGCTTCGGCTGCAACTCAAGCACGCGCAGGCCATAGGTTTTCAGCCGATCGCGCGCGGCATAGTTGATCCCGTCGTCCTTGGGCGCATCGTCGTTCATCATCGGGCTGACCGTCATCGCCCGCTCGATCCACGTGCCGATGGGCTCCGGCGCATGGCCGTGCGCGCCCGGTATCGTGTAGCTCATCAGCACCGGGATAACGCGCTCCACATCGGTGCGCGCCTCGCTGCGACCGCGCGTCATCAGCGGCAGGATCGCGGCCACCGCTTCGTGCACGCGGCTCATTCCGGGCTCGGGTGCAATTGCCTCCAGCACTTCGTCGTCGGGCGCATAATCGTACAGCAGCAGGTCCGCGCAGGCGAGCAGCGTGCCGTAGGTATCCTGCCAGCGGCTCTCGAACCGCTGGGCACCGATCGCGCGCTTGTAGGCTGCCAGCGTCCGGTCGAACCGGGGCCATGCCTCGATCATCTTGCGGTGGAATCGCCGCCCGGTGCTGCGCCACTTGGCCAGCTCCATTTCCAGCGGCTCGGGATTGTCGGGCAAGGGCCGCAGGTCGAGCAGAGCGATACGGTTGCGATCCTCGCCCCGCAGCGTGGCATGGATCACCGACGACAGCAGGAAGCAGCTGCGCGCGGTAAAATCCTTGCTCTTGTGGTCGACCCCGCCGCGCCCGATCACATCGCCCGAACTCGATTTCTTGACCAGGTTCATGATCGCGGCAAGCCGCTCCGGGTTATCGTGCGCCTCGGCTTCGTCGATGCTCACCGGCAGCGTGTCGTTCTGCAGCTTCTGCCGTATCCACGCTTCGGTCGGATCGGCAGTGGTCAGCACCCATTCGTCGTGCAGTGCCCGCATGATCTTCTGCAGCGTCGATTTGCCACAGCTGGTCGGGCCGGGAAGCCATACGTGCGCGCGCCAGTCGAGCGCGCCGCAGATATACGCTTGCGCCATCCAACCGAACAACAGCAGCGGCGCGGCCTTGGGGTCGCCCCAGTTCCACGTGCCGAACAGCGCCAGCACTTCCTCCGCTTCCTCGCGGGTCGCAGCCTTGTCGGCAGGCGGGGGCAGGCTCGCATCGGCAGGGAAGAAGGTCTCCTTCCCTGCGATCTTGACCATGCCGCTGGAGTCATACTCCACTCCGCCGGTACGCTTGCCCCGCGCATCGGGCAGGTTCGCCAGCAGCACCTGACTGCCCATGTGCAGCACCAGTGCTTCCTCGTCCGCCTGCGGGCGGTGCGCGCCGCGTCCCAGCACCTTTCCTTCGGGATTGAAGATGCCCTTGGCATGGCAGTCGGCGATCAGCGCCATCTGCACCTTGCCTTGGTGGAAGTCCTCTGGCGGCGGGTCGTCCGGCTTCCAGCCCTTTGGATACTGCGGGTAGTATTGGATCAGGTACTTGTCGCCGAACCACAGCGCCAGCTCGCCCTTGCCGCAGCCGCGCGGCGGCTCCATCACGATCTGGTGCAGGCGATCGAGGAACACGAGGTTCTTGCCGTACACCCCCAGCATCACCACCGGGCACGGGTCAGGGAAACGGGGCCGGTGCCGCTCTACCTCGGCAGCATCGTCGGGCACCGCGCCCGGCGCAGGGTGCACTGCGGCCGATCGCATTTCGGCAAGCCGCTGCGCCTGCGTGCCATTCGGCCCGAAACTCGGCTTGCGCGGCGGTCTTTGTTCGCCTGCCATCTTAGCGCCTCGCCCCCCGCAGCCAGTCGTTCCAGTCCTTGAACTCTTGCGGTGGCCAGCGGCATGCGACCGTTCGCCCACTGCCATCCTCGCGCGCTGCCGCTTGCTGCATTTGCAGTGCATCGTTCAGCGCCGCGATCGGCTCCGGGTTTTCGTCGTTCTGCGCCAGCACATGGAAGTCGCCGGCATGCGGCGGCAGGCGCAGCACGCCGATGATACCCAGCGTGCCGCCCGCGATCACGCGGGCCGATGGATTGGCCATCGCATAGGATAGCCCGTCCTCGATCCCCTCGCTGCATTCGACCACCGTGCCCGGTGGAATGTCGTCCAGCTTGCCCTTGGTATCGCCCTTCCACAGCGGAATGTGCGCGCGCAAAGTGTGCGCCGGGCCGTTGATCTGCTTGAGGCGAAAGTCCTTGTCCTTGATCCCCAGCGGTTCGGCCAGCGCCAGCGGCAACTTCGTCCAGCGCCCGTCGCCGTGCCGGTGAAGGAAGGTAATGTGCGTTGCCGCGTGCTTCCCGCCGATCTGGAACTTGGTCACCATCGCGGGCACCTCCCGCTTCAACTGCGCGTGCCACATCGCGGGGCGGAACCGGATTGCGCCCGGCATCTTGCCCAGCTGCCTCAGGTCGATCCCTCGGCCCTGCAGGTACAGCACGGGCGGGCTGCTGGGGGTCAGCACGTTGGATGACAGCCACAGCCCTTCGGCCTGTGCCCGCTTCTTTTCCTTGTCGTCCAGGTCGCGGAGGCGATTGCGTTCGATCGCCTTGGCGGCAAAGCTGCGGTGCCGTGCCAGCTTGGCAGGGTCCATGCTGTCGATGGACAGGAACCGCTTGGCCTCGCGCACCGCGTCGGCCTTGCTGCCATTGCAGATCGTGTGCTGCAGCAGGTCGATCAGGTCGCCACCGGCTCCGGGTGCTCCCTTGGCCATCGCATAGTCGGCCCAGTTGCCCGCATCGGGGCCATGGCGCCGGATCTTCAGACTACTCCCCGGCTCGCCGTGAATGCTCCCGACGCACAGAAACGCACCGTCGCGCTTCGCCGCGGGGAACACGCGCAACGCGAGGCTCTCGGCATGCGGGCGCAGCATTTCCGCTATCTCGCGCACGCTGGGGCCTTCGTATCGGGGGGGGCTCATACGCCCCCGCCTGTTAAGGATTTGTTGACCAAAACCGGCGCTAGTTGCCGGTACGGAAAACAGGCGGGCGCGTGGAGGGTGAAGCGCACGACAACCGCCGAGCCGTAGGGGGGAGTGCAAAATGTCACGGATCAAGCGGCCTTCAAAGCCGGTGCCAGCCAGTCCTCTGGCTCGCAGATGCCCAATTCCTTGAACTTCATGATCGTGGTGAAAACCGGCACGATGCCTTCGACTTCCCACCGGTACATCGGCGCGCGGGAGAACCCGTAGAGATCGGCGAAGTCCTCGGCGGACAGCGGTGGCGTGAGGGCATTTCGGAACGCCCGAATCTTCTGCCCGGCCCGGTGTGGTTGCTTGCTCATGGGTCGCGATTATCTTATACGAGCAATTCTATGCAAGAGACCCGACGTAAATTTGCTCGCAATTGTGGATGCGCACAGACCGCGCAGGTCCTACAATTCCCTGCTATGGGACAACACCGGAACGATGTGGAAAACTTGCCCAACCGCGTGCGCTACTGGCGCAAGCAGCGCGGCATGACGCTCAAGGAAGCGGCGGGCAAGATCGGTACCGCCTTCGGCCACCTTCAACGGATCGAGACGGGCGCACGCGAGTTGTCGACCGGGTGGATGCGCCGCATTGCCGACGTGTTCGAGGTCACCCCTGCAGATTTGCTAAGCCTGGAAGATGGCGGGCTTGAGCCGAGCGAGCGCAGGATCGTCGACACGCGGCGCGAAATTCCCACACCGCACCGGCATTCGATCGATGCCGTGACGGAGGCGCAGCAATCCTTCCGGGGCGCGCCCGAGCTCGTGCCGCTGCAGCCGAGCGAGGACGAGCCGCCCGGCACCCGCAAAACCGCCTGACCGACACCCTCGGATAAATCGTCAAGACCCCGCTTCGGCGGGGTTTTTCGTGCGCGCAGCACAGGCAGGTGGCAGGGTGATTGCTCTCAACGGATAATTCTCCGCTTGTAAGATTTGCTCTCATGAGATAATTCGACCTCCGGTTCATTCGTCACGGAGGCAAAAGTGACCGCCCGAGTTCTCGCGTTTCCCGCCCAGCAGCCTGCAGCCAGCACGCCGCTCCGCCTCGTACACAGCCCCCGTGCGGACAGTCGGGGGCCTGACGGTGCGGGTGGCTCGCCCTTTACCGCACGCCGCCGCTATTCGCTCTCCGACATGATCCGCCTGTGCGGGCTCGACGAGTACGAGCGCCGCACCGCGATCGATCACCTGCGGCTGTATGCGCGGCAGAACGGTCTGCCGCTTCCGCGCAATGTCCGGGTGCATCGCGGCAGGACGATTACCGGGCCCGATGCCATCGGCTCGCGCAGCATGTGGGATGCCCTCGCGGTCGATGCCTGGCTCGACAATCCGCAGCCACCGCAGGGCGGCGGTGCAGTCTCCCGGCCTGCCAACGATCGCTGCCCCCCGCTGCCAGCACCGCGCCGCGCCGACATGGCCGACCGCGCACGCCAGCTCGCCGGGGCAGGGCGGTGACCCGCATCGCCCACCTGCGCGCATGGCTCGATCGCCACACGCCCACCGCACATCGCGCCTCGCACATCGCGACCTGCGCCGCGTTCGGCGTCCTCGCGACCAGCGCCTGCGCCAACCTCGCGACCATCATCATCAGGAGCTTGTGACATGGCTGCCGAACTCCCTCTGAAATCCGTCGATCCCCGCGACCGGGTTGTGGTGCACTCGACCCGCCCGCTCGGCCCGTTGGGCCGCATCGTCGCCGTGCGCGACCTGCAGAAAGCGCGTGGCTACACTCCCGTTTACGACGCGGAACGCGACCTGGTGGAAATCACCGGGCTCATATCCAGCAACCTGTTCGACGCGCTCAAATCGACCGGCGAAGATCGCAAGCAGGCCTTCGCCCGCATCGGCGCGCTCGCGCTCGCAGGAATCGAGCGCGAGGATGAGATCGAGCGCGCACGCGAAGCCGCCCGACTTGCGGCGGAGCTGGCGAAGGGCATCGCCGCCGAAAGCGGCCCGCAATGATCCCCGCTCTTGCCGCCGCGCCATGCCACGGCTGACCCTCAAACCCCATACTGCGCACCCGCCCATCCTGTCCGGGGCACCCACCGCGCAGAGCAGGAGCGGCGGTAATTGCGTCCCCGCAGGTTGCGCCGCTCCGTCCCATTCCGCCTACCTCGAAAGGAAAGCACCATGCGCCAGAAACCGCGCGCCGATACCCAGTCCGTCGAAGCCGCCCGCGAACGCTATCTGGCCCGCCAGCGCAAGGAGGACATGCACCGCTTGCTGGTCGGCGCGGCCATCCTGCTGGCGGTCGCCTGCATCTTCCTCGCGGGAGGGCCAATCGCCGGGCAGGTCATCCATGGCTGACAGGCTCGCGAGCGCCGCCGCCTACCAATTCGTCGCCTGCCGCACAGACCGGCGCGGCATGCGCCGCATCAAAGCCACCGAATGCGCGATCCTGTTGATCGCACAGTTCGTCGTCCCTCACTCCCAAAGGAATTTCTGACATGGCCGAAGCTACCGACGACCGCCTGCGCCTGCTGATCGAGCGCGTGGAACGCCTCGAAGAAGAAAAGAAGGGCATCGGCGACGATATCCGCGACGTTTACGCCGAAGCCAAGGCGGTCGGCTACGATCCCAAGATCATGCGCGAAGTGGTGCGCCTGCGCGCCATGAAGCCCGACGACCGCAACGAGCGCGAAATCATCCTCGATACCTACAAGGCCGCGCTGGGGCTCGGATGATGGCAGACACCCACGCCTCGCCCGCTGGCTACGTGCAGCAGGGCTGCATCACCCATGGCGACAGCATGCCCGAAGGCGTGCCCATGCTGTCGATCACCAAGGCCGACTACCCGGCGACGATCTTTGCCATGAACCTCATTCGCATGGACAGCGGCGGACCCTCGTGGCCTGCCGAGGATGCGCCACAGGTTCCGCTTTGCTGGCACCCGTTCCTGCCCGTGATCGAGGCTGCATTGAACGAACTCGATGGCGGCGACCGCAGCAAGGTCGACCTCGACACCGAAATGTTCACTTTCTGCGCTGGTGAGGAAGGGGCAATGAGCGCGATCCGCGAGCGCAGCCAGGCGCTCGGAATGGCGAGCCTGTTCCTCAACGACTTCTTCGAGGGCTGGTCCTATTTCGCGACCGAAGCCCTCCGCCCCACCGAAGCGCGCACCGGGGGAGATGCGTTGCCCCACCCGATCACGCCCGAACTGATCGCGGGCATTGGTCGCGGCGATATCGACGCACAGGGCAAAGCGATGGACATTCTCGAACATCTGCGATCCAACCCCACCCCCGCCGATGATGCGCGCACCCCGGATGATGTGGTGGAGAGAGCGACGATGGCGGTTGGCCGTTGCGTCGAGGGGCCGAATTTCGACCCGTTCGCAGATCCCGAGGCAACTGACTTTGCCGAAAAGATTGCCCGCGCCGCTCTCACCGCCAGCGGGGATGCGAGGGAGAGCCTTCGGGCTGAAATCATCAACACGCCCGAGACTGCCGACTTCATGGCGGGCGTGCCCTTGGAAGCCGCCCACCAGCGGGAAAGGTGGGGCGCGGATCACGACGCAGGCAAGACCCCTCTCGATTGGTTTTGGTTGATCGGCTATCTCGCCCAAAAGGCAGCATTTGCCGCAATGGCTGGCGACGCCGCCAAGGCGATGCATCACACGATCAGCACTGCCGCAGCCCTCGCAAACTGGCACGCTGCGCTATCCGGCAAGGATAGCTCCATGCGGCCCGGCATCGACGATACCGCCCTCCTGTCCACGCCCCCGGCACAGGAGGAAGGGAAGTGAGTATCACAATTGGCTGGTGGGGCATCCCCCTCGCGATAACGATTCTCGCGTTCGTGTGGGCCGAGTTGAAGGTCCGCAATGAGCCTCGCTCCGGCGACTACGATTTCGGCAGGGCAATCACAGCATTGATGTCTGGGGGGGCGGCGGTCGTCGTTTCGCTGGTCGCGTGGCTGATTTACGCTCTAGCAACGTGAGGAACCCCCAATGACCACCGATAACACCAACACCGTACCGGTGTTGGAGCTGCTGCGCGCTGTGGCCCTCATCATCATCGTGGTGCCGCTGCTCGCCTACATCAACCTGTTTGGCTGTGACGAAATCGACTTGGAGGACGAATGATGCAGGACCCGCGCTTTGCCGAGGAATGGCAGATAGAGGACGACACGCCGCGCCCGCGCCAGTGGGGCCGCACCCTCGGCAAGTTTGCCCTGGCGTTCTTCGCCAGCACCGGCTTCGCCTACACTGTCGGCGCGCTGGTTGCCGCAATCGCATGGTGGCGCGGCTGATGGCTGTCACACTCGCATATAGAGCCGAAAGCCTGCGGGCGCGCGCGCGAGCCTTCGAGGCGCTGCACGAAGGCGACAAGGTATCCGTTGGCCGCTGCGGCGGTGGCATTGCCACCTTCACCTTCACCGGGTGGGATGGATACTGGATGGTCGGCAAGAGTGGCGTTCGCGACTACTCCCCTAGTGCCATCGTTTCGGTCAATGGTCAGAAGGCATCCTTCCTAGACCCGCTGTGGGAGCGAGGGCGCTTCGATCCGCGAACCGGACGCCGCTACGGTGACCATGGCACCGCTGCCGAAGCGCTCGAATGGATACTTGGCCCCGGCGACGACAACGATCCTGCCAACACGGTCGAATTTCTACGCGCGTGGGACGAAGGCCGCGCGTGGGAGGAATGGCCTGAGTTCTATTGCTGGCTCGATCCGACGCCCGCTTGACCACCTTCCCCCAGCGGCGCAGGTTCCCCCGGCCTGCGCCGCACCCTTCTCACAACGGTAACAGGAGACCGACATGCCCAGTCCATCCGATCCCATCAGCGAAGCCGATCGGCAGGCTCGCGCCGCCTTCGCCGCCTACCTCCAATTCTACCAGGTCGACCGCAAGACCGATGGCCAGCCCATATCGCTGGACCGTCGCACCGTAGGCCGAATCGTCGCGGGCAAGCGCGATGTGCCCCCCGGTGTCGCCCGCGAGCTGGCCGCGAAGATCCGGCAAGACATGGTGACCGCCTACGAACCTGCGAAGCTGGAAGGCTGGGCGATGGCGCTGGAGTTGTGGGCGCAGGATTGCGCACCCCGGCAATCGAAGGGAACGATCACCTTCGACGATGATCGCTCTATCGAGTTTCGCGGAAGCGACGACGCGCCGATTCGGTCTAAGACTGGCGGAGGATACCATGGGTAAGCACCGCCAAATCCCGTACCTCGCCCCGCCCCACCACATGAAGGACGGGCGCTATAGCTGGCACTGGAAACCCTCGCCGCGGTTGCGCAGACTTGGCTGGAAGAACGAAGGGCTGGGCATCACCGTCACCAAGCGCCCGTCGCCGGAAATCGTGCAGAAGGCGATGGCGATCAATGATCGCCTGACGGAATGGGAAGCCAGTGCCGAGCAGGTATCCGCCAGCCCATCGCCACCGCGCATGTGGCGTTTCTGCGATCTTGTCGCCGCCTATCGCGCGAGCCCCGAATTCGCGGCAGTGGCCGATGATACCCGCCGCGAATACGACGTGCGCCTTGGTCAACTCGAATACTGGGCACAGGACGGAAAATTGCCGATCCGGGAAATCGACCGGCAGATGGTGGTCGACCTGAAAGATACTTTGCTCGCGCCGCGCGAAGATGGCAGCGATCCTCGCTACAAATGCTCCGCGATCCTGCGCGTGCTGCGCATGCTGATGCGCTGGGGTCTGGCGCACACCCTGATCGAGAGCGATCCGACGATGCTGGTCAAGATACCGACCGCACCCTCGCGCACCGCCAAGCTGGACTGGCGCGCGATCGAGGATATCCACGCCGCCAACCCGGATGATATCGGCGCGCGCGTGCTGGTGTTTGCCTTCTGGACCATGCAGCGGCGCGACGACCTGCGCCAGCTCAACCGCTTCCAGTGGCGCGAGCTGCATGGCTACGATCCGCGCGACGCACCAATGCTGGTCGATCCCAGGGGGCGCGTCATGGGGTTCCGCCTGCAGCAGCACAAGACCGGGCGCACCGTCGATTGCCCCCTGCCGCCCTTCCTGCACCCGCTAGTCGATGCTGCTTTCGAGCAGGGCCAATGGCTGTTCCCGCATTCGCAGGACCCGGCCAAACCCATGAGCGGCGATGTGATCCGGCGCCGTGCCAAACCGATTCTCGACGCGGCAGGCTTCGAACATATCCAGCTGCGCGACATGCGCCGGTCAGGCATGAGTTGGGTGGTCGACATGGGGGCGCTCAAATCCGATGTGTTCGCCATCAGCGGGCACCCGCTCGACGGGCAGAAGCGCACCATGGCCGATACCTACATTGTCGGCGGCACACGCTCGGCCTGCGCCGCCATCGCCGCCGCCGAACGCACCCGCCGCATGCTGGCAGAACGAGACAAGGAGGACGTGAAGTGAGCGACCTTCTAGAAGCCCTCTATCGCGCGCGTACGATCATGGAGAGCGCGCCCGCAGAGCCCTTCTATGGCCGTATGTCGATACTCCCAATGGATCAGGCGATAACCTTCGAGGTGGAAGGTCGGCAATTCGTCGCAGCGCACCCGAATATGTGGGAGAGGATCGACGAAGCAACGCGGTCAACCACGCTTGATGGCTGCCTCCGTCCGATCTTTGGCATTCCCGTTCATGATCTTGATCGGGACGAGGGGAAGCGGGCCGAATTCGCAGCTGCATGGGGGCGCGCTGCAAGCGAATCCTCTGCCATCGTCGCAATTGCGACGGAAACCCCGTCGCAACGGAGAACCCGGAAACACCTTGACCCGCAGGATTCTGCCGGTTAGTGGCCCCCGCGCGTTGCCCCGTCGTCTAATGGTAAGACTACGGACTCTGACTCCGTCAATTGAGGTTCGAATCCTCACGGGGCATCCAGCTTTTCGGCATTAGGTAGCAAGCGCACCACGCTGACGGCGTTCGTCGCGCTCGCAGTGTCGGCTGTCATCGTTTGCGGGGCGTTAGGTGTTGGTCACGGGTCCTTCGGTCTCTCGGACAGCAACGTGCGGACCGTTTTTGCCAAAACGGATCAGCGCACGGAAAGTATCCTCTCCGTCGATCCCATAGCCTTCATAGGTAACGACAAGGACGACCCGAAACTCGCCCAGGCCCTGCCTCACGTATTCGACTTCCTGAGACCAGTCTTCTTCGTCAGTGGGGCCTATGGTGGCTGTCTGGATATGGCCAGGCGGGATCCCCCTATCGAGGGTGACCCTCGCGCCCGGGAGAGACCATCTGTCTTGGGATGCTGGGCAGTAGCACCAGCTAAAGGCAGTCCTAATGTTCTCGGCGGGGGTGTGCCCGAAGTTTTTGATGGTAATGGAAATGTCCTTCATCCCAGACTTGGGACGCTCCGGTTTCATGCCTTCGATATGGACGTATGGCCGCAGCTGACGCTGGCTGGATTCTTGGGCGATTTCGTTGGCCCGAAAGCCAGCGTCGGCAGCACGACGGGTTTCTCGGAACGTGATATACACGAGAACGACACCGATCAGGCTTATGAGCAAACCCGCGCCAGCTACCACCCCCATGATCAAGGTCCATCGCGCCATGGATTGCTGCGCCTCAAGATCGCGCTCGCCGCGCTCACTTTCGCGATTGGCTGCTATTATCTCTTTCGCACACTCCACACGCGATTGGAGCGAACTTCCGACGCAGAGATCGCGTATTTGGCCATCGGTGCTTTCGGCATAGTCGCGGGCGGCGTAGGTTGCCTCTATTTCATTACGCGTCTCTTGAGCGGATAAGTCCCAAATCATCGCCGCATAAAGAGGAAGGGCAATCGCCAGAAACGCTAGAAGTCCAACGTAATCGAATTTGCCCCTATCGCCGTCAGACATTCTTCGAGAAACACCGCCCAGAATTTACCCCGGCTAGTCTTGTTCCTGATATTCGGCTCCGAGTCCATAACGCCTATGTCAGCCAGCTTTCCACCAGCTCGGCATAGGTGACGTTCTTTCGCTTAAGCGCGACTTTTATAAGCCGATAGGTGCGCAAGTTCAGGAACGGCGAACCGGAGGAAACCAGCGATGATCTGCGGCGGATCGTTGCCCAGACCGGCGTCGGCTATATCGATCTTGTCGCCAGCATCTGTCCCGATGAGGAGTGCACGATCTTCGTCGACGGTGACGTGCCGATGCACTGGGATTACGGCCATCTGACATTCGAAGGCGCGAAGGCGGCGGTGCGAAACATGCCCGATCTCTCGGAATCTCTGCGCTGACGCTCTGCCATTGCGCGCGTTTGCCTTGCCTGCGAACGCCAAGCCACCTATCGCCGCTTCAATGAGCAAGAATGGCGGTGTGCCCGGTCTTTACGACCGGCGGTTTTACGGTGCGGACGAAGAGGCGGGTTTTGTCGAGGACGCGCGCTCGATGGACACGCCGCAGACGCGCCACCCGGCCTACAAGCTCGCCTTCCGCGACGATGACTTCCTGCTCCTGCCCGAGCTGCGCCCGGTGCGTTTCCAGCTCGAGCTGCTCAAGACCGAAATGCTGCTCGACCAGGCGGGGGTGGGCAGCACGCTGGTGATGTACGGTTCGGCGCGGATTCCTTCGCCCGAAGAGGTCGAGGCGCTGGAACTGGCCGCCGAGACGAAGTCCGAAGACGAGGCGAAGGTGCTCAGGCGCCTGATCGAGAAGGCGAAATACTACCAGGAGGCGTACAACCTCGCGCGGATGGTCACCGAAAAGGCGATCATCGAGGATGGTGAGCGCCAGTTCGTCGTCACCACCGGCGGCGGCCCCTCGATCATGGAGGCGGGCAATCGCGGGGCGAGCGATGCGGGGGGCGAGAGCATCGGGCTCAATATCGTGTTGCCGCACGAGCAGGCACCCAACACCTACGTCACGCCCTATCTCAGTTTCCAGTTCCACTACTTCGCGCTGCGCAAGATGCACTTCCTGCTGCGCGCCAAGGCGGTGGCGGTGTTCCCCGGCGGGTTCGGCACCTTCGACGAGTTTTTCGAGCTGCTGACGCTGATCCAGACGGGCAAGATGAAGCCGATCCCGATCCTGCTGTTCGGCAAGGATTTCTGGAACCGGGTGGTCGATTTCGAGGCGATTGCCGAGGAAGGCACGATCTCCGCGCGCGACATCGACCTCATCACCTGGTGCGAGACCGCCGACGAGGCGTGGGCGGCGATCGCCGAGTTTTACGAACTTTAGAATCCTCCCCGTTTTGCGAAGCCAAATGGGGAGGTGGCGCGCGCTTCCAGCGCGTGACGGAGGGGCATGGACAAGCCGCGTTCCCCTCCACCACCGCCTGCGGCGGCGGTCCCCTCCCCCTTTGCCACTTCGTGGAAAACGGGGAGGAACTAGAGCTTGCGCACGGCATGGTGGCCGAGCGGGCCGTTGCCTTCGCCTAAGCCGGGCGCGCTCTGGATCGCGGCGCGCACGAATTGGCGCCCCAGCCGGATCGCGTGGTGCACGGGCTGGCCATGGCCCATCAGCGTGGCGATTGCCGAGGACAGCGTGCAGCCGGTGCCATGCGTGTGGCGCGTGAAGATCTTCGGATCGTCGAACTGCATGTGATAGCCTTCCGCGCTGACCAGAAAGTCGATCACCCGCGCGTCCTCGGTATGGCCGCCCTTGGCGAGCACGTAGGCCCCGCTTCCCTCGGCCAGCGCCATCGCCGCCGCGATCACGGCGTCGCTGTCGCCCAGCGAGCGACCGGCGAGAATTTCCAGTTCGGGCAGGTTGGGGGTGATCAGCGTGGCGAGCGGGAACAGCCGATCGCGCATGATCTCCACCGCGTCTTCCTGCAGCAGCCGCCCGCCGCTGGTCGCGACCATGACGGGATCGAGGATGATCGTCACGTCCTTCGCCTCGGGCGCGGAGGCGAGATAGTCCGCGACCGCGCCGACAATCCCGGCATCGTGGAGCATCCCGATCTTGATCGCGTCGACGCCGAAATCGGTGAGGCAGGATTCGATCTGCTCGACCACGAAATCGCCCATCAGCGGCGTCACCCCCTGCACCCCGCGCGAATTCTGCGCGGTGATCGCGGTGATCGCGCTCATCGCATACCCGCCGAGCATCGCGATGGTCTTGATGTCCGCCTGGATCCCCGCGCCGCCGCCCGAATCGGACCCGGCGATGGTGAGGATGCGGGGAGGTTTCTTCTCGTTTGTCATGTTCGATTCGTCATCCCCGCGCAGGCGGGGATCCAGATAAGGCCGGTGGCGCGTACGACGGAGGGCGCATGGGCCCCTGCCTGCGCAGGGGCGACGGGGAATGCGGAAGCTGTCATCGCTTGAACTTGCGCTGCGTGCTGGCTGGGTAGTCCTCCAGCAGCTTTGCCGAACGGGTCGGGCGGTCCATCAGCTCGCCCCCGCAATTGGGGCACAGATCGTCGAGCGCCTCGGCGCACCCGGCGCAGAAGGTGCATTCGAAGCTGCAGATGAACGCGCCGGGGCGGGGCGCGGGCAGGTCCGCGCCGCAGCGTTCGCAATCGGGCCGCATTTCCAGCATCAGGCGGCGCTCTTCACCGCGTTGCACACCATGTCGACCACCTGTTCGACCTCGCCCGCGTCGTCGCCTTCGGCCATCACCCGGATCAATGGTTCGGTGCCCGAGGCGCGGATCACCAGCCGCCCCTTGCCCGCCAGCGTGCCCTCTGCCTCGGCAATCGCCTGCTTGACCGATGCGGTGTCGAGCGGGCTCGCGCCCTCGTAGCGCACGTTCTTGAGCAGCTGCGGGACGGGTTCGAACATGCGCAGTTCTTCGGAAGCCGGGCGGTTCGAGCGCACCAGGCTGGCGAGCACGCGCAGCGCCGCGACCGTGCCGTCGCCGGTGGTCGCATGGTCGAGCAGGATCATGTGGCCCGATTGCTCGCCGCCGACATTGAACCCGCCTTCGCGCATCCGGCTGAGAACGTGGCGGTCGCCGACCTTGGTCCGTTCCAGCGTCAGCCCCTGGCCTTGCAGGTAGCGTTCCAGCCCGAGGTTGCTCATCACCGTGGCGACCACGCCGCCGCCGCGCAGCAGCTGCTTTTCGGCCATCCGCGTGGCGATCGAGGCCATGATCTGGTCGCCATCGATCGTCTCGCCCTTCTCGTCGATCACGATCAGCCGGTCGGCGTCACCATCCAGCGCGATGCCGATGTCGGCCCCTGTTTCGACCACCTTGGCCTTGACCGCGTCGAGCGCGGTCGAACCCACGCCATCGTTGATATTGGTGCCATTGGGCTCGACGCCGATCGTGACGACCTCCGCACCCAGTTCCCAGATCGCGCTGGGGGCGACCTGGTAGGCGGCGCCGTTCGCGCAATCGACCACCACCTTCAGATTGTCGAACCGCGTGTTGTCGCTGATCGACTGCTTGACCGCGTGGATGTAGCGCCCGCGCGAGTCCTCGATCCGCCGGGCGCGGCCGATCTCGCTGGCCGGAGCCAGTTCGGGATCGCATTCGATCAGCGCCTCGATCGCGGCTTCGTCTTCGTCGGAGAGTTTGAACCCGTCGGGCCCGAACAGCTTGATGCCGTTGTCCTTGTAAGGATTGTGGCTGGCGGAAATCATCACGCCCAGGTCCGCCCGCATCTCGCGCGTCAGCATGGCGATGGCGGGGGTGGGCAAGGGGCCGGTCTGGATCACGTTGACGCCCATGCTGGTGAAACCCGCCACCAGCGCGCTTTCGACCATGTAGCCAGACAGGCGCGTGTCCTTGCCGATCACCACCCGGTGGCGATGATCGCCGCGCCTGAAATGCGCGCCCGCGGCCTGCGCGACGCGCATCGCCATCGACGCGGTCATCGCGCCCTTGTTGGTTTCTCCCCGGATGCCGTCGGTACCGAAATACTTGCGTGTCATAGTGGGGTCTTCACACCTTCGTCCGTCGCCTCTACCGAGGCCCATGTTTCGTGGGCGCGTTTGTGGACGCCTGCGGCACATGAGGGAAGGGGGCAATAGCGGCTTGTCGGCATCTGACGCCACCGATCCCCCGCGCCTTGTCACGCTGCGTCTGCCGGTCTGGTGGACCTTCGGCGGGCTGGTAGCCGGGCTCATCGCCGGATCGCTGATCGCCGGGCGTCCGCTGGCCGATGCGGTTCTGCCCGTCACCGAACCGGTCGGCTCGCTGTGGCTGCGCGCGCTGCAGATGACGATCATCCCGCTGGTCGCGGCGCTGCTGGTGCTCGGGATCACCCAGCTTGCCAGCGCTGCGAAGGCCGGGGCGACCGCGCGGCGCATGCTGGTGCTGGTCGCGGCGGCGCTGGTGTTCAGCGGGGTGGCGACGCTGATCGCCATGCCGCTGCTGCTCGACGCGGTGCCCCCGCCCGAGGGCGCACGCAGCCTGCTCGCCGCGAATGTCGAACCGCAGCAGGTGCCGGGCATTTCCGAATTCATCCTCTCGCTGGTCGCGCCCAATATCATCGCCGCCGCGGCCGAGACCGCGATGCTGCCGCTGACGATCTTCTTCGCGCTGTTCGCGGTTGCGATTACCCGCCTGCCCGATGCGCAAAGCGCGATCCTGCGCGGCTTCTTCGAAGCGGTCGCGAACGCGATGCTGCTGGTGATCGGCTGGGTGCTGTGGCTCGCGCCGCTCGGGGTCTTTGCGCTGGCGCTGGGCGTGGCGGTGCGCGCAGGGGGCGACGCGGCATTCCTGACGCTGATCCACTACATCCTGACCGTCGCGGCGATGGGCGGGATCGTGCTGGTCGGCGCGTTCATCGTTGGCGCGGTCCGCCATGGGCCGGTTACCTTTGCACGCGCGCTGCTGCCCGCGCAGGCGGTGGCGATCTCGACCCAGAGCTCGCTCGCCAGCCTGCCCGCCATGCTCGCCAGCGCGCGGCGGCTCGACGTGAGCGAGAACGTCGCCGATTTCGTGCTGCCGCTGGCGGTGGCGATCTATCGCGCGACCAGCCCGGCGATGAACCTCGCGGTCGCGATTTACATCGCGCATCTCTTCGACATCGAACTGAGCGTGCCCGCGATGCTCGCCGGGCTGGCGGTGGCCTTCGTCATCTCGATCGGTTCGGTCAGCCTGCCCGGCACGATCAGCTTCGTCGTCTCGATCGGGCCGATCGCGCTGGCGATGGGCGTCCCGGTCGAGCCGCTGGCGCTGCTGGTCGCGGTCGAGATGCTGCCCGACATCATGCGCACGCTGGCCAATGTGACCGCCGATGTGGCGCTCGCCAGCGCGACCGACCGGAAATCTACAGGAAATCTTGCAACGGATAGCGCGCCCGCGCGTTCAGAAATCGAGAGCTAATCCACAACCCAAATAACGGGAGACCCCAAAAATGGCATTCGAAGTAACCCCGCTGCCCTACCCCGACACCGTGCTGGCCCCGGCGGTTTCCGCCGAAACGCTCAGCTATCACCACGGCAAGCACCACAAGGCGTATATCGACAAGACCAACGCCGCGATCGAAGGCACCGATCACGCGGACAAGTCGCTCGAGGAAATCATCGCCGCCGCGCGTGGCAGCGACCAGGGCCTGTTCAACAATTCCGCGCAGAGCTGGAACCACGGCTTCTACTGGAATTCGATGGCTGGCGAGGAAACCGCGCCTTCCGACGAACTCAAGAGCATGATCGAAAGCGCCTTCGGCTCGGTCGATGCGCTCAAGGAAAAGCTGCAGGAACGCGGCGCGGGCCACTTCGCCAGCGGCTGGGTGTGGCTTGCCGAGAAGGGCGGCGCGCTTTCGATCGAGGAAACGCACGACGGCGACACGCTGGCCGACAAGGATGGCGTCAATCCGCTGCTCGTGATCGACCTGTGGGAACACGCCTACTATCTCGACCACCAGAACGCGCGCCCGGCCTATCTCAAGGCGCTGACCACGGAAAAGCTCAACTGGGGCTTCGCGAGCGAGAACCTCGCGCGCGGCAAGACCTGGGAATATTCGAGCTAAGCTGCACGACAGCTCGACGATCTCGAAGGGGTCGGGCCGGAAGCGGTCCGGCCCCTTTTGCTATCCGGGCCTGGTTTCCTCGGCCAGCTCGTCGCCCTCTTCGATCAGCGGCGTCTGGAACAGCGGTTCGCCGAAAATGAAGCCGAGCAGGTTGGGCCGCCCGACATGGTCGAAGAACGCGGTCAGCATCAGCAGGATCGGTACGGACAGCAACGCGCCGATCGCGCCCCACACCCAGGTGAAATAGGAAAAGGCGAGCAGGATCATCACCGGGTTCATGGTGAAGCGGCGACCGAGGATCGCCGGGGTGATCGCGTTCGCTTCGAAGATGTGCAGCGTGACGTAGGCGACCGCCGGGATCAGCCCGAGGAACACCGTGTCCGCCGTGCCCAGCCCGAACAGCGTGAGCAGCGCGGTCATCGCCAGCGGGCCGACATAGGGCACGAAATTGAGCAGCGTGGCGAGCCCGCCCCACATGATCGGCGCGGGCAGCCCCATCGCCCACGCCGCCAGCGCGACGATGATGCCGACGCCCAGATTGATCCATGCAACGGTGAGGATGTAGGCCGCCACCCTGTCCTGCACCTCGCGCAGCACCCGCGCCGCCTTCACCGAGGTGCCGAAACTGGTCCGCCCGAACAGGATATTGCGCCGCAGCCGTCCGCGCGCCTCGACCATGAAGAACGCCATCAGGAAGGTCAGCATCACCTCCAGCAGCATCACCGGCGCGCTGATCGCGACCTGCTGGAACACCGACGGCCCGGCCAGCGTCACTTCGTTGGCGCCCGAACTGCCGGCCAGCTCTGCCAGCCGGTCGTTCGCGGCGGCGAGCCACGCGAACTGCTCCTGCATCTCGCGGTAGCGCGAACCGATCCCCTCGATCAGCGCGGGCAGTTGGTCGAACAGCGAGAAGGCCGGTTGCAGGATCGCGCTGAAGGCCAGCACCACGATGGCGAGGAAGATGAGCAGCGCGAGCACCGAGGCGAGCATGTTGGGCACGCCCCAGGCGGAGAGTCGGTCGGCCAGCGGGGCGAGCAGCACGGTCAGGATGATCGCGGTGGTCAGCGGCAGGAACACCACCGATCCGATCGACAGCACGAAGGGCAGGGCGAGGAACAGCCCGATGCCCAGCAGCACGACCAGCGTGCTGAGCAGGCGCAGTTCCTGTTCGGCCAGCAAGGTGCGCTTCTTCGACGCGCCGATGCGGCGCGGCGGTTTCTCTTCAGGAGGAAGGCCCCCGCTTTCGGTCATCGAGCGCGGTGCACCATGGCGCGCGTGTCAGGCGCGCCCATTGGTCGGTTCGGCGAGCCCGTTGCCCGCCGCGACATCGTCCAGCTCTTCCAGGATCGCGCGGTGCGCGGTCTCGTCGTCGATCGAGCGCTTGGGGATATCCCCATCGGTGAGCATCGCGTTGAGCGCGGCGCGCGCACGGCCCACCCGGCTTTTGATCGTGCCGACCGCGCAGCCGCAGATGTTGGCGGCTTCCTCGTATGAAAAACCGCCCGCGCCGACCAGCAGCAGCGCCTCGCGCCGTTCGGGCGGCAGCGTCAGCAAGGCGCGGTGCATATCCGAAAGGTGGATCGGCTCTTCCTGACCTGCCGGAGCGGTCAGGATGCGTTCGGCGACGTTCTCGTCGTACTCGCCGCGAAAGCGGTTGCGCCGCATGTCGGTGAGATAGGCGTTGCGCAGGATCACGAAGGTCCACGCGCGCATGCTGGTGCCCGGCTCGAACCGCTCCTGCGCGGCCCACGCCTTCATCAGCGTTTCCTGCACCAGATCGTCGGCCATGTCGGGGCGCCCGCACAGGCCGCGCGCGAAGGCGCGCAGGTGCGGCACGACGCCGGTCAATTCGCGCTTGAACTCGACCGGATCGGCTGCGGGCGCGGGAAGCGAACTCATTCGCTACCCCCGTTCTTGCCGGTTGCCTTCTTCGGCTCGTCGAGCTGCGCGAGCAGATCCTTGAAGCTGTCGGGGATCGGTTCGTCGACCACCGATTCGTACAAGTTGCGCAGGCTGTCTGCCCACTGCGGCTTGCTCATGGGCTTGGTTCCCTTGCCCGGCTCCCCTGAGGGTGAGCCTTTCGCATCGCTGTCTTGCTTATTGTCCATGCCTGTTGGCTTACATGGGGTTCCGATGGCCGAAACCCAAGCCTACCCTTCCCAAAAATCGATCCGAGGAAACAGGAACGTTGCGGGCCGCGCGTGGTTCCCTAGCCAGAGTGAAACGAGCTAATACCGACGCACGGACGGTGAGAGATGACTTGAGCGGGGCAGATTTGGCGGCTGACAACGCACACCAGATCCGGCGGTTTCGACGGTGGCTGATCCATTATCCGCGCGCGGTGCCGGTGATGATCTTCCTGCTCATCTCCGCAATCACCGCGCTGAGCGTGTTCGCGATCGAGCGGGGCGAGCGGCGGCGCGAGCAGGCCGTGCTCGACGAGACCGCGCAGGTCATCGCCTCTTCTCTCGACCGCAGGGTCAACACCAGCGGTTCCTACCTGATTGCGGGCGCATCGCTGATCGGTACGCTCGACCGGGTGCCGGCGGCTCTGTTCCGCCGCTTTGCGACCGAACTGCGGCTCGACGCCGACTATCGCGGCTCGCTGGGGATCGGCTGGAGCCCGATCGTGCCGCGGGGAGAAATTCGCCGGTTCGAACAGACAGTCTCGAACGACACGGGCGAACCGTTCCAGGTTAGGCCCTTGCCGCCAAGCACCAGCAATTTCGCCGTGCCGGTGACCTTCTTCGAACCGATGGACGAGGGCGAGCCGCGGGCACTGGGCTATAACATGTACGCGCAGGAGACCCGGCGAGAGGCGATGCAGGAAGCGATCCGGACCGGCCGCCCGACCGCGACCGGGCCGATCGAACTGGTGCGCGACCGGAACTCCGGGCGAAAAGGCTTCATCGTCTACATGCCCGTGCTCGAGCCCGGTTCCGACGGGGAGCTGATCCGCGGCTTTGTGTACAGCCCGTTCAGCACGCAGGACTTCCTCGATTCCGTCCTCACCCGCGAGGTCGTCGGTCGGCGCGGTGTGCGGCTGTATGATGGCGATCCTGTCCCCGCCAATCTCGTCGCTTCGCACGCGCCCGAGCGGCTCACCGGCACCGTCACGCGGCGCGAAGTGCGGCTGGCCGACCGACCGATGACGGTCGAAGTCGAATCGGCGCGCGGCGATGCGCTGTCGCTGCTGTCGATGATCACGCTGTTGTTCGGGATCGCGGTCGCCAGCCTTTCGATGCTCGTCGCGCGGCTGCTGACCCAGCAGGCGCACGAGGATCAGGCCGCGCTCGATTTCTACGCCGAGCAGAACTCGATCCGCAATTCGCTGACCCGCGAGCTCAACCACCGGGTCAAGAACACGCTGGCCAACGTGCTTTCGATCGTCGCGCTGACGCGCAGGCGTGCGAGCTCGCTGGAGGAATTCGCCAGCGGGCTAGACGGGCGTATCCGCGCGCTGTCGGCGACGCACGACCTGCTCACGCAGTCCGAATGGGGCACCACGCCGCTGCTCGCGGTGCTGGAGGCGGAGCTGGCGCCCTATGCCAATGCCGCCGAAGCTTCGCTCGAACTGAGCGGGCCCGAGGTGGAGCTGGCGCCCAATGATGCGCTATCGTTCGGGCTGGCGATCCACGAGCTGGCGACCAATGCCTCCAAATACGGCGCATTGTCGGTCGAGGCGGGTTCGCTCTCGGTCGTGTGGCGGCGGCTGGATGACGGGCTGGTCGAAGTGGTCTGGAGCGAAGCCGACGGGCCGCCGGTTGCGAAGGAGCGCAAGCGCGGCTTCGGGACCGAACTGATCGAGAAAATCGTCGCGCACGAGCTCAAGCACCCGGTCGATCTGCGCTTCGCACCCGAAGGCGTGCGCTGCGTGCTGCGGGTGCCGGTGCGCCGGCCGACCGAGTTTCGCATGCGGGCCCGGCGCAGCCAGCTGCGCGAGGCACCGCCCGCCGCCTGACACGGCGGCTCTGGCAGCTGCAACATGCCCGATAGCCCGACGCAAAAAGGGCGCCACCAATGGTGACGCCCTCTTTACGTGTTTCGGGTGTGGACCGTCAGGCCGCTTCGTCTTCGCGGTGGTTGTTGAAGAACAGCGCCTGGCTGATCGCCGCGCGAACGGTCGATTCCTGGAACGGCTTGGTCACCAGGTAGGTCGGCTCGGGCCGGTCGCCGGTCAGCAGGCGTTCCGGATAGGCGGTGATGAAGATCACCGGCACGCTGCCGATGCTGAGGATGTCGTCCACCGCATCGAGGCCCGATGAACCATCGGCGAGCTGGATGTCGGCCAGCACCAGACCCGGGGTCTTCTGCGCGACGACTTCCTGCGCCTGCGTGCGCGTGGCGGCAGTGCCGCAGATGTCGTGGCCGAGCCCGCGGACCAGATCTTCCAGCTGCATCGAGATGAGCGGTTCGTCTTCGATGATCAGCACGCTGGTGGCCGATTCACGGTCGATCTCGGCGATCGCGTCCTGCACCATCTTCTCCACGTCTTCGGGGGACATTTCCATGATCTCCGCCGACTGCTCGATCGTGAAGTCTTCGAGCGTGGTCAGCAGCAGGGCCTGCCGGTTGAGCGGCGTGACCGTTTGCAGGCGGTCGGCCTTCACTTCGCCGGGCAGATCGGCATTGTCCGCCCCGCGATCGGAGACTTCCATATAGGCGCTCGACCAGACCTTGTTGAACGCGCGGTAGAGCGGCACACGGCCCCCTTCCAGCGATGCCTTGAGATCGTCGTCGGCCAGCGCGGCCTCCAGAGTGGCGCGCACGAAGGCGTCGCCGGTCTGCTGCGATCCGGTCAGCGCGCGCGCATAGCGGCGCAGGTAAGGGAGGTTCGCAGCGACATTTTCACCAATCGACATAAGTATTCTTTCCCGTCTTCAGCCACCACGCCAACGTGCGGCGCGAGTGGCGGTTCCAAGCCTTGCGCAATCTCCTGTGCACGCCTCCCGAGCGGGGTGGAATGCCGCTAGGAAAAAAATATTCAGGGCGGCAGGAACCGCCTTCGACGCGGGGCATTTCACCCTATGTCACCGCCGAGACCCCCCTCCCGTCCAAGCGGCTGGTGATACGATCCCGAAGGCCTTCGTTCCGCATCAGGCGGATCGAAGGCCTTTTTTTATCCGGTTCGAATCCCCGTGAAAATGCCCGGAAGCGCTATGGCCTAGGGTCGACGCAGGCGGGTGAACAGCGAAGGTCGCTCGGGCGGGCGGACAAGCTCCACCAATTCCCCGAAATCGTATGGCTTGGCGAGCACCACCCCAAGCTCGGCGATATGCGCAGGGATCTCGCCCGGCGAACCGGTCGCGAAGATCACGCGCGGAGCCTCCGCCCCCATCGCGCGGACCAGTTCTGCAATCGCCCATCCATCGCCGCGATCGGCCAGGTGCACGTCGAGAACGATCGCTTCGAACCGGCCGTCGCGCAGGGTCTCCAGCGCTTGCTGGGTGGTCGCCGCAATCGAGACGGAACGCGCGCCAGCGTCGATCAGCGCATCCTCCACTGCCAATGCAAGCACGGCGTCGTCTTCTACTATCAGGATCGGCCCGAATTCACGGGAAGCTTGAGCGGGTGCGCCATCGCGCGGCATGCGGAATCATCCTTCGTGGGTGCCATGCGATGGCCGCAGGGTCCGTCAATGCCAACGACGCAGGGTGCCCCGATGTTCCGTCACAAAGCCTTCTGGTAGATAACGTATTCACGATTGATGCTGCTGTCGATCGTGTCGGCAATCGCGACCATTCCCTGATTGTCTTCGAGGATCCAGCCGATCTCGCCCCGCTTCGAGGCAAAATCGCTGGCCGCGCAGGTGCGAATCTCGCTGATCATCATGAAAGCCAGCTGGCTTGCGAGGCGCGAATTGTGCAGCCGTTTGCGCACGCCCATCAGTGGAACGCGCATGCCTGCGCCCATCGGCTTCTTGATCCAGCGCAGCGTCTTCAGCCAGCCAAACGGGAACAGCTTGCCGCCGGTCTTCGCGAACAGCGCGTTGACGTCGGGCAGGGTCAGCATGAAGGCCACCGGTTCGCCGTCGAGCTCGGCAATGCGGTTGAGCCCTGCGTGGATCAGCGGGCGCAGTTTCTTGCCGGTATGCGCCACCTCTTCCTCGGTCAGGGGAACGAATCCCCAATTGTCAGACCAGGCATCGTTGAGGATTTCGAGGATGATCTCGATTTCGCGCTCGTAGTGGTCGAGCTCGACCTCGCGCACGCGGATACGCGGGTTGCGCTCGCCCGACTTGACGATCCGCTGGACGAGCTGCGGGAATTCGCAGGTGATATCGAGGTCGTAGGTGTTGAGCCGCTTGGCCGGTTGGTAGCCGCGTGTGGTGATGAAATCGGCGTAGTGGGCGGGGTGGTGCCCCATCATGATCATCGGTGCGTGATCCTGCCCGCGCACCAGCAGGCCCGGCTCTTCCCAGATCGACATCGAGATCGGGCCGAGCACGCGGGTCATCCCCTTGTCGCGCAGCCAATCCTCTGCCTTTTCGAGCAGCGCGGTGGCGACCGCCTCATCCTCGGCGTCGAAATAACCGAACATACCGGTGCCGGGGCCCATGCCCTGTTCGGGCGGGATGGTCAGAGCGAGATGGTCGATATGCGCGCTGATCCGCCCGACGGGCCGCCCACCGCGATGGGCGATGAACAGCTGGACATCGGCATGGCGGAAGAACGGGTTCTTGTCCGGGTGGACGAGTTCGATCTGCTCGCTGCGCATCTGCGGCACCTGGTGCGGTACCTGCGCGGCGAAGCGGCGACCCAGATCGACGAAAGCGGCACGATCGCGCGCTTTCGCCGCGTCGAGCGACGAGACGGTGATGTCGGTCATAAATCCCTTGCGATCGAGCTCGCGGTCAAGCTGCGGCCTGACCGTTTTTCATGGCGAGTGCGCGGCGACGCGGGTGGCCGGTGGCGATTCCGCCCGACAGGTCCTTCACCCACGGATAAGACTTCGCGACCTCTTCGTCGTAGCCGAGATTGAACACGGTCTGCGAACGCCTCGGCCGGTCCTTCTTCTGGTAATAGGTCCCCAGCAGGTGATCCCACCAGTAGTTGGTGATGCCGAAATTGCCGCTTTCGTCGAAATAGTGATGTTCGTTGTGGCGCTGCTTCATGTGCTGCACCCACTTCCACTTCGGCTTGAAGCTGAGGTGCTGGATGCAGTGCATGAACTCGTAATAGCAGGTGGTCAGCAGCCCTGCCGCAAACGCCGCCGCTGCGCCGCCGATGCCGCCGATCAGGTAGCCGATCGGGATCGTCGCGAGCGCGATCGTCGGCAGCGTCGTGTGGAGCGCGCCGAACAGGACGGAGAGATCGTTGGGGTCCTGATGATGATCGTAGTGGATGCGCTTCCACGTGGGCGAAAGCCACTTGTGCTTGTACATCCATTGCCCGTGCAGCACGTACTGGTGCAGCAGGTGCCACACCAGCGGATAGACCAGCACACCCGCCGCGAAGGCTGCGATGCTGGCGATGGGGCCAGCGGGCTGCCACGCGAAAACGACGCCAGCGGCGACGGTCAGCGCGAGATAGGCCATGATGGTGTAATGCTGGAAATAGGCCACCACCAGCTCGCGCAGCGTCATGCGGTCGAGATAGTGGCGCCGTTTCCAGAACGGCAGATCGGCCTTCGGCGCCGCGTTATGCGTTTCCGACACGAGCAAGTTCCTGTGGTTTCTAGCCTAGGGTATTTCTACGCTTCCGGGCGGATGATGCAATGCCGGGCAAATGCCCGTGCCAGCCCGAAGCAGCAAGCGTGCTGCATTGCAGCACGGCATCTGAACTGCGCGTGTACCTAGTGTTTGTTGCGCGAAAGTCAATCGAGCGGGCGGATCATCGCGACGCGCGAGCCGGGCGGCATGCCGTGACCGTATTCCTTGTTCAGCTCCTCCGCGAGCCGAGGATGATCCGCGGTGTCCGTCAGATCGCGAAAGCCCATCCGCCGGTAAAATGGTGCGTTCCAGGGCACTTCGCCGAACGTCGTCAGGGTAATTGCCGCAAAGCCGCCATTTCGTGCATCGATGATGCAGGCGTGGAGCATCGCGGTGCCGACCCCGCACCCCTGCCAGTCGGGATGCACGCTGAACTCGTAGATGTGCAGCTCGCGGCCGAATGGCTCGGTGACGATAAACCCGACCAGCGTTTCGCCGGCGGCGGCGATAAGGCAATGGCCGCGTGCGATGTAACGACGCAGCCGATCGACAGGCACGCTGTCCCTGCCGATCCCTTCGAGCCCCTCGATCCGCGCGAACATCGCGCCTGCTGCGCGCTCGATCGCGGGCATGGCCGGGGCGTCATCCGCGCGGGCGAGGCGGATATGCCAGTCCGAATTGTCGTGGGCGGTCATTCCTCCGTGCGAACGAGCACGGTTTCGCCGATCAGCAGGAACAGGAAGAAGGGTGCCCATGCCGCCAGGAACGGCGGGTACCCGCCGAAATTGCCCATTGCGAGCGCGGCATTGTCGATCACGAAATAGGCAAATCCCAGCGCCATGCCGATCATCGCGCGCACGAACAGCTGGCCCGAGCGCGCAAGGCCGAACCCGGCGACCGCGCCGAGCAGCGGCATCAGGATCGCCGCCAGCGGGCCCGAAATCTTGTGCCAGTAATTCGCTTCCAGCTCATCCGCATCGCGCCCCGCCGCCCGGTAGGCCTCGATCGAATCGTCGAGCTGCCAGAACGGCTGTGCGGTCGGATCGATCTTGGTCAGCTCTATCTGCTGGGGTGTGATCCCCGGCGCGACGACGAGTTCGGTCGGCTTGGCCTCGCTCGCGGTGCCGACGGTGAAGACGGTCGGGTTCTGCATCGCCCAGCCGCCGGTTCCGTACACCGCCAGCGGGGCGTTGATCTGCTGGATGATCTCGGCCGACGGGCTGCGGCGGTAATAGGTCACCTCGCGCAGCGTCGGGGCGGGGCCGCCGCCTTCGTAGCTGTGCGCGGTGAGGATGTCGGGTCCGTCGACCAGATAGACGACTTCGTCCTTGTTGCTGGCGCGGGGCAGGGCGCCGAATTCGGACTTCTCCCACACGGTGAGCTGCGCGGCGGACCGGGTCACCACCCTTTCGTTGAACCCGAAGCTGGCCAGCGCGACCACCAGCGCGGTGGCGATCAGCGGCGCGAGCACCTGATGCGCGGAGAGCCCGGCGGCCTTCATCGCGATCACTTCGCTGTTCTGGTTGAGCGTCACCAGCGTGATGATCGTCGCCAGCAGCACCGAATACGGCAGGAACCGCTGGATAAGCAGCGGCACGCGCAGAGAGGCGTAGAGCCACAGTTCTGCCTCGGTATTGCCGGGCACCGCCAGAATCTCGCCGCTGGTGGACAGCAGGTCGAGCATCATCAGCACCATCACCAGCATCACCAGCACCGCGATGATGCGCAGCGAGAACATCTTCGCAAGGTACAGCGTGAGCGTGCGCGAGGGGAAGAAATCGAGGGTCATCTAGGCCAGCTTCAACTGCTTTGTTCGACGCGGTACGCATTGGCGCGGCGCCGGGGCCGCAAAATCCGGCCGAGCCGTTTCACCAGCTTGGAAAATGCGCTTTCGAGCGCGCCGATCGGCTGCCCGCCCGGCACGTAGGCGATCTGCCAGAACCACCACAGGATCAGCCCCACGAAAACTGCGAAGGGCCCCCACAGGCCCAGCAGCGGGTCGATCCGGCCGAGTGCGGCGAAATCCTGCATGTACTGGTTCACCTTGTGATAGGCGACCACCAGCACCACCGCGACGAACACGCCGAGCGCGCTGGTCGATCGCTTGGGCGGGATCGCCAGCGCCACGGCGAGCAGCGGCATGAACAGCATCATCGCCAGTTCGACCATGCGGTAGTTGAAGCTCGCCTGGCTGGCGTTGCGCTGCGTCTCGCTCGACGTGTCGCTCCAACCGATCCGCAGCAATTCGGGCAGGATATATTCGGCCTCGCCCTCGCCACGCTTGCGGAAACTCTGGATCGCGGGGAGGTCGATCGGCAGGTCGTGCATCGCGAAACTGAGCACGCGGGGCGATTTTCCAACCGGGTCCTGCACGATCGTACCATCGGTCAGGCGCAGGATGATGGTGTCGGGATCGTCGCTGGTCGACAGGAAGCGGCCCTCGCGCGCGCTGATCGACAGAACCTGCCCATCCTTGGCGACGATCCGCGCGAAGATGCCCTTGAGCTTGCGGCCCGAATCCTCGCTCTCCTCGATACGCAGCGCCATCCGGTCGGCGAGCGTGGTGAATTCGCCGACCTTGATCGAGGCACCGAGCGCGCCCGAGCGCAGATCGAACTGCAGCTCCTCGTAGAAATACTTGGACACCGGCTGGACGTAGAACACCAGCGTGGCGTTGAGCGCCATCAGCGTCAGCGTGATCATGTAGGGCACGCGCAGCAGCCGCAGATAGCTCAGGCCCACCGCGCGCATCACGTCGAGCTCGCTCGACAGCGCGAGCTGGCGAAAGGCGAACAGCGTGCCGAGCAGCAGCCCGAGCGGGATGGCGAGGCTGGCATAATCGGGCAGCAGCGCGCCGAGCATCTGAAACACCACGCCAACCGGCCCGCCCTCGGTCGTGACGAAGCGGAACAGCCGCAGCATCTGATCGAGCACCAACAGCGAGGCCGCGAGCACGAAGACCGCGATCATCGGCACGATCACGAGCCGGAAGATGTATCGGTCGAGGCGCGAGGAAAAGGGCAAGTGGGCACCGCAGGTGGTTGGTAGGTTGCTGGCGCCATGCCCTAGCGGCAAAGCGAACGCGCGTCATCTGCCGGTTTGGGTGTGCCCGGCGGCTACGCCTTTTCGAGCTTGCACTGGAGCGGGTGCTGGTTCTGCCGGGCGAAGTCCATCACCTGGTTCACCTTGGTTTCGGCGACCTCGTAGGAGAACACGCCGCACACGCCGACACCGCGCTGGTGCACATGTAGCATGACCTGCGTCGCCTGTTCCATATCCATCCGGAAGAAGCGCTTGAGCACGATGACCACGAATTCCATCGGGGTGTAATCGTCGTTCAGCATCAGCACCTTGTACTGGCTGGGCTTCTTGGGCTTGGCGCGGGTCTTGGTCGCGATGCCGACTTCGGGGTTTTCGGGCGTGCCGCCATCCCGCTCGTCGTCGCCCATCGATACCAGCCGCATCGCGGCACCCTGGGCGGGCACGCCGCCAGGCGGCTTCGGGGGAACGGGATAAACTGATTCACGCATGGCTTGTTAATATCGCATCGGTTTGCCGATCTGCAAGGGATCGGCGCAGGCGGATGGCACGCAGATGGTGCGTGGCCCGAAAAGAGAAGGGGGCCGGGCGCATGTTAACGCCCGGCCCCCTGCATTCGATGCGGCTGGCGCTGCCAGCCGATCTCGGCGCGCTGCCCTTAGGCGGCGAGCTTGTTCATCTTGTCGACCGTTTCGCTGACGCGGCTGGTGAGCGGCGCGAACGCATCGTTGGTCAGCTTGATCCAGGCTTCGGTGTTCTTCGAGCCGGTCGCGACGACGTGGTCGAACGAACGACGCATGATGTCGCCCTGCAGCTTGACCAGTTCGGTCGGCGACTTGGCGGCGGCCATCAGGCGCGCATCTTCGCCGAGCTGGTCGGCAGCCTTGCGGGTTTCTTCCACCGCATCGCGGGTCAGGTCCTGCATGCCGGTGAACAGGATCTTGCCTGCTTCGGCCATCGCTTCGGCATTGGCACGCTGGAAGGTGACCATTTCGCCGGTCATCTCGGTGCCCTTTTCGTACATGCCGGCAAGGCGAGCCTGCATTTCGTTCGCCATGTCGTTGGCGAAAGTCGCGGTCTTGGTCTGGGTCTTGGTAGCCATGGTGGTGGTGTCCTTTGCTTTGGGGGCCGCGGCGCGCTTGGCGGCGGCGGTCTTTGCGGGGGTAGTCTTGAGGGTGGTTTTCTTCTTCGCAGCGGGCTTCTTTACCGGAGCCTTCTTGGTCACTGCCTTCTTCGCCACGACCTTCTTTGCAGGTTTCGCCGCAGCGGCCGCCTTAGGGGCCTTGGGCGTAGCAACCTTGGTCGGAGCGGACTTGGGGGCGGCACTCGCCTTGGGCGTTGCCTCGGCGGTCGGGGCCGGAGCCTCGTCTGCCTTCACTACGGGCGCGGCATCGGCTTTCGGCTTGCCGTCGGACTTCACGGCAGCGGCGGTTTCATACGCCTTCTGCGCCGCGGCGTCGTCCTTGCTGGAAATGTCGTCTGCCATATGAACCTCACGGGGGATTTGTTGCAGTGCACAAATATGCCCCGCCCCCGTAAATTTCAAGCATTTTTTGTGCAGCGCACCATTTCAGACGAAAATAAGGAGAAACAAGCGTTTAACGCGTCTTTACATAGCGCCCCGGCGCCGGTTCGATCACCTTGTCGGTCTTCGTGCTGCCCGGTTTGCGCTTGCCCGTCGCGTTGACCTCCTTGCCGTCCTGCTGGCGGAGCCATTCGATCCAGTCGGGCCACCAGCTGCCGGGATGCTCGGTCGCGCCTTCGCGGAATTCCTCCAGCGAGCCGACATTCTCGTCCTCGTTGATCCAGTGCTGGTATTTGTTCGCGGAAGGCGGATTGACCACGCCTGCGATATGGCCCGAGCCTGCCAGCACGAAGCGCATCGGGCCGCTGAACTGCTCGGTGATCTTCCACACGCTGGTCGCGGGCGCGATGTGATCGTCCTTGCCCGCCTGGATATAGGTCGGCACGGTGACCTTGCCGAGATCGATCTTCTCGCCCAGCGCCGAGAGCTTGCCCGGCTTTACCAGCAGGTTGTCGCGGTAGAGATCCTGCAGATAGGCGCTGTGCCACTTGGCGGGCAGGTTGGTGACGTCGCCATTCCAGTGGAGCAGGTCGAAGGCGGTGTGATCTTCGCCCAGCAGGTAGTTGCGCACGACATAGTTCCAGATCAGGTCGTTGCCGCGCAGCAGGTTGAAGGTCGCCGCCATGTAGCGCCCGTCGATATAGCCATCGCGCTCGAGCCCCTTGATCGCGGCCATCTGCTGGTTGTCGACGAAGTGAAGCAGCTCGCCCGCGTCGCTGAAATCGACCTGCGCGGTGAAGAAGGTTGCGCTCTTCACCTTGTCCAGCTCGTCCTTCGCGGCGAGCACCGCCAGCGTCGCGGCCAGCGTGGTGCCCGCCACGCAATAGCCAATAGCATGCACCGAATCCTGCCGCAGGCGCTTCCTCACATGGTCGATCGCCTCGATCTGCGCGGCGATGTAATCGTCCCACACCACGTCCTTCAGCGAGGCGTCGGCCGACTTCCAGCTGACCATGAACACGCTCACGCCCTGGTCGACCGCCCACTTCACGAAGCTCTTCTTCTCGTTCAGGTCGAGGATGTAGAAGCGGTTGATCCACGGCGGGAAGATCACCAGCGGCACCGCGAGCACCTTGGGCGTGGTCGGGGTGTACTGGATCAGCTGGAACAGCGGCGTTTCGTAAACCACCTGGCCGGGCGTGGTCGCGATATTCTCGCCCACCACGAAGGCTTCCGGGTCCGAATGGGTCAGCTGGCCCTTCTGCAGATCTTGCAGCAGATTCTGCATGCCCTTGACCAGGCTCTCTCCCCGCGATTCCACGATCCGGTCGAGCACGATCGGGTTGGTCGCGGCGAAATTGGCCGGGCTGAGCGCCTCGGCCATCGCCTGCGTCGCGAATTTGAGCTGTTCGCGCTTTTCCGGATCGACGTGATCCATCTTCTCGACCATCGCCAGCACCCGCTCGGAGAGCATCAGATAGGTCTGGTGGAGGAGCGCATAGACCGGTTGTTCGCGCCAGCGCGGATCGGCGAAACGGCGGTCTTCGCGCGGCAGCTCAAGCGCGCCGCCTTCTGCATCTCCGGCGTCACCCTGCGGCAGCAGCAGCGCCTGCCACAGCTGCGCGCTTTCGGCCCACCAGCGTTGCTGTTCCACCGGGTCGGCAAAGGGCAGCTTCTCCGCCCAGGTTTCGAACATCGCGAACCACTTGGCAGGATCGCCCGCCATCATCTCGCCCGTCGCCTCGAGCGCGTGGCTCTGGCAGAATTCGATCCACATCGTTTGAAGGCGGGTCGCGTTCTCGGCCCATTTTTGCAGATCGGCGAGACCCGTGCCGGTCGTCTCCGCGCTGCCCGGCGCAGCCTCGGCGAGCGGGGCGAACATCATCTCGGTCCAGCGCGCCTGTGCTTCGAGCATCGCGGCAAAGGGATTGCCCCCTTCCGGGTCTGACGGCGTCTGCGCCATGGACTCAGGTCCTTTCGGTTCGTTCGGGGCCAGCCAAGGACTTTGACATGGGCTGCCCGCGAAAAATCTTCGCGTCCTCTGCTTGCACCAATTGCACAGAAGCGCCTGGCGTTCCAGAATGGAGGGGCCGGATTTGCGGCGATGACGATGCTTTTGGGAGTTTGGATTGAGCGACGAGCAGTTCTACCGGATGCGGCGCCTGCCGCCCTATGTGATCGCCGAGGTCAACGCGATGCGCCATGCCGCGCGCGCGGCGGGCCGCGACGTGATCGATCTGGGCATGGGCAATCCGGACCGTCCGCCCCCGCAGCACGTGATCGACAAGCTGTGTGAGGTGGCGGGCAAGCCGTCGGCGCACGGTTACAGCCAGTCGCGAGGCATTCCGGGTCTGCGCAAGGCGCAGGCGAATTACTACGGCCGCCGCTTCGGGGTCGAGCTCGATCCCGAGCGCGAGGTCGTGGTCACGATGGGCTCGAAGGAAGGCCTGTCCTCGATGGCGACCGCGATCGTTGCGCCGGGCGACGTGGTGCTGGCGCCGAGCCCGTCCTATCCGATCCACACATATGGCTTCATCATTGCGGGCGCGACGATCCGATCTGTCCCGGCGACGCCCGACGAGGCCTATTGGGAATCGCTCGAAGCAGCGATGCAATACACCTCGCCCCGGCCGAGCGTGCTGGTGGTCAATTATCCGAGCAACCCGACTGCCGAGACGGTCGATCTGGCTTTCTACGAGCGGCTGGTTGCCTGGGCGCGGGAGAACAAGGTGTGGGTCCTCTCCGACCTCGCCTATTCGGAGCTGTATTACGACGGCAAGCCGACCCGATCGATCCTGGAAGTGCCCGGTGCGAAGGAAATCGCGGTCGAGTTCACCTCGATGTCGAAGACCTATTCGATGGCCGGGTGGCGGATGGGCTTCGCGGTCGGCAATCCGACGCTGATCGCCGCGCTGACGCGGGTGAAATCCTACCTCGATTACGGCGCGTTCACTCCGATCCAGGCGGCGGCCTGCGCCGCACTCAACGGCCCGCAGGACATCGTCGAGGAAAACCGCCTGCGCTACCAGCGGCGGCGCGACGTGATGGTGGAGAGCTTTACCCGCGCCGGCTGGGAGATCCCCTCTCCGCCCGCGAGCATGTTCGCCTGGGCGCCGTTGCCGCCGGGCTTCGAGCACATGGGCAGCCTCGATTTCTCGAAGCAGTTGCTCGAACAGGCGGGCGTCGCGGTCGCGGCGGGGATCGGTTATGGCGAGGAGGGCGAGGGCTTCGTCCGCATCGCCATGGTCGAGAACGAGCAGCGCATCCGGCAGGCCGCGCGCAATATCAAGCGCTTCCTCCAGCGAGCCAACACCTAGGAAATAGCGCCTAGGTTCAAATCCTTAAGCATCCGCGCCGGGTTGCTCGTGGTGGTCACTCGCCTAACCTGATCGCTCGGGGGTCGGGTGCAGGCAGCGCAGCAACTTATTGCGAGGTGGATCGACGCAGGACCGCTGCGGCTCGACCTGTTCCATCGCGACGCGCATCTGGGCGGGCGCTGGCTCGCGTTGCATCCGCGCGAGTTCGCGCTGCTGTGGCGGCTGGCAGAAACGCCCGATCGCACGGTCAGCCAGCGCACGCTGCTGGCAGAGGTCTGGCGCCTGCCGTTCGAGCCGGGGACCAACCGCGTCGCGGTGCATGTCGCGCGGCTGCGGCGCAAGCTCGAGAACTTCGGTCTCGCGGCGCTGGTCGCAACCGATGGCCCGGGATACAGGCTGGACAGCGCGGCGACCTTGCGCGACGAGGGGGCGTATCTGATCGAGGAGGAGCGCGCGATGGCAACGCAGGTCGAAGAACAGCGGGTCGAAAGCGACCTTGGCGAAGATGGCGTGATGCACGTGCGCCTCAACCGGCCCGACAAGATGAACGCGCTCGACCCCGAGATGTTCGCCGCGATCATCGCCGCGGGCGAGGCGCTGATGGACCGGAAGGATGTGCGCGTCGTGGTGCTTTCGGGCGAGGGCCGCAGCTTTTGCGCCGGGCTCGACACTTCCAGCTTCGCGCGTACGCCCGACGCGAGCGAGGCCAAGCTGACCGACCGCACGCATGGCGATTCGAACAAGTTCCAGCAGGTCGCGACGATCTGGCGCAAGCTGCCGATGCCGGTAATCGCGGCGGTGCACGGCGTGTGCTTCGGCGGCGGGATGCAGATCGCCAGCGGGG
Organism: uncultured Citromicrobium sp.; assembly: GCA_964574905.1. GTDB lineage: Bacteria > Pseudomonadota > Alphaproteobacteria > Sphingomonadales > Sphingomonadaceae > Alteriqipengyuania. The sequence goes on along the minus strand of CAZNOY010000002.1, from coordinate 63,617 downwards.
CCGATATCCGCGTCGCCGCACCCGATACGCGGATGGCGATCATGGAGATGAAGTGGGGGCTGGTGCCCGACATGGGCGGCTACCAGCTGTGGCGCGGCCTCGTGCGCGACGATGTGCTGCGCGAGCTGGTCTACACCAACCGCGAGTTTTCGGGCGAGGAGGCGCAGGCGCTGGGGCTCGCCACGCATGTCTCGGACGACCCGCTGGCCAAGGCGATGGAGATCGCGCGCACGATCGCGCAGCGCAACCCCGACGCGGTGCGCGCGGCCAAGCGGCTCCATAACCGGATGCACGATGAGAGCGGTGAAGACCTGCTGATGGCCGAAAGCGTCGAGCAGGCAGGCGTGATCCGCCAGCCGAACCAGATCGAAGCGGTGATGGCAGGCATGGCCAAGCGTGTGCCGAACTTCACGGATGCCGCCTGAGTCATTCACCTCACTAGAAATCCTCTTCCTTGAGGGGAGTGACGCCGGGGAATGACGCAGGGTGACAGGTGTCACCCATGTGTCACCCCGAGAAAGTCGCTTTATATCAAAGGGTTGGGGAAAATCGGGTGACGCTTTGCGGGCTTTGCGCCGCGCGAGCCTGGGCCGCGTGCGGGAGCGGGACAACGACGATAGGAAAGAGCCGTCGCCGTTCTAGCCTGTGCGATTGAAGTAGGAAAATGCCCGCTGACGTTTGGCGCGACAGGCTCCTCCCCCTCAAGGGGGAGGCTGGGTGGGGGTGTACTCCGGCCGATGGCGTCGACCCCCCACCCCCAGCCCCTCCCCATGGGGAGGGGAGCTTGCGGATCTCAGCCGAAAATCGCCGCTGCCTGCTGGCCGATGACGACCAGCCGCCCGTCGGCATCCCACAGCCGCAGCCGCTCGCTCGAATAGCCATCGGCGGCGTGTTCGCTCGAGGTTTCGGCGACCCACCAGCCGTCGCGCGATTGTGCCAGCGGATCGAGCAGGTTGATCGCCCAGTTCATCGAGCTGACCGGGCCGGGCCGCTGCATCGCGCGCATCGCGCCGGGCGGCATGGTGTCGCCGATCAGGATCAGGCGGCTCGTCGGGTCGAGATCGTCGCCCCCCTTCAGGCGCAGCCAGCGGCGCACCACCGGCTCTCCGCCGCCGCCCGAGGGCGCGGCCCGCCGCAGTTCGAAATTGTTCTGGATGAAGGCGGGGCCCATGCCTTGCATCAGCGGCTCGGCCTCGTCGATCGGGGTAGGGGCGGGCTCGATCGGGCGGGCGGGGTGCACCGCATTGGCCTCCCGCGCGGCGCCGAACAGCCAGAAGGATGTCAGCGCAGGGCTGCCATCGACCAGCAGGTCGACCTGCACCTGCGTGACATTGCGGCCCTGCCGGATCAGTTTCGCCTGCGGGGTGACCTCGGCACCGACCGGCCCGACGAACGCCACCTGCGCGGATCGCAGCGGCGGCAGGTCGGGAAAGGCGCGGATTGCAGCGGTGTAGGCGATCAGCGCGCTTGCCCCGCCATACAGCGTGCGCCCCTGCATCCACTCGTCTGCGGGGAGGGTGACGGTCTCGCCGTTTCCGGCAATCGGTTCGAGCATGGCGGTAATCGACATGCGGGTTCTCTTAGCCAAAGCGATTGCTTGCGCCACCCCCAACGGTTTTTGCTCTCGAAAGGCGATTGAACTGCTTGGCCCAAGCCGCTAGATGCCCCGCTTCGCGCCAAGCCCGCACATGTGGGGCCCGATGGCGGAGTGGTTACGCAGAGGACTGCAAATCCTTGCACGCCGGTTCGATTCCGGCTCGGGCCTCCATCTTTTCGCGAATGGCTAGACTATCCGGCCAGCGCCGCTGCTGCGGCGGCGCGCGCTTCGATCGCGGACCAGTCGCGCTCGCCCTTGCCGACCAGCCAGCTGCCGCCAACGCACAGCACCTGTTCGATCGCGAGCCACTCGGCCGCCGTATCCTGTCTGACACCGCCGGTGGGGCAGAACTTCAGATCGCCGAACGGACCGGTGAGCGCTTTCAGCGCCGCGATCCCGCCATTCGCCTCTGCGGGGAAGAACTTGAAATGGGTGAGACCCAGGTCGAGCCCGCGCATGATGTCGCCCGCATTGGCGATGCCCGGCAGGAAGGGGATATCCGCCTCGATCGCCGCCTTACCCAGCGTGTCAGTCAGGCCGGGCGAGACGATGAACTCGCTGCCCGCGTCGATCGCGGCCTGCAACTGGTGCTGGTTGGTGACCGTGCCCGCGCCCACGATCGCGCCTTCGACCTCGCGCATCGCCCGGATCGCGTCGAGCGCGGCGGGGGTCCGCAGCGTCACTTCGAGCACGCGCAGCCCGCCCGCGACGAGCGCCTGCGCCATCGGCATGGCGTCGTCGGCGTTCTCTATCACCAGCACCGGGATCACCGGCGCGGTGACCATGATGCGTTCGATCGGTTTCATGCGAAATGCTCCTTGGCAAAGGCTGCCGCCGCGCCGAACAGGCCGGGCTGGGGGTGGGTGATGATCTTGACCGGGATGCTCGCCATCAGCGCATCGAACCGGCCCTTGGCGCGAAATCGCCCGGCAAATCCCGACTGGGCGAGCGTGTCGCGAATCCGGTAGCCGAGCCCGCCCGCGATCACGACGCCGCCGAAGCCGCCCTGCGCCAGCGCGATATCGCCCGCCACGCTGCCGAGCGAGAGGCAGAACCGGTCGACCGCCGCTTCGGCGAGGCTGTCGGTCGCATCCATCCCGTTCTGCCAGATCGTGCGATCGTCCATCTCGATCGTCGCGCGGTTCTCCATCTGCGCGAGCGTGGCGTAGATATCGACGATGGCGGGGCCGGAGACGACCCGCTCCACCGAAACGCGGGTGTGGCGATGGCGCAGCCGCGCGAGCACGGCATCCTCGATCGTGTCGAGCGGGGCGAAATCGATATGCCCGCCCTCGGTCGCCTGCACCCGGTACCCGCCCGCACCGTCGCGCCAGACATGCGCGACGCCGAGCCCCGTGCCCGGCCCGACGATGGTGATCGTACCCTCGCTCGCGAGCGGCTGGTCGGGCCCGGCGAGGTGGAGGAAGTCCTTTTCCGGAGCACGCGCGACCGCGTGGCCGACCGCCGCGAAATCATTGACCAGCGTGAAGGCTTCGACCTTCAGCTTGTCGCGGACCAGCGCGGGGCGGATGATCCACGGGTTGTTGGTGAAGCGGATCACCTCGCCGCCGAGCGGCCCGGCGACTGCGATGGAGACCGCGCGCGGCAGATCGCCGCCCTGAAGCGCGCCGAAATGCTCCCACGCGGTCTGGAAACTGACGTGATCGCGGGTTTTGAGCGTGACCGGGGTGCCCAGCGCGATCGTGCCGTCATCCTCGAAGGTTGCGATGACGAAGCGCGCATGCGTGCCGCCGATATCCACCGCCACCAGCCGGTCGTAAGGTTGGCTCACAGTCCGGCCTCGGCCAGCATTGCGCTGCCGCCCTTTTCCGCCGGATCGCTGTGGTGGCGCAGCATCGCGAACAGCTCGCGCCCGACGCCCATTTCCGGGGGCGGAGCCGGTGCCTGCTCGCGCGCATCCCACTCGGCCGCATCGACCAGCGCCTCGAGCGTACCCTCGGTGGCGCTCACGCGGAGGATATCGCCGTCGCGAACCTTGCCCAGCGGGCCGCCGTGGAAGGCTTCGGGCGATACGTGGATGGCGCTAGGCACCTTGCCGCTCGCGCCCGACATGCGCCCGTCGGTTACCAGCGCGACCCTGTACCCGCGATCCTGCAAGACGCCGAGGGGGGAGGAGAGCTTGTGCAGTTCGGGCATGCCGTTCGCCGCCGGGCCCTGGAAGCGCAGCACCACCACCACATCGCGGTCGAGTTCGCCCGCCTTGAACGCCTCGGCGACGGCATGCTGGGTAGTGAACACCCGCGCGGGTGCCTCGATCGTGTGGCGTTCCGGATCGACCGCGCTCACCTTCATGGTCGCGCGCCCGAGGTTGCCCTGCAGCAGCGCAAGCCCGCCATCTTTGCGGAACGGGTCTGTGACCGGCTTGAGCAGCGTGTCGTCGCGGCTTTCCTGCACGGCGGGGTGCCACACCAGTTCCTCGCCCTCCATCACCGGCTCCTGCGCGCCCTCGGCGAGCGATGCGCCGTACACCGTGCGGATGTCGCCATGCGCGAGCCCTGCGTCGAGCAGTTCGCGGATCACGAAAGGCATGCCGCCCGCAGCGTGGAAGTAGTTTATGTCGCCCGCGCCGTTGGGATAGACGCTGGCGATCAGCGGGACCACGTCGCTCAGCTCGTCCATATCGTCCCAGTCGAGGATGATCCCCGCCGCGCGCGCGATCGCGGGCAGGTGGATCACGTGGTTGGTCGATCCGCCCGTGGCGAGCAGGCCGACGACCGCGTTGACGATCGCCTTTTCGTCGATGCAATGGCCGAGCGGGCGGTAATCCGAACCGTCCCAGCCGATCTCGGTCATCCGGTGGACGGCGGCACGCGTCAGTTCCTGCCGCAGCTTGTTGCCCGGATTGACGAAGCTGGAGCCGGGCATGTGCAGCCCCATCATCTCCATCATCATCTGGTTGGAATTGGCCGTGCCGTAGAAGGTGCAGGTGCCCGCGCCGTGATAGCTGGCGCTCTCCGCATCCATCAGTTCCTTCTCGCCCACCTTGCCCTCTGCATAGAGCTGCCGGACGCGGATTTTCTCCTTGTTGGCGAGCCCTGAGGGCATCGGGCCTGCGGGCACGAGGATCGTGGGCAGATGCCCGAAGCGCAGCGTGCCGATCAGCAAGCCGGGTACGATCTTGTCGCAAATGCCCAGCAGCAGCGCGCCTTCGAACATGCCGTGGCTGAGGCCCACCGCGGTGCCCATCGCGATCACGTCGCGGCTGAACAGCGACAGCTCCATGCTGTCCTGCCCCTGCGTCACGCCGTCGCACATGGCGGGAACGCCGCCCGCGACCTGCGCGGTCGCGCCGCGCTCGCGCGCGAAGATCTTTATCTGCTCGGGGTAGCGGCCGTAGGGCTGATGTGCGCTGAGCATGTCGTTATAGGCGGTGATGATCCCGATATTCATCGCCTTGCCGCCGCGGATCGTAGCCTTGTCCTCTCCACTGGCGGCGAAACCGTGCGCGAGGTTGCCGCAGGACAGCGTGGGTCGGTGCACCCCCTGTTCGCGCTGGCGGTCGATCAGGTCGAGGTAGCGCCGGCGGCTCTCCTTCGATCGTTCGATGATCCGCTCGGTGACTTTGGCGAGCGTGGGGTGCAGGCTCATGCAGGGCTCCAGTAGAATTCGGTGTCCGTGCGGTCGAGAACCGCGCCGATCGGGTACGAGCTCCTGTTCCCGTCGGACATTGCGGCGAGCAGGACGTCGCGTTTGTCGGTGCCACGCAGCGACACCATCCGATGCCGGGCGGAGCGGATCGCACCGGCACTCAAGGTAATCCGCGCAACAGGAGCTTCAGGGGGCAAGGGGTGGGGTGTGACCTTGAGCGCGCGCGCATCGGTCGTCAGGGCGTCGCGATAATCCGGGCCGGGGAAGATCGACGCGGTATGCCCGTCCCCGCCGACGCCGAGCCATACGAGGTCGAGCGGCCAGGGCAGGGCGTCGAGGCGCAGGTTGGCATGCGCGGCGGTGGCCTCTCCGTCAGCGAACAAGGGCACAAGTTTCGCCCCCGTGCTCCTGAAATGGCGCTCCAGCATGGCGAAGTTGGACAGCTTGTCGGCGTGATCGACCATCCGGTCATCGCCCGGCAGGATCGTCACCTTCTCCCAGTCGAGAGGACGCGCGGCGAGCAGTTCGAAGGCCGGGACGGGCGTGGAGCCGCCCGGGAAGGCGACGACGGCATACCCCCTGTCGGCAATGGCGCTACCTATGATGTCCGCAACCCGATCCGCGCAGGCCGCAGCCATGGCATCGCCATCTTCGAAGGCGTACCAGTCGTCCGGTGTCCAGAGGTGCGCTTCGTCACTCATGCCAGCTGACCCCGTAGCGTTCGGTGAGCGCGACCGATGTGCTCGGCCCCCAGCTGCCCGATCCGTAAGGTTTGGGCTGCATGTCGGTTTCGCTCCAGACCTTGCGGATCGCGTCGATCCATTTCCACTGCGCCTCCACCTCGTCACGACGGACGAACAGAGTCGGGTCGCCGTCGATCAGGTCGAGCAGCAGGCGTTCGTAGGCGATCCGGCGGCGGGCCTTGGAGAACGCCTGCGTGAGCGAAAGGTCGAGCGGCACTTCGCGTAAGGAGACCCCGTCGCGGTCCATCCCCGGCTCCTTCGCCATCACCATCAGCCGCACGTATTCTTCCGGCTGCAGGCGGATGACCAGCCGGTTGGCGAGCAGCTTGCCGCCACGCTGCGAGAAGATGTTGTGCGGCACCGGCTTGAACTGGATCACGATCTCGCTGCGGCGTTCGGCCATCCGCTTGCCGGTACGCAGGTAGAAGGGCACGCCCTGCCAGCGCCAGTTGTCGACATGCGCCTTCAGAGCGACGAACGTCTCGGTCTCGGACGCTTCGCCCAGATCGTCGGCATAGGCTTTCACCGCCTCGCCCTTCACCGCGCCGCTGGCATATTGGCCGCGCACCATCTCGTCGGCGGAGACCGGGCGCAGGCAGCGCAGCACCTTGACCTTCTCGTCGCGCACGCTCGTGGCATCGAAATCGGCCGGCGGCTCCATCGCGGTCAGCGCGAGCAGCTGGAGCATGTGGTTCTGCACCATATCGCGCAGCGCGCCGGTATCGTCGTAGAACGAATGGCGGCCCTCGAGCCCCACGGTCTCGCTGATGGTGATCTGCACGTGGTCGATCCCCTGCGCGTTCCACAGCGGTTCGAACATCGCGTTGGCAAAGCGCAGCGCCATCAGGTTCTGGACGGTTTCCTTGCCCAGATAGTGGTCGATCCGGAAGATCCGGTCTTCGTCGAAGGCGCTGGCGACCGCATCGTTGATGACGCGCGAACTTTCGAGATCGTTGCCGAGCGGTTTTTCGAGCCCGATCCGCACGTTCTCGCCCGCCAGCCCCGCCGATTGCAGCCCGCGAATGGTGGGTTCGAACAGGAACGGCGCGGTAGACAGGAAGATCGAGAGGCCACCCGAAATGTCGCCCAGCTTGGCGGCCAGATGATCGAACCCTTCGATCGTCGAGGCGTCGAGCGACTGGTACTGCAAGTGCTTGAGGAAGGTGGCGATCTTTTCCTCGTCCTTGCGATCTTCGGGGAGGTATTCGATCAGCGCCTCGCGCGCGATCTCGCGATATTCCTCGTCCGAATGTTCGCTGCGCGCGGTGCCCAGGATGCGCAGGTCTTCCGCGATCAGCGCGTCTTCGTGCAGCGCGTAGAGCGAGGGTAGCAGCATCCGCCGCGCAAGATCGCCGGTCGCGCCGAACAGCAGCAGGGTGGAAGAGGAAGACGCCATCTAGCTGTATGCTCCTTCGAACGCTTGGGACGCGAGCAGCAGCGCGCCGCAGATCCCCGAGCCCTGACCCAGTTTCGGTGCGACAACCCGTTGCTGTGAACGACCGGGCAAGTAATCCGCTCCAAGTGCGATGGTCTTTTCCCGTACCGCGTCAAGCAGCCCGGGCGTCTGCATCACGCCCCCGCCAAGCACCAGGGTTTCGACCGCGACCGCAGCGAAGGCGGTATGGCAAAGCTGCGCCAGATAGCCAGCTACATAAGTATGCGCGCAGTGGCCGGGCGGCAGTTCGGACAGCGAACTGCCCCACCGCCGGGCGATGGCCGACCCGCTCGCGAGCCCCTCCAGGCAGTCTCCGTGAAACGGGCAGCCTCCCGCGAAATCGTGGTCGTCGGCCTCGCGGCGGGGGTAGATGTGCCCCATCTCCGGGTGACCCGCGCCGTGCACCGTCCGCCCGTCGATCACCAGCCCCACGCCGATCCCCGTGCCGATGGTCGCGTAGGCGAGCGAGCTGCACCCATGGCCCGCGCCGAGCGATGCCTCGGCGAGCGCCGCGCCGTTGACGTCGGTGTCGAACCCGACCGGGCAGGCGAGCGCGCGCCCCAGCCTGCCGGCGACGTCGGTGTGCGCCCAGCCGGGCTTGGGCGTGTCGGCGATGAAACCCCATTGCGGCGATGCGCGGTCGAGCGTGACCGGACCGAAACAGGCAATGCCGAGCGCGCCCAGCGGGCCATGCGCGGCCAGCCATTGCTCTGCCGCGGCGAGCGTTTCCTCGGGGCTGGTGGTGGGCAGCGTGTGCCGCGCGACGATCCGGTCGGGCGCGTGGCCGACCGCGAGCACGAACTTGGTGCCCCCCGCCTCGATCCCGCCGAGAAGTGTCTGCGCGTCGCGGCTAGCCATCGGCCCGTCCTCCCCTTCGTTTCGGTGGCTCTAGCACGCAGCGTAGCACGCAAAAGCCATGCTGCACGCCCCCGGTTGTCCGGCGCGTGCCCGTCAGCGTGGAAAATGCTCACGCCGGACGCCAAACGGCCCGCCGCCTGCGAAGGCGACGGGCCGGTCCGGAGGGTTGCGACCCCATCCGGTTTAGCGAGCGATCAGAAGCTCGCGCCCAAGGTGAAGACGACCGCGCCATCCTGGCCCGGAGCGTCGGGCAGGTCGGTGTCGACATAGGCCACGCCGAAGGTGAGGATGTCGTAAGACGCGCTCGCCCCCAGCGACCAGTCGAGATAGCCGCCCGATCCGTAGTCGAGGCTGCCCTCCGAATAGCCCAGGTGCGCCGACAGGCTGATCGGGGTGCTCGGGATGCCCGTGCCCAGATCGCCGTAGACGTAGATGTTGTCACCGCCGAGCGAGGACTGGTCCCACGCATAGGCGGCACCAACGGTCGCCTCGACCGGGCCGAGGCCTGCGGTAACCGAGGCGTAAGGCTCGAAATAGTCGCTGTCGCCAGCGGTATCGTCGCCATTGGGGTAGATGTAGTACAGCAGGCCGACATCGACCGAGATGCCCGAGGCAACGTCGCCCGACCAGCCGCCGTAAACGTCCAGCTCGGCGTTGCCGTAGAGCGCGCTGTCTTCGAGCGAGGATGCCCAGGTGCCGATGTAGAAGCCGCTTTCGTGAGCGAGATCGACACCGCCCTGGATCGCGATATCCTCATCGGAGAAGGAGACGCCGCGGAAGCGGTAGTCGGTGGTCAGCGCAACGTTCGCGCTGACTTCGATCGGGCTGCTGTCTTCTTCCGCTTCGGCGTCCTGCGCCATTGCGGGAGCGGCGAGCAGCATGCCGGCGACCAGGGCCAGCGGGGCAATTCGGAATACACGCATCATTTTCCTCCACATTATATAATTGCCCTCTCCACGGGAATTCCGCCCCCCGCGCCCCGTCCCGATCTTGTGCGTCGGGATCGCGGCGCGAGGAGGTTATTCGAGCCACTCAGTAATTATAGGCGCGTTCGCCGTGTTCACTGAGGTCGAGGCCGTCGCGTTCCTTCTCTTCGGAGACGCGCCCGCCGGTGATCAGCTTGGCGATGAAGAATGCGATCGAAGCACCGACCGCTGCCCACACGATCGCCACGCCCACGGCCTTGCCCTGGATGACGAGCTGCGTGATCGCGTTGTAGTCCGCATCGCCCGGGCCACCCAGGCCAGGCATCATGGTGAACGCGGTGCCGAGCGAGCCGACGATGCCGCCGATCCCGTGGATGCCGAAGACGTCCGCGGTGTCGTCCAGCCCCAGCTTGGGCTTCATCATGGTGACGAACCAGAAGCACACCAGCGCGGCGACCGCACCGATCAGGATCGCACCGAAGGGCCCGCTGTTGCCGGCGGCCGGAGTGACCGCGACGAGGCCGGCAATCGCCCCCGAACAGCCACCCAGCAGCGATCCCTTGTGGCCGCTGATGGTTTCACCGAGCATCCAGAACAGCACGCCCGCAGCCGTGGCGACGAAGGTGTTGAGCACGGCCAGCGAGGCAACGCCGTCGGCTTCGAGCTCCGAACCGCCGTTGAAGCCGAACCAGCCGACCCACAGCAGGCCGGTGCCGATCAGCGTCATCGTCAGCGAGTGCGGCGGCATCGGCTCTTTCGGATAGCCGATACGCTTGCCCAGGATCAGGCAGCCCATCAGTGCCGAGACACCGGCGTTGATGTGGACCACGGTCCCGCCCGCGAAGTCGAGCGCGCCCCATTCGAAGATCAGCCCGCCGGTCGCCCACACCATGTGCGCGATCGGGAAGTACACGATCGTCAGCCAGATGGCGGTGAACACCATCATGGTCGAGAGCTTGGCCCGTTCCATCGTGCCGCCCAGCACCAGCGCGGCGGTGATCGCGGCGAAGGTCATCTGGAAGGCGATGAAGATGTATTCGGGGATCTCGACGCCGTCGCTGAAGGTCGCAGCCCCGGAATCGGAGGTGACGCCTTTAAGGAAGACCTTGCCGAAATCGGCGATGTAGGCGTTGCCCGTGTCTCCGAACGCCATCGAGTAGCCGTACATGACCCAGATGAGCATCGCGAGAGAGGAGACGCACAGGACCTGGGTGAGCACAGAGGCCATGTTTTTGGTGCGGGCAAGCCCGCCGTAGAACAGCGCGACGCCGGGTACGATCATCGCCATCACCAGCACGGTGGCAACGATCATCCACGCGGTATCGCCCTTGGCGATGGTCGCAGCGGCCTCGGCCACGGCGGGCGCGGTCTCGGCGGGCGCCTGCATGGCGAAGGCGGGCGTTGCCGCGATCGCGGCAAGCCCCGCAGTGGCAATTGTTTTCAAGCTAAGCTTCATGTCGTGCCCCCTCAAAGCGCGGTATCGTCGGTTTCGCCGGTGCGGATCCGCAGCGCCGAAGACACGTCGATGGTGAAAATCTTGCCGTCGCCGATCGCGTCGGTCTTTGCCGCCGCGGCGATCGCTTCGACCGCCTTGGGCGCGACGCCGTCTGCCACGACCGCCTCGATCCGGACCTTGGGGACGAAGCTGGTATCGTATTCGGCCCCCCGATAGACTTCGGTATGGCCTTTCTGGCGGCCGAAGCCCTTGGCCTCGCACACTGTCAGCCCGGTAACGCCGACGCCCGTTAAGGCTTCGACGACCTCGTCGAGCTTGAATGGTTTTATGATAGCGACGATAAGTTTCATGCTTCCCCCTGGCAGTGAAATTTCAGCGACGAGCCCCGCCCCGTTCAATTCTTGCTTGAACGGCCACGGATTTGGCATTTATGATGCATCGCACAATTTCGGCAGAGACGTCAATCTGGCTTGGCTGTTCTGCTTTTGACGATCCAAAGCGTTGAATTTCGGGAAGGTTTGGCATGATTGAGCAGGCAGGGCGCGGCGTGAAATATTCACAGAGGCGCAAGATCGGCAAGATCGTTGCCGCACCTGCGAAGAGTGGAAGCCGTGTACAACCCGATCCGATGCTTGCCTCGATGCAGCCCGAGGAGTTGAAGGCGGCGATGATCATGCTCGGTTGTCACACCCAGAGCGCGCTTGCGCAGGAGATCGGCGTCGACCGCTCTACCGTCAGTCTGTGGCTCGAAGGCCGCATCGGCGTGCCGCGCCCGGTGGCCAAGCTCGTTCGCCTGATGGTCGCGCAGGTGCCCGGGGCGCCTTCGTGAGCGCGGATGAGACCTTGCCTGCAGCCACGCTCGCGGGCGCGCGCAGGATCGTCGTCAAGGTCGGCTCCTCCCTGTTGATCGAGCCCGAAACGCGCGTCGCGCGCACCACGTGGCTCGCCAGCCTGGCGCAGGATATCGCCGCCTTGCGCAGGACCGGTGCGATCGTGCTGGTGGTCAGCTCGGGCGCGGTCGCGCTCGGCTGGCGGCGGCTGGGAATAGAGCGGTCGCGCCAGCTCGACCATCGGCAGGCCGCCGCAGCGGTCGGCCAGAGCCTGCTTATGAATGCGTGGGCGCAGGCATTCGCCCCGCTCGATATCAGCGTCGCGCAGCTGCTGCTGATGCTCGGCGACAGCGAATCGCCCGAACGCTCTGCCAACGCACAGGCCACGCTGGCGGTGCTGCTGGCGGCAGGCGCGATACCCGTGGTCAACGAGAACGACTCCGTGGCGACCGAAGAACTGAAGCTGGGCGACAACGACCGGCTTTCGGCGAGGGTTGCCGAACTCGCCCATGCGGATCTGCTGCTGCTGCTGTCGGACATCGACGGCCTGTATGATCGGCATCCGACCGATCCCGCCGCCCGCCACATCGCGCATGTCCCCGAAATCGACGAGACGATCGTGGCCATGGCGAGCGGCGCGGCGGAAGAAGGTGTGGGCACGGGGGGCATGGCGACCAAGATTGCCGCCGCGCGCTACGCCGCCGGACTGGGCTGCCCGACGATCATCGCCGATGGCCGGGCCGACCATCCGATCCGTCGCCTGACCGAGGGTGCACGCGCAACGCTGTTCGAGCCGTCAAAGGCCTGATTTCGCAGCCGGGCGCGTGCGCCGGTGGGGTGGGCTGACCGAAAAAATCCAGAAAATCGCATTTCGGGTAATATTTTTGCTTGCTCTTAAGCTTTGATGTTATAAACGTCTCGCCAACGCAGCAATCGTGCTGCGCATGCGAGGGACGACGAATGAAGGCCGTGGCCGCCATCCGTACTGCCGACGAGACTGTGCTGAAAGCGCAGGGCCTCGTGCTGCTCCTCGTCCTTGTACTCGTACTTCTTATTCAGCGGGGGGGAGTGCCCATCGGCTAGGCTTAGCCAGACGGACCTCCCGATGCCCCGCTCTCCTGACAGGATGGCGGGGTTTTTTATTGGGTCCGTACCGGGATTACGTGATGACTGAGATGACTTCCAAACGCTCCGATGCGATTACCAAGGGCCCTGCCAAGGCGCCCGCACGCGCGATGCTGCGCGGCGCGGGCTATTCCGACGAGCAGATGGCCCAGCCGATGGTCGCGGTGGTCAACACCTGGTCGACCGTCACGCCGTGCAACATGCACCTGGGCGATCTGGCCGAACCGATCCGCGAAGGTCTGCGCGGCGGCGGCGCCACCCCGGTCGACTTCAACACCATCGTCGTGTCCGACGGGATCACCATGGGCGGTGAGGGCATGCGCGCCTCGCTGATCAGCCGCGAGATCATCGCCGACTCGATCGAACTGGCGGTGCGCGGGCATTCGCTCGACGCCGCCGTGATCCTGGTCGGCTGCGACAAGACGATCCCCGCCGCCGCGATGGCGCTGGCGCGGCTCGATATACCGGGCCTGGTTTTCTACGGCGGCACGATCCTGCCCGGCCGGCTGGGCGAGCGCGACCTGTCGATTCAGGACGTGTTCGAAGCGGTCGGCGCGCACGCCAAGGGCGACATGAGCGACGAGGAGCTGGACCGAGTGGAACGCGCGGCCTGCCCCGGCGCGGGCGCGTGCGGCGGACAGTTCACCGCCAACACCATGGCTATGGCGCTGGCGATGATGGGCATCAGCCCGATGGGATCGGGCGATCCGCCCGCGACCCATGCGGCGAAGGCGGTCGAAGCCGCGCGCTGCGGTCGCCTGGCGGCCAAGCTGGCGTACGAGGGCACTTCGGCGCGCAGCTTCATCACGCCCACGTCGGTGCGCAACGCGGCGACCGCGGTGGTGGCGAGCGGCGGATCGACCAATGCAGTGCTGCACCTGCCCGCGATTGCGGCGGAGGCGGGCTTCGCCTTCCCGATCGAAACATTCGACGAATTGTCGCGCACCGTTCCGGTGATCACCGATCTGAAGCCGGGCGGGCGCTTCCTGGCGCGCGACCTGTTCCAGGCGGGCGGGGTTCCGCTGTTCGGCCAGCGGCTGGCCGATGCCGGAATGCTGCAAGACACGCCGACCGTGACCGGGCGCAGCCTGTTCGCAGAGCTGGCCGATGCCGAAGAAACGCCGGGGCAGGAAGTGGTCAAGTCGCCCGCCGACCCGGTCAAGGCGACCGGCGGCCTGAGCATTCTGTACGGCGACGTGGCCCCCGAAGGCGCGGTGCTCAAAACGGCGGGCTACGGCTCCAAATCGTTCGAAGGCCCGGCAAGGGTGTTCGAGGGCGAGGAGGCCTGCTTCGCGGCGGTCAACGCCAACCAAATCAAGGCGGGCGATGTCGTCATCATCCGCTACGAAGGCCCCTCGGGCGGGCCCGGCATGCGCGAGATGCTGGCGGTGACCGCCGCGCTCGCCGGGCAGGGTCTGGCCGGAGAAGTCGCGCTGATCACCGACGGGCGATTCTCGGGCGCGAGCCATGGCTTCGTGATCGGGCATTGTTCGCCCGAAGCCGCGAAAGGCGGGCCGATCGGCCTGATCGAGGAAGGCGACACGATCACCATCGACGCCGAAGCCCGCCGGATCGACGCCGATATCGACTGGGACGCGCGCCGCGCTGCGCACACTCCGCGCCCCGCCAACTCGATGGGCGGCGTGTTCGACAAGTACGCCCGCCTCGTTTCGTCCGCCGCCTACGGCGCAACCACCATTCCACCTGTTACCGAGTGAAGGACTCCAGAACCATGCCCAAGACGATCAAGGTCTACACCGACGAAGACGCCAAGCCCGAACTGGTGCGGGACAAGCCCGTCGCCATCATCGGTTACGGCAGCCAGGGCCGCGCCCACGCGATGAACCTGAAGGATTCGGGTTGCGAAGTGATCGTGGGCCTGCGCGAAGGCTCGCCCACCGCGGCCAAGGCGCGCGCCGACGGCCTGACCGTGATGCCCGTCGCCGAGGCTGCGAAGGCCGCTTCGCTGGTCGCGCTGCTGACCCCCGACATGAGCCACGAGGCGATCTTCGCGTCCGAAATCGCCCCCAATCTGGAGCCGGGTGACGCAGTGCTCGTCGCGCATGGTTTCACCGTGCTGTACGAACGCATCCAGCCTGCCGCCGGGATCGACGTCATTCTCGTGGCGCCCAAGGGGCCGGGCGATCTGGTCCGCCGCGAATACGAACGCGGCGCGGGCGTGCCGTGCCTGTTCGCGGTCCGTCAGGACGCGACCGGCGAAGCGCGCGAGCGTGCGCTGGCCTATGCGAGCCTGATCGGCGGAACCACCGCAGGCGCGCTCGAAACGAGCTTCCGCGAGGAAACCGAAACCGATCTGTTCGGCGAACAGGCGGTGCTGTGCGGCGGCGCGACCGAACTGGTCGCTGCCGGGTTCGATACGCTGGTGAACGCGGGCTACCAGCCCGAGATCGCCTATTACGAATGCCTGCACGAACTGAAGCTGATCGTCGACCTGCTGTACGAAGGCGGGTTCGAGAAGATGCACGAATTCGTTTCCGAAACCGCGATTTACGGCGATCTCGTTTCGGGTCCGCGCGTCATCAACGACGAGACGCGTGCGCGCATGAAGGACGTCCTGACCGACATTCAGGACGGCACCTTCGCGCGCAACTGGATCGCCGAAAACGAGGCCGGAAAGAAGAAGTACGACGAGATGCAGGCGGCCGACCTGTCGCACCCGATCGAAGCCACCGGCAAGGAACTGCGCGGCCTGATGGCGTGGTTGCAGTCCGACGGAAAGAAGAAGGAGCAGAAGGCAGCCTGATCCGCTGAGCCTTTGCCCGAGTGAGAGCCATGAACACGATGACCCAGCCATTATCCAGCCCTGAGAGCCAGCCTGCCACCCGCACGGGTGCGCAGCTGGTAGTCGACACGCTGGACGCGCTCGGCGTCGAATGCGTGTTCGGCTATCCCGGCGGCGCGATCATGCCGGTGTATGACGCGCTGCCGCAGGGCACCACACGGCACATCCTGGTGCGCCACGAGCAGGCGGCTGCCTTCGCGGCAGACGCCTATGGCCGGATCACCGGCCGTGCGGGCGTGTGCCTGGCCACTTCAGGTCCGGGTGCGACCAACCTGATCACCGGAATCGCCAATGCCTATCTGGACTCGGTCCCGATGGTGGCGATCACCGGGCAGGTGGCGCAGCCGCTGATGGGGACCGACGCGTTCCAGGAAACCGACATTTTCGGCATGACCATGCCGATCGTGAAGCATTCGATGATCGTCCGCCGGCCCGAGGATATTCCCTCTGCGCTGGCCGAAGCCTTCGCCATTGCCGAGGGCGGTCGCCCCGGCCCGGTGCTGGTCGATCTGCCCAAGGACGTGCAGCAGGCTTCGTGCGAGCCTGCCGCGCTGCGGCGCCCGGCGGCGGACCTGCTGCCGTCACCCTCGCACGATGCCATTGCCGAGGCCGAACGGCTGATCGCGGTGGCCAGCCGCCCGCTGTTCTACCTCGGCGGCGGGATCGCGCGCGCCAATGCCAGCGAGATGGTCCGCCGGATCGTCGACGAAAGCGGCATTCCGGCGGTCGCGACGCTGCAGGGGCTGGGCGTGCTGCCGCCCGAACATCCGGCGATGCTGGGGATGATCGGGATGCACGGCCATCGCCCGGCGAACATGGCGGTGCAGGATTGCGATCTGCTGATCGTGCTCGGCGCGCGGTTCGATGACCGTGCGACCGGCAAGCTGGCCGAATTCGCGCCGCATGCATCGGTGGTTCACATCGATGTCGACGCCGCCGAACTGGGCAAGCTGCGCTTCGCCCACGCGGCAGTGTGCGGGAATATCAAGTCGAGCCTCGCCGCGATCGATTTCTCCGCCGGCGAGATCGAAGCGTGGACCGAAGAAACCGCCGCCATTCGTACCCGGCACGCACCGCGTTACGACGCACCGGGCAACGGCATCTATGCGCCCGCGATGCTCAAGGCGCTGTCCGAACGGGTGGGTGAGGACTTCGTCGCCGCCTGCGACGTTGGCCAGCACCAGATGTGGGTTGCGCAGCACTGCCGCTTCGCGCGTCCGCAGGCGCACCTGACCAGCGGTGGGCTGGGCGCGATGGGCTATGGTCTGCCCGCCGCGATCGGCGCCAAGCTGGCTGAGCCTGAGAAGGAGGTCTTCGCGATCTGCGGCGACGGCGGCTTCCAGATGAACATTCAGGAACTGGCGACGCTGCGCCGGTACCAGATCCCGGTGAAAATCCTGCTGCTCGACAATGCGATGCTGGGCCTCGTGCGCCAGTGGCAGGAGCTGTTCTTCGACGGGAACTATTCCGAGGTCGACCTGTCGGACAATCCCGATTTCGTCGAAGTCGCCAATGCTTTCGGCATCGAAGCCTTCGGGATCGAGCGCCGCGAGGAAGTCGACGGAGCGATCGAGCGGTTGATGAACGCGCGCGGACCGATCCTCGCGCATGTTCGCATCGACCCCGAAGAAAACGTGTGGCCGCTGGTGCCGCCGGGCAAATCCAATGCCGAAATGATGGAGAAACGCGATGACGCATAAGAGCCAGAGCCTCGAGCATATCCGGATCGAATTCCGCTGCACCGAAGGTGCGCTTCGCCGCACGCTCGGCGTGGTCGAAGCGCGTGGTTTCTCCGTCCGTTCGATGCAGATGGGCAGCGATGGCGACAGCGCGGTGATGACGCTTGCGCTCGCCTCGCTCGATCCGTTCCGCCGCATCGACACGCTGCTGCGTCAGCTGGACCGGCTGCAGGAGGTGCAAGCGACGCTGCACCTGACCAATGCCCCACCGGTAGCGGAGGTTGTCCATGTCGCGAACGGATGAACAGACCGACGGTGGCGCGCGGCGGATCGCGATCTTCGACACGTCGCTGCGCGATGGGGAGCAGGCACCCGGCTTCTCGATGAACACCGCGCAGAAGCTGAAGCTGGCGCACGCGCTGACCAAGCTGAAGGTGGACGTGATGGAGGTCGGCTTCGCCGCCGCCTCGCCCGGCGATGCCGAGGCGATCCACGCGATTGCGAGCGAGATCGGCTATCTGCCCGAATCGCCGCTGCTGTGCTCGCTGTCGCGGTGCACCGAAGGCGACATCGAAGCGGCCGAACGTGCACTGGGCCCTGCGCGGCGCAGCCGCCTGCACCTGTTTTTCGGCACCAGTGACCTGCATCTGGCAGCCAAGCACAAGATGGACCGGGCCGAAGCGCTCGCGACGATCGAGCGCGCGGTCCGGATGGGCAAGGGCCGCTTCACCGAGATCGAATTCTCCGCCGAAGATGCGCTGCGCACCGACCCTGCCTTCCTGAAGGAAGCGCTGGAATGTGCAGCGGCGGCAGGGGCCGATGTGCTCAACGTGCCCGACACGGTCGGCTACACGTCTCCGGAAGAAATCTACGCGCTGTTCGCGGACCTGACCGCGAATGTCGAACGGCCCGAACATGTCGTTTTCTCGACCCATAACCACAACGATCTGGGCATGGCGGTCGCCAACAGCCTCGCCGCGGTGCGCGGCGGTGCGGGGCAGATCGAATGCACGATCAACGGGATCGGCGAACGCGCGGGCAACTGCGCGCTCGAAGAAGTCGTGATGGCGCTGAAGACGCGGCCCGATCACTACCAGGCGACCAGCGGCGTCGAAACACGCGAGATCTTCGCGGTCAGCCGCATGCTCGGCGAAGTGACCGGCAACGCGCCGCCGCGCAACAAGGCGATCGTAGGCCGCAATGCCTTCGCGCACGAGGCGGGCATCCACCAGCACGGCGTGCTGGCGGACCGGCGCACCTACGAAATCATGAGCCCCGAAGATATCGGTCTGCCTTCCAACGCCCTGGTGCTGGGCAAGCACTCGGGCAAGCACGCGCTGCGCGCGCGGCTCGAGGCGCTCGGCCATGGCGATCTGGGCGGCAACCGGTTCGAGAAGCTCTACGGCGATTTCAAACGGCTCGCCGATACCAAGCGCGAGGTGACCGACAACGACCTGTGCGATCTGCTGGCGGACGATGGGCGCGGGCACGTGTGGGAACTGGTCCGCGTGGAAATGCGCACCGGGACCAAGGCCAACGACCGGCCCACCGCCAAGGTGACGCTCGACCACCGGGAGCGCGGACGGTTGACCACCATCGGCCACGGCACCGGCCCGTTCGAGGCGCTGACCGATGCGTTCTGCGTCGCCGCCGAGGTCAAGCAGGGCACGCTCGAATCGGTCGATGCGCACCAGCTCAGCCGCGAGATGGAAATCGAGGTCGGCTTGCTTGTCGACGGCGTGGCGATTGCAGGCCGCAGCCAGCACACCGATGTGGTGATCGCTGCCGCCGAAGCACTGCTCGCCGCCTTCAACAACCACGCCCGCACATCGGAAAATGCCAAGCTGGCCGACGCTGCCTGAAAGTAGAGCAATGCCACAATCCCTGTTCGACAAGCTGTGGGACGCGCATGTCGTCGTCCCCGAGAGTGAGGACGCGCCCGCGATCCTCTTCATCGACCTGCACCTGGTGCACGAGGTTACCTCGCCGCAGGCCTTCTCCGTGCTCGAAGAGCGCGGGCTCAAGGTCCGCCGCCCCGACCTGACGCAGGCGACGCTCGACCATTCGACGCCGACCCTGCCGGCGGGCGCGGACGGCAAGTTGCCCTACGCCACCGAGGCGGCGGAACGCCAGGTCCACCAGCTGGAGGCGAACTGCGCCAAGTACGGCATCGACCTGCTCGGGCTCGACGATGACCGGCGCGGGATCGTCCACGTGATCGGGCCGGAAATGGGCCTGACCCAGCCGGGCAAGACGATCGTGTGCGGCGACAGCCATACCTCCACGCACGGTGCGTTCGGCGCGCTCGCCTTCGGGATCGGCACGACCGAGGTCGGCCACGTGCTGGCAACGCAATGCGTGCTCCAGCGCAAGCCGAAATCGATGCGGATCACCTTCGAAGGCGCACTGTCGCCCGGGGTCGGTGCGAAGGACATGGCGCTGGCGATGATCGCGCAGATCGGTGCCGACGGCGGGCAGGGCTACGCGGTCGAATTCGCCGGCGAAGCGGTCGAGGCGCTGTCGATGGAAGGTCGCATGACGCTGTGCAACATGGCGATCGAGGCTGGCGCGCGCGTCGGCATGGTCGCCCCCGACGAAACCACCTTCGCCTATCTCGAAGGGCGCGAACGCGCTCCGCAAGGTGAAGAATGGGACGCGGCTGTCGCCCGCTGGCGCGAACTGCCCTCCGATCCCGATGCGAGCTTCGACAAGGAAGTCACCGTCGACGCCGCCGCGATCCGCGCGATGATAACCTACGGCGTTTCGCCCGATGCCGCAGCGCCGGTCACCGGCAATGCCCCCGCGCCCGCGAACGATTCCGAACGCGAGGCCGCCGAATACATGCGCTTCGCCGCCGACCGCCCCTTTGCCGAGGCGAAGGTCGACCGCGTTTTCATCGGCAGCTGCACCAATTCGCGCCTGTCCGACTTGCGCGAAGCCGCCGAGGTCATGCGCGGACGGCAGGTGGCCGAGGGCGTCATCGCGCTGATCGTGCCCGGCTCCGAAGCGATCCGTCGGCAGGCCGAGGCCGAGGGGCTCGACGCGGTGTTCACGCAAGCGGGGGCCGAGTGGCGGCTGCCCGGCTGCTCGATGTGCATCGCGATGAACGGCGATCAGGGCGCACCCGGCGAACTGGTCGTCTCTACCTCGAACCGCAATTTCGTCGGTCGGCAGGGCAAGGGCGTGCGCACCGTGCTCGCCGGGCCTGCCACCGCCGCCGCCTGCGCCATCGCAGGCCATATCGCCGACCCATCGCAATACATGAGCACGGAGGCGCGCGATGCAGCCTGATCCGTTCAAGCGGCTGGAGGCGCGCACGCTGGTGGTCCGCCAGGCCAATATCGACACCGACCAGATCATCCCCGCGCGCTTCCTCACCACCACCACGCGCGAAGGGCTGGGCAAGAGCGCGTTTTACGACTGGCGCTACACCGGCGACGATCAGCCCAAGAACGCCTCGCCCTTCCCGGTAGCGGGCGCGGGCGACCGGCAGGTGCTGGTCGCGGGCCCCAACTTCGGCTGCGGTTCCTCGCGCGAACATGCCCCGTGGGCCTTGCTCGACTACGGTTTCCGCGCGGTGGTCAGCTCGGACATTGCGGATATCTTCAAGAGCAACGCGCTCAAGAACGGCCTGCTGCCGGTTGAGGTCGACGCCGAAACCCATGCCGCGCTGCTCGAACGACCGGGCGTCGCCATCGCGATCGACCTCGAGGAGTGCACGCTGGCGACCGAAGACGGGATCGAGGCACGCTTCGTGGTCGAACCCTTCGCCCGCCGCTGCCTGCTCGACGGGGTCGACCCGCTCGGCCACATCCTCGCGCACGACGCGCAGATTTCCGAATACGAGGCTGCCCCCGCATGACGCACAAGATCGTACTGCTGCCCGGCGACGGGATCGGCCCCGAAGTCGCCGCCGCTGCGCGCGCCGTGCTCGAAGCCGTCGCCCCCGCGCACCAATTGTCGCTCGCCTTCGAAAGCCACGATATCGGCGGCTGCGCGATCGACGCACATGGCGATCCGTTCCCCGAAGCGACCGCCAAGGCCTGCGCCGAGGCGGACGCGGTGTTTCTCGGCGCGGTCGGCGGGCCGAAGTGGGATGCAGGCGGCCCGCGCCCCGAGGCTGGGCTGCTCGCGCTGCGCAAGACGCTTGGCGCCTTCGCCAACCTGCGGCCGATCACGCTCTTCCCCGGGCTCGAACATCTCTCCCCGCTGAAGACGGAGCGCGTTGCGGGCACCGACATGCTGATCGTGCGCGAACTCACCGGTGGGATCTATTTCGGCGACAAGGTGGAGGGGGACGAGACTGCCTCCGACCTGTGCACCTATTCGCGCCCGGAGGTCGAGCGGATCGCGCGAATCGCCTTCGAGGCCGCGCGCGGTCGCAAAGGCCGCGTGACCTCGGTCGACAAGGCCAACGTGCTCGCGACGAGTCGCCTCTGGCGCAACACGGTCGTCGCCCTGCGCGAGGCCGAGTACCCCGATGTCGAGCTCGACCACGTGCTGGTCGATGCGATGGCGATGAAACTGATCGAGCGCCCCGCCGCGTTCGACGTCATCCTGACCGAAAACATGTTCGGCGACATCCTGAGCGACGAAGCGTCGGTGATCGCAGGCTCGATCGGCCTCGCCCCCTCGGCCTCCCTGTCCGAGACCCATGGCGGGCTCTACGAGCCGATCCACGGCTCCGCGCCCGATATCGCGGGGCAGGGCAAGGCGAACCCCATTGGCGCGATGCTCAGCGCGGCCATGCTGCTGCGCCACGCGCTGGGTGCACCCGACGCCGCCACCGCGATCGAGCGCGCGGTCTCAGAGGCACTTGCCGCAGGTGTCGGCACCGGCGACATCGGCGGCAGCGCGGGCACGCAGGATGTAACGCGCGCCGTGTGCGACAAGATCGCCGGGCCGACCGCCAGCATTCCCCTTGCGGGCGCCGCATCGCGAGGATAAGGGGCGTCCCTCCAAGCGAAATGCCGCTTTAGCTCAGTTGGTAGAGCACATCATTCGTAATGATGGGGTCACGTGTTCGAGTCACGTAAGCGGCACCACCATCCTCAGCTTATCCGCGCGCCGTTGTAAGGCGAAGGCCCGTTCGGCTGGTTGCGCCAGTGGGACTGGAGTGGGTGGGCTTTGAGAAGGGTGCTTTCCATCGATAGCCACGAAGGCGCAAAGTCCCGTAACCTGTGTCGGAATGTGGGCCGCTTGAGGACGGTCCGCTTTGGGAAGATGTAAGCGACAAAGCTGCCTTCCTGTCTACATCATCAACGGCGGGAGAGCACACAAGAATACTGCTCACGCTAACACCCAAGAATTCCTACGTTTTTTGAACCCCGGGAGACTACTGCACTTAATGGCGCGTTCAATTCCTATAAGCTGCACGACAGCCTCGCAGCGTTCCTCATCAATCCTCATTCGGCCTTCTCGCAGGGCAAGATAGACGGCCTCGACATACCCGTCACCGACGAGCGCGGACTTCACCGCTGGATGTACGAGGAGATCGAGAGACCAAGCCGGGGCTTGACCGTTCATCAGATCTTGCGCTCGTGCCCGACCCTTCCGCTCATCCACAACGGGCCGAAATCCCTGTGACACCGCCACTGCAATAGTGGCAGCTTCGCCATCGTCGAGCGAACCGGGAGAACGGATCATCGTCTCGAAAAGACGAGCCGCTGCATCGTTCATCTGGACGACCTTGACGACGTTTTCCAAGATCAGGCGCTGGATGAATCCGTTCTCGCCATTGGCGTGACTGGTTTCATGGTTGAGTTCCGCGACCACCGTTTCAGGCAGCACAATGTCGTTTGGAATGGCCCGAAGCACCTGTTCGCCAAACGAACAAGCGTGCAGGTTGATCAGCACGCTCGTATCGGGGACTAATGGGGTCAGCGTATCAGAGAGGGAGCTTAAACAGGTCATCCGTTTCGCTCTCCTCAAGTTCCATTTGATCGAGCAGAGCGCGTAGCTCCAACCGTTTGATTTTCAGAAGCTCGGCCAGTTGTCCTTCTGACATTAGATCGCGTTTCCAGGCGGTGTAGGCCATGAAGCTCATGCGATGGGAAACCGGCCGGTTTGCATCATCTTTTGCGTGGTCGGGCTTACTTGCAGCATCGCCCAGCACTTCACGCACTTGTGCGGGAGTAATGCCACCATGGGCCTCCAGCTTGTCCCATGCACCCCGCTTAACAAGTCCGAGCTCTTCCAGCCTCCTCACACAGGCTTCGCGTGAAATGCGGAAATGGTGCGCCTGTACGATGATTGGTCTGCGGGTAATCTCAGAGCCAGCGGTGAGCTGACGCCACGCCGCTTCAAAGCTCTTGCGTGGGGAGAGAAAGGCGCGCCCAAAAGCGTGAGCATATCGCTCTTCGCGTGACTGAAACTTCTCATTTTCCTCCAGCACCTCTGGAGCCTGACGAGTGCCAACGAAATGCCCCAGCTCGTGAGCTGCGGATTGAATGCGTCGCTCCAGAGGGAAGTTCGCATTCAATAGAATGCACGCTCCCAAAGTCTGGTCGTAGGTGAAGAGCGCATCCACCTTCGAACCCTTCGACAGGCGTCGCTGGTAGAGTCGGATGCCAAGATCCAGCTCCATCAGAGTAAAGATATCGGCGATTGGACCAGAGCCCAATCCGAGCCAGCCGCGCAGCTCCTGCGCGTGCTGTTCTGCTAATTCGACGACATCGCCGGTGTTGATGCCCCTTTCAGGCGGGTAATTTTTAGGCCGCTCAATGCCGAGAACGTTCTCCAGCTCAACCTCAGCTCGAACGAGATCATTCAGCAGCTGCACTGCCTCGCCGGTATGCTCATCCTCGGTTTCACGCAGTCGGCGAAAGCGTGGCACAAGGTCAGTATGGACTGCCTCGCGGCGCAGCAGGGCATTCACCGATACCCCGTAATGGTTCGCAAGCGCCTGAAGCTCCTGAATGCGAACCCGCCTATCCCCCTTTTCAATCGAAACGAGGGTGGGGCGAGACATGCCAATTACCTTGGCTGCTTCGTCCTGACGGATTTTTGCGTTTTCGCGGGCAAGGCGAAGGCGGCGACCAATCTCCTGTGCGGTCAGCTCGTTTAGATCAGCCATGGCGACCTCCCTTCGTCCATAGTTGCAGAAAACTCTCTTCGCCCTGGGCCTGCTCGAATGCTGCCCATTCTTTCGAATGTTGCACGACCATGTCGCGAAGCTGGCTAGTCACGTTTTCTACTGACGATCCAACGGCTTCAGCAATTTGGAATGCATGACGTTTTAGGGCGGTATCTGGCACACTGGCCAAATCGGCCAGCTGTTGCAGGTGCCGCGCGCCCATGTAGCCGTAATCGTAAAGGGTGTTGGTGGCCCTGAAGCTGTTTTGCTTTGGAAGAGCATCACTGAATCGTGCGGCCCGCAAATCGGTGATGGCATAGTTCTCGGGCGGCTCTTCAACGCCGGCGGCGTGCAAGCTCATCCGGCGCAAGAGGCACGCCGCACAAATGCCACATTGGCGTACTTTCCCTCCTATGCGCACATTGGCCCGTTGCTGCCAGCACGAACGGGTATCAATCACCTGCTGGGGTTTTACGCCTGGCTTTTCCAGAAACGCCGCGATGGTCTGGCCTTTGGTATGCCAGAGGCGCGGTTGTTCATAGGTGAGATCGATACCAAGCAACGCCTTTATGAAGCGCTCCATCTTTCTGAAGAAAGTCGGGTGGTTCCGGTAATCTGGATAGATGTTGAGCAGGGGGAGTAACACAGGCCCCAAGGTGCCCTGTCCACTTTCAGGCACAATGATCCGGCTGACATTTGACAGTTGCGAGGCGATTGCAGTCACCGCCGCAAATTTGAAACCACGCGAACGGGCGCTGTTCTCGGGATTCGGCTTCACCTTCACATCAAAGGGCAGGCGGTCGAACGGCCGCTCATCTTTGCGCAGGCGTTGTTTGAATTTCGACACACGCACGCTCACGGCGGTGTCATTCTCGTTGTAGAGACCCGAGACACTTAGCGAGTCCAAGCCTTCGCTGTACGCAATAGCGAACGTCTTTTGCTGGTTCGGAAATAGCGGGCCTTGTCGCGGCTCGCTTGTTGCCGCGCCCTCATGGCGCACGAAGCTGAACCGCCACTCGTCACCAGTCAGATGGCGCAGGGTATCGCAAAGACTTTGTTGAACAGCCCCATCCTGCCAGGTCGCAAGCTCAATCACGGGCACCGTCACATGGAAATGCCGTGCCCAGTGTGCATTGCCGCGTCCCCAGCGACGATCTGCAAATTCGACGGCCGCGCATACAATCAGCAGGTCGTGGTGAATGTTGCTCCAGCCTTCATGGCAGTAGCTGTCAAAGATGTCCTTATCGCACTTAATCTCTGAGCCGATAGTCGCATAAACGCGCTCCTTCGCATTTCGACGCGGAGCCGCTTGCCCCGCTTCAAGAATGGTTAGGTCACGCTCAGAAATCTTAGAAAATTCACTCATTACAATCACAGTATTGGGTCATCGAGACCGGTTCTTTTTTTGGCGTCCAGCTTGAACGCGTTCTTGTCGCAGCTCTTAACGGCATCCTGAATGCGCGCACGGTCGAGGCTCTTTGAGACTTCGCGCAATCCTTCATTGAGACGGTCGAGCTGGTCTCTGTGCATTGGGCCTTCCCGGTGCGCCTCTAGTCCAGCTTCCTGAATACGGGTGAGCGTCTTGCCGATATTGGTTTCGACACATGCGTCCAAGGCCTTCTCGACAGCATCGCGAGAGTTGTTGCCCTCGTGCAGCCGCATGGCGACTTCACGTTGGAGGTCATCCGAAAATTCCGACTTGTCGTGCTTTCCGAAGATGCCCGTGATTGATCCCTTCGGATCAAGATCGAGCTGCCTGTCCTCACCAAAGCTTTGCAAATCGCGGATCAGTCCGTCGTTTCCTGACAGGATGCCGTTGACGATGGCATGGCTGCCAAGAGCGCAACGAGTGTCATGATCTTCAGCCTCATTCTGCACAGCTTCCGCAAACCGCCTTGAGCGGCTGTCGAGCTTCAAGTTTTTGAATGGGCCATCGGTCATGACTTGCTCCTATGGCAGTTGATTAGTTCCGAAAGCTGACATTGTCAATAATCAAAGTCTATTAGCTGACATTCAGGTGCTCAAACTGCTAAGCGAGAGACGCCGATTTGGCGGCCATTGGTCGGCTCGGTTAGCTCCCTGTGAAGGCACCGGCCGTTCATCATGGGCAGGATCTCTCCGGCTAACCCACGGCCGGTGCGGATTGAGGCCAGCGTAAGGCTTACCACCCAACGTCCGAAGCTTTAGTTGGAGGGACAAAAATATCCCTCAAAGAGGCGCTTTTTCGGTATCGGTTTGGAAGACTAGATCGTAGAGAAACACATATATGGCCTTCAAAACAAATTCATTTTCTCAGACCGCCCAGCCGAACCCAGCTGCGCATTTCAAGACTCTAACGAAGCGGCAGTATCCAGATGTCATGCCGCATCAGAAAGAGTTGCTAGAAGCATATGCAGCCAGCTTTGAAACTGAAGACGATGTGGCACTCCAACTCCCTACAGGGAGCGGAAAAACGCTTGTTGGATTGCTTATCGCAGATTGGCGACGGATTAAGCTAGGCAATCGCGCGGTCTATCTTTGCCCCACAAAACAGCTCGTGAGGCAAACGGTTTTACAGGCCAGAAATCAATACGGCATTGATGTCGTAGACCTTTCAGGCTCGAAGGATAGCTTCTCACCGGCCGATCGCACAGCTTACCTGACCGGGGCGCAGGTCGCTATCAGCACTTATTCGGGCCTGTTCAATACGCACCCGTTTTTCGACAATCCCGACCTCATTGTTATCGACGATGCTCATGCTGCGGAAAACTACATTGCGAAAATGTGGTCGGTGGAGATTTCGGCGGGGACGGCACTTCATGGTGCGATTGCAGAATTTCTGAAGCCTCATCTGGAAGCCCAGGCGTTCTCGCGTCTTACGGGAAACTGGGTAGGTTCAGCGGATGCGACGTGGGTGGAAAAACTGTCGAGCCCGATGGTGGCGGAAATTGCCGATGATTTGGTCGGGATTATCGATGCTTTTGCAGACAGGAGCAATCCAGCGCTTCACTTCCCTTGGTCGCTTATTCGCGACCACTTGGATGCCTGTCATGTTTATCTAGGATCTCGCGAAATCCTCATCCGACCGCTGACACCGCC
The DNA here is from genome assembly GCA_964574905.1 of uncultured Citromicrobium sp. Taxonomy (GTDB): domain Bacteria; phylum Pseudomonadota; class Alphaproteobacteria; order Sphingomonadales; family Sphingomonadaceae; genus Alteriqipengyuania. Next base: position 36,403 of record CAZNOY010000002.1, on the reverse strand, counting down.
GACGTCGTCACACGGCCCATTTGCAAACGCGCAACAGCGCATTTTCATGTCGGCGACGTTGGGCGCTGGCGGCGATCTTGAGCGATTGACGGGTAGGAAGAGCATAAGCAGGCTCGCCGCGCCAGAAGGCTTCCAAAGTTCAGGGGTTGGTCGTCGGTTTTTCATCTTCCCTAGCTTGTCGCTCACCGGGGATGAAACAGATGCGCTTCGGCTGGCAATGCAAGAGCGAGCCAATCGATCAGTTGTCTTGACGCCATCGAGCCCAAGCGCGGCGGCACACACACAGCAGGTTACAGACAATCTGGCCGGGTTCACGGTATTCAACAAAGATGACATCGAAGCCGACAAGGCTCCGTTTGTCCAATGCGATAAGGCCGTGGCCATCTTGGCCAATCGCTATGATGGCATCGACTTCCCCAATGAGGAATGTCGTTTGCTTTGCTTGGATGGGCTACCGCGAGCCATGAACGCTCAAGAGCGTTTCATCATGTCGAAGATGGGGGCAGCAGCGCTTTATAACGAGCGCATCCAAACACGAGTCCTTCAAGCCGCTGGGCGATGCACCCGCGCGCTTCAAGACCGATCCGCTGTGTTCGTAACGGGGACCGAACTCGTCGACTTCCTAGCGGATAACCGCAAATGGAAGTTCTTCCATCCCGAGCTTCAAGCCGAACTCGGATTCGGCGTCGACCAATCAACGAACGTCGGCGCGGACAGTATGCTCGAAAACTTCAATATGTTCATGGAGAACAACGCGGATTGGGCGGGAGCGGATCAAATGATCCGAAATGGGGTGAGCGGCTTTCAGCAGGCACCTTTTCCGGCGATGGACGAACTACAAGCGGTGGTAGATCATGAGGTGGCCTACCAAGAGGCCCTTTGGAACCACGACTATGGGAAGGCGCTATCCGAAGCCCGGACCATTCTTGGCAAGCTCACTCATGCGGACCTTCGCGGCTATAGAGCGCTATGGCACTACCTGGCGGGTGCAGCAGCGCAACGTCTTTCAACCACTGCCGGCGATGCACAGGCGCAAGCGGCTCAGGAGCAGTTTGCGAAGGCAAAAGGCGCTGCACCATCCGTTTCTTGGCTCAATGCTCTTGCCAGGGCAGCCGGTGTCACAGACGAAGAAGCCGACGTCAGCAAAGACCAGGAAACCTTGAAACAGGTTGAAATGATTGAACAGCAGTTTTTGGCGATGGGAACTGCAACCAACAGCAAATTCGATAAGAAGGCGGCAAAAATCCTTAGCGAGATGCAGTCCGCGGCGACCTTTGAGAGCTCCCAAGTGGAACTGGGCAAATTGCTAGGCTTCACCGCAGACAATGACGAAAGCGATGCAGCGCCGGACCCATGGTGGCTTGGCGAGCAAATAGGCATCGTATTCGAGGATCACGCTGATGGTTCTGCGACAACCGTTTTTGGGGCTAATAAGGCGCGACAAGCTTCGAGCCATCCCAAGTGGATCAAAAAGAACGTCGATGGGACGGATGACATGGAAATTTATCCGATCCTCGTCACGCCTTGCACGCAGGCCAAGAGCGGAGCCGATCCCCAATTAGACGATGTGAGGTATTGGGCTCTGAACGAGTATGCAACTTGGGCAAATCAAGCGATTGGTGTGCTGCGTTTCTTGAAAGGCACCTTCCCCGGCGAAGGGGATTTGATCTGGCGAGATGAAGCGTACCGGCGGCTCGAAGCAGAGGGCCTGACGCTTAGGGCAATCATTGCGAACCAGCCAATGGCGACGGACGTGATGCAAATTGTGGCGTAGCTAGCATGAGCACGCGGAGAGCATCGCGCATCCATTGCCCACGACATCTATTTGGCCTTCCCTATCCCGCCATTTGATTCGGAACCGGATAGCGGACGCGCAAACCTCGGTATCTTATATGGAAGTCCGTCAGTCGAGCAGGTCGCCAAGCTTACACTCAAGCGCCTTCGCGATCCGCTCGATGACCGTAACCGTGGGGTTCTTCACCCTGCGCTCGATGCCGCTCACATAGGTTCGATCCAGCCCAGCCTCACCGGCCAGGGCCTCTTGCGACCAGCCGCGCTCTTTCCTGAGCTTCTTCATGTTCACGGCTAGGCGGCAGCGGACATCCATCCACCAGACTGAACCGAGATGTAGTCCATAAAACTACGGACTATGAATCTCATTTTCGCTTGCGATCGCGCTGTGCGTGACTGAACAAGCCTCAAGGGAGAGAACCATGAACGACCATAAGAAGAACTTGCCTGCCGCGCTTGCGGTCCTGGCGCTAACGGCGTGCGGCTCTGAGCCAAATCTTGACTTCGGCCCACTCCAGCTCGGCATGACTGAAGATCAGCTGACCGCTTTGAACTTCGAATGCGACGATACACGTTGCGAGGCGGAAGATTGGGATGGACCTGTCGGAGAGCCTGATTTGGGAAGCAAGATAGACGCATCCGCAAGAACAAAGGAAGGAAGGGTGTCGTCGTTCGAAATCACGACATTTCTCTACGATGCAGATGAGGTTATCGAGCTCTATCGCGAAGCCTACGGTGCACCTGAGACGTGTCGCTACGAAGGAGGGTTCGGGGCTGTTATCGAGCATAATCGTTGGGAAACCGGCGATGGAGCCTCCGTTGCGGTGAACCGAAAACTGCAGGACGGTGTGCTGCCAACCTCCTTTTCAGGCCTCCCTCCGCTAACGAAGGTCACGACTGTCTATTTCCGCGACGCCACCGAAACGGCGGAGTTCAAAGACCTTGCCTGCTAGCCGATAACAGACGCGCTGAGCCGGTAGCTGCGGCCCTTCAATCGCGCAGAAATGCAGAAAACATGATGCTTGCCCTCGGAAGCGATTCCGGGGGCTTTTTCATTGGAGCAACAATAATGCTTATCCTCACAAGCGGGGAGGCGCTGACGTATGCGCGCCCCTTGATCCCTCCATCCATCTTTGAACGCTATGCCAACCTGATCGACGTTGCTTGGCTATTCTTCCTCCAGCCGGGCGATCGCATTGACCACCTGCAAACCCTGCGTGGCCGACCCTTCGAAGGCTGGGAGTTCATTGAGCTCAATGACGGCTGGTTCGAGGCTGTGTTCGTCCTCTCGGATGATGGTTTCGGACATGTGATCCTGATCCCTGACCAGCCGACAACAGACCCTGAGCTGCTCGCGCTCTGTCGCGCAGCCTAGATCAACCAAAACCAAACCACCCGCCAGCGTCCTCAGCCGAGGGCGCTTTTTTTATGCCGAAAGGAAATCCGTATGTTCGACTGCCCCACAACCGAAAGCCTGCAAGCGCTTCTGCAACAGCAGCTCCCCTCCGACCTGCGCGCTATCCTGGAAGGGCGCCTGCACGATACGATCGAGTGCGGCCTTCAAGATCTCACACACGTCGTTGTGATCGAGGCTGACGATACGGAGACAGCTGTGATTGAGGCTGTCGGGTTCTCACCCTTACGCTCTCGAATTGATCCGGATGCAAGAGGCCCTGACTGTGACTGGCTGGAGAAACACCCCGGCTGGTTCGAACTAATCTTCACGGTTGGCAACGCCGGTTTCGCCTACATCGTTCTCATTGTAGACAGGGACGGGTGCCCTCGGGCCGACCTCTGCCGCAGGTGGGGGGGAGGGGTAGCGGAATGAGGCTGCTGGCTTGGCTGCTGCTCGGGCTGGTCACGCTGGCCGTCATGAAGGCGGCGCTGCATGTCATCGCGTCCTTCGCCTGGGCGGTCGTTCTGGTGGGATTCGTGGTCGTGCCTCGCCGAATGATGGCCATCACCTTCTTTGTGCTCCTGCTGGCCGCGTTCATCGCGCACCCGGTCGCAGGGATGGTTTTGGGGACAGCGGCTGTGTTGACCGGATGTCTCGCCAAGCGATGATCTTCGTTCCCAGCCATTCCTCGCACCCGCGCCTCGATGAGGTGAAGAGTACGTTCGAAAGGACAGCGGGCTTGCGTTGAGGCCAACACCCCTTCGGAACAGAAAAAATAGTTTTCCTTCCGAAGACACCCCTCGCCCAATAAAGACCATAAAAACAGCATGTTGAGCTGCGGGCCCCTCTTGTTATTTCAGCCGGATTTCCCAGATCGGGGGTGCCGAGAGGCAAATCACAACTTCCAATAAGAAAGAAAAAAATAATGGAAGAATATGAAAACCTAGAATATCCAACATGCCACTATAACCAGCGAACGCTGGATGGGATACGCTCCTACTTAGCGCGAGGGAGGGAGCTGGTCCCGCTCGACCACATGACCGACGACCAACGCCTGAAAGCGATGGATGACGTGCTCGGCGAAATCCGCAGTCTCTTCAGAGTGCTTGATCGGCTAGATGCGCATGTCTGCTGAAGAGGAAAAGGAGGGGGCGGCGGTCCCCTCCAATTCACCTTTGCCTGAGCCAGTGGGCGACAAATCGAATGCCTTTCCCAAGCGGGTAGATCGCTCCGGCTTTCCACACCAGCCGCACGGCAATCAGGGGCGCTTGCCGGTCACACTGGAGAACGTCGAGCACCTGCTGGCCGAAAACGAGATCGAGGTCCGCTGGGACGTCATCAAGAAGACGCTTCGGGTAAGCCGACAGGGCGACGAACTCGAACTTCCGGCCCTCGACAGCCTTGCCAACTTGAATGGGGTGAACTCCGGCTCCTTCAGCGATTTTGTCGGAGTGATCGGACAGCGCAATCCCATGAACCCGGCGCAAGACTGGATCGACAGCAAGCCGTGGGATGGTGTCAGCCGGATCGCCAAGCTGTGCGCCACGATCGAGTGCGATGACGAGTTTCGGGCTGACCTTAAGGACAACCTGATCGAGAGGTGGCTGCTCAGCGCTGCTGCCGCTGCCGTTTGCCCGAGCGGGTTTAGATCTCGTGGCGTTCTGGTTCTCCAGGGCGGGCAAGGTCTGGGAAAGACCACATGGCTTGCGCGGCTGGTACCGGAAGAACTGCGCCAACATCTGGTGCTGCTCGACCACCACCTTGACCCTCACAACAAGGACTCGGTCATTGCTGCCTGTTCACACTGGTTCGTCGAAATCGGGGAGCTGGACAGCTCGTTCAAGAAGGACATTGCCCGCCTCAAAGGGTTCATAACCAACGATGTCGATAAACTGCGCCTACCCTACGGCAAGCGGCCCATCGAGATGCCTCGCAGAACGGTGTTCGCTGGCTCGGTCAATGACCCCAACTTCCTGATCGATCCGACCGGCAACAGTCGCTTCTGGACCATCCCCTGCACGAAGATCGACTACCGACACTCGATCGACATGCAGCAGGTCTTTGCAGAGCTTGCTGTGATGGTCCGAAACGGAGCTGAGTGGTGGCTGTCCCCGAATGAGGAAGCCGAGCTTCTGAAATCCAATGAGCGGTTCAACTCGGTGAGTGTGTTGGAAGAGAAGTTCCTCGATCGCTTCAATCCGGATGATCTTAAACCTCGGTATCGCACAGCCTCGCAAATCTGCGCTGTGCTTGGGTACTCCCACCCTGGAAACAGCATGGCGCGCGAGATGGGCGCGATCCTCCGCAGGCATGTCGGCGAGCCCAAGCGCGTGCAGGGTCGGACCTGCTGGAAGGTCGGGATGCGCGAAAGCGACTACCAGCTGGACGAGCAAGAGGTCGAGGACCCCGAGGACCTTTACTGATGGCTTGGCGAGGGGCCTGCTGGTCTCCTTGCCGCTTAACCGGGCGGGGGTGGCGTGGTTGCTGCCCCCTCCCTCCACCAAATTCACGCGAGAGCGGCTGGTTTTCCGGTCCGCCTCCGCGAGTTCGAAAGGAACGGCTCATGCCGAAAACAAAACTAGATGCGGCCAAGTGTCTCGCCGCGACCTGCAAGCCAGGATCGAAGAAGACCGATTATTGGGACACGGTTACGACCGGATTTTTGCTGGAATGTCGCTCAAGCGGGGGTAAGACCTACGCCCTCCGCTACATTGATCCAGCCGGTAAGCAGCGGCAGATTAAGATCGGGCGGTTCGAGGACATCACCTTTGGGCAGGCACAGAAGATCGCCAAAAAGTTGCGGTCGGAAGTCGTGCTGGGGGGCAACCCGGCTATCCGCAAGGAGCGAACCAAAGCGATCCCGACTTATGCCGAGCTGGCCCGCCAACACATCGCTCATGCCCGGACATACCTCAAACGCCCAGAGAATACCGAGACAGTGATCAAAACCCATCTGCTGCCTCGTTGGGGCGACATGCGGCTGGATGAAATCACGTCGCAAGCGGTGTCACAGTGGCTGGCCGAGAAACGCAAGGACCTCGCTCCTGCAACGGTCGAGAAATTGAGGGTCGCGCTCGGACGGTCCTTTGAACTTGGTAAAACATGGAGCGTGCCCGGCACCGAAACCAACCCAGTTCGCAGTGTGCCAAGGTTCCGGTTCGACAATGCGCGCGAACGCTACCTGACAACTGAGGAAGCCCAGCGCCTACTCGAAGCCTGTCGCCAGTCTGAGAACAGCCAGCTGGTCCACATCGTCAGTCTGCTGATGTTGACCGGAGCGAGAAAGAGCGAACTCCTCAATGCGAAGTGGGAGCACATTGACCTCGCCCAACGCTCCTGGCTCATCCCGGACAGCAAGACAGGCAAGGCTCGGCGCATACCCCTGTCGTCCGCTGCGCTCGCTGTGCTGGCCGATCTGCCCCGGTTCGAGGGGTGTGAGTGGCTGGTGCCCAACCCGCGCACCAAGCGCCCATACTCGGGTCTAAAGCGCCCCTGGGCCACCGCCCGCAAGAGGGCTGGGCTGCCTGACCTGCGCATCCATGACCTGCGCCACTCAGCAGCCAGCTTCATGATCAACTCTGGCATCGACCTGTTCACCGTGGGGCGTATCCTGGGCCATGCCGATCACCAGTCCACCATGCGCTACAGCCACCTGTCGAACGATACCCTCGTTGCAGCGGTGGAGGCAGGGGCTGCAAAACTGGCCGGATTGGAGGTGGCTCATGGCCTTTGAAGTTGGAGAGGCAAAGTTCACCTGCCAAGCCTGCGATGCAGTGCATCTGGTCCGCTGGGATCGTATTCCTGTCCGGGAGCGATACCAGCTGAAGTGCAAAAGGTGCAGCGCCACCCTCGCGTCAGGTAAGGGCGTTCATGACTACGGCGAGCCTCGGCTGGTCGGATAGCCAACTCTAGGGGATGGGCTCATGCGAGAGATCGTGTGGGTCCGTCCCCTTTTTATTTTTTCGGCTTCGGGGCAGGATCGCTCAATGAGGCAAGAGACAAGGGCCGCTTTCGGAGCGTCGGACCGGGGAAGACGGATGAACAAGAAGCTTGAGAAGGTTCTAGAGCGTCATATCGATACGATCTGGGCAATCGCGGCGTCCGAGTACGTCGATCAGTTTGTCGTTGGAGTAACAGCTCAATCGAGTGAGAAGCGCTTCCAGCAGTATCGCGGCGTGGATTTTCGGCATCTGGTCGTCCTTTCGAACCGCTGGACCAGTGAAGAGGCTCTATGGCTAGAAGGTGCGCTCCAATCGCACTGTCGCGACACTGAGGCGCACAAACCGGGGTTCCCCGACAAGTACAGCCGTGATCGCAAAAGCGATGTGCATCGACGGTCGCTAGGCGGCAAAGCAGCCGGAGAAGCCGAGTATCTTGTCTATATGGCGTGGTGGGAGCCAGACTGACGCCGATAGGCGCGAGCGCTCTGAACGCGAGCCGCCAGACGGATAATGCGGTTTATGTGAAGCGGCTCACTGCCATCATCAACGCAAAACAGCACTCATGGCTCTCATCCTGAACCCCGGCGGCTTTCTCCCTAGAGACTCTGGACATCGAAACGCTCGTAGCTGATAGCTTCACCCAAAATATTGGAGGATATTGGGGGGCTTATGACAAATCGTGCTATCGTTTTTCTGGGGGCAGGACTACTTGCGCTCGGCCTGTTCGTACCCATCGTTCAACTACCGATGGTAGGCGTGGTTAGCGTGTTTGCGGGAGGCACCAGCCCTATCCCGTATCTCCTGCTGGCGATCGCAGGGCTAGCAGCCTTCATGGCCTTCAACGAGCAATCAAGGGACGCATTCCTGCCGGGTATCTCGGCCGGTGTGGTTGTGGTCGCGCTCTTCGTCAACCTGCAAATCAGGCTCGCAGGCATGCGCAGCCAATTCGAGGAATCGATTGCCGACAACCCATTCGCCCAAGGCATGGCAGATATGATGGACAATGTGTCACTTCAGTGGGGCTGGCTTCTGCTGATCGCAGGTGTTGGGACGATCATCTATGGAGCTGTGCAGGAGCGGAAAGAGAGCGAGACTGAAGAGCCTACGGACCAGCTAGCAAAAGTTGGAAGTATCGTGCTCGCCGTCGCAGCGCTCGGCTGGTTAGTTTATCAGTCCGATCTCGTGCAGGGTAGCCAGGCGCCTACATTGGCCGAAACAGAGGAGTTCGGCGAGCCTTCGACGATCTTCGGCGAAGAGGATGCGATCAGCAATGAAGCTGCTCAGTACATGGCGCAAAATGTCGAGGTGTATGACCTGACTGCGAGCTATCAGGATTCGATGCTCGATGGCCGCGTGCCAGGCGTTGACTTCAAGGTGCGCAACAATGGCGAGCGATCTTTGGCTACTGTCGAAGTCACTGTCGTGTTCTTTGACGCGGATGGAAAGGCGATTGCAGAGGAAGATTTCCTCCCTGTATTTACGGGCGGGTTTGACAATGATCCGCCTCTGCGACCTGGCTACATTTGGCAGCAAGAGCGGGGGCGGTTCTATGCAGCAAAAAGCGTCCCGGATGAGTGGGAGAGCGGTAAGGTAAGCGCAAAAGTCACACGCATTGAATTCTCTCCGGAAGAGTAAGTATTCATTTTCAAAATTATTCGCAAATAAACATCTGGCGATCAGTCCTTTGGGAGCGATGATGGAGGTTATGCGAGCCTGGCTTTTGAAGCTTACACGCAATCGCGCTTTTTTAGCTGAAAATTAGTTTGATGGGACTGGGTCGGATTCACGGCAGAGGAGGCCATCGGCTTTCAAAACGGATGAGTGGTTTATTTGAAGGCTGCCTCTGCACAGTTTAGCTGATTATTGAAATTTGCGCACTCCATCGCTGAGGCAAGCATCGACCCTTAATGCTAACGCACGTCTTCTATTCATACCATGCCGCTCTAAGAAAAATTAAAAAATCTATCATGCGAGGTCGTTAAGATAGATGAGAATCTCTAAGCCTACGAAATCGTCAAAAATTCGATTGACTATAGAAGTAAATGAAGTGGATCGTGAACTCTTCTCCGTTGTTGAGCGAAAGAGTGGGGACGTCATGATTTTCGTGAAAGCTGCGGTCGACGTGTCGCCAGGCGAAGGTGCCGAGTTCCAAGAAGTGAAGGAGCAAAGGTTTTCAGTTCACGTAAGCCCGAAGTCGCCTGGGCACACCGTCAAACAAACTTTGCGAACGGCCCGAGGACAGATAACGACATCCGCGCTTGTAATGCCCAGGTCTTTGACTGCTCGCTCCGCTGGCGGAATTATTCTTAAACCCAAGTCTCAGTTCTGCTGGCCGATCTTCATGGTTCGACCGCCAAGCCTCGAAAATGAACGCTATTTGTCCAAGCCGAAACCTGCAGATCGACGAATATCCATTGGGTCGTTCAGCCCCAAGTTAGCTAACCTCGTTTACATGGTCATCGTCACTTCACCGGATATCTTAGACATTCCAATCACCCGTGATCGGACGAACCTTCAGACACTTCCGTTCAGCAGGTTCAACGTTCACGTCATGCATGGTTTTTCGATTGCTCCCACTGTTGGTGTCGGCGATTTTGTTACCTTCGCCACTTCTCAACAGCGCGCTGACGGCGACATACCAGTTGCTTCGCGGCCCGCGATCAGCATGGGACTACCAGCTGTAGAAGCTCGTTTCTTTGAGGGTTTCAGTTTATTTCGAGATCGGCATGGAAAGCGTTTCCTTGCCGAACCCAAAGACTTGTCGCTCGGAAGCGAGGCGGTGACGATGTGGGGTCTGTCCGCCATCTGCGTGCGAAATGCGCCGACTTCAGGTCTCGAGACTATGCGCTTTTTCGAAGAGTATATGCGGGAGGTTGACGCGTTCCGGGCGTCGAACCCTGCTGCAAAACGCCGCCATGACTCGTCGCTGGATTGGCTATATGCTCGGCTAGATCGTGCGAAGACGTGACCGGCAGTCGTGCGAAAACAGTTTTGTCTGCATATATTGGCTTTGTCTCTTCAGACGATCTCCGAGCGATCGAAGACCTATGATATAGGAGCACACAATTGGTCGAAGTGGGGTAACGTGAGGTCGACTCCGCTACGCCGATTGAGCCAAAGCATCTTCAAAAGTCAGTGACCGGCAACCTGGCGCAATACACTTTGGGAAATGATTGGGAGCTGTAGGCCGAATGCTCGTTCTCAATGTCTTTTGCATTGATAATAAAAGAAAATCGGGATTTCACCCCCTGATTTCGTAATGATGGGGTCACAGGTTCGAGTCCTGTAAGCGGCACCATACTCCTCACCTTATCCGCGCGCCGCTGTAGGGCGAAGGGCCGTTCGGCTGGCGCTTCCGTGCATGCATCGACCGGTCAGCTTTGGAAGGGCGCGGGGCTCCGGGAGGATGGCGCGCGGTCTTCGGTCATTCCGGCAATATTGCACATACATGTCAGCGCGTGTTACCGTTGCAAACTCCAGCGATCTCCGATGGCGTCGCCGCCCGGGGGATGCTGAAAGGAGTGGGCTGAGCGAGTGATGGTCGAATGAGCGACGAAGGAATTGCGCCCGGCGACCGGGCGATGCTCGACGAGATTGCGTCGCGGTGTCTTGCCGGTCCGACCTTGCGAACGGCGCGGGTGATCGGTCGGTCCTATGACCGTGCGCTCGCCGCGAGTGGGATCACGATCACGCAGTTCACGCTCATGGTCACGATCGCCAAATACCGGCCGACGTCAATTGCCCAGCTGGGCGAGTGGCTCGACATCGAAGCGAGCACCCTGTCCAGAAACCTCGCGAAGCTGCGCAAGGCTGGCTACGTCGCGCGGCCGAGCAAGGAAGGGCGCGCGCAAGAGCTCGTGCTGACCCAGAAGGGCATATCGACGCTGCGCGAGGTCTATCCCAGCTGGTTAGAGACGCAGCGCGACCTTGAAGCGCGCCTGGGCCCGCAGAAGGTGGCGGGCGTCCGCAGCCACCTCACAGATCTCAGGACTGCTTGATATCCGCCTGGCCGCGAGTGCGGGTTGGGGCTTGCCTGCCCGCTCGTAACATGTATATGCATCTTACGAGCGGGCGGCGGCGATTGTCGTTGCCGATCCCAAGTCGAAGAGGGCAGTCCATGCAGTACCAGTCGATCAACCCGGCCACCGTTTCGCGCGGGGCGGTATTTCCTCCGATCACGGATGGCGCGCTTGAGTCGGCCGTGCAGCAGGCCGCCGCTGCATTCGAGGTCTGGCGCGATACCGCGATTTCTGCCCGAAGCGCGATGCTCCGAGCGGTCGCCGCTTCCTTGCGGCAGGATGCCGGGCGTCTGGCCTCGATCATCGTCAGCGAGATGGGCAAGAGGATCGCGGAGGCCTTCTTCGAAATCCAGCTTTGCGCGCAGATTTGCGACTATTACGCGGCCAATGCGGCCGTATTCCTCGAACCGGCGCAGGTGCCGGGTGTGGACGGCGCCATCGTCCTGAAAGAGCCGTTGGGCCCGATCCTGGCGATCGAGCCCTGGAATTTCCCCTTCTACCAGGTGTTCCGTGTCGCTGCGCCGCAGCTGGCGGCGGGCAATGTCGTGATCGTCAAGCCGTCGGAACTGGTCCCCGAATGCGCGGTGGAGATTGCCGCACTGTTCGATCGGCACTGCGACATCAAAGGTGTATATACAAATGTGTTCGCGTCTCATGACCAGATCGGCGGACTGATCGCGGATGCGCGCATCAAGGGCGTCACCTTCACCGGGAGCACGCGTGCCGGCGCCGTCATCGCGGAGCAGGCGGGCCGCAACCTGAAGAAGGTGGTTCTGGAACTGGGCGGCAGCGACCCGATGATCGTGCGCGAGGATGCGCCGCTCGAATGGGCGATCCAGCAGGCATTGTTCGGGCGATTGCTCAATACCGGTCAGTGCTGCGCGGGGACCAAGCGGCTGATCGTCGTCGGGAAGGAGCGCGCGCAGATCGTGGAGACCGCGCTTGCGAGGATATTCGCGAACATTCCCGCTGGCGATCCCGCCGACAAGGACACCAAGCTCGGGCCACTGGCGTCGGCGGCGGCTCTCCAAAATCTGAAGGAGCAGGTCGACCGGGCTGTCACCCATGGCGCGCGGCTGGTGGCTGGCGGCAACCCGATGGAGCGAGCGGGCTTCTATTTCGAACCCACGATCCTGGCGGACATGGCGGCGGACAATCCCGTCTATCGGGAGGAATTCTTCGGGCCGGTCCTGATTATCGACTGCGTAGCAAGCGACGACGAGGCCGTAGCGCTCGCCAACGCGACGCCGTTCGGGCTGGGCGCCTCCATCCTCTCGGAAGATATGGAGACGGCCGAGCGCATGGCGCGGCGCATCGCCAGTGGCATGGTCTTCATCAATCAGGCTTCGCGGACACAGGCCGATCTGCCCTTCGGCGGGATCCGCGAATCGGGCTTCGGGCGCGAACTTGCCGAGGCAGGCTTCGGCGAATTCCTGAATCGCAAACTCGTCACCACGGTCCCCTGCGGCACGCCGCCGCTGGGCGCTTGATCAACACTGCAGGAGAAGAACCATGCCGCTTTGGACCATCTATCACCCGGTCGACGCCTATACTCCCGAGACCAAGGCAGAGATCGCGAAAACCATTGTCGATTTCTACCCGATGCTCCCGGCCTTCTACGTGGGCGTCGTGTTCCACGAAATGCCGAGCGACAGAATGTTCGTCAGCGGCAAGCCGACCGACGATTTCGTCCGCATCGCGGTCGACCACATCGCCCGCCAGTTCCCCGAAGACGCGCTGGCGCAGAAATGGCTCAACCATGTGAGCGCATCGCTGGCCGCCTTTACCTCGGATCTGGGCTATCGCTGGGAAGTCCACTTTGACGAAACGCCGTTCAAGTTCTGGCGCATTCAGGGCTACCCGGCACCGCTTCCCGACAGCGAGACGGAGCGCAAATGGAAGGCGGACGACGCCGCAAGCCCCTATGATTTTGCAGCCTGATCGGGCGCCGCGATCCGGGACCGGGCGAGGGGTGCGCAGTGGGCGTTTCTCGCTCGCATAGTATCGAATGCGGGCGGCTTGGGCTGGGCAGCCCGCAGCATCATCGCCTTGTTCCGGATCGCAAATCTCGCAGGAGCCCATGCCGCCTTCTACGTGCTCGTCCTCGCCATTCCACGCCGCACCGTCTGCCAGCCATGTCTCACCGATGCGGCGGGAATGCCGAGTTGCGCCATGCGGGCGGCCGAAACGCTCCCCGCTGGCTGCGCCGTTGCATGCGCGCCGCAGCCCGGCAAATAACATTCACACGAACGAGAGTGAATGTTGACATCGACATGCGATTCGCTGATTAGGGCCCCACCACGGCGGACAATCGCCGGGAGAAATGGAGAGGACTATGAGGGGATCGCTGCTTGCGACCGCGTCTGCCGTCGCGTTTGTGTTCTTGCCGACTGCCGCCAGCGCACAGGCTGCCAGCCAGTCGCAGGACGAGGTCGACGCCCAGACCAAAACCACCGAGGAACTGTCGCCCCCGGCGCAGGCCGAGAGTGGCAACACGATCATCGTCACCGCGACCCGTCGCGAAGCCCGGCTGCAGGATGTTCCGTTGAGCGTCAGCGCGTTCAGCCAGGAAGAACTGACCGAAAAGGGCATCGTCGGCTACGAGCGACTGGCGCGTGAAACGCCCGGCGTGGTGCTCAACCGGCCGACCCAGAACTTCAACAACTTCACCGCGCGCGGCATCTCGACCAACGGCTACAGCGCCGGTCTGCAGGCCCCGGTGGCGATCTATATCGACGAACTGCCGATCTCCGCGAACGGCAACTCGACCATTCTCGACCCGAACCTGTACGATGTCGAGCGCGTCGAATTCCTGCGCGGTCCGCAGGGCACGCTGTTCGGATCGGGCTCGCTCGCGGGTGCGATGCGGATCATCACCAAGTCGCCCAATCCCAACCGGTTCGAAGCGTCCGCGCTGGTCGATCTGGGCTATACCGAGCACGGCGGCCTTCGCCAGCGGTACAACGGGATGGTCAATATCCCGATCGCGGAAGACACGCTCGGCTTCCGCGCGGTAGGCTATTACCGCAACGAAGACGGCTGGGTCGACAACATCGGCACCGGGATCGACGATGCCAATTCGATCGAAGCATACGGCATCCGCGCCGCGTTTCTGATCGAGCCGACCGACAAGTTCTCGGTCAAGCTCTCGGTCAACAAGGAAGTCAGCAAACCCGCCGATTCCAGCCTGACCAATCCGGCGCTGGGGACCTATGTGCGGCGGACCGACAAGCCCGACGAATTCCAGAGCGACCTGCTCTCGCTCAACGCCACGGTCGTCGCGGATTTCGGCTTCGCCGAGTTGACCAGCTCGACGACCTATTCGGACCTCACCGGCGACTTCATCGTCGACCTGGCGGGTACGTATAACCAGCTGGTCCCGTTCTCGCTCGATGCGGTCGGCTACGACGACATCTTTGTGCAGGAAGTGCGCCTTGCGTCCCAGCACGACGGACCGATCGAGTGGATCGTCGGCGGGTTCTATTTCGACAAGCGCCGCAACGTCGATTTCGACTACCGAACAACACAGGCGTTCCTGAACCAGACGAACACGACGCAGTTCACCGATCTGTATTACCAGAGGTTCAAGAACTACACCGACATCAGCGAAAAGGCCGTGTTCGGCGAGCTCACCTATCGCTTCAGCGACAGCTTCTGGATAACTGGCGGCCTGCGCTACGGCGAGGTCGAGGTCCAGACCACCACGCGTGGCGGCGGCTACAACAGCAATTTCCTCACCAGGGGCTATTGCACGGTGTTCACTGCCCAGTGCCTGGGCTTCATACCGGCGCTGACGATCACGCCGATCCAGCCTGCGGTCGGCCTGCTGGCAAAGGACGACAAGCTTTCGTGGAAGGCGAGCGTCTCGTTCAAGCCGAGCAGCAACCTGACCACCTATGCGACGGTTTCCACAGGGTTCCGTCCGCCGGTCGTCAACGCCCGCGCGGGGCTTGCGCCGCCGGCAGCGCAGCCGAACGACATCACCATTCCCGATGGTGCGACTTCGGACAAGCTGACCAACTACGAAATCGGCCTGAAGGGTTCGTTCTTCAACAACCGTTTCACTGCCAATCTGGCCGCGTTCTACATCGACTGGAACAACATCCAGGTGCAGGCGAACCGCGTGTCGGACGCGATCCAGTTCGCGACCAATATCGGCGGTGCGGTGAGCAAGGGCTTCGAGTTCGAGCTGGTCGCACGGCCGGTCGACGGGCTTAGGCTGGCAGCGAGCGGTGCCTATATCGACGCGCATATCGACGACCTGTCTGCCAGCGAAGCAGCGATTTCGGGTGCGGAACCGGGCATCCGGCTGGCGACGCCCGAGTTCCAGGGCTCGGCCACCGCAACCTACAGTTTCGCGGTGGGTGACACGGAGACCGCGTTCGTCACCGGCAACGTCGCCTATGTGGGCTCGTTTCCTGGCTTGTTTCCCAACGTACCGGGGCAGCCCAACGTGCAGTCGCCGCAATACGACGTGACCGACGAATATGTTTTCACGAACGCCTATGCCGGGGTGAACCTTTCGCCCGATCTCTCGATCACGGCCTATGTCGAAAACGTGTTCAACAACGACGCGATCACCTACGTCCACCCCGAGGCTTTCCTCGATGGGCGTTATGGTCGCCTGCGCCCGCGGACCTTCGGGCTGCGGACCAACTACAAGTTCTAATGCTTGTCTCCCCGCGCGCCCCGATCGGGCGCGCGGGGCCTCCCCCGGCGTGAACCGCTCACCTTTGATTGGGATCGGAGGCGAGGAGCGCGCCGCACTTTTCAGGTGATCCTCGTGCAGATTAACAGGTTACTTCTTCGCCTTGCCGTGGCCCCGCTGGTCCTGTTCGCCGGGTCCGCCGCATTCTCCCAGGCAGCCCTTGCAAACGACGATGGCGCGCCCGTGATCGAAGCGCCCGCAGGGGCGGTGCAGGGCACCAGCGACGGGACGATCGCCAGCTTCAAAGGCATTCCCTACGCCGCACCGCCGGTCGGCGAGGCCCGCTGGCAACCTCCGCGCCCTGCGACGGAATGGGACGGCGTGCGCGATGCGACCGAATTCGGCGCGGCCTGCTATCAGCCGACCATCCCGGGAGCCGCCAACGGCATCTATTACGAAGAGGTCGGACGGATGAGCGAGGATTGCCTCTCGCTCAATATCTGGACGCCTGAAAACGCCGAGAACGCGCCGGTATTCGTGTGGATTCACGGCGGTGCGCTGGTCTCGGGCGCGAGCAGTTTCAAGATGTACGACGGCGCGCGCATGGCGGAGCAGGGCGTGATCGTGGTGTCGATCAACTATCGCCTCGGCGTGCTCGGCTTCCTCGCGCATCCCGAACTGAGCGCGGAATCGGCCGAGGGTATCTCGGGCAACTACGGGCTGATGGACCAGATCGAGGCGCTGCGCTGGATCAAGCGGAACATCGCTTCCTTCGGCGGCAATCCGGAGAACGTGACCATCGCCGGGGAGTCGGCTGGCGGGCTCAGCGTCATGTGGCTGATGACCTCGCCCAGCGCGCGCGGGCTGTTCGACAAGGCGATCATGGAAAGCGCCTACATGGTCTCCTCGCCCGCGCTGAAGGAACCACAGAACGGGCATCCTTCCGCCGAATCGATGGGCACCTGGCTGCAGGGCCAGCTCGAAGCGCCCGACCTTGCCGCGCTGCGCGCAATGGAGCCGGGCTCGCTGGTCAACCGCGCGACGCGTGCGGGCTTCCTCACCTGGAGCACGGTCGACGGCAAGCTGATCCCGCACCAGATCGCGGAGACCTTCGACCTCGGCGAGCAGGCACCCGTGCCCCTGCTTGCGGGCTTCAACGCAGGCGAAATCCGGTCGCTGCGGCGTCTCCTGCCTCCCGCGCCCACGACCAAATCGGCGTATGAAGCGAAGATCCGCGAGTTGTACGGCGATCTCGCCGACGTCTTCCTCGCCCTCTATCCGCCCGACAATGTCGACGAGAGCATGCTCGCGGCGACGCGCGATGCGCTGTACGGCTGGACGGCGGAGCGGCTGGCGCGAAAGCAGACCGTGCTCGGCCAGGATGCCTACCTCTACCTGTTCGACCACGGCTATCCGGCGGCGGACAAGGCGGGGCTGCACGCCTTCCATGCGTCCGAAATTCCCTATGTCTTCGGGACGATCCACGACACCGCGCGCAATTGGCCGCGCATCCCGCGCAAACCAGCGGAGCGCAAACTGTCCGACGCGATGCTGCAATACTGGACGGGCTTTGCCCGCGATGGCGATCCCAGGGCGCACAGGCAGGTCGACTGGCCAGCCTACGGGCCCGATGCCAACTTCATGGTGTTCGACCAGACGCCGCAGACCGGCAAGCAGCTGCTCGGCACGCGCTATGCGCTGAACGAGGCGGTGGTGTGTCGCAGGCGCGCCGCTGGCGACCAGCCGTGGCACTGGAATGTCGGCGTCGCCAGCCCGCCGCTGCCGCCCAAGGTCGAGGGATGCCAATGATACCGGGCGCGATGCAGCCCTACTCGCTGACGCTCGACAAGTTTCTCGATCACGCGGCGAAATGGCACCCCACTTCGCAAGTCGTCACCGCCAATGAGGATGGTTCCACGCTGCGGACCGACTATGCGCAGGTGCGCACGCAGGCGAAGCGCGTTTCGGCGGCGCTGGCGGAGCGCGGCATCGGCCAGGGCGATGTGGTCGCCACGCTGGCCTGGAACACGCAGGCGCACCTCGAAAGCTGGTACGGCATCATCGGGATGGGCGCGATCTGTCATACGCTCAACCCGCGCCTGATGGCTTCGCAACTCGCCGGGATGCTCGACCAGAGCGGTGCGCGCATCCTGATCGCGAGCGCGGACCTGCACGCGCTTGCCCGCGATATTCTTGCCGAGGGCGGGGCGATCGAAGAAGTGCTCCTCATCGACGGTGAGCAGCCGGGGCAACTCGCCGATCCCCAATGCCGCGTCGGCACGCTGGCAGACGCTGCCGCGCAGGCGGAGGGGGCGGTTGTGTGGGGCGGTTTCGACGAATACGCACCCTGCGGCCTGTGCTTCACCTCGGGCACGACCGGCGCGCCCAAGGGCGTCACCTACACGCACCGCGGCAATTACCTCCACACGATGCGCCAGCTTCAGGCGGATGTGGGGGGATTCACGGGCGAGGATTGCGTGCTGGCGGTGGTGCCGATGTTCCACGCCAACGCCTGGGGCCTGCCATTCTCGGTGCCCGCCGTCGGGGGCAAGCTGGTCTTCCCCGGGCGCCATGCGGATGGCGCGGCGCTGGCGCGGTTGATCGCCGAAGAGCAGGTGACCGTGGGCGTCGCCGTGCCGACGGTCTGGCTCGGGTTGATGGATCATCTCGACAAGACGGGCGAGGACATATCCTCGCTCAAGCGGATCATGGTCGGCGGCGCAGCGATGTCCCTGTCGCTGATGGAGCGGATCGAGCGGCGCGGCATCCGCGTGCAGACGACCTGGGGCATGAC
Source organism: uncultured Citromicrobium sp. (assembly GCA_964574905.1). Lineage (GTDB taxonomy): Bacteria > Pseudomonadota > Alphaproteobacteria > Sphingomonadales > Sphingomonadaceae > Alteriqipengyuania. Next base: position 17,814 of record CAZNOY010000002.1, on the reverse strand, counting down.
CGAGATTTCGCCGCTCGGCACCGCGACCCCACCCGCCGCCGAGGCGCGCGATCCGCTGGCATCGGGACGCCCGGCGATCGGGATCGACCTGCTGTTGACCGATGCTTCGGGCACTGCGCTGGAGCAACAGCGCGGCGCGGAGGGGCACTTGTGGGTGCGCGGGCCGAGCGTGGTCGAGCGTTACCTGGGGCAGGAGGAACCCATCACCCGCGACGGCTGGTTCGACACCGGCGATCTGGCGCGGATCGACGAGCGCGGCACGCTGAGCATCACGGGCCGCGCCAAGGATCTGATCAAGTCGGGCGGCGAATGGATCAATCCGGCCGAGATCGAGGCGATCGTCGGCGCGCATCCCGACGTCTCGCTGGCCGCGGTGATCGGCCGCGAACACGACAAGTGGGGCGAACGCCCGGTGCTGCTGGTCGAACTGCGCGACGGGACGCAGATCAGCGACGAGGCGCTGCTCGACACGCTGGACGGCAAGGTTGCCAACTGGTGGCGACCCGACAAGGTGCTGCGGCTGGCGAACATGCCATTGGCAGCGACGGGAAAAGTCGACAAACTGCGCTTGCGGTCGGAGTATGGCCGATGACGTCCCTATCGCAAAAGTCAGCGCCGAGTCCGGCGCCGCGCGCACAGAGGAATAACAAATTGTCGAATGCCAAGGCGCGAACCAAGCGCCCCACCAAAGCGGAACAGCGCGCCGAAACCACCGAACAGATCCTCGACGAAGCGGAATACCTGTTCTCTCGTCACGGCCTCCACGGGGTCACGCTGAAAGATGTGGCGAAGCGGGTGGGCGTGCACCACACGCTGCTCAACTATTATTTCGAGGACAAGCAGAAGCTGTTCGAAGCGGTGTTCGGCCGCCGCGCGGTTGTGACCAACGAAGTGCGCATGAAGGCGCTCGACGAGTATGACCGCGAGACGGCGGGCAAGCCTACGGTCGAAGGGGCGCTGCGCGCGTTTCTCGACACCAATCTCGATCTTTACGGCGAAGGCGGCGACCAGTGGCGCCATTCGGGCCGGCTTGCGGCACTGGTTTCGAACACGCCCGAATGGGGTGCCGACATGTTCGACGAATGGTTCGATCCGGTCGTTTTGCGGCTCATAGAAATTCTCAGGAAAGCACTGCCCCACGCGGCGGAGGAAGACCTCTTCTGGGGTTACCACTTCACCACCGGCGCATTGATGCTCACGCTGGCGCGGACCGGACGTATCGACAAGCTTTCCGGCGGGCTGGCGAAGTCCGAGGATTTCGGCGCGGTGAAGCAGCGCATGGCGCGTTTCATGGCCGCAGGTTTCAGGGATATTTGCGGCGCAGAGGACGAGGCGGAGGCTCCGGAAGGCTGACCGCGCGTTGATCCGAGCGCGGGGAAGGGGAGCCTTCCCAGCAGGATATTAACTCGCTAGAGAGTGAATGATAGATTTGAAGGGGTTCAGGTAAGTTCGATGGGTGAGAGCAAGGTACTCGAAGGCAAGGTCGCAATCATCACCGGTGCGGGTGGCGGGCTGGGCCGTTGTCATGCGCTGGAACTGGCGCGGCATGGCGCGAAGATCGTGGTCAACGATCTGGGCGAGGCTGCGGCTGGCGCGGTGGCGCAGGAAATCCGCAAGGCTGGCGGCGAGGCGATGGCCGCAGTGTGCTCGGTAACCGACGAACAGGCAGTCGCGCAGATGGTCGACAGGGCGGTCGCCGAGTGGGGCCGGGTCGATATCCTGGTCAACAACGCAGGAATCCTGCGCGACAAGAGCTTCGCGAAGATGGAAATCGCCGATTTCCGCACCGTGGTCGACGTGCACCTGATGGGCGCGGCGATCTGTAGCAAGGCGGTATGGGGCACGATGCGCGAGCAGGAATATGGCCGCATCGTCATGACCACCTCGTCTTCCGGCCTATACGGCAATTTCGGCCAGGCGAATTACGGCGCGGCGAAAATGGCGCTGGTCGGCCTGATGCAGACGCTCGCGATCGAGGGTGCGAAGTACAACATCCGCGTCAATGCGCTCGCGCCCACGGCGGCCACGCAGATGACCGGCGGCGTGCTGTCGGAAGAGGCTCTGGCGCAGCTCGACCCGGCACTCGTCAGCCCCGGCGTGGTCCAGCTGGTCGTCGAAGATGCGCCCACGCGCGCGATACTGTGTGCGGGCGCTGGCCATTTTGCCGCTGCCCACATCACCCTGACCGATGGCGTTCAGATCGGCGGCCGCGAAGATGCGGCGGCGCAGGTCGCGCGACACTGGTCGCAGATCGTGGACCGTTCGGGCGAGATCGTGCCCGAATACGGCTTCACCCAGGCGGAGCGCGAAGTTGCCGCCGCGAAACGCGAGCAAGAGGAAATGGTCGCGGCGACCTAGCGGCGCTGCACCGGCACGCGCGGGCCAACCTGCGGTGCGACACGAGAGAGGAGCGATGAAGGCATGAAACGGCTCTGCATCAGTGCGTGCATATTTGCGGCCACGCTGCTGCTCGGCGGCTGCGCGACACCCGGCGCTGCGCCCGAAGCGAGCGCGGCACCGCTCGTGAGCACAACGGGCGGCGAGCTCCGCGGCGTGCGCGAAGGCGATCTCTCGGTCTTCCGGGGCATCCCTTACGCCGCTGCGCCGACAGGCGATCTGCGCTGGGCAGCGCCTCGCCCTGCCGAAAGTTGGGAGGGCGTGCGCGATGCGAGCGCCTTCGGGCCGGGCTGCATCCAGCCGCCCGTGCCCGCGACGAGCCTGTACAACGACCCGCCATCCTCGACCTCCGAAGACTGCCTCACGCTCAACGTGTGGGCACCGCAGGATGCGAAAGACGCGCCAGTGATTTTCTGGATCCATGGCGGTTCGCTGCGGATCGGGGCGAGCAGCCTGCCGATGTACGATGGCTCGCAATACGCGCGGCGCGGCGTGGTGTTCGTGTCGCTCAACTACCGCCTCGGCCTGCTCGGCTGGATGGCGCATCCCGAGCTGTCGCAGGAATCCGCCGATGGCCTGTCGGGCAATTACGGCCTGCTCGACCAGATTGCCGCGCTCAAGTGGGTGCGCGACAACATCGCCGCTTTCGGAGGCAACCCCGACAATGTGACGGTGATGGGCGAATCTGCCGGCGCGCTCAGCACCACCTATCTGATGGTGAGCCCACCCGCGCGCGGCCTGTTCGACAAGGCGATCATCCAGAGCACCAACCTGCGCACCTTCCCCGCGCTGTCAGAGCCTGCCTACGGGATGCCCTCCGCCGAGCAGATCGGGGTCGACATACTCAGCAAGCTCGGTGCCAGCGACATTGCCGGTGCGCGGGCGATGGACGCGCAGGACCTGACCAATCGCTCCACCATGGCGGGTTTCAATCCGCAGGGCACGATCGACGGGGCGGCACTGCCCCGCCAGCTGATCGACACCTTCGACAGCGGCGAACAGGCGCGCGTGCCGGTGATCGTCGGCTACAACGCCCATGAATATCGCCCGGTGGGCGCGCCGGGCGTCGCCATGCCCGCCGACGCGGACGACTACGCGGCCCGGATCGGCGCGATCTACGGCGACCTCGCGCCTGAATTCCTGCGGATCTATCCGCATGAAGAGGGCACCAATGCGCTGCTCGACGCGACGGGCGACGGCATCTTCGGCTGGTCGGGCGAACGGATCGCGAAGAGCCAGCAGGCGCTGGGCCTCGGGTCCTACTTCTATGTCTTCGACCATTGCTCCCCTTCGGCGCGCGCGCGCGACCTGTGCGCGTTCCACGCCAGCGAGCTGCCCTTCACCTTCGGAAACCTTGAGGGCGAGGACCTGCCCGATGTGTGGCCGGTGCCCGATGGGCCCAACGATCGCGCGATCTCTAACGCGATGCTCGATTACTGGACCAGCTTTGCCGCGGGCGGCGTGCCGCGCGCGAGCGGCCTTCCCGACTGGCACAGTTACGGAGCGCAGCAGAACTACATGGCTTTCGAGGATGCGCCGGTCGCGGGCCGCGATTTCAAGCCGGGGATGATCGAATTGCACGAGGCTTTCGGTCACCGGCAGCGCGAGGCCAGGCAGGCCTGGGGCATGCTGGTGGGCCTCTCGGCCAAGCCCGCAACGGACAAGAAATAGCAGCGAAGAGGGGATAGCATGAGCACCACCGACACCAGCGGGCTTTCGTCGGCTCCGCCGACCGAAACGCCTTATTCGAAGGCGTCGTACCGATACTTCGTGCTGGGCGTGCTGACGCTCGTCTACGCGCTCAACTTCGTCGACCGGCAATTGCTCGTGATCCTGCAGGAGCAGATCAAGCTGGAGCTGGAGCTGTCGGACACGCAGCTTGGCCTGCTGTCGGGCTTCGCCTTCGCGCTGTTCTACGTTTCGTGCGGCATACCCATCGCGCGCTGGGCGGATACGGGCGTGCGCCGCAATATCATCGCGCTTGCGCTGACCGTGTGGAGCGGGATGACCGCAGTCAGCGGGCTGGCGCAGAACTACATCCACCTGCTGCTGGCGCGGGTGGGCGTGGGCGTGGGCGAGGCCGGGGGTAGCCCGCCCGCGCACTCGATGATCTCCGACATCTTCCCCGAGAAGGAGCGCGCGACCGCGCTCTCGATCTATTCGATCGGCATCTACATCGGCATCCTCACCGGGTTCGCGCTGGGCGGGTTCATCGCCGAGGCCTTCGGCTGGCGGATGGCCTTCTTCGTGGTCGGCATACCGGGCGTGCTCGTGGCGCTGTTCCTGCGCTTCACCGTGCGCGAGCCGATCCGCGGCTGGTCGGAAAAGCGTGAGAACGAGGCGGGCGAGAACCCGTCGTTCCTGACCGTTCTGCGCTTCCTGTGGTCGCGCAAGACCTTCCGCAACCTGGCGCTGGCGGGAAGCCTGCAGGCAACGGTGATCTACGGCATCGGCAACTGGCTGCCGTCTTTCTTCCTGCGCAATCACGAGATCGGCCTGGCCGAGCTGGGCGTGTGGATGGCGCTGACTTCGGGCTTCGGCGGCGGTCTCGGCTCGTTCTTCGGCGGCTGGTTCGCGGACAAGATGGGCCAGCGCGACCGGCGCTGGTACGTGTGGGGCTCGGCAGCGCTGATCCTCGCCATCACGCCCGTGCTGCTGGTGATCCTGAACACCGGCAACCTGCACATGGCGCTGTTGCTGACGGCGGTGTTCCACTTCCTGTCGGCATCCTACCTCGGCCCGGCACTGGCGGTGTCGCACGGTCTGGTCGGCCTCAGGATGCGTGCGCTGACCTCGGCGATCTTCTTCTTCTTCATCAACCTGATCGGCCTCGGCCTCGGCCCGCTGATCGTCGGCAACCTGAGCGACCGCTTCGCAGCCGCCGGGTCCGATACCGCGCTCGCGACCGCGATGCTGATCGTCGGCTGCATCGCGTCGGTCTGGGGCTGCGCGCATTACCTGCTCGCCTCGCGCCATATCCGGAAGGACATTGCCGACAGCCCGGCCAGCGCGCCCAAGGTGGAGGCGCTGTGAGACGGGGCGCAGCCCTCGCCAGCCTCGCTGCGCTGTCGGTTGCTGGCTGCGCGACGACTGAGGCTCCGCCTACCACACCGCTCAGCGTGGCCGACACGCCGACCGATGCGCGCGCGCCGGATGGAGAATACATCTCCTGGCGTGAGCACCGGATCGACGACGAGGAACTGGCGGGCGTGCCGATTCGTGGCGGCGATGGCTTGCAGATGGCCGATATCGACCGCGACGGCTTTCTCGATATCGTCTCGGTTCACGAGGATTCGAACCATCTGCGCATCGCCTTCGGCAGCGCCGACCCTGACAAATGGGTGCTGACTACGGTCGCGTCGGGAGACATCGTCGGCGCGATCGAGGATGTGGCGATCGGCGATCTCGACGGCGACGGCTGGCCCGATCTGGTCAGCGCCAACGAGGAGGCGCATCTCGCCTATTTCCAGAATCCGGGAAGCCAGCAGGCAGCGCGGGAAGGGAACTGGCGCAGCCTCATCCCGCCGGTCACGCAGGGGCGCGGATCGTGGCTGCGCGTCTTCATCGCGGATATCGACGGCGACGGGCGCAATGATGTGACGGGCGCGAATAAGGGCGCGAGCGATATCGTCGATCCCGACGCACCGCGCGCCGACCGGACGACCTCTCTTTTCACGATCGACGGCGATCCGCTGAACCCCGATGCGTGGCACGAGCAGGTGCTCCTGGCCAGGGATGTGCCGAACACCGCCATGCCGGTCGATATCGACGCGGACGGCGACCTCGATGTGCTTGCCGCTGCCCGGCTCGATCAGGTGGCATATATGCTCGAAAACCGGGGGACGGGGGCGGACGGCAAGGTCAGCATCGCGCCGCACGCGATCGCCATCGACGATAGCGCGCTCGCCGGGTGCAGCGTGGCGACGTCTGCATTCCAGTCCGCCTTTCGCGACGTGGACGGCGATGGGCGGCTCGACCTTGTGACCGGCGTATTCGAGAAATGCGGCGATCCGCGTGCGCAGGGCGGTCTGCCCGCGCTCGGCTGGCTTCAGCAGCCCGCAACGCTCGACGCGCCGTGGCGCTACCACCGGATCGGCGACGTTCTGCCCGACATGGTGATCGCGGTGGAGCTGGCCGACATCGACGGCGACGGCGATCTCGACGCCATCACCGGTGGCTACTCGGGGCTGAACATTCTCAAGGGCGGCTACACGGGGGCAACGCGCGAGGAGGACCATCCCTCGGTCAGTCCCTCGTCATCGGTCGGGCGGATCGCGTGGTTCGAGAACCCCGGATCGGGCGGCGGCGACTGGCGGCGGCACGATGTTTCGCGGCGGGTGCGCGGCATGTACGACCAGTTCATCGCGCGCGACATGGATGGCGACGGCGATGTCGATCTGGTCGGCACGCGCGGCAACAGCGGGCGCTTCGATGGCGTGTTCTGGCTCGAGCAGGTGCGCAGCGATGCGCCGCGCGCGTCCTTCGTGCCAGCCCGCGAGAACGAGAGCCGCGCGCTCCCGCTGCCGCCGGAAGACTGGATCGATCACTACGACCGCGCCAACACGCTGGTCGCGCCCAACAAGCGTGCGGAGGACGAATGACAACGCATAGCCTTGAAGGCCGCACCTGCCTTGTCACCGGCGCATCTTCCGGCATCGGCGCGCATCTCGCGCGGGCGATGGCGAAGGCGGGCGCCCGCGTGGCGCTGGGCGCGCGGCGGACCGATCTGACCGAGGCAATCGCCAGCGAAATCCGCGATGCGGGTGGCGAGGCGCTCGCCGTGCCGATGGACGTGACCAGCGAAGCCTCGGTCGCCGAGGCTTTCGAGCGCGCGGAAAAGGCGCTCGGCCCGGTCGACACGGTGGTCGCGAATGCCGGTGTCTCGCGCTACGGGCGCTCGACCGAGCTTGCCGAAGCCGACCTGCGGCAGGTCTACGACACCAACCTGCTCGGCGTGCACCTGACCGCCAATGCCGCCGCGCGCATGATGATGACGACGGGCAGCCGGGAAAGCGGTCGCGGGCGGATCGTCATCATCGGATCGATCACCGCGCAGCTGACCGGGCAGGGCGATTCCGCCTACGCGGCGAGCAAGGCCGGGGTCGATCATCTCGGGCGGCAGCTCGCGCGCGAATGGGTGCGGCAGGGGATCAACGTCAACGTCGTGCAGCCCGGCTATATCCGCACCGAACTGGTCGGCGACTGGTTCGATAGCGATGGCGGCAAGGCACAGATAGACAGCTGGCACCGGCGGCGGATCATGGGGATCGACGCGCTCGATGATATCGTTCTCTATCTGTGCTCGGGCGCTGCCGAACACATCACCGGATCGACCATTACCGTCGACGACGGGCAGTCGCTCTAGCGCGCTAGGTTTCCGCGATCGGCAGCGCGGTCTTGGCGACGATTTCTTCCATCGAGAGCAGCGCGGTGACGCTGAAAATGCTCACATCCTCGATCAGCGAGCGGTAGAAACGGTCGTAGTGCGCGGCATCCTCCACGCGTACCTTGAGCAGGTAGTCGATCTCGCCCGCCAGCCGGTGCGCTTCCATGATCTCGAGCCGGGCCTTGAGCGCGGCGGTGAACCGGGCGAGCCATTCGGCATCGTGGTGCGAGGTGCGGATCAGCACGAAGAAGCAGCTGCCAAGATCGAGCTTGTGCGGATCGAGGATCGCGACCTGACGCTCGATCACGCCCGCCTCGCGCAGCTTGCGGATGCGGTTCCACACCGGCGTCTTCGAAGAGCCCACCTGCGCGGCGATCTCGTCGAGACCCAGCGTCGCATCCTGCTGCAGAACCCGGAGGATTTTCCGGTCCAACGCGTCGATACCGGACGCCATTTGCCACCCTCGCCGATCACCAGAAAACTGTTTCCCATGCCGCGGGCAAGGCAAACTATGTCCTTTAGTAGGCGTGATATCTCGTGGTTTGAAGGAAAATATCCTACGTAGAGCCCCAAGCAGAATACAGGATTGCGTGTGCGCTATTTTCCCATCTTTCTCGATACCGCCGAGGCGCGCGTCGTCGTCGCAGGCGCGGGCGAAACCGCGACCGCGAAGCTGCGCCTGCTGCTGAAGACGCAGGCGCAAATCGCGGTGTTCGGCGCGCATCCGACCGACGCCATCCGGGGCTGGGCGGACGAGGGTAAGCTGACCCACTCCGACAGCGCCGTCACCGCCGACGATCTGAGCGGCGCAGACCTGCTCTACGTTACCGAATCCGAAGGGGCAGCCGATCTGGCCGCACAAGCCCGCGCGCAGGGCGTGCTGGTCAACGTGGTCGATACGCCCGCGCTGTGCGACTTCATCACCCCCGCGATTGTCGACCGCGATCCGGTGGTGGTCGCGATCGGGACCGAGGGGACCGCACCGATGCTCGGCCGCCAGATCAAGGCGAAGGTCGAGGCGCTGCTGTCGCAGTCGACCGGCGAACTCGCGCGGCTGGCGGCGAAGTGGCGGCCCCGTGTCGAGGCGCTTCCCCCCGGCGCGCCGCGCCGTGCGCTATGGGCGCGCTTCTTCGGCGACGAAGGCCGCCGCGCGTTCGAGGCGGGCGGTGCCGACGCCGCCGGGCGTGCCATCGAAGGCCTGATCGAGGAGATCGGCAGCGCGAGGCCCACGGGCCATGTCGCGCTGGTCGGCGCGGGGCCGGGTGATCCCGAATTGCTCACCCGCAAGGCGCAGCGCCTGCTCGGCGATGCCGACGTGGTTATTCACGACCGGCTGGTCTCGAGCGAGATTCTCGAACTGGCGCGGCGCGAGGCGCGGCTCGTCGAGGTTGGCAAGATGGCTTACGGCAAGAGCTGGAAGCAGGGCGATATCGACGCGCTGCTGGTTGCCGAGGCGCGTGCGGGCCACAAGGTCGTGCGCCTCAAGTCGGGCGATCCCGGCATTTACGGGCGGCTGGACGAGGAGGTCGCCGCCTTGCGCGCAGCGGACATCGCGTTCGAAGTGGTGCCCGGTATCACCGCCGCGATGGCGGGCGCGGCCGAGCTTGGCCTCTCGCTCACCCGGCGCGGGCGCAATTCGAGCCTGCGCATCCTCACCGGGCATGACGTCGACGGGTTTGCCGAGCATGATTGGACCTCGCTCGCCGCCCCCGGCGCGACCGCTGCGGTGTACATGGGCGTGCGCGCCGCGCGCTTCATCCAGGGCCGCCTGCTGATGCACGGCGCATCGCCTGCAACCCCTGTGACGGTGGTCGAGAATGTCTCGCGCCCCGAACGCAAGCAGGTCGCGGCCTCGCTCGCCGATCTGCCCGAGGCGATGGCCGCCGCCGGGATCACCGGCCCCGCGATCCTCTATCTCGGCATCGCGCCGCTGGCCGATGTCGCCGCCGAGCCCCGCACCGAAAGGAGCGTGCCCCATGTCCAAGTCCGCTAAGCCGATGATCGCGAGCGCCAACGACCTGCTCGAAGGCCATGTGCTGTACCTCGGGCGCGACGGATCGTGGACGCCCGACCGCGAGCAGGCGGCAGTCTCGACCGATACCGAAGAGCTTGCCGCGCTCGCCGAGCAGGCATCGCGCGAACGGCAGGTGATCGACGTCGATTTCGTCGAAGTCACGCTTGCCGATGACGGCGCGCCGCGCCTCGTCGCGCTGCGCGAGGTGATCCGCGATCGCGGACCCACCATCCGCCCCGATCTTGGCCGCCAGGCCGACCCCGCAATCCAGCCCGGACCCGCCCGCCATGTATAGCTACGACGAATTCGACCGCGACTACGTCAAGAACCGGGTCGCGATCTTCCGCGATCAGGTCGCGCGGCGCATTTCGGGTGCGCTGACCGAGGACGAGTTCAAGCCGCTGCGGTTGCAGAACGGCATCTACCTGCAATTGCACGCCTACATGCTGCGCGTGGCGATCCCCTACGGCACGCTCAATTCGGCGCAGATGCGGCAATTGGCGATGATCGCGGAGAAGTGGGACAAGGGCTACGGCCATTTCACCACGCGCCAGAACATCCAGTACAACTGGCCCAAGCTGGTCGACCTGCCGGACATTCTCGACGCGCTCGCCGATGTGGAAATGCACGCGATCCAGACCTCGGGAAATTGCATCCGCAACGTGACCGCCGATCACTTCGCCGGGGCCGCTGCGGACGAGATCGAGGACCCGCGCCCCGCCGCCGAGCTGCTGCGCCAGTGGTCCACCGACCATCCCGAATTCGCCTTCCTGCCGCGCAAGTTCAAGATTGCGGTGACCGGTTCGCCCAACGACCGCGCGGTGATCAAGGCGCACGATATCGGCCTGCGCGTGCTGCGCAACAATGCGGGCGAAGTCGGTTACGAAGTGATCGTCGGCGGCGGGCTGGGCCGCACCCCGGTGGTCGGCGTGACGATCCGCGAGTTCCTGCCCAAGGAGCACCTGCTCGCCTATTGCGAGGCGATCCTGCGGGTCTACAACCTGCACGGACGGCGCGACAACAAGTACAAGGCGCGGATCAAGATCCTCGTCATGGAAGAGGGCTTGGAGAGCTTCCGCGACCAGGTGGAGGCGGAGTTTGCCTCGCTGCTCGAAGTCCACAACGGCCCCTCGCTGATCCCCGATCCTGCCGTGGTCAAACGGATCGAGGACGCTTTCGCGCCGCCGCCGTTCGAAACCTTGCCCGCCAGCGATGCCGCGTACGAAGCGCGTCTTGCCGAGGACGAGGAATTCGACCGCTGGTGCGCCATCAACCTCGCCGCGCACCGCCAGCCGGGCTACGCAATCGCCTCGATCAGCCTCAAGCCGGTCGGCGCTGCGCCAGGCGATGCGAGCGCGGACCAGATGCGCGTGGTCGCCGACCTTGCCGAGCGCTATTCGTTCGACGAGTTGCGCGTCAGCCACGAACAGAACCTGATCCTGCCGCACGTCGCCAGGCGCGATCTGCCGGCGGTCTACGACGCGCTGCGCGAGGCCGGGCTGGCAACCGCCAATATCGGGCTGATCGGCGATATCATCGCCTGCCCGGGCCTCGACTATTGCGCGCTTGCCACCGCACGCTCGATCCCCATCGCGCAGGACATCGCGCAGCACTTCTCCGACCCCGATTACTCGCAGCTGATCGGCGACATGAAGATCAAGATCTCGGGCTGCATCAATTCCTGCGGGCACCACCATGTCGGCCATATCGGCATCCTCGGGCTCGACCGGGCGGGGCGCGAGAATTACCAGATCACCATCGGCGGCGACCACACCGAAAACCTGCGCATGGCCGAAAGGCTGGGCCGGGGCTTCGATGCGGAGGAGGTCGTTCCCGCGATCGAGAAGCTGGTCGAAACCTATCTCGGCTTGCGTGAAAGCGAGGCCGAGACGTTCCTCGCCGTGGTGCTGAGGGAAGGGACGCAGCCGTTCAAGGATGCGCTCTATCCCGCGAAGGAGACCGCCGATGCGAGCTGAACCTGCCTTCGAGCCGATCACGCCGCAGGCTCCGCCGCGCGAGGGCGAGGCGCTGGCCCTGCTCGCCGAAGCGATCCTGCGCGATTATCGCGGGCGCATCGCGCTCGTCTCCAGCTTCGGTGCGGAATCGGTGGTGCTGCTCGACATGGTCGCCACCATCGCGCCGAGCACGCCGGTGCTGCTCAACGAGACGGGGATGCTGTTTCCCGAAACGCTCGAGTATCAACGCACGGTCTCGCAGCAGCTCGGCCTGTCGAATGTCCAGCTTGTGCGGCCGACCCGGCAGAGGCTGGCGGCGGTCGATCCCGACGACATGCTGCATCGCTTCGACACGGACGCCTGCTGCAACCTGCGAAAGCGCGAGCCGCTCAAGCGGGCTCTCGCCCCGTTCGATGCGTGGATCACCGGGCGCAAGCGGTTCCAGAATTCGCTGCGCGCCGAGCTTGAGCCGGTCGAGCGCGATGACGACGGCAAGATGAAGATCAACCCGCTGGCGGGCTGGGATGCGCAGGATCTGAACGACTATATCGAGCGGCACGATCTGCCCCGCCACCCGCTGGTCGCGCAAGGGTATCCCAGCATTGGCTGCGAACCCTGCACCAGCCGCGTCGCGCCGGGCGAAGACCCGCGCGCCGGGCGCTGGCGCGGCAGCGAGAAGACCGAATGCGGCATTCACTACGTCGAAGGCCAGTTCATCGGCGGGGGAGGAATCTAGCAATGCCGATCGTCACACCGCAGGGTTTTCGCCCCGCCGAAGATATCGCCTATGTCGCGCACGATCCGCTGCCCGAAGGGAGCGGCCTGTCGGTCGACCTGCCCAACGATGCGGACCCGCACACGCTGACGGACCGCCTCGGCGATATCGCACTGATCCGGATCCCCTTCCCGGCGTTCGGCGACGGGCGCGGGTTCAGCCTTGCGGGGCAGCTGCGCCAGCTCGGCTTTGCCGGCCACCTGCGCGCAGGCGGCAAGCTGATCAGCGACCAGTACCGCCACGCGCTGCAATCGGGGTTCGACGATGTCGAGATTTCGGACGAGCAGGCCGAGCGACAGCCTGCCGAACAGTGGACGGTTCGCGAGCAGCGATCCTACCGCGAAAAGCTCGCCGCAGGCTGAGCGCGCAGCGCTCGGCGCTACCGGAACGGCGGCTCGTTGAACGCGCGCAGCTTGCGCGAATGAAGCCGTGGCCCTTCCTCGCGCAGGTGACGGCACGCGGCGATGCCGATCTGCAGGTGCGCGGCGATCGCCTCTTCGTAAAAGGTGTTCGCCTGCTTGGGCAGCTTGATCTCGCCGTGGAGCGGCTTGTCGCTGACGCATAGCAGCGTGCCGTAGGGTACGCGGAAGCGGAACCCCTGCGCGGCGATGGTCGCGCTTTCCATGTCGATGGCGACCGCGCGGCTGAGCGAGAAGCGCTTGGCCGACAAGGCGTAGCGCAGTTCCCAGTTGCGGTCGTCGGTCGTCACCACGGTGCCCGTGCGCAGCCGCTGCTTGAGGTCGCTGCCCTGTCGGCCCGAGACTTCCTCTGCCGCCTCGGCCAGCGCCTGCTGCACTTCGGCAATCGCGGGCAGCGGGATTTCCGGCGGGAGCACGGGGTCGAGCACGTGATCGTCGCGCAGGTAGGCATGGGCGAGCACATAGTCGCCGATCTTCTGGCTCGGCCGCAGACCGCCGCAATGGCCGATCATCAGCCACGCTTCGGGCCGCATCACCGCGAGGTGATCGCAAATCGTCTTCGCATTGCTCGGCCCTACGCCGATATTGACCAGCGTGATGCCGTCGCCGTTTTCGCCGATGAGGTGATAGGCGGGCATCTGGTGCCGCCGCCACGCCGCGTCCGACAGCTGCGATTTCGCATCCTCGGTCGGTTCGGTGAGGTAGAGCCCGCCCGGCCCGGCGAGCGCGCTGCACCCGTCCTCGCCCAGCCGCGCGCCCGCCCAGTCTACGAATTCGTCGACATAGCGGTGGTAATTGGTGAACAGCACGAAGCGCTGGAAATGCTCGGGATCGGTGCCGGTATAATGCGCCAGCCGGGCGAGGCTGAAATCGGTCCGCAGCCCGTCGAACAGCGACAGCGGGATCGACTGCTCGGGATCGTCCAGCTCGATACCGTCGGCCAGTTCGTCGCCGATATCGGCAAGGTCGGTATGCGGGAAATGGCGCGCGATTTCCTGCGGGCTGACGCCGTGCAGCTGCGCGCTCGCCTCGCCATCGATCACGTAGGGGAAGGGGATTTCCTGATCGGACGGCTGCACATCGATCCGCACCGAATAATCGCTCACGATCAGTTCGAGCTGCGCGCGCAGGTAGGCGCGAAACAGCGCGGGGCGCGTCACCGTGGTGGCGTAGGTGCCTTCGCGATTGAGCCGCCCGAACGCGCGGCTGCGGCGGCCCTCGGGCTCGGTGCCGTCATAGTGCAGCATCAGCCGGGGATAGCTGTAACGCCCGGCCCGCGCGCTGGCGGGGGGCAGCGCGCCATTGCTGGCAAAGGCGATAATGTCGGCGCGCAGGCGCTCGACCGAGTTACTGTATTGGGTTTCGAGCGCGTCGAGCGCCTGGTCGATTGTCATCATGCCCCTGTCTCGTCGTGTGCGCGTGCGCCATTGTCAAAGGCAAATGTCGCAATTCCGGTCTGGCGAGGCTCACGCCGCCCACCGCGGATCGATCGGCGGCACGGTCCGCACACGGTAGCGATCCATCGGCGCGACCGAGGTCAGCGGCGCGATCGCGGGGCGCCAGGCGTTGAATTCGCGCACCGTCTCGGCAAGCGTGAAGGGCGGAATCCGCCGGTCCTTGCACACCGCCTCTTGCAGATCGCGCGCGTCGAGCCCGATCCGGCGCCGAGCCAGCCGCAGGCGGCGCGGGCGGATGAGGCCGCGTTCGACCAGCAGATCTTCCAGCCGCCGATAGGGCGCGCGCAACTGGCGGCGGATATCGCTCGCCGTGCCTTCGGGGATCGGCCCGTCCATCAGGCTCACTGCGATCGCCTGCTCGACCGCCATTTCCTGCGCCGTCCCGGCAAAGCGGATGGCATAGGCGATCTCGCCCAGCGGCGCGGTGCGGAAGGTCGGGCGGTGGACGCCCGCGCGCCGCAGCGCCGCGCGCAGCGCGCGCCATTCGCGCGGCCGGTATTCCTCGCCGACATAGACATCGACGCCGCCATCCTCTGCCCGCTGGGCGAAAGCGCAGAAGCGCTCCGCCTCGTGGCGACCGAGGAACACCGCGCTGTAACTGTCGAGCGGGCCGTCGAGATGCCCGAATTCGAGCCCCAGCTTCTCGCCCAGCGCGCGCGCGACCTGCACCCCGTCGGCCAGCCGCAAGTCCTGCACCGCGAGCGCAAGCTGGCGGCCGGAGCGGCGCGCATAGGCGCGCGCGAGCTTCGCCTCGTCGGCGGTCATCGCACCGCTATGGACGAGGATGTCGGTGATCCTCGTGCGCGCGGCGATGGCCGCCCCGACGAGGGGCGCGGCGCGGCTGGTGCTGTCGGGCGAGCTCGACCGGCGCGACGCGATCAGCACGGCGCGCGCGGTTATCAGGCCCGATGCGACCATCGCGAGCGGCAGGAATGCAGCCGCCGCCAGCCCGCGCGTCCTTGCGGTCAGCACCACCCGATCGATCAGCGCCGCGCCGAGCAGCGCCGCGTCGACCGCGAGCAGCGTCAGCACCCAGGGCGAATCGACCAGTGGCGGCATGCTCTCGAAACCCGGCGTCATGTGTCCGGCGAAGAGCAGCGCGATCGCGGCGAGCCCGGTCACCACGGTGCACGCTATCGTCGCTGCGACGATCACGATGCGCCGGTCGCGATAGTTGAAGTAGTGCGTCCATGCGCTTCCCTGCGCATTGCCGAGCGGTTGCCAGCCGGCGAGTGCGGTGGCCGAAAGACGCTCTGCCTTGGCTCGGACCGCCTCGCGCAGGTCGCGCGGGGAGAGTTCCTCGATCGCGATGACTGCCCGGTTCTCGTCGCGCTGCCACACGAAGGAGGCGAGATGACCGCGTTCGCCCAGCCGCCGGACTGCATCGAAGGCGGGGCTGTCGCTGCCCGGGTCGAACACGTCGCCGTGCAGCCTGAGCGCCCACACCGCATCGCGCCTTAGCGCAAGGCCGCTGCCGCGCGCGGGCACGCTCTGGATCATCTGCGCGCGCAACTGCATCTCGCGCGCATTGTGTTCGCCCAGATCGTCGAGCCCCGCGCCGCCCGCCATCGACAGGCGACCGCGCGGTACGGTGAGCACGGGCAATTGCACGATGCTGGCGAATTCACAGTGCCAGTTGACCAGCTTGAGCGAGAGCGGGTGCGGGATCGATTCGGCCCCCTGCAGCAGGTAGGTGCGGAAGTCGTCGTCGTGCCGAAGCTCGAACTCGCGCACGGCGGCGAGCAGCGCGTTGAGCGCGCGCCCTTGCGTTCCGGCCTCGCGCCCTTCGTACAGGCACAGCTGCACGCGGCTGTCGGCACGCGCCTCGCGGCGCACGGCGGCGATCAGCTGCGTGTCGGTCGCGCGCACGCCGACGAAGATCGTGTAGTTCTCGTACTCGATCGTGCGCTTGATCCGCGCGAGCATCGCGCCGGCGAGCGGGGCGGGCCCGGTGATCGGGATCAGGATCGCGGCGCGATCCTCCTGCTTGCGGCGCAGCATGTCGAGCGTGGGCTCGCTGCGGCGGCGGCGCCAGCCCTGGATATCCGCGACCAGCTTGATCGCGAGGTTCTCCATCCCGAGCACGAATATCGCAAGCGCGAGGAAGGCCACCACGCGCCCCAGAATGCCCCAGCTGTCCCAGAGGACCAGAACTGCATTTTCCATTGTCCGTGTACCTTTTGCCTGTCTTCCCAGGCTGGTGGTGCACGGCGCTTTCTGTCTGCCCGATTAAGGCGCAAATGTGTCAAGATGCGATGAAGCGTTATCCACCGTCGATGAATCGCGCGAATCTGGCGAGTCGGGGCCTTGATTACGGCAAGAATGGGGCATCGATGCGGGGTATCGATTCTTCGGAGTCAAGAGCGAAGAGCGTCGCTGCGTAGACTGTCTGCCCACCGAATCGGTCTGCGAATCGGCGCTGGAAGCGGGAACCGATTCGGCCACGATATGTCATCGCCGGCACGCTGCGCACGGTGAACGCCCGCACTCCCGTTCGGACTGCGGGCATTGCCCCCCCGTGGTTAAACTCTGTTTCACGATTTCGCAGTAGCTAGCGGTGCTGGAGGGAGAACTGCATGAAATTGCCGGATACGTTGCTGCAAGGGCGCAACGCCACGCTGTTCTATGCGATCGCGCAAATCGGGCTGCGCTATGCGCTGGTGTGGGCACTGGCATCGCTGATCTTCGCAGCCTTTGCCGAAGACTCCTGGAAAATCGCGGCAATCATTTTCGGCAGCGCGCACATCGCGCTCGCGTTCGGCCTCACCATCGTCCTCAACGGCATCCGCCGCAGCCAGATCACGCAGAACAAGGCGCGCTTCGCGGTCGTGGAGGAAACGCAGGAACAGATCGAAGAGCTGTTCTCGATGACCGACACTCTGCAAAGCGCAGACAGCAACACCGACGCTGCGCAGGTGCTGCGCGCGACGAGCCGCAAGCTGCTGCCCGGTTGCGGCGTGTGCCTTTACGTATTCAACAATTCGCGCGACCGCCTCGACCTCGTCGACTGCTGGGATCTGCCCGAAGGCTATCAGTCGTCCGAAAGCCTGATCCCGGCCAATTGCTGGGCGCTCAAGCGCGGCAAGGACCACCTCAACAACCCTCAGGAAGATTCGCTGTGCTGCTCGCACTATATCGGCGAAGTCGCGAGCATCGAGGTGCCAATGCTGGCGCGCGGCTCGGTGTTCGGGCTGCTGGTGCTGGTCGATCGCGGGGGCAAATGTACCAATGTCGACCGCGCGCGCCGCATTGCGCGGGCGCTGGCTGATTCGACCTCGCTGGCGCTGTCGAACATCTCGCTGCGCGAGCAGCTGCGCACCCAGTCGCTGCGCGATCCGATGACAGGCCTCTACAATCGCCGCTACATGGAAGACACGCTCGACCGGTTCATCTCGCTCGCGCACCGTCAGA
>CAZNOY010000001.1:35583-475430 GCA_964574905.1 uncultured Citromicrobium sp. | reverse complement strand
GCGGCTACGTCGCGGCGATTCGCGGGGCGCAGCTGGGGCTGAAGGTCGCCATCGTGGAGCGCGAGCTGCTCGGCGGGATCTGTCTCAACTGGGGCTGCATCCCGACCAAGGCGCTGCTGCGCTCGGCGGAAATCCTGCACTACGCGCAGCACGCGAAGGATTACGGCCTCAAGATCGCAGGGAGCATCGAGGCCGATCTGGAAGCCGTGGTGAAGCGGTCACGCGGCGTCGCTGCACAGCTCAACAAGGGCGTCACCGGCCTGATGAAGAAGAACAAGATCGCGGTCCATATGGGCGAGGGCAAGCTGACCGGCCCGACCAGCCTGACCGTGAAGGGCGAGAAGGGCGAAGAGAAGCTCGAAGCCAAGCACATCATCGTCGCCACCGGTGCCCGCGCGCGCGACCTGCCTTTCGCCAAGGCCGACGGCAAGCGGGTGTGGACCTATCGCACCGCGATGACCCCGCCCGAAATGCCCAAGAAGCTGCTGGTGATCGGCAGCGGCGCAATCGGCATCGAATTCGCCAGTTTCTACAACGACATGGGCTGCGAAGTGACCGTGGTCGAAATGCTCGACCGGATTGTGCCGGTGGAAGACAAGGACGTTTCCGCCTTCCTCGAAAAATCGCTCAAGAAGCAGGGCATGACGATCATGACCGGCGCGGGTGTGGAAGACATCAAGGTTTCCGACAAGGGCGTGAAGGCGAAGATCAAGGATAGGCAAGGCAAGGTTGCGACAAGCGATTTCACGCACTGCATCGTCGCCATCGGCATCGTGCCCAATACCGAGAATATCGGGATCGAAAAGCTCGCTGAGCTGGATCGCGGCTTCATCCAGATCGACCCCTACGGCCGCACCAAGTCCAAGGGCCTGTGGGCCATTGGCGACTGCACGCCGGGGCCGTGGCTGGCGCACAAGGCGAGCCACGAAGGCGTCACAGCTGCCGAGGCAATCGCCAAGGAACTGGGCAACAAGGATGTCCATCCGCACCCGCTCGACCGCAACAACATCCCCGGCTGCACCTATTGCCACCCGCAGATCGCGTCGGTCGGCATGACCGAGGAAAAGGCGAAGGAAGCGGGTTACGAGGTGAAGTCGGGCACCTTCCCCTTCATCGGCAACGGCAAGGCGATCGCGCTGGGCGAGGCGGAAGGCTTCACCAAGACCGTGTTCGACGCGAAGACCGGCGAGCTTCTGGGCGCGCACATGGTCGGCGCGGAAGTGACCGAGATGATCCAGGGCTACGTGGTCGGCAAGACGCTCGAGACGACCGAGGCCGAGCTGATGCAGACGATCTTCCCGCATCCCACGATCTCGGAATCGATGCACGAAAGCGTGCTCGCGAGCTTCGGGCGCGCGCTGCATATCTGAAACCTGCGGGCCCCTCGCCCGTTGGTGGGGCATGAGCGAACAGGACAAGAGCAGCACGCCGCCGCGCGGCGACAAGCCCGACGGCAAGAACGACAGCGAAGTGGTGAAGGAGCATCAAGCCCTGATGAACCAGGGCTCCGCCAAGCCGGAGGATTATCCGGAAGGCGAGCGCGAGGCGCAGTCGCTGGTCCAGAAAAGCAAGCGGCGCGACCAGTCGAACTGATCGCGCCGCTAACTTACCGGTTCGTGTCGGTCGTCAGACGTTCCGGCGCAGGAACGCGATCACCGCCAGGATCAGGAAGACGACGAACAGGATCCAAGCGATATTGGACGAAACGCCCGCAATCCCGCCAAAGCCCAGAACGGCGGCAACCAGCGCGATGATCAGAAAGATGATGGCCCAACGTAGCATTCGGTTTTCTCCCCTAGGTGACCCAGAGGATATCCCGAACGACGCGCGCCGGGCCCACGACTAACTTACATCAAGTATGGCTCACAATTTCGCGAGCTTCTCCAGCGCGGCGGTGCCCAGTGGTTCGAGCCGCTCGTCTTTCGTCGAAACCGCACCGGCGTAGATTTCGAGCAGGAAGACGCGCATATTGTGCTCCAGCGCAAGCCGCTCGAGCATCGCGGTGTCCTGTGGTCCGCCGGCGCCGGTCCGCATGGTGTAGGCCGCCAACATCTGCGTAAACAGCGCCGACCAGTCGATAGCAGCACCATTCTCGTGCCGCGCGATGAACAGCAGCGTGCGCGCAAGCCGCTGCGGCTCGCCATGGATATAGGGCTCGGTAGGGGCGACCTGGGTGGTCAGCGCGCTCGCCATGCGATCGAGCTGCGCGGTGCTGGTGCGCGGATTGAGCGCGAGTTGCAGCATCAGGTCCGCGCCGTGCGGGACATTGTGCCGCCAGCCGACAACCGGATCGTAGCCGCGATAGTCTGTCACCCCGGCAAGGAAGGCGGTGCCCATGGTGACCAGGCTGTCGAACTTGGCATCGTCGAGGAACGGGGTAACCCGGTCGACCCGCGCGACTTCGGAGAGCCCGAGAAGCGCGAAGGGGCAGACGACGCCGTCGGGGTCGGGTGCCGATAGTCGGTCGGCGAACAAGTCGATCAGTTCCAGCAGTGCAGGCTCGCTGACATCGCCGCGCCGCAGGATCGCGCTGAGGCCGGTAAATCCGATCTCGTCGCGCAGGAACGGGTCGGCGCTGGTCATCATGCCCGCCAGCGCCAGCACGGTGCGATCGGGCGTGTCGGTGGGGAAATCCTGCGCCTTCCACACGGCAAGGTCTGCCCGGTCGCCTGCGATCGGATTGCTCGCGATATCGGCAGGCTGCGCTGCCGCGATGGTCGGCATCGCGAGAATCGCTGCGAGTGCAAGGGCGAGGGCGGCCCGCCATGCGGCTATGTGCCTTTGCGCAAACTGCCTGGAAACTCGCATCATCCCCTCCCGCACTCCGCGCAATGGCCGCCAACCTGCGGTCGGGTGCGCTGGCGGACAGGGTGGGATAGACCTACGCTACGCTCCGGTCCTCTACGCCGCTGCGCGGCTTCGAGTCCAAACCCTTGGGTTCGTCCACCTCGCCGCTTTCCGCCAACCGCACCCGCCTTTGGCGGAAACGTTTGGCGGACAGGGTGGGATTCGAACCCACGGTGAGCGTAAACCCACGGCGGTTTTCAAGACCGCTGCCTTAAACCACTCGGCCACCTGTCCTACCGGGCGAAAGTCGGCTAGCGCCGAACGGCGGTATTGTCACCTGCGGTGACGTCTCCGGCAGAAACTGCCTCCGACTCCAAGACCGCTGCCTTAAACCACTCGGCCACCTGTCCTTGTGCGCAGCGTCGGCTAACGCCTCGGCTGGCATTTGTCACTCTCCGGCACGCAGGTGAATTCTCGGCCATCTAAGTCATTGGCGAGTCAGGTCCGGTGTGACAGATAGTTGTCGCATGAGATTCCCCCGTTTGCTCCTCGCCGTACTGGCGGCCGCCGTTTCGCTATGCGCCGTGCCCGCCGCCGCGCAGGACATGCCCTTCGACGCATACATGCAGCTGGTTATCGCCAAGGCGCGCGCACAGGGGGTGAGCGAGAGCACGATCCAGCGCATGACGTCCGACCTGACGCCCAATCCGCGCGTGATCGAGCTCGACCAGTCGCAGCCCGGATCGTCCTCCTCGCCCGGCTATCCGCCGCTGCGCCCCTATCTCGACCAGCATGTCGACGCCGCACGGATCGCGGGCGGGCGCGCGGTCTATAACGAGACTGCGGGGATGCACGGGCAGATTCGCCAGCAATATGGCGTGCCTGCGGAGATCATCATCGCGATCTGGGGGCACGAGACCAATTACGGCAGCTATCGCGGCAATTTCGACCTTGCCCGCTCGCTCGCCACGCTGGCGTGGGAAGGGCGGCGGCGCGAGCTGTTCGAGAGCGAGTTCATCGCGCTGCTGAAGGTCGCAGACAAGGGCTATTCGCGAGAGCGTCTGGTCGGCAGCTGGGCGGGCGCCTTCGGCAATCCGCAATTCCTGCCGAGCGTCTATCTGCGCCTCGCCACTGACGGCGATGGTGACGGGATGGCCAACATCTTCACCAACCAGGCCGATACGATGGCCTCGATCGCGCGCTATTTCCAGGATGCGGGCTGGCGGCCGGGCATTCCGTGGGGTGTGGGGGCGAGCATTCCTGCGGGCTTCGATGTCGATGCCTACCGCACCAAGCTGGTCGCGCCGGTGTGTTCGCGCGTGCACGAGCGGCACAGCGAGTGGAAGACGGTCGAGGAATGGCGTGCGCTCGGCGTCACGCCTTACAAGAGCCTGCCGCCGGGCACGCTGGCAAGCCTGTTCCAGCCCGACGGGCCGGGAACTCCGGCGTGGCTGTTAACCTCAAATTATCGCGTTATCCTCGAATATAACTGCTCCAACTATTACGCGATGAGTGTGGGGCTTCTAGCCGATGAGATTGCCCGGTAATGTCCGGAAAACTGCCGTAGCGATCGGGTTGCTGGCCGCGCTGTCTGCCTGTGCGGGTGGCGGTGGCGAGCTTGCGCCCAGTGCCGACTATTACGCAGTGGAACGCGCCGCGCCCGATGGATCGATCAGCGGGCCGCAGGCGGATTATCCGCAAGTGCTGGGCGCGCCCTACGTGGTCGACGGCCAGACCTATACCCCCGCCGATGTGCTCAGCTACGATGCGGTCGGCTACGCTACGCTCGACATGGTCGATGCGGGCGGGGTGACGATTTCGCACAAGACGCTGCCGCTGCCGAGCTATGTCGAACTGACCGCGCTCGATACCGGCAAGACCATCCTCGCACGCGCAGAGCGGCGCGGCCCGATGACCTCGAACCGCGTGGTCGGGCTGTCGCAGGGCGCGGCGCGCGAGCTGGGGGTAGGCGAGGGCGCGCCGGTTCGCGTGCGCCGCGTCAATCCGCCCGAATACGAACGCGCCGCCTTGCGCTCGGGCCAACCGGCAGGCGCGCGGCTCGACACGCCCGACACGCTGCTCGCGGTGCTGCGCAAGAACCTGCCCGCAGCGGGATCGGTCGACCTCGCGCGCACCCAACCGCGCGCAAACAGCAGCGGTTTCGACGAAGCCTTTGCCGAGATCGAGCCTGGCCCATCGACCGCGGTGGCGGACAATTTCGACGACTACCAGACCACCCCGCCGCCGGGCCCGACCAACTACGCGCTCGCGCCTATTGGAGAGCAAGCTACCGGTTCCGCGCCGCGAGTCGCTCCGGTCGAGGTTGCGCGCCTTCCCGCGACGCGTCAGCCCACGCAGCGCCCACCGCAGCAATCCGTCCCGACCACGCGCACGCCCCCGCCGCCGCCTCCGGCCCGGACCAGCCAGGCGCAGCAGCAGCGCGGACGCTACGTCATCCAGGTCGCATCATTCTCCAGCAAAGAGAATGCGATACACGCGGCCGACACGCTGAGCGGATTCGTGGTACGCTCGGGCGCCTATTTCCGGACCCGGATGGGGCCCTTCGTCAGCCGGGGAGAAGCCGAGGCAGCCCTCGCCAAAGCGCGCCGTGCGGGCTATAGGGACGCCTACTTAGACACGAGCGACTAGCCGCGCTGCCAACTGTTTTGGCACCGAGGCGGCAAAGCTCGGGGCAGGAGTTGTGCCATTGTCGAAACGTTTGGTGAAGCGACACCGTGGGGCAAGCATGCTTGCCGCGCTGCTCCTCGCCGTGCCGAGCGCTCTTGTTGCACAGAGCGGCCAGCGGCCCGCACCGCCCACGCCCGAACAGGCCCCGATCGCCTACATGGTCGACATGTCGAGCGGGCAGACTTTGTATGCCCGCGATATCGACCGACGCTTCGTGCCCGCATCGATCACCAAGGTGATGACCACGCTGGTCGCGTTCGACATGCTCGCCGACGGCAAGCTGCGGCCCGATCAGCGCGTTCCCTATCGCGATGAGACCTTCAAGGAATGGCACCAGAAGGGTTCGACGCTGTTCCTGCCCGCGCGCGCGCGGCCCACGGTGCAGCAGCTCTTGATTGGGATCACCACGGTTTCCGCCAACGACGCATCGGTCGTGCTGGCCGAAGGCGCGGCGGGCAGCGTCGCGAACTGGACCGCGCGGATGAACAAGACCGCGCACGAGATCGGGATGCACGACAGCTATTTCAGCACGCCCAATGGCTGGCCCGACGAAGGCCGCACCTTCGTCACCGCGCGCGATCTCGCGACGCTGGCCGAACGGATCGTGCGCCGGCATCCGGAGAAGTTCGACTTCTACTATGGGCGCCCGGGCCTGACGGCTTTCGGCATCACGCAGGAAAACCATGACCCGATCACCGGCAAGGTGAAGGGCGCGGACGGTTTGAAGACCGGCTACACCGATCAGGCGGGCTATGGTTTCGTCGGCACCGCCGCGCGCGACGGGCGACGACTGGTGATGGTGGTCGCCGGGTCCGATCGCGGGCGCGAACGCGACCGTGCGGCGCGCGCGTTCATGGAATGGGGCTTCTCCGCCTTCGACAGTCGCCTGCTGGCACGCAAGGAAGAGCCGATCGCGCGGGCACCGGTGCAGAACGGCGCGCTGAGCGAGGTGCCGCTGATCGCGGCGCAGGACGTGCGCGTCGCCATTCCGCGCGGAGACCGGGGCAAGCCCGATTTCACCGTTCGTTACGACGGGCCGCTGCGCGCACCGATCGCGCGCGGCGAGGCAGTCGCCACGCTGGAGATCGCGGTACCCGGGATGGAGCCCTCCACGGTCAAGCTCTACGCCGGGGACGACGTGCCGAAGGCCGGTCTGTTCGGCCGGATCGCCAACGGTTTTGCAGGCCTGTTCGGATGAGCGCGGGGGAGGATCGCCATGCGGTCAAGGCGCGCTTCCTCGCGTTCGAAGGGGGCGAGGGCGTCGGCAAGTCGACGCAGGCCCAAATGCTGGTCGCCGCGCTAGCCGAGCGGGGGATCGACGCACTGCTGACCCGCGAACCGGGCGGCACCGTGGGCGCGGAGATGATCCGCAACCTGCTGCTCGACCCGCCGGGCGCGGGCTGGCGGGTGCAGGCCGAGGCGATGCTGTTCGCCGCCGCCCGATCCGATCATGTGGCCAAGGCGATCAAGCCTGCGCTGCTGGCGGGCAAATGGGTGGTGTGCGACCGCTTCGTGCTGTCGAGCCGAGCCTATCAGGGGCTTGCGGGCGGGCTGGGCGACGAGGAAGTGCAGACGCTCCACCGGATCGGCAGCGGCGGGCTGCTGCCCTATCGGACCTTCCTGCTCGAAGCGGCGGACGACGACGTGACCGAACGCCTGCGCAAGCGCGACGGGACCGAAACCGACGCCATCGGCGGGCGCGATGCCCGCTACCATGCCGATGTCGCGCGATCCTTCGCCGGCCTCGCGCAGGGTGACGATACCATCGTGCAGATCGAAGCTTCGGGCAGCGCCGAGGAAGTGCACGCCGCCGTGATGCGCGAGGTCGAGCCGCTGCTCGCACCGCAAACGTGAGCGATCCGTTGGCCAGCCAATGGCGGGCATGGCGCACCGCGCTCGCCAGTTCGCGAATGCATCACGCGTGGATTCTCGCCGGGCGCAGGGGACTGGGCAAGCACGACTTCGCGCTCGCTGCCGCGCGCGAACTGGTCGCCATCGGGCGCGACACGCCGGTGGGGGAGAACGACCCCGACATCCAGATCCTCACCCACCTGCCCAAGGACGACAAGGAAGCGAAGAAGGCGGAGAAGGGCGAGCCTTTCGAGACCAAGCGCAACATCGCGATCGAGCAGATCCGTTCGATGCAGGCGCGGTTGAACACGCGGCCGACGCTGGGCGCTTTTCGCGCGATCATCATCAATCCGGCGGACGATCTGGAGCGCAACGCGGCCAACGCGCTGCTCAAGAGCCTGGAGGAGCCGCCTGCGGGCACCTTCTTCCTGCTGGTGACGCACCGCCCCGGCATGCTGCTGCCCACGATCCGATCGCGCGCGCGCATCCTCCGGTTCAATCCGCTGTCGGCGGGCGCGGTCGAAGACGCCTTGCGCGCCGAGGACGGTCTGAATGCCGGTCCGGCGGAGATCGAGCTGGCAGCGCGCGCCAGCGGCGGCGCACCGGGCGCTGCGCGTGCCTTATTGGCGCAGGAGCTTGGCCCCGCGGAATCGCTGATGCGCCGCATCGCGAACGAGGGCGACCCCGATTTCACCCTGCGCGGCAAGCTGGGCGAGGAGATCGGCGCGCGCCCCGATCGCGAGCGGCTTTCGACCACGCTCGACCTTGCGCGCACCGTGCTCGCGCAGAAACTGGAGCAGCCCGAACGGGTCGATATCCCGGCACTGGTCGAGGCGCACGCGCGGCTGGTGACGATTTCGGGCCAGGCGAAAAGCTACAATTTCGATCCCGGTTTCCTCGCAATGGAAATCGGCACCTTGCTCGCCGCGGCTGCCCCGCATAGAGCCGGGGCCGATGGCTGACCCCTACTACATTACCACCGCGATCCACTATCCCAACGGCAAGCCGCATATCGGCCACGCCTACGAGACGGTTGCCGCCGATGTGATCGCCCGATTCCAGCGGCTCAAGGGCCGCGACGTGCGCTTCCAGACCGGTACCGACGAGCACGGGCTGAAGATGGCGCGCAAGGCGCAGGACGAGGGCAAGACCCCGCGCGCGCTCGCCGACGAGATGAGCGCGCATTTCCGCGACCTGTTCGACCGGCTGAACATTTCCTACGACCGCTTCATCCGCACGACCGAGCCCGATCACCACACCGCGAGCCAGGCGCTGTGGCGCGCGATGGAAGCCAATGGCGATCTCTACCTCGACCGTTACGAGGGCTGGTATTCGGTCCGCGACGAAGCCTTCTACGACGAGAAGGAACTGGTCGAAGGGGAAGGGGGGGAGAAACTCTCCCCGCAGAACACCCCGGTCGAATGGACCGTGGAGGAAAGCTGGTTCTTCCGCCTGTCGAAATACCAGGACAAGCTGCTCGATCTCTACGCTTCGCAGCCCGATTTCATCCAGCCCGACAGCCGCCGGAACGAGGTGATGCGCTTCGTCGAAGGGGGGCTGCGCGATCTCTCGGTCAGCCGCACCAGCTTCGACTGGGGCGTGCGCGTGCCGGGCAGCGAGGACCACGTCATGTACGTGTGGGTCGACGCGCTGACGAACTACATCAGCGGCCTCGGCTATCCCGAAGAGGGCGCGGACTGGAAGTACTGGCCCGCCGACCTGCACCTGATCGGCAAGGATATCGTCCGCTTCCACACGGTGTACTGGCCCGCCTTCCTGATGAGCGCGGGCGTGGAATTGCCCAAGCAGGTCTATGGCCACGGCTTCCTGCTCAATCGGGGACAGAAGGAATCGAAGTCGCTCGGCAATGTGACCGATCCGCTGGTGCTGGCCGACCAGTTCGGCGTCGATGCGCTGCGCTACTTCCTGATGCGCGAGATCGCTTTCGGGCAAGATGGCAGCTATTCGCCCGAGGCGATCGTGACGCGCGCCAATGCGGAGCTGGCCAACAGCTTCGGCAATCTGGCGCAGCGTACCCTCTCGATGATCGCCAAGAACCTCGACGGCAAGCTGGGCGCCTATTCGCCCGACGGAGACGACAAGGCGCTGCTGACCACGGTGCAGGATGCATGCCGCGAAGCCTTCCCGCAGCAGTTCGAAAAGCTCGCCTTTTCGGTCGGCATCGATGCGTGGATGAAGGCGGTTTACGCCTGCAACCAGTATGTCGACGAGCAGGCCCCGTGGGCGCTCAAGAAGACCGACCCGGAGCGGATGCGTACCGTGCTGCAAACGCTGTTCATCGCACTGCGAGACCTCGCCATCGCGATCCAACCTGTTATCCCCGAGAAGGCGGGCCACCTGCTGACCATGCTGGGAATTGCCGAAGACGAACGCACCTACGACGATATGGCGAACGAGGGCTGGTACGGCGCATTGATCGCCACCGGGTACCGCGTCGAACCACCCACTCCGCTGTTCCCGCGCCTCGAACTGCCCGAAGCCGAAGAAGCCAGCTGATGCTGATCGATAGCCACTGCCATCTCGAATACGAAGGTCTGGTGGAAGATCAGGGCGGGGTGCTCGCCCGTGCGCGCGATGCCGGGGTGCAGGGCTTCCTCAATATCTCGACCAAGCAGGCCGAGTGGGATCAGGTGGTCGCCACCGCCGCGCGCGAGGATGACGTGTGGGCCAGCGTCGGCATTCATCCGCACAACGCCGATGGCCACGCCGATCTGGCGCGCGATACGCTGCTCAAGGCGACGCAGCACCCGAAAGTGGTCGGGATCGGCGAAACCGGGCTCGATTACTATTACGACAAGTCCGACCGCGCGACGCAGCAGGCGCTGTTTCGCATGCATATCGACGTCGCGCGCGAGACGGGCCTGCCGCTGATCATCCACACCCGCGATGCCGAGGATGACACCGCCGCGATCCTGGAGGACGAGATGGGGAAGGGGGGCTACCCTGCCCTGATCCACTGCTTCACCGCCTCGGCCGAGTTCGGCCGGAAAGTGCTCGATCTGGGTCTGACGATCTCGATTTCGGGCATCGTGACCTTCAAGAACGCGAAGGATCTGCAGGAGGTTGCCAAGGTGATCCCGGCGGATCGTCTGCTGGTCGAAACCGACAGCCCGTTCCTCGCCCCCGTGCCGCATCGCGGAAAGACCTGCGAGCCTGCCTATGTCGCCAACACCGCGCAGTTCGTGGCGGAATTGCGTGGCACCAGCGTCGAGCAGCTGGCCGAGCAGACCACGCGCAATTTCCACGCTTTGTTTTCGAAAACACGCCAGCAAGACAAGGCGCCCGCGTGAAGGTGACGCTGCTCGGCACGGGTACGTCCACCGGCGTCCCGCGCATCAACGGCGATTGGGGTGCCTGCGACCCGAACGAGCCCAGGAACCGCCGCAGCCGCGTGGCGATCCTCGTCGAAAACGATGCCGGCAGCCGCGTTCTGGTCGATACGCCGCCAGACCTGCGCGACCAGTTCCTGCGCTGCGGGATCGACAATATCGACGGGGTCTTCTGGACGCACGACCACGCCGACCATTGCCACGGAATCGACGATCTGCGCTCGCTGAGATATGGCCGCAGCGGGCCGCTGCCGGGCTACGGGGTCGAGGAAACCGTGCGACGGCTGAAGGCCCGTTTCAGCTACGTGTTCGCAGGCGAGTTCGGCTATCCGACGATCGTGAACATCGAAGTGCTCGACCGGCTGCGGCTGTTCGCAGGCTTCACCGTCGACTGGACCGTGATGCCGCACGGGCCCGCCAAAAGCACCGGTTTCCGCTTCGGATGCGATGGCAAGTCTATCGGCTATGCTACTGATTTCAGTGAGATAACGCCTGGAATGGTCACGCTGTTCAAGGGCGTGGATCTGCTCGTGTGCGATTGCCTCCGGCGCGAGGAGCATCCGACGCATGCCAACCTTGCCATGGCGCTCGACTTCGGGAAGCGTTGCGGGGCTGGCAAAATGGTCCTGACGCATCTCGATAAAAGCATGGATTACAGAACCTTATCCGGCGAAGTTCCGAAAGGAGTCGTGGTCGGGTACGATGGTTTGGTGGTGAAGGTATGACATCATTCGACACAACCCAGATCATCTGGCTGATCGGATGTCTCGTCCTGGCAGGCAGCGCCTTGGCATCGTACCGGCTCAACTGGAAAACCGGCCTGCGCTACGTGCTCATCTGGGCGGTGATCATCAGCGGCTTGATGCTGCTGGTATCGGTCATCCAGTAAACAGCGGCCAGAGCGCGATGGGGCGCTCCCGCCGCGCCTCTGCCATCTCCATTATTTTACATAATATATATTATCCATCTTATAGATGTGCTGACGCCAGGGCGGCGCGCGCCTATCCCCCTCTCCATGAGACCAGCCGAAACCCGCCCCATCGACCGCCTTCTTGCTACCATGGCGCGGCTGCGAGATCCGCAGCATGGTTGCGAATGGGATCTGGCGCAGGATTTCGCGACGATCGCGCCATACACGATCGAGGAAGCCTACGAGGTTGCCGACGCGATCGAGCGTGAGGCGATGGACGAACTGCGCGAGGAACTCGGCGACCTGCTGCTGCAGGTGGTCTTCCACGCGCGGATGGCCGAGGAACGCGGCCTGTTTGCCTTCGATGACGTCGCGCAGGTCATCTCGGACAAGATGGAAGCGCGCCATCCGCATATCTTCGGCTCCGCAGACGGCACCATGGATGAAACCCGGTGGGAGGCGCTCAAGGCGCGCGAACGCGAGGCCAAGGGGCAGCAAAGCGCGATGGATGGCGTCGCGCGCGCCCTGCCCGCGCTGCTTCGCGCCGAGAAATTGCAGAAACGCGCCGCGCGCGACGGGTTCGACTGGCCCGATCCCTCGGGCGCGGCTGCGAAGCTGGCCGAGGAGGTCGAGGAATTGGCCGAGGCCGGTGACGCGACGCGCGAGGAAGAGGCCGGCGACCTGCTGTTCGCCGCGGTCAACGTGGTCCGCGCCTACGGCATTCAGCCCGAAGCGGCACTGCGCGCCGCCAACGACAAGTTCGAACGGCGTTATCGCGGGATGGAGACTTTGGCGGAAGGGAAATTCCCGAGCCTCGAACTCGAAGCGCAGGAGGCTCTGTGGCAGGCGGTGAAGCGCGCGGAGAAGAAGTGACCACCGGTTACGAACCGGCGCCCTGAACTCGTTTCAGGGTCCCGTTTTCCTTCTGCGAGTGCATGTCGGCTTGGGCGCTGGATGCTGAAACACGTTCAGCATGACGTTCCAAAAACGCTCAACCCACCCCGAAACTCTCGAACTGGCCCAGCTCCTTGGGTCCGAGGCGGACGAGCAGCCGGTGCCGTGGGGCACCGCCCTCCCCGGCGGGAAGCTCCTCTTCCTCCAGCACATCGCCATGCGCGTGCAGCCACGCGATCTCGCGGCCTGCCGAGGTCGGCAGCACGAATTCGCGCACGCTTGCCGCGCGCGTCAGCACCTGCGCCACGTGCGTTTCGAGCGCGTCGAAATTGAACCCGGTTTCGGCCGATAGCGGCACGACCATATCGTCCTCCGCCGCCCGCGCGGCGAGATCTTCGCGGCTGTCCTCGGCCAGCAGGTCCCACTTGTTCCACACTTCCAGGATCGGGATCGCACTCACCGCGTCCTCCCCCTCCTCGCCTTCGGAGACCACGCCGAGCCCGCGCAGCACTTCGAGCACCTGCGCCTTCTGCGCCGCGCTCGCCGGGTTGGCGATGTCGCGCACGTGCAGGATCAGGTCGGCATTGGTGACCTCTTCCAGCGTTGCGCGGAAGGCGGCGACCAGCTGCGTCGGCAGGTCCGAAATGAACCCCACCGTGTCGGACAGGATCGCCTTTTCCACCCCCGGCAGGCCGATCGCGCGCATCGTCGGGTCGAGCGTGGCGAACAGCAGGTCTTCCGCCATCACGTCCGCGCCAGTCAAGCGGTTGAAAATGGTCGATTTTCCCGCATTGGTATAGCCCACGAGCGCGATCACCGGCCAGGGTGCGCGGTTGCGCCGTTCGCGGTGCAGCGCGCGGGTTTTCCTGACCTGTTCGAGATCGCGCCGCAGCCGCGCCATGCGCGAGCGGATCATCCGCCGGTCGGCCTCGATCTGCGTTTCGCCCGGCCCGCCGAGGAAGCCGAAGCCGCCGCGCTGCCGTTCGAGGTGGGTCCAGCTGCGCACCAGGCGGCTCGCCTGATAGTCGAGATGCGCCAGTTCGACCTGCAATCGCCCTTCGGCGGTGGCCGCCCGCTCGCCGAAAATCTCCAGGATCAGACCGGTCCGGTCGATCACCTTGCGCTTGAGCTTTTCTTCCAGCGTGCGTTGCTGGATCGCGGTCAGCGCGCCGTCGACGATGACCAGCTCCGCCTCGGCCAGCTCGGCATCGGTGCCGATCTTTTCGACCTGCCCCGCCCCGAACAAGGTCGCGGGGCGCACGTCGCGCACCGGCTGGATATAGCTGTCGGCGACCACGATGCCGATCGCGTTGGCGAGCCCGACGGCTTCCGCCAAGCGCTCCTGCGCCGGCAGATCGTGCGTCTGGCCGCGAATATCGGGGCACACGACGAGCGCGCGCGCACCGCGCGTCACCTCGCCCTGGAGATCATCTTCGAAAATCTAGCTATCCTTGGCTGGTCGGCACGATCGGATCAATCGTCGCCGGAACCTTCGTCGTCATCGCCATCCGCGTCGTCATCTTCCCAGTCGCTCAGGTCGACCGGTTCGGAAGGCTGGATCGTGGAAACCGCGTGCTTGTACGCCAGCTGCACGTATCCGTCGCGTTCGAGCAGCGTGCAGAACAGGTCGTAGGCCGCGATCCGGCCCTGCAGCATCACGCCGTTGACGAGGAACATCGTCACCTGAACCTCTGCCTCGCTCACGCGGCTGAGGAACACGTCCTGCAACTGGCGCTGCTTCTTGCCGCCATCCTGGCTGGAGAACTGTTCCGCATCCATCGGCTGCGCGGGCATGATCGTGCTGATCGCATGCTTGTAGACCAGCTGCGATTGCCCGTCGCGCCGTAGCAGCAGCGAGAAATTGTCGAACCAGGTGATGATCCCCTGCAGCTTCACACCCTTGACGAGGAACACCGTCACCGGTGCCTTGTCGCGGCGGAGCATGTTGAGAAAGGCATCCTGCAACCCGGGCTGCTTGTCGGAATGGGAGCGTTCGGTCCGCTTGGCCGCAGCGCGGGGCTTGGCGACTTTGGGGGGAGAATCCGCTTCCATCCGGGGCCTGGTTCGTATCGAGAGCGTCTTTCCTTCGGACATGACCTGTTCCTGTTCTTGGCCGGATGAACATCGCAGCGTTCCGGCATCGCTCACATCCGCCTGCCTCGCGTCATGCGCGATCGGGCAGCATTTACATCAAAAATGCTCGCGCAAGCCTTGCGTTCCAGCCGATCGGCTTGCCGGGCGTGTTCAACAGCTTAGCCATCTTCCTTGCGGTCGGTCATGCCCAAAATCTTCAATTTCCGATGCAATGCCGATCTTTCCATGCCGATGAAGTTGGCGGTTTTGGAGATATTGCCAGAAAACCGGCGGATCTGGATAGTGAGATATTCGCGCTCGAACTCCTCGCGCGCCTCGCGCAAGGGCACGCCCATCAGGCTGGAAAGGCCGATTCCGCCCTTCACCCCGGTTTCGGTGATCTCCGAGGGCAGCATGTCGGGCTCGATCACGTTGAGCTTGTCGCGCGGCGAGAGGATCACAGTGCGTTCGACCACGTTGCGCAGCTCGCGCACATTGCCCGGCCAGTCGTGCGCCTGCAGCGTGGCGAGCGCCTCCTCGCTCACCTCGGGCGGCGGCAATCCCTGTTCGGCAGCGTAGCGGGCGAAGAAATGCGTCGCGAGCGCGGGGATATCGTCGCGTCGGTCCGCCAGCGAAGGGATCGACACGGGCACGACGTTGAGGCGGTAGAACAGGTCTTCGCGGAAGCGCTTTTCCTCGATCTCGGCCTGCAAATCGCGCGAGGTCGAGCTGACCACCCGCATATCGACGCCGATCTGCCGGTTCCCGCCCACGCGCACGAAGCTCTGCTCGGTCAGCACGCGCAAGATGCGCGCCTGCGTGGCGAGCGGCATGTCGGCCACCTCGTCGAGGTAGAGCGTGCCGCCATCGGCCATTTCAAGCAGCCCCGGCCGCACCAGCTTGCCGTCCTGCTCCTCGCCGAACAGCTCCTGCTCGAAACGTTCGGCGGTGATGCGTGCCGAGTTGACGATCACGAACGCGCCCGAGGAACGCTGGCTCCAGCTGTGCAGCAGGCGCGCGGCGACTTCCTTGCCCGATCCGGCAGGTCCGCTGATGAGCACGCGGCTGCCCGTGTTGGCGACCCGCTTCAGCGTGGCGCGCACTTGATTGACGGCGGCGGAGTTGCCGTTGAACTCCTCCCCTGCCCCGCCATGATCCTGCTTCAGCTGCGTATTCTCGCGCCGCAGACGCTCGGTTTCGGTCGCGCGCTCGACCAGCAGCAGCAGCCGCTCGGTCTCGAACGGCTTTTCGATGAAGTCCATCGCCCCGCGGCTGACCGCCGATACCGCGGTGTCGATATTGCCGTGGCCGGAAAAGATGATCACCGGCAGCTCGGGCTCGCGTTCCTTGATCGCGTCGAGCACTTCGAGCCCGTCCATCGGGCTGCCGTGGAGCCACACGTCGAGCAGCACGAGGCTCGGCCGCCGTTCGTCGACCATTCGCAGCGCGGTGCCGCTGTCGCCCGCGACGCGGCATTCGTAACCCTCGTCGCTCAACACGCCCGAGACCAGCTCGCGGATGTCGCGTTCGTCGTCGACGACCAGAATATCGAGCGCCATCAGCGCCTCCTCTTGGGTGTTCGGGTGCTCACGCGGATTGTTCCTCCGTCGGGGCGGGTTCGGGGTTGCGGGCGAAGCGCAGGATCACCTGCGTTCCGCCTTCGGGGACCGGGGCGAAGCTCATCTCGCCGCCATGTTCCTCGACAATCTTGCTGACGATCGCGAGGCCCAGGCCCGTGCCCTTCTCGCGCGTGGTCACGTAAGGTTCGGCAATCCGGTCACGCTCTGCGGGTAGGCCGACGCCGTTGTCGGCGATGCGAATCTCGACCAGCTCATCACCCGGCTCGATCGACACCGTGATTCGCCCGGCGAAACCGTCGGTCTCGTCCGCAGCCCGCGCCTGCACCGCTTCGACCGCGTTCTTGAGCACGTTGGTCATCGCCTGGCCGAACTGGTGGCGATCGCAGCTCAGCGCGATTTCGCCCTCGGGCGTTTCGAGCGCGAAGGCGATGTCCTGATGCGCGACCTCTTGCAGGAACACCGCCTGACGCACGAGATCGAGCGCGTTCTCGTCGCGGAAGACCGGCTTGGGCAGGCGCGCGAAGGAGGAAAACTCGTCTACCATCGTACGCAGCGCGCCGACCTGCCGCACGATCGTACTGGTCAGCTCCCCGAACAGCACGTCGTCGTCGCCCAGCTTCTTGCCGTAGCGACGCTTGAGCCGCTCGGTTGCGAGCTGGATCGGGGTCAGCGGGTTCTTGATCTCGTGCGCGATCCGCCGCGCGACGTCGGACCATGCAGCGCGCCGCTGGTCGAGCAGCTGGCGGGTAATATCCTCGAAGGTAATCACCGTGCCGCCCTTCGCCGGCGCGATCCGCACTGCGAGCGTCAGCAGGTCGGCGCCCCTCGTCACGGTGACGATGCCGTTCTTGGCACCCTGATCGAGCAGACTGGCGATCTGCGGCGAAACCTGCGCGAAGGGCTGCCCCCTCCCCTCCTCCTGAGGATCGTCGAACAGCAGCATGTGGGCCGAGGTGTTCATCAGCTGGATCGTGCCATTCTCGTCGATCGAGACGATCCCTGCGCTCATCGATTCGAGCACTGCCTCGATAAAGGCGCGCCGTTCGTCGATCTCGCGGTTCGCGCGCATCAGATCGTCGGTCTGCGTTTCGAGCTGCGCGGTCATCCGGTTGAACGCGCGGTTGAGCAGGCCGATCTCGTCGGCACCGGTGCGCCCCGCGATCCGCAGCGAGAAATTACCCGCGCCCACCTTGCGCGCGGCGGCGACCAGATCGGTCAGCGGTTCGACCTGCCGATCGGCGAACCGCAGCGCGAACCACACCGCGAACCCGACCAGCGCGAGCGGCACGAAGAACAGCGCGAGGTTGAAGCGCAACTGGAGGGCGCGCGCGCGCTGGGTCAGCTCGCGATACTGCACCATGATCTCGGTCGCGCGCTGGAAATTGCTGAACGAGGACGCGGTATTGTTGCGCGCATTATACAGGTAGATGCCCGCCGCCTGGTCGATCGGCGTGATCGCCTCGATCCGATCCTGGTCGGCGAACATCACCTCGGTCTCGCCCGCATTCAGGCGTGGCAGCGCGCGCGCGCCTGCCTCGGCAGGCTGGTTACCCTCGACGATCCCGACCGCGACGGCGGTGGTGACGGTGCCGTCGGGAAAGGCCTGCAGGATCGCGCTTTCGCTGATGTCGCGCCCCTGCATCTGGTACAGATAGTCCTCCTGGAATTCGCGGGTGGCCAGGTCTGCCAGATCGCGCCCCTGCAGCAGGCGCAGCATGTCGCCCGCCATTGTGGCGGTTTCCTGCGCGACCTCGAACTGGTTTTGCCGGAAATAGCTTTCGGCGAATTCATTGGTGCTCTCGAACAGCCCGCGCGAGTCGCTGGAAAACCAGAAGTCGACGCCCGACTGGAACAGCACGCCCGCGAATGTGGCCACCAGCAGCGTGGGCACGGCGGCGATCAGCGAGAAGACGAACACCAGGCGCACGTGCAGCCGCGCGGTGCTGCCCGCCGCGCGGCGCAGCGCGAGCCTGCGCCCGAGCAGCACGAGCAGCGCCATCGCGGGCACCAGCGTACCGATCAGCAGGATCGAGATCTGGCGCGTCGCCAGAAGCTGCGATTCGTCGGGCGTGTTGGTGAAGGCCGTCCATGTGGCGACGATCATCGTCACAAGCGCCAGCGCGGCGCCTATTTCCAGCCACAGGAACAGGTTGGCGCGGCGCATGGCCACCGTCACGCGGCGGGAGAAACGAGATCCCCGTATCGTCCTGCTCGGTGAAGTCGCCATCGTTGCGAACTTACAACATCGCTGTTGCTGTAAAACAAGCCGCAAAGCGAAACGCGTGCCACTTTGCGTCGCATTTTGGCAACGCTTCGTGGCAAGCCTCTTCCGCGCGGCCGCGATTCACGCGGCGTTGCGGACCAGGAAGGGCTCGAAGAAGCGGTCGATCTCGCCCAGCACTTGCGCCGGATCGTCGATGAAGTTGATCGCCTTGCGGAACTCCGCCGATCCGTAGAGACCCTTGGTGTACCAGCCCAGATGCTTGCGCGCGATCTTGACCCCGACCTCGGGCGTGTAGTGATCGAGCATCCTTTTGTAATGTTCGACCACCACCGCGTAATGTTCGTTGAGCGGCGGGTCGGCGCGCTTCTCGCCGGTCTGCCACCAATGCATGACCTGACCGAGCAGCCACGGGCGACCATAGGCCCCGCGCCCGATCATCAGCCCGTCCGCGCCCGATTGCTCCAGCGCCTTGGCCGCATCCTCAATGCTGCAAATGTCGCCATTGACGATCACCGGGATATTCACCGCTTCCTTCACCTTGGCGATGAAAGACCAGTCGGCGGACCCCTTGTACATCTGGTTGCGTGTACGCCCGTGGACGGTGATCATCTTCACGCCGAGATCCTCGGCAATGCGCGCAAGTTCGGGCGCGTTGAGGCTGGCATGGTCCCAGCCCATCCGCATCTTGACCGTCACCGGAACGTCGACCGCCTTGACGGTCGCTTCCATCAGCTTCGTTGCCAGCGGTACCTCGCGCATCAGCGCACTGCCCGCCAGCTGGCCCACGACCTTGCGCACCGGGCATCCGAAGTTGATGTCGATGATCGCCGCGCCATTGCCTTCCTGCAATTTCGCAGCCTCTGCCATGCTCGCCGGGTCGCAGCCGACCAGCTGCATGCTGACCGGCTCCTCGATCCGGTCCCACGCGGCCTTCTGCACGCTCTGCCGCGTCTCGCGGATCGCCGCCTCGCTCGCGATCATCTCGGTCACGTTGAGGCCCGAGCCATAGCGGCGCACCAGCGTGCGGAAGGGCATGTCCGTCACGCCCGTCATCGGCGCGAGGACGACCGGCGTCTCGACACGCACGTCGCCGATGGCGATCGGCTTCGGAGCCGAGGGAGGGGTTGGGACTTCAAGCATGGGGAAGCGCGGCAAATAGTGGATTGCCGCGCCTCCCGCAAGCGCGTAGCCCTCCCCCCGCGATGGAAACCACCTCCCGCACAGCCGAACCCCCGCCCCGCTTTGCCGCGATCATCGTTGCCGCAGGCACCGGTTCGCGGGCGAAGCAGGCGCTCCCCAAGCAATATGTGAGCTGGCGCGGCAGGCCGGTGCTGCGTCATTCGGCAGAGGCGCTGCTCGCCGCGGGGGCCGACCGGATC
The DNA here is from genome assembly GCA_964574905.1 of uncultured Citromicrobium sp. Taxonomy (GTDB): domain Bacteria; phylum Pseudomonadota; class Alphaproteobacteria; order Sphingomonadales; family Sphingomonadaceae; genus Alteriqipengyuania. Next base: position 455,694 of record CAZNOY010000001.1, on the reverse strand, counting down.
GTGATCGCGATTGCGCCCGACGCGAAAGATCTGGCGCGCGAGGCGACTGCCGGGTTGGAGAACATCCTGTTCGTCGAAGGTGGCGCGACCAGACGCGCTTCGGTTGCCGCCGGGCTTGAGGCGCTGGCGATCGACCCGCCCGAGAATGTGCTGGTACACGACGCTGCGCGCCCCTCGGTCCCCTTTGCTGTCGTTGAACGCGTGTTGAGCGCGCTTGTGGATCATCCCGGCGCGATCCCCGCTTTGCCGTTGGTGGACACGATCGCGCGGGCCGAAAACGGCCTGATGACGGGGCAGGAGGATCGCTCCGCCCTCGCCCGCGTGCAGACGCCGCAGGGCTTCCGCTTTGCCGACATCCTCGCCGCGCACCGCGCGTGGGACAGCGCTTCCGAACCGACCGACGACGCGCAGGTCCTGCGTGCATCCGGCGGCGAGGTGGCGATCGTCGAGGGGTCGGAAAAGCTCGCAAAACTGACATTCGCAGAGGATTTCGCCATGCAGGCAGCACCCGTCAGAACCGGCACCGGTTTCGACGTCCACCGCCTGGCCGAGGGCGAGGAATTGTGGCTCGGCGGGCTCAGGATCGAGCATGACAAGGGCCTCGCCGGGCATTCCGATGCCGACGTCGCGCTGCACGCCTTGGTCGACGCGATTCTGGGCGCGATCGGCAATGGCGATATCGGCACGCATTTCCCGCCGAGCGACGAGAAATGGCGCGGCGCAGCTTCCGGCCAGTTCCTCGCCCACGCAGTCTCGCTCGCTTCGGACGCGGGCTACCGCATCGGCAATCTCGACCTCACGATCATCTGCGAAGCGCCGAAAATCGGCCCGCACAAGGATGCTATGCGCGAAAAGATCGCCGATCTGGCAGGTATCCAAACAGACGCGGTAAGCGTAAAAGCAACGACGACCGAAATGCTCGGCTTCACCGGGAGAGGCGAAGGGATTGCCGCGCAGGCGGCAGCAACGTTGATCAGGGAAGACTTCGCATGAAACTGAATTTCCGCCTGACCGCGAGCGCCGCCGCGCTGCTTTCGCTCTCGCAGCCCGCGCTGGCACAAAGCGCCCCGTGCATCGCGCCCGCCGATCTTTCCGACACGCTGACCTATTCGATGCCGCTGCTGGTGGAAGGCATCCAGTCGAGCTGCATGGACGCGCTGCCGGCGGACAGTTTTCTGCTGGGCGATGGAGCCGAGTTCGCCAGCGGATTCGAGCCGCTGCGCGATCAGGCATGGCCCGGCACACGCCGGTTCCTGATGACCTTCGCCAAAAAAGGCGACTCCAAGAACCAGATGTCGGGCATAATCGAAGACCTGAGCGACGAGGCGATCCGGCCTTTCGTCGATGCCATGGTGGTCCAGTTGGTCGCGGCGGAAATCAAGCCCGCCAACTGCGGCGATATCGACAGGATCCTGCCGCTGCTCGCGCCGCTCCCCCCGGAAAATTACGGCCCGATCCTTGCCACCTTGTTCAGCTTCGTGGGCGACGAGGAAAAAGACCTCAAGATCTGCAAGGACTAGCAATGCCTGACACCCTCCTCCCCCCCAATGTGATCGAACTCGCCACCCGCGTGGTCGAAGAGAACCGCGCTGCCGGGCGGACCCTCGCGCTCGCCGAAAGCTGCACCGGTGGCCTCGTCTGCGCGGCGATCACCGAAATTCCCGGGTCGTCCGCGGTGCTCGAACGCGGGTTCGTGACCTATTCGAACGATGCCAAGATGGAAGGCCTCGATGTGCCGCTGGACATCATCGAGACCTTCGGCGCGGTGTCGATCGCGTGCGTATGGGCGATGGCACAGGGCGCGCTGGAACACAGCAAGGCCGATGTCGCGGTCGCGATCAGCGGCGTTGCGGGGCCCGGCGGAGGCTCCCCGACGAAGCCGGTCGGCACGGTCGTCTTCGCGCGAGCGGTGCGTGGGCAGGAAGGCGAGCCGGAGGGGGAATTGAAGTCGTTCGGCGATCTGGGGCGGGCCGAAATCCGCCGTCAGGCGACGCTATGCGCGCTGGAACTGCTGCTGCCGTAGAGATCGTGCGCGCGCTTTTCGAACGCGCCCATCATCATGCGAAACGCGCGGTCGAAATAGGCCCCGGCGAGTCGCTCGAAAATCTTGTTCCTGAAGGTGAAATCGACGCAGAAATCGATCTCGCAGCCGTCTTCGACCCCGGCAAACGCCCAGTCGTTCTGAAGGTCGCTCAGCGGACCGTCCACATAATGCACGCGGATGCTCTCGGCCCGGTTCTTCTCGACCCGCGAGGTGAACTTCTCGCGGATCGCCTTGAAGCCGACCACCATGTCCGCGACCATTTCGGTCTCGCTGTCGGACTGGATGCGCGTCGCGACCACCCACGGCAGAAACTCGGGATAGCTCTTCACGTCCGCGACCAGATCGAACATCTGCTCGCAGGAATAGGGCAGCACCCGCTTCTGGTGGATGCCCGGCATTAACGCGCGTCCTTGCGCGATGCCTCGCGTGCCAGACGTTCTTCCCGCGCCGCCTTCATCTGCGCGAAATCGTCGCCCGCGTGGTAACTGGAGCGCGTCAGCGGGCTCGATGCGACCTGCAGGAAGCCCTTGGCGCGCGCGATCGAACCGAACGCATCGAACGCCTTGGGGGTGACGAAATCTTCCACCTTCGCGTGCTTGGGCGTAGGCTGGAGATACTGGCCCATGGTGATGAAATCGACGCCCGCGCTGCGCATGTCGTCCATCACCTGGTGCACTTCGAGCCGCTGTTCGCCCAGCCCCAGCATGATGCCCGACTTGGTGAAGATCAGCGGGTCGTGCGACTTGACCTCTTCGAGCAGCCGCAGCGAAGCGTAGTAGCGCGCGCCAGGGCGGATCGTCGGGTAGAGACGCGGCACGGTTTCGAGGTTGTGATTGAACACGTCCGGCCCGGCTTCGCAGATCGCCTCGATCGCGGGGCGCATCTTGCCGCGGAAATCGGGGGTCAGAATCTCGATCGTGGTGTTCGGCGTCTCGCGCCGCAGCGCCTGGATCACCTTGACGAACTGCCCCGCCCCGCCGTCGGGCAGGTCGTCGCGGTCGACGCTGGTGATGACGATGTGTTCGAGCCCCATCTTGCCCGCTGCGACCGCGACGTTTTCCGGTTCCATCGGATCGACGAGGCGCGGCATCCCGGTCTTCACATTGCAGAACGCGCAGGCGCGCGTGCAAACATCGCCCAGGATCATCACGGTCGCGTGCTTTTTCTCCCAGCACTCGCCGATATTGGGGCAGGCTGCTTCCTCGCACACGGTGTTCAGGCTGAGGTCGCGCATCAGGCGGCGCGTTTCCTGATAACCCTTGCCGACCGGCGCCCGGACCCGAATCCAGTCGGGCTTGCGGGTGCGTGGCGGGCGATTTTCTTCCGGGGTCGGGGCAGTCGAGAGGTCGTTCATGCCCCGCCATCTAATAGCCAGCTTCGCATGTAGCAATGCCGTGCGGCGCGAGCGTGGCTTGCCAGAGAAGGTGGCGAAGCCCATGTGGCGCGCATGTCAGAAATGCAGGCCCACAACATCGCCCTCCTCATCGATGCCGACAATGTCGACCCCAGCGGGATCGACGCGGTGCTCACCGTGCTCGCCGAGCTGGGGCAGGTGAATATCCGCCGCGCTTATGGAAACTGGGCGAAGGATGCGCTCAAGCGGTGGGGCGACATCACCAATCGGTACGGCATCAGGCCGCACCAGCAGTTCGACCTGACGCGCGGCAAGAACGCGACCGACATGGCGATGACGATCGACGCGGTCGACCTGCTCTATCAGGGCAAGGTCGACGGGTTCGGCATCATGAGCTCGGACAGCGATTTCACCCCGCTGGTCACGCGGCTGCGGCAGGATGGCCTGCCGGTCTATTGCTTCGGCGACGCCAAGACCCCGCAGGCGCTGCAACGCGCCTGCACCCGCTTCATCGACACGGCGAAACTGGTGCGTGGCCAGTCGCGCGATGCGGGCAGCGACAGCAAGTCCGAGAAGGTCGATGTCGACGACGAGCTGATCCAGCTGCTGGGCGATGCGTGGAAGGCATCGAGCCGCGACGACAACGGGTTTGCCCGCCTGCACGAGGTCGGCCAGATCGCGGGCAACCGGTCGAGCTTCGATGTGCGTAACTATGGTTTCAAGCGCCTTTCCGAACTTGTCGGATCGCTCGACCGGTTCGAGATGAAGCGCGGCCCCGACGAACAGCTCTACGTGCGCCGCTTGCGCTGACGAAAACGGCGCGGGAGCATGTCGCCCCCGCGCCGCCAAATCTCCCTAAACGGGCGTGTGGATCAACCGGCAGACGCCGCCTGGGCCGCGTATGCCGCCCACAGCTGCGCGATCGGTGCGCGCTTGCCTTCGACCTTTTCGAAGGTCGTCTGCGCGGCGGCGTAATCGCCTGCCTGAACCTGCGCGATGCCCAGACGCGTCAGTGCTTCGCCGCGGTCGGTATCCGAGCGGGTCAGCGCAAGCTCGTACAGCTCTGCGGCCTTGGCCGATTCGCCGAAGTTGAGGAACGCGTTGCCCGCGGCGATCGCGAGGCTGCCGGTTTCACCCGACTTCTTGGCATCGCGCTCAAGCGCGGCAAGGTCGGCGCGAAGGCCGGGCGAGCGATCCTTGCCTTCCTTCAGCGCTTCGGAGACGAAAGCGTCGGACTTGCTGAGCAGCCCCTTGTCGACCCCTTCCTGCGCGACGACGAGCACCTCGGCCGGGAGCCGGCGATAATTGGCCGCATCGATGTAATCGGCATACATCCGGGCATCGCTCATCGCGTCGGCCGCGCGTGCAAGCCGCATGAGGTCGAGCACTTCGCTGTCTTCGTAGTTGCCCAGGTTGCGCTCTACGCCGATCGCGTTCTGCCACGATTTTTCGGACGGGTAGTAGCGGGCATAGATCAGCGCCAGCTTGCCCGCATCGGCGTACATGTCGTTGTTGTAGGCGAGCGAGAAGGCGAAGTTGATCAGCTCTTCATTGGGCTTCTTGCCCGCGGCAATCTCACTCTCGAGCGTCTCGATCGCATAGCTGGTGGCTGCGGCATTGTCGTCCTGCAGCATATAGCTCTGGGTGACGAGAACTGGCGCGTTGGAATCTTCGTATCCCAGCGCGATCGCCTGCTTCAGGCGCGAGCGCGAGGTATCGTAGTCCTTGGCATTATACGCCAGCTGGCCCGCGATATAGTTGTACTGCGGAAGGTTGGCTTCGGCCACCTTCCCGCTGTCGAGCATCATTTCGACGCCCTTGCTCGCGACCGCGTAGTTCTTCAGGTCGAGCGCGGTGCTGTAGAGCTGGTTGCCGAAGAGCATCTTGTCGTCGGCGGTCGAGACGGAGCTCTCCACCGCCAGCATGCTTTCGAGCAGTTCCGCCTTGTCGGCGTCTTCCTTCGCTGCCGCTTCCTGGATGGGCAGGAATGCCTTGCGGAACGCGTCGGAGAAATCCTGCTTGGGTTCCTCCTCTTCCTTTTTCTTCTTCGCGTATGCGGGTGCATCGACGGCGGTCACGCTGAGGGTGCCCATGCCCATGATTGCCACCGCCAGCGCCATGCGGGATGCCTTGCGCGAAGGTAGTGCGAAGAAAGCCATTATTCTCTCCTGTCAGGTGCCGCGCGATGTGCGCGGCGGTATCTTTCGAATAGGGGTGGTGAATATAACGCGCGCCCTATGGGATAGTGCCGCGCGAACGTCCAGACAGTGCCTGCGAGCGGTTGAACCGTGGTTGAATGGCGATCGTGCGTCCCCGTCAGCCGATGCCGCAGAAAATGTGGAAAAATAGCGCGCGAATGCCTATCTGGCAGTGTGCTTGCTGGCACCCCCGGCTGCTTTCCCCTAGCCTCCTGCCATTGCGCGCAAGACGCGACCAGATAACCTGACAGAGCGGACCTTTCTTGACCGACGAGACCGACACCCTGCCCCCGCCCAGCCCGATGGGCGAGTACGACCGCATCGACATCGTCGATGAGATGAAGACGAGCTATCTCGATTACGCGATGAGCGTGATCGTGAGCCGCGCGCTGCCCGATGTGCGCGATGGCCTGAAGCCCGTTCATCGGCGTATTTTGTTCGCCAGCCAGGAAGGCGGCTTCGTCGCCGGGCGGCCCTATCGCAAGAGCGCCAAGATCGTCGGCGACGTGATGGGTAACTACCACCCGCATGGTGACAGCGCGATCTACGATGCCCTCGCGCGCATGACGCAAAGCTGGTCGATGCGTGTCCCGCTGATCGACGGTCAGGGCAATTTCGGTAGCATGGACCCCGATCCGCCCGCCTCGATGCGTTACACCGAGGCGCGGCTGGAAAAGGTCGCCAACGCGCTGCTCGACGATCTCGACAAGGATACGGTCGATTTCACCGAGAACTACGATGGTTCGCGCGAGGAGCCGACGGTTCTGCCGGCGGGCTTCCCCAACCTGCTGGTCAACGGCGCGGGCGGGATCGCGGTCGGCATGGCGACCAATATTCCGCCGCATAACCTGGGCGAAGTGATCGACGGCTGCCTCGCCTTCATCGCCAACCCGGCGATCACCACCGAAGAGCTGATCGAGTACATTCCCGGCCCGGACTTCCCCACCGCGCCGCTGATCCTGGGGCAGTCGGGCGCACGCTCGGCTTACACCACGGGTCGCGGCTCGATCATGATGCGTGCCCGGCACGAGATCGAGACCGGGCGCAACGACCGGCAGAGCATCGTGCTCACCTCGATTCCCTTCCAGGTTGGCAAGAACATGCTCGTCGAACGGATTGCCGATGCCGCGAAGGAAAAGCGGATCGAGGGCATTTCCGACATCCGCGACGAATCGAGCCGCGAAGGCGTGCGCGTGGTCGTGGACCTGAAGCGCGATGCCTCGCCCGAAGTCGTGCTCAACCAGCTGTGGCGCTATTCGCCCGCACAGGCGAGCTTCCCGGCGAACATGCTCGCGATCCGTGGCGGTCGGCCCGAAGTGCTCGCGCTGCGCGACATCATTCAGGCGTTCATCCAGTTCCGCGAACAGGTCATCACCAGGCGCACCAAATTCGAACTGAACAAGGCGCGCGACCGGGCGCACATCTTGCTCGGTCTGGTGGTCGCGGTGTCCAACCTCGACGAGGTTGTCGCGATCATCCGTGGTGCGTCCAACCCCGCCGAAGCGCGCGGCAAGCTGCTCCGCAAGGAATGGCCGATCGGCGACATCGCGCAATATATCGCGCTGGTCGAAGCGATCGAGCCGAGCTCCGACGAACACGGCGGGACCTATCGCCTGTCCGAACGTCAGGTGAAGGCGATCCTCGACCTGCGACTGCACCGCCTGACCGCGCTTGGCCGCGACGAGATCGGCGACGAGCTGAAGGAACTGGCGACCAAGATCGAATACTACCTTTCGATCCTCGCCGACCGTCGCAAGCTCTACCAGGTGATGCGCGAGGAACTGCAGGCGATCCGCGACCAGTACGCGACCCCGCGCGTGTCCGAAATCGCACCTGCCTGGGACGGCGTCGATGACGAAGACCTGATCGAACAGGAAGACATGGTCGTCACCGTCACCCACGGCGGTTACATCAAGCGCACCCCGCTCCACGCCTTCCGCGCACAGGCGCGCGGCGGCAAGGGCCGCAGCTCGATGGCCACCAAGGATGAGGATGCGGTGGTCGAGATGTTCGTCACGAGCACCCACAACCCGGTGCTGTTCTTCACCAATACGGGCCGCGTCTATCGCCTGAAGGTGTGGAAGCTGCCCGAGGGCAGCCCGACCACCAAGGGCCGCCCGATGGTCAACCTGCTGCCGCTGGACCAGGACGAGCGCGTCACCAACGTGCTGCCGCTGCCGCAGGATGAATCCGAGTGGAGCGCGCTCAACATCGTGTTCGCGACCGAGCAGGGCATGGTCCGTCGCAATTCGATGGATGCCTTCACCAACGTTCCCTCCAACGGGAAATACGCGATGGGCTTCGTCGAAGGCAGCGGAGACCGCCTGATCGGCGTGCGTCTGCTGAACGAGGAGCAGGAAATCTTCCTCGCCTCCGACGCGGGCAAGGCGATCCGCTTCTCCGCCACCGATGCGCGCGAGACCAAGAGCCGCACCGGTATCGGCGTGCGCGGCATGAAGCTGAAGGCGGGCGACAAGGTCGTCAGCCTCGCCGTGCTCGATCCGCTGGTGCACGACATGGAAACGCGCGAGGCGTACCTGCGTGCTGCCGTGTGGAAGAACAACGATGCCGAGCATACGCTGGACGCCGAAGTCGCGGCCGAGATGGAGGAGAACGAGGAGTTCATTCTGACCCTCACCGCCAACGGTTACGGCAAGATTTCCTCGGCCTACGAGTACCGCACCATCGGCCGCGGTGGGCAGGGGATCGCCAATATCGGCGAGCCTAGCGATACCAAGCGGAACGGCCCGGTGGTCGCCAGCTTCCCCGTGCGCCACGGCATGCAGCTGATGCTTGTAACCGATCAGGCCAAGCTGATCCGCCTGCCGATCGACTTCCGCCACCTGATCCCCGACGGGTTCGAAAACCACAAGGGCTGGTCGATCTACGGGCGCGGATCCTCGGGCGTGAAGGTGTTCGATGTCGCCAAGGGCGAACATATCGTCGGCGCCGCACGGATCGACGAGGACGCCAATCCCGAGAACCCGGCCGAAGAAGCGATCATGGACGAACGCATGGCGCGCGAGGACCAGACGACCTCGCCCCACACCACGCTCGACCGCGACGATCCTACGCCTACGGACGTGTAGGCCAGGCGCTCCTTATCTGAACCGTTCGTCCTGAGCTTGTCGAAGGACGAGAGCGCAGGCGCGCCTCGACATGCTCGGCACGAAGGGGATTCTGGGGTGCTCTACCGCCGGAAGCGGCGGAGTGTCTGCACCACGCCGGTCGCGATCAGCAGCTGGCCGAGGTAGTAGGTTGGCCACACCAGCAGGTCGGGCAGCGGCGCGAGGTCGACCGGACCCATACGGCTGAAGATCAGCCAGTCCGAGAGGACGAACAGCAGCGCGCCCAGCCCCACCCGCCATTGCGGGAACAGGCTGAGCCACGCGGCCATCGCCATCCCGCCGAGCCCGGCGGCGTAGATCGCAACTGTCCCCGCGCCCGAGAGCCACCAGGCGACCAGCGGCACGCCGACAAGCAGCGCAATCGCGCCCCACTTGCGCGCCGCGCTCGGCTCGGGGCGCAGGTATCCGCGGTAGAACAGGATCGCCACGATGTGGCTGGCGAGGAACGCCGCCCCGCCCGCAGCCAACGAAAGCTCGATCGCGGCATCGCCCAGCGCACCCAGCGAAAGCGCCAGCACGAACAGCCCCGCCCTCAGCCCCTTTGTCCGCTGCGCAGCATAGACCGCGAGGAAGCCGACCGCGCAGGTCTTGATCACCATCAGCCACAGGCCGCCCAGCGCGGTCTCGTCGAGCAGAGGATAGGCAATGCCCGCTGCAAGGCTGAGCGCGAGCCACGGGCGGTGATTGACGAGGGCGCGACGGGGAATCGGGCGTTCCTTTCAAGTGGTGAGTTGCGCAGGGCGCAACCTGAGTGCGTTGCCTTGCGCTATCGAATTTTGCGGCTTGTGCTAAGCCCTAAGAAACAGGGAGTACCGCGATGGACGCAACCCGTTTTCCTGCAAGCCTGCTCAAACAGGTGGCGTGGCGCGATCTGGTTCCCATGAAGCGGTGCGAGGGCTGCCGCGAATGCACCCTCCCCCTCCCCTGGCTCGGTGCCAGCTGGCTGGCGGCAGCTTACGAAGTCTGGCCTGTCGCGCTCGCCTGCTCGTTCATGTTCTTCCTCGTCGCGCTGCGACTGAACCACGAGGCGATCCACCACAATCTCGGGTTCTCGCCGCGCGGCCACCATCGCGTGATGCATGCGTTGAGCGTGGTGATGATCGGATCGAACCACTCGGTCGCCTTCAACCACCTGCGGCACCACAAATACCTCGACACGCCGCGCGATATCGAGGGCAAGTGCGGCCGCATGAGCCTGTGGCGGGTGCTGCTCTACGGGCCGAAATTCCCGGTCGAATGCCATCTGGAAACGTGGCGGAGCGGCGAGCAGGTCTGGCGGCGGCGGATGGGCATCGACCTTGCGCTCAACAGCGTGCTGCCGCTGCTCGCCTTCACATTCGCGCTCGATTTTCTGTGGTTCCACCTTGCCGCGATGCTGGTCGCGCAAAGCCTGACCGCGCTGTTCGCGGTGTGGATCACGCACCGGGCGGGTGATGGGCACGCGATGATCGCGCGCACGCAGCGCAACGCGCTGGTCAATCTGGTCAGCTACAACATGTTCTTCCACCTCGAACATCACCTGTTCCCCGGCGTGCCGGTGAAGCGCCTGCCGGAGCTTGCGCGGCGGCTCGACAAGGCGGTGCCCGATATCGCGAAGAAGGCGGGCCGCGTCGTCGGCTGAGCCGGGCCCGATTGCGGATGCGCGGCGCAGCCCCTAGGTGCGCCCCATGGCACATGACGTTCACATCATCGGCGGCGGGCTCGCCGGGAGCGAGGCTGCATGGCAGCTCGCGCAAGCGGGGCTGAAGGTCCGCCTGTCGGAAATGCGCGGCAGCGGCGAGATGACGCCCGCGCACCAGACCGACGGGTTGGCAGAGCTGGTCTGCTCCAACTCCTTCCGATCCGACGACAGCGACAAGAACGCTGTCGGCCTGCTGCACGACGAGATGCGGCGGCTCGACAGCATCGTCATGGCGGCGGGCGAGAAGGCGCGCGTCCCCGCAGGTTCGGCAATGGCGGTGGATCGCGATGTCTTTTCCGCCGAGGTCGAGCGCACGCTCGCGAACCATCCCAACGTGGAGATCGTGCGCGAGCGGGTCGATACGCTGCCCGACGCAGGGCTCACCATCGTCGCCACCGGCCCGCTGACCGCGCAGAACTTGGCCCAGAGCATCGTGCAGGCGACCGGGGAGGATCGGCTTGCGTTCTTCGACGCGATCGCCCCCATCGTCCACCGCGACTCGATCGACATGAGCAAGTGCTGGATTCAGAGTCGCTGGAACAAGCGGACCGAGGCGAGCAACGAGGAAGGCGACTACATCAACTGCCCGATGACGAAGGAGCAGTACGAGGCCTTCGTGCAAGCCCTGGTCGATGGCGAGAAGACCGAGTTCAAGGAATGGGAGGCCGACACCCCCTATTTCGACGGCTGCATGCCGATCGAGGTGATGGCCGAACGCGGCGTCGAAACGCTGCGCTATGGCCCGATGAAGGGCGTCGGGCTCGATAACCCCTACGACACCACCGAGGAGCACCCGCAGGGCCGCTGGCCCTATGCGGTCGTCCAGCTGCGGCAGGACAACAAGCTAGGCACGCTGTGGAACATGGTCGGCTTCCAGACCAAGCTGAAATATGGGGCGCAGGTAGAGCTGTTCCGCACGATTCCGGGGCTCGAGAACGCCGAGTTCGCGCGGCTCGGCGGGCTGCATCGCAACACCTTCATCAACTCGCCGCTGGTGCTCGACCGGCAGCTGCGGCTGCGCAACGCGCCGCACATCCGCTTCGCCGGGCAGATTACCGGGTGCGAAGGCTATGTCGAAAGCTCGGCGATCGGGCTGATGGCAGGGCTGATGACCGCCGCCGAGCATCGCGGCGAGGACTGGTCCCCTCCCCCGCGGACGACCGCGCTGGGTGCGCTTCTGAGCCACGTTACCGGCGATGCGGAGGCTGAGACCTTCCAGCCGATGAACGTCAATTTCGGGCTCTTCCCGCCGCTGCACGAGGTGAAGAAGAAGCAGCGCAAGGAGGCGTACACCGCGCGCGCCAAGGCAGATCTCGGCGCGTGGCTGGCGCAGCGCGAGCGTGTGCTAGCCTAGCAGCTACACTTGGGTTTCGCGCTCCGCTTGGGTGCGGTGGTTGCGAATTCCGCCTGATCTAGCGACCGGTCGCCATTGGCGTCCGCGCCTTCGAAGCGGTCGACCGTCGTCACGGCCCATTCCTCGAAGGTCAGCAGGTTGTTGCCATCCTTGTCGAGCTTGCGGAACGCGGCCGTGCGGGTGGAAAGCATTTCATTGCGGGTGATCTTGAGGTCGCGGTTGCGATCATAGCGGAAGAACCGCCGCTGCTCGCGGGTCAGGTCGGTCGCCTCGGGCGGCGCCGGGCCGGTAAGGTCACCGACATCGGCGTGGGGAATGTCATCATCGGCAGGCCCTTCGCGCATCTCGGGTGGCGGCGGCGCGGCTTCCTCGACCTGAGCCCGGCTTTGCCACCAAATCAGGCCGACCCCGGCCAGCACAAGGCTCAGCACACCTCCAAGCAGCAAGCGATTCATGGGCCCTCCCCCGCGACCGAACCGGTCAACTCCCTAGCATACCTGCGCGCAGCACGGCGAGGAAATCGCCGGTCGAGGAAAGTATCGGGCGGCCCTGTGCCAGGCTGCGCCGGCCCAGCGTGCCGAGGATGGCGAAAGGCCGGAGCGCACGCGGAAGGCGCGTGGTGTGCTTGCCGAGCGAACCCCTGGCAAGGTCACGGACACGCTCGGCATCGTCGGCGGATTCGCAATGTTGCGCCAGATCGGCGAACGACCAGACGAGCGCGGCGTGGTCCGGCGCGCCCTGCCAATCGTCCCCCAGCGCAGCCGCAGCGAGCGACCACGCAGCCGAGCGCCCTTCGCCGAAGGCGATGATCGCATCCTCGCTCAGCGCACCTTCGGCCAGCAGTGCTTCCCACCCGTCGACCAGCAGGCCGAGTTGCGACACGTCCGCATCCCACTGCGCGAGACGCGCCAGCAAGGGTTCTCCCTTCGGCCAGTCCGCGCGCTCCTGCGCAAAGCGGTCGCGCCACCAGGCGAGTTTCATTTGTGCGATGATCGGCTCGCTCGCCTGCCGCACCGCATCCGCCAACCTCCGGTCGAGCGCGAACAGGTCCTCGAACACAGGGCGGTCTTTTGCCCGGGCATAGGCGAGCGCCAGCCGGATCGCCGGATCGCCATCCAGCCCCATTTTCGTACCTGCCCGATCGGTTGCCATCGCGCGGGCATGCGCGGGTCTTAACGGCTCTTCAACCCTGATCCGTCAAATGCACCTGACCACCGATGGGTTCTTCGCGCCGACGAATAGCGGCACGCAGCGACCGGCATCGGGGACGATCGAACCATGGACACACGCTTCGCGACCGGCATGACAAGGGGGCAGATTTGAAATTCCTGACGCGCCTGCGCCGTGATGTCGCAGGCAACACGCTGGCAATCGTCGCCGCCGCGATGATCCCGCTGATCGCGATGATCGGCAGCGGCGTGGACATGAGCCGCGCCTACATGGTGCAGTCGCGCCTGCAGCAGGCGTGCGACGCGGGCGTGCTCGCGGGGCGCAAGGAGATGGCCGACGGCGGGTGGAATACCGCGTCGTACAACGCCGCGATGGACTATTTCGAAGTCAATTACGCGAGCGACTATCTCGGCACTTCGAACGTCAGATTTACGCCGACCAATCCACGAGGCACCAGCAATGTGGCCGGGGTTGCCTCGGTCGATGTGCCGACCGTGATCATGAATTTCTTCACGATCGACCAGTTCGACGTCAACGTATCGTGCGAAGCCAAGTTCGACGTTGCGAACTCGGACGTCACCTTCGTGCTCGACACGACCGGCTCGATGGCGTGCCCCAGCGACGCGAACGATTCCGAATGCAACAGCTATTTCCGCAGCTACGGCACGCAGCAGGGCCGCAGCTACGGTTCGCTGTCGACGACGTCTCGCATGAGCGCGCTCAAGAGCGCGATGGACGGCTTCTACAACACGCTGAAATCGGCAGCTGCGAACAGCGGGGCGCGGATCCGTTACGCCTTTGTCCCCTATACGGGCACGGTTAACGTGGGCGCGCTGCTGCCGCAAAACTACATTGCCGACAGCGTCGCCTACCAGTCGCGCAAGCGCGAACAAGTCACCGTGCCCGGGTCGCATGTCGAGTATTATCGCAGCCAGAGCAGCGGCTACACCTGGAACTGCGGCAATTACTACGGAACCTGGCCCGGTTACCGCGTCTATGGCCGCTACGACAACGCATACCGCGGGTGTATCTGGGACGAAACCACACCCGAAACGACCAGCTGGGAGACCACCTACAAGCAGGTCACGCACCCGACGTCGACCTACAAGGCCTTCGCGTGGACCAGCGATCCCACCGGCGTGACCAGCAGCAACTACAAGTGGGACGGCTGCATCATGGAACGCGATACGGTCGCCTCCGGGTCGGTCGCCTTCAATTCGAGCAGCAAGACGTTCAGCCCTAGCGGCCTGTACGATCTCGATATCGACAGCGCGCCGACCAATGCGGCGACCAAGTGGCGCCCCTACTGGCCCGAGGTGGTCTTCTATCGCGGGTACAACACCACGTCCGCCACCAGCGGATCGTCACCGCAGGTAAGTTGCCCCTACAAGGCCAAGCTGCTGACCGAATACGCCAGCCTGTCGGACTTCCGGTCCTACACGAACAATCTCTCGCCCGATGGTGGTACCTACCACGATATCGGACTGCTGTGGGGCGCGCGCCTGAGTTCGGAACAGGGCATCTTCTCCAGCAACGTCCTGCTCGAACCGACGAACAACCAGTATGTCGGCCGGCACATCGTGTTCATGACCGATGGCCAGCTGTCGGCGGGGAACAACTATTACAACGCCTACGGGATCGAGCGCCATGACGGGCGGATCACCGGCATGAATACCTCGACCGACGGGAATGCCATCGAGAACGCCCAGACCGCGCGGCACACGACCCGCTACAAGGAGCTGTGCAAGGCGATCAAGGCGAAGGGCATCCGCCTGTGGGTGGTCGCGTTCAACACGACGCTGACCACCGACATGACCAATTGCGCGAGCCCCAACAGCAGCTTCACGGCCTCGAATTCCGATGGACTCAACACGGCGTTCCAAGCGATTGCGGAGCAGATCGCCGACCTGAGGCTGACCGACTGATGCTGCGGTTATCGTCCGTCCTTCGCGCGCTTCGTCGCGATCAGGCTGGCGCAACGCTGGTCGAATTCGCGATCATCGCCCCCACCTTCATGATCATGCTGATGGGGGCGTTCGACATTGGCTATTCGGTTTACCTGCGGGCCGTCCTGAACGGATCGATCCACGAGGCCGCGCGCGATTCGACACTCGAATCGGGCCCCGCCGCGGAAGCCGCCATCGACGACAATGTCGAGAAGATGGTGCAAATGGTCGCCAAGAGCGCGCGGGTCGATTTCGACCGGAAGAGCTACTACGACTTCGAAGACGTCAAGCGTGCGGAAACGATCAACGAAAACACGCCCGCCAACGGCAAGTGCGACAGTGGCGAGACCTTCGAGGACGAAAACGGCAACGGCATCTGGGACGCCGATGTAGGCGCGACCGGCTTTGGCGGCCCGCGCGATATCGTGATGTACACGGTCACCGTGACCTACGACAAACTCTTCCCGCTCTACGGCCTGATCGGGATGCCCCAGCAGGGCACGATGAGCATCAGCACGGTCCTCAAGAACCAGCCCTATGGCCAGCAGGGCGACGCTGCGACGCCGGAAACCAAGCCATGCCCCTGAGCACGCCCCGTTTCCCCCGCCTCGGCACATTCGTGCGGCGCCTGCGCGGCGACACCAGCGGGCTCGCGCTTATCGAATTCGCGCTCAGCCTGCCGCTGTTCCTGGGCCTGGGCATGTTCGGGACGGAAGTCGCCTGGTACGCGGTGACCAGCATGAATGTCAGCCAGATCTCGCTGACGATCGCGGATAACGCCGCGCGCATGGGCCAGACGGGCAGCAGCAGCTCGACCAAGACCATCTACCGGTCCGACATCAACTCCATCTTTGAAGGCGCAGCGAAGCAGGGCGAGAGTATCGACCTGCTGCAAAACGGCCGCATCGTCCTCTCCAGCCTCGAAACACTGGGTAGCAGCGGCAAGCAGACGATCCGCTGGCAAAGGTGCAAGGGGATGAAGCACTACGATTCGGACTACGGGCCGGAAAACACCAACGAATCGAGCAACAAGAAGTTCATCGGAATGGGCCCGCCGGGGCGCGAGATCCGCGCCCCCAAAGGCGATGCGGTGATGTACGTGGAAGTTTTCTACGAATACCAGGGCCTGTTCGGCAACATGTTCATGCCGAACAAGGTCATCAAGCAGGAAGCTGCCTTCCCCATTCGCGACGATCGCAACCTGAGCGCGCAGGTCGCCAACGACGGCGCGCCCGACCCATCCTGCAACGTGTACAGCGCGAGCTGACGCGCGCGCCCTACTCCGCGTAGCAGACCTTCTTCACCGCCTTCACGATGCTGGCCGTGTCGATCAGCGCCATCGCCTCGAGATTTGCGGCGTAAGGTAGCGGCACGTCCTCGTTGTTGACCCGCGTGACGGGCGCATCGAGATAGTCGAAGCCTTCCTCCATGCAGATCGACACGATCTCGCTGGAGATCGAGCAGGTCGGCCAGCCTTCTTCGGCGACCACCATGCGGTTGGTCTTCTTGAGACTTTCGAGCACGGTTTCCTTGTCGAGCGGGCGCAGCGTGCGCAGGTCGATCACTTCGGCGTCGATCCCGTCCTCCGCCAGCTTCTCGGCGGCTTCGAGCGCGAGCCCGACTGCGATCGAATAGCTGACGATCGTGACATCGCTGCCTTCGCGCACGATCCGGGCCTTGCCGATCGGCAGGACGTAATCGTCAAGCTCGGGCACATCGAAGCTGCGCCCGTAAACCAGCTCGTTCTCAAGGAAGACGACCGGATCTTCGCTGCGGATCGCGGCCTTCATCAGCCCCTTGGCATCGGCGGCATCATAGGGTGCGATCACGATCAGGCCGGGCACGCTGGCGTACCAGGGCCCGTAGTTCTGGCTGTGCTGCGCCGCGACGCGGCTCGCCGCGCCGTTGGGCCCACGGAACACGATCGGGCAGCGCATCTGCCCGCCCGACATGTAGTTGGTCTTCGCGGCGGAATTGATGATGTGATCGATCGCCTGCATCGCGAAGTTGAAGGTCATGAATTCGACGATCGGGCGCAGGCCGCCCATCGCCGCACCCGTGCCGAGCCCGGCAAAGCCGTATTCGGTGATCGGGGTGTCGACCACGCGCTTGTCGCCGAACTCGTCGAGCAGGCCCTGCGTGACCTTGTACGCGCCCTGATACTGGGCGACTTCCTCGCCCATTACGAACACGCGTTCGTCGCGGCGCATTTCCTCGGCCATCGCATCGCGCAGCGCCTCGCGCACGCTGGTCGAGACCATGCTGGTGCCTTCGGGAATCGCGGGATCGCTGGCGGGCGAGCGGGTCGGCTTCTCCGCCGTCTGCGTCACTTCGGCCTCGGACGGTTCGCGTCCGACATCCTTGCCCTCGCCCTCGACGTCTTCCTTCTCGTCGGAGGAGTCGTCGGACTTCGATGCCGGCGCTTCGACGTCACCCACATCCTCGCCCTCGCCCGCCATCATCGCGATGACGGTGCCGACGGCGACGCCTTCGGTGCCTTCGTCGACCATGATCTTGGCAAGCGTGCCCTCATCGACCGCTTCGAATTCCATCGTCGCCTTGTCGGTCTCGATCTCGGCGATGATGTCGCCGATCTCGATCTTGTCGCCTTCGGACTTGAGCCACTTGGCGAGCGTGCCCTCTTCCATCGTGGGGGAGAGCGCGGGCATTTTCAGTTCGGTCGCCATGCTCAATACTCCTCCACCAGCACATCGGTGTAGAGTTCGGCCGCTTCCGGCTCGGGCGAATTCTCCGCAAAGTCGGCCGCTTCGGAAACCCTCGAGCGGATGCCCTTGTCGATATCCTTCAATTCGGCCTCGCTCTTGCCCTGTTCGATCAGCGCCTTCTTGATCCGCTCGATCGGGTCGTGGTGTTCCTTCTGGTCCTGCACTTCCTCGCGCGTGCGATACTTCGCAGGGTCGGACATCGAGTGTCCGCGATAGCGATAGGTGTTGCACTCCATCAGCACCGGGCCGTTGCCCTCGCGCACATGCTTGAACGCGACTTCGGCGGCCTGCCGCACTTCGAGCACGTCCATCCCGTTCACTTCCATGCCCGGAATGCGGAAGCTGGTGCCGCGGCGGTAGAAGCGCGTTTCCGCGCTCGACCGCTTGGTCGCGGTGCCCATCGCGTACTGGTTATCCTCGACCACGAAGCAGATCGGCAGGTTCCACAGGGCGGCCATGTTGAACGCCTCGTACACTTGGCCCTGGTTGGCCGCGCCGTCGCCGAAATAGGCGAGGCACATGCCGCCATCCTCGTTGTACTTGTGCGCGAAGGCGAGGCCCGCACCCAGCGGCACCTGCGCGCCGACGATGCCGTGCCCGCCGTAAAACTTATGCTCGGTGCTGAACATGTGCATCGAGCCGCCCTTGCCCTTGGAAATACCGGCCTGGCGCCCGGTCAATTCGGCCATGATGACCTTCGGATCGATCCCGTAGGCGAGCATGTGGCCATGATCGCGGTAGCCGGTGATGACCGAATCCTTGTCGTTATCGAGCGCCGACTGGAGCCCGATGGCGACCGCTTCCTGCCCGATATAGAGGTGGCAGAAACCGCCGATCAGGCCGAGACCGTAAAGCTGCCCTGCCCGCTCTTCGAACCGGCGGATCAGCAGCATCTGCTCGTAGAAGCGCAGCATCTGATCGGCGTCGGCATCGAAGATGCGCTGCTTGTCGAATTCTTCCTGCAGCGAGTGCAGAACGAAATCGGGATCGTCGCTCGGCGCTCCGGGGGCTTGCTTCTTTGCGGCGGGTTTCTTGGCCAAGGGGTACTCCTTTGCGTGGACGACCCGTTACGGGCCCGCACACGCCTTCACGATGTGGC
Source organism: uncultured Citromicrobium sp. (assembly GCA_964574905.1). Classification (GTDB taxonomy): domain Bacteria; phylum Pseudomonadota; class Alphaproteobacteria; order Sphingomonadales; family Sphingomonadaceae; genus Alteriqipengyuania. The sequence continues at coordinate 436,994 of CAZNOY010000001.1, read as the reverse complement.
ACGGTGCTACGGCACTGCCCATGACGTAACGTCCGCGCGCTGGCAATGGTTGCAGAGGCAGTGAAATCGAATGCACAGCGACAGGCTGCAGGGTTACTTGACGGGATCGGCCTTGGGCTTGGGCAGGATCACGTCGTCGGGATGCACCACGTTGAGATTGCGGCGCATCGTTTCGATCACCATGTCGGGATCGGCATTGTCGGGATCGAGCGCGTCGACCCGCTGCTTCAGATCGTCGCGCTGGCGTTCCAGATCGGCGATCCGCGCCTCGCGCTGGGCGAGTGCGGTGGACGCGTCGCTCCACGCGAAAATTCCGCTCGGCCCGGCAATCGCCAGCCCGCCCATCAGCAGCAGGAGCGCGAGCGCGATCCCCTGCGTCAGGCGTTCGCGCCGTGCCGCCTTGTTCTGCTTAACCATGCCCTGCGTGACGAGGGCTTGTCTGCCGATGTTCATGCAGTCCCTTGAATCACAAGCGAGTCTGCTAGGCAAGCCCCAAAACGTAGCGTCATCACAGTAGCTTGCGATAGAGGGTGGCGTGCGGAACCGTGGCCGTGCCGTAACGTTCCCATGATTGACAGGCCGGCTCCGCAGACCTAGCTCCGCGCCATCCGGGCGCGCCTCCCTCGTATATTGCTGCCGCAGCCCGCCAAACGAAATCGCTAGATACGGAGGATGCCGACAATGGCCGACCTTTTCGAAAATCCCGTGGGCCTCGACGGGTTCGAGTTCGTCGAATTCTGCGCGCCCGAGAAAGGCGTGCTGGAGCCCGTTTTCCAGAGCATGGGCTTTACTCATGTCGCCAATCACCGTTCCAAGGACGTGCAGCTGTGGCGACAGGGCAATATCAACCTCGTCACCAATTACGAACCGATGAGCGCGGCGTGGTATTTCGCCCGCGAACACGGGCCGAGCGCGTGCGGCATGGGCTTCCGCGTTCGGGATGCCGCCGAAGCCTGGGCGAAGCTGATGGATGCGGGCGCAGAACCGGTCGACACGCAGACCGGCCCGATGGAACTTTCGATCCCCGCCATCCGCGGCATCGGCGGCGCGCTGATTTATCTGATCGATCGCTATGTCGATGAAGGCGAACAGGGCCTGTCGGTCTACGACATCGATTTCGAATATCTCGACGGGGTGGAAAAGTACCCCGAAGGTGCCGGTTTCAAGCGGATCGACCACCTGACGCACAATGTTTACGGCGGCCGCATGGCCTACTGGGCCGACTGGTACGAAAAGCTGTTCAACTTCCAGGAAATCCGCTTCTTCGACATCAAGGGCGAATATACCGGCCTCACCTCGAAGGCGCTGACCGCGCCCGACGGCAAGATCCGCATCCCGCTCAACGAAGAAGGCGATGGCGGCAAGGGCCAGATCGAAGAGTACCTGCGCGAATTCAACGGCGAAGGCATCCAGCACATCGCGCTGATCTGCGACGATCTGATCGCCGCGTGGGACAAGCTCAAGGAATTCGGCGTGCCGTTCATGACTGCGCCGCCCGAAACCTACTACGAAATGCTGCCCGAACGCCTGCCCGATCACGGCCAGCCGGTCGATCAGCTGAAGGCACGCGGCATCCTGCTCGACGGGACGACCGAAGGCGGCCAGCCCCGCCTGCTGCTGCAGATCTTCGCAGAAGCGCAGGTCGGCCCGGTGTTCTTCGAATTCATCCAGCGCAAGGGTGACGAAGGCTTCGGCGAAGGCAACTTCAAGGCGCTGTTCGAGAGCATGGAACGCGACCAGGTCCGCCGCGGCGTGCTCAATGTCGCCGATGCGAAGACCGTGTCCGAGCCGGCCGAGTAACGCTCCACCAGCAGAATCCGTTCGGGCTGAGCTTGTCGAAGCCCTGCCCTCTTTTCGAGAGCGACGGTGAAGAAGAAATACAGCCCTTCGACAAGCTCAGGGCGAACGGTTGTGAGTTTTGCAATGGCCGAACACCCCGTAAATCTGGGAGGCGTCCACCACGCCGCCTATCGCTGCAAGGACGCCAAGGAGACTGTCGAGTGGTACGAAAAGGTGCTCGGTATGGAATATACCAGCGCCTTTTCGGAGGATCATGTGCCGTCGACGGGTGAGTACGATCCGTACATGCACGTCTTCCTCGACGCGGGTAACGGCAACATCCTCGCCTTCTTCGAACTGCCCAACCAGAAGGACATGGGCCGCGACGAGAATACGCCGATCTGGGTGCAGCACCTCGCCTTCAAGGTCGCCGACGAAGACGCGCTGCTCGCGGCGAAGGCGCATATCGAAGGCCTCGGCATCGACGTGCTTGGCCCGACGCACCACGGCATCTTCAAGTCGATCTATTTCTTCGATCCCAATGGCCACCGCGTCGAGCTTGCCGCCGATATCGGCACCGACGAGCAATATGCCGAGCTGAAACGCGTCGCGATGCCGATGCTCGAAGAGTGGAGCGAGACCAAGAAGGCACCGCAACACGCCGCCTGGCTGCACGAGATCGCGCGCAACGAACATGCGAAGGCGAAGGCCGCGCAGGAACCCGACCTGCCCTGAATTTCGGAACCGTCCCCGTTTTGCCGCCGTTAGTGCCGCAAAACGGGGATTTTCATGAGCATACCGACGAATACGCCTTCGGGCGAAACCTACGACCAGACCGTCAACACTTTGGCCACCTTGCAGGATCAGCTGGTCGACATGGCCGAAGGCTTCATCCGCGCGCTGCCGAACATCCTCATCGCGGTGGTCATCGTCGTCATCACATGGCTGATCGCACGCTTTGCTGTCCGGATCGCCGATCTTCTCACCGGCAAGGCACCGCTGCGGCCCAGCCTCAAGAACCTGATCGATACCGTCGTAAAGCTCGCGATCTGGATCATCGGGCTGATGATCGCGCTGATCGTGGTCATGCCCGGGATGACGCCAGCCAGCCTGATCGCCGGGCTTGGCATCGGCGCGGTCGCGATCGGCTTCGCGTTTCAGGATATCTTCGAGAATTTCCTCGCCGGCGTGCTCATCATGCTGCGCGAAAAGATGCGCATCGGCGACGTGATCGAGTGCGAAGGAATCATCGGCAAGGTCGAGCATATCACGCTGCGCGAAACGCATGTGCGCAAGATGTCGGGCGAGGTCACGCTGGTACCCAACTCGATGCTGTTCAAGAACCCGGTCGAGATCCTGACCGACGAGACCATGCGCCGGCACGAGGTGATCGCGGGCGTTTCCTACGACACCGATCTGGACCAGGCGGCGGACGTGATCCGCAAGGCGGTCGAGAGCGTCGATGCGGTCGAACGCGACAAGGGGATCGACGTCTTCGCGGTCGAGTTCAATTCCAGCTCGGTCGACTTCAAGGTCCGCTGGTGGGCCGGTTCCACCCCGCGCAACATGTGGGAAAGCAAGGACAAGGTGATTCGCGCGATCAAGCGCGGGCTCGACGATGCGGGGATCGAGATCCCGTTCCCCTACATCACCCACACCTTCAAGGAGCGCGTGCCCCTGGGCCGCGAGCCGGGCGAAAGCGCACAGGGCTAGACGCTCACCTTACGGCGGCGAGATCCTCCAGAAAATCGTGGATGCGCTGTGCGTTCACGCCGAGATCGCCGATCCCCACGCGGCTGACCGATCGCATGTCGACCAGCGTGCGGTCGGCGCCATCGGGCCGGGCGCGGATCACCACCTCGTCTTCGAACCGGATGTACGACGCATAGGCGGTCGCCTCCAGTCGGCCCGCGTCCGGATCGACCGCGCGGATTGTCCACCCGCGTTCCTTCGCCACCTTCTCGGCATCGCGGATCGTCTGCGCGACCGAGCGATCGAGCACCACGCTGCGCAGCTCGGGATAACCCTGCTTGTGCAGCGCGACCCATTCGGCCTCGTTCTTCAGCCCGCGCAGGTTATCGTCCGGCAGCGTGATCGCTTCGAACTGCGGTACGTCTGCAAGGTCGGTGGTCGCATCGTGGATCATCGGCGCGCCGCCTGCCATCGCCACGCGCACGGCGAGCGAGCCGACGAAGCCTGCGGCAAAGAGAAATCCGATCAGCGCCGCGCGCCGCGCGGGCCAGCCAGCTCGCCAATTGAGGATCAATGCAATGATCGCGATCACCAGCGCGCCAGCGGCCACCGGGGCGGACTTATACAGGTAGCCGAAGCCTTCGAGCTTATCGATCCGGTCGATCCGCGCGAGCGTCATCCCCGTGAACGCGGCAATCGTTGCCCCCAGCGCGAGCAGCAGCGCGAGCCACGATAAGATTCTGGTCCATTTGTGAGTCATGTCTGCCCCCGTTTCCGGGCCAGCTTATAACGATCCGATCCCGGCGCGGGAACGCCCCATGGAAGGTGCCCTAATTTGGTGCGACCTGCGCCGCGCGGGTCGCTGCGCCGCCCTCGCCCGCCCGATGCATGCGCCCGCTAAGGTCGGACATGATGTACCACGTGCCGCCCGCCATGATCGCCAGCAGGGTGACAGAGAACAGCACCAGCAGCAGGTCTTCCTCCGATTGTCCGCCCGAGAAGCTGAGGTGGAGGAAATTCCGCAGGTGCGTCACGATCTGCAGCAGCGCCGCCACGCAGATCAACGCAACCTTCCAGGCCGTTGGCAAGTCGGAAAATAGAGCGGCAAACGCACCCACGGTCAGCAACAGGCTGACCACGAAGCCTGCCGCGTAGCTCTTCACCTCGCTGGCCGCGCTGTCCTGCGGATCGAGTTCGCCGGTGTTGGGCTTGGTCATGCGAGGGGCACCAAGAAGACGAAGGAGAAGATGCCGACCCAGATGAGGTCGAGGAAATGCCAGAACACGCCGAGCATCGACAGGCGGACTTTCACCACATCGTCGAGCCCGCGCGCGGCGATCTGGCCGATCATGGCGAAGATCCAGAGAATGCCGGAGAAGACGTGGATGCCGTGCAGGCCTACCAGCGCCCAGTAGGAACTGAGCCACCCGCTCACCTGCGGCGTGCCGCCCTTGCCCGCCGCGCTGATGAAATCCCTGATCTCGAAGAACAGGAACCCGGCACCGAGTGCCGCGCACACGAGCAACCATGCAATCACCTTCGCGCGGCCCTGCTCGTACTTCATCGCCAGCGAGACGCCCGCATAGGCGATGCCGCCGACCAGCAGGAATGCGGTCTGGATCGCCACGCTCCTGATGTCGAACAGGTCTGTCGGCCCCGGCCCTCCAGCCAACCCCATGGGATCGAGGTAGGAGGCATAGGAGGCGAAGAGGATGCCGAAGAGGATGAGGTCGCTCATCAGGAAGACCCAGAAGCCGAACACCTTGGTCTCGGCCTGCAAATGCGCGTCCCCGTGCGTGTTGCCGAGGTTCAGTCCGGGATAGAGGCCCTTCCTGCTCATCCTGCGAACTCCGAGATATCGGGGACACCGCGATTTCGCGCGGTCTCTTCGTCGGCGCGGGTGACAGGGGTCAGACTCGCCACCTGTTCGCGAAAGGCGCGATCGGCCTGCGCCACTTCGGCGGCCGGGATGATCGTGGGTTCGACCACGCGCATCCCGCGCCAGGCGACCATGCCGGGAATGGCAACAGCGCTCAGGATCGCGAGCCACCAGATGTGCCACACCATGGCAAAGCCGAGTGCGAAGGCCGCGATCGCGATCAGCAGCCCGTGCGCCGTGTTGGCGGACATTTCGATGTCGGTGTATTGGGCGGGCCCCTTCCACGGGTCGCCTGCGCGCTTTCTCTCGCCCCAGTCATGACGCGCCGTCACCTGCGGGATGCATGGGAAGGTCCATTCGGGCACCGGTGCAGGCGTCGACCATTCGAGCGTCGAACCGTTCCACGGATCGCCGCCCGGCACCGCCAGAGCCGCGCGGTGGCGGTAGCTGGTCCAGAACGTCCAGGTGAGGCTGGCGAGCGCGCACAGCATCAGCACGCCGCCGAATGCGGCAATCACCATCCACGGCATGAAGTCGGGGCTCTGGAACGTGGGCGAGCGGCGCGGCATCCCCATCAGGCCGAGCACGTAGAGCGGCATGAAGGTGAACACGAACCCGCCGACGAACAGGAAGGCGGTGCGGCGGCCCCATGTCTCGCTGAGGCGAAAGCCGAAGGCCTTGGGGAACCAGTAATGGATCCCCGCGAGCATTCCGTAGAGCACGCCGGGAATGATAACGTTGTGGAAGTGGGCGACCAGGAAGGTCGAATTGTGCACCTGATAGTCGATAGAGGGGTTGGCGAGGATGATGCCCGATAGCCCGCCGATGACGAACAGCAGGAAGAAGCCGGTCAGATAGACGATCGGCGTGGTGATCCGCACCCTGCCCCGCCACATGGTCGCCATCCAGTCGTAGATCTTCACGCCGGTCGGAATGCCGATGATCATGGTCGCGATGCCGAAGGCGATGTTCACGCCAGCGCTCTGACCCATGGTGAAGAAGTGGTGCAGCCAGACGGTGAAGCTGATCACTGCGATGCTCATGCTGGCGATCACCAGCGAGGTGTATCCGTAGAGCCGCTTGCCCGAGAAGGTGGAGCTGATTTCCGAGAATACCCCGAAGGCGGGCAGGATCAGGATGTAGACTTCCGGGTGGCCGAACATCCAGAAGATGTTGGCATAATTCATCATGTTGCCGCCCGCGGCATTGGTGAAGAAGTGGAAACCGGCATAGCGATCGAGCGCCAGCATCGCGCTCGACACGGTCAGCGCGGGCATGGCGTAGATCAGCATGATCGCGACGCACAGGCTGGTCCAGCAGAACAGCGGCATGCGCATGAAGTGCATGCCCGGCGCACGTTTCTTGAAGATGGTGACGGCGAAATTCATCCCCGTCAGCGTCGATCCCATGCCCGATATCAGGATCGCCCAGAGCCAGTAATCGACCCCCTCGCCCGGACTGAAGATCTTGCCCGTATAGGGCGGATACATGGTCCACCCACCGGTGCCGAAATCGCCCACCAGCAGCGAGATCATCACCAGCGCCGCACCCGCAGCGGTCAGCCCCAGACTCACCTGATTGAGCACCGGGAACGCCATATCGCGCGCGCCGAGCTGTTGCGGCAGGACGAAGTTGATCAGCCCGATCAACAGCGGCATCGCGACGAAGAAGATCATGATCGTCCCGTGCGTGCTGAACAACTGCGCGAAGTGATCGGGTGTGACGAGGCCGCTCTCGGGCGTGGCGAGCGTGCCGAGCGCGGTCGCCTGATGCGCGCGCATCACGAAGCCTTCGATGATGCCGCGCGCCAGCATGACAAGCGCGAGCGCGATGTACATGATGCCGATTTTCTTGGCGTCGGGCGAGGTCAGCCAATTGCGATAGAGCGGCCCCCACCAGCGCATGCGGGTGAACAGCGCCATCCCGGCAATCGCGCCTACAAGCAGCACGCTGGCCGCCCCTGCACCCACGATCGTGCTGCTGGTCACATGCTCCAGCAGATCGGTGTAAGGCGTGACCGTCCAGTCGAGATTGCCGAAGATCGGGCTGGTCTGCGCGCTCATCGACCGGAGCCCTTCGTGCCGCTCTGCGGCAGTCCGGTGCCACCCCAACCCGCGCCCGCAGATGTGCCGCCGTGGTACTTGGCGACGATCCGCTCGAACGTATCCGGTTGGCCCAGCATCATGACGATCGGCTCGGCGCGCTTCTCCAGCCCCAGATCGCTGCGCGCGTCGGCCAGAACCGTGCGTCGGCGAAGAATAGCGTAGGTTTTCTCATCGAGCGTCAGGCCGCTATTGCCGCGTGCCACCCACGCCGCGTAATCATCCGGTTCGAGCGCGCGGACGGTGAACTTTTGCCGACCGAAGCCATTGCCGTTGAACTGCGTGTTCTCGCCCTCGGCTACTCCGGCGCGCGTGGCGGAGAAATTCAGCTTCGTCGTCATGCCGGGCATTGCGTATATCTGCCCCGTCAGCGGAGCGATCAGGAGGCTCTGCATCACGGTGTCGGTGGTCAGCGTCAGCTCGACCGGGCGACCGACCGGCACGGCCAGCTCGTCGACCGTCGCGACCCCCTCGTCGGGGTAGATAAACACCCATTTCCAGTCGAGCCCGATCGCCTGCACCCGCAGGGGCTCGGGCCCGAGCGGCTCGTAAGGGTCGAGCTTTGCGGTGGAGAACCAGAGCCAGCTCGCCAGCACTATCACCACCACGACCGGCACCCCCCACAGGAGGAATTCGAGCTTTCCCGAATACTCCCATTCGGGCCGGTAATGGCCGCGCGGCTTCGCATAGCGATAGCGCCACAGGATGAAGGGCACGCCCATGAGCACGGGCAGGATCACCAACATCGTGATCCCCACCACCCGCAGCAGGTGCGCGGATTGCTCTTGCGCGACGGGCCCCATCGGCTGGAGGAAGCTTTGCTGGTGCGCGCCGGACGCCATGGCGGCATCCGCGGCGAACCACGCCAGCAAGCATCCCGCAGCGACCTTGGCCCAAGATGTAAAACCTAGCCTAACCACGGCTTTCCGGAACGCTGGTAACTTCAAGGAAGCGGCGCCGCCGACATAACGGCAGCGCCTGTCATTCACTCTGCTTCGGTGGCGGAATCGGCACCGGCCAGCTTCTTCTGAAACTGCGTTGCCGCCTCCTGCATGGCAGCTTTGTCGTCCGCTTCGAGAGCGTCGCGGGCGGACTGGATATCCTCGGTCAGAGCCGGGCGGATATCTTCGGGGAAATCGACCAGATTTTCGCTGACCAGCTTGTCCAGATCGTCGAGCACCTTGATCGCCTGGCCCGGCTCGAGATGGCCCGAGGATAGGTGCTGGGCAAGCTCGAGAGCTTCGGTCCGCGCCTGCGAAGGCGTCGCCGCCTGCCCATCGAGACCTGGCTGCTCAACCGTTGCGGCCTGAACCTCTTCGGCCTGCTTTTCTTGCGGGTTGCCGCAGGCCGAAACGGCGAGAGCCAGCGGAAGGGCGGCAAGTGCGATTATCATCCTGTTGGTCATAGTCATTTCCCTGGCTTGCGGGGCGACCCCGCTTTGATTGACGCGACAAAACTAGCCGCAACGAAGGTCACCGCAAGAAGTTGTTCCTGAGAAGGTCCACCACCTCCCTGGTCCTGCCGTCGAGCACCGCTTTAACCCCAAAGAGGGCAGTCGCTGCAACCTGCGAAACCTTGACCTTGGGCGGCATCACCAGTTCCATCTGGTTGACGTGCACGTCCAGCAGCGCAGGCCCCTGATGCTGCAACCAGGCATCCATGGCAGGCGCAAGCTCACCTGCCTTCTCGACATGCCATCCTGCCAGCCCGCAGGCTTCCGCCAGTTTGGCGAAATCGGGATTGTGCAGCCCGGTGAAGTGATCGACCAGCCCTTCGACGCGCTGTTCCATCTCGACGAAGCCGAGCGTGTTGTTGTGGAACACCACCAGCTTGAGCGGGATATCCTCCTGCACCAGCGTGAGCAGATCGCCCATCAGCATGGTCAGACTGCCGTCACCGCACATCGCGACGACCTGCCGGTCCGGGTACGCGAGCTTGGCGCCCATCGCCTGCGGCATGCCGCTCGCCATCGTGCCGTGCAGCAGCGTGTTGAGAAACCGCCTCTGGCCGTTGGCCTTCACGTGCCGCAGCATCCAGACCATCGCTGTGCCCGCGTCCGACACGAAGATGGCGTCATCCGCCGCCTTCTTGTCGAGCATGTTGGCCACGAATTGCGGGTGGATCAGGTCCGGATCGTGTTCTTCGCCCTCATGCTCGTAGCCCCTGAGGTCTTCTTCCCACTGTTTGAGGTGCGACTTGAGGTGGCTGTCGTCGCTCTTCGCCGCGACCAGCGGGGTCAGGGCAGCGAATGTGGTTTTCGCATCGCCCACCAGCCCCATGTTCATCGCCGAGCGTCGCCCGAGATGCGTCGGGTCGATATCGATCTGCACGATCTTCTTCGGCTCGGGGTAGTACTGGGTATAGGCAAAGTCGCAGCCGAGCGTGATGACCAGATCGGCATCTTCCAGCGCTTCAACGCCCGCCTTGTTGCCGAGAATACCGTTGACCCCGACGTTGTAGGGGTTGTTGGGCTCGAGAAACTCCTTCGCGCGCGTGGTGTGCACCATCGGTGCCTTCACCTTCTCGCAAAACGCGATGATCTCCTCGCGCGCGTCGCGGGCACCGATCCCGGCATAGACCGACACGTTGCCTGCAGCATCGACCATCGCGGCCAGCTCTGACATCTCGGCATCGTTGGGGCGGCTGACCGGTTGCGGGCGATAGACTTCCCAGTCCATCGTATCGTCGTCGGTCTCTGTGAACATGTCGCCGTTGACGATTACGACCGCCACGCCCTTCTTCGTCAGCGCGGCCTGCGCGGCCTTGGTCACGATCCGGCGCGCCTGCGAAGGGTGCGAGATGTACTCGCAGAAGTGCGAATGCTGCTCGTAAATCTTCTTCTGGTCGACTTCCTGCGGGAAGTTGAAGCCGCTCTCCGTGCGCGCCACGTCCGATGCGATCAGCAGCACGGGCGCACCGTTGCGGTGGCTTTCGTAAATCCCGTTCACGAAGTGGAGCGAGCCCGGCCCGCAGGTGCCTGCACAGACCGAAAGCTCGCCGGTCATGTAAGACTCGCCGCCAGCGGCGAAGGCGCCGACTTCCTCGTGGCGGACCGTGATCCAGCGCAGGTCGGTCTTGGCAACGGCGTTGGTGAAGTGATTGATCGTATCGCCGGGAATTCCGTACACGCGTTTCGCGCCTGCCTTTTGCAGGGCATCGACGACGATTTCGGCCACCTTCTTCGACATATCTATCCTTTCATTCGGCAGGTCAGGATGCGGTGCCGTCGTTTGTGATTGGCGCGATCACAGTACCGGCTTGAACGAGTCCGGGTTCGCCATCCGCCAGTATTCGGCAAAGGCAGTATCGTCGGGCTCGGAGAGCAGCTTGCCGGGTTCGACCTCGTGCACGATCTCGGACCACGGGATCATCTGCGCATTGTTCTTCCACTGGCGCAGGTGGCGCGGGGTGAATTCGTCGGGCGATTCAAGGCCGCAGGCGACCACGATGTCGTGCAGGCTGTCGAGCGTCTTCGACTGGAAATTGGCCACCCGCTCCGCCTTCTCGGGAATCACGAGGCCCCGCTGGCGTGCGGGCGAGCTGGTTGCGACGCCCGTGGGGCAGGTGCCGGTGTGGCAGCGCAGCGACTGCACGCAGCCGAGCGAGAACATGAAGGCGCGCGCGGCATTGCACCAGTTCGCGCCAAGCGCGGCATTCATCGCGATCGCGGAGCCGGAGAACACCTTTTCCGAGGCCGCCAGCTTGATTGTGTCCTTGAGGCCGGTGCCGATCAGCGCGTTGTTGACGTAGTAGAGCCCGACCCGCAGCGGCAGGCCGACATGGTCCGAGAGTTCGAGCGGCGCGGCACCCGTCCCGCCGCCGCCGCCATCGACGACGATGAAATCCAGCGTGATGCCGCTGTCGAGCATCGCCTTGCAGATCGCGAAGACTTCGTGCGGCATGCCAACGCACAGCTTGATGCCGACCGGCTTGCCGCCTGAAAGCTCGCGCATCTTGGCAGCGAATTCGAGCATCTCTCGCGGGGTCGAGAAGGCCGAGTGGCCGGGAGGTGACAGGCAATCCTGGTGCGCAGGGACCTGCCGGGTATTGGCGATCTCTTCGGTGACCTTGGCCGCAGGCAGCAGCCCGCCGTGGCCGGGCTTGGCACCCTGGCTCAGCTTGATCTCGGTCATCTTGACCTGCTCGTGCTGGCACTTCTCGCCAAAGGCTCCGGGGTCGAAATTGCCGTCCTTGTCGCGCGCGCCGAAATAGCCCGAGCCCAGCTCCCACACGATGTCGCCACCATGCTTGAGGTGGTAGGGCGAAAGACCGCCCTCGCCCGTGTCGTGATAAAAATCGCCGATCTTCGCGCCCAGGTTGAGCGCTTCGATCGCATGATTGCCGAGCGCGCCGAAACTCATCGCGCTGATGTTCAGCCGGGCGGCGTCATAGGGCTTGCTGCACTGATCGGTCCCGACATGCACCCGCGTGCGCTTGGGCGCTTTCGGGTTCGGATTGATCGAGTGGCACAGCGCCTCGTATTCTTCCGAATAGACATCGAGCTCGGTGCCGAAGGGATGCGCGTCCTCCTGCTTCTTGGCGCGGGCATAGACGAGCGAGCGCGAAACCCGGTCGTAGGGGCGGCCTTCCAGCGGCCCTTCGACGATATAGCTGCGCAGGAACGGGCGCAGATCCTCGAACAGCCAGCGGAAGCGCGCGGTGAGCGGATAGTTGCGCCGCAGCGAATGGGTGGTCTGCACCATGTCCCACAGCGCGATCAGCAGCAGCGGAACGACCACGACGAGGCCCCAGAAGAAGCCTTCGTGTACCAGCAGCCCTAGGGTGACGATTGCGACGGTCAGCGCGAGCGGGACCCAGAAGCCCAGATTTCGTTCCAGGCCCTTGTCTGCAATCAATCCGCGCATGCGCAATCCCTATGTCAGCTCGCGCTGACCGGTAGGGTGCAAGGACGTTGCCTGTAAAGGTTTACAAACGCAGCGCTTCCCGCGCACGCAAGCCGCGGAGCGGATCGGCGCGAACGCCCAGCCGTCAGCGAGGCTGTGCCTGCTGACGGGAATGCGTGATGCGATAAGGGAAATGGCGCGCCCGAAAGGATTCGAACCTCTGACCCCCAGATTCGTAGTCTGGTGCTCTATCCAGCTGAGCTACGGGCGCCCGTGAGGCGCCGCACATAGGCAGGGTGCTTTGGCTTGGCAATGGTTTTGTCATGAAATTGGGGATTTGCCCCCAACCCTTCCCTAACCGCCCGCCGAATTAGCCCGGCAAATGCCCGGCAAGCCGCGCATCGAGCGGCGGTTTGGGGAGCGCGGCGATCTCCTGCGGGGAGAACCAGCGCCACTCGCCACCTTCGAGCGAGGTCGCCTCCCCATGCCAGAGCGGACATTGAAGCAGCAGCAGCAGGACCGGTGGGCCGCCTGCACCATCGCCCGGCTCGTCTGCCGCGAAGGCGATTTCGCGCATTGCCTCCCGGTCGACATCGATCCCCGATTCCTCGCGAATTTCCCGCGCGAGAGCAGCGCGCACGCCCTCGCCCGGTTCGATCTTGCCGCCGGGAAACTCCCACAATCCGCCGTGTGCTTTGCCTGCGGGGCGGCAATGCATGAGCCATCTTCCAGCCGCGTCAGGGCCGATCGCGGCGGCCACGACGGGGAGATATGTCGGAGAACTTTCCACCTTAATCCTGCGCGTTTACGTCGGTTTAACCCTGATCTGCAAGAAAAGCCCGGAAGTCTACCGGCCTGTGCCCGCGGCACGTGCGGTCGGTGGAAGACTGGGGGCTCTTGATGAAATGCTTCTTGAACAGGCTTGGCCGCGACCAGACCGGCGCGACCGCCGTCGAGTACGGCCTCATCCTTGCGCTCATCTTTCTCGCGATGGTCGGCGCGATCGGCCAGTTTTCGGACGGGGTGATCAACACGTGGGACACCGTGACCGAGACCTCGAAGAAAGCGGTCGAACGGTCCTGACCGGACAACTTAGGAAATTTTCAACCCTTGGAGCTTAGACCGGCAGGAGCTCAATCCTAGGGACATGGAACGAGCCGGGTAACGAAGACGACTTACAGGAGACCGATAATGAAATTCTTGCACAACCTGCTGAACGACGAACAGGGCGCGACCGCCATCGAATATGGCCTCATCGCCGCTCTCATCGCCGTCGCCGCGATCACCGCGATGGGTACCCTCGGCAACCAGCTGAGCAACACCTTCACCGAAGTCGAAACCGAGATGAGCAAGTAAGTTCACTCGATCTGACTGACACGGAAACGGCGGGGAGCGATCCCCGCCGTTTTTGTTTGTGCGCTGCGGGTGCGAGGCGCTCTAGCGCCCGCGCACCACGATCTTGACCTGCTGGCCCGCCCGCACGGTCTCGTTCGCGCCGAGCCCGTTGAGCACGCGGAAGCGCGCCTCCTGCGCATCGCTGTAGGCCATCCGGCGCGAGAGCGACGCGACCGTATCGCGCGAACCCACCGTGACCACGTCGATCACCCGCGGCACGACCTGTGCCGCTTCGGTGGAGCTGATCCGGCGGAACGAATTGAACATCGGGGTGAACACGCCCGACCGGCCGGCAGGCGCAATCGCCTGATAGTAGTAGGTCTGCCCGCCCCCGAAATCATAGGCGAACACCACCACATCGACCTGCGAATTGCCCGAATTCGCGCGCGCCGTGCCGTATGCGGCGGGCAGGCCGTTGACCGTGGTGGTCTGTATCTGCGGGTTGATCGCCTGCCCCTGCCCCGACAGCGACTGGAACGCCTGACTGACGAACTGCGTCAGGCTGCCGTTCGTCCGCGCCACTTTCAGCTCGGCCTGGCCCGACTGGCCATTGATCGTGACCTGATTGGTCCCGTTGACCAGATAGAAGCCGTCGGGCGCGGTGAAGGCGAAGCGCAGGTCGGGGTGGATGAACTGGCGCCCCTCGACCACGCCCTGCGCAGGATCGTCACCATAAGTCAGCCCGTCGATATTGCGCAGGAAGACTTCGCGATTAAGCGTCGTACCCGGGCGACCCGCGGCCAGCGACTGGGTGTCGCGCACGCGGCTTGCGGGATCGGGGTGGGTCGATGCCCATTCGGGCAGGTTGGCCGTATCGCGACCCTGCAACTGGGCGTCGAGCGCGGACTGGCGCGCAAGGCTGTTGAGCACGGTGCTCATCGCCAGCGGATCGTAACCCGCGCGCGAAAGATAGGTGACGCCGAGGACATCCGCCTCGCGTTCCTGCTCGCGCGAGAAGCCCAGCGTGAGCAGTTGTGAGCCCTGCAGGGCCGCCTTGCCGAGCGTCGAGCCGAGCTGGCTGTCGCCAAGCAGCACGCTGGAGAGGATCGCCCCCGCCGCGCCGAGCAAGCTGTTTTGCTGCTGCGCCTGCTGGCGCCGCTGCGCATGGCGGGCGGCGACGTGGCCGACTTCGTGGCCGAGCACGGCGGCCAGTTCCGCCTCGTTGTTCATCAGCGTGACCAGCTGGCGCGTGGTGTAAACATAGCCACCGGTGGTCGCGAAGGCGTTGTTGACCGAGCTGTTGAGCAGCGAGACGGTGAAGTCGCCCGGCGAATTCGCAAGCCCCGATTGCACGGCGATGTTCTGACCCACGCCGCGCACGTAGTTGGCGGTATTGCCCTGCATCGCGCCGCCGAATTCCTCGAGGATCTGCGAGTGATACTCGCGCCCCTGCTGCGCCTCGCTTTGCGTGATGGGGGTGTTGGCGTCGGGAATCGGCCCGCCCATGGCGGTGCACCCGGACAATCCGAGCGCGAGGGCGACGGGCGAAACGAAGGCAAGGATCTTGCGGCGGCTCATACGGACATACTCCCCTGATGCATGGTCGCACGGGGGCGCATGGGCCGCGCCGACCGTGACATGGCCCCTCAACAGGCCAGCACGGCGCGCGGTTCCCGCCGGAGTGTCAGAGTGTCAGCCGCCGATGGCGAGATAGCGGTCGGCGCGCACCTGCTGCAGCGTCGCCGCATCCTTGCCCACCAGCTTGCCAAGCTCGTCGTCGATCGTGTCGGCGAGATAGCGAATCGCGAGTTTCGGGTCGCGATGTGCCCCGCCCACCGGCTCGGGCACGATTCGGTCGATCACGCCCAGATCCTTCAGGTTCTGCGCGGTCACCTTCATCGCCTCGGCTGCGTCGGCCGCCTTTTCGGCAGTCCGCCACAGGATCGAGGCGCAGCCTTCGGGCGATATGACTGAATAGACCGCGTGTTCGAACATCAGAACGCGCTCGGCGCTCGCCAACGCGACCGCGCCGCCCGAACCGCCCTCGCCCACGATCGTCGCGACCATCGGCACCGGCAGGGCAAGGCACGCCTCGATCGCGCGCGCGATCGCTTCTGCCTGGCCGCGTTCCTCCGCCTCGATCCCCGGGAACGCGCCCGAGGTATCGACCAGCGTGACCACCGGCAGCCCGAACCGCCCGGCAAGGTCCATCAGGCGGATCGCCTTGCGATAGCCTTCGGGCTTGCCCATCCCGAAATTGTGGCGGAGGCGGCTTTGCGTGTCGTGGCCCTTTTCGTGCCCGATCAGCATCACCTGGCGTCCGCGCAAGGTCGCGAAACCGCCAAGGATCGCCTCGTCCTCGCCGAAGTAGCGATCGCCGCCCAGCGGCATGAAGTCGGTGAAGGCATGTTCCACATAGTCGCGGAAATGCGGCCGCTGCGGATGCCGCGCGACCTGCGTCTTCTGCCACGGCGAAAGCGTGGCGTAGAGCTCCTTGAGCAGCTCCGAGCTCTTCGCCTCCAGCTTGGCGAGTTCATCGGCGATGTCGATCTGGCTACCGTCGTTGGCGGCGCGCAATTCGGCAATCTGAGCCTGCAACTGGGCAACAGGCTTCTCGAAGTCGAGAAATGTCAGCATTCGCGGCTGCTATCGGTCCCTTGCCCCCTGCGCAAGTCGCCACGTTGCGCAAGCGGGTGTCTTTCGTTGACGAGCGTGACCAGTCGTGCGGTTTCGACGTGGGTATAAATCTGCGTGGTCGCGATATCCGCGTGGCCGAGCAAGGTCTGGAGCGCGCGCAGATCGGCCCCGCCTTCTAGCAGGTGAGTCGCGAAAGCATGACGCAGAACGTGCGGGCTGACCTTTGCCGGCGCGATGCCCGCCCGCTCCGCCAGCGCCTTGATCATCTGGTACAGCCGCACCCGCGTCAGGTGCCTCCCGCGCGAGGGGAACAGCCAGGTGCCACCTTCGGGACGCACCGCGATCCAGCGCGAGAGCACGGCTTGCGCGCGCTTGCCCAGCGGCACCAGGCGTTCCTTGCCGCCCTTCCCGGTCACCGTGATGAACGGCGCATCGCGCGGCACGGCGGCTATCGGCAGCGCGACAAGCTCGGTGGCGCGCAGGCCCGAACCGTAGAGCAGTTCGATCATCGCGAGCAGGCGCAGCGGCGCGGGGCGGTTATCTTCGGCCTCTGACTCGGCCTGAGCGAACAGCGCGCCGATCTCTTCATGGCCGAGGATCTTGGGCAGATTGCGGCGCGTTGCAGGGCGTGGCAGCGCGGCGGAAGGGTTGTCCCGCCGGTGCCCTTCGTCCTCGAGATAGCCGAAAAACTGCCGCAGAGCGGAGGCTTTGCGCGCGACGCTGGCCGGAGCGAGGCTCGCCCACGCGGGACCCAGCTTTGCCAGCGCCTCGCGCGGGGCATCCTCCAGCGGCCCGATGATTTCCGCCGCCCCTTCCAGGTCGCGGCGATAGGCAGCCAGCGTGTTGGCCGCAGCTCCGCGATCGACTGCCAACGCCGCGAGAAATTCCTCGATCAGCGCGCTGCCCATCGCCTAGGCCCGCGAAATCGCCTCCGCCGCGATCATGCGCGCTTCGGCCTCCATGCCGCTTCGCCGCAGGGCGGAGATGATGTGGTAGAGGTGGCGGGGTGTCATCCGGCTCCAGTCGTCGCCCTGCATGCCCAGCCCCATCAGCAGCGTGACCAGCGCGGCGTTGCGCACGCCGCCCGCCTCGTCGATCAGCGCGCTCCAGCGGGTTTGCCGGTTGAGCGAAAGCCCCAGCTGGCGATCCCACGAATTGCGCGTCGCGCTCGAAATGCGGCCGAGCCCGGCAAGGCTGGCGACGAGGAAACCGGTGCGCTGGTTGCCCGCGCTCGAATCGCCATTGCGGAAGGATTCGATCGCGTCGTTCGAGATGGCATCACTCGTCTTGGGCAGCCCGACAGCCAGCAGCGCCCAGCCATCGTCGCCGTCGTCCACCACCCCGCTCCAGCGCGCGGCATCGCGGTCGAGACCGGCGGTCAGCATCGAGGCGATCAGAGGGGCCGCATCGGCGGAAAACTGGTCGCTCGCGGGAACGCGCGCGGCGGCGTAGGCGGTCAGCACCTGCCGATCGTGCGGGATCGAGCCATCATCGCCCCACAGCGTGCGGATCGCCGCAACGCGATCGGCGGGATCGGGCGCCACGTAGGCGGTGCGCAGCTGCGCCGCGTCGGTGCCGATGGAACCTTCGTTGCCGCTGGCGGCATAAGCCTGCGAGTAGAGATCGATCAGCGCGGCGGCGGAGAAAATCCCTTCGCGCGCGGCCCGGCGCGCCCCTTCCAACCGCAGCGACAGCGGCAGCGACGGGAGCGAGGCGGAGGCACGCTGGTAATAGGGGCCGGCATCGTCGAGCAGCCGTTCGGGAATATCGTCACCCAGCGCGGCGGCGAGCGAGTAACGCCACGGCGTCAGTTCGTCGACATCGTCCCATTCGACATTGACCGTGCTGTTGCCAAGGCCTGCCGCCCCGGCGAAGCGCTGCGCCAGCAGCACGTCGACCATCGCCGCATCGCCGCGATTCTTGCTGTCGCGCATCCGCGCCAGTTCGTTGCGCCCGCGCGCGGCTTCGCCACCATAGGCGCTGCAGATCGATCGCAGCATGCGCCACTCGGCATCGTCGCGATACCCGCCGCGAAGCACTGCGAGCGGGCATGCACCCACGATATCGCCCGTGGCGATGTAGGCGTCGACCGCCGCGTTCGCGAGGCGGGTGTTCCACGTATCGACATCGACATCCTGCGCGATTGCGCGCGCGGCGGAGAATTCGCCCATCCGGTTAAGCAACTGCGCGCGCAGTCCCGCGAATTCGGCACCGCTCATCCCCTGTGGCGGGGCGAGCCGACTGGCGAGCGCACGGCGCAAGGCGATATGGCCCCAGCGCGAAACGAGCCTGCCCTGCGTCCCGACCAGCGCGGCGCGGACCAGCGATTGCGGCTGCTTCGCCAGCGAAACCGCGGGCAGACCGCCCTCGTTTTCATCCAGAATGCCGACCCGCGAGGTGTCGCGGCGCTGCGCCTTGGGAATATCGTATTTCGGCTTGAGGCCGAGCAGTTCGTCGAGCTTGTCTGTATCGAGCGCCTCCAGTTCTTCGAGCGAAGGCAGCCGGTTGTTGCTCGAGGTGGACTTGGGCGCTTCGTCGCCTTCGTCCTGCGTTCCCTCCCCACCGGTACCGCTCGCTTCACCACCCGCCCCATCGGAAGGTGCAGGCGTGGCCGTCGGCGCAGGAGTGGCGGTGGGTGTCGGGGCGGGATTGGACGTGGCGGGGGGCAACAGCGATTGCGGATTGCTCGCCATCAGTGCGATCGGCGCTGCCAGCGCCAGCACGCCTGCACCCGCGAACAGCGCCGTTTTCCAGTGAATCGTCATTGTGCACCCTCGGGCAGGTCGACCGTCTGTTCCATCGGGCGCAGCGGTTCTTCGCCGCCATCCCACCAGGCCCAGCCAAGGATGAGGAGAACCGCGCCCGCGACGATCGCGATGCGCTGCCGCACTTTTTGCGAAATCTCTATCTGCACGCGCTTCGATACCCTTTGTTGCCTTCGCCCTAGCCCATCTCTACGCCGCCGAGCAATGGAGCCCGTGCATTCGCCCGATGACGCCGCCCGGATCGCCGCGCTTGCCGCGCGGCTCGACCGGCCGATCGCGCTGGTCGGGCTGATGGGCGTGGGCAAATCGACCGTCGGCCGGCGGCTCGCAACGATGCTCGACCGCGACTTCATCGACGCCGACGATGCCATCGAGGAAGCAGCGCAGCTATCCATCCCGGAAATCTTCAGCGAATTCGGGGAGCCCTATTTTCGCGACGGTGAACGCCGGGTGATCGCGCGGCTGATCGAGGAAGAACACGGCGTGATCGCGACCGGCGGCGGGGCGTTCGTCAATGACGAGACTCGCGCGCTGATCCTGGAGCGGGCCGTGGCGGTGTGGATCGACTGCGACATCGCCACGCTGGTCGAACGCACTGCGCGGCGCGACGATCGTCCGCTGCTGCGCGATGGCGACCCCGCAGAAATTCTAACCCGCTTGATGCGCGAGCGCGAACCGTATTACGCACAGGCGCATATCCGGGTCGAAGGGCAGCGCGGGCCGCACAACCAGACCGCCTGGGCGATTGTCGAAGGGATCGAACATTGGCTGTCATAGACGTTGCGCTCGCGGGGCGTAGCTACAAGGTGCAGGTGGGCGCAGGGTTGCTCGACGTAGCCCATTGCGAGGCGCACGCTTTCATCGAAAAATACGGCAAGCGCGCCATCCCCATCATCGCCGACGCGAATGCGCGCCTCGCGCACGGCGAACGCTTGCAGGCGTCGTTCCGCTCCGCCGGGCACGCGATCGACTGGTATGAGGTGACGCCCGGTGAAGGCTCCAAGAGCTGGGCCGAGCTGGAACGGCTGACAGACTGGCTGCTCGATCGCGGCATCACCCGTTCGGACCATGTCTTCGCACTCGGTGGCGGGGTTGTCGGCGATCTGGTCGGCTTCGCCTGCGCGATCCTGAAGCGCGGCTGCGGCTTCGTACAGCTTCCCACCACGCTGCTGGCACAGGTCGATTCGAGCGTCGGCGGCAAGACCGCGATCAACGCGAGTGCGGGCAAGAACCTGATCGGCGCATTCCACCAGCCCGCGCTGGTGCTGGCCGACACATCATGCCTCGAAACGCTGCCCGAGCGCGAAATGCGTGCGGGGCTGGCCGAAGTGTTCAAATATGGCGTGCTCGGCGATGCAGAGTTCTTCGCGCGGGTCGATAGCGAGAGCGGCTCGATCCTCGCCTGCGACGACGCCGTGCTCGAACCCGTCATCGCGCATTGCGTGGGCATGAAGGCGCGCATCGTCGCGGAGGACGAGCGCGAGACGAAGGATGCACGCGCCCTCCTCAACCTGGGACACACCTTTGGTCACGCGCTGGAGGCGGAGACGGGCTTTTCGGACCGTCTGCTGCACGGCGAGGCGGTGTCGCTCGGCATGGTGCTGGCGGCGCGTTACTCGGCGCGGCGCGGGCTGATTGCAGGGAGCGAAGCCGAGCGGGTGGCAGATGCGCTGGCGCGCGCAGGCCTGCCGACCGAGATCGCCGCGCTCGGCCTCGATAGCGACGGTGCCACGCTTGCCCATCACATGCGCAACGACAAGAAGGCGGAGGCGACCACGGTCCCCTTCATCCTGCTGCGCAGCATCGGAGAGGCTTTCGTGGCGCGCGATGTCGAACTGGCCGATATCGCTGCGTTCATGGACGAGCAGCTGCAGGCGCATTGATCATGGAGATCACGGTTCGCGAAGCTGTGCTCGACGATCCGCAGGTGCGCGCGCTCGCGCTGGACCATGTCAGGCAAATGCGCGCCGGATCGCCGCCGGGGCAGGCCTTCGCGCTCGACCTCACGGGGCTGGACGATCCCGCGATCACACTGTTCGGCGCATGGCGCGGCGACGATCTGCTCGGAATCGGAGCGCTCAAGCGGCTCGGCGCGGAAGGCGCGGAGATCAAGTCGATGCGCACCCGCGCGGACGCGCTGCGTCAGGGCGTTGCCCGTGCGCTGCTGGAAGCGATCATCGTGCGTGCGCGGGATGAAGGGATTGCGCGCCTGAGTCTGGAAACGGGCAGAGGTCCGGCCTTCGAACCGGCACTGGCGCTGTATCGGGCGCGCGGATTTCGCAACGGCGAGGCGTTTGCCGACTACGCCAACACCGATTTCAACCAGTGCCTGCACCTCGACCTGTCACCCGACTGATCGGGGTAGCGGTCAGAACAGCCGCGACCCATCGGGCACGGTCTTGTCCGGCGAGAACAGCACGACCTCGCCTGCCTCGTCCGCGAAGCCCAGTGTCAGCACTTCGGACATTGCAGGGCCGATCTGGCGCGGCGGGAAGTTGACCACCGCCGCGACCTGCCGCCCGACCAGCTCCTCGCGGGCGTAGTTCGCGGTGATCTGCGCGCTGGTTTTCTTCACGCCGATGGTCGGCCCGAAGTCGATCTCCAGCCTGTAGGCAGGCTTGCGCGCTTCGGGAAATTCGTGCGCGGCGACGACAGTGCCGACACGAATATCGACCTTCAGGAAGTCGTCGAAGCCGATCTGCTCCGCCGCTGGTGCATCGGGTTCGTGGGAGAGGTGCACTACTCCAGTTCCAGGATGACCTCATCCACCGCCAGGCTGTCGCCCTCCGCGGCGTTGATGCTTGCGATCGTGCCTTCCTTCTCGGCGCGCAGGATGTTCTCCATCTTCATCGCCTCCACCGTGGCGAGCGGTTGGCCCGGCTGCACCTCGTCACCTTCGGCCACGTGCAGCTTCATCAGCAGGCCCGGCATCGGGCAGATGAGCATCTTGGAAAGATCGGGCGGTTCCTTTTCGATCATGTGATCGAGCAGCGGCGCGAGCCGCGCGGGGATCGCCAGCCCGTTATGCGTCTTGCCGCGCGTGGTCAGCGCCCACATGGCGCTGCTCGTCCGCCGCAGCTGGATCGCGAGGTTCTCTCCATTGCCGCTCGCGGCGGCGAGGACCATGCCCGGCTGCCAGTCGGTCGTGCCCGCGATCCACTCGCCATCGACGGTGGCGCCGCCCTCGCCGAGTTCGACTTCGAACACGCGCCCGCCCATCTTGACGACCCAGTCGGAGGGCACCTTGGGTGCACCATCGAGACGCCCCGAAATCTGCCCTTCGTGCGCCATTACCGAGCATTGCGCGCCCGCGATCAGCGCTGCGACCAGTCGCACGCGGTTCTCGTCCGCCGCCGCGCCTTCGAAGCCATCGGGATATTCCTCGGCAATGAAGCCGGTGGTCAGCTCGCCCGAGCGGAAGCGCGGATGCTGCATGATCGCGCTGAGGAAATCGACATTGTGCCCCGGCCCTTCGATGCGGAAGGCGTCGAGCGCTTCGACCTGCAGATCCGCCGCCGCATCGCGGGTCGGGCCCCAGGTGATCAGCTTGGCGATCATCGGGTCGTAGAAAATCGAGACTTCGCCGCCTTCGAACACGCCATCGTCGACGCGCACGCCGCCGCCGCCGGTCTCGAACCCGCGCCGCCCGGCAGGGCCACTCTCGCCGCTCCACCCCGGCACCGGCGGTTCGTAGCGGACCAGACGCCCGATGCTCGGCAGGAAGTTGCGGTAGGGGTCTTCGGCATAGACGCGGGTCTCGATCGACCAGCCGTCGATCCCGATATCGTCCTGCTTGAAGGGCAGTTCTTCGCCCGCCGCCACGCGGATCATCCATTCGACCAGATCGACGCCGGTGATCGCCTCGGTCACCGGGTGTTCCACCTGCAGGCGGGTGTTCATTTCGAGGAAGTAGAAGCTCTCCCCCGTCTTGTCCGCGCCGCTGACGATCAGTTCGACCGTGCCTGCGGAGAAGTAGCCAACCGCCTGCGACAGCGCGACCGCCTGCTCACCCATCGCCTTGCGCATTGCGGGCGTGACGAAGGGCGACGGCGCTTCCTCGACCACCTTCTGGTGGCGGCGCTGAATGCTGCACTCGCGCTCGTTCAGGTAGAGCGTGTTGCCCTGCCGGTCGGCGAGAATCTGGATTTCGATATGGCGCGGGTCTTCGATGAATTTCTCGATAAACACGCGGTCGTCGCCGAAGGAGTTGAGGCCTTCGCGCTTAGTTGCCTCGAACCCTTCTTCGACATCCTTGTCGTTCCAGGCGAGACGCATGCCCTTGCCCCCGCCCCCGGCGGACGCCTTCATCATCACCGGGTAGCCGATCTCGTTGGAGATTTTCAGCGCTTCCTCGGTGGTGTCGATCGCGTCCTTGGAGCCGGGCACCACGTTGACGCCCGCTTCCTTGGCCAGCTTCTTCGATTCGATCTTGTCGCCCATCGCCGCGATCGCGGTCGCCGGCGGGCCGATGAATACGATGCCTTCCTTGTCGAGCGCTTCGACGAAGCTCGCCCGTTCGGACAGGAAGCCGTAGCCCGGGTGCACCGCTTCGGCGCCGGTCTGCTTGCACGCCTCGATGATCTTGTCCGCCAGCAGATAGCTTTCCGCCGCAGGCGGCGGGCCGAGGTGCACCGCCTCGTCCGCCATCTTCACGAACGGCGCGCGTGCGTCGGCGTCGGAATAGACCGCCACCGTGGCGATCCCCATCCGCTTGCAAGTCTGGATGACGCGGCAAGCAATCTCACCGCGATTGGCAATCAGGATCTTCTTGAACATCAGTTAGGCATCTCGACATATTGGCGCAGTTGGGCGGTGCGTGCCTCGGTCAAAGCTTCGAGGCAACCGTTTTGAAGCAGCGGCCAGATGGTGCCGCCGCCTTCACGCTCGCCATTTTCGGCGAGACAATGCGCGTCGCGAAACTTGAGCCAGGCGCGCTGAGCAGCCAGGAGGCGCGAATGAGCGGTGGCATCGCCATCGTAGCGGGCCGCATTGCTATCCATTTCCTTCGCCCGTTCCGAAGCACGGGACCACGCAGCGTTCAGCTCGGCATCGGCGCGCTGGTAGGATTGCCACGAACAGATATTCATGTCGGTCTGCGTCATTGCGTTGTCGCAATCCACGTCTGGCTGCGCGGCTTGCGCGCTGGCCAGCAGTGCCAAAGCTGTCACGATCATGGTCGGCTCTCCTCTTGGATGGCATCCGCATAGCCGATTAAACCATGGGCGTAAGCCCCTGCGCCCCTACGTTCTCCCTCGCCATCGAGCAGGCTCCGCATCGCTTCGGCGAGCCGCTGGACATTGCCTGGCGAGAGCTGGCCGAGCGGCGTCACGTAGATGCCGATAGTGAACAGGATCGCACCCGTTTTCGGTAGGCGGCGCAGTGTCTGCCGTTCGGAACGGACGAACAGCGTGCTGCCCGCGTTCTCGTGCGTCACAGGGGCAAAGGCCCGTTCGGGCGGCTCGGCAACCCAGCGGCGTTCGCCGGTGGCGGCGATGAACCAGTTGCAGCGGCCGTAGATCGGGCCGGGCCGGAGCTTGTCCATGAAGCGGTCGACCCCGCTGGCGAGCTGTTCCTCATACCCCTGGATTGGCGCATGCAGCGCGCGCAGCGGCAAGCCCATCTTGTCGGCCGGCGTCCAGTCCGATGGCCACGCGACCGCCGCACCGACGAGGCGGTATTGCTCCTCGTCCTCGCGACGGGTCAGCAGACACATATCCTCATGATGCGCCGCCGCCGCTTCGGGCAATCCGCCGTTGACGCCCAGAATCGCGGCCAGCTCTGCGCCCGGCGCCTCGCCGTCGGGTGTTAGCTGGATGCCCTCTGGGAAAGCCGCGAAACCCGCCTTCCGCGCCGCAAGATCGGGATCGGGCTCGAGCCACTCGCTTTCGTCGAGCTTGGCGAGCCCCATCTTGAGCACGCCGCCACCGCGTGCCTTGGGCAGCAGCTCGTCGACGGTAAAGCCGAGTGACACGCCCTAGCCTGCGCAGTCCACGGAGAAGCCCCATTCCGCATCAAATTCCGCACCGGTCGGGAATAGGAACTGGAGCGCCTGAGGGGTCAGTACATGATAGGCGGTCGCGTGGGTCAGGTCGCTGCGGGGCAGCAGGCAGCCCTTGTCCCCGGCGGCTTGCGCGAGCAGCCGCGTGCCCTTCTCGGTCATCGGGCCTTCGTTGGAAAAGCTGAGCAGGATCGGCCCGCGCTCGCGCCCGTCCTTCACCATGTCCGCCGCCGACTTGCCCAGCGCGATATCGTGCCACCACAGGCTCGGGTCGATCGCGGCGTATTTGTCGAACAGGTCGGGCTCGACCAGCCAGGTCTCGACGATGAACAGCCCGGCGAGCGACTCGCCCATCACCGCATCGTCTCCGCTGGTGCGATAGTTCGCTTCGACCAGCGGCTTTACCTTGTCGCGAATGAAGGCGCGAAACTTCGCGGAATCGCCTGCGGTGGGGAAGAGCTTGCGCTCCTGCGCATTGCCCTTGTCGCCGATCAGCTCGGCACGGCGATCATCGGTCTGGATGCCGACCACGATCACCGGCAGCGAACGGCCCCACAGTGCATTGAGCGCAGTGGTCCCCGCGACGTGGAGGAAATCCTGGTCGAGCCCGCCGTCGATCAGGTAGAGCACCGGATACTCTTCCGTGCTCTCCTCATAGTTTTCGGGCACGTAGACGTTGATTTGCCGCGCATCCCCCGCCGCGTAGTCGACCAGTTGCGTGGTTCCGATGGTGAGCGGGCGCGCGCTTTGCTCCTGCGCCATGACCGGGCTGGAGAGCACCAGCGCCAGCATCGCGAGTAGCGCTCTCATTCGGCAGGCTCCGTCACCTTGCAGGCGCGTGCTGGCTCTTCCTGCATCAGCGGCGTCAGCCCGAGCTTGGCGAACAGCGCGCCATCGCTGTCGTCGCCCGCGTTGGGCGCGGTCAGCAGCTTGTCACCGGTGAAGATCGAGTTCGCACCCGCGAGGAAGCACAGCGCCTGCGTCGCCTCGGACATGCTCTCGCGGCCCGCGGAGAGCCGCACCATGCTCATCGGCATGCAGATGCGCGCCACCGCAACGGTGCGCACGAATTCGATATCGTCGATCTTGGCGAGCGGCGTGTCGGCCAGCATGTCGCCCAGCACCGTGCCCTTGACCGGTACCAGCGCGTTGACCGGCACGCTCTCGGGATGCCGTTCCAGCGTGGCGAGCGTGTGGACGAAGCCGACGCGATCCTCGCGCGTCTCGCCCATGCCCACGATCCCGCCGCTACACACGTTGATCCCCGCATCGCGCACGTTCTGCAGCGTATCGAGCCGGTCCTGATAGTTGCGGGTCGAGATCACGCGCTCGTAATATTCCGGTCCGGTGTCGACATTGTGGTTGTAGTAGTCGAGCCCCGCCTCTTTCAGCATATCCGCCTGTTTCGGCGTCAGCATGCCAAGCGTCATGCAGGTCTCCAGACCCATGGCGCGCACGCCCTTCACGATCTCGACGATCGCGGGCATGTCGCGGTCCTTAGGGTTGCGCCACGCGGCGCCCATGCAGAACCGCTGGCTGCCCGCATCCTTGGCCTGCGCCGCGGTTTGCAGCACGGCGCGCACATCCATCAGCTTGGTCGCCTCGACGCCGCTATCGGCCTTCACCGACTGCGAGCAATAGCCGCAATCCTCAGGGCACCCGCCGGTCTTGATGGAGAGCAGCGTGCACAGCTGGACCTGTTCGGGCGGATGGTTCTCGCGATGAACGCTGGCTGCGCGGAACAGCAGCTCGGTGAAGGGTAGGTCGAAGAGGTCCGCGATTTCCTCGCGGGTCCAGTCGGTGCGGATTTGAGTCAATCTTTGTCTCTCATGAAAAAACGAGCGAGAAGCACACCGCCGAGCAATGTCAGAAGCGGAGCTCCATAAAACATAAGCGCACGTGTCGTCTCGCTGATACAGTCATTTTCGGAAGGACAATCCCCGAGGGCTGCGCTGCCCATGAAAACGAGCGAAACCAGAATCCCGACGATCGCGTAGGCCGCGCAACCAAGTTTCTGCAAGGACGTGAAGCGGCTAGCGTCTTTGAAACTCACTACACTGCCTCCATCGTCATTGCGAGGCGACGCAGTCGTCGCAGCAATCCAGTGCTAGCGCGAGCCGCCCTGGGTTGCTTCCCCCGGATCAAGTCCGGGGTGACGGATGAGGCGTTGGTCACTCCTCCCGCCTCACCGGTCCAGTTGGCGCGCATGTCGGTCATACGGGTTTCCTGGCGAGATAGAGGCCCACGGCCATTACGGCGATGCCTAGGATGCGCTTGGGTGTCAGCGAGGTCTGGATCACGCCGAGCAGGCCGAAATGGTCGATGGTGGCAGCCGCGATGAGCTGGCCGGTGAGGACGAAGAAGATCGCGTTGCCGAGCCCGATCCTGGGCGCGGAGAAAGCAATCGCGGTCGCATAAAACAGCATGAAGACCGAGGCGCCGTAGAACCACGGCTTGTCGAGGGTGAAGTCCGACGCGCTCGGGAAACCGACGAAGGCGAGCGCGGTCGTCGAGATAACCAGACCGATGCCGAAGGTTACGGCGGTCGCGGCTATGGGGCTGCCGAGCTGCTGGTTCAGCCCGGCATTGAGCGAGGCGAAGACGGGAATGCCCAGCCCCGCCGCAAACATCATCGCGGCGATCGGCAGGAAGGTCGCGCCGCTTTGGGGGGCGCTCACTTCGTTGCCTCGTATGTCGACTGGGTGCGGATGTGGAGCAACTCAATACCTCGGATATGGGATGAACTCACTTCGTCACCCCCGCGAAGGCGGCGGTCCCGCTTCCTTCCGGACGGCACCAAAGAAGAAGCGGGACCCCGGATCAAGTCCGGGGTGACGGGTGCGGTAAAAATCACTCCGCCGCCCTTGTCGTCATTGCGAGCGGAGCGGGCCGAAGGCGGCCAACGGCCAACCAATCCAGATTCCGGGCCATGGATTGCCGCGCGACCTGTCGATCGCTCGCAATGACGGGGGGAGAGATCATCACTTCCCCACCTCGCCCTTCGCCACATAGCCGATGCAGCCGCAGCCCTTCACCGCGCAGGCGAGGTCGCCATCGGCCCCGGCGTGGTGCGTGCTTCTGGGGTGGCCGCAGTGGATGCAGTCGGCTGACATGCCGCCCTCACCCAACCTCGGCCAGCGCCTGGTCGAGGTCGGCCTTGATATCCTCGATATTCTCGATGCCGACCGACACGCGGACCACGTCCGGCCCCGCGCCCGCCGCGATCAGCTCGGTCTCGCCGAGCTGGCTGTGCGTGGTCGAAGCCGGGTGGATGATCAGCGAGCGGGTGTCGCCGATATTCGCGAGGTGGCTGAACAGCTTGACGTTGGAGACCAGCGCCCGGCCCGCCTCGTAGCCGCCCTTCAACCCGAAGGTGAACACCGCCCCGCCGCGCCCCCCGAGGTACTTGTGCGCCAGTTCATGATAGGGATTGTCCCGCAGCCCGGCATAGCTGACCCAGGCAACCTTGGGATGATCCTGCAACCATTTCGCGAGCGCGATGGCATTGCTGCAATGGCGATCCATCCGCAGGTGCAGCGTTTCCATCCCCGTCAGCGCGAGGAAGGCGTTCATCGGCGCGAGCGCCGGGCCGAGATCGCGCAGGCCCAGCACGCGGCAAGCGATGATGAAGGCGATCGGGCCGACCGGCTCCAGCGCATCGACCAGCACCGCGCCGTGGTAAGACCCGTTGGGCCGGGTGAGCGAGGCGAACTTGTCGCCTTGCGCCTTCCAGTCGAACTTGCCGCTGTCGACGATCACGCCGCCGACCGCATTGCCGTGCCCATTGAGGAACTTGGTGGTCGAATGCGTAACGATGTCCGCACCATGGTCGAACGGCTTGCACAGCGCAGGCGTCGCCATGGTGTTGTCGACGATCAGCGGCACGCCGCCTGCATGCGCCACATCGGCAATCGCGGAAATATCGCTGACCACGCCGCCCGGATTGGCGAGGCTCTCGATGAAGACGCAGCGCGTCTTGTCGTCCATCGCGGCGCGGATGTTCTCGGGGTCGTCGGCGTCGACGAAGCGCGTCTCCCAGCCGAACTTGAGGAACGCCTCGCCCATCTGGTTGAGCGATCCGCCATACAGCTTCCTCGCCGCGACGATGTTGCACCCCGGCTCCATCAGCGTGTGGAACGCGATCAGCTGCGCGGCATGGCCCGACGCCACGCCCAGTGCGCCGACGCCGCCTTCCATCGCCGCGATCTTCTTTTCGAGCGCGTCGTTGGTCGGGTTCATGATGCGCGAATAGATGTTCCCGAATTCGGAGAGCGAAAACAGGTTGGCCGCGTGATCGGGGCTGTCGAACACGTAGCTCGCCGTCTGGTAGATCGGGGTGATGCGTGCATTGGTGGTCGGATCGGGCTCGCACCCGGCGTGGACGGCGAGCGTTTCGGGGTGGAGATCGGTCATCGGGGGCTTCCGTTTGGTCGGTGTGGGTTGGTGGCGTGCTACGCCGCTAAAGGAATTCAGCCTGTTCGGATGCGAATTGCAGTATTCCGGTCACAGCAATTGCTCGATAGCATCGGTCCGCGCTTTCAGCTCGGCGATGCGCTGCTTGTTGAGCCGCGTCTGGCATTGGGCGACGAGTGAGCGGGTCCCGGTTCCCCCTCGCGCGATCTTTCCTTCGAATTCGCACTGCTTGGTAGAATATTGAAGCCAGTCACGTTGGGAGGCTTCGAGCGCGGGGACGAGCCAGGCGCGTCGCTGGTCCTCACTCTCGTCGGACAAACGTGCCATGTTCAGAACGGTCGCGAAGGCTTCCTGCACCTCATCGTTCGTGTCTTGTGCATGCCGCTGCCAGCACTCGGTGAAGGTGAGATTGGAAGTGGTTTCCTCGCAGGGGACGGTGCTCTGGTCAGGTTCGTTGGCGGACGCGGTGTTCGAACAAGCCGGCAAGGCAATCATCAATGCCGCGATCGTAACAGAACGTTTCACTTCGCCTCCCCTCATTCGTCACCCCCGCGAAGGCGGGGGGCCCTCTTCCTTTTTCCAATTGGACAAGAAGCGGGACTCCAGATCAAGTCCGGGGTGACGGGTGAGCGGAAACTCACTCCGCCGCCTCGTCCAGCTCGTCGTCGGGCGGGGGCATGTTGTGGCCGAGCAGGCGGAGCATGTCCGCCGCGCATTCGACCACGTTGGAGCCGGGGCCGTAGATGCCCTGCACGCCTGCATCGCGCAGGAACTGGTAGTCGCTCTGCGGGATCACGCCGCCAGCGGTCACCTTGATATCGGCGCGGCCTGCGTCCTTGAGCAGGCGGATCAGCTCGGGGATCAGCGTCTTGTGACCTGCAGCCAGCGAAGACGCGCCGATTGCATCGACACCCTCGGCCAGCGCCATTTCGAGCGTTTCCTGAGGGGTCTGGAACAGCGGGCCGGAGACGACGTCGAAGCCCATGTCGGCGAAGGCACTCGCGATCACGTTGGCGCCGCGATCGTGCCCGTCCTGGCCCATCTTGGCGACCATGACCTTGGGCTTGCGGCCCAGCCGCTGCTCGACCGCGTCGACACCCTGCACGACCTGCTGGTAGCGGCTATCCGCAGCATAGGCCTTGGAATAGACGCCCTTCACCGGGGTCGGCTTGGTGTCGTAGCGACCGAAGACGTCTTCCATCGCGCTGGAAATCTCGCCCAGCGTCGCGTCGTGCCGCGCGGCCTCGACCGCAAGTGCAAGGAGGTTACCCTCCTTCTGCGCCGCACCGCGCGCCAGCGCATCGAGCGCGGCCTGGCACGCCATTTCGTCGCGCTCCGAACGCACCTTCTCGAGCCGCGCTATCTGCGACTGGCGGACCTTGTGGTTGTCGATATCGAGCGTCTCGATCTCGTCTTCCTTGTCGCGGCGGTACTTGTTGACGCCGACGATCACGGTCTCGCCGCGATCGACATTGGTCTGCTTCTCGGCAGCCGCCTGCTCGATCCGCCGCTTGGGCTCGCCCGTGGCGACGAACTTGGTCATCCCGCCTGCCGCGTCGACCTCGTCGATGATCTTCTTCGCTTCCTCGTAGAGCTTGGCGGTCAGCGCCTCGACATAATACGAACCGCCCAGCGGATCGGCGACATTGGTGATGCCGGTCTCTTCCTCCAGCACCAGCTGCGTGTTGCGCGCGATGCGGGCGGAGAAGTCGGTCGGCAGCGCGATCGCTTCGTCGAGCGCGTTGGTGTGGAGCGACTGCGTGCCGCCCAGCACAGCCGCCATCGCCTCGATCGTGGTGCGGATGACGTTGTTGTAGGGATCCTGCTCCTGCAGCGAGACGCCGCTGGTCTGGCAGTGCGTGCGCAGCATCTTGGACTTGGGGTCTTTCGCACCCAGCCCTTCCATCACGTCGTGCCACAGATGGCGCGCCGCGCGCATCTTGGCGACTTCCATGAAGAAGTTCATCCCGATGCCCCAGAAGAACGAAAGGCGCGGGGCGAAGGCGTCGATATCGAGCCCGGTGTCCATCGCGCGCTGGGCATATTCCTTGCCGTCGGCGATGGTGAAGGCGAGCTCCTGCACCGCCGTCGCGCCCGCTTCGTGCATGTGATAGCCGCTGATGGAAATGCTGTTGAAGCGAGGCATGTGGTCGGAGGTGTAGGCGATGATGTCGCTCACGATCCGCATGCTCGGCTCGGGCGGATAGATATACGTGTTGCGGACCATGAACTCCTTGAGGATGTCGTTCTGGATGGTCCCGGAAAGCTTGTCCTGCGACACGCCCGAGCGCTCCGCCGCGACGATGTAGAACGCCAGCACGGGGATCACCGCGCCGTTCATCGTCATCGACACGCTCATCGTGTCGAGCGGGATCTGGTCGAACAGGATCTGCATGTCCGCCACGGTGTCGATCGCGACGCCCGCCTTGCCGACATCGCCGACCACGCGCGGGTGATCCGAATCGTAGCCGCGATGCGTGGCGAGGTCGAAGGCGACGCTCAGCCCCTTCTGCCCGGCGGCAAGGTTGCGGCGGTAAAAGGCGTTGGATTCCTCGGCGGTCGAGAAGCCCGCATACTGGCGGATCGTCCACGGGCGTCCGGTGTACATGCTCGCATAGGGCCCGCGCGTGAACGGCTCGAAGCCCGGCAGACCAGGGTCGATGCCCTTGGTATCCTCGGCAGTGTAGAGCGGCTTCACATCGAAGCCCTCCAGCGTGTGCCAGGTCAGGTCGCGGCCTTTGACTTCCTTGTCGGCCTTGGATTTCCACTCGTCGTAATCGGGGGTCTTGTCGGTCATGGCCCCTCCCCTAGCGAGCGGCTCCGGTCTTGCCAATCAGGCGGAGGCGCTGTCACGCTCCGAAACGCGCCGGTGCCATGACGACAGGTCATGGAGGCCGTCGAGGGTCTCCAGCCCGATGAAGCGCGCAAAATCGACCGTGGTCAGCAGCAGAATGTCGGCCGCGGTGAAGTGCTCCCCGGCGAGATATTCGCGCTCTGCCAGCGACTGGTCGAAGAACCGCAGCGCATCGGCGACGCGCGGCCGGTTCGCCTCGCCCCACGCCTCGTTGCGACCGGGCAGCGCAGCGGTGAAGGGATGCGTGTGCACCCACACGGCAGCGACCGGCGGCATCAGGATCATTTCCACCCGGCGGCACCACATCTCGACCATGGCGATCGACACCGGATCGCTGCCGAACAGCGGCGGTTCGGGATGCAGCGCCTCGAGATAGCGCATGATCGCGACGCTCTCCGCAATCACCGTGCCATCGTCGAGCTCGAGGATCGGCGTCTGCCCGCGCGGGTTCTTGGCGAGGTATTCGGGCGCCTTCTGCTCGCGCTGCGGGATCGAGACCTGCGTGCTAGGCAGCTCGATCCCCTTCTCGACGGCGAAGATGCGCACGCGGCGCGGGTTGGGCGCAGGGTTGGGGCTATCGTAGAACAGCATCGGGATTTCCTCTCCTTATCCCCCCTCTTTCGTCATCCCCGCGAAGGCGGGGATCGAGGTGAGGGCTGTTATGGTCTGCGGGGTCAGCTGGACCCACGTCTTCGCGGGGGTGACGAGGAAGGTCGAAGGTGACGCGCCCGCTTGATCCTCAGTTCGACCAGTGCGCGCCGTCCTTGGGCGTCTCCATGATCTCAGTCAGCTGGCCCATCATGTCCTTGGGGTGGAGGAAGAAGATCGGCGTGCCATGCGCGCCAATGCGCGTGGGGCCGAGGATGCGCTTGCCCTTCCCCTCGAACCACTCGCGCGCCTCCTCGATATCCTCGACCTCGTAGCACACGTGATGCTGCCCCCCGGCGGGGTTCTTGGCGAGGAAGCCGTTGATCGGCGAGCCTTCGTCGAACGGCTCGATCAGCTCGATCTGCGTGCCCTTGCCGACCTCGCCCGCGCTGTCGGGAGTATCGACGAAGCACACCTTTACACCCTGTTCGGGCAGGTCGAACGGCTCGTTGATCTGCACCGCACCCATCGTGTCGCGATAATAGGCGATCGACTCCTCGATCGAAGGCGTCGCCACGCCGATATGGTTGAGACGGCCGAGCTTCATCGCAAAGTTCCTTCAGCAGTGTGACTGGCGCGCGCTTGGCATCTCGCTGGCCAAAGATAAAGTCCGGGGGCGTGCGAGCTACCCGAGCGAGCGCCACGCCTTCGCGAATGCGTCGAGTTCGTCGGGCGTCGTGTTCCACCCCATGCTGACACGGATCGTGCGCGCGGCGACATCGTCGGGCACGCCGAACGCATCGAGCACGCGGCTTTTCTTGAGCGTCCCCGAAGAACACGCGCTGCCCGCCGAGACGGCGAAACCCATCGTGTCGAGGCGAATGAGCTGCGCCTGGGCGCTCATCGTGGGGTGGGCAACGGCGCAGATGTAGGATCGCTGGGGCCCGAAGATCAGCGGTTCACCAACATCGCGGAGGCGATCTCTCAGTTCGACACGCTGCCCGGCATCGGTTGCCCAAGTGCCCTGGCCCCCGGCTTCCAGAGCCGCCGCGAAGCCCAACGCGGCAGGCATATTCTCGGTCCCCTGCCGATAGCCGCGCTCGTGCCCACCCATAGGCTCAAGCATTGCATAGTCGCGCACGAGAAGCGCGCCGATCCCGACCGGACCGCCCAGTTTATGGGCGGAAACCACCGCCATATCGACATCAGGTATCCGGCGCTTACCCGCGCTTTGCGAGCAATCCGAAAGGAACAGCCCTCCGGCTGCGCAAACCCGTTCAACGATCTCCCGGGTGTGATCGCTCCCCGGCATGATCAGTTCGGTGCCAGTCTCTGAATTGACCGACTGGATCGCGACCAGGGCCTTGCCCGGCTTCGCCAATGCCGTGTCGAGGGCTTCGCGCTCCGGCTCAGCCTTCATGTCGGCTATGGGAATGACCTCTGCATCGGGCGCAGCGCGAAACACCGCATCATGCTCCACCGCGCTGACGATCCTCCGGTCCACCTTCGCGCGGTTGAGCGCGATCCACAGCGCCTCGCTTGCCCCGCTCGTAAAAATCACCTCGCCATCCCACGCCAGCGCCGCCTTTACGCGAGCCCTCGCATCCTCCAGCGCCTGCTTGGCGTTGCGCCCTTCGGCATGGGGAGAGGACGGGTTGGCCCAGATCGCGAAGCCTTCCTCCATCGCCTCGCGCGCCTCGGGGCGCAGCGGCGATGTGGCGGCGTGATCGAGATAGATGCGGGACTTGCTCAAGGACTGCTCGAAAGAATTGCGAAACGCGGCATAAAGCCTATATAGCCGCGCACCCAGCGCGCGCCACCGCCCACGAGGCAACAGCGTGTGCCAGCCCAGCTATTCCGGACTAACGCACCCATGCCCACCGTCATTTTCCCCGGCCCCGAAGGCCGCCTCGAAGGCCGTTTCTCTCCCCCGCCCCGCCCGCGCGCGCCGGTCGCGCTGATTCTCCACCCGCACCCGCAGGGCGGCGGCACGATGAACGAGCGGATCACGCAGAGCCTGTACAAGACCTTCGTCGAACGCGGGTTCGCGACGCTGCGGTTCAATTTCCGCGGCGTGGGCCGCAGCCAGGGCAGCTTCGACAACGGCATCGGCGAGCTTTCCGACGCGGCATCGGCGCTCGACTGGATCCAGTCGATCCACGAAGAAGCGCAGGTGACCTGGGTTGCCGGCGTGTCCTTCGGCGCGCTGATCGGGATGCAGCTGCTGATGCGCCGCCCGGAAATCCGCGGCTTCATCTCGGTCGGTGCTCCGGCGAGCATGTACGATTTCAGCTTCCTCGCGCCCTGCCCGGCGAGCGGCATCTTCGTCCATGGTGCGCAGGACACGGTGGTTCCGCCGCCTGCGGTCGGCAAGCTGGTCGAGAAGCTTCGGACGCAGAAGCACATCACGATCCATCACGAGGAAATCCCGCGTGCGAACCACTTCTTCGAGAAGGAGCACGACGAGATGATGGCCGCGGTCGACAATTACCTCGATTTCCGGCTCGATCCCTCCTGCCCGATCCGCTGATCGCGACGGAGGCTTAGCCTCCCATCTTCAGTTACTTGCAGTTTTCCGCGCGTTTCGCGCAGTGCGCCCCCATGTCCAAATTCGATCCTGAATTGAAACGTTATACCATCTAGCGTCCGTTCATAGTAATAGTGTATCATCTCCCGTGAGGCGACCGAAGTCGCCCGCAAAAACAGGAGAGATGCACATGGCCTATGCCACCGCAAAGACACCGCAGAGCCGGATCACCGCGATCGCGGGCGTCGCCGCGATCCACGCCGGGATCGGCGCGATCCTGATTTACGGCCTTGCCTCGGGCGAGTTCGAGAAAATCGTCAACCCGCCGCTGGTCGGCGGACAGATCGATCTCGATCCGCCGCCACCGCCACCGCCGCCCGAAGACCCCGAGACGATTCCGGAAAAGAACCAGTCCTCACGGCCCGTCGTGGCACCCGATTCACCGATCGTCCTCGCCACGGACGCACCTGTACTCGACACGACCGACATCATCGTGCCTCCGTCGCCGCCAATGCCAAAGACCTTCCCGACGCCCCGGCCGACGGTCTCCCTTCCGCCGCCGCCGCCGGTGCCCACCCCGACCTTCGATCCCGTCGCCGCGAGTCCCTCGAACAGCCAGAGCGGCTGGGTGACGCAGAACGATTATCGGTCGAGCTGGATTTCGCGGGGCTATGCGGGGACGGTCGGCTTCCGTGTCTCGGTGGGGGCGAGCGGCAAGGTCGAAAACTGCTCGGTCACGCGGTCGAGCGGATATTCCGCGATCGACCAGGCGACCTGCCAGCTGGTGAGCAAGCGTGCGCGCTTCAACCCGGCCAAGAATAGCCAGGGCCGCGCGGTTGCGGGCACCTATTCGGCGACGGTCCTCTGGCAGATCCCCGAGTGATCGGAGCCTAGTTGTCGAGTGGATTATCCTCGGGGGTCGCGATGCCATCGACCGGCGCGCGGCCCCCGGAATCGGGAATGGTCCAGATACCGACATTCAGTATGGCGACCAGCGCGGCGACCACCATCAGCCCCGCCTGCTTGCGGAACCCGCGCCGGAACAGGATGATAGCGCCACCGATCAACGCAAAGGCGGCAAGAACGAGCAGCGAGAGAACAACGTTGAGCATCGCCCTTCCCTAGCGGCACAGCGATTGACGCGAAAGCGGCACGGTCCCATCCTCCGCAACCATGAAGAACTTCACCCTCACTCGCCGCCAGGCCCTCGCCGGGCTTACCGCCTCCACCGCCCTCACGCTTGGCGGCTGCGCTGCCAATGGCGGCATCCCTCGCCTTCGCCAGATGACCATCGCGCCCGACGAGTGGCTCGACAATGTTGCCTATCGCCTTCTTGAGCATGAGCCCGATCGGGCGACTGCGCTTGGGGTGGATACCGGCGAGTTCGCCTATATGCGCGGCAAGCTGGAAGATCAGTCGATCTCCGGCCAGCGCGAATACGCAGCCACGCTGCGCTGGGTGGTCGATCAGATGACCGGGCTCGACGAAAGCGGGCTGACCAACGATCAGGCGACGAGCTTCGAAGTCGTGCGCAGCGCCTTCAGCACCGCCGCCGAAGGGTTCGACCTGCCCTATGGCGATGTCGCGGTCGGCAGCTGGCGCAACGCGCCCTACGTCGTCATCCAGAACGTCGGCACGTACCTCGACATGCCGCGCTTCCTCGATTCCTCGCAGCCGCTCGCGGACGAGGCCGACACCGGCTATTATCTCGACCGGCTCGGCAGCGTCGACACCGCGCTCGATGGAGAACTGGAACGGTTGGAGAAGGCGCGCTCGCTTGGCGTCATTCCGCCCGATTTCCTGCTCGACAAGGCGATCACTGCGATGGAGGCGAGCATCGAATCGGCTCCTTCGGACTATGTAAACCCGCTCGAAAAAGCGCCCGAAGCCGTTCGAGCCTCCGCGATGACAACGGCCAGACGTATCGCGGAGCAAAAGATCGTCCCCGCGCTCCAGCGCCAGCTGGCAGAGCTGAAGACGGAACGCGCGCGCGCCACGTCCAACGCGGGCATGTGGGCGCAGCCGGGTGGGGACGAATGGTATCGCTGGGCGCTGAAGGCCAGCACCACCACCACGCTCTCGCCCGACGAAATTCACGAGCAGGGCTTGCAGGAGCTGGAAGAACTTCATTCGCGCATGGACCCGATCCTGCGAGATATCGGGTACGACTCGGGCTCGGTGGGTGAGCGGATGCAGGCGCTCAGCACCGATCCGCGCTACAAGTTTGCCGAGGGCGATCCCGGACGCGCCGAGATCATGGCCTTCATCAAGGGCCGCATCGACTGGATCACCGCGCAGATGCCGCGTGCGTTCAACCAGCTGGTCGATCCCAATGTCGAAGTCCGCCGCCTGCCGCTCGCCGAAGAACCTGGCGCACCGGGTGCCTATGGCGGTGCGGGCAGCAAGGACGGGTCGATCCCCGCGCGTATGTGGATCAACCTGCGCACCACCGATCTGCACCGCAAATACGACCTCGCCGACCTGACCTATCACGAGAGCATTCCGGGCCACGCATGGGAGGGCGAGTTCTCCAACCGCCTGCCGCTGATCCGCAGCATCCTCGCCTTCAACGCCTTCTCCGAAGGCTGGGCGCTCTATGCCGAGCAGCTCGCGAACGAGCTGGGGGCCTACGACGATTTCCAGGTCGGTCGCCTCGGCTACCTGCAAAGCCTCGCCTTTCGCGCCTGCCGCCTGGTGGTCGACACCGGACTGCACCACAAGCGCTGGACGCGCGAGCAGGGCCGCCAGTTCTTCGTCGAGCGCAATGGCTCCAAGGCGGAGGAAGTCGCGAGCGAGGTCGACCGCTATTGCAGCTGGCCGGGCCAGGCGTGCGGCTACAAGATCGGCCATTCGCAGATCGTCCGCCAGCGCGAGCGGGCCAAGCGCGAAATGGGCAACGCCTATGACTTCAAGGGCTTCAACACGGCCGTGATCCTGGGCGGCAATTCCCCGCTCGACGTCGTGGAAAAAACTGTGTCGCGCTACATCAATGGAGCCGGATGATTCTGCACAAAGCAACCAGTCTCGCCATCGCCATCACCGTCGCGATCACCGGCGCAACCATCGCCACTCCTGCACTCGCAGGCATGCCGCACAATATGGAGATGACCTGCCCGGTCGGCGGGGGAGAATTCACCCATACCGGCACGTCCAGCTATTCGACATTCGGGTCGCGACCCGATGGGAAACCCTATGGCAGCTGGACCTTCCCCATCGCCATTCCGGAATGCCCCGACAACGGGCTGATTATGTACCGGGAATTCGATGACAGCGAGATTCCGGCTTTGACGGAAGTTGTCCTATCCGATGAGTATCAGGCTCTCCGGCCCGAAACCGATTATTACCGGGCTCAATGGCTCGATGACCGTCTCTCCGGCAGCGCATCCTCACCGCCGTGGCTGCTCTTGCGTGCAGCATGGCAGGTGGATCATCAGCCCGAGCGCAAGGCGCGCTATCAGCGCGAATTTGCCGAACGCGCGCAAGCCATCGCCGTCGATGCGGACGAT
Organism: uncultured Citromicrobium sp.; assembly: GCA_964574905.1. Lineage (GTDB taxonomy): Bacteria > Pseudomonadota > Alphaproteobacteria > Sphingomonadales > Sphingomonadaceae > Alteriqipengyuania. The sequence goes on along the minus strand of CAZNOY010000001.1, from coordinate 398,075 downwards.
CTGGACTCGCTTTACTTGCGGTTCCGCGTCGCGAACGCATGGCGCGAATTGAGCGAGTTCGACCGTGCCACTGCGGCGCTGGAGAGCATTCCGACAAGTCCGCTCGATGTCGAGGTTCCCGATCGATCGGAAGCCGATTACATGAAGGTACGGGAAGCAAAGAGCCGCCGGAATCTGCTCGAATCGCTCGATTTGCTGCGTGCGCTGATAGGTGCCGGGAACACGCAGTCCGAGCCGCTCACCATGATCCCCTTGCAGATCGCAGTCACCCGTTGTGCGAAAATGCTCGAGGCGAACAAGGGCGACGTCGATCGCTTTTGTTCGAAGGCGGAGCACACCGACGATATCGCCGAAGCGCGCGCCGATCTGCGTAAGTAGCGCGAGTAATCGGCAGATAGGCCTGCGCGCCGCGTTCGAGATGGCTGGCGACGCTGTGCGGGGGCTGGCCATCTCGCAGGCTTCTCGCCATAAGAGTTGGCAATAATTGGGGAATCACGGGGGCCGTTTCCATGTCACGCCTGACGATGCTGTTCGTCGCCGCCATCGCCTTTGCGCTGGGCGCACCCGCTCACGCTGAATGGTGGGAAGCGTCGACCGATCATTTCGTGATCTATGCGGACGACAGCGAGAAGGATGTACGGGATTTCGCGGAGGATCTCGAACGCTACCATTCGGCAATGGAAGTGGCCAGCGGGCGTGAATCGGGCACGCCCAGCCCTTCCAACCGGGTCGTCATCTTCGTCGCGGGCGGACAGAAGGCCATCCGCGAGCTGGCAGGAACCGAAAGTCGCTGGATCCAGGGTTTCTACGTCCCCCGCGCGGGCGGATCGCGCGCCTTCGTGCAGAAGATTTCAACCGGCGGGCGCGAAATCAACCTGTCGATGATCGTCCTGCTGCACGAATATGCGCACCACTTCCTGATAACGACGACCCCCTACGCCGTGCCCAGCTGGATGAACGAGGGCGCTGCGGAGTTCTTCGCATCGGCCAAGTTCGAAAAGGATGGCGGCGTCTCGGTCGGCAGGCCCGCATATCACCGGAGCACCGAACTCGCCTACGCCGACCGGGTGAGCGCCGAAGAGCTGTTCGATCCCGAGCTGTACGAGGCGCGCAAGAGCAACCACTACGACTCCTTCTACGCCCGTAGCTGGCTGCTGTATCACTACCTCAATCTGTCCGGGAACCGCCGCGGCCAGATCACCGCCTATATGCAGCAGGTGGTGAACGGCAAATCCTCCATCGAGGCGGCAAGGGCCGTGTTCGGCGACCTCGATCAGCTCGACTCGGAGCTCGACGATTACGAGAACGAGCGGAAGATCAGATATCTGCCGCTGCCGGCCGAGCAGATCCAGACCGGTCCGATCTCGCTCCGCCGCCTTCCGCCCGGCGAGGCCGCCGTGTTGCCGCTGCGCATGCAGTCGCAGCGCGGGGTGAACGACGAGGAAGCAGCGGCACTGGTGGTCAAGGTACGTGCCGTCGCGGCCCAGTATCCCAACGATCCCGGCGTGCTGACCGCGCTGGCTGAGGCCGAATACGACGCCGACAACGACGACGCAGCGATCGAGGCTGCCGACCGGGCCATCGCGATCGATCCCGACCGGCGCAATGCCTATGTGCAAAAGGGCTACGCGCTGTTTCGCAAGGCAGCCGATGCGGAGGATATCGAGGCGGCCTATGATGCTGCGATGCGGCCGTTCAGCGCGCTCAACAAGATCGAGAACGATCATCCCCTGCCGCTCTATTACTATTATCGCAGCTTCGTCGAACGCGGTGCGGAACCGCCGGAGAATGCCCGGCGAGCCCTGGAGCGCGCTTCCGACCTTGCTCCGTTCGATCACAATCTGGCGATGAACGCGGGCATGATGCTTGCGGGAGAAGGCTATATCGCGGCGGCCCGGAAGAAGCTGGCACCGGTGGCGGCCAATCCGCACAATCACAAGATTGCGCAGGCGGCCGCGCGCATCCGCGCTGCGCTCGAAAATGTCGAGGAAGGCACGCCCTGGCACGGGTCGAGCAGCTTGCTCACCGCCGATCTGGGCGAGGCGGACGAGCCGACCGGCGACGGCGACTGAGCCGATCGGCGCGCGGCGGCGCTATTTCTTGCCGAAGAACTTGCTCGCCATTCCGGTGATGTCGTCGACCACGTCGCCGTCGCCATCCGCGTCGAGCATCTTGAGGATGCTGGCCGCCTGCGGGTGCTCCTGAAGCTGGCGGGCATATTCGCCGAGCGAGCCTTCGCCACCGATCTGCTGCACGATCTGGCTGAGGATGCCGGTATCGATGCCAGTCTTCGCCGACGCCAGTTCGACCGTATCGCCTTCCCTGGAATGCGCCTGCCCAAGAGCGGCAATCGCCTTTTCCGCCATCGCGGGGTCGATCCCCAGCTTGCTGGCCAGGTTCACCACATCGTCGGGCGCGCCGCCGGTGCTTTTCAGGATCGAATCGAACAGGCTCATGATCGGCTCCCTTGCTTTGGATCTCGGAGCGGAGCCCTAGCGGCGACACATGGCAAATTTGCGGCTGCGACGCGCGTTACGGCTTGCTGATGATCCAGAAGTCCTGATGCGCGCAGGATCGTTTCACGCGGCACAGCGGCTTGGCATCGGCGGTGATATCGATCGCCCGGCCGTCCTTGGTCTCGACCAGCCAGAATACGAAGGAACCGTCGTTCCTCTCGAACTCTTGAATCTCCTCCGGATGGGTCGGGTCGGCGGCGAAGCGAAGTTCGAAACGCGTCATCGCACGCCGCCTTTCCGCCACGTCATTGCCTCTCCAGCCACGCCAAGTCCTTTCGCCCGATACGGAAGAGCAAACGCCCCCCCGCGCAAACCGAACCAGAGCTAACTTTGGCTAATGCGGAGAAGACTCGTGGGCGGCACCCCCGACATGAGGGCTGACCACCCGCAGTAGGGGAGCCCGATATTTTCAGGGCCCCGCTCCGGCTTTCGCCGTGCGGGGCCCCTCCTCTCCAACCGGGAAACTGATTGGCAGGCGTTACGCCACCTGGCGGGCGGGCTGCGGCGCAGCCTGGCGAACACCCTCGTCGACATGCGCGGCGAAGGGTTCGAAATTGTTCACGAACAGCTGCACCAGCTTTTGCGCGGTACGGTCGTATTCTTCGGCATCGGCCCAGGTCGAGCGCGGATCGAGGATCCCGCTGTCCACGCCAGGCACGCTCACCGGAACATCGAAACCGAAATTGGCATCGGTGCGGAATTCGGCCTCGTTCAGCGATCCGTCGAGCGCAGCGTTGAGCAGCGCGCGGGTCGCCTTGATCGGCATGCGATGGCCGGTGCCGTACTTGCCGCCGGTCCAGCCCGTGTTGACCAGCCAGCACTGCACCCCGCCCTCTGCAATCCGCTTCTTGAGCAGGTTGCCGTAGACAGAGGGATGGCGCGGCATGAAGGGCGCACCGAAACAGGTGCTGAAGGTCGCTTCGGGCTCGGTCACGCCGATTTCGGTGCCCGCCACCTTGGCGGTGTAGCCCGAGAGGAAGTGATACATCGCCTGATCGGGCGTCAGCCGCGCGATCGGAGGCAGCACGCCAAAGGCATCGGCGGTCAGCATGATGACCGTGCTGGGCGGCGGGCCCATGTTCTCTTCGCTCGTGTTCGGGATCGAGCTGAGCGGGTAGGCGCCGCGTGTATTCTCGGCCAGCGTGTTGTCGTCGAGGTCGATCTCGCCCTCTTCGTCCATCACCACGTTTTCGAGCACGGTGTCTTCCATGCGCGTGGTGGCGAAGATTTCGGGCTCGGCCTCGGGGTTGAGGCGGATCATCTTGGCGTAGCAGCCACCTTCGAAGTTGAAGACCGCCGTGTCCGACCAGCCATGCTCGTCATCGCCGATCAGCGTGCGGCTGGCGTCGGCGGAAAGCGTGGTCTTGCCGGTGCCCGAAAGGCCGAAGAACACCGCGCTCTTGCCGTCCGGCCCGATATTGGCGCTGCAATGCATCGGCATCACGCCCTTGGGCGGCAGCAGATAGTTGAGCACGCCGAACACGCTCTTCTTCATCTCGCCCGCATACTTCGTGCCGCCGATCAGGATCAGCTTTTCCGACAGGTTGACCGCGATCACGGTCTCGCTGCGACAACCGTGACGCTCGGGATCGGCCTTGAAGGTGGGCAGGTCGATGATCGTGTATTCGGGCACGAAATCGGCCAGCTCGGCCTCGGTCGGGCGCACGAGCAGCGTGCGGATGAACTGGTTGTGCCACGCCAGCTCGTTGATCACGCGCACCTTCACGCGATGTTCGGGCTGCGAACCGCCGAACAGGTCGGCGACGTAGAGCGTGTCCTTGTCGGCCAGCGCCTTGAGGAAATCTTCCTTCAGCGCGGCGAAATGCGCCGGCGTCATCGAGGCGTTGTTGTCCCACCACACGGTGTCTTCGGTCTCGCCGTCCCGGACGATGAACTTGTCCTTCGCGCTGCGCCCGGTGTGCTTGCCCGTTTCGACGACCAGCGGGCCATGCTTTGCGCGGCGGCCTTCGCCATTCTCGAGCGCGTGCGCAGTCAGCTGCGCGGAATCGAGATTTGCCAGGATGGTGGCATTGGTCGTGATGCCCTGATCGGCAAGGCTGTGGAACAAGGGTGCGGGCACGAGGGCCATTCTCCTGAAATTCGATCTGTATTTGCGGAGTCGATCACGTTGCCGACACCGACTGCTGCGCTAGATGCATACGAATGCACGAGTCGGTCACGAGTGCGCATAATGGCGTGCAATGATTCCGTCAAACAGGTGCGATCGCGATTAATGGTGCAACACGCCCGTGCTGTGCGTTGTGGGATACACCGGCACGCGCTAACCCAGCGCAAAGAGCAGCGGCTACGAACATGAAGACCATGCAATCGACCATCGACAGCAGCGAACCCGTAAGCCCTCTGCGGCGCGACGATCGGCGGGTGATCGCGCTGGTCGATGACGACCGCAACATCCTGACCACCGTATCCATCGCGCTGCAGGCCGAGGGGTTCGAGACGCGCGTCTATTCCGATGGCGAAACCGCTCTTCGGGCGCTAACCGAGAATCCGCCCGATCTGGCGGTGTTCGACATCAAGATGCCGCGCATGGACGGGATGGAGCTGCTCGCCCGGCTGCGCGAAAAGTCTCCGCTGCCCGTCATCTTCCTCACCAGCAAGGATGACGAACGCGACGAGGAAGCCGGGTTCGAAATGGGTGCGGACGATTATATCTCCAAGCCGTTCAGCCTGCGCCTGCTGGTCGCGCGCATCCGTGCAATCCTGCGCCGCAGCGGGCTCGACGATGGCGAAACGTCGGGCGATGAGGCGGATGCCGAACAGAGCCAGTCGCGCGCCAGTTTCAGCCGCGGGCGGCTGACGATGGACCCGGCACGGCACCAGGTCACCTGGGAAGGGAAGCCCGTCTCGCTGACGGTGACCGAATTCCTGCTTCTGGAAGCGCTGGCGCTGCGCCCCGGCGTGATCAAGAGCCGCAACCAGCTGATGGACGCGGCCTACCCCGACGACGTGTTCGTCGACGACCGGACCGTCGACAGCCATATCAAGCGGATGCGCCGCAAGTTCCGCCAGGTCGATTCGAGCTTCGGCGCGATCGAGACGCTCTATGGTGCGGGCTACAGCTTCAGCGATGGCTGAGCATAGCGCGGTACGACGCATCGCGCTGCCGCTGGAGCGAGTCGGTGTATTCTCGCGCCTCTCGCTCACCGCCCGCATCCTCGCGGTGAACATCCTGCCGCTGCTGCTGCTGGGCGGCGGCATCGTGTACCTCGATTCCTACCGCGCGCAGTTGCTCGACGAACGCTACAAGCTCGCCCGGATCGAGGCGCAGATTACCGCCGAGGCACTCGCCGGAGCGACCCGCCAGCGGCAGGATGCGCTGCTGCTGCAAATCGCCAAGGAGCAGGACATGCGGCTGCGCCTGTTCGACCCGAAGGGCAAGCTGGTGGCGGACAGCTTCGAACTGGGCGAGCCGACCTTCAGCCTCGACGATCCCAGCGACGACCCCTTCGAACTGCGGTTCGCGCGCTTTCTTGACCAGATCGTGGATACCGTTGTCAGCGCGCAGCCGGTGCCGCGCTACGTCGAACCCGAATCGAACGACGCCGATGCGTGGCCCGAGTTGCAGCGTGCGCGCGAGCTCAAGATCACGCAGATCGAACTGCGTCAGGCAGCCGACCGGACGCCCGTGATTACCGCCGCAGCGCCGGTGGGGCTGCAAGGGATGACGCTGCTGACGACGCGCAACGCGGTCGACATTACCGAGTCGGTCCGCCGCGCCAGATCCTCGCTCGGCACCGGGGTGTTCTTCACCCTCGCCGCCTCGATCCTGCTGTCGCTGTTCCTCGCGCGGACCATCGTTTCGCCGTTGCAGACCTTGTCCAAGGCGGCGCAGCGCGTGCGCCTGGGGCGCGACCGCGAGGTGGAGGTGCCGCGCCTGCCCGACCGGCGCGACGAGATCGGCATGCTCGCCCGCGCGGTCGCTGACATGACCGACGCCTTGCGCCACCGGATCGACGCCGTGGAGCATTTCGCCGCCGATGTGGCGCACGAGATCAAGAACCCCCTCGCCTCGCTGCGCAGTGCGACCGAATCGCTCGGCCATGTCGACGACCCCAAGCTGCGCGCCCAGCTGCTCGACATCGCGATCCACGATGTACGCCGGATCGACCGGCTGGTGACCGAGATTTCCGACGCCAGCAGGATCGACGCCGAGCTATCGCGCGAGACTTTCGAACCGGTCGACCTCGTGGCGCTGGTCAGCAATATCCTGGAACGGCGGCGCAATCGCGGGCTCGATTCGGGCTGCGAGCTGGTGTTCGAGCACCCGCACCGCACCGCGTGGGTGATGGGTGTGCCCGAGCGGCTGGAAAGGGTGATCGACAACCTGCTTGACAATGCGGCCTCCTTTTCACCCGAGGGAGGCGTCATCCGGGCCAGCCTGGTGCACGAAGACGATGCCCTGCTGCTGATGGTGATGGACGAAGGCCCCGGCATCGCGCCCGAAGCACGCCGCAAGGTGTTCGAACGGTTCCATTCGGATCGTCCCGAGGAAGAGGGGTTCGGCAACCACAGCGGCCTCGGCCTCGCGATCGCCCGCACCATCGCCGAAGCGCATGCCGGTACGCTGAGCGCGCAGGATCGGCCCGACGGGAAACCCGGCGCATGCCTCGTGCTCGCCCTGCCCGCAATGCCGCTCGACACGTCAGCTGGCGGGTGAGAACAATGGCCGGAACGGCACGTGGTGAGGATGATCGTCTCGCGGCTCTCGGGCCGACGACGCGAAGGAAAGAGAGGCGATGAGCGAACGGCAGAAAATCATGCTGGTCACCGGCATGTCCGGCGCGGGCAAGACCACCAGCCTGCGCGTGCTCGAAGATCTGGGCTGGGAAGCGATCGACAATTTCCCGATCCGCCTGCTGCGTCCGCTCGTGCGGGAGGTTCTGGCGGGCGAGGATCGCACGCCGCTGGCGATCGGGTTCGATTCGCGCACGCGCGGCTTCGACCCCGCAACGATCGTCTCGATTGTGAAATCGCTCGGCGAGCGTGACGATCTGGAGCTCATCACGCAGTTCATCGACTGCAACAATACCGAGCTCGAACGCCGCTATAACGAGACCCGGCGACGCCATCCGCTCGCCAATGGTCGCACCGCGATGGACGGCATCCGCGCGGAACGCGATCTGCTCGAACCGCTGCGCCGCTGGGCGGACATGCTGATCGACACCAGCGAGCTTTCCGCCAACGAACTGCAACTGTTCGTCCGCCAGAACTTCGAAACGCAGGAGGCGGGCGAGCTGGCGGTTACGGTCAGCAGTTTCGGCTTTGCGCGGGGCATGCCGCCGCTGGCCGATCTGGTGTTCGACATGCGCTTCCTCGACAATCCGCATTGGGACCCGGACCTGCGCGAGCTGACCGGGCTCGACCAGCCTGTCGCCGACTTTCTGCGCAAGACCGAGGGGTTCGAGGAGAATTTCGCGCGGATTCGCGATCTCCTGCTCGACCTGCTGCCGCGATATCAGGCGCAGGGAAAAAGCTATGTCCACATCGCATTCGGTTGCACCGGGGGCCGCCACCGGTCGGTCTACACCGCCCAGCGAATGGCCGATGAACTGCGGCAGAGCGGCTTTCGGCCGGCCGTCGCCCACCGCAACCTTGGCAGCCGCGCAGCCGATACGGTTGAGTTGCAAACAGCCTGAAGCGCTCAACCCCCTTGTGTTGGGCGTTCGCTCTTATAGACACAGGCGCCATGATAGGTCTCATTCTGGTGACCCACGGGCAGCTCGCACGTGAGTTCGTGTCTGCGATGGAACACGTGGTCGGCCCGCAAGCGGCGATCGCGTCTGTATGCATTGGCCCACAGGACGATGCGCAGGATTGCCGCGCGGAAATCAGCCGGCAGATCGCCGAAGTCGATCAGGGAAGCGGGGTCATCATCCTCACCGACCTGTTCGGCGGCACGCCATCCAACCTCGCCATCTCGCTGCTCGACGAAGGCAAGGTGGAGGTGATCGCCGGGATCAACCTGCCGATGCTGATTCGCCTCGCACGGGCGCGGACCGAGATGGACGTGGCCGACGCGGTGCGCGCCGCGCGCGATGCGGGCCGCAACTACATCACCATCGCCTCCGAATTTCTTGCCCGGCCGAGCGAAGAGCTGAAAGAGGCCCGGAAATGAGCGGCGAGCGCAAGACCATCACCATCGTCAACGAGCGCGGCTTGCACGCGCGCGCCAGCGCAAAGCTGGTCGAGGTGGCAAGCCGCTGGCCCGACGCGACCGGGATTCGCGTGGCCAAGGGCGAACGTGAGGTCGACGGGCGATCGATCCTCGACCTCATGATGCTCGGCGCGGCGCGCGGAGACGAGATCGTGCTGATCGTCGAGGGTGAGGATGCGCCCGCCGCCATGGCCGAGATCGCCCAGCTGGTCGAAAACGGCTTCGGCGAGGAATAGGCGAGCTCCGCCTGAAGTATCGGATGGCTCGCCGCTCCATCACCAGCTTTTCCAACCCGACGATCAAGGCGCTGCGGGGCTTGCGGGACAAGAAGCACCGCCAGCGAGAGCGGCGTTTCCTTGCCGAAGGGCTCCGCCTGCTGACCGACGCACGCGAAAGCGGCCGCGTCCCCGAAGTGCTGGTGATGGCGCAGAAGCGCGATCCGCATCCGCTGCTCGACGCGCTCGAACGCAGTGTCGACGACGCGGGCGGCGACATCATCGAGACCACGCCCGAAATCCTCTCCAAGATCACGGGCAAGGACAATCCGCAGGCCGTCGCGGGTGCCTTTGCCGAGTGGGACACGTCGCTGGATCGGTTGAACCGCGACGCGGCGCCGATCTGGCTGGTCGCGCAGGCGCTGCGCGATCCCGGCAATCTCGGAACGATGCTGCGGACCGGCGATGCGGTGGGCGCAGGCGGGCTGATCCTGATCGACGATTGCGCCGATCCCTTCGGGGTCGAAGCGGTTCGCGCCAGCATGGGCGCGATCTTCACTCAGAATCTGGCGCGTGCGCGGTGGGACGAGTTCCTGCCCTGGCTTCGCAGTGGCTCGGGCCAGCTGGTCGCCGCGTCACTGCGCGAGGCGGTGCCCTATCGCGGCGCGCCCTATGCCGCGCCGTGTTTCGTGATGGTCGGCAACGAATCGCAAGGGCTGCCGAGCGACTACGAGGCCGCGTGCGACCTGCGCGTCACCATGCCCATGCGCGGGCGCGCGGACAGCCTGAACGCAGCCGTCGCCGCCGCCGTGCTCGCCTATGAAGTGCTGGCGAGCCTCGAATGAGCGAATGGGCGCGCGCTCGGCGCGTCGCAATCAATCGTCGAGATGCAGTCCGGTGACGATGTAGTGGACGCTGCCCGCGATGATCTTCGCGTAGTCGCCGACCCGTTCGAGCTGCTTGGCGATGAACAGGTATTTGACCCCGTCGTCGACGAAACTCTCGTTCGCCCGCATCGCCCTCGTGACCATCACGGTGAACTCGTCGAACAGCGCGTTCAGCCGCACATCGCGATCGCGCACGACAACGGCCAGCGCCGCCTCGCCGCGGTTGAAGCAATCGACCGACTGCACCAGCATCGAGGATGCGAGGCTGTTCATTTCCTCGAGCTTGCGCATCAGCGGCGCCACGTCTGCACCCGGCGCCTGGCGGACCCGCTTGGCGATCTTCTTCGCGTGATCGCCCGAGCGCTCCAGCATGGCACCGATGCGGATCGCCATGACGAGATAGCGCAGATCGTCGGCGACCGGCGCGCGCAGAGCGATGCACCGCATCACGTTCTTCTCAAGCTCGGCCTCCTGCTCGTCGAGCACATCGTCCTGCTCGATCAGCTTCTGCCCGAGTTCGGTGTCGCCATTGATGAGCGCACCCAGCGCCGATTCCAGCGCGCTGCACGCGGTCTTGGACATCGCGTTGATCGCAACCGCGATCGCCGCAATCTCGTCGTCGAAGGCGGTAACGGTATGACCGGTTTTCAATTGTGACATTTCCATGCACTTTTTATGACATATTCGTTACACAAAGGGAAGGCGGTTCCCCGGGTTCAAGGGGACTTATACGCCTCTCATGTGAATTAACCGTGTTGTCGTCGAAATTTCCGCTCGCTTGCACCAACCGCGCAGCCGGGCCCGGTCCGGATCAGTCGCCGGCGATGATCGCGCCGATTATCCACCCGGCATCGGTCTTGTCAGCGATGATCCGATAATCGACCAGACCGCGCAGCTTCGATGCGTCGATATAGCCTTGCTGTCCGTCGCGCGTGACAACCGGCTGGAAGGCTGCGTTCGAGTAGGCTCTTAGCTGGACGTAGTCCCACGAAACCGCACCGATCTGCTCGCTCGCGGCGCTTGGGCCGGCGCGCAGCGGCACGTCGGACCCGGTTACGATCATCGCTTCGTAAGGGTCGAGCGGGATCACATCTTTCGAGAAGTACCACGGCCAGGCGGCGTAGTGCCCGCCATCCGCCGAGGTGGCGAAACCGCAGCCGAGCGCCAGCGCCGCCTCGATCTCGTCCCACAGGCGGAAATCGGGCGCGGTCAGCCGGTGACGCAGCTCTGCACGTCCGGAACCGCCGCCGAAATCGAGCTGGACGTTTTCGTCGACCAACAAAAGCAGCGCATCGGCATCGCGCGCCGCGACAGCCTTCATGAGCGCAGCCTGCAAGGCCCCCAGCCCTTCGACCGAGCTGCATTCATCGCGCGGAGCAAGCGGGCCGATCGCTTCGGCCGTCGGGCCGTCGTCTACCGTCGAAGGTCCCGCGCCCTCCTCCACCGGGCTGCACGCGGCAAGGAGCAGCGCCGAGCCGAAAAATTCCATCGCCAGACGCATGTCGATATCCCCCCTCAAGTCGATGTTCGCGCCTACTCCGCCGCGTCGCGCGCATCCTCGATAGCAGCGACGTCTTCCGCAGTGTAAGTCGGCGTCTCGGCGATCTGCGGGATCTCCTCGATCTCGCGCTTGCCGATTTCGATGCCCTTTTCGGACAGGCGTCTCCCGGCGGAGAGCACGTTACGCTCGAAGCTGCCGACGAACTTGTTGTAATTCTTGACCGCGCTTTCGAGCCCGCCGCCCACGCGTTTCATATGCTCGGCGGCGATGGCAAGCCGGTCATAGAGTTCCGCGCCCGCCTTGCCGATCTCCATCGCCTCCTTGGCGATCGTGTCCTGCCTCCAGACCTGCGCGACCGTCCGCGCAATCGCAACCAGATTGGTAGGAGTTGCGAGCAAAACCTTGTTGCGGAAGGCAAAATCCCACAACTCCGGGTCGGCGTCGAGCGCCGCCGCAACGAAGTGCTCGCCCGGCACGAACATCACCACATAGTCCGGCGCATCGTCGAACTGGCTCTGGTAGCCCTTGCTCCCCAAAGTCTGGACGTGACCACGCATCGACTTCGCGTGCAGCTCCAGGTGCCGCTTGCGCTCGCCCTCGTCATCCGCCTCGAACGCGGCCTGATAGGCGTTGAGAGAGACCTTCGCGTCGATCACCAGCTTCTTGGAGCCGGGGACGTTGACGATCGCGTCGGGACGCAGCCGACCCTCATCGGTCTCCATCGACTGTTCGAGCATGAAATCGGTGTGTTCCGACAGGCCGCATTGTTCGAGCACGTTCTGCAACGCCCGCTCGCCCCAGCGCCCGCGCGCCTTGGGCGCGTTGGTGAGCGAATTACCCAGCCGCTGCGCCTCGCGCCGGACCTCTTCCTGCCCCAACCGCATCTGCTCGATCTGCGCGGCGAGCGAGGAGAATGCGTTGGTGCGCTTCTCTTCCAGCGCGGCAACCTGATCCTCGTATTTCTTGAGCCGCTCCCCCACCGGGGCGAGCAGCGCGCGGATCTTTTCCTCGGAGGATTTCTCTGAATGGCCGAACCGCTCGCTCGCCCGCTCGAGAAAGGCTTCCTGCGCCTTGCTCAGCACGGCCGAACCGGTGTTCTGGAATTCTTTGAGCAGTTCCTCGCGCGCCTCGACCAGCAGGCGTTTCTGTTCGTCGAAATTGGCGGTCTTTTCCTTGAGCGTCGCCAGTTCGGAGGAGAGCGCACCATTGGCAAGTCGCGCCTCTTCCAGCACGGTTTCGTGCCGTGCGCGGGTTTCCTTAAGCTCGGCCTCCAGAGCATCGACCCGTGCGCCCTTTTCGCGCGCGGCCTCAAGCTCAGCATAGGCGCGCAAGTACTTGGCGTCGGTCTCCTTCGTCTCCCGATCGCTATCGGCCAGCCGCGTCTTCAGCTCGGCCGCCGGCCGACCGCCGAGATACCACCCGACGCCCAGCCCGATGAGCAGCGCCACGACACCCAGAATCGCATATTCCATGGCCGGAACATAGCTGGAACGACGCCGCGCGCCAAGCCGCCGCGGGAACTATCCCCCGCCCCTTCCGCTCCCTTAGCAGAGAAGGAGAAAAGCCTATGTCGATCAAGGAAATGATCAAGGAGCACCCGCAAGTGGGTGCCGACTACAACGAACAGCTGGCCGAGGCTGTGAAGCACGCGATGTACTGCGCGGCGATCAGCAATTCGTGCGCCGATGCGTGCAATGCCGAACCGGGCGACATGTCCGAATGCATCCGCAAATGCTCGGACTGCGCCGATATCTGTCAGGCGGTGAGCACGGTCGCCGCGCGGCGCACGCATGGCAACACGGCGGTGATCAAGTCGCTGCTTGAGGCCTGCATCCTCGCCTGCAAGGTCTGCGCGGAAGAATGCGCGAAGCACGACAACGCGCACTGCAAGCGGTGCGAGAAGATGTGCCGCGAGTGCATGGAAGACTGTGTGAAGGCGCTTCAGGGAATGGTTGCGGCGGCCTGATGCCTGACCCGCTTTTGGCGCGCAAAGCTGGCCCCCGCCTGCGCGGGGGTGACGAGGGTGGTGGCTAAGCCGCCACCCGCAACTTTTTCAGCTTCTTAAGCGCCATCTGGCGCTTCAACCGGCTCAGGTGGTCGATGAACAGGATGCCTTCGAGGTGGTCCATCTCGTGCTGGATGCAGGTCGCCATCATGCCTTCCAGCGCCTCGGTATGCTCGTTCCCCTCGAGGTCCTGCCAGCGAACCGTGCAGGTCGCCGGGCGATCGACGTCGGCATAGATATCGGGGACCGAGAGGCACCCTTCCTGATAGGTCGAAAGCTCTTCCGCCGGGTCGAGAATTTCGGGGTTGATGAACACCCGCGGCTCTTTCTTGGTAGCCGGGTGCGTGTGCTTGTGACCGTCATGGTCGCACTCGATCGGTTCCGCGTCGGGATCTTCGGGCTGCAGGTCGATCACGAGGATGCGCTTGGGTACGCCCACCTGGATCGCCGCGAGGCCGATGCCGTGCGCGGCGTACATCGTTTCGAACATGTCATCGACAAGCGTGCGCAGATCGTCGTTGAACTCGTCTGCGGAGACGGGCTCGGACACGGTTTTCAGCCGGGGGTCCGGCACTTCAAGGATTTCGCGGATAGCCATGGGGCGTCAGATAAGCGGCGTTCGCTCCGCTATCAAGCGGTTAGCCAAGCGGCCGCCGCGCGCGCAGCGGCGTTATTGAAGAGGACGCCTTGCGCGCAAGGCTTGGGCCAGCGTGCCTTCGTCGAGATAGTCCAGCTCTCCGCCCACCGGCAGGCCGTGCGCGAGCTGGGTTATGCGGACAGGGAAAACCTCCAGCCGCTCGGCAAGGTAATGCGCGGTGGTCTGCCCTTCGAGCGTGGCGTTCATCGCCAGCACGACCTCGTCGACCCCGCCCGCCTCGACCCGCGCGAGCAGGCCGGGGATCGCGAGATCTTCGGGCCGCACGCCATCGAGCGCGGACAGCCGCCCGCCGAGGACGTGGTATGTGCCCGAGAACAGTTTGGCCCGGTCGAGTGCCCACAGGTCCGCCACATCTTCGACCACGCAGATCGACTTGGCGTCTCGCTTCGGGTCCGAGCAGATGCCGCAAGGGTCGCGGGTATCGACATTGCCGCAGATGCGGCATTCCTCCAGCGTGTCCTGCACCGCGAGCAGCGCGTCGAGCAGCGCGGGCAGCGCAGTTTCGCGCTTCTTGACCAGATGCAGCACCGCCCGCCGCGCCGAACGCGGGCCGAGTCCGGGAAGCCGGGCGAGCGCGGAACTCAATGCTTCGATTTCGGCTGAGGCCATGTCTTTCCAATACCGCCTGGGCTGAGCTTGTCGAAGCCCCGCCCTTTCTTTTCCCCGCCGCGAAAGTAAGTACCGCCCTTCGACAAGCTCAGGGCGAACGGGATTTTCTAGATAGTGCGCATCGTCTTTATGGGAACGCCCGATTTTGCGGTGCCGACGCTCGAAGCGCTGGTCCACGCCGCGCATGAGGTAGTGTGCGTCTATACCCAGCCCCCGCGCAAGGCGGGGCGCGGGAAGAAGCTGCAGCCGACACCTGTCCATCAGGCCGCCGAACGCCTCGGGATCGAGGTGCGCCATCCCGCCTCGCTCAAATCTCAGGAGGAGAAGGATGCTTTCGCCGCGCTCGATGCCGATGTCGGCGTGGTGGCGGCCTATGGCCTGATTCTGCCGCAGGCGGTGCTCGATGCGCCCACCCATGGCTGCCTCAACGTTCATGCGAGCATCCTCCCGCGCTGGCGCGGGGCCGCGCCGATCCAGCGCGCGATCTTGGCGGGCGATCCCGGAACCGGGGTCACGATCATGCAGATGGAGGCGGGGCTCGATACCGGGCCGATGCTGGCGACGATCCGCACGCCGATCGGCGACAAGACCGCGGGAGACCTGACCGAGGAACTGGCCGACAAGGGCGCGCAGCTGATGGTCGGCACGCTGCGCGAACTCTCCAAGCATATCCCTGTCGCGCAGGACGATGCCCAGGCGACCCACGCACCCAAGATCGACAAGGCCGAAGCCCGGATCGACTGGTCGCAGGATGCCGCTCAGGTCGAGCGGCAGGTGCGCGCGTTCACGCCCTGGCCGGGTGCATTCTTCGAATTCGAGGGCGACCGCGTGAAGGTGCTCGCCGCAGAGGTGGCCGAGGGTTCGGGCGCGCCCGGCACCGTGCTCGATGACGCGCTCACCGTGGCGTGCGGAACCGGTGCGCTGCGCCTCGCCCGCGTCCAGCGCGCCGGCAAGCCTGCCATGGATGTGGCCGATTTCCAGCGCGGGCGCGCCATCGCGCAAGGGTCTCAGCTCGCCTGAGGTGCAGGCCCGCGTGCACGCGCATGACAATGTCCGTTAGCTCCAAGGGATACGATTGACTCCTGCCGCGCGCCGGGAAACCTTTGGCCTCCGAAACAGGCATTGGGGAAACCGCCATGAAACGGACACTGGCAACGCTGATCGCAGCGGGCGCGACCTTGGCAGCATGCGGAGCGGCAGAGCCCGGAGAGGCTGCGGGCGGGAGCGGAGAGACCGCCACTTCCTCCGCTGCGGTAGACCTGTCCGACGCGCTGATCACCTGTGCAATGCCCGACTATGATGACGCGAAGGGCATCACCGTCACCCAGTCCTTCATCCTGCTCGACGGCAAGGTGAAACGCTATTCCGGCTTCAACAACACGGCGTTCGATCTGTGCGAAGCGGGGCAGGAGGACTGCTCGCTCGCGGTCGAAGGCGGCGCGATCCGCATGGATTGGACCAGCCAGAACGGGGTCCGCTCGCGCTACGATGTCGACCTCGATACCCTGAAAATCGCCGCGTACGTGACCAAGGACGGCGAAGCCGAGCGGCCGGTCGCCTTCAAGGAAGGCGCGAAATGCACCCGTGAACCGCTGCCCGAGGACCTGAAAGTCCTGTGACGGGTTGCCTCTCGGCAATCCTCGCCTAGCAGGGGGCATGGCCCTTACCCGCTATGCCCTGACGCTCGAATTCGATGGCACGCCCTTCTTCGGCCTCCAGCGGCAGAAGGATGGGCCCAGCGTACAGCAGAGCGTCGAGGAGGCGGTTCTGGCGGTCACCGGCGAGCAGGTGACGCTGCACAGCGCGGGGCGGACCGACACCGGCGTCCACGCGCTCGCGATGCGCAGCCATTTCGACGTCGATAGCAGTCTCAAGCCGTTCCGCATGGGTGAGGCGATCAACGCGCATCTGCGCCCCGCCCCCATCGCTGTGACGAAGTGCGAGGAGGTGGCCGAAGACTGGCACGCGCGCTTCAGCTGCGTCGGCCGGCGGTATCTCTACCGCATCGTCAACCGCCGTGCGCCGCTGACGCTGGAGAAAGACCGCGCGTGGCTGCTGTCGCCCGATTGCGATGCCGAGGCTATGCACCGCGCGGCGCAAGCGCTCGTCGGTCATCACGATTTCACCACATTCCGGTCTGCCCATTGCCAGGCGGCGAGCCCGGTCAAGACGCTCGACCGGCTCGACGTGGTGCGTCAGGGCGAGGAAATTCGCATCCACGTCGCCGCACGCAGTTTCCTGCATCATCAGGTGCGCTCGATGGTCGGGTGCCTCGCGCTGGTCGGCATGGGTCGCTGGAACGAAGGCCGCATCGCAGAGGTTCTGGAAGCGAAGGACCGCCAGGCATTAGGCCTCAACGCCCCCGCCCATGGTCTCTATTTCGTCGAGGCCATCTATCCGGAAGACAACCTCGAAGATCGCACCAACTAGGTTGCAAAATGCAACTGCAATGCTAGGTCGGGCGCGAAGAACAATCACCAGGAGAGTGACCCCATGACCACCACCGGCAAGCAGATTTTCACCACGCTCGAAGCCGACGGCACGCTGACCGTCGAGGTTGCCGAAAGCCAGTTTCCCGAACCCAAGGGAAATCAGGTGCTGGTCAAGATGGAAGCCGCACCGATCAACCCGAGCGACCTTGCGCTGCTGCTCGGCCCGGCGGACCTTGAAAACGCCGACTATTCGGCCGGCAAGATCGTCGCCAAGATGCCCGAGCCGTTCAATTCGGGTGCCAAGGGCCGCCATGGCCAGCGCCTGCCGGTGGGCAACGAAGGGGCGGGCGAAGTAATCGCCACCGGCGACAGCGACATGGCGAAGGCACTAATGGGCAAGCGCGTCGCCTGCGTCCCCGGCACCGCCTTCAGCGAATATGCCATCGCCGATGCGAACATGTGCCTGCCGCTGGGTGACATTTCGTCGAAGGACGGCGCGTCGGCCTTCGTCAATCCGATGACCGCGCTCGGCTTCGTCGAGACCGCGAAGATGGAAGGTGCCAAGGCGATCCTGCACACCGCCGCCGCGTCCAACCTCGGCCAGATGCTGGTCCGCATCTGCCAGGAGGACGAGATGCCGCTGGTCAATATCGTGCGTCGCTCGGAGCAGGTCCAGCTCCTGCAGGGCATGGGCGCGGAGCACATCGTGAATGCGGGCGAAGACGATTTCATGCGCCAGCTGCGCGAGAGCATCGACGAGACCGACGCGTTCTTCGGCTTCGACCCGATCGGCGGCGGTCAGATGGTCGACCATTGCTTCAAGGCGATGGAGCAGGTCGCGGTCAAGAAGATGACCGAATACAGCCGCTATGGCTCGAACCAGTCGAAGAAGATGCACATCTACGGCCGCCTCGACCTGGGGCCGACGATCCTCACCCCGTCCTATGGCTTCGGCTGGACGCTGACCGGGTGGCTGCTGACCCCGTTCCTCCAGAGCGCCGGGATGGAAACGGTGATGCGGATGCGCAAGCGCGTGCTCGACAACCTCACCACCACCTTCAAGAGCGACTACGCCAAGACGGTGACGCTGGAAGGCATGCTGGAGAAGGATGCGGTGCTGCAATACCGCCAGATGCGCACCGGCGAGAAGTACCTGGTGACGCCGCACGGCTGATCCGCGGCGTCCCTGCCTGAGATACTTCGTCACCCCTGCGCAGGCAGGGGTCCAGGTAACATTCCCGCAAGAGCCGAGAGCTTATCTGGATCCCCGCCCTCGCGGGGATGACGGGCCGCGTTTCTAACGCTCGTCGAACTGGCGCTGGACCTCTGCCGGGTCGGTAATCCCGTTGGCGATCAGCAGCGCCGTGAGTACCCGCGCCTTGGGCACGCCCAAAGCGCGGGCGGCGACGAAGCGGTTGGCATCGTCCTGCGGCTCGCGGTCGACCAGCCCCTCGTCGGTGCGACTGGCCCGTACCACCAGCGAACCGCGCTTTGCGTGCCGCAACAGCTCCTGCCGAACGGGATCGGGCATGTTGCCCTCGCCCACTCCTGAAACGACGATTCCCTGCGGATTGCCCGCCAGTTGCTGTGCTGCCGCCGACGCGCTCATCCCGGCATAGATCGCCAGGATCGGCACTTCGGGCATCGGCAAGAATTTCAGCCGCGCCACATCGTCGGTCCGCCACGGCGCGCCGAACCAGTCGAGGCGTGAGGGTGTGACGATCGCGACCGATTCCCTCGGGAAACCGCGAAACGCCTCGGTCGCGCGAGTCTTGGCCTTGCGCACGTCGCGCGCCGAATGCACGCGGTCGCCCATGACCACCAGTACCCCGCGCCCGGCGGCGTGTTCGTCTCCCGCGACCCGCACGGCATTGGCGAAATTGCGCATCCCGTCATAGCCGACAGCATCGGCGGGGCGCATTGCGCCGACCAGCACCACAGGCTTCGTGCTGGGCAGCGTCAGGTCGAGCAGAAAGGCGGTCTCTTCTGCCGTATCGGTTCCGTGGGTGACGATCACCGCGTCGACGCCATCATCGGACATCGCGCTTTCGATCTCGGCATGCAGACGCGACCAGATCGACGCGTCGATATCCTCCGAACCGATATTGGCGATCTGCCGACCGGTGAACTGCGCCGCGACACCCAGGCTGCCCGCCTGCTCCAGGTAGGTCCCGATACCGATCTGGCCGGGCCGGTAATCGTGCCGCATCGCATCACCCGCCTGCCCGGCGATGGTGCCACCTGTGGCGAGGACGAGGATGCGGGGAAGTGCCATGGCCCGCCGCCCTAACGATTGAGCACATGCTTTCAATTGATTTTGAAGGTTTGCACGCTAGATAGCGTCGCCTCCCGCAATGGCACGGGCGATTAGCTCAGTTGGTAGAGCGCTTCGTTTACACCGAAGATGTCGGCAGTTCGAGCCTGTCATCGCCCACCATTTCCCCTCACCTCCCCTGGAGCGGCCGCAGCCGGAACACTTGCGTGTCGCGCGGAGCCAGGTCGCGGGTCAGCACGCTGCGCGTATCGCCCGCCGCCGCCCCGCTCCACGAATCGGTCAACACGTAGGACGTCTTCGCGAATTCCGCTTTGCGACCGAAGGTATCGTCCTTCAGCTCCACGGCGCTCCAGTCGATCTTCACCCGCTGCGTCTCGCCGCTGCGGTTGAGCAGCGCGATCGCCCACCCGCCATCGGCGAGCGGCCGGGCCCATGCTTCCCATTGCGGGGTCGCGATCCACTTCATCGCGCCGTGGCCCAGCGGGTCCTGATCGATGGCGATGATCCGTGGGTTGGTCAGGATCGCGGTGATTTCCGGCTTCATCTCGGGCACGTCGGTTCCGATGATCAGCGGCGCGGCGAGCATCGCCCACATCGCGAAGTGCGAACGGTTCTCCGCCAACGTGGGCAGATTGCCGACCTCCATCATGTCGGGATCGTTCCACGCATCGGGCCCGCCATATCCGCGCAGCTTGGCCTGCTGGTCGAGGATCGGCAGGATGCCGGAGCTGCCCCACGATCCGTGGCTGACCGTGCAGTCCCAGCAATTGATGATGTCGCCCGTGGTGCGCCACAGATGGCCATACTGCCCCGCCCATAGCCACGGATCGTGATCGCCCCATTCGCACACCGACAGCACCATCGCCCGACCCGAGGCCGCGATGGCGTTGCTCATCGTGCGATAGGCCTCGCGCGGGTTGCGCTGTTCGGCCCCCTCGCCCGTGTTGCACCAGTCGTACTTGATAAAGTCGACGCCCCACTCGGCGTAGCGGCGCGCGTCCTGAAACTCGTAGCCCTGGCTGCCAGGACGCCCCGCGCAGGTCTGCGTCCCCGCATCGCTGTAGATCCCGAACTTGAGCCCGCGCGCGTGCAGATAATCGCCCAGAGCCTTCATCCCCGATGGGAAACGCTCGGGATCGGGCTGGATATTGCCCTCAGCATCGCGTTCGCCATGCCAGCAGTCGTCCACGTTGACGTAGACGTAGCCTGCGTCGCGCAGGCCCGAAGAGACGATCGCATCCGCCGTCCGCCGGATCAGCGTTTCATCGATGTCGCAGCCGTAGTGGTTCCAGCTGTTCCAGCCCATCGGCGGAGTGAGCGCGAGACCTTCGATCTTCTGAGCCGTAGCGGGGATGCTGGCGAGCCCGGCCAGCGCTGCCATGCCGATTGCAAAAGCCCGCAAGCCGGTCAGCCAAGCGGCACTCATCCGTGTCATAGTCCCAGTCCCCCCCGAAAAATGTTCGCCAGCGGTCTGATCCGCCATCGCCCCGGTCAGAGCATATCGACCACTTCCTGAACCGCGTCGCGCGCCTCGTCGCTCGACCAGTCGAACTCGCCGGTGACGCGCCAGACTTCCTGCCCGGTGCGATCGTACATGACCGTGGTGGGCAAGGTCGCCGCGCCGATCGCGTCACCCAGCGCAAGCTGCGGGTCGATCCATGGCGGCAGGCTGTTGATGTCGTTCTTCTCGAAGAACGCGGTGATCTTGGCCGGATCGCCCATATCCTGGCTGATCGTGACCACGTTCAGCTCGTCGCCGTAATCGCCCGCCAACTGATCGAGCTGCGGCATTTCCTTCACGCACGGCGCGCACCAGGTCGCCCACAGGTTCATCAGCACCGGGCGCCCCTGCAGCGCCCCCAGATTGAGCACCGATCCTTCCGGGTCCACCAAATTGGCGGCCGGCATCAGCTCACCCGCGTGGGTGCGGTCGATCTCGCCGATCTTTACAGACTCGCTCGCTTGTCCCTTGCTCTCTTGCGGGGACTCGTCCCCACTCCTATCGCACCCGCTCAACACGAGAACGAGGGCAAGCGCAGGCAAAATGGCTGATCGGAACACGGACAACTCCACGGCGCAGGGCAGCAACGCCATGTGGGGCGGCCGCTTCGCCGACGGGCCTAGCGCGATCATGCGTGAAATCAACGCCTCGATCCCCTTCGACAAGGCGCTGTGGCGGCAGGATATCGCTGGCTCGCGCGCGCATGTCGCGATGCTGGCTGCGCAGGGGATCGTCAGCCAGGCCGATGCGACCACGATCGACGAAGGGTTGCAGGCGATCGCCGCCGAGTACGAGCGCGACGGCGTGCCCGAGGACTGGGATCTCGAAGACATTCACATGACGGTCGAATCGCGGCTGACCGAGCTGGTCGGCCCGGTCGCCGGACGGCTGCACACTGCGCGCAGCCGCAACGACCAGGTGGCGACCGATTTCAAGCTGTGGGTCCGCGCCGCGATCGACGAGACCGACGCGGGGCTCGCCGCCGTGCAGGCCGCGCTGGTCGCGCGGGCCGAAGAGCATGCCGACACCATCATGCCCGGCTTCACGCACCTGCAAGCGGCGCAGCCGGTCACGCTCGGCCACCACCTGATGGCCTATTACGAGATGCTGCGACGCGACCGGATGCGGTTTGCTGCCGCGAAAGAGCGGCTCGACGAATGCCCGCTGGGCGCCGCGGCGCTGGCGGGCACCGGCTTCGACCTCGACCGCGAAGCGACCGCGAGCGCGCTGGGCTTTG
The DNA here is from genome assembly GCA_964574905.1 of uncultured Citromicrobium sp. Lineage (GTDB taxonomy): Bacteria > Pseudomonadota > Alphaproteobacteria > Sphingomonadales > Sphingomonadaceae > Alteriqipengyuania. The sequence goes on along the minus strand of CAZNOY010000001.1, from coordinate 376,064 downwards.
CGCGGCCCACCGCCAACTCCCTCGACACCGTATCCGACCGCGACTTCGCGATGGATTACCTGCACGCGGCGAGCCTCGTCAGCATCCACCTGTCGCGTCTGGCGGAAGAGATCATCATCTGGGCGAGCCAGCCCTTCGGCTTCATCCGATTGCCCGACAGTCTTTCGACCGGCAGCTCGATCATGCCGCAGAAGAAGAATCCCGACGCCGCCGAGCTGGTGCGCGGGCACGCGGGGCGGATTATCGGCGCGGCAACCTCGCTTTCGATCACGATGAAGGGCCTGCCGCTCGCCTATGCGAAGGACATGCAGGACGACAAACCACCGGTGTTCGAGGCGCACGGCCTGCTCACCCTGTCGCTCGCCGCGTGCGAGGGGATGATCGCGGGGGCGGACTTCAACACCGAGCGAATGCTCGCGCTCGCGGGCAGCGGCCATGCCACCGCGACCGATCTGGCCGATTGGCTGGTGCGCGAAGCGGGCGTGCCCTTCCGCGAGGCGCACCACATCACCGGCGCGGCGGTGGCCCGCGCCGATGCCAAGGGCTGCGCGCTGGCAGAGCTTACGCAGGACGATCTCGCCGCGATCGATCCGCGCGTCACGCCCGAAGCGCTGGCGAACCTCACGCTCGAAGGCTCGGTCGCCTCGCGCCGAAGCTATGGCGGAACCGCGCCCGATCGGGTACGCGAGCAGGTGAAAGCCGCGAAAACCGCGCTCGGCCTGGACTGATGATGCGAGACACCATGCGTAGCCGCCTCCTGCCCCTCTCCCTCCTCGCGCTGGCGCTGGCCGCCTGCGGCCAGCGTGCGGACCTCACCCCGCCCGCCGGCGCCACCCTGCCGCCTGCCCCCTATGGCAGCGAGGTACGGCCGACCGCCGAAGAACTGCTCAAACCCGATGTGCTCGCCGTACCCGAGCGCGACACCGAGTTGCGTACCGAATCGGAAGAGCGCGAGGACGATCCCTTCGACCTTCCTCCCGAATAGGCCGACACCCGAACCCATGGACCATTTCACGCGTATCGACGGCGTGCTCCACGCCGAAGACGTAGCCTTGCCGGCCATTGCCGAGGCGGTCGGCACCCCCGTTTACGTCTATTCCCAGGCAACGCTGCAACGCCACGCGCGGGTGTTCAACGAAGCGCTGAGCTCGCTCGGAACGGGCGACAAGGCGCCGCTGGTGCTGTTCGCGGTCAAGGCCAATCCCAACCTCGCCGTGCTGCGCGTGTTGCAGTGCGAAGGGTTTGGGGCAGACGTCGTATCGGGCGGAGAGCTGCGCCGTGCGCTCGCCGCCGGGATGGCACCGGACAAGATCGTCTTTTCGGGCGTGGGCAAGACCCGCGCCGAGCTGGAGCTGGGCCTCGAAACCGGCATCGCGCAGTTCAACATCGAATCGGGCGAAGAAGGGCGCGAACTGGCGGAACTGGCCGCAGCGCGCGGGGAGAAGGCGCGCTGCGCGCTGCGGATCAACCCCGATGTCGACGCGGGCACGCACGAGAAGATCAGCACCGGCAAGGCGGACAACAAGTTCGGCGTGCCATTGCATCGCGCGGGCGACGTGTTTGCCGAACTCGCTGCGCTGCCCGGCCTCGCGCTGGAAGGGCTCGCGATCCATATCGGGAGCCAGCTGGGCGATCTTGCGCCGCTGGAAACCGCATTCGGGAAGATCGGCAAGCTGCTCGGCGAACTGCGCGCGGCGGGCCACACGATCACCCGCGTGGACCTGGGCGGCGGGCTCGGCGTGCCCTATCGCGCAGGCGAGAGCTTCCCGAGCCCGGCCGATTACGGTGCGATGGTCGCGCGCGTAACGCGCGACTGGGGCGTGCAGCTGGTGTTCGAGCCGGGGCGCGTGATCGCCGGCAATGCCGGGGTGCTGCTGACCCGCGTGGTGCGGGTGAAGCGCGGGCTCAACAACCCCTTCGTGATCGTCGACGCGGCCATGAACGACCTGGCCCGCCCTGCGCTCTACGGAGCGTGGCACGATTTCGAGGCGGTTGTCGAAACCTCGGAACGGGTCACCGCCAACATCGTCGGCCCGATCTGCGAGACGGGCGATACCTTTGCGACCAACCGCGATTGCCCCACGCTGGCGGCTGGCGACCTCGCGGTGTTCCGCACCGCCGGGGCCTATGGTGCGACCATGGCATCATCCTACAACTCGCGCGGCTTCGTGCCCGAGGTGCTGGTCAGCGGCAGCGACTTCGCCGTCGTCGCCGACCGGATCGACGCGGGGGCGATCATGGATGCGGAGCGCGTTCCCGACTGGCTCGACTGACCGGGCGTATTCGTCAGGTGCCCGCGCAGTCGCAGCTGCCCGCTGTCGCGAAGTAGCCTGCCATCGCCTCTGCCGCCGTTTCGCTGAGCGCGACGAAGGCGCGCCGCCGGTCGATCAGGTCCTCCTCGCGCTGAAGCAGGCCCTGCTCGGTCATCTGACCGATCCAGCGCAGCGCGGTGGTCGGCGGCACACCACTGGCGATGCACAGCGAAGTGACCGAAACCCGCCGCCCCTCGGCGCGCGCGGCGGTGAGGTCGAGCAGGATGTCCCATGCGGGATCGGCGAAAAGCCCTACGTCGAAGAACCGTGCGCGTAGTTGCCGCTTGCGGATCGTCGCGCGCACCCGGCGCGGATCGGGCAGGCCGGGCGTGCCCGCACGCACCGTACCGCCCTCGCCCGGCGAAGCGGTGCCTGTTCCGAAGGCAAAGGCAGTGCCGTCGGCAGCCGGAGCCCTCTCCCCCACCAGCCCGTCGAGCCTCTCGGCGAGCATGCTCACCCGTTCGACCAGTCGCAGCACCGCCACGCGATCCTCTTCGGACAATTCGCGCACCCGCCGCCCGGCAAGGCTGGCGAGCGCTTCGCCGAAGGCGACCAGCCGTTCGGCTCGGCCCGGCTCGACCAGCAGCACCGGGTCGGCCGCGCGCGCGGCGACCATCACCGGTTCGAGCGCGCCGATATTGGTCGAGATAACCAGCCGTCCGCCCGCCTGCGCGACTCGCTGCGCCAGCCGTTCGAGCAGCGCGAGCGTCGGCGCATCGGCCGATGGCGCGTCGACCGCAACGAGATCGCCCAGCGCGCGCGCCGTGCCATCCTCCAGCGCGGCCAGACCTTCGGCCTGCACCACGCGAAATCCCGCAAGCTGCGCATCGTCGAGCATCTCGCAGCGGCGATAGGGGCGGTCGGCGAACAGCGAGATCGCCACCGGCAGACCCGCCGGATCGCTCGGCCCGGCATAGCGCGTTTCGGCAGGGTGCGATTCGGCCTGGAGCATCGTTCATTCCCTCTTTGTTCCGCACGCCTACATGCGAACAAACAGGGAATGAGTCAATCGCGAACAGCCCGTGCCCGTCCCGCAGAGGCCGCGCTAGTCCTCGAAAGGATCGCGCACCAAAATCGTATCCTCGCGCTCGGGACTGGTCGAAACCAGCGCCACCGGGCACGCGATCAGTTCCTGGATGCGGCTGATATACTTGATCGCATTCGCGGGCAGATCGGCCCAGCTGCGTGCACCCGCCGTGCTCTCCGCCCAGCCTTCCATCTCTTCGTAGATCGGCTCGCACCGCGCCTGGCTCGCCGCATGGCTCGGCAGGTAGTCGTAAATCTTCCCGTCGAGGCGATAGCCGGTGCAGATCTTCACCTTGTCCATCCCGTCGAGCACGTCGATCTTGGTCAGCGCGATGCCGGTCACACCAGCGATCGAGCAGGTCTGGCGCACCAGCACCGCATCGAACCAGCCCACGCGCCGCTTGCGACCGGTGACCACGCCGAACTCGTGCCCGCGCTCGCCCAGACCGCGCCCGATCTCGTCTTCCAGCTCGGTCGGGAAAGGCCCGCTGCCCACGCGCGTGGTGTAAGCCTTGGTGATCCCGAGCACGAAGCCGGTCGCGTTGGGGCCGAGGCCCGAACCGCTCGCTGCTGTGCCGCTGACCGTGTTGGAGCTGGTGACGAAGGGATAGGTGCCGTGATCGACATCGAGCAACACGCCCTGCGCACCTTCGAACAGCACGCGCGCGCCCGCCTTGCGCACCTTCTTGAGCCGCTTCCACACCGGCTGCGCGAATTGCAGAACGAAGGGCGCGATCTCGCGCAGTTCCGCGATCAGCGCTTCCCGGTCGATCGGCGGCTCGTCGAAGCCCGCACGCAGCGCATCGTGGTGCGCGCAAAGCCGGTCGAGCTGCGGCTCGATCTCGTCGAGATGCGCGAGGTCGCACACGCGGATCGCGCGGCGACCAACCTTGTCTTCGTAGGCCGGGCCGATCCCGCGACCGGTGGTGCCGATCTTGCCCTGCCCCGCCGCCGTCTCGCGCAATGCGTCCAGATCGCGGTGGAGCGGCAGGATCAGCGGGCAATTGTCGGCCACGGCGAAGTTGTCCGGGGTGATCGTCACGCCCTGCCCTTCGAGCTTCTCGATCTCGGCCTTCAGCGCCCACGGGTCGAGCACCACGCCATTGCCGATCAGCGACAGCGTGCCGGTGACGATGCCCGAGGGCACCAGCGAAATCTTGTAGGTCGTGCCATCGACCACCAGCGTGTGGCCCGCGTTATGGCCACCCTGGAAGCGGACGACGGCATCGGCGCGGCTGGCGAGCCAGTCGACGATCTTGCCCTTGCCCTCGTCCCCCCACTGGGCGCCGATCACGGTTACATTGGCCACTGCTGCACTCCTTCAAATCCGCGCGCGCACCGGCTTTTGCCGACCCATCGGGGGCCTTGCCTGACACACCTGACACACTGTCCAGATGCCAAAATCGACCTGGCCCGAAAATGCCTGCGCACAAGCGCGCGCCTATGGCATGGGTGGGGCAGGTAGGAAACGCCTTATCGCTCAAAAGCGGGACATTTCCGCGCGCCAATGTGTTGGGGATGCAGAAGGAGAATTCATGCGCAAAGACTACCCCACCATCACCCTGAATGACGGCCGCCAGATTCCGCAGCTGGGCTTCGGCACTTACAAGATCGCAGATGGCGACGCGCCCAAGGCGGTGAGCACCGCGCTCGACGTCGGCTACTGGCTGGTGGACACCGCCGCAGTGTACCAGAACGAAAAGGGCGTCGGCGAAGGGATCGGCGACTGGTCCGATATCTTCCTCCAGACGAAGATCTGGAACGACAGCCAGGGTTACGACCGCACGCTAAAAGCTGCCGACAAATGCTTGGAAAGGCTAGGCCGCGATCATGTCGACATGCTGTTGATGCACTGGCCCTACCCCGAGAAGGGACTGACCGTGGAGACCTGGAAGGCGCTGATCGAGCTGCGCGAGCAGGGCAAGGCCAAGTCGATCGGCGTGTCCAACTTCCGCGAGGAAGACCTGAAGCGGATCGTCGGCGAGACGGGCGTCGCGCCTGCGCTCAACCAGATCGAACTGCACCCCAGCTTCCAGCAGCGCGAAATGCGCAAGGTGCACGAGGAAATGGGCATTCTGACGCAAAGCTGGTCGCCGCTCGGTCAGGGAGACGCGCTGGAGAGCGAGGCAATCACTTCGATCGCCGACGCAACCGGGCAGCCCGCGTCTGCCGTGGTGATCCGCTGGCATATCCAGCACGGCATCTCGACCATTCCCAAGGCATCGAGCCGCGACCATATCGAAGCGAACTTCAAGGCGCTCGATTTCGAGCTGACCGACGATCAGATGGCGCGGATCGACGATCTCGACGATCCCGATGGCCGAATGGGGCCCGAACCGAGCGAAGTGAATTAGCCGCCGCCCTGCTGGCGCGCCAGCAGGCTACCCGATCGGCACCGCCTCGCCATTGTCGAGGCGGTGCGTACAACCGAGCGCTGCCGCGTCTTCACCTTCGGATAGTGCAGCCATGGTGCGCCAGCCTTCGGCGCGCAGGCGCTCGGCGGAATCGCGATCGTGCCCGAGCGGGAGGTAGAGCATCGGGCGCGTCTCACCATCGTCGAGCAGGTGGAGCGCCTGCCCGAGATAGATCGAGAAGCCCGTCGCGGGCTCGTCGGTCCCCCGGATCAGGTAGGTCCCGCCCCGCCCCAGCGCGCCGCGCGCATTGGCGGCGTAGAGCGTGAAGCCGAACCAGCTCTGGTATTCGAACCCGTGCCGCTCGGTCGGGTCGAGCGTGATGCGTGCGCGGTCGCCCACCGCCGCTGCGATCGCTTCGAGCGCGTCGATCCGGCTTTCCAGCACACCGCCCGCGTCGATGGCGCGCAGCCTGTCGAGCGCATCGGGGAATGGACCCGCAGCATGGATCAGCGGCAGGTAGGCTTCGCCCCCGACCGCCTTCAGCCCCCCTGCATCCTTGGTATCGAGCTCGCGCCGCACATCCTCGGCCTGCTCAGCGGACAGCGGGAACGGGCCTGCCGCCAGCGTAGAGACCAGATCGGGCAGCGTGAAATCGACCGAAATCTGCGCAACGCCCGCAGCCTCCAGCGCCTTGATCGCGGTCAGCACGATCTCGCTCGCCGCCGCGACGCTGTCCGACCCGATCAGCTCCGCGCCCACCTGCAGCCGTTGCCGAACCGGGTCGAGCTGGTCGGCGGAGATCCGCGCCACCTCGCCTGCGTAGCACAGCCGCAGGGGCCGTGCCCGATCCGCCAGCGCGGTCGCGGCAATGCGCCCGATCTGCGGCGTCATGTCGGACCTGAGCGCGAGCGTGCGCAGGCTCGCCGGATCGACGAAGCGGAACATCATACGGGTCTGCAACCCGTCCATCCGATGGCCGAGCGACTTTTCGAACTCGATCAGCGGCGGACTGACGCGGTCGTAGCCGTGCGCGTCCATCGCGCCCAGCGCGCCGCGCATTGCGCGCGCGAGCTGTGCGGATTGTCCGGGCAGGTTGTCGGCCAGCCCTTCGGGCAGCAGGTCGTCGGTCATGGTCATGCGACTGCCCCTAACCCCCTCGTCATCCCAGCGGAAGCGTTAGCTTTCGCTGAAATGACGAGAATTTGGGGGGTAGCTAGAAATTCAGCGCCGTAACCGTCCGCACGCCTTCCAGTGCTTCCGCTTCGGCGATCAGCGTGTCATCCACCGGCTGGTCGAGGCTCAGCAACAGCACCGCTTCGCCCCCCGCCTGACGACGGCCGAGGTTGAACGTGCCGATATTGATACCCCGGTTGCCCAGCAGCGATCCGATCCGGCCGATGAAACCCGGCGCATCGTCGTTGACGACGTAGAGCATGTTCCCGTCGAGCTCCGCCTCGATCCCGATGCCGAAGATTTCGACCAGACGCGGTGCCTCGCGCCCGAACAGCGTACCCGAGACCGAGCGGCGACCCGCGTCGGTCTCGACGCTCACCTTGATCAGCGTCTGGTAGGTGCCTTCCTTTGTTGATCGGATCTCGCGTACTTCCATCCCGCGATCCTTGGCGAGATACGGCGCGTTGACCATGTTCACGCTCTGCGAATAGCGGCGCATCAGCCCCGCGAGCACGGCAGCGGTGATCGGCTTGGGGTTCAGCTCCGCCGCGTCGCCTTCGAGCTCGATCGCGATCTTGGGCAGGTTGCCGTGCGCCAGCTGCCCGACCAGCGAGCCGAGGCTTTCGGCGAGCTGCATGTAGGGCTTGAGACGCGGTGCTTCTTCCGCGCTGAGGCTCGGCATGTTGAGCGCGTTGGTGACCGCGCCGGTCAGCAGGAAATCGCTCAACTGCTCGGCGACCTGCAAGGCGACGTTTTCCTGCGCCTCGCGGGTCGAGGCACCCAGGTGCGGAGTGCAGATGAAGCCGGGCTTGCCGAACAGCGGGCTCTCGGTAGCCGGTTCGGTCTGGAACACGTCGAGCGCAGCGCCAGCAACCTGGCCGCTATCGAGCATCTCGGCCAATGCCGCCTCGTCGATCAGCCCGCCGCGCGCGCAGTTGACGATCCGCACGCCCTTCTTGGTTTTGGCCAGGTTTTCCGCCGAGAGGATGTTGCGCGTCTCATCGGTCAGCGGGGTGTGCAGCGTGATGCAGTCGGCGCGGCGCAGCAGGTCCGCCAGTTCGACCTTCTCGACGCCGAGATCGAGCGCACGCTCTTCGGTCAGGAACGGATCATAGGCGATCACCTTCATCCGCAGGCCCTGTGCGCGGCTGGCGACGATGCTGCCGATATTGCCCGCGCCGATCAGGCCGAGCGTCTTGCCGGTCAGTTCGATGCCCATGAAATCGCTCTTGGGCCATTCGCCCGCCTGCGTGCGTGCATTGGCCTCGGGAATTTGCCGCGCGAGCGCGAGCAGCATGGCGATCGCGTGTTCGGCGGTGGTGATCGAGTTGCCGAAGGGCGTGTTCATCACCACCACACCGCGCTCGCTGGCGGCGGGGATATCGACATTGTCGACCCCGATCCCGGCGCGGCCGATGACCTTGAGGTTGGTCGCGGCTTCGAGGATTTCGGGCGTCACCTTGGTGGCGGAACGGATGGCGAGGCCATCATATTCGCCGATGATCGCCTTCAGCTCGTCGGGCGAAAGGCCCGGCTTCACGTCGACATCGCAGCCGCGCTCTTCGAAAATGCGGGCGGCATCGGGGCTCATCTTGTCCGAAATCAGGACTTTGGGTTTGGTCATGGTCTGATCCTTTGCGAGTCCCAGCGAAGGCTGGGACCTCATGCAATTCTGCGCTTGTCTGAAGGAGGCTCCTGCTTTCGCAGGAGCTCACTAATGTGCGGGCGAAAGCCTACTTCTGCAGCTCGGCGAAAGCCCACTCGATCCACGGGATCAGGCGCGCGATATCCTCGGCTTCGACCGTACCGCCGCACCAGATGCGCAGGGACGGCGGAGCATCGCGATAGCCGTTGAAGTCGTAGCCGACGCCTTCGGCCTCCAGCATCTTGTAGATCTTGCCGGGCACCGCGGCCTGCTCGTCTTCAGGCAAACTTTCGAACCACTCGCCCTGGAAGACGAAGCACACGCCGGTATTGGTCCGCTTGGCCGGATCGTCGACCATATTGCGCACGTAGGGCGTCGCCTCGATCCAGTCGGTCAGCACCTTGGCGTTGGCATTGGCGCGTTCGATCAGCGCGGGCAGCCCGCCGATCGACTTGCCCCATTCGAGCGCGGCGATGTAATCTTCGGTCGCCAGCATCGAAGGCGTGTTGATCGTCGCACCTTCGAAGATGCCGGTGTTGATCTTATCGCCCTTCTTCAGGCGGAACAGCTTGGGCAGCGGCCATTCGGGATCGTAGCTTTCGATCCGCTCGACCGCCTTGGGGCTGAGGATCAGCATGCCGTGCTGCGCTTCGGAGCCCATCACCTTCTGCCAGGAATAGGTCGTCGCATCGAGCTTCGCCCAGTCCATCTCCTGCGCGAAGACGGCGCTGGTCGCGTCGTTGATCGTGATGCCCTTGCGACCCGGCGCCAGCCAGTCGGTGTTGGGAATGCGCGCGCCAGATGTGGTCCCGTTCCAGGTGAAAACGACGTCGTTTTCCTGCGGGATCGAGTTGAGGTCGGGGATTTCGCCATAGGGCGCGTCGAGGACCTGCAGATCGGGCAGCTTGAGCTGCTTGACCGCATCCTGAATCCATACGTTGCCGAAGCTTTCCCACGCGGCGACCGTTGCGGGGCCTGCGCCCAGCATGGTCCACATCGCGCATTCGAGCGCGCCGGTGTCCGAACCCGGCATGATGCCGACGAGATAGTCGTCGGGCACGCCAAGCAGTTCGCGGCTCAGGTCGATCGCGTATTTCAGACGCGCCTTGCCGACCGAAGAACGGTGCGAACGGCCCAGCGATTCGGTTTGGAGCTTGTCGAGCGACCAGCCAGGAAATTTGGCGGTCGGTCCGGACGAAAAGAACGGCCGCTCCGGACGGAGCGTCGGCTTGGTATCAATCATGTATTCTCTCCTTGCAGAGAGCTCGCGCGGCGTTGGGACCGCGTGGCCCGTCGGCGGCAATAAAGTTGCGCAGGCAGGAGTCAATGCGAAACGTGGTTATATCGACAGAGCGGAGGACTGCATGGACCGATCGTGCCCTCGCCTCCCTCTCGCCATTCGGCGCTGGTGCCCCTAAGGCCGGGCGTCATGGACGTTACCGATCTTCGCGTCGCGCTGGTCAGCGGCAATTACGACATGGTCCGCGATGGGCCGACGCAGGCGCTCAACCGGCTCGTCGGCCATGTGCTCGATTCTGGCGGCGCGGTGCGCATCTTCGCACCGACGGTGAAGAACCCGCAGGTCGATGCGGTGGGCGAGGTGATCTCGCTGCCTTCGATCGCAATCCCCGGGCGCTCCGAATACCGCATTCCGCTGGGTCTGTTCGGCGAGGCGAAACAGAAGTTCGAGGAATTCCGCCCCAACGTCGTTCACGTCGCCAGCCCGGACCGCGCCAGCAGGCAGGCGGTCGACTGGGCGCGCAAGCATGACGTTCCGGTGCTCGCATCGGTGCACACGCGGTTCGAGACCTATCCGCGCTACTACAAGCTCGGCTTCCTCGAGCCTGCCGTGGAGGCGTGGCTGCGCGCCATGTACCGCAAGGCGAGCGCGCTGGTCGCCCCCTCCGAAGGCATGGTCGACGTGCTGAAATCGCAGCGCATGCACGAGGATATCGGCATCTGGACGCGCGGGATCGACCGCAGCATTTTCCACCCCGGTGCGCGCGACATGGCATGGCGGCGCGAACAGGGCATCGCTGACGACGAGGTGGTGATCTCCTTCCTCGGCCGACTGGTGATGGAAAAGGGGCTCGATATCTTTGCCGATACGATCATCGAACTGCGCAAGCGGCAGGTGCCGCATCGCGTGATGGTGATCGGCGATGGCCCCGCGCGCGGATGGTTCGAAAAGGCCTTGCCCGGCGGTATCTTCGTCGGCTTGCAGGCGGGCGAGGATCTCGGCCGCGCGGTCGCGAGCAGCGACATTTTCTTCAACCCCTCGATTACCGAAACCTTCGGCAATGTCACGCTGGAGCATATGGCCTGCGCGATCCCCGTGGTCGCGGCGAACGCCACCGGCAGTTCCAGCCTCGTCGCCGATGGCGAGACGGGCGTACTGGTGACGCCGGGCGACGTCTCTGGCTTTGCCGACGCGCTCGCCCCCTATTGCACCGACGCCGATCTGCGCGCGCGCCACGGCGCGGCAGGGCTGGAACGCAGCCGGCCCTATACGTGGGAGGCGATCAACGCCTCGATGGTCGACACCTACCTGCGGCTCGCCAATGCGAAACCGCAGGCGGAATAGGTCGCGCTACCGCAGCACGCCCTTTGAGCGCATGCTCGCCGAGTAGATCAGCAAGAAGCTCGCAACGGACCAGATGATGATGGTGAGAACGGTCGTCGTCGTGTTCTGCGCCCAGGCGGGCTGGCCCTCGACCAGCTGATAGACGGCCGAGCCTGCCAGGCCGAGCAAGGAGAGCGCGAAGGCGTGGACCGCAAAGCGGCTACGCAGCAACAATAGCAGCGAACCGATCACCGCGCCCCACACGCCGATCGCCCACACGGCGTCCATCCACGCAGGATAGCTCTGGAAATAATCCAGCATTTCCTGCGGCGTGGCATCCATACCGTCCATCGATTCGAAATAGGCAAGGTTGCCCGTCTGGGTCTGTACGTAATCGTAGGCCCCAAAGCCGTTCCACAGCAGCGCGATCACGCCGACCAGCCACAGGTGCCACGGCGTGCTGCGCTCAAGATCGTCGTCCATTTCCCTCTCCCCAAAGGTGCGCGACCCGGGCGCGAGAATACATGCACACGCCCGGGAGGCAAATTGGGGCAGCTACAGACGCTCGATCTTGCGGGCGAGTTCGTCGATCAGGTCGACGACCTTGTCCTTGCTCTCGCCGCTGAACTGGCCGTTTGCGGCGCGATTGGTGATGACCGTGGCGAGATTGCCGAGTGCGCGCAGCAGATCGGGCGAGCCGCTCGGCCTGGTGCGCTCCGCGTGCTTGCCAAGCCGACGCATCAGGCCCACGACCTCCTCGCCGCTGGTTTCCAGCTCGCGCGATCCTGCATCGGTCACGCGAAACGCTTTGCGGCTTTCGTCGCTCTCGACGGGCGCGATCATGCCTTCGTCCTCGAGCAGAGAGAGTGTCGGGTAGATCACCCCCGGGCTGGGCGCATATTCGCCACCGGTCAGGTCCTCGATATCCTTGATCAGCTCGTAGCCGTGGCGCGGAGCCTCGGCGATCAGCGACAGCAGTACGAGCCGTAATTCGCCGGGGCCGAACATCCGCTTGCGGCGACGGTGCTGGTGGCCGTGCCGATGATGCTGACCAGCATCGTGCACGCCGCCCATCTTCCAGCCCCCGCGGCCTTTGCCCCTACCCATGCCCGCGCCGGCGAAGGGGCCGTTGTTTCCGAAAGGCCCATTGCTGCCGAAAGGCCCGTCGGCGCCGAACGGCCCGTTGCGACCGAACGGACCTTCGGGGCCGAATACGCCGCCGGGGCCGAACATGCCGTCCATGGTGAAACCATCGCCATCGCGCCTGGCATCCCGGCGGTCGTCCCCGATGTCGTCTTCGTCGATTTCGACCTCGACATACACGCCTGAATCCTCACCTTCCTCAGGTTCGGAGCCGCCGCCCTCGATCGGTTCGTCTTCCTCGTTCCGGTAGTTATCGTCCATCGTTGCGCTCCTGAATTACGATATAGCTAAGATATATCTTAGATAGATCGCTGCAAGAGCCCGCTGCAATTTCCCGATCAAGCGCCTATGTCAGCCGACCAATGGCCGATCTGTTCGAAAACGAGGCGCCCCCGCCCTCCCCGTCGCAACCCGAGGCAGCGCGCGAAGATGCGCCGCTGGCCGACCGCTTGCGCCCGCGCAATCTTGGCGAAGTCGTCGGGCAGGAGCACCTGACGGGTCCGGAAGGATCGATCGGGAGGATGGTCGCGGCGGGCAAGCTGTCCAGCATGATCCTGTGGGGGCCGCCGGGCACCGGCAAGACCACGATCGCGCGCCTGCTGGCCGACGCGGTGGGCATGCGCTTTGCTGCGGTCAGCGCGGTGTTCAGCGGCGTTGCCGACCTCAAGAAGGCGTTTGCAGAGGCGGAGACCGCTGCGAAGGCCGGTCAGAAGACGCTGCTGTTCGTGGACGAGATCCACCGCTTCAACCGCGCGCAGCAGGATGGGTTTTTGCCCTTCGTCGAACGCGGCACGGTGACGCTGGTCGGCGCGACCACCGAGAACCCGAGCTTCGCCCTCAACGCCGCGCTGCTCAGCCGCGCGCAAGTGCTGATCCTCGAGAGGCTGGGGCACGAGGCGCTGGGCGAACTGCTCACCCGCGCCGAGGAGCTGGAGCGCCCCCTCCCCCTCACCGAAGATGCACGCGCTGCACTGATCGCGAGCGCCGATGGCGACGGGCGCTTCCTGCTCAACCAGGCGGAGACGCTGTACAATGCGGGGCTGACCGAGCCGCTCGATCCGGCAGCGCTCGGCAGCTTCCTGCAACGGCGGGTGGCGGTGTACGACAAGGACCGCGACGGGCACTACAACCTCATCTCCGCGCTGCATAAGGCGGTGCGCGGGAGCGATCCCGACGCGGCGCTCTATTACCTCGCGCGGATGCTCACTGCGGGCGAAGAGCCACGCTACCTCGCGCGGCGGCTGGTACGCATGGCTGTTGAGGACATCGGCCTCGCCGACCCTGCCGCGCTGACCCAGTGCATCGCCGCGCGCGATGCCTACGAGTTTCTTGGGAGCCCCGAAGGCGAGCTGGCGCTGGTGCAGGCCTGCCTCTACCTCGCTACCGCGCCCAAATCGAACGCGGCCTATGCGGCGCAGAAGGCCGCGTGGCGCAGCGCGAAGGAGACGGGCAGCCTCACCCCGCCGAAGAACATCCTCAACGCGCCGACCAAGCTCATGAAGAACATCGGCTATGGCGAGGGGTACTCCTACGACCACGCGAGCGAGGATGCCTTCTCGGGCGACAATTACTGGCCCGACGAGATGGAGCCGCAGAGCTTCTACGAACCCACCGGGCGCGGCTTCGAGAAGCGTCTGGCCGAGCGAATGGAGTTCTGGAACGCGCGGCGCAAAGGTCGTTCTTGAAGCGCTTCTCCCACTTCCTCGCAATCGACTGGTCCGGCGCGCGGGGTGAGCGGCACAAGGGCATTGCACTGGCGCTGTCCGATCTGAAAGGCGGCCCCCCTCGCCTCCTCCAGCGCGACAAGCCGTGGAGCCGCGAGGAGGTCCTCGGCCTCCTGCGTGATGACCTGCCGCCAGACACGCTGGTCGGCATGGATCTGGGCATCTCCCTGCCCTTCGCAGATTGCGGCGCGTTCTTCCCCGGCTGGCAGGGCTCGCCCCCCGATGCGCGGGCGCTGTGGGCGCTGATCGAAGACATCTGCGCCGACGATCCGCACCTGGAGGCAAGCAGCTTCGTCGACCACGCGCAGCTCAGCCGCTATTTCCGCCGCCATGGCGCGCGCGAGGGGGACCGGTTCCGCGATGATGGCGCCGAGCATGGCCGCGGGCGCTTTCGCATCACCGAGCACGCGCAGGCGGCAATGGGGTGCAAGCCGTACAGCAATTTCAATCTCGTCGGCGCGGCGCAGGTCGGCAAGTCGAGCCTCACCGGAATGCGCCTGCTGCACCGCCTGGGCGACGCGCTGCCCGTGTGGCCGATCGACCCGCTGCCGCGCGCGGGATCGGTGATCGTGGAAATCTACACCTCGCTCGCCGCGCTCGAAGCGCAGCGGTCGAGCGGACGCAGCAAGATCAGGTCTTACGAGGAACTGGACGCCGCGCTCACTTCAATCGGATCGCCGGGCACCGGCATGGCGGGCCCGGTCGACGATCACTCGTCCGATGCACTGCTCGCCGCCGCGTGGCTGCGCGCAGTGGGCGAAGACGCGGCGCGCTGGAGCCCGCGCGGAATGACGGAACAGATTGCCCGGACCGAGGGCTGGACCTTCGGTGCGCGCTAGCCCTCAGGCGGGAACCGCAGGCAGCGCTGCGTCACCGCTCAACCGTTCGAGCGTTTGCAGATTGCGCTGCTCGGTCTGGCCGGGGATCAGGATGGCATCGACCAGCCACCACACGCCGAGCACGACCCAGCCAAGGAAAAACGGGATCCAGCCAAGCAACAGCAAGGCAAGCTGGATCGCCCCGCTCGTCATATGGCCCAGGTAGAACCGATGCGCGCCGAACGTGCCGAGGAACAGCCACAGCAGATAGGCCGCCGCAACGGACTTCTTCTGGGCGTCGTACTGTAGCTGCGTGCGGAGATTCTGGTCCAACTTCGTTTCCTTGCTTACCTGCGCGTTTATACCACGAAACGGCACGATCGACAAAGGATACCGGGCGCGCGCACCCGCCATCACCATTGCGCCGATGGCGCTTTCACGCACATGGTCGGGGCTGGACGCAGGCCCGCTTTTGTCGCAAGGCGCGCTGCGTCACGAAGGCCGGTTTAGCTCAGCTGGTAGAGCAGCGGTTTTGTAAACCGAAGGTCGCGGGTTCGATTCCTGCAACCGGCACCATGACATGACGGGGCGCGAAGGGGGCAGCGTGGCCGATACCAGGATCAGCTTCGATCTCGACGGAATGCCGCCGGGCACGCCGCAGCGCGAGGCGCGGATCGAGTTCGTCTGCGCGCCAGAGCTTGCCGGGCGCATTCCGCAGCCCGAACGCGCGATCCGCTTCGCCCCCGAATGGTTCAAGCGGCTGGAGCGCGAAATGGGCGTGCCCGACGCTCATGGTCTGCCCGGGATGACGGTGAAGGCATGCCTGCCCGTCACCGACGCCTTTTCGCTCGGCTTCGTCATCCCGCTGCCGTTCGACGTGATGCTTCAGGTGCCCGAAGACCGCGTGAATATCGCGATGGGGTGGCCCGAGGATGTTCCCTTCGCTCCGCTGGAGCAGCATCACCCGGCGCAGATCGGCGCGCCGCAGCCTCCGTTCGAGGCGGCCATGCCGCTCAAGTTCATCAACCCGTGGCGGATCAAGGTTCCGGCTGGCTATTCGGTGCTGCTGACGCAGCCGTTCAACCGCCCCGACCTGCCCTTCACCTGCTTTTCGGGGCTCGTCGACTGCGATCGCTTTGCCACGACGATCAACCTGCCCTTCCTGTGGACCGGGCCGGTGGGCAAGCATCTCTTGCCGGCGGGAACGCCGATCGCGCAGATCATTCCGATCCGCCGCGATACCTTGCTGAAGGATCACGCCAGCCGCCCTGCCAGCGAGGCCGAGCTGGCCGAGGATGCGGCGGCGCGCGAACGCAAGTACCACGAGGAATCGACCTACGCGCGCGACTGGCGCGTGAAGAAGTAGCGCTCAGCCCAAGCTGTTCGCCAGCGCGCTAAGCTTGCTTTGTGCCGAATGACGACGAGGAGTCTGCCGGCGTGAGGAGGATGACCGCGCCTTCCGCCCCGTAGGCGCCGCGCAGCTGCACGATCGCCGCGACGACGTCCTCTGTCTCACCGCGATTGGACATGAATTTGGAGATGACCCTGCGCGCGCCTCCGCCGCTCATGGTTTCCTGGAGTTCGTGTTTGAACGCCACGCGCTTGTCGCGGCTCACCAGATCCACCAGCCTGGCACCGTGCAACCGGTCCTCGCGCAGTCCGAGAAGTTCGCAAAACGGCTGGTCGACGCGCTCGATCTGACCGCTGACCGACACGCGCACGTAACCGATCGCGTTGTGTACCGACATCGCCTCGATCAGCGCAGCCTTGACGTCGGCGAGCCGGTGGCGCTCGACTTCCTCGGTAATATCCCTGAACATCAGGACGTTACGATCATGAAGTGGAAACGACTGGAGGCGCAGCCACCCGTCTTCGCGCAAGGGTGACGGAATGTCTGCCGAGGTCGGCTCGTTCGCCTGCACGGTGCGCATCAGGTGCACGTCGAACAGCGTGCCACGCAGCTGCGGCAGACAATCGTAGAGGTTGCGCCCGACGCATTCCGAACTCGAGATGCGGCACGCGGCCGACGCGACGCGGTTCATCGATTCGACGACCAGATCCCGGTCACAGATGATGATTGCCTCGTCGATCCATTCTGCAAGCTCGAACGGATTGGCCTCCGCGTTCGTCGCGGCAGAGCTCCTTTTCATCTGTTCGAACTGGTCGATACCGACGAGCGCGTGAGTAATTCGACCGTGATTGCTAACAAAAACCGGCTTTACCAGGGCCTCATCGCGCCATTTCGCAAAACAGCGGACGAAATTGGCAGCCGGCACACCGTGGTCTCCAGATACCTCGTGCTCGGCAACCAGGCGCAAATGCTCGGCCGTTTCGCCGGTGCACTGGTCGACTTTGTTCGGTTCGCTGTTCTTGGACGACACGGCTCTCTCCCAACCGATCTGCCCTCGCCCGCAGTGCCCAATGCAGGCGCAAGAGCCTCAAAATAATATACAATTCGAAGTCCTAAGATTTCCCTGCCCGGGAAGGTTCCAGATTTAGCAATTTACGCAATTTGCCCGAAAGACGGAACTGGCAGCGTCTCTCGCAATCCGGTGAGGATGCCATTGCGACCCTGCGCCGACCCGCGGATCGGCGTCGGTCCTTTCGAAGCAGAACGCGGTTTTCCGCGATTCCGCAAGAAATAGCGTATTTTCTGCAATCTCCAAATTCCGACACTTTTCAGGCGCTTAACTCACTGCCCCATAGATTCCTCTCTCCTCGTCGAAGAACAGGAATCGAGCGAAAAAAGAAGAGAGAGAGCGATGACCCTAAGTAGAGTTACTAGACTGCATATTGCATTGCTGGCGACAGCAGCCGTCACCACCGCCGGAGGCGTCCCCCACCTCACCGCGCCGGTCCGGGCGCAGGCGCTGCAACCGGTGGTGGATGTGTGCACCGGCATCAGCCTCGATCCGTCGGCGGTCACCGATATCGTCGGCGACGTTGCCGTCCCCACCGCCAGCGCGGTGGAGGGGCTCTACGATGCGCTGCTTGGCGTCTCTATCCTGGGAACACCGATCCTCACGCTCGATGATGTAAACATCGGCGCCGCAGACACGCTGCAAGCCTACGCCGATGGCGATCCGATTGCGCTGCGCGTGGCCGATACCAGCGGCACGCTGCTCGCCCCGGGTTCGGAGTGCAACCTGACGGCAGACGGCTACGCCCTCAACAACGAGGCGGGCATTGCCATCGGTGGCAACCAGATCACCGGCCTGGGCGACGGGCAGGCCGCATCGGCGGGCGAGCTCGACGCGATCGCCTTCGGCAACAATGCCAGCACCGCTGCGGGCGCAAACGGTGCCGTCGCCATTGGTACCGACGCGAGCGTTACCGCTGCCAACAGCGTCGCGCTGGGCAATGGCTCGCTGGCCGATCGCGGAGCCTTGGCGGGCTATTCCGCACCGGGCCTGACGGGGACCTACGATTCTGTGGGCACGGTTTCGGTCGGTGCGCCGGGCAGCCTGCGCCAGATCACCAATGTCGCGCCGGGCACCGAGGCGAGCGACGCCGCGACGGTCGGCCAGGTGCAGGGCGCGATCGCCGCGCTCCAGACCACTCTGGGCAATGGCGTGCAATATGATGGCCCAGCGCAGACCAGCGTCACGCTCGCAGGCGCGGGTGGCACGACGATAGGCAATCTTGCCGATGGCACGGTCAGCGCGGGATCGAGCGAGGCGGTCAACGGTTCGCAGCTCTTCGCGACCAACCAGAACGTCACCGCCAACTCTGACGACATCGACGCACTGCAGGATTCCGCGGTCCAGTACGACGATGCTTCCAATGCGCTGGTCACGCTCGACGGTGCGGACGGTACGACCATCAGCAACGTCGCGGATGGAACGCTCTCGAATACGTCGAGCGAAGCCGTCAACGGCTCGCAGTTGTTCGCGACCAACCAGCAGGTGGCCGCGAACACGTCCGATATTGGCGATCTCGATGGCCGGATCACGATCAACGCCGAGAATATCCTCGATCTCGACGACAGCGTGACCACGCTCGATACGCGCGTGACGCAGAACACGGCGGACATCGCCGCGCTGCAAACGTCGGTCGGCAATGTGCCGATCGGCTATGTGAGCGATGCCGACCCGAGTGTCGCAAGCGCCGTTCCCACCAACAGTGCGGCTCTGATCGGTGCCGCGCCAGGGCCCGTCACGCTCGCCAACGTGGCCGCCGGAGACCTTGCCGCAGGGTCCACGCAGGCCGTCAACGGCAGCCAGCTGTTCGCGACCAATCAGCAAGTCGATGCGAATACGGCCGCGATCCAGGCCAATGCCGATGCGATCGCCTCGCTGGGCGACCCGGGCAGCGGCAACGCGCTGGCGGTGCTCTACGACGATGCCTCGCGCTCCTCGCTGACGCTTGATGGCGCGGGCGGCACGACCGTCTCCAACCTCGCCAATGGCGAACTGAGCGCCACCTCGAGCGATGCAGTGAACGGCGCGCAGCTATTCGCCACGAACCAGGCGGTCGCAGCCAACGGCGATGCGATCGATAGCCTGGATGGCCGCGTCACGGCGAACGAAGGCGATATCGCAAATCTCGACACGCGAGTGGCCGTGAACGAGACCGACATCGCCAACCTCGACGGCCGCGTGACCGTCAATGAAGGGGACATCGCCAATCTCGACGGCCGAGTTACGGTCAATGAGGGCAACATCACCGACCTCGGTAACCGCGTGGCCGTGAATGAGGGCGACATCACCAATCTGGATGGTCGCGTCACCGTCAACGAAGGCGATATCGCCAACCTCGACACCCGCGTCGCGGTGAACGAGGGCGATATCTCGAACCTGAGCAACTCGGTCACGGCGATCGACAGCCGGGTGACCAACAACTCCAGCCAGATCACGCTGGTGCAGAACCAGCTCGCCAATGTGCCGATCGGTTACGTCAACGATGCCGACCCCACCATCGCCAGCAGCACGCCGACGAACACCGCCGCGCTGATCGGTGCGGGTGGTGCTCCTGTTACGCTGACCAACGTGGCGGCGGGCACGCTTGCTGCGGGGTCCACCGACGCGGTCAACGGCGCGCAGCTCGCCGCGACAAACGCGGAAGTCGCCCGCAATCGCGGCGATATCGACCAGAACACCGCCAGCATCGCCGCCATCAACAACAATCTGGCGGGCAGCACGACGGTCGCGGTGCAGTATTCGGACCCCGACAATCCGGACGTGAGCAATGGCGGCACCGTCACCAATGATGTCGCGCTGGTTGGTGCCGACATGAACGCGCCGGTGGGGCTGCATAACGTCGCTGCTGGGACGCGCAGCACCGATGCGGTCAATCTGGGGCAGGTGCAAAGCGGCCTTGCCGCCGCGATGGCCGATTCGCGTGCCTATACCGATCTGCGCTTCGGCGACCTGCAGGCGGGCATTGCCCAGCTCGACTTCGATCTGCGCGATGCGCGGCAGGATGCGTCGGCGGGTACCGCCAGCGCGATGGCCGTCTCGGGCATTCCGCAGACGATCACCGCCGGTCGTTCGATGATCGGCACCGGCGTCGCCTATTACAACGGCGAAACCGCCTTCGCGCTCGGCCTGTCGACCACTTTCAACGATGGTCGCGCGGTGCTGAAGGCCGGGGCGACGGTGGATACCAGAGGCAAGGGCGGATTCAGCGCCGGTGCCGGTATCAGCTTCTGAGCCGAATCTCCCTCTGAAGGGCGTATGATAGGAGGGCCGCTGCACCGGTTGCAGCGGCCCTCTTTCCGTCATCGCAAGCGAGGCGGAGTTCCCGCCGTCCGCCTCGCCCGTGCCGCCAGCTAAGCTGCCTTGTTCTCGCGCCACTGTTCGACCAGTTCGCCGCCATCGGCGAAAATCGCCGGTCTGCGCCCGGGGTTGTGCAGCAGCACCACGGTCTCTTCGCGAGGGATCGCGCGTCCGAACAGATAGCCCTGCAGGTGCGTGCACCCCGATGCCATGAGCAGCCACATCTGCTGCTCGGTCTCGACGCCCTCCGCGACGATGCCCATGTCCAGCTTCTGCCCCAGACCGATCACCGCTTCGATGATCGCGCGCGATTCCTTCACGGCAGCATTGCTCACGAAGCTCCTGTCCAGCTTCACCTTATCGAAGCAGAAGCGCTGGAAATAGCTGAGCGAGCAATAGCCCGTTCCGAAATCGTCCATCATGATCTGGATGCCCTGCTCGCGCAGTTCGCAAAGCTGTCGAAACGTCCCTTCGACATCGGTGATGACGAGCGATTCGGTTACTTCGAGTTGCAGCCGCCTCGGATCGAGCCCGGTTTCGCTCAGCACCTTGCATACCGTGTGCGGCAGGTTTCCCGATTTGAACTGAATGGCGGACAGATTGACCGCAACACTCACCTCGGTCGGCCAGGCGAGAGCGTCGAGGCAGGCCTTGCGGAGCAGATCCTCGCCCAGTTTCTCGATCAGGCCGCACTCTTCGGCCAGCGAAATGAATATCTCCGGGCTGATCGGCCCGCGTGATGGATGAGTCCAGCGGGCCAGCGCCTCGCAACTCGCAATCTGGCCGGTGCGGACGCAGACGACCGGCTGGTACGCCAGATCGATGGCTCCGCTTGCGACCGCGAGGCGCAGATCGCGTTCGAGCTTGCGACGGTCATGCTCGGCAAGGTCCATCTCGCGATTGAAAAAGCACGCGGCGCCGCCGCCGCCATGCTTGGCACGATACAGCGCCAAATCGACGTTTTCGCGCAGCAGTTCGGGGGTATGGCCATCTTCCGGATAGAGCACCATGCCGACCGACGCGCCGCAATGTGCGGTCTCTTGCCGCAAATCGAACGGCTCGCCGATCCGGCGGATGATTTCATCGGCAACCTCGGGCGCGCGCTGCTGAAGCGAACCTCCGACGAGGATGACGACGAATTCGTTTCCGCCCGTCCGCGCGAGGAAGTCGTCGTCGCCGGTCGCCGCACGCAAACGCCCGCCTACCTCGACGAGCACATCGTCTCCGGTCTGGTGGCCGAACTGGTCGTTGATCGCCTTGAAGCGATCGAGATCGATGCTGAGCATCGCGAAGGCCGTCTTCGATTCGATCAGTTCGTGAATGCGATTGGTCAGGCTGGCCGGGTTGCCCAGCCCGGTCAGCGCGTCGTGCCGGGCCAGCCGGATCACCTCCGCCTCTGCCCAACGTCTGCGCGTCATGTCTTCGGAGACGCCCAGGATATAGCGGTCCGACGGGTTGGTGCCCGTAATCACGCTTCTGGTGGTTCTGAGGATGACACTCACGCCATCCTCGCGCACGAATTCGCTCTCGAAAGTGACCGGCCCTCTGGCGTTCAGCGCCTCCGTGTCGCGCTCCATGTAGGCCTTGCCGAAAACGGGAAACAGCTCCTCATCGGTCTTGCCGATCAATTCGCTCGCCGGGCGACCGATTAGGCGCTCCGCAACCTGATTGATAAGCAGATACTGCCGCGTGTGCGCATCCTTGACGAAGAACATGGCGGGCATCTGGGAGACGACGGTGTTCAGGAACGCGCGGGCTTCCTCTCGGTCCCGCGCCAATTGCTTTCGCTCGCCGATGTCTCGCGCGATCGCCGCGAAGCCCAGCTCGGTTTCGCTGTCGCCCCACGGCGTGAGCGAGAGCTCGATCGGAAAATTGGTACCGTCGGCACGCTGGGCCACCAGTTCGACCGGATTGCCGACCATCCTTGTCGGCCCGCCCGCAGCGGCGCGCGCATAGGCCTGCTCGTGCCCCTTTGACAAAGCCGCGGGGATTATCAGCGCGACTTCCTGCCCCAGTGCTTCTGCCGCCGAATAGCCGAACATCCTCTCGGCAGCCTTATTCCAGAACAGGATCTTGCCGCGCTTGTCGGCAGCCAGGATGGCGTCACTGCTCGACGCGACGACCTGCGCGGCGATCTGTTCCGCCTGCTTCGCATTGCTGCATGCCGGTTTCGGAGTTGGCAGATGTGCGACGCTATCCGGGGGCACTTCCCAGATGCGCTCGCCCAGCAGGTTCAGATCGCGAGGCACACCGACATCATCGAAGCTCTGCGCCAGAATCGACGAGAGCTTTCTGTACCTGACCTCCGCACACGATGGATCGAAGTGAATCATGAAAGCACCCGGCCCCTGCTATCGAAACCACACACGCCAGCCGCCAAGCACGGCAACATCGGCCCCGTTTGCGTTACTCGTGACGGCCACGCTCGTCCTGGAGCGAGTGCCGGCACCTTCGAATCTTATAGCAAGGCGTGGGGCGATCCGGGCCGAGAGGTCGATTTCCCTGCTCGTGAACCGCAATGATCTGCCCGCGACGTCGTAGCCCGATCCGAACGTCACCGAGCCTGTGCCCGCCACCACCACCAGAGGTTGTGCGAGGCCGAACCGCAGGCGCCCACCGAACGCGTCGCGCGAGACATCGACGCCGAACCGGGTAGTAGAGACCGCACCCGCATCGGTCAGCACTGCATCGGGGCCGAGTTCGATCCGCGTAACACCGAAGCTCCCGTAACCCTCGACATCCCACGCCCCGATCGAGGCTTGCTGCGAAATCTCGGCAAACAGCGTTCGCGCACCGTCGCCCAGCCGCAATGCACCCGAGCCGGTAGCGCTGCCAAAGATGGAGCCCTGTTCTTCGAGCAGGCCGAGTGTCAGTCTGGTGCGATCGCGCGCAAGCCAACCGGTCATCGCGAATGACTGGCTGCTTTCCACACCGCCGCCGGATAACGCAGCCACCCCGATCCGAAGGTCGCCCAAGGGGCGGTCATAGCCGATCCGAAGACCCCCAGCGGGCATGTAAGCCCAAAGCCCGTCGGCGCGTGGTGCCAGCCCAACGAGCGCAGCATCTTGCCGCGATGTGGATTGATAGCTTGCCGTCACGACATCGTCCGCCTTGCCGAGCGAAAGAGATACCTCGGCATCGGTGATCCGGCTGCGGGTGTGCCCGGCAGGCCCGGACGCGCCGCCCGGCAGATAGCCGAGGCGGACCGTCGCCGACGGCAGCGCGAAAGCCGCCCTCCTGCCATTGGCGAGCAGGTCCAGTCGCCCTTCCCAACCCTCGCCCGGCGCACGCGTCGCTCGCTGGACGAGGCCGGAGAGATCGGCTTGGTAGTCGCGGTCGAAGGCGTCGACCAGCGTGACCTCGGAGAGCACATTCGCCAGCGCATCGCTGGTGGCACTCCCGAATGCTTCGGGAACCACCATCGCGGCCGCGGCAAGCGGGCTGGCGACCGATCCGTTGGAGAGCGTCGGGTTCACCGGCGAGAGCGCGGCGCGCACATCGATGAGGCCGTGCCCGAACACCGGGTCCACTCCGACCTCGCCGATGTCGCGCGCGGTGGAGAGGATGATGTTACCCGCATCGACGCCAGTCAGTTGCGGCCACTTGTGGAGGATCAGCGCCGCCAGCGAGGTGACCTGCGGGGTCGCGGCGCTGGTTCCCGAAAAGCGCACCACGTTGCCTGCGTTGTCGGTCGTCACGCTGGTGCCCACGCCCGCCACGCACCGCTCCATCGCCGTGCCGCAACGGTTGGAATAGCTGGCGAGCTCGTACCCCTTGCCACTGGGGTCGAGCGCGACCACGAACAGCCAGCCCTCGGCATTCTCAGCGGTCATATCGATCGCGTCGTCCGGATTGTCGCGCCCGTTATTGCCCGCCGCGTTGACGAGCAGACCGCCCGCCTTGCGATACTCGTCGACCGCATCCTGCATCAGCCTGTTGGGGATGGTCGGCACGGCCTTGCTGATCGACCGGTTGACGATCAGCACGCCATTCTCACCCGCGTAGCGAAGCGCCTCGTGGCTCGCGCCGCCGACGCTCTTGGACCCGGTATCGAGATCCTGAACGTCGCTGCGCAACACCACGATGCTCGCGCCGGGGGCGAAGCCCTGCGTTCCGGTGCCGTCGTTGCGCCCCGCGATGATCGTGGTGACCATCGTGCCATGCTGCGAGTTGTCGCCGCCGAGCGAGGCATGAGGCGTCAGCACGCCCCCTTCGCGAACCCCGCCGAAATCGCGGCTCAGGCCCGATATCTGCCCGTTTAGTTCGCGCGTTTCCTCAACCCCTTCGTCAAGGACACCGACGAGTACGCCCGCACCGTCCCAGCCGTTGTCGAGCGCGTAGAGCGCATCGACATATTCCGCCGCCAGATAGTTTGCGCGGTACTCGCCATCATCTTGCGGCGACCGCTGCGGCACTGCGGATGCCTGCGGAAAGAGCGCCAGCTCGGTGCGATCGGGGCTGGCTGGCGGCGACGGTGCTGGCGATGGCGATGGCACCGGGGGTGGCTGCGAAGTGCCATCGACAGGAGGTGCAGCCGTCGGCTCGGGAGAACTCACACCGGCTTGCGGAGGGCGCGCAGTACCGCCGCCGCCCGCGCAGGCACCGAGCGAGAGCGCGACGGGGCCGCCGATCAGTAACACGAGCGAACGTCTGCCGGATGGCGGGAGGGCCATCCGAAGAGGCGCGAGGCCTCCGGCTAAGGAAGTCACATACGTCTCCATGATCGGACGAGCGGCAAGGCCGAGGGGGTTCAGGCCCTGGCATGACAGAGTGTCTACCGAGGTACGGCGGCATCAATGCCCCCCGAACCTCGCCACCCTTGTCATTCCGATCATTATAGAGGCGACGCTGCGAGGGGCGGCAGCAAGGCCACGCTATCTTTGGCGGTATCCCGAATGCGTCAATTCAGCAGGTGCCCGTTTCGGCTCCGATCAGCCGCGCCCGCGATAATTCTGCACGCCCTGTTCGGGCACCCACAGCCCGTCGGGCACCACGCCGCTCTGCCAGAAAACGTCGATCGGGATGCCGCCGCGCGGATACCAATAGCCGCCGATCCGCAGCCAGCGCGGCTTCATCTCGTCGAACAGCCGCTGGCCGATGCCCACGGTCACATCCTCGTGAAACCCGCAATGATTGCGGAAACTGCCGAGGAACAGCTTGAGGCTCTTGGATTCGACGATGCTCGCCTCGGGCGCGTAGTCGATCACCAGATGTGCGAAATCGGGCTGGCCGGTCACCGGGCACAGCGAGGTGAACTCGGGCGCGGAGAAGCGCACGAGGTACAGCGTGCCGGCGCGGGGATTGGGCACGTAATCGAGTTCGGCCTCTTCGGGCGATGCGGGCAGCGGGCTCGACTGGCCGAGAAAGCGCGGCGCGCTGCCGGATGCCTCTTCACCGGGCCCTTGTTCGGGTGTGTCGCTCATGCCGCGTCTGTGCCTTCATCGTGCACGGTGCACAAGCAAGCCTTTGCGTAGAGGCGATTCACGCACTATTCACCGCCGGTCTGCCCGACCGGTGAACCAGGTCTGGCACCCCCATCTCTAACACCTCTAGTCGAAACGATGCGATCGATCCTCTTTCCCTGTCTGTTGCTGGTTGGCGCCGTGTCGGCGCATGCACAGTCGACGACCACCTTCCGGCTCCCCCCCGATCCGGATGCGACCTCGCGCCCGCAGGCGCAGGGGCCGGTCGATCTCGAAGGGGACACGCGCACCGCGCCGCGCGTCATCACCTCGCCCACGCCGCGGCCCTCCGCCAGCCCGACCGAGCAGCCGAGTCCGCGCGCGACTTCCACGCCGACGCCCCGCCCCACACCGCAGCCGACGCGCTCTGCCGAGGCTGGCCCGAACCTGCCTTCGACCAACCGGTCGGTACCCACACGCGACGTGCTGGCGAATGATCGCGCGGCGACGACCACGGCCGTGCAGGCGGACGAATCGGATACCCAGCCCGCGCCCGAAGCTTCGCCGGATGAAACGACGCAGTTCGATGACCCAACGCAGTCGCTTCCTCCCGCCGACTTCCAGAGCGATAGCGTGGCGAGCGAAGAAGCGACGCAGGAACCGGACCTGACGCCCGCATTCGGCTTCGACTGGCGATGGGCAGCCGCGGGTATTGCCGGTCTGCTCGCTCTCGTCGCGATCCTGTTCGTCCTCTTGCGCCGCCGTTCGCGCGGCAGGGCGGACAAGGCCGAGCTGCTCGAACTTCCGGCCACACCGCTGCGCAGTGCCGAGGATCACAGTCCTCCCCCGAACCCTGCGGCGGGCTCGCTCGAGGTGGAAGCCTTTGCCATGACGCTGAGCCGCAGCGTGATGAACGCGACGATCTCCTATCGGGTGAGCCTGTATAATCGCGGGCGCGAGCCGGTTTCGATGATCCGGATCAGCGGTGACGTTACCACCGCGCATGGCCGTGTGCCGCCCGAACAGCAGCTCGCCGATGCAGCGCAGGCCTTCCCCGAACTGCACACGTTCGAGAGCCTCGACCCCGGCCAGAGAGCCACGATACGCGGCGATCTGCGCCTCCCCTTGCGCGAAGTGCGCGCGCTGCGGCAAGGCAATGTGCCGGTCTTCGTGCCGCTGCTGCGGCTGATCGTTCGCGCGGACAATATGGAGCCGCAGGCCCATACCTATGTGATCGGCGCCAAGCCCGCACAGAAGGGCGCGCGGCCCAACCCCTTCCGGCTCGACGAACCGCCGCGCAGTTACGCGCAGCTCTCCACCCGCGCAGTGGCCTGATTCGCACCTGATCCCTCGACAAGGCTGCGGCGCCACGGCTATCCGGGCGGACGATGGATATCCTCGTTTCGACCGACTGGCTCGCCGAACACCTGAACGCACCCGATATTGCTGTGCTCGACGCATCGCTGCATCTGCCCGGTGCCGAGCGTGACGCGCGCGCCGAATTCGCTTCCGCGCACATTCCGGGCGCGCGCTTCCTCGATCTGGCGGGGCTGCACGATCCCTCCTCCGCTCTGCCGGGCAAGGTGCCCGACGGCGAACGGGTCGCGCGCTGGCTGGGCGAACGGGGTGTGGGCCCGCAGACGCGGATCGTGCTGTACGACGATTCGCAGCTGCGCGCTGCGTGCCGGGCATGGGTGCTGCTCGACCTTGCAGGGATCGGCAATATCGCGGTGCTCGACGGCGGGCTGGCGAAATGGCGCGCAGAGGGCCGCGAAGTCGAGAGCGGCAGCCCCGAGACCGCGACGGTCGACCGCCCCGCTACCAGCGTACGTCTGACCGATATCCGCGACAAGACGGCGATGCTCGCCAATGTCGGCACGCGCGCGGAGCAGGTGGTCGACGCGCGCGACGCAGGCCGTTTTACGGGTGCAGACGAGGATAGCGTCCACGACCTTCCCGGCGGACATATCCCCGGCGCGCGGCACTTGTTTTTCCGCGACCTGCTGCGCGAAGACGGCACCTTCCGCGATGAAGCGGAGCTGCGCGCGCTGTTCGCCAGGGCGGGCATCGACCCTGAGAAACCGCTGGTCGCCAGCTGCGGCAGCGGCGTGACCGCTTCGGTCTTGCTGTTCGCCGCGCGGCTGATCGGCCACGAAAATGCCGCGCTCTACGATGGCAGCTGGAGCGAATGGGGCGCTGACCCCGACACCCCCAAGGAAACCGGAGAAGCCCGCTGAGCAAGACCGACAAGCCCGTTTCCCCGTCGACCAGCGCTGTGCTTGCGGGACGGCGCGAGGAGTGGACCGGCAAGGTGGTCAATCCGCCGGTCTGGCGCGGCAGCACGCATCTCTACGCGACGGAGGGCGAGCGGCAGGAGTGCCTCAAGCACAACGAAGACGGCCGGTTCCATTACGGCAGGCGCGGCGGGCCGACGCAATGGGCGCTGGCCGAGGCGCTGACCGAGCTGGAGCCCGGCGCTTATGGCACCATGCTCTACCCCAGCGGCACCGCCGCGCTCGCGGGGGCCTTGATGAGCGTGCTGGAGCCGGGCGACGTGCTGCTGGTGCAGGACAATGTCTACGAACCGACCCGCTCCATCGCCTCGGGCCTGCTCAAGCAGTTCGGGGTCGAAGCACGGTTCTTCGATCCGGAGGACCATGCCGCCTATGCCGCCGCGTTCGAGGATGGGCGCGCGCAGGCGGTGATGCTGGAAGTGCCCGGCAGCCTGACCATGGAAGTCTGCGATATCCCGCGCCTTGCGCAGATCGCGAAGGAGCACGCAGCCACCGTGCTGGTCGACAATACCTGGGCCACCGGGCTGGGTTTCGCCGCGCTCGAGCATGGCTGCGACATCACGATCACCAGCCTGACCAAGCACGCGAGCGGGCATTCGGACGTGCTCATGGGCTCGGCGAGCGCGGGCAAGGCGTACTACGCCAAGCTACGGCGCACCGCGCAGCTGCTCGGCCAGGATGTCTCGCCCGACGATGCCGCGCTGGTCGCGCGAGGCCTGCGGACCATGCCGCTACGCCTGCACCAGTGCACACAGAGCGCGCTCACCGTCGCACAATGGTTGCACAGCCGCAGCGAGGTCGCACACGTGCTGTGCCCGATGCTCGAAGGTGCGCCCGGCCACGAATACTGGGTGCGCGATTTCACCGGCGGCTGCGGCCTGTTCAGCTTCGTGCTCGCGGGCCATACCGACGCGCAGCGGACCGCCTTCGTCGATGCGCTCGAGCTGTTCGGGATCGGCTATAGCTGGGGCGGGTTCGAGAGCCTGGTGCTGCCCTTCGATCCGCCACGCATCCGCAGCGCCAGCGCGTGGCCGCTGAAGGGTTGGCGCGAGGAGGATCGGCTTGGCGTGCGGCTCTCCATCGGGCTCGAAAATGCGGATGATCTGATCGCCGACCTTGACCGCGCCTTCTCAGCGATCAAGCATAGCTGATGCTGTTGGCTGCCATCGGACCCAATTCCGCCACCGAAGCGGTGCTCGACCCGCAGGCGACGCAGAGCCCGGCTGCGCAAGCTACCGACAACCCGATCCAGCAGGGCGAGACGGTCGTCATCCAGGCGGTGCCCTCGGATGGCAGCTCGCCCGCCACCAGCATCCCCACCCCTGCCGCCTCGCCGACCGACTCCGTCAAGGCGGCGGACGAGCTGAAGGATGCAGTCGGCCACCAAAGCCAGACAGTCGGCCAGGTGATCGAGAGCCTCGACACGATGGCGATCGATGTCGGCTCGATGCACGTATCGGTGTGGGATGGGATCGTCTTCCTTGCCGTGGTCGCAGGGATGATCGCCTTCGCCTATTTCGGCAGCAAGGCGAGCCACGCGATGCTCGCGCGCGTGACCCGGGTCGACCAGACGCGGCGCCTGCTGTTCGAGAAGATCCTGACCATCGCGGTGTGGGGCATGGCCGCCTTCATCGGGATGGACCTGCTGGGCAT
Source organism: uncultured Citromicrobium sp. (assembly GCA_964574905.1). Lineage (GTDB taxonomy): Bacteria > Pseudomonadota > Alphaproteobacteria > Sphingomonadales > Sphingomonadaceae > Alteriqipengyuania. The sequence continues at coordinate 346,240 of CAZNOY010000001.1, read as the reverse complement.
CAACCTGACCGCCTTCGCGGTCTTTTCCGGCGCGTTCGGCCTCGCGATCGGTTTCGGCCTGCAAAAGACCTTCGGCAACCTGATCGCCGGGATCATCCTGCTGATGGACAAGTCGATCAAGCCGGGCGACGTGATCGCGATTGCCGATCAGGCGGGCGTTTCCACCTTTGGCCAGATCCGCAAGATCGGCATCCGCGCGGTCTCGATCACCACGCGCGATCAGAAGGAATACCTGATCCCGAACGAGAACCTGATGATCAATCAGGTCGAAAACTGGTCCTATTCCAGCCGCAACGTGCGCATGCAGGTGCCCGTTGGCATCAGCTACCGCGCGGATATCGACCAAGCCGAGGCGCTGATGCTGGAAGCGGCCAAATCGTGCAGCCGCGTGCTCAAGTCACCCCCGCCGACGGTGTGGCTCGACCAGTATGGCGAGAGCAGCGTCGACTTCATCATCCACGTCTGGATCACCGACCCCGAGGCGGGAATCGGCAATGTGAAGAGCGAGGTGCTCAAGAAGCTGTGGCACCTGTTCCGCGAACACGACGTCGAAATCCCCTTCCCGCAGCGCGACATCAACCTGCGCAGCAACGAAGGGCTCGACCAGCTGATCGCCGCGCTCGAACAGCGGCGCGGCGACGCGAAGCCTGCGTCCGACTGACCGGCGCCTAGGGCGTCACCCAGCCCCGCTCGCCGCTCGCAAGATCGAACCGCGCGCGGCGGTGGCCGTTATGCGCGAGGAAGAACCAGTCGATCTCGCGCAGTTCGACCAGCAACACCGCAAAATTGGCACGCGCCGGTCGCAGTTGCTCGTCGGTCGGCTCGATCCCTTCGAAAGCTGCGGGCAATCCCGACGAGGCGTGCGGAGCCTCGGTCCCCGGCCCCTCCCCAAGATAGCAGCGGCGCGCGAAGTTATCGCTTTGCGCCCAGGCGGCATCGGCAACCGGACCCTCGCGTTCGATGCGCGCAACACCGCGCACGCGGATCTGCACCTTCTCGGGCTTGTCGTAGAACAGCACGCCGACGCGCGGATCTTGCTCCACCACCGCCACTTTCGGGGCGCGCGTATCGGTGTGGAAGCGCAGGTTCCAGTTGGAAAAATCGCGCAGCACCATGATCCGTGCGTCCGCGTCCGCCGTGGCCACCACGGGTGTGTGCATCGGACAGCGGCGGTCATTCGCTGCCTGCCTCAGCCGCCGGGCAACATCGTCAAGGATCGCATCGAGTGTCTCGACCATCCCCGCCCAAAGCCACGCGCCGGATGCCCTGTCAATTCGCGATCCCCCAACCAACATTCATCAAGATGGCTAGAAATATGAACGGCAGCCCTTAACTCGCGTTCAGAAACGTGTCAGTGCGTATCAGGCATGTATCAATGCGGGACAACGGAGTCGCATGGTGGGCGCGGCGTCCTTGGCCGAGAAGCAACGAAGGGAGCCGCAAGGACAATATCATGCACGACCTATCCAAATTCCTCCGATACGGCGGGCTCACCGCGCTGGGCCTTGCGCTTGCCGCCACCAGCCTGCCTGCGAGCGCCGCCGAGGCAACATCCGCCACCACGTTGATGGCCGCCGGCGCGACCGGCGCAATCGGGGAACGCCCCGAGCGCGACGAAGCACGCGGCCAGCGTACCGGGGATCGCGGCCAGCGCCAGCAGGCCCGCCAGCAAAGCCGCCAGGAACGGCAGACGTCCCGGCAGGATACCCGCCAGCAACGGCAGGTGTCGCGTCAGGACAGCCGCCAGGAAAGCCGCCAGCAGTGGCGCCAGCAGCGGCAGGAACGCCAGCAGGCGAGCCCGCTGGCCGGCCAGGTTTCGCGCGCGGTAGTGCAGCAGCGGCGCGCAGAGCGCCGCGACCAGCGTCAAGACCGGCGGCAAGACCAGCGAGCCGACCGACGCGACCAGCGGCAGGACCAGCGTGCCGACAGGCGCGCCGACTGGCGCCAGGATCGTCGCGCAGAGCAGCGGCAGGATCGTCGTGTCGATCGGCGCGATCAGCGCCGCGACTGGCGGCAGGACCGCCGCGAAGATCGTCGCGACTGGCGACAGGATCGGCGCGAGGATCGTCGCGACTGGCGGCAGGATCGCCGTGACGAGCGCCGCTGGAATCGCGGCTGGCGCAACGACCGCCGCTATGACTGGCAGCGCTATCGCGCGCAGAACCGTCGCCACTACAATATCGGCCGGTACTACGCGCCCTATCGCAACTACAGCTATCGCCGCCTGAGCATCGGCTTCACGCTGGGCAGCCTGTTCTTCGGCAATCGCTACTGGATCAACGATCCGTGGTCGTACCGCCTGCCCGAGGTCTATGGCCCGTACCGGTGGGTCCGCTACTACGACGACGTGCTGCTGGTGAACACCTACACCGGCGAAGTGGTCGACGTGATCTACGACTTCTTCTGGTAAGTCGCCCGATCGAAACCAAACGCAGCGCCCCGTCGGCTTACCCAGCCGGCGGGGCGCTTCGCTGTCAGCCTACTGGCGCGCCTTGCCGCCGAAGGGCAGCATGCGGAAGATGCCCAGATCCTTGTCGATGAAGGTGTGCTTCAGCGCGCCGAGGATGTGCAAGCCGATCAGGTAGATCATGATCGTACCGGCGGTCTTGTGCGCATCGAAGATGAAGCCGCCCAGATCCTTGTTTTCGCCCACGGGCAGCATCGGGATGGTGAACAGGCCGAAGAAGTCGACCGGGCTGCGGAACAGCGAGCTTGCCAGCCAGCCGCCAAGCGGAAGCCCGATCAGCAGGACGTAGAAGATCACGTGCGTGGTGCGCGCGAGGATCCTTTCCCACGGCGCATAATTGTTCGGCAGGCTCGGCAGCGGATGGGCGAAGCGCCACGCAATCCGCCCCAGCGTCAGCACCAGGATCAGCATGCCGACCGACTTGTGATTGGCGAACACGGCGGACTTTTCCGCCCCCTGCAGGTGTTCGGCCGATTCGGCGATCCGCCAGTTCACGATGACCAGTACGGCGATCAGCCAGTGGAAGATCATTGCGCCAATGCTGTATCTGCTGGGATTGCTTGCGTTCACGCTGTCGTCCTTTCACGGGTCGCTTCTCACTTCGCGATATCTAGCCCGACCGGGGCGGCCTTGCTAGGTAGAAGGCCATGACCGAGACATCTGCGACCAAGACCAAGACCAAGGTTCCCGATCAGGCCGCGCTTGCCCGTGTGGGCAGGATCGTGCGCGCCCGGCTCGATGCCGATCCCAAGGCCTACAAGGTGCCGACCGACAAGGCAGAGATTTACGCGATCGGCGAATTCCTGACCTCGAACGAATGCCGCAAGCTGGCGGGCATGATCGATTCGGTGGCTCAGCCCAGCTCGCTCTACGAAGGCACGTACAGGGATGGTTACCGTACGTCCTTCTCGGGCAATTTCGATCGCGATGACCCAACGGTGAAGATGATCAGCCGGCGGATCGACGACGCGCTGGGGCTGCCGGGCAAGATCGGCGAGACGATGCAGGGGCAGCGGTACATGCCCGGCCAGCAGTTCAAGAACCACCACGACTACTTCTTCCCGAGCGAGAAATACTGGGAACAGGAGCGCAAGAGTGGCGGCCAGCGCAGTTGGACCGCGATGATGTTCCTCAACACGCTCGAAGAAGGCGGGGCGACCGCCTTCCCCGATCTCAACATACAGATCGCGCCCAAGGCGGGCGTCCTGCTGATCTGGAACAATGCCAACCCCGACGGCACTCCCAACGAACATACGCTGCACGCGGGCACCCCGGTGACGCAGGGGGTGAAGTACGTCATCACCCGCTGGTATCGCACCCGCAAGTGGGGCTAGCGGCGCGAGCGCGCTGCCCTAGCTGCGCAGCGCAATCGCCTCGGCGATCAGATCGCGGGTGTTGGCGACACCGTAAAGCGCAATGAAGCTCCCCATGCGCGGCCCCTGCTGCGAGCCGAGCAGCGTCTCGTAGAGCGCCTTGAACCAGTCGCGCAGCGATTCGAAGCCGAACTCCTCGCGCTTGCCGATTTCGTAGACGATGGTCTGCAGGTCTTCGGCGCTCATGTCGGCAGGCACCTGCGACAGCTCGCCATCGAGCGCGGCAAGCGCCGAGGCTTCGTTGGGTGTCGGCGCGCGACGTTGCAGCGTCGGGGCGACGAAATCGCGGTTATAGGCGAGCGCGGTCTCGACCAGCCGATCGAGCTCGGGGTGCTTTGCCGGGTCGGGGTCGGCGATGTAGTTGCCAAGATAGGCCCACACCTGCTCGCGCGTCGCGGTCGCGCCCATCACGCCCACGAGGTTGAGCAGCAGGCCGTAGCTGACCGGCAGGCTGTCGCCCGCGCCCGGTGCTTCCTCCGCCGCGTAGCCACCATTGGCGCGCAGCAGGTGCCACGCCGGATTGCCCAGCTGCTTGTCGAGCTCCTGTTCGGGCAGACGCTCGCGGAACTGCCAGTAGTCATCGACCGCGCGCGGGATGACGCCGACGTGCAGCTGCTTGGCGCTCTTGGGATTGGGGAAGATGTAGAAGCCGAGCGATTCCTCGCTGCCATAGGTCAGCCATTCGTCGATCGTCAGGCCGTTGCCCTTCGACTTGCTGATCTTCTCGCCCTTCTCGTCGAGGAACAGCTCGTAGATCAGCCCCTCCGGCTTCCGTCCGCCGAGCACCTGCGCGATCCTGCCCGACTGCACGCCGGTATCGGTCAGGTCCTTGCCGTACATCTCGTAATCGACGCCCAGCGCGACCCACCGCATCGCGAAGTCGACCTTCCATTGCAGCTTGGCCTGCCCGCCGAGCGCGGATTGCTCGACCACGGTGCCGTCTTCGTCGGTGAAGCGGATCGTGCCCGCCTGCGCATCGACCACCTCGACCGGGACCTGAAGCACGCGGCCCGTCACCGGGCTGATCGGCATGATCGGCGAATAGGTGGCGGCGCGTTCGGCGCGCAGCGTGGGCAGCATGATGTCGAGGATCGCCTGGTTGCTGGCGAGCACCTTACGCAAGGCATCGTCGAACGCGCCCGAATTGTACTTCGTGTGGCTGGCGACGAATTCGTAATCGAACCCGAACCGGTCGAGGAATTCGCGCAGCTTGGCGTTGTTGTGCGCGGCGAAGCTGTCGTGCTCGGTCCCGAAGGGGTTGGGAATGCGGCTCAGCGGCTTGTGCAGATTGTCCTGCAACAGCTGCGCGTTGGGCACGTTGTCGGGCACCTTGCGCAGCCCGTCCATGTCGTCGCTGAAGGCGACCAGCCGCGTCTTGCCATCTTCGGGCCGCGCGCCGATCAGCGCCTCGAACGCGCGGCGCACCAGCGTGGTGCGCAGGACTTCCTGAAACGTGCCGATATGCGGCAGGCCCGAGGGGCCGTAGCCGGTTTCGAACAGGATCGGCGAACCGTCGGGCTTGGCCCCGTTGGGATAGCGCTTGAGCAGCCGCTGCGCCTCCTGGAAAGGCCATGCCTTGGAGGTACGTGCGGCGTCGATCAGGTCTTGCATGCTCATGGCGCATGCGTGTTGTCGAACATGGCCCCTGTTGCAAGGCCCATGTTGCAAGCGCGAATGGCCGGGCCGGAACTCTCCGACCCGACCATCCGGCTGCGACCCTGGTGGGAGGGTTAGGCCGCGACCTGCCGGCTACGCTGGGCAAGCTCGGGCCAGTTGTTGGGATACTGGCTCAGGTCCATCTTGGGCGGACCATCCGCGAACCTGCGGCCCAGCGAGGCGAGGATCAGCTTCGCGCGGTGACGGCGGGCCTTGCGCGCCGTGAACGGATTGGCGCGGTCAGGCTTGGCCTCGGTCATCCGGCGCAGCAGAGCTTCGCGCTGCTCGGGATCTTCCGGAGCCTTTGCGGGCAGCGCGACCGAGGCACCCGTATGGGGCAGGCCACCTGCCGCACCGCGCCTCTGCATACGCGCCGCGTGGACCGGCGTGATCACGGCGGGCGAAGGCTCGTACTGGGGCGAAGGTGCATCCTGCTCCTCTGCGATCATCGGCGAAGCGGGCATCGGCGTGACGTTGGTGCGCACCGGCGCACTGGTATCTGCGGTCTCCTCGGCCGTCGCGGGGGCCGAATATTCGGCGCGAACGGCTGCGGCGCGCTTGCGACGACGCGCGAAGGCGAACAGCAGCAGAGCGAGAATACCGATCGGCACCAGGCCCATCAGCGCGAGCGAGATGATTTCAGAGAGGGTCAGCCCCTCGTCGGCCTGCGGCTGGGCCGTCATCGATTCGGGCTGGCTCATCACCGGTGCTGCAACAGGGGTTTCCTCCGGCGCGATCTGTTCGGCATCGGTGGTGAGCGCTTGGCTGGCAAGCGGTGCACTGGCGGCAGAGGCATCGTCCGATTGCGTTGCGGGCTGCGGGACGGTCGACCGGGTGGTGTTTCGCTCAGTCGTTCGGGCCGCCGTGCTCGCAGCGCTGCTTCTGCTGGTCACAGGTGCGGCGTCGGTCGATGTGGGGCTCGTGGCGGTGCGCTGCGCAGGCGTTGCGGCGGGCGCTTCCTCGGGAACTTCGAGCCTTAGCACGCGGGCCGTACTCGGCTGCGGAGCGGGCGCAGTGGTCTCCGGCAGGACGATCTGCGGCTGCGGTGCCGCAGTCGTCGGCACGGGAGCGGACGTAGTCGCCGGTGGCGGAGCGAGCCGCTCCATCACCGGCGTGCCCTGAGCCGGCTGACCGGCAGCAGGGGCACCCGACGCGTCCTGCGCGAGCACTGGGGTGGTTCCAAGCGCAAGCATAGCGGCAATCGCGATGTGCGCGGGGCGAGCGGTAAATGTGCGTTTCGTCATCATGCCCTAAAAACGGGCATTCGATTGCAACAGTTCCTCTGAACCCGCGTTCAGGATTTTGAGAAATCCAATATAATCAATCGAAACCCGTCTTTACTTTGCGGCAAGCTCACATTTTCCAGCGGTGAGCCGATGGCCATTTTGGCACATTTTCGTCATAGTTCGTGCCCGTTTCGTCTGGGCGTGCGATGCCCCCGAAAATCGGCGCTTTCAGGGTCGGCTCATTCGTAATTGACCACCTCGAACTCTATCCCGTCCCAGTCGAAGAAGTAGAAACGGCGGCCCGGATCGTAATCGTCATGGCCGAAGGGTTTGAGCCCGTGCCAAAGCACCACCTTCTCCGCCGCATCGAGATCGTCGACCACGAAGCCGATGTGGTTGAGCGGCTGCCCCTTCGCGAAGGAACCGTTCACATGATCGCCGGTGTAGATTGCCAGATAGGCGTCGTCGGTGCCGACATGGATCGTCCGGCCGCCGTTCATCGACGGACCGCGCCACCGCTCGTGCCAGCCGAGCAGGTCGCGCAGCAATGCGGCGCTGCGTTCGGGATTGGTGACCGAGAGATTGGCGTGTTCGAGGGTTCCTTGCGGCATCGCAATGCTCCTTGTCTGGCGGCGCGGGGTCGTCCCGCACCTGCGATGCACGCCTTCTGCAACCTCAAGCTCGCTTGAGGTCAAGACAGATAATCTCTATCGCGGTGATCGATGAAACCGGACGATCTCCTCCCCATCGGCGAACTCGCCCGCCGCACCGGGCTCAGCGTATCGGCAATCCGCTATTACGAGAGCAAGGGGTTGATCGAGGCGCACCGCACCGGCGGCAACCAGCGACGCTTCCTGCGCTCCGACATTCGCCGCCTCAGCTTTATCCTGATTGCCCAGCGGCTAGGCCTGTCGCTCGGCGAAATCGAAAGCCAGCTGGCGAAACTCCCGCAGGGCCGCACGCCCGACGCGAAGGACTGGGCCGCGATCAGCAGCGCGATTCGCGACCAGCTCGATGCGCAGATCGCTGAGCTGGAGCGCGTGCGCGAGAATCTGGACGGATGCATCGGCTGCGGCTGCCTCAGCCTGTCGCGGTGCGCGCTCTACAACCCGGAGGACAAGCGGGGCGAGCATGGCAGCGGGCCATGGGTGCTGCGACAGTGATTTGTGGCGGCGTTCGCTAGCCGCACCTCGACTGTCGTGCCGCGTACCTTTTCTGCAATTCCTGGCCTTTGGCGATCAGGATTCCGGGCCGAGCATCGGGTCCAGATCGCGCGGGCGCATGAAGTGGATCAGCCGCGCGTTCTGACCGCCCAGCTCGCTCCAGTCGTCGATCGGCAGCTCCAGCACCGCGAAGGATGCGGTCGGGAACTTGACCATTGCTTCGCGGAAATCGGGCGTCTCGTGCTCTTGCGAGACGAGCGCCAGCACGACATCCTGCAGGCCCGGATTGTGCGCCGCGATCAGCACCGCATCGGCATCGCCCGCCTGCTCGCGCAGCACCTCGAAATGGGTTTCCGGCCCGGCGAGGTAGAGCCGCTGGTCGTAGTGCGGATCGATCCCCAGCGCCGCTTCTTCCAGCGTCGCCCTGACGCGCACGGCCGGGCTGGCGAATAGCCGGTCCCACTGGCGATCGTACTGGCGAATATGGCGCCCCATCACGCGCGCACCGGCGCGCCCGCGCTCGTTGACGCCGCGGTCGAAATCGCGCGTGCTCCGGTCGTCCCAATCGGACTTCGCGTGCCGCAACAGGCCGAGATATTTCAAGTGGCCAGCCTCATCATCGCCGCATCCTCAACCCGCCGACACGTCGAACGCGGCGGGCACGCCCTCTCCCTGCCTTGCGGGCGGCCCGGCGGCAAGGCGCGATACGGCTTCGTCGAGCGAAACGCGATGAATCGGTGTCCCTGCGGGAAATGCGCTGAGCAGGCGGCTGGGAAAAGCCGCCGATAGAACCACGAAATGCCCCGAATCGTCGCGCGTGCGGATCAGCCGTCCGAACGCCTGCGCCAGCCGCGCACGGATGATCCGGTCGTCATAGGCCCCGCCCCCGCCCGCCTGTTCGGCATAGGCGGCGCGGCGGGCACGGTGCAGAATCGTCGGGCGCGGCCATGGCACCGCCTCCAGCAGCACGCTGCGCAGCGAATCGCCAGGCACGTCGATCCCATCGCGCAGCGCATCGGTGCCCAGCAGGCTCGCGCGCGGATCGTCGCCGAAAATGTCGGTCAGCGTGCCGGTGTCGATCGGGTCGACATGCTGCGCGTAGAGCGGCAGGCGCGCGCGGGCGAGCCGGTCCGCAATCCGCGCATGAACTGCGCGCAGGCGCTTGATCGCTGTGAACAGCCCCAGCGTACCGCCGCCCGATGCCTCGATCAGCCGCGCATAGGCTCCGGCGAGGCCCGCAATATCGCCGCGCCTGATATCGGTGACGATCAGCACCTCTGCGTTGCGCGCGTAGTCGAACGGGCTTGGCTGGCTGGTGAGCTGCGGCGCGAGCCCGATATGCTCGGCACCGCTGAAGGCAATCGCCCGTTCCCAATCGACGTCGCCATCGGCCCCGCGATCGGCCAAAGTCGCGCTGGTCAGCATCACGCCGTGTGCAGGTTCGAGCACGACCTTGGCAAAGGGCTTCATCGGGTCGAGCCAGCGGCGGTGCAGGCCGATATCATATTCGCGCGCCTCGAACCGGTCGACCGCCAGCCAGTCGACGAAATCGGGGTCCGCAGGGCCGCCGATCCGGGCGAGCAGCGATTCCCACGCGGCGACGAGGTCGATCCGCCATGCGAGCGAATGGCGCGCACCCTCGATCCGCGCGCGGCCCTGCCCGTCGAGCCAGTCGGGTGGGTCTTCGAGCACCGCGACGAGCCTGCCGGCGAGCGCATGCAGCGGCTTGCGGATACTCGCCAGCGCGGCCTGCGCCTCCTGCGCGGTTTCGACCAGAGCGCCGGGGGGATCGGCAATCTCGCTCTCGATCCCGTAGCCAGCCTCCGACCCGCCGCTCTCGTCGCGCGCGAACACGGTGGCGCGCACCTGCGCGAGCAGTTCCTCGAGCGGCCCCGAAGGTGCGCCCTCGCCGATCCGGCCGAGCCAGCCATCGGCGGGCAGCGCCTGTGCCGCCTCGATCGCAGCCTCCACCGCCTCGCCGCCCGCGTCGTCGTAAGACGCGACGTCTGCCAGCCGCGCTGCCAGCCCGCGCCTGCGTCCGCGCGTGTTGCGCTCCGGCCCGATGATCCAGCGGCGCAGCTCGATCGCTTCCTGCCCGGTAAGCGCGGCGGCAAAGGTGCTGTCGGCGGCGTCGAAGACGTGATGGCCTTCGTCGAAGATCATCCGCGTCGGCGCCTGGCCCTGATGACGCCCGCGCGCGGCGTTGATCATCACCAGCGCGTGGTTGGCGATCACCAGATCGGCCTGCGCGGACGTGCGCGCGGCGCGCTCGATAAAGCACTTCCGGTAATGCGGGCACCCGGCGTAGACGCACTCGCCGCGCTGGTCGGTCAGCGCGGTGATCCCGCGCCGGGGGAACAGCGTGCCGAGCCAGCCGGGCAGATCGCCGCCGATCATGTCGCCATCGCGCGAATATTGCGCCCAGCGCGCGACCAGTTGCGCGAGCACCGCGCCGCGCCCGGCGAACCCGCCCTGCATCGCGTCTTCGAGGTTGAGCAGGCACAGATAATTCTCGCGCCCCTTGCGCACCACCACCGGCGCGCTGCCATCGGCGCGGGTTTCCGGCCAGGCTCTGCGACTCTCGCGCCGCAGCTGGCGCTGGAGGTTCTTGGTATAGGTGCTGACCCAGAGCGTGCCCTGCGAACGCTCGGCCCACACGCTCGCCGGTGAGAGATAGCCGAGCGTCTTGCCGATCCCGGTGCCCGCCTGCGCCAGCAGCACGTGCGGGCGGCCCTTCGCATCGCGCGGGGCGAAGATACGCGCGACCTCGGCGGAATAGGCGCGCTGGCCCTCGCGCTGTTCGGCGCCCTCTCCGGTCAGGCGTGCGAGCCGCTGGTGCACTTCCGCCTCTTCGATGGTGACCTGCGCGGGTTGCGGGCGTTCGGGCGCTTCGTCCCACTCGGGCAGCGTCGCGAACAGCCAGCGTTCGGCGCGCTCGGGCTTGGCGACGAAGGGCGTGAGCACCTGTGCCCATGGCCAGCGCGCGCGCGCCAGCGTTTGCAGCGTGCTCCACGCGCCGTTGCGTTCCGCCCAGTCGTCGCGACCGCACACCGCGAGCATCGCTGCCAGAGCTTCGCGCAGGAACGCAGGCGTGGCGGCATCGTCCGCCGGAGGATTGATCCCCAACGCCGACGCCAGCCCCTTGGGCGTGGGCACCGCAAAGCGCGCGGGGTGAAGGAAGGCGAAGAGTTCGAGCAGGTCGAGCCCTGAGAGGTCGGGATAGCCCAGCCGCGCGGCGACCAGCGGTGCGTTGAGCATCAGTACCGGCGTATCGGCGCAGGCGTTGATCGCCTGCCCCTTGCCGATCTCCTGCGTGCTGCCGTCGGGCATGCTCAGCCACAGCCCTGCATGGCTGGCATGGAGAGCGGGCAAGGCAGGCGGTTCGGGGGTCGGCGCGGCCATCGCGCGTCAATGTCAGGTGTGCGGAACGAAAAGTAAACAGGTGCGGGGAACTAAACCCCCGCGTTCCCGACAACGAAGCACGCCATGGCGAGCAGGAATCCCGCCCAGCGGTTCGAACGGAACCGGTCGAGCGGATTGGCAGGGTCGCTCTCGTCGAGCGTCATCACCTGCCACGCCAGATGCCAGCCGACCGGGATCAGCGTGATCCACGCCACCCAATCGCCGCGCAGCAGCCAGAAGCCGACCGCCCACAGGACCATCGCCGCGCCGTAGCACGCCGCCACGCCCTGCTTCACCTTGCCGCCCATCCGGAGCGCGGAAGAACGGATGCCGACCAGCGCGTCATCCTCCCGGTCCTGCACAGCGTAAATCGTGTCGTAGCCGACGGTCCACGCCACGCAGCCGAGGTAGACCACGATCGGCACTGCCCAATTGTCACCGCCGAACACCGCCCAGCCGACGAGCAGACCCCAGTTGAAGGTCAGCCCGAGCCACGCCTGCGGCCACCAGGTAATCCGCTTCATGAAGGGATAGGCGGCGACCAACAGCAGGCTCGCCAGCGCGATTATCTGCGCCAGCAGCGGCAGTTGCAGCAGGACGACGAGGCCGACCAGAGACAGCGCTGCGAGCCAAATCCACGCCGTTCGCTTCGACACGCGCCCGCTTGCAATCGGGCGGCTGGCGGTGCGCGCGACCTTCCTGTCCAGCTCGGCATCGGTAATGTCGTTGTACACGCAGCCCGCACCGCGCATGGCGATCGCGCCCAGCAGCAGCCAGCCGAGCAGGGCCCACTGCCAGCCCGCACCGCTCAGCCACACGCCGAACACGCAGGGCCAGAAGAGCAGCCACCAACCGATCGGCCGGTCGAACCGGGCAAGCTGCGCCAGATCGCGCGCGGGTTGCGGAAGGCGGGCGACAAGCCCGCGGTGCTCTGTGTCGGGAACGATCGTCTCGGCGGAATCGCTGCTGGTCATGGGCTTGCTCCCTAGCGCGCCTCGTGCCACCTGCCCAGCCATGCCCGCGACACCCGCCTGGCCCCCGAAGAGCGCACCGCGCCTGTTCGTCGAACAGGAGCTGACGGAGGGGATGCGCGTGGCGCTGGAGGGGAACCCGGCGCATTACCTGATCCGCGTGATGCGCGTCACGCACGGCGACACGGTGATCCTGTGCGACGACGTGACCGGCGAATGGGCCGCGCAGGTCACCGCGCCGGGCAAGCGCGCAGTCTGCCTCGAAACCGTGCAGATGCTGCGCCCGCGCGAGGCGGTGCCCGACCTGTGGCTTTGCCCCGCCCTGCTCAAGAAGGATCGCTTCGATCTGGTGCTGGAAAAGGCGACAGAGCTGGGCGTCGACGCGATCCGCCCGGTCGTCACGCGCCGCTGCGTGGCGGACAAGCTCAATCCGCAGCGCGCGCGCACCATCGTGACCGAAGCGGCCGAACAATGCGCGCGCACCGCGCTGCCCCGGCTGGCCGAACCGGTGAAGCTCGACGCGCTGCTCGCCGACTGGCCGCAGGATCGCGCGCTGTTCTTCGCCGACGAGGAAGGCGGCGCTGAGGCCGCCAGCGCATTCGCGGAGCATGGCGCTCCCGCAGCGATCCTGATCGGGCCCGAAGGCGGGTTCGACGATGCCGAACGCGCGGCGATCCGCGCCTTGCCGCAAGCCGTCCCCGTCACGCTCGGCCCCCGCATCCTGCGCGGCGAAACCGCCGCCATCGCCGCCACCGCGCTCTGGATGGCGAAGGCCGGGGACTGGCCCAAGGTTGCCGGGCGGCAAGAATAAATTCCTTCCCACGCGGCAGTAGGTTTTCTAACGCCACCGATATGAGCACGCGCAACGCATCGAGCGAAGACGATCCGGTGATCGAGAGCCGCGACCAGCTGGTCGCCCCGATGCAGAATGGCGAGAAGCCGAAGTCCGCCTGGCGGATCGGCACCGAGCACGAAAAGCTGGTTTACAAGCGCAGCGATTTCCACGCGCCTTCCTACGACGAGCCCTGCGGTATCCGCGATATCCTCATGAATTTGCAGGATTTCGGATGGAAGCCCGTCGAAGAAGGCGGCAAGGTCATCGCGATGCAGGGCGAAGACGGAACGGTCAGCCTGGAGCCTGCCGGACAGCTCGAACTTTCGGGCGCGCCGCTCGAAAACCTGCACGAGACCTGTAACGAAGCGGGCCGTCACCTTACGCAGGTGAAGGATATCGGCGAGCGCTGCGGAGTCGGTTTCCTCGGCCTCGGCATGTGGCCCGACAAGACCCGCGCAGAGCTGCCCGTGATGCCCAAGGGGCGCTACGAAATCATGATGCGGCACATGCCGCGCGTCGGCAGTCTCGGCCTCGACATGATGCTGCGCACCTGCACGATCCAGGTCAATCTCGACTATTCGAGCGAGGTCGACATGGTGCAGAAATTCCGCGTCGGCCTCGCGCTGCAGCCACTCGCGACCGCGCTGTTCGCCAATTCGCCCTTCACCGAGGGCAAGCCCAACGGCTACCTCTCCTACCGCAGCCACATCTGGTCGGATACCGACCCGCACCGCACCGGGATGCTGCCCTTCGTGTTCGACGAGGATTTCGGATACGAACGCTATGTCGACTACATGCTCGACGTGCCGATGTACTTCGTTTTCCGCGACGGCAAATATCTCGACGCCGCAGGCCTCAGCTTCCGCGATTTTCTCGATGGCAAGCTGTCGATCCTGCCCGGCGAAAAACCGACGCAGAGCGACTGGTGGGATCATCTCTCCACCGCTTTCCCCGAAGTGCGCCTCAAGAGCTTCCTCGAAATGCGCGGAGCCGATGGCGGGCCGTGGAGCCGCATCTGCGCGCTGCCCGCGCTGTGGGTCGGCCTGCTATACGATCAGGGCGCACTCGATGCCGCGTGGAATCTGGTCAAGGACTGGACGATGGAAGAGCGCGAGGCGCTGCGCAACGCGGTGCCCAAGGAAGGGCTCGCCGCGAGCGTTCCCGGCGGGCGCAACCTGCAGGATCTGGGGCGTGAGGTACTCAAGATCGCCAAGGCCGGGCTGACCGCACGCGCGCGGCTCAACACCAGCGGCGACAACGAAACCGGCTTCCTTCAGACGCTCGAGGAAATCGTCGACAGCGGTAAATCGCCCGCACAGCGGATGCTCGATCGCTATCACGGCGAATGGGGCGGCGATATCACCCGGGTCTACAAGTACAGCTTCTGACCTGCCGCGGCGCTATTCCGCCGGGTGCAGTTCCTGCTCGCTACGCCCGCGCGCGATTGCGCGAGTAAGAGCCCTGAGCGGCGCGGTGATCGGCCCGTTCTCGGCCATCCATGCGTGGTATTCGCGGTATTTGGCATCCTCGCGCAGCAGGTGCGCCTCTTCGGTGCGCGCGCGCCAGTAATAGATCCCCGAAACGAGCGCGAGGCCCACGACGTTGCGCAGCGCCTCCATCGGGCCGCCATCGGTGACCAGGAACGGCAGCGACGCGCTCCACCAGAAGGTGTTCTTTGCCAGATAGGCCGGGTGCCGCGTGAAGCGATAGGGCCCGTGGGTGATGACCCCGCGATAGGTCAGGTTGGAAAAGCGCAGGCCGAACACCACCGTTGCCCAGGCATAGGCACCGGTCAGCATAACCAGCCAGCCACCCCACAGCGACAGCAGCAGCGGATTGCCCGCCAGCCAGTGCTGCCAGCCCGGCGCGTTGTTCTCGTAAGAAAGCAGGCCGCCCGCCTCCATAACACCGTAAACGAACGGCGGGTAGCAGAGCAGCGCGGCGAGCCACCCGGCAAGGAAGGGGTTGCCGCTGCGGATATGGCTGTCGAGCGGGCGCAGCGTCATCACGTAGCCGACCGTGCCGATCTGCACGTCGATCACGAACAGCAGTTCGATCATCGCCACCGCCAGCGCGCCCGGCTGCGTTGCCAGATCGGTCAGGTTGGCGTTGACCACCGCAGCGAAACCGCCGGGCAGGATCGAGATCATGAATGCGCCGAAGAAACCCTTGATGATCCACGCACGCCAGTGGCCGATCACCTTGTCGCGATCCCACGCCTCGCGTGCCAGCAGGAAGGCACCGAAGTGCCAGGTCCCGTCGCGCGGATCTTCCATCCGCCGGTCGAGCCACAAGACGTAAGGAATTGACAGTAGCAGCGCAGGCACGGCGGCAAAGCCGAGCACTTTCATCGCGAACAGGTACTGCCCGTCCCAGTACCAGCGCCCGATCGCGTAGATCGCGGCGAGCACGGCCCAGGTCGCCCACAGGCCGGTCAGCTTGGTGAAGGAAATCGAGCGAGTCGTTTCGGCAGCGGCAGGGGTGCCCCAGACGATACCGGTCGATGGCCGACGGTGAACCTTGTCGACGAAGACCGACCACGCCACCATCGGGATGCCGCTGGCAAGAAGCCCGCACAGCGCCGCATAGGGCCCGTCGAGCCGGGCATGCGGCACCGGCAGGTCGAATGCGTCGGCGATCCCCGGGAAGGCGCGGCAGAAGGCGATCCAGCCGAGCAGGCCGGCAAGGCCCACCAGACCGACTCCTGCAGAAACATCGCTACGCGGCAGGTGCTGCGGGTGATCGGTGCTGTTGGCGGCTTCGCGCATGAAGCCGCCATAGGCGCAAAAGGGTTAAATGCTCGGTAACGCGCCGGTCACCGCGCGCGATCAGCGGAACGCGGTGATCGTCCCGCCGTCATCGAGCACGTAGAGCGTGTTGTTGGCGACGATCGGCGGCAGGCTGACCGGATCGCTGAGTTTGGTCATCAGCGATGCCGAACCCTCGCCCACGCTCGCCTGCCACAGCTCGCCACGCGAGTTGGCGAGGTAGAGCATGTTGCTCGCCAGCACCGGACCGGTCCAGAAGATCGGGCCCTTGCGCTTGTCCTCGTTCTGATAGCGCGCCAGCTGCGTGATCCAGCGGATCTTGCCCGATGCGCGGGAAATCGCCAGCAGGCGGGCATCGCTGGTCAGCGTGAAGATCCATTCGCCAGCCAGTGCGGGGGTCGAAATCCCCGCCAGGTTGAGTTCCCAGATGCGCTGACCGGTAACCAGTTCATAGGCCGCCATGCGGCCACCCTGGCCGAGCGCATAGACGCGGCCGCTGTCGATAATCGGATCGGCGTCGATATCGGTCAGGCTGCCGACCTCGGTCGAGATCGAGGTGCGCGCGAGCGCGTCGGCCCACAGCACGCGGCCGTTTTCGTAACGATAGGCGACCAGTTCGCCCGAGCTGTAGCCCGCGACGATCGTGCCCTGCCCGGCTGCGGGCGTGGCGACGCCGAACACCCCGGCCTGCGTGACCGAGCCCGATTCCTGCCACGCGATCGACCCGTCGCCCTGGTTGAGCGCGATGATGCGGTTATCCTGCGTCATCACCAGCACCAGGTTGAACGCCAGCGTGGGGGAATCGCGCAGCGGGCCTGCCGGATTGACGGTCCAGACTGCATTGCCCGTTTCGGTATCGATCGCGGAGACCTGGCCGGTGCCGCTGGTCGCAAACAGGCGGTTGCCTGCCACCGCGATCCCGCCGCCGAAGGTCGAGTTGCGCAGGTCGGATGAAACCTCGGGGCTGTACTGCCACCGGCGTGCACCGGTCGCCGCGTCGAAGGCGTGGACGACACCGCTGGTGTCGACCGCATAGAGCGTACCGTTGGCGACGATCGGCGCAGCCGCGAGGCGGCGATCGCTGCCCGATCCGGCGATCTTGGCAGACCATGCACGGGTCGGGTTGGCACTCAACGCTGGGTGGCCGTAGCTCTTGCTCGGCGTGCCGCTGGCCATGGCCCAACTGGCGTTGGCCTGCGCCGGGGGCAGCACGACCGAAACGCTCGCCAGCGCGGGATCGACTTTGGCGCCGCTTTCTATCCGTGAGAGGACCGGAACGCGGTTGCCGACGGTGGGGGTGACTTCCTTGTCACCGCCGCCCCCGAACAGGCCGCCCGCGCAACCGCTGAGCAGCAGCGCGGTGAGTAAAAGCGGGATTGCGCCAGTGGCTCGCAAGGTCATCCTCCGATATATTCGCCCGTATTGGGCACTGGTCTGTTACTGGGACGGCTGCCCGGGAGCACGCGCGCCGCGCGATGCCTGCAGGTCTTCGATCAGCTCGTCCACATCGCCGACGGCATCGACCCCCAGCACGCTTGCCATCTGGCGTGCGCGACCGCGGATCGTGTCGGCCACGTCCTTGTCCTTGGCAATTTTCGCAAACAGGGCCGCGGCCTTATCCTTCTGGCCTGCGTCGAGATAGGCCATGCCCAGCACTTCGCCCGCGCTGCCGAAATAGGGCTCGCCCGGCTGTGCCAGCGGGGTCAGCCGTTCGATCACTTCTGCGGGCTTCATCGTGTCGTACGAAGTCACCACCGCACGCAGCAGAGCAAGCTTGCGGATCGGCTCGGCCACGTCCTCGTTCGCGGCGACCTTCTCGAACAGCGCGGCCGCTTCCTTGGTCTTGCCCTGTTCGAGCGCGATGCCCGCGCGCAGCATCTGCGCCTGAGCGGGCGCGCCGCCCGTATCCTCGGGATCGACGGCGGCGAGACGCTTGTCCGCCTCGGCCAGATTGCCCGCTTCGAGCTGGTCGAGCGCGGTCACCAGCACTTCGGAATCGGCTTCACGCTCGCCCTCGCTACGGTGATTGAAGAACACCACCGCCGCGAACGCGACCAGCGCCAGCACCACCGCACCGATGATGTAGCGCCCGTAATTGTGCCAGATACCGAGATACTGGTCGCTGCGGACAGCATCGTCGACCTCGCGCAGGAGCGCTTCGTCCTGCGCGGCCTGAGCCTTGGCCTTGCGGTCGGCCGCCGATGCGCTGTCACGTTTGGGGATCAGGGCCACGCCTGGTTACTTTCCTTGGAAACTGCGGGGATAGGCGCGGGTCTTTAAACCATGATGCGGCCAATTCAATAGGAGCGCGCGTGAACGGCTGCTGAAAGGCATGGGGCCGCGCACGATCAGGCGAGCACTCCGCCGCCCAGCGCGCTGTCGTAAAGACGCTTGTAGGTGGCGAGCATTCTCGCCTCGTCGAACTCGGCACGCGCCTTTGCCCGGTTGGCATTGCCGACCTCGGCCCGCCGCGCTTCGTCCGCCGCCAGCTTGCCAAGTGCCTCCGCCAGCGCATTCGTGTCGCCCGGCGGGGTGATGAATGGCGCGTTCTCTTCCGCGACCATCGCCGCGATATCGCCCACCGCAGGCGCCGCCACGGGCAGGCCCGCCGCCATCGCCTCGACCACCGAGAGCGGGAATTGTTCGGATCGCGACGACAGCGCGAAGATGTCGAACAGGCCGATATATTTGCGCGGATTGGCGACGAAGCCAGGCAGGTGGACGCGGTGGGCGATCTCCGCCTCCTCGGCTGCATCGCGAATCGCTTCGCCTTCGGGCCCCTCGCCTACGATCACCAGTTGCCATTCCTCGGGCAGCCGCGCGACCGCACGCACCAGCGCGCCCAGATTCTTCACCGGCCGCAGCCCGGCGAGCGTGCCGACCCACCTTTCGCCTTCGTGCTTGATCACTCCGCGAAGCGCATCGGGGCGCGGATTGGCGACGAAGCCCTTGGTCGCGATCCCGTTGGGAATATGCTTCACCCGCCCGATCGGCTGCTGCCATTCTTCGAGCGCGATGCCTTCGAGCACTTCGGACGGCACAACCAGCCCGTTCGCCTTGCCCAGCGCGATGCGGCGATACCAGTTGCGCGTGGCCTTCAGCTTTTCCTGCTCGTCCTCGTTGAAGCCATCCTCGTGATGGATCAGCGGCGGCAGGTCCATCGCGTCCTTGAACAGCGTGTGCGCCATGACCGCGTCCATCGCCCCCCAATTGTAGGTGAGCACCAGATCATAGGGCTTCATCGCGCTGGCGAGTGCGCGGAATCGCTTCGGCAACGGCTTGCCGCTCAACGACGGGAAGTTGCGCGGGTAGAGCACGTCGCGTCCCTTCGCGATGTGCTGCGCCGCGCCATATTCGTTGGGATCGGCAGAAACGATCGCGTGCGCCAGCTTGCTGCCGAAAGCGTTGATCAGCTGGACGCTGCGCAGCTCCTTGCCACCCGCCGCAAAGGTCGAATGGAGATGGAGCACGCGCGGCGGCTCCTTACGCGTGGTCTCAGCCCTCTTACCGGCCATCAGGCGATTTCCCGGGCTTTCACGCGCGCGAGCAGTCCCTCGATAGCGGCGACCGCTTCCGGCTCGTCGAGCGTCGGGGCATGACCGGTGGCAGGCACGAGCGCGATTTCCATCGACCGGTTGCGCGCCTGCATCTGGCGCGTGGTTTCAGCCGACAGCAGGTTGGATAGCGCGCCCCGGATCAGCACCAGCGGGGTATCGGAAAGCGATTCGAACGCCAGCCACAGGTTGCCCGCAGGCGCGCCGCCGCCATCGCCGGATTCGCGGAAGGCATCGCCGATGGCCATGTCGTAATCGAAGCTGATTCGCCCGTTCTGTCCCAACACCATGACCCGCTTGGCCGCCTGCAGCCAGTCGTCCAGCTCGTACTCCGGATGGGCGTCGCTATGCGTTTCCTCCAGCGCGCGCGCGGCGTGCATCCAGGTGGGGAAGCTGCCCCCCTGGCCGACATAGCTGCGGATCTTGTCGAGCCCGCCTTCGTCGATTTCCGGCCCGATATCGTTGAGCACCGCTCCCGCGATCCGACCGGGCGTACGCTGCGCCATCAGGATCGTCATCAATCCGCCGAGCGAGGTGCCGATCGCGACGAACCTGTCGATCCCGAGCGATTCCAGCAGCAGCTCGACATCCTCGACATATTGCAGCGGGTTGTAAGTGGCCGCGTCCTCCGCATAGTCGCTCTCCCCCCGCCCGCGCATTTCGGGCACGATGACGCGCCATTCGGGAGACAGGCGCGCCGCCAGCCCGGCGAAATCGCGCGAATTGCGGGTCAGCCCGTGCATGCACAGCAGCGGCGGCTGACCGTCCGAACCGCCCGGATAGTCCCGGTAATGCAGCTTGAGGCCATCGGCGCTGTGCCAGAACCCATCGGTATAGCGGTGATCCATGGCCCTCGTTTTCGGATACGGCAGAAAAGCATTGGTTGCGCAGGTGCCCGCGCGGACCCACTATTGCCGCGATGGCCGAGAAACCGCAACCGCACCGCGCACCGGATTCCGGTCCCCCGATCACTCGGCTGGCAGACTGGATCGCCGATCCGGTCGAACCCGCCGACTTTCCGCGCACCCGGCTGCGCTGGCGCAATGATCGCGCGGCGGCCACGATCGGGCTCGAAACGCTCAGCGACGAGGCGTGGCTGGCCCATTTCGGACGCTTCGAGCCGCTGCCGGGCAATCTCCCGCAACCGCTCGCGCTGCGCTACCACGGCCACCAGTTTCGCGTGTACAACCCGGAAATCGGGGACGGTCGCGGGTTCCTCTACGCACAGCTGCGCGACGAGGCGGGTCGCCTGCTCGATCTGGGTACCAAGGGATCGGGCCAGACGCCTTACAGCCGCGCCGGGGATGGCCGGCTGACGCTGAAGGGCGCGGTGCGCGAAGTTCTGGCGACCGAGATGTTGCAGGCGCTCGGCGTCGACACATCGGAGACATTTTCGATCGTCGAGACCGGTGAGGAGCTGTGGCGAGGTGACGAGCCCTCCCCCACCCGCTCCGCCGTGCTCACCCGGCTGAGCCACGGGCACATCCGCATCGGCACCTTCCAGCGCCTGCTCGCGCATGACGAACCTGATCCTATGCGCGAGCTGGTCGATTATTGCCTCACGCAGTTTCCCGGCCCTCCGCCGCCCGAAGACGCGGCCGACCGCGGCGATCCGGCGGTGCAATTGCTGCACCAGGTGGTCGAGCGGCTGGCGGACCTTGCGGCGAGCTGGATGGTCGCGGGCTTCGTCCACGGCGTGCTCAACACCGACAACATGAACGTTTCGGGCGAGAGCTTCGATTACGGGCCGTGGCGCTGGCTGCCCGCGTGGGAGCCGGGGTTCACCGCCGCTTATTTCGACCACAGCGGCCTCTACGCCTTCGGCCGCCAGCCAGAAGCGCTGGGCTGGAACTGCGCGCAGCTGGCCACTGCCCTGCGGCTGATCGCACCCTCCGACGGGTTGATCGCCGCTCTCGAGCGGTTTGGCCCGCTCTATGGCGAGCACCTGCGGCGGCGCTGGCTGTGGCGGCTCGGGCTCACACCCGCCGGTGTCGAGCGGGACAGCGCGCTGATCGCAGCCTGCGAGCGGCACATGCGCGAGGGCAGCGTGCAGCCCGACGCCTTCTTCTTCGCGAATCGCGGCGGAGGGGCTCAACCGGACGATCTGAAGGAAGCTCTTACGGGTTACCAGGCCACCACGCGCGATCATCCCTATTGGGACGACGAGACACCGCAAAGCATGCTGATCGACGAGGTGGAGGCAATCTGGTCCGCGATCGACGAACGCGACGACTGGGCCCCGCTTTACGACAAGATTGCCGCGATCCGGCGCATGGGAGAGGCGCATGGCACACCGCCGATACCCGCCGGGCATCGCATGCCCTAAGGTCCGCCAAGATCCGCCGAGGGCTGGAAATCGGGGGCACTCGTGACCATCTTCGCCATCCTTCTATCCACATCGGCAGACCCCTGTCGGTGCAAGCATTGACCGAAACACGAGTCGGACTAGAACCGCCGATCCGTACACCTGACTTAACCATGCGCCGCCGCACCGAAGACCCGATCACATCTCCCAAAAGGACTGCCCCAATTGTCCCCATCAGAGATCATCTCTTACCAGCCCGCCACCGGTGAAGAACTCTGGCGCGGCGATATTGGCGATGTTGATCAAACGGTTGCGCGTGCGCGCGAAGCCTTCCCCGGATGGGCCTCGCTCCCTGTTGCCAACCGGATGGAAATGGTCCGCCGTTTCGCCAACGAAGTGCGCGCGGCCGCGGACAATTTCGCCGAAACCATCGCGCGCGAAACGGGCAAGCCGCACTGGGAAGCGAAGACCGAGGTCGAGGCGGTCATCAACAAGGTCGAGATTTCGATCTCCGCCTACATGGAACGCACCGGGCAGAAGAAGCTCGACAGCGCGCTCGGCGGAACATCGGCGCTGCGGCACAAGCCGCATGGCGTGATGGCGGTGCTGGGGCCGTACAACTTCCCCGCGCACCTGCCCAACGGCCACATCGTCCCTGCGCTGATTGCGGGCAACGTGGTGGTCTTCAAGCCGAGCGAGAAGACCCCGGCGGTCGGTGCGCTGCTGGTCGAGTGCTTCCACCGCGCGGGGATCGACCCGAACGTGATCCAGCTGCTCGTCGGCGGGCCGGACGAAGGCAAGGGGCTGGTCGCCCACCCCGACGTCGATGGCATCCTGTTCACCGGCAGCGCGCAGGCGGGCATCGCGATCAACCGCAAATGCGCGACCAACCCGGGCAAGATCCTGGCGCTCGAAATGGGCGGCAACAACCCGATCGTGGTCACCAAGACGCCCAAGGTCGAAGATGCGGCGCTGCTCATCATCCGATCCGCCTTCACCACGGCAGGCCAGCGCTGCACCGCCGCGCGGCGGCTGATCGTGACCGAAGAGATGTACGACGCGACGATCGAGGCGGTGAAGTCGCTGACCGCCAAGATCATCGTCGACGAACCTTTTGCCGAGCCCCAGCCCTTCATGGGCTGCGTGATCGACAACCAGGCGGCGGACCAGCTGACCGAAAGCTTCCTCTACCTGCTGTCCAACGGCGGCAAGGCGATCCGCCACCTGCGGCGGCTGCGCGACGACGCGCCTTTCGTCGCGCCCGCGCTGATCGACACCACCGCTATGGAAGAACGGCCCGATGTCGAGCTGTTCGGCCCGCTGCTGCAGGTCATCAAGGTGCCCGATCTCGACAGCGCCATTGCGGAGGCGAACAACACGCGCTTCGGCCTCTCGGCCTCGCTGATCGGTGGCTCGCCGGAGGATTTCAACCACTTCTGGGCCAATATCCGCGCAGGCATCGTCAACTGGAACCAGCCCACCAACGGCGCCTCGTCGAAGGCGCCGTTCGGCGGGCTCGGCCTGTCGGGCAATCATCGCCCCGCCGCCTATTACGCCGCCGACTACTGCGCCTACCCGGTCGCCAGTAGCGAGCTGGAACAGCCGCGCGCGAGCATGGGCGTCGGGTTCAAGGTCGACTGACAGCGCGATCGGAAGGCGCAAGGTAAAAGCGCCCCGGCACGCTATTGGCCGAGGCGCTTTCCGCGACGCTGGTGGGACGCCGCGCCCTGGCCCCCGTCAAGCGGCAACCAAAGCTCGTAAAAATGTCGGCGCGATCGCGTGCCGAGTGCACCGAGCACCCGACCCGAATCGGCCCGTTGTTCATAAATAGGCGATTTAATATGAACGATACGCAACGCTTGTCGGGGCTTTCGTACAGGCTTAGAGGCGCGCGGTGACGACCGCTCCTGCCCCACCCGAATCCGCGCCATCAGGCGTCCCGCACGCGGTGGGCGCCTACCTGATGTGGGGCTTCATGCCGCTGTACCTGCTGCTGGTGCGGCAGGTGCCTGCGTTCGAATTCGTCGGCTGGCGGATCGTGTGGACATTGCCGGTGTGCCTGCTGATCGTCGCCTTCAGAGGGCAATTCCCCGCCATCCGCGATGCCCTGAACGACCGCAGATCGCTGCTGATCCTCACCGCGAGCGCGAGCCTGATTTCGATCAACTGGGTGGTTTACGTGTGGGCGATCCAGCAGAATCAGGTCTACGCGGCGAGCCTTGGCTACTACATCAACCCGCTGGTCAACGTGCTGCTCGGGACGATGCTGCTCAAGGAGACGCTGAGCCGGGCGCAGTGGATCGCAGTCGGCCTCGCGGGAATCGGGATCGCGGTGCTGGCGGCGGGGGCCTTGTCGACCCTGTGGATCAGCCTGATGCTGGCCTTCAGCTTTGCCGCCTATGGTCTCCTTCGCAAGCAGGTGACGGTGGGCGCGCTGCCCGGCCTCACGATCGAGAGCGCGATCCTGCTGCTCCCCGCGCTCGGCGTTGCAGGCTGGTTCGCGGCGAGCCCGCAGGGCTCCTCGTTCGACGACAGCCTGGGCCTCAGCCTCTCGATCATCCTCGGCGGGGTGTACACCGCCGTCCCGCTGCTGCTGTTCGCCATAGCCGCGCGGCGGATGGACTACTCCGCGCTCGGTTTCGTGCAGTTCCTCGCGCCCAGCATCGTCTTCATCCTCGGCCTGACCGTGTTCGGCCAGGAGCTGCACCCGGCGCAGGCGTTCTGCTTCGGCTGCATCTGGATCGCCGCGGCGATCTTCGTGTGGGACCTGCTGGCCAAGCGCCGCGCGCCCAAACCCGCACCCGTGAGCTAGTCCACCAGGCTCCAGCCAATCGTCTTGCCCGCCATGAAGGGCACGACCTGCGAGCCCGCCGCCGCAACGCTCTCCGGCACCGCCTGTTCGCGCCGTTCGAGCGTCACCGTGCCCTCGTTCACCGGCAGCCCGTAGAAGCGCGGCCCGTTGAGCGAGGCGAACGCTTCGAACCGGTCGATCGCGTCTTCCTCGTCGAAGACCTGAAGATAGGCTTCGAGCGCGTGCGGCGCGTTGTAGATGCCCGCGCAACCGCACGCGCTTTCCTTCGCGTGCTGTTCGTGCGGCGCGCTGTCGGTGCCGAGGAAGACCTTGGACGAGCCGCCCGTCGCAAACGACCGCAGCGCCAGCCTGTGCTCCTCGCGCTTGGCGACGGGCAGGCAATAGGCGTGCGGGCGCATCCCGCCGACCAGCATGGCGTTGCGGTTGATATGCAGGTGATGCGGCGTGATCGTTGCGCCAACATTCTCGCCGGCGCTTTCCACGAAATCGACCGCGTTGCGGCTGGTGATATGCTCGAAAGCGATCTTCAACTGCGGCAGGTCGCGGTGGAGCGGCGCGAGCACGGTCTCGATGAACACCGCCTCACGGTCGAAGATGTCGATCTGCGCATCGGTCACTTCGCCGTGCACGCACAGCACCATGCCCGCCTCCGCCATCGCTTCGAACACCGGGCGCAGCCGGGCGATGTCGGTCACCCCGTGCGCGGAGTTGGTGGTGGCGTTGGCCGGATAGAGCTTTGCCGCGGTGAACACGCCATCGCGATAGCCGCCGATCAGGTCCGCCGGGTCGGTATCGTCGGTCAGGTAGGCGGTCATCAGCGGAGTGAATTCCGCACCCTCGGGCACCGCAGCCACGATCCGGTCGCGATAGGCGCGCGCGAGCGCGGTCGTGGTCACGGGCGGCGTCAGGTTGGGCATTACGATCGCGCGGGCGAACTGGCGCGCGGTCGCGCCGACCACGCTTTGCAGCATCGCGCCATCGCGCAGGTGCACATGCCAATCGTCGGGGCGGCGGATCGTGAGGCTGGTCGTCATGCGCACCGCCCTAGCCGCATTGTAGGGTTTCTGACACACCTGACACACAGTCCTGAGAGCAAAAACTTCGCCCCTCCCACCGCCGATAGAACTGGGGGAGAAAGGCGGCGCATCGGTCGCGGTTTAGCTCGCGCGCCCCAAGTAGGACAGCGCCGGGTGGCATCAACGGGTGCGCGCGCCTATCTCGGCACGCATGACCGCAACCCGACTTGCCCAACGCGCCGTAATCCGCCTCAGCCCGCTGGAGGATGGCGAGAACGTCGCCCAGTTCCTGCAAGGCCTGCTGACCAACGACGTGACCGGCGATCTGCCTGCGTACACCGCGCTGCTGAGCGCGCAGGGCAAGACCATGTTCGACATGATCGTCTGGCCGGGTCGTCCGGGCGAGCATGGCGCGAGCATCCTGCTCGATTGCGAAGCCGATGTGGCGGACGATCTGGTCAAGCGGCTCTCGCTCTACCGCCTGCGCCGCAAGATCGAGATCGCGCGCGACGATGCGCTGGCGGTGCACTGGAGCACCGAGGCGGCGGGTGCGCACCCGCTCGATCCGCGCCTGACCGCTCTAGGGCACCGTTGGCTCGCCCCCACCGATGAGAGCGAACCCGCAGATGCCGCGTGGCTAGCTCACCGCCTCTCGCTCGGCGTACCCGAGGGGCAGGCGGAGCTGGCCGACATCCTGTGGCTGGAGACCAACGCCGTCGAGCTTCACGGGGTAAGCTTCTCAAAAGGCTGCTATATCGGGCAGGAAAATACCGCGCGGATGAACTGGCGGCAGAAGGTCAACCGGCGGCTGATCGTGGTGCCGCTCGACCGGTCGGAGGAAAAGCGCCGCAAGGCCGAATATCCTGACCTCGGGCTCGCGGTCGATCACCTGCGCGTGGCCGATATTCCCGCCGATCTGGTGCCCCAATGGATGCGGCTCGAAGCTGCGGAGTAGCGACTCTTGCTTTAAGCACGTCATGCTGAACTCGGTTCAGCATCCAGCCTGCCGACCGCACCGACGCCAAAACAGGCGGACTGGACCCTGAAACGAGTTCAGGGTGACGGAGAGATCCACTCTCCCCCGCCCCTCGAAAGGAAGCAGAAGAGTGATCTAAACCGCCGTGCGATCAACCTTATCCAGCGAATCGACCACGAACCGTTCGGCAATGTCGCGCGCGGTGCGCGGGGGCAGCTTGAGCGCCGTGGTCAGCGGGTGGCCGATCAGCGAATGGCCGAGCGCGAGCAGCACGACCGCGAGCGTCGATTCGAGCGCGTCGTGTTCCTCGGCGTGGTCGGTGCCCTGCTCTTCTGCGAGCACATTCTCGATCATCTCGTGGATCGCCTTGGCGAAGGGTTCGAGCGCGTCTTCGTGCCCGGTCGCCAGCAGCCAGCTGACCAGCGCACCGCCGCCTTCGCCGTCGAAAGCGTCGAACGCCTGGTCCACGACCGCGCGCGGGTTCGCCCCGCCCTGCCGGCCCTCGCGAATCGTCACCGCGATCCGATCGCACACCGATTCGGCGAGATAGGCGCCCAGCGCGTGCTGTAGGCCCGCCGCCGATCCGAAGTGATGCAGCAGGTTGGCATGGGTGCGGCCCACGCGCGCGCCCACCGCTTTCAGCGTGACCGCCTGCGGCCCCGCCTCGATCAGCAGGTTGCGCGCAGCTTCCAGCGCGCCCGCGCGCGATTCCTCGGGACTTAGTCGTTTACGAGTGGCCATGGCGGCTTGGTAGTGCGGCGGGGCCTGCGCAGCAAGGAACCTCCTATTGACATAGATGTTCATGTTACTGACATTGGTGTAAGTTATACTGCACCAACAACCGAAACCGTAACGGAAGAATCACCATGACCGCACACGATTCAGCCCTTGCAGCAAGGCCCGCGATCACCGTTCGCGACGAACGCTTCAACCGTGGCAGCACGCCGGCACGCTGGTGGGCGGGCGAGCCCTTCGGCACCGCCTGGCACAATGCACTGTCGGGCACTTTCCCGCGCGGAGAGGCCTTTTTCATCGAATCGGTGAAGGCCTTCCGCGAGGGTACGGATGCGAAGCTGGCGGGCGAAATCCGCGCCTTCGTGAAGCAGGAGATCAACCACACGCGCGAACATGTTGCGTTCAACCGCCTCGCGGCAGACGCAGGCTACGACATGGACATGATCGACCGGCGCACCGCCGAACTGATCGATCTGGCGAAAGACAAACCCGCCATCGCCAAGCTGGGCGTCACCATGGCGCTGGAGCATTATACCGCGATGCTGGCGCACGAATTCCTCGCCAATCCGCAACATTTCGCCAATTCGGACCCGGAGGTCCGCAAGATGTGGGAATGGCACGCGGTTGAGGAGATCGAGCACAAGGGCGTCGCCTACGACGTGTGGAACCACGCCACACGCGAATGGCCCGCCTTCGGGCGCTGGCTGCGGCGCAGCATCATCATGCTGGTGGTGAGCGAGCGCTTCCTCACCAACCGCTGGGCCGACGCGACCGAACTGCTGGCGCAGGACGGGATCACCGGCTGGCGTGCGCATTGGGGCCTCGCGAAGTACCTGTTCGGCAAGCCCGGCGTGCTGCGCCGCTGCTTTCCCGCATGGCTCGACTTCTTCCGGCCCGGCTTCCATCCGTGGGACCACGACGACCGCGCCCTGATCGGCCGGTACGAGGGTGACTACGCGGACGCGCTGCTCCCCGCCTGAAGCAGCGCCGTACCGTCCGGCGCGCCGGCGGCCGCGCTATGCAGCCGCCGGCAGTGCCTGGTCCACTTCCTCCAGTTCCAGCGCGTAGCAAACCGTCTGCGTTTCGTAGCCGCGGCCCTTGCTGTGACGCAGCTCGATCTTGCCCGTCGGCAGGAAGCCCGCCTTGCGCAGCACCCTGCCGGAAGCGGGATTGTCGATGAAATGGCTCGCGACGATGCGCGGATGGCCGCAGGCCCGTGCGATCTCGATCACCGCGCGCGCCGCTTCGCTGGCGTAGCCCTGCCCCCAGTGCCGCCGCGCGATCCAGTAACCCAGCTCCATCGTGCCGTCCCCACCGCCGTCTTCGACGGGCAAGGGGCCGAACCCGATGCAGCCGATCACCTCTCCGCTGTCGGCCAACGTGATGAGGAAGCGCGGCGCGTAAGGATCTTGCGATTGCGCGCACCACTCGCGCGCATCGCTGGGCGCATAGGGCCACGGCGCATTGGCGAGGTTGCGGACCACACCCTCGTCAGCAATCCCGGCAAACACCGCCTGCCAGTCTTCGGGCCATGGCGGCCGCAGCAGCAATCTTTCGCTCCGGTGAAACATCACATTTCTCCCCCGGCGTAGCTCCCCCTCCAGAAACCACACCGACAAGGGAGACGAAAAAAGGGAGACGGGGCTGGCCCCCTCTCCCTTGATGGCCGGATACTAGCTCCGGCGGGGCCGCCTCGTGGGACGGCCCTGTTCGTGAACCGTCTGCTTATTCTGCCGCTTGCGCCAGCATGTCGACCGAAACGTATTTGCGACCGAGCTTCCCATCGTGGAAGCGCACAATACCGTCGGTAAGCGCGAACAGCGTGTGGTCCTTGCCCATGCCGACATTGGTGCCCGCATAGAACTTGGTCCCGCGCTGGCGCACGATAATGTTGCCCGCGACGACGCCTTCGCTGCCGAACTTCTTCACACCAAGGCGACGGCCTGCCGAATCGCGACCATTGCGCGAAGAGCCGCCTGCTTTCTTATGTGCCATTGCGTTTCGTCCTTATCCGTCTGAGGTCGCGCTTACGCGTCGCCCGAATCCTTGGTGTCGGCCTTCTTGGCCGGTGCTTTCTTGGCCGCAGGTTTCTTGGCCGGAGCCTTGGTGGCAGCGGCCTTCTTCGGCGCAGCCTTCTTGGCTTCGGGCTTGTCCGCAGCCTTGGCGGCGGGAGCCTTCTTCGCGGGCGCATCGGCCTTGGCGTCGTCAGCCGGAGTTTCGGCCTTCTTCGCGGCGGGCTTGGCGGCAGCCTTCTTGGTGCCTTCACCCACTTCGAGGATGCGCAGCAGCGTCATCTGCTGGCGATGGCCGTTCTTGCGGCGATAATTGTGGCGACGGCGCTTCTTGAACACCACCACCTTCTCGCTCTTCGCCTGGGCGATGATTTCCGCCGAAACGGACACCTTGCCAGCGTCGGAAAGGCTGTCGCCCTCGCCTGCGAGCAACACGTCACCCAGGGTGATCGTGTCGCCGGCTTCACCAGCGAGCTTCTCGACCGCGATTTTGTCTCCGGCGGCAACCCGGTATTGCTTGCCGCCCGTGCGCACCACTGCGAACATCGGTTCTACTTTCAATCGTTTAGCTGTGACGCCGCCCCTAACGAGACAGCGTGTCGACGGGCAACACCGAGGTGCGCCCCCCAAAGAAGGGCGCGCTTACGGTAGGAATCGCGCGAAGTCAACGCCGCGCGCCACAGAATTGCGCGCACTTCCCCGTGACCTCTACCACCCGCGCGACGCCGTGCTAAGGGGGCAGCATGAACACGACGCGCATCGCCGCCCTGCTCGCCTGCGCCACCGGCCTCGCCGCCTGCGCGACCGGGCCCGACAGCAGCTACCCATCGCTGGGCATTCGCGAAGCCGAATACGAGCTGGGCCAGGTGCCGCGCCCGACCGGCGATTGTGCCGACGGTACCGCAGCCGGTCAGTTCGAAACTCCCGCAGCGCCGCCGCCGCCGCCTCCTCCGCCCGTGCTGTCGAGCGACATGATCGAACGGGTCGCGCAACTGGAGGCGCAGGCCCGTGCCGCGCATGCCGATTTCGAAAGTGCGGTGTCCGCTACCCGCTCTGCCATGAGCGCGCGCGGCAGCGTCGGATCGAAGAGCTGGGGTCGCGCCGAAACCGCCTATGCCAACCTGCGCGGCCTGCGCGCGCGCACCGCGGTGCCGCTGGCGGATCTCGATACGCTGGTCGCGACGCGCTCTGTCGCGGGCGAACCGGTCGACGAGATCATTGCCGCGCGCGACGCGGTGGCCGCGCTGGTGGAGCAGGAAGACGCGGTTCTCGGCGAACTTGCGCCGAACTAGGCGCGCCCGCGCCCTCCCCACGCCGCACAAATACAACGCGCGGGATCGAATTGCTCGACCCCGCGCATCCCCCGCCCTTTGGCGGAAAGCCGATCAGGCGGTGACCACGCCCGCGATCACCAGCACGGTGCACGCCCACACCGTGATCAGCACCGGCAGGATCATCATCTGCACCGCCGCGTCGCGACCCTTGAGCCGCCCTGTGTGCGTGTCGATCCCGCCGCGCATCAGTTCCCCGAAGCTCTTGGCGCGCGCCTGCGGCTTGCGCCCCAGCCCGAGCCACGCGGCGGGCACCGCGAAGAGCGCAACGATGAATATCGCGAAGATCGCCATCGGTATCGCCAGCCCGGGGGTGGAGAGCCCGACGCCCAGGATCGCGATAAAGCCGAGATACAGCGCCACCGTTGCGCCATAGAGTACGGTGGGCATTTCGAAGGTGCGATCGACATCCTGCCGGATGTTGGGCTGCTGCTCCGCGACCGGACGCTGATAGCCTGCGACCGCTTCGACGATCCCCATTTCGGGCCGTTCGAACAGGGCATGGCTGGCGGCGCGTGCCTTGGGCAGTTCGGGGTGAACGATCGCCTTGTCGGCGATGGTCGCATTTTGCAGACGTTCGGACATGGTCTTGCTCCTCGTTGTCGATGAGCGTTTTGCGCCCGTGCACTCCCGCGCGCCTTGATCTGGATCAATTGACGCGAATTATGCGTCAGAGCCAGCGGTTGCGATCGGCAAAGTCCTGCGCGCGCGGTTCGACCCAGTGCCATTGGTCGCCGCGCTTCTCGCGCTTCCACAGCCACGCCGCGCTCTTGAGATAGTCCATCAGGAAGTCGACCGCCTGGAAGGCGTCGCGGCGGTGACGCGCAGCGGCGGCGGCCAGCACGATCCCCTCGCCCGGATGCATCACCCCGACGCGGTGCCATACCAGCACCCCGTCGAGCGGCCAGCGCGCCAGCGCCCTGTCCGCCAGAACGCGCATTCCGGGCAATGTCAGCGGCTCGTAATGCGTCAGTTCGAGCACGCGCACATCGTCATCGGGCCGTACCTTGCCGAGGAAACTCGCGACCCCGCCCGCCTCGGGATGGGCGGCGTTGAACGCGGCGAGCGCTTCGCCCGCCGACAGGCCCTTGTCGAGCAGCCGCACATCGGCGGGGGTTTCGAGAGTGAGGCGCGCCATCAGCCGCCACTGACCGGCGGTAGCAGAGCGACTTCCTGCCCTTCACTGGCCATCAGCCCTGTCTTGTCTTCCAGCAGCGCACCGTCGACCGCGATGCGGACGCGATCCTCCTTGAGACGATCCGCCACCACGCGAGAAACCACGCCGAGCAGCCCCTCCCAGCAAAGCGGTGCCGGCAGTTCCATCCGCTCGGCACCGACAAGATCGCGCAAGGGCCCGAGGAAGAGAACGGTTACGGACATGTTGTGCTCCTGTTCGCCTTTGGGAGCCCGGCGGGCGACGCAATGACGAAGTCGACTTGTAGCTTCATCCGCCCGTCACCGACATATGGCGCGGCTGCGTGGGGGCGAGGCCTGCGCCGACACGGAAATCATGCCGCTCCGGCTTGATCGCCATCGCGCGGTCGAGCGCGTCGTCGACCCGCGTTTGCGGCGCATCGGACCGCAGAGCCGCGCGCAGATCGACCCGCTCGCCCCCACCGAGGCACGGGTAAAGCTGCCCGGTCGCAGTCACCCGCAACCGGTTGCAGCCGGCGCAGAAATTCTCGCTCATCGGGGTGATGAAGCCGATCCGCCCGCCGGTTTCGGCAATGTCGAAATAGCGCGAGGGCCCCGGCGTGCGCGCATCGCTCGGCGTCAGCGTCCAGCTTTGCTCCAACTCCGCCCGCACCTGCGACAGCGGCAGGAAGTGGTCTTCGCGCGCGGCATCGACTTCACCCAGCGGCATCGTTTCGATCAGGCTGATCGCGTGGCCCTGGCTGTGCGCCCAGGCGACCAGATCGGGTATCTCGCCGTCGTTCACGCCGCGCATCGCCACGGTGTTGAGCTTGACCTGCAAGCCCGCCTCGCGCGCGGCGGCAATCCCTTCGAGCACCTGCGGCAGCGCATCGCGGCGCGAGAGTGCGTGGAACGTCGCCGGGTCACGCGTGTCGAGCGAGACGTTGATCCGCCGCACGCCCGCCCGCGCCAGCGCATCGGCGTGCCCCGCCAGCTGCGTGCCGTTGGTGGTCAGCGTCACCTCGTCCAGCTCGGACCCGACATGGCGGCCGATCGCGCGCACCAGATCGATGACATCGCGCCGCACCAGCGGCTCGCCCCCGGTCAACCGGATCGTGCGCACCCCGCGCGCCATGAAGCTGCGTGACAGCACGTAGAGTTCTTCGAGAGAGAGCACCTCCGCCCTGGGCAGGAACTGCATCCGCTCGGGCATGCAATAGGTGCATCGCAAGTCGCAGCGATCGGTGACCGACAGGCGCAGGTAGGTAATCCGCCGCTGGTGCGTATCGACCAGCGGTGCGGGCGCGGTCAGCGTGTCGAGGCGATCAACCGTCCGTGTCATCGTCCCCAAGTCGGCCATCGCTGCCGCTCTCGCAAGGGGCGCTATCCGCCAAAGGGAGATATTGGCCGGTGATCGCGGGGGCGCGCCCCAAGAACTCGGCCATCCGGGCAATCGCGCCGCCATCGTACCCGGCGACGATATTGATGCAGCAATCGGGGTATGCGCGGGCGAGATCGCGCGCCGCCGCGCGGCGCCAGTCGGCATGGTCGAACGGGGCGGGATCCATCACCACGACCACGTATTCGCTCCCCCGTGCCGCTTCGTTACGCACCTCGTCGGCCCAGCGCGCGTGGAACGCCGCCGCAGCGTCGAGCGCGGCTTCGGGCAATCGCTCCACCCGGATCATCGCGGGAGCGGCCTTGCCCATGTCAGGGCCGTTCGCGGTGCAGCGTAATGCCGATCTTCTCGTTACCGATCCCGATCGCGAGCTTGACGATCTTCACCGTCACCGCCTCGATCCGCGCGTCCTGCACGAACAGCGTCTCGCAGATATGATCGGCAACCGCCTCGATCAGCTTGAAATGCACGCCTTCGGGCAGAGCCTCGGTCGCGGCGTGCTTCAGGTCCATGTAGTTCTTGCTGGCATCGAGCGTGGTATCGGGCTCGTAGCGCGGCTGCGGGCGCATATGCGCCTCGATCGTGATCCGCAGCGGCTGCGGCTTGCCCGTCTCCTCGGAATAGATCCCGGTGAGCACATCGGTCTCGATATCGGCGACCTGAAGGGTGAGAGTGTCTTTCATAGGGGGCCCTTCAAGCAGAATTACGCCAGCGTGCGAAGATGGCTGTGGGCAGAACGCGGCCCTCCCCCTCCTCGCGCACGCCCAGATCGCCGTGTTCGATGGTGCCCGGCAGTCCCGCAAAGGCCTCGTCGAGCAGCGCGGCGAGCGCTAGGCTGCTCATCCGCACGGCATAGACGGTGAGGAACAGGAAGCGGCTGTTCTCGTCGAGCAATTGCCGGCAATCGGCGATCAGCGGGGCGAGGCCTTCCTCGATCCGCCACGTCTCGTTCTTCGGCCCGCGCCCGAACTTGGGCGGGTCGAGGATGATCCCGTCGTAGCGATTCTCGCGCCGCACCTCGCGCGCGGCGAACTTCGCCGCATCGTCGACCAGCCAGCGGACCGGGCGGTCCTCCATCCCGGCAAGCGCGGCATTGTCGCGTGCCTGTGCGACCGATTTCTTCGACGCATCGACATGGGTGACTGGGCCGCACTGACTCAGCGCGAGCGTGCCCACGCCGGTGTAGCCGAACAGGTTGAGGGTGGATTTCTCACTTTTTCCGTCACCCCCGCGAAGGCGGGGGTCCAGCTGACCAGGTTCGCTCGGGTCCACACCCTTATCTGGATTCCCGCCTTCGCGGGAATGACGGCTGGTGAGCTGCTCGCGCATCCATTCCCACACCGGGGCCATGTCGGGGAAGAAGCCGAGGTGGCGGAACGGAGTGCACTGCGCGTTGAAGCGGACATCGTCCCACGTGAGCGGCCAACTATCGGGCACTTCGGGCGAAAGGTCCCACCGGCCGCCACCATCCTCGTCCGCGCCGGGGACGAATTCACCATCCGCCTGCCAATCGGTCTGCCGCGGGCTCCACATGGCCTGCGGCTCGGGGCGGATGAAGCGGAAGCGACCGAATCGCTCCAGCTTGCGGCCATGTCCGCTGTCGATCAGGCCGTAGTCCGCCCAAGGCTGCCCGATCATCAGCTGCGGTTCGAGACGCAGCTCGGCCATCAGCGGGTGGCCTTGGCCGAGATGTAATCGCGCACCGCCTCGTAATCGGCGGGCAGCGTCTCGAAGCGCTCTTCCAGCGCGAACAAATCACCCACCCGTGCGGGCAGCGCAGCGCGTTCGCCGATGGCCTGTTCGACCGCGTCGGGAAATTTCGCCGGATGTGCCGTCGCGAGCGTTACGATGGGCACCGATCGGTCGAGCCCATCGGCAAGCGCCCGCGACGCATGAACGCCAACGGCGGTGTGCGGATCGATCACTTCGCCGCACGATTCGTGCCCCCATTGCATCGCCGCCAGCGTTTCCTCCGGCGTTGCACGCTCCGCCGAGAACATCGTCGCGATGCCCTCGCGCTGCTTGGGATCGAGCACCATCGACTTGCTGTTCGCGAACCCATCCATTTGCACCGCCAGCGCGGCGGCATCGCGCCCGTTGGCTTCGAACAGCAATCGCTCGAAATTCGAGCTGACCTGGATATCCATCGAAGGCGTGATCGTCGCGTGGCTCTCGCCCACCGAATAATCGCCATCGCGAATAGCGCGGGCGAGGATGTCGTTCTTGTTGGTCGCCACGATCAGCCGCTCGATAGGCAGACCCATCTGCGCCGCGACGTAACCCGCGAAGACATCGCCGAAATTCCCGGTCGGCACCGAGAATGCGACCTTGCGGTCGGGCGCGCCCAGCTGCAGCGCCGCGGCGAAGTAATAGACCACCTGCGCCATCAGCCGCGCCCAGTTGATCGAGTTGACCGCGCCGATATCGAGCGTGTCGGTCAGCGCCGGATCCGCGAACATGCGCTTCACCATCGCCTGCGCGTCGTCGAAACTGCCGCGAATGGCGATGTTGTGGACGTTGGGCGCGTCGATCGTCGTCATCTGGCGGCGCTGGATCTCGCTCACCCGCCCCTCGGGGTGGAGCATGAAAATCTCGACGTTCTTGCGCGCTGCCACCGCATGGATCGCGGCAGAGCCGGTATCGCCGCTGGTCGCGCCGACGATCGTCAGCGGGCGGTCGCGCTTTTCGAGGAACCGCTCGAACAGCAGGCCGAGCAGTTGCAGCGCGACATCCTTGAACGCCAGCGTCGGCCCGTGGAACAGTTCGAGCAGCCAGTGCTGGTGATCGAGCTGGACCAGCGGCGTGACCGCTGCATGATCGAAAGCGCCGTAGGCCTGTTCGCACAACTCGCGCAGTTCCTGTTCGCTCAGGCTGTCGCCCACGAACGGCGCCATGATCCGTACGGCGAGTTCGGCGTAGCGAAGCCCGCGCAGCTCGCGAATCTCGTCCGCCGAAAACTTGGGCCACTCGCGCGGCAGGTACAGCCCGCCATCGCTCGCCAGCCCGGCCAGCGTGACGCCTTCGAAATCGAGCACCGGGGCCCGCCCGCGGGTAGAGACATATTCCATCGGCCAAGGCGGTTAGCCGCGTGTACCGGCTGCGGCAAGCGAGCTTCCCGCGAATAGCTATTGCCCGGTATCGACCGCTTCCCGCTCCAGCTCGCGCTTCAGGCTCAGCAGACCCGAAGCCGCCGCCGCCGCATGCGGCCCGATCCAGCGTTCGTGAATCGCCTGTATCGGCATCGCGTCGAGATGGTTGAACCGCTCGCGCCCCTTCCTGACGGGAATTACCAGCCCTGCCCGTTCGAGCACGCGCAGGTGCATCATCACCGTCGTGCGGTCGAGTTCCTCGAACGCGGCGCACAGCTGCTTGGTCGTGAGCGGCCGCAGCTTGAGCGCATCGCAAATCTGCCGCCGCACCGGGTTGGCAAGCGCCTTGAACACGGCGTCGATTTGATCGTCGATTGACATGTTATGTTTTTATAACATATTTGGCGGCGACTCAAGTGGGAGAGACGCGATGGAAATCAATTTCAGGGTGTCGGGCAGGATCGACAGGCCGGTTCACGAAGTGTTCGAGGCCGTGGCGGACCCGGCCAAGCTCTCCTGCTTCTTCACCACCGGCGGTGCGCAAGGGAGGATGGAGACAGGGGCCACGGTGATATGGGACTTTCACGATTTCCCCGGCGCCTTCCCCGTCGAAGTCGTCGAATTCGTGCAGGACGAGAAGATCGTCCTCGAATGGGGAGCGAGCGAGGCCGAGAGCGGGGAGATCGGCGCGAGGATGAAGGGCGCCGACTACAAGAACACCGTCACCATGCTGTTCAAGCCGACCGACGACGGGCGCACGCTGGTCGAGATCGTGGAGGAAGGCTGGCGCGATACGCCCGGTGGACGTCGCAGTTCCTACCTCAATTGTGAGGGGTGGACGGGGATGTTGTGCGCGATGAAGGTCTGGCTGGAGCATGGCATCAACCTGCGCGAAGGCTTCTACAAGTAGGCTACAAGTAGGCGCGGTGCCCGGCGCGTTCGACGGGGGCAACCGATCCTAGATATCTCCGGATTTCAGGCGGCGCTCCTGCTCTTCGTATTGTTCGCGCGAGTGCCATCCGCGGGGATCGGGCCCGAACCGGTTGGGGCCGATCGTACCGGGCACGAACAACAGGGCGACGATTCCCAGCAGACTGATCCACACCCCGATGCTGCCCAACAGCAGCGGGAAGACGATCAGGCCCAGCCCCCACCACCCCTGATGGTCGGTATCGCGGACCCGGCGGACCACGAACCACGCCAGCAGCGCATCCGCCACTACGCGCAAGGCGGTGATCGCGACCGGTTCCACGCCGATTAGCCGCCATTGCGTCTTGAACCCGAGATTGAGCAAAAGCGACAATCCGCCCGTGAGCAGGTAAAGCCCGCCGATGAAAAGCAGCGCGATCGCGATCGTCCCGAAGACGAGATTGCCTCTGCCGACCCTTGGCGAAATCCAGAAATTCACCGGTCCGCTATTCCATGAGCTTTTTGCGCACCGAGAGGCCGTAGATCACCAGCGCGGTCAGCGCGAACAGGAACCACTGCCATGCATAGGCCATATGGTTGTTCGGCAGGTCCGACGGATCGGGATGTTCGAGCGGAAGCAATCCGGCGCGCGGCGGATCGGCCACCAGTCGCGGGCCCGGCGCGACGATTCCGGTCACGTCGCCGCCGTTCCAGATCGGCCCTTCCGGAATGCGCGTCCAGCCCAGCGCGATGCGCGCGGTGCCGCCGCCCTTCAGATCGCATTCGGCGATCTGCGCCCAACCCGGCGTGCCCTTGGCATTGGTGCCCGCGACCGCCGTGGCCTCGGTCACCTTGACGCAGGTCACCGTGCTGCGCCGATAGAGCCGCTGCTTGAGCGCCTCCTTGTCGTCGCCCGGCCAGGCGACCGGTTCCGCATTATCGCCCGCCGCAGCGTAGCGCACGAGCAGTTCCGCCTTCTCGTCCGCGCGGCCCAGCTGCCAGAAGCCGAGCGCAATCATGACGACCACGGCGGCAACCACGACGATGGTGGGGATCAACGGAAGACGTTTCAGATAGTTCATTACCTCGCCTCGCCCGCCTGCTGGCGATATTCGAAAAAGAGCAGCGCGGCCTTGGCAACGCGCAGCCCGCCAAGCGTCAGCGCCAGACCGAGCGCCGGCCACAGCAGCATATGGACCCACCACGGCGGCCCGACCGCCACCGCGAGCCATGCTGCGAGCCCGACCAGGATCGCGCCGACGATCAGCGTCAGGAAAGCCGCAGGCCCGTCACCCACGTTGAACCGCGCAAGATCGAGCCCGCAGGCGCGGCAGCGCGGCGCGAAGGCGACCCACCCGGCGAACAGCGTGCGCTCGCCGCAGCGGGGGCAAAGACCGAAAAGGGCAGCCTCGCGGAATGCGGGCTGCCCCTTCGTTGATTGCGCGGAATCGGGGGCCTTGCGGCCGTCATCGCTCATCAGTGGACTTCGGCGCCCCAGCCACCCCAGACGTAAACCGCGATGAAGAGGAACAGCCACACCACGTCGACGAAGTGCCAGTACCACGCAGCCGCTTCGAAACCGAAGTGCTGGCGCGGGGTGAAATGGCCCAGATAGGCGCGACGCAGGCAGACGATCAGGAAGATCGTGCCGACGATCACGTGGAACCCGTGGAAGCCGGTCGCCATGTAGAAGGCGCTGCTGTAGTTCACCATGCCGAAGCCGAACGGCGCGTGGATGTACTCGTACGCCTGGATCGAGGTGAACAGGATGCCCAGAGCGATGGTCGCCCACAGGCCCAGCTTCAGCCCTTCGCGATCATTGTTGATCAGGCAGTGGTGCGCCCAGGTCACCGTGGTGCCCGAACACAGCAGGATCAGCGTGTTGAGCAGCGGCAGGTCGAACGCGTCGATGACGTGAATGCCCTCGGGCGGGAAATTCGCGAGCGCGGCTGCGCCATCCTGCCCGATCATGTTCTGCCAGGTGCCTTCGGCAACCAGCTGCAGCGGCGCGGGGAACAGCGCGAAATCGAACCAGCTCCAGAACCACCCGACGAAGAACATCACTTCGGACATGATGAACAGGATCATGCCGTAGCGCATGTGCAGCTGCACCACCGGGGTGTGATCACCCGCCTGCGCTTCGTTCACGACCTTGGAGAACCAGCCCCAGAAGGTCGCGATCAGGCCCGCGATCCCCAGCCCCAGAATCA
This sequence comes from uncultured Citromicrobium sp., assembly GCA_964574905.1. Lineage (GTDB taxonomy): Bacteria > Pseudomonadota > Alphaproteobacteria > Sphingomonadales > Sphingomonadaceae > Alteriqipengyuania. The sequence goes on along the minus strand of CAZNOY010000001.1, from coordinate 306,897 downwards.
CCTGCCAGCCCGACAGCACATCATTGTGCATGTAGAACACCATGCCGGTGGTGAAGGTGAGCGCCGACAACGCGCCGATGAACGGCCAGATATCGGGCGGGAGAATGTGGTAATCGTGGGTTTTGGCGCCGGCCATAGGTCGTCTTTCCTTTTCAGCGGCACCGCCCATACCGGGGCGTTCCGCCATGGTCCAGAGGGTCAGCTGTCTTGCGACGGTTTGACGTGGAAGGTGTAGCTAAGAGTGATCTGTTCGACCCCGTCCATGTTGGGATCGTCCAGCGCCGCCGGGTCGACGTAGAACAGCACGGGCATGCGCACTTCCTCGCCTGGCTGCAGCGTCTGTTCGGTAAAGCAGAAGCACTGGATCTTGTTGAAATACGGAGCCGCCTGCTCGGGCTCGACATTGAAGGTCGCAGTGCCGGTGATCGGCTTGTCCGAGTTGTTGCGGGCGGTGAAGAAGGCGAGATCGCGCGTGCCGATCTGCACCGTGTCGGTGGTGTGGACCGGTTCGAAACTCCACGGCATTCCGCGCTCGACACTCGCATCGAAGCGGATCGAGATCGGCGGGGTGCCAGCGCTCGCGGCGAGCCTTGCGGCGACCGCAGCGTCGCTTTCGTTCGCGACCTGCGTGGTCCCGGCGAAACCGGTCACCTGACAGAACATGCGGTACATCGGCACGGCCGCGAAGCCGAGCCCGACCATCGCAGCAGCGACGCCGAGGAAGATCAGGAAGACCCGCAGGTTCTTCTGTTCGAGGCTCGTCGACTTGTCGGTTGCAGCGGCGATGCCCATCAGTCGCCCATCCTCACGATGGTGATGGCGTAGAACAGCAGCGCGAAGAACAGCAGCACGCCGCCGATCGCAAGGTTGCGGCTCTTGCGCGCAGCCTTGAAGCGCTCCTCCTCTTCGGGCGTCATGTGGTGCGGGGGGCGTTCGTCGTTCATCCGATTATCCCTGCGTTCTGCAACAGCCGGTCGATCACGAGCACGCCGAACAGCGCGAACAGGTAGACGATCGAATAGGCGAACAGCCGCTTTTCCGGCTTCATCGTATCGCCCTCGACCGAGGTGCGCAGCCCGACCGGAACCGCGAGCGCGGCGAAGAAACCGGTCAGCGCAAGCGCGGCAGCGCCGTAAACGATGCCTGCCGTCCCGAGATACCAAGGCGCGGCGGCCAGCGGCACCATGAACAGCGCATAGGCCAGGATCTGGTGGCGCGTCGCGCGCTCGCCATGGACCACCGGCATCATCGGCACACCGGCATTGGCGTAATCGCCCTTCACGAACATCGCGAGCGCCCAGAAGTGCGGCGGGGTCCAGAAGAAGATGATCGCGAACAGCAGCACCGGCGTCAGCGTGATGTCGCCCGACACAGCAACCCAACCGATCAGCGGAGGGAAGGCACCCGCCCCGCCCCCGATTACGATGTTCTGCGGTGTGCGCGGCTTGAGCCACATCGTGTAGACGACGACGTAATAGAAGATCGAGACCGCCAGGATCGCAGCGGCCAGCCACCCGATCGCGAGGCCCATGGTCAGCACCGATGCGCCGCACAGGATGGCGGCGAAATCGCGCGCATCGTTCCTGCTGACGCGGCCCGTCGGGATCGGGCGCTTGGCGGTGCGCTTCATCCGCGCGTCGAGATCCGCCTCGTACCACTGGTTGAACGCGGCTGCTCCGCCTGCGGCCAGCGCGATGCACAGGATCGCCGCAAAGCCGAGCACCGGGTTGATGCTGCCCGGCGCGGCGAGCATCCCGCACAGGCCGGTGAACACGACCAGACGCACCACGCCCGGCTTCGTCAGCGCGAGGAAGTCGCGCCAATGGCTCGACATCGGCGTCGCTGCGGTCGGCGTGAAAAGGGTCGTCGTGGTCGTCATGTCATTCCTCCCCTCCTGCACCGGAGGGGTGGCGGGGCATAAATCTGCCCCGCCCGATCAAGCATGGCGGGGTGCGGCCCACCCCCGGCCCCCTCCCGCGGACGGGAGGGGAATGTGTCGTTACGCGTGCGCCGGCTCGCCCTCGCCGCGCAGGTGGTTGTGGTAATCGTGGTGTTCCTCGATCACCGGCAGCGTTTCGAACTGGTGGAACGGCGGCGGGCTCGACAGCGACCATTCGAGAGTGGTCGCGCCCGGCCCCCAGTAGTTCGCTTCGGCCTTCTTGCCCGCCACGAAGGCGTAGATCAGGTTGATGAAGAAGATACCGACCGAAATCACCGTGATGCCGTAACCGATCGTCGAGATGTGGTTCCAGAAGGCAAAGGCGTCCGCGTAGTCCGGAATGCGGCGCGGCATCCCGTTCACGCCGAGGAAGTGCATCGGGAAGAACACCATGTTCACGCCGACGAAGAACACCCAGAAGTGGATGTGCGCCAGCAGTTCGGAGTGCATCCGCCCGCTCATCTTCGGGAACCAGTAGTAGAAACCGGCGAAGATCGAGAACACCGCACCCATCGACAGCACGTAGTGGAAGTGCGCGACGACGTAGTAGGTGTCGTGCAGGTTGTCGTCGACGCCACCATTGGCGAGCACGACGCCCGTCACACCGCCCACGGTGAACAGGAAGATGAAGCCCATTGCCCACACCATCGGCGATTTGAACTCGATCGAACCGCCCCACATGGTCGCGATCCAGCTGAAGATCTTCACGCCCGTGGGCACCGCGATCACCATGGTGGCTGCGGTGAAGTACATCTTCGTGTTCACGTCGAGGCCGACCGTATACATGTGGTGCGCCCACACGATGAAGCCGACGACGCCGATCGCGACCATGGCGTAGGCCATGCCGAGGTAGCCGAACACAGGCTTGCGGCTGAAGGTCGCGACGATCTGGCTGATCATGCCGAAGCCCGGCAGGATCATGATGTACACTTCCGGGTGACCGAAGAACCAGAACAGGTGCTGGTACAGGATCGGGTCGCCGCCGCCTGCCGGATCGAAGAAGGTCGTGCCGAAGTTACGATCGGTAATCAGCATGGTGATCGCCGCGGCGAGCACCGGCAGCGCCAGCAGCAGCAGGAAGGCGGTGACCAGCACCGACCACACGAACAGCGGCATCTTGTGCAGGGTCATCCCCGGCGCGCGCATGTTGAAGATTGTGGTGATGAAGTTGGTCGCACCCAGGATCGAGCCTGCGCCCGCAAGGTGGAGCGAGAAGATCGCGAAGTCGACCGCCGGGCCGACCGAACCGCTGGTGGAAAGCGGCGCATAGACCGTCCAGCCGGTGCCCGCACCGGGCCCCGTGCCGCCGGGCACGAACATGGAGAACAGCAGCGAGAAGAAGCCCGCGACGGTCAGCCAGAACGAAATGTTGTTCATGCGCGGGAACGCCATGTCGGGCGCGCCGATCATCAGCGGGACGAACCAGTTGCCGAAGCCGCCGATCATCGCGGGCATGACCATGAAGAACACCATGATCAGGCCGTGCGCGGTAATGAACACGTTCCACATGTGCAGCGCGGTGTTGATATCGTTCGCACCGCCCATCATCTGCGCCCACCAGCCCAGGTACTGGATACCCGGCTGCGCCAGCTCGGCGCGCATGATGCCCGAAATCGTACCGCCGATCAGACCCGCGCAGATCGCGAAGATCAGATAGAGCGTGCCGATATCCTTGTGGTTCGTCGACATGAACCAGCGGGCGAAGAAGCCCGGCTTGTGATCCGCATCGTGGTGATGCGCATCGTCGTGGGCCTGGAAGGTGTCAGCGGTGGTAGCCATGTCGCTCGATTTCTCTTCGGTCTGCAATTCGATCAGGTTCGGGGTGGCGCAGCGCGCCGTCAATTGGTGCTTTGGTCGCCCGTCGCACCGGACGCGTCTGCCGGCGTCGAGGGCGCACCGCCCTCTTCATCGGCCGCGGTCAATCCTTCGCCCGCGGCGGGGGCGCCTTCGGTGGCACTGGCCGGCGCCTGGATATCCGCGGCTTCGGTACCTTCGGTACCCTCGTCGAAGCTGCCGCCCTTGGAAATGACCCACTGGCGCCACTTGTCCATCGGCACCGCTTCGATCGCGATCGGCATGTAACCGTGGCGCGCGCCGCACAGTTCGGAACACTGGCCGTAATAGATGCCCGGTTCCTTGATCGTCAGCAGGCGCTCGTTCAGGCGACCGGGAACGGCGTCCATCTTGAACCACAGGCTCGGTACCGCGAAGCTGTGGATCACATCCGCGCCAATCGTCTGGATGCGCAGCGGAACGCCGACCGGCACGACCATGCGGTTATCCACAGCCAGATGCCCGGGAAGGCCCTTCGTCAGCGCCTCTTCGGGAGGAAGCATGTTCGAGATCACCTCGAACCCGCCATTATCGGGATAGCTGTAACCCCAGTACCACTGGTAACCGGTCGCCTTGATCGTGATCGCATCGGCCGGAGCCGTCTTGTACTGCCGCGAAAGCAGCGTGATCGACGGAACGGCGATCGCCACCAGGATCAGCACCGGCACGATCGTCCAGATCACTTCGATCAGCGTGTTATGCGTGGTGCGCGAAGGCTCGCGACCTTCGCGGCGGCGATAGCGGACCACCACCACCAGCAGCAGGAAGAACACGAAGGCGCTGATCGCGACGATCACCGGCGTCAGGATATACATGTTCATGCCCAGCGCGTACTGGCCATCATCGGTGTACTGGTCCTGGAAAGACATGCTTTTCAGCGCGTTGTCTTCGAAGGCGGTCGGCTGGCCCTTGATCCATTCGGGGCCGAGCGGCTGGTAGCCACCGTCGCCCTGCGCCGCAGCGTCCGTACCTTCGGCAGCAGCGCCTTCGGCTGGAGCGGCGTCGGCCTGCACCGAGGTCTGCTCAGCAACCTGAGGCGCGGCGGCCTGCGCAGCCGGAGCGGCGGCGGACAGGCCCTGAGCAGCGAACGCGAGCCCGATCAGGGCAAGCAATCCGGTGATGAAGCGGCGGGTATCGCGACTGGCAGCAACAAATAGCATTCTTCGTCTGCTTTCCTTCGATTCTGCAGAAAACCACGCAAGACCGCCCAAGAATGCTGTCTGCGCCCGATTTTGGGCTCGCCCTATAGGGGTGCTTGCCGCGACTCTCAAGCGCCTCTAGACGGGAATTAACGGGTCGTCCAATGCGTTTGCGCGCAATATCATTCCCATAGCTTCTAAGGATCGTCCAGGATGACGGATGAAGAGATCATCGGCGAACTGCGCGCGTGCGACGCGCTGCTGGAAGGGCACTTCCTGCTCAGTTCCGGCCGCCATTCAGCGCATTACCTGCAATGTGCGCGGGTCCTGATGGACCCCGAACGCGCCGGGCGGCTGGCCTTTGCGCTGACGCAGAAGATCCCGCGCGAACTGCGCAGCCAGATCGACGTGGTGGTTTCCCCCGCGATGGGCGGGCTGATTATCGGGCACGAAATGGGCCGCGCGCTGGGGAAAAATGCCATGTTCCTCGAACGGCCCGAGGGTACGTTCGAACTGCGCCGGGGATTCGCGCTCGAACCCGGAGCCAAGGTGCTGATGGTCGAAGACGTGGTCACCACCGGCAAATCGAGCATGGAAGCGATCGAGGCGGTGAAGCGCGAAGGCGGCGAAGTGATCGCCGAAGCCGCGATGGTCGACCGTTCCTCGGGCACGGTCGAACTCGGCGTACCGTTCATCCCGCTGATCCAGCTTTCCTTCCCGACCTATGCGGAGGATGAGGTTCCGGCTGCGCTCAAGGCCGTGCCGGTCACCAAGCCGGGCAGCCGGAAATGATGCGCTTCCTGCTCCCTTTTGCGCTGCTTCTCTGCGCAACTGGCGCAGTGGCCCAGACCGAACCGGTCACCCCGCCCGCCTTGCCCGAACAGAGCGCGGCCGACCGCGCGCTTTCCGCTTTGCTGGCAAACGGGTTTCGCGGCGCATTCACCGTTTCGACCGGGCACGGACCGATCGAATATGGTTCGCTCTCTTCGGGGCCGGACACGGCCCCCGGCGCGCATCGCGCTTGGCCTTGGGCCTCGGTCACCAAGCAGGTGCTGGCGGTTGTGGTCATGCAGCAGGTGGAGGCCGGTACTCTCGACCTGAACGCCCGGGCCGATTCCTATCTTCCCGATCTGTCTTCCGACGTACCCTCCCCGACGATCCGCCAATTGCTCCAGCACCGCTCCGGGCTGCGCAATCCTGACGACAGCCCGGCGGATGCGACGGGCACCCCCTCGTTCTATGCCGATGGGCCGACCGGCCTCGACTGGTGCATCGCCGGGCGGGCACCCGCGACCGAGGAATGGCGTTACAACAATTGCGATTATATCGTGCTCGGCGCGATCCTCGAGAAAGTCGCCGAAACGCCGATTGAGGCGCTGCTCGAACAGCGCATCGGAATACCCTCCGGATGGAGCGATACCGCGCTGCTTCGCGCTGGCAGTGCCCGCGATTTCGCCGGTCGCGATCAAGCTTACACCGCCCGCATCGCGCGCTACGGCTCTTCTGCCGCGCTGGTTGGCCCGCTTGAAGACATGGTGCGCTTCGATCGCGCTCTGCTTTCTGGCAAGCTGCTCTCGGCAGAGGCGCGCTCGGCTTTGTGGCAGGGAGATCCGGCGCTCGGCTACATGGCGCTCGGCCAATGGGTGTTCGATGCCCCGCTGAAAGGGTGCGAAGCGCCTGTGCAAATCGTCGAGCGACGCGGCAACATCGGCAAGTATCAGGTACGCAATATCATCATGCCCGAACGCAGCATCGCAATCGCGCTCGCTAGCGAAGATGAAGACTTCGACTTCGGCGAAATCTGGTCAGGGTCAGGCGCAATGTACGACACGCTGAGCGCGGTGGCTTGCCAATGACAACCAGCAGACTTCGCCTCGGCGTGAACATCGATCACGTCGCCACCATCCGCAATGCGCGCGGCGGCGATCATCCCGATCCGGTGCGCGCGGCGGAAATCGTTGCGGCAGTCGGCGGCGACGGGATCACCGCGCATCTGCGCGAAGACCGCCGCCATATCCGCGACGACGATCTCAAGCGCATTCAGGACGCGACCGACCTGCCGCTCAATCTGGAAATGGCGGCGACCGAGGAAATGCTCGAAATCGCACTGCGCCATCAGCCGCATGCCGCGTGCATCGTGCCCGAAAAGCGCGAGGAACGCACGACCGAGGGCGGGCTCGACGCAGCGGGGCTGCACAACCAGCTCGCCCCCATCGTCACGCAGCTAACCGATGCAGGCATCCGCGTCTCGCTGTTCATCGAAGCCGATCCGCGCCAGCTCGAAGCGGCCATGCGCCTCGGCGCGCCGGTGGTAGAGTTCCACACCGGCGAATATGCGCACGCCACCGGAGAGCGATGCGCGGTGGAGTTGAAACGGATTGCGGACATGGCGGCACTGGCGGTGAAGAACGGGATGGAGCCCCATGCAGGCCACGGCCTGACCTTCGAGAATGTCCAGCCCATCGCCGCCATTCCCCAGCTCGCCGAGCTGAACATCGGGCACTACCTGGTGGGTGAGGCGATCTTCACCGGCCTCGAACCTGCCATCCGCCGGATGCGCGAACTGATGGACGACGCGCGGTGAGTGGCCAGACGCAAATTACCAAGGCCCAGCACTTCTGGCTGATCGCAGGCGCGATTCCCTTCCTCCTCAGCTTCTTCGTGCTCGGCCTTTCGCTCACGACGGGCGCGCTGACCGCATTCGCCATCGGATGGCTGATCCTGCAGGTGTTCGGCTACGCGATGACGCTGCGCATGGCGAAGGGCGATACCTCGCACGATCTGGTGAAGGTGCAGGTGGTCCTGCACTACGTCGCGCTGGCCCTGCTCGTCACATTGCTGGTGCGTGCGTCATGATCATCGGCCTCGGATCGGACCTGTGCAATATCGAGCGTATCCAGAACTCGCTCGACCGCTATGGCGAGCGGTTCGAGAATCGCGTCTTTACCGAAACCGAGCGGGCGAAGGCGCGCAAGCGACCGTTCACCATCGCGGGCACCTACGCCAAGCGGTTCGCCGCCAAGGAGGCTTTCTCCAAGGCGGTCGGCACCGGCTTCAGACGCGGGGTCTTCATGAAGGACATCGGGGTAACCAATTTACCTTCTGGCGCGCCCACTCTCGAACTGGCACACGGCGCCGCCAAGGCGCTTGCGCAAATCACGCCGCAGGGCCATGTGGCGCACGTTCACCTTACCCTCACCGACGATCATCCATGGGCGCAGGCCTTCGTGATCATCGAGGCCTTCCCGCAATGAGCAATACGACCGGCATGAGCAAACCCGACACCGCCAAATCCGCCAGCGAAGACGAGAATGTCAACTGGTTCGCCGAATTCCGCGGCCTCGGGCTGATGCTACTCGCGGTGCTGGCCTTCCACAGCTTCGTCGCCAAGCCGTTCTACATCCCGTCCACCAGCATGATGCCCAATCTGCTGGTCGGCGACCGGCTGATTGTCAGCAAGTATCCGTATGGTTACAGCTGGGCGTCGATCACCTTCCACCTGCTGCCGCGCAGCACATGGCGCATTTTCGGCGGCACGCCGCAATACGGCGACATCGTGATCCCGGTGCACCCCGAAAAGAGCGAGGATTACATCAAGCGCGTGGTCGCGCTTCCGGGTGACCGGATCGCGGTCAAGAACGGCCAGATTATCCTCAACGGCAAGCCCGTGCCGCAGCAGGTCGAACCCGATATGCTGCTGCCGGTGGACATCAATTCGCCGTGCAACGAAGTCTATTACGAGCGCGTAAGCACGCCCAAGGGCGAAAAGTGCAAGGTGCCCGTGCTGCGCGAGACGATGCCGAATGGTGTCAGCTATTCGATCATCGATGCGCAGCCCGACATGCCGCTCGACAATTACAGCGAGATCCGGGTCCCCGACGACGCGGTGTTCGTGATGGGTGACAACCGCGACCGCTCGGCCGACAGCCGCGCGTCGATCGGCAACCAGGGCCTCGGCGGGCCGGTGCCGCTCGCCAATATCGGCGGGCGCGCGGAGTTCATCACCTTCTCGCTCGACGGGACGGCCAACTGGAACCCGTTCAGCTGGTTCGGCGCGATGCGCGGCGACCGTGCCTTCACCACGCTTCGCCCGACGCACACCGCTGTCGCCGAAAAGAAAGACTGACGCGGCAGACAATGGGGCAATCGGGGACAACATCGGGGCCGGATGGCGGGCGCGACGAGCGCGAGACACCATCTGAGGCGGCTGGGGCGATGCCCGGCCTGCCGATCGATCCCCTGCTCGAAACCGATGAATGGGGCGGCGCCAGCCCGGCCTACATCTCCAGCCCAAGGCTGCGGCACGAGGTCAACCGCGCGCTGATCTGGGTCGGCGTGATCGGCATGGTCGCGCTGGCGGTGTATATCTCGCAGGCGCTGCTGGTGATCTTTGCCGCGCTGGTCTTCGCCACGATGGTCGATGGCGGAGCGCGGCTGATCGGGCGCTACCTGCCGATCCCGCGCAACCTGCGGATCGCGCTGGTCCTGCTGCTGGCAGTCGCCTTCTTCGTCTGGCTCGGCTATTTCGCGGGCTCGCAGATCACCCAACAGGCGGCGACCCTGCCCGCCATCGTCCAGACGCAGCTCGACCGCGTGATCGAGCTGGCGCAGCAGAACGGCATGGACATATCGCTGTCCGATGCGCAGTCGATGGTCGATCAGGTGGTGTCGGGCGTCGGCACCGTGACCAAGGCGCTCGGCGGAATAGCCGGCGCGATCGGCACCGGCGTCATCATCCTCGTCATCGGCATCTACGTCGCGATCGAGCCCAATCTGTACGAGCGCGGGATCGAATGGATGGCACCGCGCAGCGGACGCGGAGAGCTGCGCAAGACGCTGGCCGAAATGGCCACCAACATGCGCCGCCTGATGGCGGGCCGCGTGGTCGGCATGGTGTTCGAAGGCGTTTTCACCTGGATCGCGCTGGAAATCTTCGGCGTGCCGATGGCCGCGCTGCTCGGGATCCTGACCGGGCTGCTCGCCTTCATTCCCAATATCGGCGCGCTGATTTCGGGCGTGCTCATGGCGCTGGTCGGCTTCTCGGTCAGCGTCGAGACGGGCATCGCGGCGATCGTCGTCTATTTCGTGGTCCAGACCTTCGACGGTTACGTCGTCATCCCGATGATCGCGCGCAAGACGGTCGACCTGCCGCCCGCCCTCGTGCTCGGCGCGCAGCTGATCATGGGGCTGCTGTTCGGCATCATGGGCCTGTTGCTCGCCGATCCGCTGCTGGCCATGGTCAAGGTGGCGCTGGTCCGCCGGTCGGAGGTGAACAACGCCACGCAGGCAGCCGTCGAAGCTGCCAACCGAGCCAAGGCCGAACTCGCCTAAGGGGAAACCGATGGTCCGCGCATTTCTCTACTTCATCGCGACAATGATCGTGCTGGTCATCATCGGCCTGTTCGCTCTCAACTACTGGTCCGACAAGGCGACCGAATTCGCCTTCGTCCCGCGGGCCGAATTCGTCGAGCAGGACCCGCTGGCCGACAGCGCCTATGCCGACCCCGACATGTGGTATTCGCGACCCGGCATCGGCACCAGCGATCCCTCCCGCTACCAGCCCGCCATCGCCGAAACGAAGAACCCGCTGCCGCGCAGCGAGGACGAGGGCACGCTGGTCGAGCAGGCGAGCAAGGCCGGATCGCGTCGGATCACCTCCGAAGAGGAAGAAGACGCCCCGCCCTTCGCGGTGTTCTTCGTCCACCCGACCAGCTACATCCCGACCAATCTCGACAGCGACATTCAGTGGAACGCACGGCTGGGCGACACGGAGACCGAGGACCGGGCAAAACTGTTCCTGCGCGGGCTCGCCAGCCCGTTCAACCGCGCGGCGGAGATCTGGGCACCCAAGTATCGCCAGGCGACGGTCGGTGCGTTCATCACCGACAAGCCCGAGGCCGAACGGGCCATCGACGCTGCCTATCGCGATGTCGAGCAGTCGTTCGACTATTTCCTCCAGAGCGTGGACAAGGACCGCCCGATCGTGCTCGCAGGGCACAGCCAGGGCGCGTTGCATATCCTGCGCCTGCTGCGCGAACGGATAAAGGGCCGTTCGGTCGAGGATCGCATCGCAGCGGTCTATGCGGTCGGCTGGCCGATCTCGCTCGACCACGATCTGCCCGTGCTGCCCCTGCCCGCGTGCGAGCGCGCCAACCAGTCGGGCTGCATCCTCAGCTGGTCGAGCTTTGCCGACGAAGGCGACCCCGCGCAGCTGCTCAAGCGCTTTCGCGCCAGCCCCGGCTTCGACGGCAAGCCGCGCGGCGACGGCGCGATCCTGTGCGTCAACCCGATCACCGGCTTCCAGAACAGCACCGCGCCTGCGGACGACAACAAGGGCACGCTGGTGCCGAGCGAGGATCTGACCTCGGGCGAGCTGGTTGCCGGCGCGGTGGGCGCGCGGTGCGACCAGCAGGGCATCCTGCGGATCGGCGACCCGCCCAAGATGGGCTCCGCCGTGCTGCCGGGCGAGAATTACCACGTGTACGATATCCCGCTGTTCTGGCGGAACCTGCAGGAAGACGTGGTCACGCGCGTGCGCGAATGGGCGGCAGCGAACTCGTAGGGGAAAGCGCCGCCGGGTTCGCCGAGGCGCTGCCCGATGGCGGCGCGCTGATCGGGCTCGACCTCGGCAGCAAGACCATCGGCATTGCCGTGTGCGACGCGGGCTGGCGCTTTGCCAGCGCGCTCAAGACGCTGCCGCGGGGCAAATTCGGGCGTGACCGGGACGAGCTGCGCAAGATCATCGAGGCGCGCAGCGTGCGCGGCATCGTGATCGGCCTGCCGCGCAACATGGACGGCAGCGAGGGGCCCCGCGCGCAGGCGAGCCGCGCCTATGCCCGCAATCTAGCGGAGGCCTTCGCGCTGCCCGTTCTGCTGTGGGACGAGCGCTGGTCGACCAAGAGCGCCGATGCGGCGATGATCGGGCTGGATGTAAGCCGAAGGAAACGCGCCGAGCGGATCGACGCGGAAGCGGCGACGGTGATCCTGCAAGCGGCCATCGACGCGGCGACGGGCTCGCCGTTGCTCTGAATCTGGCTCTGACGCCATCACTCCGCTCGCCCTGAGCTTGTCGAAGGGCCGCACTTTCTCTCGGTTCAGCCGAGGCGGCAAAGAACGATCCTTCGACAAGCTCAGGATGAGCGGTCTTGCTGCGTCAGCCCTGCGGCTACCCGCCGCATCGCCGCACTGGGATGATCTTCGGCAAACACGGTCGCGAGTGCCAGCGCCTCGTCATTCCCCAACGCCATCCCCAACCGCAACAACACCTCGTTCGCGCTGGCGTTGAGCACGCCTGCGATCCGCCCCTGCTCCACATCGAACCGGTACTGGTCGAACCACCCCTGCGCCGGATTGGCCGCACAGATATTGAGCGAGACCGAAAGGCTCTCGGGCGGATGCTGGCAATGAACATCGCGGTGTGCGCGATAGTGCAGCACGCGGCCTTCGCTCAGCGCCGAGCGTTCGACGAAGCGCAGATCGACCGCCTCGCCCTCCTCGCCCGAAACGCTGGCATAGTCGTATTCGTAGTAGTCGCTGACATAGCCCGGCCCGAAATAGCCGACCGTTACGAAGTCGAAATTGTGATCGTGCGGCAAGCCGTAGACGAAGCTCGCCGCGCCGCTCGCCTGATAGGCCGGGTCGCCGCGCGCAGGCCAGATATTGGCGCGCAGGAAATAACCGTTGGCCGGAGGCCTGAGCATGATCGCCTGCGGGCCGTACGCGGTCGCCTCCTGTCCGGTGCCCTCACCCTGCAAGGACCCGATCAGCAAGTCGCCGAGGAAACTGCGGTTCGCGGCGAGGCCCGACAGCACGTCGGCGGCGTGGTGCAATGAGCTCTCGTCGTCGGGGTCAAAGCCGCGTGCATCGAGCCTCTCGATACTCTCTTCGAGCGTGAGCGCGCCGCATGGCGATGGGGTCAGCTCGCGAGGCATAGCTCCTCCCGCAGGTTGGCAAGCTGTGGATAAGTTGTGCACAGGCTGCCGAGAAGTGCGGCTGCGTCGGCTACTACCGGATCGTCCGGGCGATCCGCAATGCGGCACAATGCCGCGAATCCCGTCGCCGTATCGAGCGCGAGGGCGTTCCTCAGCGCCTGCCAGCGAGCGCCCGCGCCCGCTTTTCCACAGGCATAGTCGGCGAGCGGCCTCGCGGCGTCGGTGCGGCCCATTGCGCCGAGCAGCGCCGCCGCCAGCTCCGCCCTCCCCTCCGCCGGACTGGCGGATGCGCGGTGAAGCACGCGCCCGGTCGCGATTTCGACCTGCCGGGTTGGCTCGGGATGCACGGGATCGCGCACCACCCGCAGCAGCACCAGTGGCGCATCGAGCGCGATGATCGCGCGCGAGAGGTCTGCGTGCCCGTCGAAACGCGTGCCAGGCGCAAGCAGCAGGGGCGAGCCGGACGGTGGAGCACTCTCGCGCGAGCGATAGGCGATGGCCCGTCCGCTGCCCGCAAGCACCACTTCGTGCCGCTCGCAATCGGTGAACGAGATAGTCTTGGGCAGCACATCGGGCGCGCTCTCGATCACCAGCAGAGAGAGCGAGACCGGCCCCGTACGATGCAGCTGGATCGTTGCCATCCCGCGCGAGACGCTGTGACGGAACGGCACCTGCGCAAGCGGCTCGTTGCGCCACGCCCCAAGCATCGCCTCCATCCAGCCATGCACGAAATTCGGAGCTGCACCTCCGGTCAGCAATGCATCGAGCGCCGAGCACTCGGCGAAGCAAGCACCGCTGGCAAAGGCTTCGCAATCCGCCAGCACCGCTGCAACATCGGCGCGCGTGCGCCACTGCTCCTTCGCCGCGTGGAGGCGGCCCTGCGCCCCGGCGATCGCTGCCCGATCGCGCGCGAACGACCGCAGCGCAGGGTCGACCCGCATGACGCCGCGCCTCAGAGCATCGTTTCGGGCGGGAACACTTCGTAAAGGAACACCATCAGGTAGACGAGCCGGTCGTCGATCCCCGGCGTGTCCGTATCGATGAAGCTGCCGACCAGCCCCGGCGCATTGGCGAGCCCCGGCAGGTTGTCGAGCAGGATAGTGGGCAGGTTCATGGCGTAAGGTCCCCCATTTCTCAACGCACGGCACCCCGCCGCGCGCCGGTCAGGTTCCCGCGCAGGCGCTCTCCAGGCGAATTAAAAGATTGTCATCGCGGCGCGCACCGCACAGATGGCGGGCATGGAAAATGAGGCGCCTTACCGCGATCAATCGACCGACTTCGATCCTGCCGCCGCCGCGCAGTTCCTGTTCGCCGGGGGCCATCCCGGCTGGCTCGGCCTCTCGTACCGGGGGCATGGCGACGACTGGACCGAGCTGACGCTGCCCTGGCGAGAAGATCTGGTCGGCGACGATGTGCGCCGCGTGATTGCCTCCGGCCCGATCTTCTCGATGCTCGACATGGGTGGCGGGATGGCGATCTGGACCCGCCAGAAGAGCTTTGTGCCAGTCGCCACGCTCGACATGCGGGTCGATTACCAGCGTCCGGCGGGCGAGCGGGCGGACGTCATCGGCCGCTGCGAGTGCTTCCGCACCACGCGCTCGGCGGCATTCGTGCGCGGGATTGCGCATGATGGCGACCCCGACGACCCGGTGGCGACGATGGCGGCGGTCTACATGACGGTCGGCTGGGGGTCGAAAAATGGCTGAGAACACGCCCGACCTGCTGTCCAACTATGCCCGCTCGCTCGGCATAGAAGTCACCGAATTCGAGGATGGCGTGCCCGTGCTGCACGTGGCGGGGATCGACGCGATCGAGGGGCGGCCCGGCCATTTCCACGGCGGCGCGACCAGCGGCCTGCTCGAAACCGCGGCCTACGCGGCGCTGCGCGTCGCGCTGCATGATCGCGGCGAGGACGCCGAGCTCAAGCCGATCAACATTACCGTGCAATATCTCGCGGCGGCGAAAAAAGCGCCGCTCTTCGCCAAGGCGCGGATCACCAAGCTGGGTCGGCGCAGCGCGAATGTCACGGTCGAGGCATGGCAGGACGAGCGCGACAGGCCGCGCGCGAGTGCGGTGATGAACGTGATGATCAAGCGGATCGAGCCCGGTTCGGCCTGACCGCGCTACGGCGCGCTAGTTCGGCACCGCCGGTTCCTCTTCGCGCGCTGCGGGCAGCGGCGGCGCGGCGCGCGGTTCGCCCGGCGGCGCGTCGATCGGCGGCGCCTGCCTCTCCAGCGGTTCCTCGCGGATCGTGATCCCGCTCGAATCGGTGGTGATCTCGGCGCTATCTTCCTCGACCGGATCGGGAATATCGCTCGCGTCGGGCACGTCGAGCGGCTGGACCGGCGCGGTCGGGTCCTGCCGCCTCGCGGGTGCCCCCGTGCGGACGCCCTGCGCGCGGAGCATGAAGTTCTTCCAGATCTTCGCGGGCAGACCGCCGCCGCTGATCCCCTTGAGCGGAGTGTTGTCGTCGTTGCCGATCCACACGCCGACCACCAGATCGCCCGCATAGCCCACGAACAGCGCGTCGCGATTGTTCTGCGTCGTCCCGGTCTTGCCGAAATTGAGCCCCGGCAGCTGCGCGTTACGCCCGGTGCCATCGTTGATTGCGCTGCGAAGCAGCTGCTCCATCTCGCGATGGGTCGATTTGGAGACGCTCTGCGGCGCGTTGAAGATACGGTCCCACAGCCCGCGCTGCTCACGCACGAAGGCGGTCGGGCGAACGGGGTACGAATTGCCCGCAATCCCCGCGTAGGCAGCCGTCAGCTCCATCAAAGACATGCCCGCCGTGCCCAGCGCGACGCTCGGGTCGCCGCGCGGAATCGGGCTGGTGATGCCCAGATCGCGCGCCATGCCGATCACTCGGCTGCTGCCGACCTCGTTGAACATGCGCACAGCCGCGACATTGCTCGACCGGGCAAAGGCCTGTTCCAGCGTCAGGAAGTCCGAATATTTGCCGTCGTAGTTCTCCGGGCGATAGCTGCCTTGCGTGAAGGCCCGGTTGCTGACCGGGTCATCGGGGTCGAAGCCATCTTTCAGCGCCGCGAAATAGACGATCGCCTTGAAGGTCGATCCCGGCTGGCGGCGCGCCTGCGTGGCGCGGTTGAAGGCGCTTTGCGAATAATCCTTGCCGCCGATCATCGCGACGACCTCGCCGTTGCGGCGCATCGCGACCAGCGCGGCCTGCGCATTGCCCAGCGGAGCCTCCGCGATCACGTCGCGCGCGATGTTCTGCAACCGCGCGTCGAGCGTGGTGGTGAGCGCCTGTATGCCGAAGCCCGCCGAGGTGCGATCGCGCGCCTCGGGCAGCGCCCAGTCGGCGAAATAGGTGCCCGTGGGCAGATCGTTGCTCAACCGCATGTCGAGCTCGGGCGGGCGGAGCTTGTCGGCCTCGCTCTCGCTCAGGAAGCCCGCCGAGACCAGGCTCGCCTTGACCGCCTGCATGCGCTTCGCCGCGCGATCGTAATGCTGCGAGGGGGCGTAGGCCGACGGGGCCTTGAGCAATCCGGCGAGCATCGCCGCCTGGCTGGCGGTGAGCTTTTCTGGCTGGCGATAGAAATAGTGCAGGCTGGCGGCGCGCAAACCGTAAGTGTTGTCGCCGAAATAGGCATTCGAAAGGTAGCGTTCGAGGATCTCGTCCTTGGTCAGCCACGCCTCCAGCCAGAAGGCGATCAGCATTTCGCGCGCCTTGCGCGACATCGACTGCTCGGGGGTCAGGAAGGTGAACTTGGCGAGCTGCTGGGTGATCGTGCTGCCGCCCTGCGTCGAGCCGCCCGACCAGTTGTTGATCGTCGCACGCGCCAGCCCGCGTGGGTCTACCCCCCAGTGGCTGTAGAACCGCCGGTCCTCGGTCGCGAGGAAGGCATTGACCACATGATCGGGCAGGCGGTCGATATCGACCGGCTCGTCGTACACCGCACCATTGCGCGCGATCGGCGTGCCATCAGCGGCCAGCAGCGTGATCTGCGGCGGCGCGATCGGCTCGAGCGATTTCGACAGCGGCGCGGTGATGGTCAGCCAGATGATGATCACGATCAGCAGCAGCACGAAGCCCGCCGCCGCGCGCACCGCCCAGAAATGCGTGTCGGGAGAACGCAGGAAATCGACCACGCGGTCCATGATCTCGCGCCCGCGCGGTTCCTCCGCAAAGTCCGGGTCGTCGTCGTCCCAAGGGTCGTCGATCATGCTTTCGTGGGTGGAGTAATAGCCCCGATGCGGCGCAGGGTCGGCCCCTTCGGCGCTCAGACGCAATTTGCGTTTCGGTCCCCACATACGCGCCAAATACCGCATGCGGCTTAACCACGCCAGCCGATCTTGGTCAGGCAAGCGCAAGGCTGGCGGGTCCGCTTCAGGAATTCCATCCTCGCACAGATTCGACGCTCAGATTTACCGAACAGTAGAGTGATCCAAGGCGACTTGCGTCATGTTCAAACAATTCGCCAGCGGTAAGCCGAGCCTGACTAAATCGTCGCGATCTAATTGCACAGGAGAGAAATAAGGCATTTACCATTGCGCTTTAGTGCAAGCATCTGTGGTGCAAGAAAAGTTTCTCCCGGGCCGATGAGCCGCGCGCAACCCTCGGCGCTTTTGCGACCCGGTGGCTTCCTCCACAGGGTGCTACACCTGCAGCTGATCGACCATCAGCCGGAAGCGAAAGACATCGAGTGGTGGGCGCGCTGCCGGCTCGAGAATATCTGCGTCACCCCATACCTCGCCTACGATATCCTGCGCACTTTGATCGCCGGGGTGGTGTTCAGCACTTACATGTCGATGAGCTTCGTCGACATGTTCGTCGCGTCGGGCATTGCGGTGGGCATCTGCCAGATGGCGATCGACCGTCGCCGCAAAACGCAAAAGCACTCGCACACCGAAACGCTGGAACTGGTCAGGCGCGTCGTGATCCTGCGCACGCTCCTCTGGGGCATCTTCGCCTCGCTCGCGCTGTATTATGCGCCGCCCGAACTTCTCATCGCGCTGGTGCCGACCGCGGTGATGGTCATGTGGATCGAATCGATCGCACTGATCGCCGTGCCGCGCGTCTCCGTGCTCAATGCTGCCATAAATGCTACGGCGATTGCCCTGCCGCTCGCCTTTGCCGGTATTTATGCGGCGATCGGCGGGACGGGCGTCGCGCTTGGCAGCTTCCTCGCGCTGCACTGGCTGGTGTTTCACTTCAACTACCTGTTCGCGACGCGGCGCCTGCGCACGCGCAAGCTGACCGAAGCCAACGAGACCATCCAGCTGCTGCTCCACCAGTACGACCAGGACGGGAGCGACTGGCTGTTCGAATGCACCTCCAACGGCCACATCCTCCGCCCCAGCAGACGCTTCTGCGAGGCGGCGGGGCGCAGCGCGGAAGAGCTGGAGGGGATGCAGATGCTCGCTCTGTTCCGGGATTCCTCCGAACGCGAGGAGCTGGGCATGCTGGGTGGCCAGGATGGCAATATCCGTCGGCAGGTGGTCCCGCTGGAAATCGATGGCGCGATGCGCTGGTGGTCGATCTCGGCGCGCAAGGTTGCCGCAAAGGACGGCGCGGACCCCATCTGGCGCGGCTTCGTGGCCGATGTGACGCAGGCTTACGAGGCTGAGGCGCAAATCAAGTACATGGCGCACTACGATGCGCTGACCGACCTGCCCAACCGCGCGCTGTTCAACACGACCATCAAGCGCGCCTTCAATCGCTTGGGATCGGACGGGATGGTTGCGAACCTTGCGATCGATCTCGACCATTTCAAAGCGATCAACGATACGCTGGGCCATACCGGGGGAGACGCGGCGCTGATGGAAGCCGCCCGCAGGATCGAGAAATGCGTGCCTCCCGGCGCGATGGTGGCGCGTCTGGGCGGCGATGAATTCGCCGTGCTGATCGAGCATCCCCTGAACCGCGAACGCGTGATCGAGGTGGCTCACCGGATCGTCGAGGCGATGAACCAGCCCGCCGAGATCGAGGGGCAGAAGGCGCGGATCAATGCCAGTGTCGGTATCGCCTTCGCACCGCACGACGGAGCGACCGCAGGCGAGCTGATCCACGCGGCGGACCTCGCGCTTTACGATGCGAAGATGCGCGGTCGCAATGTGGCAAGCGTGTTCGACCCGCGGATGCACGAACAGTTGCAGGACCGTCGCCGTCTGGAAAGCGACCTGCGCGAAGCGCTGACGCGCGGCGAACTGGAACTGCACTATCAGCCGCTGGTCGACACGCAAAGCGCGCGAGTTGTCGGGTATGAAGCCCTCTTGCGCTGGAATCATCCGCAGCGCGGGCTGGTGAGCCCGGACGTGTTCATCCCGATCGCGGAAGAGGCCGGCCAGATCGTCGCGATCGGCGCCTGGGTGCTGCGCGAAGCCCTCGAAGAAGCCTCGCACTGGCCCGAAGACCTGACCGTTTCGGTCAACCTGTCGCCGGTGCAGATGCAGGATGCGAAGCTGTACTCCACCATCATCCACACGCTCGCCACCAGCAGCGTGCCCGCGCACCGGTTGGAGCTGGAAATCACCGAGAGCGTGCTGTTGCACGACAGCGAAGAGATGATCGCCCTGCTGCACAAGATCCGCGCGCTGGGCGTGCAGATCGCGCTCGACGATTTCGGGACGGGCTATTCCTCGCTCAACTACCTGCGCGCCTTCCCGTTCGACAAGATCAAGATCGACCGTTGCTTTGTGGGCGACATGGCGGAGCGCAAGAACAGCGATGCCATCGTGCAGGCAGTGATTGCGCTGGCGACCCAGCTCAACATGCGAACCACCGCCGAGGGGATCGAGACCCCCGAACAGATGCGCCTGCTACGCGCGACCCAGTGCAGCCAGATGCAAGGTTACCTCTTCAGCCGCGCCCTGCCCGCCTCGCAGTTGGCGCATCACCGCAAGGCCGACGTGAATGACAAGGCGCAGGTCACGCGGTTGCGGCCTCCATCGATCGGGACGCAGCGCGATATCGAGCGAGGCGATCAGGCCCTCCCTCGCCGGTCCGGTAAAGTCGGGTAGAAACGGTTTCTCCTCCACGGTCCTCGGCATTCCACCGATTCACAAGCCTGCTGCGCTGCGCCGTTCCGCCCGCGCCCGCCCTGCCCATCCTTCCCAAGCGAACCATTTGCCATATACTCGATTGGCGAGAAATGAGGGGGGACAGGACATGGGGACCTACACGCTGCTGGCCGACGAGAATTCGCGCTTTTCCAAGGACTCCAATCTCTTCAAGTCTTTCAAGGCGCACGTGATTTTCAATATCCTGGTCAACGGAGAACTGACCTTTTCAGACAATCAGATCATGTCTTCGCCCAATCTGCGTCTGTTGGTGCGTAACGATGGGCTGACGAAGATGTTGGTGAAGGAAGGACAGATCGGCCTTGCCGTGCGCAATGCCGATGGCACTGGCCCACAGCATCTCCACGAAGTATTCGAAGCGTTTCTGCAAGAAGGAAAACTGCCGGAAGGATATCGAGATCTGCGCAAAAGTCCGGAGATCGATTTCGTGCAGGAACACGGCAAATTGATCCCTTGGGGCTACGACGCCGTGCGCAATAACTTCACCAACGACTGCGAACGGATCATCATAGAGCAGGGGAGGATTGCATTCGACGCGGGCCAAGCCGATTTCCTTCACAATGCCCTGCGCGAGGAGGCCGATCGCAACAGCGGACTCGGCCGGATATTCCTGCAGCGCGATTTGCCGGAGATGATGGAAAAGGCCGGCCTTCTCGCCAAATCTGAGGCCGTCGCCTTTCTCACCCGCTGTTCGGACGCGGTGTATCTGTCGAACCTGCCCAAGACGATAGGGCTGCAACCGATCTACGCGGAGGAACATCGCGAATCCTTCATGCTGCTCCGGGGAGGACGATACGAGCTTTCGGATTTCGACGACCCACTGGATCTCAAGCCGCGTCTGACCGCGAAACACTTCACCGAAGGGCTCAACATGCTCGATATGGAGGACGTTGGGCAGGTGCACGAAAGCGATGCATTCCGGGAATTTCATCGCCTCAATCGTGATCCCGACCGTATCGGCAGCTTCGACAATCTGTTTGTCGTCTACGGCGAGCTAAACAGGGTTATTGAGGATCGGATCATCACCCGGTTCCGCGAACTGGCAAGACACAGCCCGGCCCCCGACCCGCGACAATTGCGCAGGCAGTATGGCACCTGGATTTCGCAGGGCGTGAAGCGGGCCACCGATGTGCTTTCGATAGCGAACGTGTTCCCCTCCATCACCGGCGTCGTGCTTGGCTGGGCGAGCAGCTTCCTGGTTGACGCGGTGAATGCCAAGATCAATCCGGAACGAAAGCATGTCGATGCCGCGATGCACGATCTCGAACGCGCTCGCCTGGAAGCCTATCTGCGGAGCCGGGGCAAAGGCGATGCTCTGGAGTTCGAACAGGAGATCGGCACCAGCGAAGGGTTCGAGAGGGAGATTATTGTTCGCTGATAAGGCGCGCTGCAAGCAATGCCGCCGTCGATACCGGACCCGCAACACCGACTTCGGCGAGGCGCGCCGGAGTAATCTCGGCCAGCGGCAGATCGATCATCTCGACTATGCTTTCGGTGATCTCCGCTCCGCGCAGGCTCCGCTGGCCGCCCTCGTCGATCTTCGCGAGGTAGCAGTGGGTGGAAATATTGTCGTCGAAGCGCACGAGAGGTACGAGCTCGGTCGCCTCGAGACCCGTTTCCTCCCTCAACTCCCGCCGGGCGTCTTCTTCGGGGCCGTTGCCATGCGTTCCGAAGCCCTGCGGAATTTCGACCACAAACGCTTTGCTCTGATACCGGTAAGAGCGGATGAGCACCACGCGATCGCCGATCAGGGGAACGATAGCGACGCCATGGGGCGCGTTCCACTTCCAGCGGAAATAGGTGCCTTCGTGGCCATCGGCGAACCGCACCCGATCATCGTAGACCGTGGCGTAATCGTTGCGGTAGACGACCCGCTCCTCCAGCGTCTGGATCGGGTGGTCCGGGTCAGACGCCACCGACTACGCTTTCGGGCAGGTCGGTACCGAAAACGCGCTGGTAGTATTCGGCCACCAGCATGCGTTCCGCCTCGTCGCACTTGTTGAGGAAGCTGACGCGGAAGGCGAAGCCGATATCCTTGAAGATCGCGGTGTTCTGCGCCCAAGTGATCACCGTACGCGGGCTCATCACGGTCGAGATATCGCCGTTCATGAAGCCCTGACGGGTCAGGTCGGCCACCTTGATCATGTCGGCGATGGTCTTCTTGTCCATCTCCGGTGCCTTGGTCGCGACGATGGCTCCCTCGGTCTCGGCGGGCAGGTAGTTAAGCCCGACGACGACGTTCCAGCGGTCCATCTGGCCCTGGTTGATCTGCTGCGTGCCGTGGTACAGCCCGCTGGTATCGCCCAGCCCGACCGTGTTCGAGGTCGCGAACAGGCGGAAGCCGGGGTTCGGGCGGATCACGCGGTTCTGGTCGAGCAGCGTCAGCTTGCCTTCCGCTTCCAGCACCCGCTGGATCACGAACATCACGTCGGGGCGGCCCGCGTCGTATTCGTCGAACACCAGCGCGACCGGGTGCTGCAGCGCCCACGGCAGCAGGCCTTCGCGGAATTCGGTGACCTGCAAGCCATCGCGCAGCACGATAGCGTCGCGCCCGACCAGATCGATGCGGCTGATATGCGCGTCGAGGTTGATGCGGATGCAAGGCCAGTTGAGCCGCGCCGCAACCTGCTCGATATGCGTCGACTTGCCCGTGCCGTGATAGCCCTGCACCATCACGCGCCGGTTGAACGCGAAGCCGGCCAGGATCGCCATCGTCGTGTCCGGATCGAACACGTAGCTATCGTCGCGGTCGGGCACGCGCTCGTCCGCCTTGCTGAAGGCGGGTACCTGCCAGTCGATATCGACACCGAAGGTTTCGCGCACGTCGAGCTTGATGTCGGGTGCGGCGAGGACGGTGTTTTCGGAGGGCTGGAAGCTCTTTTGGTCAGTCATCGGCGCCGGGACTAGAGGTGTTGTGCGGGCCTCGCAAGACGGCTTTCAGCGATGCATTCCCAATTGGTGCCACCGCGCTATATCTTGCGGGTCATGCCCAGCAGCGAACCCAGCGGCGACCGGCGCCCCGATCCTCTCGCCCCCTTGCTCGATCCGGTGCGCGACGCGATCGTCAATCAGGTGCGCGCGGCATTCAACCAGGGCAAGGTGCCCGAGACGCGGATTCCGCCGTCGGACGAGGCCTTGTTTGCCAAGGATTCGCCGATCAGCATGGTGCACGCGGATGTGATGGGGATGATGATCGGCGGGATTCGCGGACTCTTCCTGCAGATGCTCCACCCGGCGGCGTTGCAGGGCGTGCTCGACTATTCGAATTTCCGCGAGGACGCGCAGGGCCGCTTCCACCGCACCGCGCAATTCATCTCGGTCACCACCTTCGGCCATCGCGACCGCGCGCAGGAGGCCATTGCGCGGGTCAACCAGATCCACACCAGGATTACCGGCACGCTGCCCGACGGCACTCCCTATGCGGCGAGCGATCCGCGCACTGCGGCGTGGGTGCATATTGCCGAGGCATCGAGCTTCCTCGCGGGCTATATCCGCCACGCGCGGCCGGGCATGCCGCGTGCCGAGCAGGACGAATACTACGCTCAAATGGCGGTGATCGGTCGCGCGCTCGGGGCCGATCCCGTGCCGCAGAGCGTGGCCGAGGCCGAAGCGATCCTGCGCGAGTTGCGCGGCGACCTCACCACCTCGAAGGAAGCGCGCGAGGTCGCGCAATTCGTGCTCGCGATTCGCCCGCAAGGCTTTCCGGTAGCGTTGCAGCAGGCGATCGCGGCGGAGGCAGTGATGCTGCTGCCGCCTTTCGCACGGTCGATGCTGGGCCTGCACCGCCCCGGCCTTGCCGCCCTGCCCGCCCGTGCGACCACGCGCGCACTGGGGCGCACGCTGCGCTGGGCGATGCGGCAGGGCTAGCTCAATT
This sequence comes from uncultured Citromicrobium sp., assembly GCA_964574905.1. Lineage (GTDB taxonomy): Bacteria > Pseudomonadota > Alphaproteobacteria > Sphingomonadales > Sphingomonadaceae > Alteriqipengyuania. Next base: position 283,140 of record CAZNOY010000001.1, on the reverse strand, counting down.
GGGTAAGTGGAAGAGGTCGATAAAGCGGTCTGCGATCTCGCGGTCGCCCTCTATCGAGACGCCAACCGCCTCGGCAGGCTGCTTGCCGTAGAACACTGCGGCGAGCAGCGCGGCATCGTCGGCCACGAACAGAGCATCGGCGGCGTCGGTCTCCTCGCGAATGATCGGCAGTTCGCCGCTCGCCAGCCGCGCTACAAAGCGGTTCTCGCCGATTCCGAAACCTATCGTCGCGCACCACTCGCCCGCCCTTGCCCGGTCGATCATCGTGCGTAGCGAGATCATGAAGGACACCGCCGACAGCGGCAGCGTGGGATCGTGCAGCGGCGAGGTCGCGGCCCAGCGGCCAAGTTCCTGGATGATCGTCTCGGCGGAATAGCCCCACTCGGTCAGCTCGTAGACTTGCGAGGCGGCAGGTGGCGGCAGCTTGTGGCGGCTCAGCACGCCCGCATCGGCCAGCGTCGCGAGCCGCTCGGTCAGCACCTTGGCGCTAATTCCCGGCAGGCTGGCACGCAGATCGGAGAAGCGGCGCGGCCCGAGCATCAGTTCGCGGATGATCAGCAGCGCCCAGCGTTCGCCGACAAGTTCCAGCGCAAACGCCGTGCCGCAGGCGTCGTCGTACCACCGCCCGTGCAGTTTGGTTTCTTTTTGTAACTCCATTGTTGCCTTACGTAATCACGACGCTCATAAGATTCAACATCGAGTCGGGGGGAAAGGAGAGGACGCAGCCGTGACCAAAATGATTTTCGTGAACCTGCCGGTAGCCGATCTGGCCGCCTCCACCGCGTTCTATTCCGCGCTCGGCTTCACCCAGAACCACATGTTCTCCGACGAGACGGCCAGCGGAATGGAATGGAGCGACACGATCAAGGTGATGCTGCTGAGCCACGACAAGTGGAAGAGCTTTACCAGCAAGCCGATCGTCGATGCGCATAGCAGCGCGCAGGTTGCGCTGTGCGTCAGCATGGAGAGCCGCGCCGCGGTCGACGAGATCACCGAGGCCGCCGGAAAGCACGGCGGAAAGGCCGACATCAATCCGAAGCAGGAATTCGGCGACGTCATGTACGGGCGCAGCTTCGAAGACCCCGACGGGCACGTGTGGGAGCCGATGTGGATGGACCCGGCGATGGCCACCGAAGGTCCGCCCGCCGAAGCCCAGATCGACGCCTGAGGAACGCTGCACATGTCGATGATCGATCCGAACGCGCAAATCGAGATCACCGGCTACCAGTGGGTGCCCGATTTCGCGCGCGGCTTCGTGCGCGATCTGCGCCCGCGCTGGGCCTGCGAACTGGCGGGCATTCCCTATCGCGAGCGGCTTGCCGATGTCACCGACAAGCCCGCCTGGCTGCTCGACGCGCAGCCGTGGGGGCAGGTGCCGGTCTTGCGCGATGGCGATCTCGTGCTGTTCGAAAGCGGCGCGACGCTGCTCCACCTCGGAGAAAAAAGCGAGGCGCTGCTGCCGCTCGATCCGCAGCAGCGCGCAGAGGCGATCTCCTGGCTGTTCGGCGCGTTCAACTCGGTCGAGCCGTGGATGTTCGAATGGACCAACGTCACCGCCTTCGCGCGCGGCGAGGAATGGGCCAGCCTGCGCCGCCCGAGCCTCGAGGAATTCATCGCCAAGCGGCTCGCCCCACTCGAAAAGCGGCTCGGCGGGCAGGAGTGGCTGGGCGACAACTTCACCATCGCCGATATCGCCATGGTCACCGTGCTGCGCGCCATCGGCGGCAGCAAGCTGCTCGCCGACCATCCCGCAACGCAGGCCTATGTCGCGCGCGGCGAGGCTCGCCCCGACTTCAAGCGGGCGATGGCCGATCAACTCGCGGCGTTCGACCGCCACGGGCCACCTGCATCACAAGGAGAGTGACCATGTACGTCAACGGATTCATCGTGCCCGTGCCCGCGGGCAACAAGGATGCCTACCTCGATGTCGCGGAGAAGTTCTGGCCGATCGCGCGCGATTATGGCTGCATCGGCCATGTCGAGGCGTGGGAGGCGGACGTCAAAGACGGCGAGCAGACCGATTTCCGCCGCGCGGTCGATCTCAAGGAAGGCGAAAAGGTCGTCTTCAGCTGGATGACCTGGCCCGACAAGGCGACCGCCGACGCCGCGCACGAGAAGATGATGGCGGACGAGCGGATGGAAACGATGTTCGGCGCGCCCGACGGCAGCGACATGCCCTTCGATGGCAAGCGCATGGTCTTCGGCGGGTTCGAAGTCATCCTGAACAAGGAGGCTTGAGCTATGTCGGGCGCGGATCGCGGTGCCTTCATCTGGTACGAGCTGATGACCGATGATCCGGCAGGCGCACGCGCGTTCTATCGCGCGGTCGTCGGGTGGGAGATCGAGGCCGAGGGGCAGGCGATGCCGACCGGCTCCACTTACCGCATGATCCAGCGGGCCGATGGCGGCATGGCTGGCGGGCTGCTGGAAATCGGCGCCAAGATGAAAGCCAGCGGCGCGAAGCCGGGCTGGCTCGGCTATATCCACCACCCCGATGTCGATGCCGCAGTCGCCACCGTGAAGGACGCCGGCGGCGCGGTGCACATGCCGCCGATGGACCTGCCAGTGGGGCGGATCGCGATGGTCTCCGACCCGCAGGGCGCGGTCTTCTACCTGATGAATCCCACCCCGCCCGCCGACCATCCCGACGCGACGAGCGACGTCTTCTCGGTCGATCAAGCGCAGCACATACGCTGGAACGAGCTGTGGACCACCGATCAGGACGCCGCCGTCGCGCTCTACACCGATCTGTTCGGGTGGACACAGGAGGGGGCCATGCCCATGGGTGAAATGGGCGATTATCGCTTCATCCAGCACGACGGCACCGGGATCGGTGCCATCGGCAAGGCGCAAGCCGATGGCGAAGGCTCGCGCTGGCAGTATTTCGCGGGCGTCGAGGATATCGACCGCGCCTGCGCGGCGGTCACCGAAAATGGCGGCACCTTGCTGGGCGATCCGCAGCAGATTCCCGGCGGCGAGTATTCGGTCTATGCCCACGATCCGCAGGGCGCGACCATCGGTCTGGTCGGCCCCAGAATTTAAGAAACACAGAGGAAATCGAGGATGTCCGACTACACGTTCTACACCAACCCTGCGAGCCGTGGGCAGATCGCCCGCTGGGCGTTGCACGAGGCAGGTGCCGATTACGAACAGGTGATCGTCGAATACGGGCCCGATCAGCCCGAAGCCTTCGTGAAGGCCAACCCCATGCGCAAGTTCCCGACGCTCGTCCATCACCACGGTGGCCACGACCATGTGGTGACCGAAGCTGCGGCCATTTGCCACTATCTCGCAGAAATGCACCCCGACGCCGGGCTGCTCCCCGACACGCATGAGAAGGCGGACTATTTCCGCTACCTCTTCTTCGCCGCCGGGCCCGTTGAGCAAGCGGTGGTCGCCAACAGTATGGGCTGGTCGTCCGACGATCCGCAGAAGCAGGGCATGCTCGGTTTCGGCAGTTTCGACCGCACCGTCGACACGTTCGAATCCATGCTGACCGGGCGCGACTATGTCTGCGGCAACCGGTTCACGATGGCGGACGTCTATGTCGGCTCGCATGTCGACTGGGGCATGCAGTTCGGATCGCTGCCTAAGCGTGACGTGTTCGAAGCCTATGCGGATCGACTGCGATCGCGCGATGCATACAAGGCGGCCAAGGACATCGACAACACGCTGATCGCAGAGCGGGAGGCAGCCAGTGTCTGAGGCCCGATCCGCGTTGTGCCTCTGGTTCAAGGACCGGGCCGACGAAGCCGCGCAATTCTATTGCGACCTGTTCCCCGACAGTAAGATGGGCAGCGTCGAACGATCGCCGTCGGACTACCCCGGCGGCAAGGAGGGCGACGTGCTGCTCGCCAATTTCACCTTGCTCGGAATGCAGGCGCTCGCGCTCAACGGCAATCCGGGCGAATTCTCCGACGCGGTGTCGATGCAGGTCTTCACCGACACGCAGGAGGAAACCGACCGCTACTGGGCCGCACTGACCGCCGATGGCGGCGGTGAAATGGCGTGCAGCTGGTGTTTCGACCGCTTCGGCATGCGCTGGCAGATCGTGCCACGCGTGCTCGGCGAAGGGCTTGCCGATCCCGACCCGGCAGCGCGCAAGCGTGTGTACGAGGCGATGATGGGCATGGTGAAGATCGATCACGCAGCCATCGAAGCTGCACGACGGGGAGACTGACATGGCGCGCAAAATCACCGGTGCGGCGTTCCTGTCGCTCGACGGGGTAATGCAGGCCCCGGGCGGGCCCGACGAAGACCCCACCGGCGGTTTCGACCAGGGTGGTTGGGTGTTCAAGCTGTGGGACGAAGGGATCGACGAGACGCTCGGCGCGCTGTTCACCCCGCCCTACGATCTGCTGCTGGGGCGGCGGACCTACGATATCTTCGCCGCCTACTGGCCCTATGCCGATGGCGAGAACAAGCCGATGGGCGAAGCCTTCGACGCGGCGAACAAGTATGTGATGACGCGCGGCGACCAGCCGCTCGAATGGCAGAACAGCCATCGGATGCGCGGCGTGGAGGATGTGGCGGCGATCAAGCAGACAGAGGGTGCCGATCTCGTCATCCAGGGCTCGAGCGAGATATACCCCGCGCTTCTCGCCGCAGGGCTGATCGATACGCTGATCACGATGACCTACCCGGTAATCCTCGGCCGCGGGAAGCGCCTGTGGGGCGAAGGCACGCCGGTCGACAAGCTGGAGATGACCGATCATCGCGTGACCGCCAAAGGCACGGTGATCGCGACCTACAAGCCCGGCGGCACGCTGCCCCCCTACCCCGACGAAGCGCCGATCCCGATCACCAGCGACCGCGAGCTGGAGCGACGTAAGCGGATGGAGGAGGGGACCTGGTGATGGAGATCTACGGGCACCCCTTCTCGTCCTACACATGGAAGGGCCTGATCCCGCTCTACGCCTACGACATCCCCTTCACCTTCCGCGAGGTGAACCCGATGGAGCAGAACGAGGCCTATGCCTTCGTTCAGTCCGCACACCCGGCGGGCAAATTCCCGGTTCTGGTCGACAGCGATCATACCGTCTTCGAAGCGACCGCGATCGCCGAATATCTCGCTGCGCGTTACCCGGAAGCTGCGGCACTGTTACCCACCGATCCGATCGACGCGGCACGCGCGCGGATGATGGACCGCTTTTTCGATCACTACGTGATGGACGTCGGCCAGCTGGTCGTGAACGCCTGTATCGCCAACCCCGAAAATCCCGATCCGGCTCAGGTCGAGGCAGGGAAAACGGGCCTGCTGCGAAGCTACGCCTGGCTCGAAGACTGGCTCGCAAAGAACGATCTGCCGCCACACGTTTCGCTGGTCACCTGCGCCGCCGCACCCTCGCTGTTCTACGCCGACTGGATCGAGCGCATTCCGCAGGATTGCCCGCGCGTTGCCGCGCTACGCGCCGAAATTCTCGCGCTGCCCGCGGTAGCGCACTGCGTCGAGGACGCCCGGCCCTACCGCCATTATTTCCCGCCCGGCGCGCCCGACCGCGACTGAGCCGGTCAGGCGATTGCCCTGCTTTTCCTGAGCAGCTGATAGGCCTCAACCACGCGCCGCAGCCTCGTCTCGTGTGTTCGATCTCCGCCATTGCGGTCGGGGTGGTAGCGGCGCACGAGTTCGGAATAGCGTTGCCGCAGCCGCCGACGGTCGGTCTCGGCACCCAGCCCCAGCACCTCGAGCGCCTTGGCCTCTTCCCTCGAGAAGCGCCCGTCCATCGCCATTTCCGCCTCGCGCCGGGCACGACTCTTGATCCCGCCCGCACGCGCGGAAATCGCATCGAGCGGGTCGTCGAATTCGCCCCAGCGCGGCATTCCGTCGACCGGGCCGCTCGCGCGGAAAGCGGGCGTTTCGGTTTGCCACCCGGCCGAGGGCGATTGCGCGCGCAGGATTTCGTCGGCGGTCATCCCGTCGAACCAGTCGTAACCCGCGTTGAACTCGCGTATGTGCTCGAGGCAGAACCAGCGCCAGTGGCCCGGTCCGTCGAAACTGTTGCCATACGCACCGGGAGCGCGAAACTCGCCCGGCTCGTCGCACGTGGGGTGGGCACAAATCCTGCCGTTCGCCTCGTGGCGTCCATGGAACCGGGTCTGACGCATAGCGCTTTAGGATGGGCAGCGCAGAGCGAAATTGCAAAGGGATCGAAAGAGAAAATGGCACAATCCGTAGCTCAGGAGATGGAGCATCTGCTGCAAAAGGCGTTTTCGCCGACCAGGCTGGAGATCATCAACGACAGCGCCAGGCATCGCGGCCACACAGGCGACGACGGCACCGGGGAATCGCATTTCGCGATTCTGATCGAGGCGCCGGCCTTCGTCGAGAAATCGCGGCTGGAGCGGCAGCGGATGGTCAACGCGGCGCTGGGAGATATTCCCGGCGACCGGGTCCATGCGCTGGCGATCAAGGCGACTGCGCCGAGCCATCCGGGCTGATCCGATGGCGTATGATCTATGGTACTGGCCGGGCATTCAGGGTCGCGGCGAATTCGTGCGGCTGGCGCTGGAGGCGGCGGGCGTCGAATACCGCGACCGGGCGCGCGAAGAAGGCGCGCAGGCGCTGGTCGACGATCTGGACGCGCGCAGCGGCATCCGCCCCTATGCCCCGCCCTACCTCGTCGAGGGCGATTTCTGCATCGCGCAGGTGGCGCATATCCTCGCCTGGGCAAGTGAAAAGCATGGTTTCGGCGCAGGCAATCTCCACGGCGATTTGCAGCTCATCATGCTGCAACTGACGATCAGCGACATCGTCGCCGAAGCGCATAACGTCCATCATCCGATTGCGGGCGACCTCTATTACGAGGACCAGAAAGACGCGGCGGTGCGCGCGGCGGAAAATTTCCGCGAGCAGCGCATCCCCAAGTTCTTCCGCTATTTCGAGGATGCACTGTCCGCCAATGACGATCCCTTCGTGCTCGGCGAGAAGTGGGGCCACGTCGACACCTCGCTGTTCCAGCTGGTCGAAGGGCTGCGCTACGCCTTCCCCATCCGGATGAAGGCGATCGAGGGAGATTTTCCGCGCCTGATCGCCTGCCATGATGCGGTGGCAGAGCTGGGCGGGATCAAGGACTATCTTGCCTCCGACCGCCGCATCGCCTTCAACGAAGACGGCATCTTCCGCCACTACCCGGAGCTCGACGCCCAATGACCGGACCCATCGAAGCCACCATCACCCCCACCAACCACGACCTCGGCGATTTCGAGGTCCGGCGCGCTTTGCCATCGAAGCAGCGGCGGATGGTCGGGCCCTTCATCTTCGTCGACGAGTTCGGCCCCGCGCACCTGCCATCGGGCGGAGGGATGGACGTGCGCCCGCACCCGCACATCAACCTCGCCACGGTCACCTGGCTGTTCGAGGGTGCGATCGACCATCGCGACAGTATCGGCACCTTCTCGACCATCCGCCCCGGCACGGTGAACCTGATGACTGCGGGCAGCGGGATCGTGCACTCCGAACGCTCCCCCGAAAGCGAACGCACCGGCGGGCCGCGCATGTTCGGCATGCAGACCTGGCTCGCGCTGCCCGACGGGCGCGAGGAGATCGACCCCGCCTTCGAAGCGATCGACGACCTGCCGGTGGTCGAGGATGGCGGCGCGCGCGCCATCGTGATCATGGGCGATCTGTGGGGCGAGAGCGCCAAGACCACGACCTATGCCGACACGATCTATGCCGAAATCGTGCTCGCCCCCGGCGGCCAGCTGCCGATCGATACGCCTGCGGACGAGCGCGCGCTGATGGTGGTCGATGGCGAGGCCACGCTCGATGGCATGGACCTGCCGCTCTACACGCTGGTGGTCATCCGGCCCGGCGATTGCCCGGCGCTGCGATCCGAGAAGGGCGGCCGCGTCATGCTGCTCGGCGGGGAAAGCTTCAAGACCGAACGCCACGTGTTCTGGAACTTCGTCAGCTCCGACCGCGAACGAATCAACCAGGCGAAGAAGGACTGGAAGGCGGGCAATTTCCCCAAGGTGCCGGGTGACGAGAAGGAATGGATTCCGCTGCCCGAGCAACCCAAGACGGTGACCTATCCATGAACGGACCTTTTGCTGGCAAGAATGCCTGGGTCACCGGCGCATCTTCGGGCATCGGGGCCGCGCTGGCGCACGGTTTCGCGCAACGCGGCGCGCGCGTCATCCTGTCGGGCCGTGACGAGACGCGTCTTCAAGGCGTGGCGGACGCGCTCGAAACCGAGACGCTGGTCCTGCCCTTCGATGTCACCGACGAGGCTGCGATGCGTGCCGCCACGCAGCAGGCCACCGCATGGCACGGCGGGGTCGATGTCTTCATCGCCAATGCCGGAATTTCCCAGCGCAGCGCGGCGGTCGACACCGATATGGAGGTCTATCGGCGGATCATCGCGGTCGATCTGACCGCGCAGATCGCGGCCTCCCAAGCGTTGCTGCCGCATATGACCGGGCGCGGCAGCGGGCATCTCGTCTTCGTCTCCTCGGTGGCGGGGAAGATCGGCGTTCCGCTGCGCACCGCCTATTGCGCCGCGAAGCATGGCCTTGTCGGCTATGCGGACGCATTGCGCGCAGAACTCTCGCAATCGGGCGTTTGTGTCCATGTCGTATGCCCCGGCTCGGTTGCGACCGATGTCAGCCGCAATGCGCTGACCGCCGACGGGAGCGCGCGCGGGCGCAGCGACAGCGTGATCGACAACGGCATGCCGCCGGATGAAGCCGCGCGCCGCATTCTGGATGGCGTGGCAGACGGCGAGCGCGAGATCATCGTCGCGCGCGGCGGGGAGAGCAGCTGGGGCGAACAGCGCCGCACGCCCGACGCGTTGTTCGATCAGGTCGCCGCGATGGTCGCGAATGGGTACATGGAAAAGATCGAGGCGGAGGGATGATGATGGAACAGACGCGCGTCACACTGGCGAACGGGATCGAGCTGGATGTGGTGGATGAAGGGCCCAGGGACGCCCCGACGCTGATCTTCCTCCACGGCTTTCCCGAAAGCCATCGCACGTGGCGCCACCAGATCGCCCATTTCTCGGACCGGTTCCGCTGCATCGCGCCCGACCAGCGCGGCTATCGCGGATCGTCCAAGCCGCAGGAGGTGGCGGCCTATTCCCCCGACAAGCTGATCGGAGACATCTTCCAGCTCGCCGATGCGCTGGACGTCGACAAGTTCACCATCGTCGGCCACGACTGGGGCGGCGCGATCGCTTGGGGCGTGGCGCTCGGCGGGCAGATGAACGGGCGCGTCACGCGCTGCGTCATCGCCAATGCACCGCACCCCGCGATTTTCCAGAAGCTGCTCTTCATCGACCCCGGCCAGCGCGAGAGCAGCCAGTACATCCGCGGCTTCCGCGACACAGCGAACGACGATCTGGTGCGAGAGCACGGCCTGGTCGGCATCCTCCTGAAAGAGGTGAAGTGGGACCGGCCCTCCACGATGGAGGCGGAGGAGCGCGAAGCGCTGCTGAAGGACTGGCAGGACCGCGATGCGGCCTTCGGCATGCTCAACTGGTACCGCGCGAGCCCGGTCATCGTCCCGCCGATGGATGCGCCGTTCCAAGTGCCCGCCGACTATGAGCCGCCGCAGCTGCCACCGCTGACCATTCCCACGCTGGTGGTTTGGGCGATGGACGACCTCGCGCTGCCGCCGGGCAACCTGGTCGGCATGGAAGACATCATCGACGACCTGACCATCGAAAAGGTCTCCGGCTGCGGGCACTTCGTCCCGTGGGAGGCCCCGCAGAAGGTCAATGCCGCGATGGAGGCGTTTCTGGGGCGGACGGCCTGAGCATACCTTCCCCTTGACGAGAGAGGGAGGCCTTCGTCACCCCTCCCACTCGACCCACGAACCATGCGGGTGCGCGACGCCGAGGCGCTGCCACTCTTCACCGCCGGGCCAGAAACGCACCGACAACTCGTGCCGATGCGTGTCGCGATTGGCTTCGAGCGAAATCCACGCGAGCGGCGTTTCGGCGGTTGCCCGCGCGCCTGCCGCCTCGATCGCTTCGGTCACCCGCGCCCGCTGGTCTTCTGGCACGTATTGCCACACGATCGTGTGCAGGATCGCCCGCGTGACGCCCGGCTCGGGCTCTTCCGCCAGAACACGCTCGACGAATACATCCGCCGCCTCGCGCGCGATCTCTGGCGGCATGGTGTTGGCGGCGGCGACTGCCGCGTCCATCCGCGCGAACCGCTCGGTAAACTCGGGCCAGATATAGGCCCGCAGCCGCAGCGCCTGCGCTGGATCGGTCAGGTCCACGGGCGCAACGTCGCACCCGCGTGCAGCGACGATATCGAACTTGCCGTCCGGCGGCGGGTTTCCGCGCCATTCGGGCGTCAGCCGCATCTGCGCGCCTTGCGGTCCGGCGGTCACCCCGCCCAGATCGTAGCGATAACGCCGCATCATCAGGTTGATGCCCGCGCTCGACCCGATTTCGTTGAGCGCGAATTGCGCAGGGAGCCCCTTGTCGATCAGCCACAGCATCGCGGCGGCATAGGCCCAGCTGCGCCCTGCCTCGTTGGTCTGCGGCGGCCCGTCGAGCCACGGCATCAGAAACGCCTCGTGCCGCTCGATCGCGTCGGCGACCAGCTCGGCGGGGTTGCTGACCCTCTGTTCGAGGTAGATTGCCGAGAGTGCGGGGTCTTCGTCGGCCAGATGCAGCGCATGCAGGCCACCCGCCAAGCGCAGGGGGAGCGCATCGGCCAGCGGCGGCCCCGCCCACTTGCGCACCCGGCGCAGCACCGCGCCCCCGCGCTCGGTATCGAGCAGGTCGTGCAACGCCTGGCAGATCGTGGCCGTCACCGGTGCGCCATTGCCCTGACAATAAGCGACCTGGTTGGCAAACGCGCGCTTCACCGCCTCGGGCCCGCGAGCCTGCGGATCGACCACCTCGTATCGCTTCTGTTTGTCAGCCATATCTCGCGCGCAATTGCCCTTTTGTCTCGCTCGCCCTATCTGCCGCCCCATGCCGCAGAGCGACCTCATCTTCGCCGTGCCCAAGGGCCGACTGCTCGACGATGCCCTGCCCGTCATGGAACAGGCGGGCGTGGTGCCGGAAGCAGGCTTTCACGACAAGTCCAACCGTGCGCTGTGCTTCGCAACGGAACGGGCCGATCTTCGCCTGATCCGCGTGCGCGCCTTCGACGTCGCGACCTTCGTTGCGCACGGCGCGGCGCAGATCGGCATCGTCGGTTCAGACGTGATCGAGGAATTCGACTATTCGGACCTCTACGCGCCCGTCGATCTCGATATCGGGCACTGCCACCTCGCGGTGGCGCAGACCGTGGGCGAGGAGGCTGCGCGCAGCGGCAGCCACATCCGCGTGGCGACCAAATATCCCAACATCACCCGCCGGTTCTACGAGAGCCAGGGCGTGCAGGCCGAATGCGTCAAGCTGAACGGCGCGATGGAGCTGGCCCCCTCGCTCGGCCTTGCGCGGCGGATCGTCGATCTGGTTTCCACCGGGCGGACGCTGAAAGACAACGGTCTCGTCGAAACACAGCGGATCCTCGACATTACCGCGCGGCTGATCGTCAACCGTGCCGCACTCAAGACCGACCGGCGAGTCGCCGAACTGGTCGAGACCTTCCGCCGCGACGCCGAAGCGCGCGCAACAGCGAAAGAGGCCGCGTGATGCGCATGCTCGACGCCAGCGCGCCCGATTTCGAGGCGAGCTTCGACCGGCTGGTCCATTCGCGGCGCGAAAGCGGCGAGAACATCACCCGCGACGTAGCCGACATCATCGCCAAGGTGCGCGCGCAGGGCGACCAGGCGCTGGCGGAGCTGAGCGTCCGGTTCGACGGGCACACGCTCGCCTCCGACGATGACTGGCGCATTCCCGCCTGGCGGTGCGAGCGGGCTTACGAGGAGCTCGACGGCGAGCTGCGCGCCGCGCTCGATCTCGCCGCAGGCCGCATTCGCAGCTTTCACGAGGCGCAAAAGCCCGGCCAGCGCGACTATACCGACGATGCCGGGGTCCGCCTCGGCCATCGGTGGAGCGCGGTGGACGCTGCGGGGCTTTATGTCCCTGGCGGGCGGGCGGCCTATCCTTCTTCGCTGCTGATGAACGCGATTCCTGCGCGGGTCGCCGGGGTTGAGCGGCTGGTCGCGGTGACCCCGACCCCCAAGGGCGAATCGAACCCGCTGGTGCTCGCCGCCGCGCATATCGCGGGGATCGACGAGATCTGGCGCGTCGGCGGCGCGCAGGCGATTGCCGCGCTGGCCTATGGCACTGAGAGAATCGCTCCGGTCGACGTTATTGTGGGCCCGGGCAATGCGTGGGTGGCGGAAGCCAAGCGGCAGGTCTTCGGCACCGTCGGGATCGACATGATCGCCGGGCCGAGCGAAATCCTCGTGATTGCGGACGGCAAGAACAACCCTGACTGGATCGCCGCCGACCTGCTCAGCCAGGCCGAGCACGATCCCAGCTCGCAATCGATCCTGATTACCGACAGCGCCGATTTCGCCGCGCAGGTGGAAGATCAAGTCGACGTACAGGCGGCCATGCTTGCCACCGGCAAGACCGCACGCGCCGCGTGGGACGCGCATGGCGCGATCATTACGGTCGCCGCGCTCGAAGACGCGATCCCGCTCGCCAACCGGCTCGCCGCCGAGCATGTGGAGCTAGCGGTCGACGATCCAGAGGCGCTGTTTGCCAAGCTGCGCCACGCGGGCAGCGTGTTCCTCGGCCGGATGGTGCCCGAAGCCGTCGGCGATTACGTTGCCGGGCCCAACCACGTGCTCCCCACCGGACGCCGCGCGCGCTTTGCCAGCGGCCTGTCGGTGCTCGATTTCATGAAGCGGACCAGTTTTATCGAGGCGGGCGAGGATGCGCTTGCCAAGATCGGCCCCGCTGCCATCGCCCTTGCCGAAGCCGAAGGGCTCCCGGCGCACGCCCAGTCCATCAGATTGCGATTGAAGTAATGTCCAAGTCTCCCACCCGTTCAGTCGCCCGCTCCGCCGCGCGCCTCGCCGCCGTGCAGGCGCTCTACCAGCGCGATATGGAGGGCACTGCCCTGCCCAGGCTGCTCGACGAGTTCCACCAGCACCGGCTCGGACGCGAGATCGAAGGCGACACCTATGCCGACGCAGAAGTGCCTTTCTTCGACGATATCGTGCGCGGGGTGGATGCCCGGTCCGAGGAAATCGACCTGCAGCTGAGCGACAAGCTGGCCCAGGGCTGGAACCTCAAGCGGCTCGACAAGACGATGCTGCAGGTCCTGCGCTGCGGCACCTACGAGCTGATCGCCCGCGCCGACATCCCGACCGGTGCGGTCATCAGCGAATATGTCGACGTGGCAAAAGCGTTCTTCGACGACCGCGAGGCGAAGTTCGCCAATGGCGTGCTCGATGCAGTGGCGAAGGCGGTGCGCTCTTAGAAATTTGACCTATTCCGTCACCCTGAACTTGTTTCAGGGTCCAGCTCGAAAATGCCCGTCTGGAGGCTCAATTTGAGCACTGGATGCTGAAACGAGTTCAGCATGACGGTGTAGGGTGAAACAGCATGACCGAACTCGATTTCATCGCCGCCCTTCGCGCGCTGGCCACGCAACCAGCCGCGCGCGATCTCGCCGATGATGCCGCAGTGCTCGAATTCGGCGACGAGACGCTCATCCTCACCAAGGACATGATGGCCGAGGGTGTTCACTGGCTGCCGCAGCAATCACTCTCCGACGTGGCGTGGAAGCTGGTGGCGGTGAACCTGTCCGATCTCGCCGCGAAGGGTGCAGAGCCGGTGGGCGTCCTGCTCGGCTATTCCCTTGGCGCCAATAGTGCTGCGTTCCTGACGGGACTGGAAGCCGCGTTGACGGCTTTCGACGTGCCGCTTCTGGGCGGCGATACCGTGGCTGTGGAGGGAACGCGTACCTTCAGCCTGACCGCACTGGGACGCGCAACGCATACGCCCGTGCCGCCGCGCAGCGGCGCGCAGCCGGGCGACCACCTCTGGCTGTGCGGATCGGTCGGCGGCGCGATGATGGGGTTCGATGCGGTGAACGGGCTGGCGGATGCGGACGAGAGGCCATTCACCCGGCCGACACCGCGTCTGGCCGAGGGGCGCGCGCTGGCCCCGCATGTGACCGCGATGATGGATGTTTCGGATGGCGTTCTGCTCGATGCCTGGCGAATGGCCAAGGCCAGCGGCACCCGGTTTGCCATCGACAGCGCGAGCATACCGATAGCCGCGCCCGAGAGCCGCCGCGACGAGGCCCTGCGGTGGGGGGATGACTATGCCCTCCTTTTCACCGCCCGGCCCGATACCGATCTGCCCGTTCCTGCAACCCGCATCGGCACGGTGATCGGGGGCGGACCCGAGCCGCTGGTGCTCGACACAGTGGCCTTCGACAGCCCCGAAGGTCTCGGCTACCAGCATTGACCGGGCGCGCTCGCGCACCGGCATGGGTGAAGAAGCGCAACGGGGGCTTGCACGACGAAGCGAGCCCTTATAGCGATGCATGCCTTAAATTGCCCGGATAACAGGGCGGAAATCCGAATGCTTTTCGGGACATTCTTGGGGAGGAATTAGGCTTGGAACTCGTTCTCGTCGCTATCGGGCTTGGCCTGCTAGCTATCATCTACGGAATATTCACCAGTCGACAGGTTCTCGGTGCCGGTGCAGGCAACGAGAAAATGCAGGAAATCGCAGGCGCGATTCAGGAAGGCGCGCGCGCCTATCTGAACCGCCAATACACCACCATCGCCATCGTCGGCGTGGTCGTGTGCGTGCTGGTTTTCGTCCTCCTCAACTGGATCGCGGCGACCGGCTTCCTGATCGGTGCCATCCTCTCCGGCGCGGCGGGCTATATCGGGATGAACATCTCGGTGAAGGCCAATGTGCGCACCGCTGCAGCCGCACAGAGCGGCTTGCAGCAGGGCCTGACGCTGGCGTTCCGCGCGGGCGCGATCACCGGTCTGCTGGTGGCGGGCCTCGCCCTCCTCGCGATCGCGGTGTTCTTCTACGTGCTCGCAGGGCCGCTCGGCTTCGAACCCGACGCCCGCGAAGTGGTCGACGGACTCGTCGGCCTCGCCTTCGGTGCCTCGCTGATCTCGATCTTCGCGCGTCTGGGTGGCGGTATCTTCACCAAGGCGGCGGACGTGGGTGCCGACCTCGTCGGCAAGGTCGAGGCGGGCATCCCCGAGGATGACCCCCGCAACCCGGCCGTGATCGCCGACAATGTGGGCGACAACGTGGGCGACTGCGCCGGCATGGCTGCCGACCTGTTCGAAACCTACGTCGTCACCGTGGGCGCGACGATGGTGCTCACCGCGCTGCTGCTCGGCGAAACGCTGGGCGACCTGCTGCTGCCGATGATGGCGCTGCCGCTACTGATCGGCGGGGCGTGCATCGTCACCTCGATCATCGGTACCTACTTCGTGAAGCTGGGCCGCTCGAAGAACATCATGGGCGCGATGTACAGGGGCTTCATCGTCACCGCCGTGCTCTCGATCCCGATGATCTACGCCGTGATGAACTGGGCGCTGGGCGACATGAACGCGCTGATCGGTGCCAATGTCGTCAGCGAGACCGCAACGGTCGCGCTGGGCGATACGCTGGTCACCGAAGGCGCTGCCGAAGTCGTCGGCGGCTTCACCGGCATGGACCTGTTCTGGTGCTCGATGCTGGGCCTCGTGATCACCGGTCTGATCATCTGGATCACCGAGTACTACACCGGGACCGAATATCGCCCGGTGCGCTCGATCGCCAAGGCATCGGAAACCGGCCACGGCACCAATGTGATCCAGGGCCTCGCGATCAGCCTCGAAGCGACTGCGCTGCCGACGCTGGTGATCGTTGCCGGGATCATCATCGCCTACCTGCTCGCAGGCCTCGTCGGGATTGCCTACGCGGCGACCGCGATGCTGGCGCTGGCAGGCATGGTCGTGGCGCTCGACGCCTACGGCCCGGTCACCGACAACGCCGGCGGTATCGCCGAAATGGCGGGGCTGGACGACAGCGTTCGTGAAAAGACCGACGCGCTCGACGCGGTGGGCAACACCACCAAGGCGGTGACGAAGGGCTATGCGATCGGTTCGGCGGGCCTTGCCGCGCTGGTGCTGTTCGCCGCCTACACCACCGACCTCGCGGAGTTCTTCCCCGGTGTGGCGGTGGACTTCAGCCTGAAGAACCCGTTCGTGATCGTCGGCCTGCTGCTGGGTGCTTTGCTGCCCTACCTGTTCGGTGCGATGGGCATGACCGCGGTGGGCCGCGCTGCGGGCGACGTGGTGAAGGACGTGCGCGAACAGTTTGCAGCCGATGCGGGCATCATGGCCGGCACCAGCCGCCCCAACTATGCGCGCACGGTGGACCTGGTGACGAAGGCCGCGATCAAGGAAATGATCGTTCCTTCGCTGCTGCCGGTTCTTGCACCGATCGTGACCTACTTCGTGATCACGCTGATCGCGGGCCAGGCCAACGGCTTCGCCGCGCTCGGCGCGCTGCTGCTCGGCGTGATCGTCGGCGGTCTGTTCGTCGCGCTGTCCATGACCGCCGGTGGCGGCGCGTGGGATAACGCGAAGAAGTACATCGAAGACGGCAACCACGGCGGCAAGGGCTCGGACGCCCACCACGCTGCGGTGACCGGCGATACCGTGGGCGACCCGTACAAGGATACGGCGGGCCCGGCGGTGAACCCGATGATCAAGATCACCAATATCGTCGCGCTGCTGCTGCTGGCGATCCTGGCGGCGGGTGCCGCCTGATCTGACGCGCCACAGCGACGCGAATACCAAGGGCGCGGCTCCTCCATCGGGGTCGCGCCCTTTTTCTGTATCCGGCAGCCACGCAGACGCGCGCGATTTAAACAAATCCTAGGTTTTGCCGGTTAGGCTTAATGCCTCGGTAAGGGCTGTAATGCGCGAAGGCGGCGGGCTTGAATGGTGTTGGTTGATACGGAATTCGACGATTCCAGCGGCTCGACCCCGCGTCTGATAGTTGCCCCCTGGCGAAAGCAGGCCCCCGGCGATGCCGAGTGGGACATGCTTGCTGCCGCATCTGTCGAGCCCAACCCCTTCTTCGAACGCTGGTTTCTCCAGCCCTCGCTCGACGCATTCGACCCGGCCGGGCGGGTGCTGCTGGCGCAGCTGCGGGTCGACGACAAACTCGCCGGTCTTCTCCCGCTGCACTACGCGACCACCTACTACGGACGCCCGGTTCCGCATGTGGCCACCTGGCTGCACGACAATGCCTTTTGCGGCGTCCCACTGATCGCGCGCGGGTTCGAAGCTGTTTTCTGGGCAATGCTGCTGCGCTGGATCGACGATCATGCCGGAGCTGCCGCCTTTCTCCACCTGCCCGCCGTGCCCGAGAATAGTGCCCCCGACGACGCGCTGTGCACACTCGCCCAGGAGAATCGCCGCCGGATCGGTGTCGTCGAACGCAGCGAACGCGCCCTGCTCGCCTCCGAGCTATCGCCAGAAGAATATTTCGAAGGCTCGCTGTCGAACAAGAAGCGCAAGGAATTGCGGCGGCAGGCCCGCCGCCTCGGCGAACAGGGGACGCTGAGCGTCGAGCGGGCTCAGACCGTTGAAGCAGTCGCCATATTTGCCGACCAGTTCCTCGAGCTCGAAGCCGCCAGCTGGAAAGGCCGCGCAGGCTCATCGCTCGCCAGCGATCCGGCGCGGGCGCGGTTCTTCCGCGAAAGCCTGATCGGGGCCGCGAAAGCTGGCCGGGTAGAGGGGCTGTCGCTGCGGCTCGACGACCGGCCGATCGCAATGCTCGCAACCTTCCTCACACCGCCGGGCGCGTTCAGCTTCAAGACCGCGTTCGACGAAGAACACGCCCGCCTCTCACCCGGAGTGCTGTTGCAGAAGGAAAACCTCGATCTGCTGGCGCGCGCCGAGATCGACTGGTGCGATAGCTGCGCCGCGCCCGACCACCCGATGATCGACCATTTCTGGCGCGAGCAGCGCAGCCTCGTCTCACGCAACCTTGCCATCGGCGGGCGCGTCCGCCGCGCGATCGGCACGTTGCTGATCACGCACGAATCGCGCGGATTTGAAAGGAGCCCCATGCCATGAACGCCGTCACCGGTTTCCCGCAGGAAGAAGCCCCACGGACCGACACGATCTTCCCCGAGGATGCGAAGGCTGCCTTTGCCTCCGCCTACCCGGAAACGCCGGTCATTATCGACCATCGGCTCGGCGACCATCCGCTGCTGCGGCTCGACGCGCTGGCTGAACTGGCCGGTCGCCTTCCGGCGGAATCGATCGAGTATAATCGCGGCGATCTGCCGATCGGGATCGAAGGAAAGCCGGGGGACACCGGGCTTTCGATCACCGAGACAATCCGCAAGATTGCCGAGTGCAACAGCTGGGCGGCGCTTAAGAATATCGAGCAGGACCCGGGCTATCGCGCGCTGCTGCACGCTCTGCTCGAGGAACTGCGGCCCGATATCGAGGCGAAGACCGGCGAGATGCTCACGCCGCAGGGCTTCGTGTTTATTTCCAGCCCGAACGCGGTCACGCCCTATCATTTCGATCCTGAACACAACATCCTGATGCAGCTGCGCGGCGGCAAGGTTATGACGCAGTTCCCCGCAGGCGATGCGACATATGCGCCCGACCAGGTGCACGAAGGCTACCACTCGGGCGGTCCGCGCGAACTCACGTGGAGCGACGATCTGGCCGCGGGCGGCAGCGAATACGCGATTACCGCCGGGCAGGCGCTGTTCGTGCCCGTGATGGCACCGCATTTCGTGCGCAACGGCCCCGAAAGCTCGATCTCGCTCAGCATCACCTGGCGCTCCGACTGGAGCTATGCCGAGGCGGACGCGCGCGGGTTCAACCGCGTGCTGCGCGGTATCGGGGTGACGCCGCGCGCGCCGGGCCGCTGGCCGGCAAGCAACCGCAACAAGGCGCTGGCCTACCGCGCGATGCGCAAGCTCGGCCTCGTCGGCTGAGCCGACAAACCGGTGGTGACAGCGACGGATTTCCGGGCGAATCGTTGCGCAATCGCGCATTGCTGCAACGCGGCACGTTGACCTGTTCGCGCGCCCGTCGCACAGACGCTTGCATGACCGATACCAACCCTGCCCCCATCGGGTTCGAGGACGCCGATTATCCCGATCCCGAAACGCTCACGGCCCAGCTCGTGGAGCTTCTCACCGTCGAGCAGACCGGCCCGGACACCTATCGCGGCAGGCCGCAGATTGACGGCATCGGCCGCGTCTTCGGCGGACAGGTGATCGCGCAGGGCCTGCAGGCGGCGCAGGCGAGCATTACCGACGGCAAGCAGGCCCATTCGCTGCACGCCTACTTCCTGCGCGGGGGCGAGGAAGGCCCGCCGATCGACTACACGATTGCGCGCGATTTCGACGGGCGCAGCTTCGCCAACCGTCGCGCGGTCGCGAGCCAGCATGGCACCCCGATCCTGAACCTGACCGCCAGTTTCCAGACGCCCGAAGAGGGTCTGGAGCATGAAAACATGCCCTTCCCCGATGTGGCCGAGCCCGAGACGCTCAAATCCGACCAGCAGCTGCGGCGCGAGATCTTCGCCGACAAGCTTGACCGGATGAGCGAGAGCCAGCGTCATTTCATGCTGCGCCCGCGCCCGATCGAGATGCGTCCGGTGGAAGGATTGCACTGGCTCAACACGAAGCCACGCGAGCCCACCTCGCAGACCTGGATCAAGACCGTCGGCAAGCTTCCCGACGATCCGGCACTGCATCGCGCTGTCATCGCCTATGCCAGCGACTACACTCTGCTCGGCACGGCGGCGATCGCGCATGGCCTGTCGTGGATGCGCAACGAGCTTCTGGGCGCCAGCCTCGATCATGCGGTGTGGTTCCACCGCGAGGCGCGCGCCGACGAATGGCTGCTGTACGACACCGACAGCCCGTGGTCCGGCAACGGGCGCGGCTATAATCGCGGGCGCATCTTCAACCGCGCGGGCGATCTGGTTGCCAGCGTGGCGCAGGAAGGCATGATGCGCAAAATGCGCCCCAAAGCTAACTAAGGCTGCAAGCGGAACGAGACGCGTGGTCCGGCCGTTTGCGCGGCATGGATTTCGAAAAACAGCAAGCCGCCTACCGCACATCGCGCCCCTCCATCATCGGACGCGGGTTCGAAAAGATTACCAACCCCGTAGGGGGTGCAGTCGCCGCGTTCGTGCCCAACGGGCTCGTTCGAGGGGTCTTGCAGGGGATCGACCGGGCGGTCGGCACGCCGCAGCTGGTCAAGTTCGATCACGACCTTACCGACCTGAAGGCCTGTCAGGACGCAGCCGAGCGCGTCGCCATCGCCACCCGCGCGATCAGCGGCACGACCGGTGCCGCGTCTGGTATCGGCGGCATTTTGACGATGGGGCTGGATATCCCGGCGACCATCGCGCTCGCGCTGCGCTGTATCCGCGATACCGGCCGCGCCTATGGCTACGATGGCAAGGGCGCTCGCGAGCGGCTGTTCCGCCTGCAGGTGCTCGAGCTCGCGAGCCTCAACGACCGGAAGCAGCGCGCCGAACGGATCGCTGCGCTGGAAGCAGGGATTGGCCCCGACGGCAGCCTTACCGAAATGCCCCCCGAAGAGATCGATCCGGTCATCGAACAGGCGATCGAACGTGTCTCTCGCGCGCTAGCCATCGCGCTGTTCCGCCGCCGGGTCGGCGCGGTCGTCCCGCTGGTTGGTTCAGTCATCGGCGGCGCGGTCAACATCTCATTCCAGGGCGATGTGGGCGAGGCGGCACGCTTCGCCTTTCAGGAACGGCGGCTGCGCGCTGGTGCCTGAGCGCACATCCTGTCACAGCGTTTGATCCGCTGCGAAATCGCTGCATAAGGGCCCCGCAACCGGGAGCCCGAACCGTATGAAATTCGCCAAGACCGGAGCGCTGTTGCTCCTGCCCTGCGCCCTGTCAGCCTGCGCCCAAATCGGCGTGGACAGAGCCCCTACGGCTACTCAGCCCCCGGTAGCCCAACCTTCGGCACCGGTAACCGAGTCGGCCCCTGCTACCTTCGATTACGACGCGGCCTTGCGCCGGACGACGGAGGCGTACGATTCGACCGGAATGGTCGCCGCGGTCTCGATCGACGGCAAAACCGTCTGGCAGGGAGCGCGCGGGCTGGCCGAGGAAGGCACAAGCCGCCCGGTGACGCAGGACATGCTGTTCCCCATCGCCAGCATCTCGAAGGCTTTCACCACCACCGCGCTCGCGATTCTGGTGGAGCGCGGATCGGTGAAATGGGACGAGCCGGTGCGCACATACATCCCAGAATTCGCCATGTCCGATCCGTGGGTGAGCGAGCATTTCACCGTGCGCGATGCGCTGACCCACCGGTCCGGCCTGCCGTTGGGCGCAGGCGACCTGCTGATCTGGCCCGACGGCAATGCCAAGCCCGAAGACGTAATCAAGGCGTTGCCGCTGCTGCGCCCCAGCTCCGGCTTTCGCTCCGAATATGCCTACGACAACCTGATGTATGTCGTCGCGGGCGAGATTATCGAGCGCGTGTCAGGAAAGAGCTGGGCCGACTTCGTCACCGACGAGATTCTCAAGCCGGTCGGCATGGAGCGCTGCGTCGCGGAGAAGACGCGCATTCCCGCAGGCGCAGCCTACGTCACCGGGCATGAGCGTGCGGCGGGCGCGGATGCGGGCGTCCCGATCGACGAGCGGCTCGCGTTCTCGGAGACCTGGAATGCCGCTGGCGGCATCTGGTGCGACACCGCAGGCATGATGAAATGGGGCAACTTCTGGATCGACGGAGGCGTGACCGAAGATGGCAAGCGCCTGCTGAACGAGAGGCAGGTGCGCGAGGTGTGGCAGGGCGTCACGCCCACCGGCGTCAACGGCAGGCTGCGCGCGGCGGGCCTCTCCCACCTGTCGGCCTACGCGCTTGGCTGGGGCACGCAGGATTTCGCAGGCCGGCTGCTAGTCAGCCACGGCGGCGGTGCGCCCGGCGTGGTCAGCAATTTCATGATCATCCCCGAAGAAAAGCTGGTGCTGTTCAGCGCGACAAACGACTATCGCGGCGCGCCCTCGACCTTCAACTACGCCGTCGCGGTCGCGCTGCTCGGCCACCCGGAACACGATTTCATCTCCGAATGGGGCGGCGCCTTCGCCGAGGCGGAGGCCGAGGGTACGAAGCTGATCGCAGATACGTCAGCAAGCGCGCCCGAAGATGCGGCCCCGCCCAGCCTGCCATTGTCCGCCTATGTCGGCACCTATCGCGACTCGTGGTACGGCGATGTCCGCATCCGCATGGATGGCCCGGACCGCCTGTTCATCGACATGGGTCGCAGCGAGATTCTCGATGGCGACCTCACCCATTACGATGGCGATCGCTTCGCGGCCTTCTGGCCCGACAGCTCGCTCAAGGCCGATGCCTTCGTCGATTTCACGATCGAGAACGGGAAGGTCACGGGCATGAAAATGAACGCGATTTCGGACCTGACCGACTTCTCCTACGACTTCCACGACCTCGACCTGAGGCGCGTGAAGGAATGAGGCTTCACGCGCTCGCGTGGTAGAAATCGAACACCTGCTGCGCCACCGCATCGCTGATGCCGGGCGCCCGCTTGAGGTCGTCGAGCGCCGCCGCGCGCACCTTGCCCGCAGTGCCGAAATGCAGCAGCAGCGCGCGCTTTCGCGCCGGGCCGATGCCGGGAATCTCGTCGAGCGGTGAGGCGGTGATCGCGCGGCTGCGCTTGGCCCGATGCGCGCCGATGACGTAGCGGTGGACCTCGTCGCGCAGGTTCTGGAGGTGGAAGAGCAGCGGCGAATTGACCGGCAGCGTCTTCTCGCGCCCGTCGGGGAAGTGGAACACCTCGCGCCCCTCGCGCCCGTGATCGGGCCCCTTGGCGATGGCGATCAGCGGCACGTTGTCGATCCCCATCTCGGCAAGCGTATCGCGCACGGTCGACATCTGCCCCTTGCCGCCATCGAGCAGGACGAGATCGGGCCACACGGTCTCGTGGCTGTTGCGCTTGCCCTCCTCACCATCGGGGTTTTCCGCGAGATTACGGAAGCGGCGCTGCATGACCTCGCGCATCATCCCGAAATCGTCGTTGGTCTGCGCGGTCTTGATGTTGAACTTGCGGTACTGGGCCTTCTCGAATCCGTCGGGGCCCGCGACCACCATCGCACCCACGGCCTTGGCACCCTGGATATGCGAGTTGTCGTAGATTTCGATCCGCTGCGGAGGCTCCTCCAGCTCGAGGAATTCCGCGAGATCGCGGTTGAGCTTTGCCTTGGTGCCCGTTTCCGCGAGCCTCCGGTCGAGCGCGTCGACCGCGTTGCGCTGCGCCTGCTCCATCAGCCGCCGCCGGTCGCCGCGCTGGGGCACCGAAATCTCGACCTTGTGCTCCGCAGCCTCGCACAGCGCCTGCGCCAGCAGATCGCCCTCGGGCAATGCGCGGTCGACCAGCACGGTACGCGGCGGGGGCACTTCCTCGTAGAACTGCATGATGACGCGGGCGAGCACCTCGTCCTTGTCGACATCCTGCGTATGCGTGGGGAAGAAGGCGCGGTGGCCCCAGTTCTGTCCGCCGCGGATAAAGAAGGCCTGCACCGCGATCTGCCCGCCCTTGGCCGCGAGCGCGAAAACGTCCGCATCGCCCACGCCGGTGGCGTTCACTGCCTGCGAACCCTGGATAAAGGTCGCCGCGCGCAAACGGTCGCGCAAAATCGCGGCAGTCTCGAAATCGAGCTTCTCCGCAGCCACGGCCATCTGCTTTTCGAGATCCTGCTGAACCGCAGAGGACTTGCCGCCGAGGAAGTCCTTCGCCTGCTGCACCAGCTCTTCGTACCCCGCTTCGTCGATCCGGCCGACGCACGGCCCCGAGCACCGCTTGATCTGATAGAGCAGGCAGGGTCGATCGCGATTGGAGAAAAAACTGTCGGTACAAGACCTTAGCAGGAACAGCTTTTGCAGCGCATTAAGCGTCTTGTTGACCGATCCCGCGCTCGCAAACGGGCCGTAGTAATTGCCCTTCGCCCGCCTGGCCCCGCGATGCTTGTGGATGCGCGGGAAGGCGTGATCGGCGCGCAACAGGATGAAGGGGAAGCTCTTGTCGTCGCGCAGCAGCACGTTGAACGGCGGGCGGTAGCGCTTGATGAACTGCGCTTCGAGCAGCAGCGCGCCAGCCTCCGAATTGGTGGTGACGATCTCCATGCTGCGCGTCTGGCTGACCATCCGCTGGAGCCGGTTCGTGAGCGCATTGATCTGCGTGTAATTCGCCACCCGCGCCTTCAGGCTGCGCGCCTTGCCCACGTAGAGCACATCGCCCCGCGCATCGAGCATGCGGTACACGCCCGGGCGCGGCGGAAGCGTGCGCACCGTATCGCGGATCGCCTTGACCCCGGCCTCCAGATCGGGCTGCGCGCTGGCGACCGTATAAGCGGCGCGTTCCTCGTTGAAACGCTCCTTGCCGCGCGGATTATGCGGCCGATTGGCCTTGGTTTCGGCCGGTGGACGGGAGGGCGGGCGAGCCATGCGCGCCTAGATAGGCGGCGCGCACGCCCCACGCCACCGCGGGCTTAGAAAAGCTTGCGGAATTGCACCGAAACCGTGCGCCCCAGCGGGTCGATCAGCGCCGGCTGGAACCGCGTCGGCGTCGCGCCCGTCCCGTCGACCACTTTCTGCCGCGTGTCGAACAGGTTGCCGACCTTCAGCGACAGCCGCGCCCCCTTGAAAAAGCCGGGCGTATCGCCGGTCAGCCATTCCTGCTGCTCGAGGTTCATGAACAGCCGCAGATCGAAGGTCACCAGATCGCCGAAATAGAGATCCTGCGTACCGCTCGGATCGCTGCCGTAGATGCGCGTTCCGCTCTGGTACTTGCCGCTCACCCGCGCGCCGATCCCCTCGTAGAAAACCCCGCCATCAAGCTCGACCTGATGACGCGATGTCCCGCCCGACTGGCCCGAGGCATCGCCATTGAGGAAATCGAGCAGGGGGACGCCCGTCGCAATCAGCGCCGTGTTTTCGAGTTCGACCGTGTGATAGAGACCAAGGTTCCAGCGACCCTGCCCGTCGCCGCCGCCAAATGGGCCACCGCCTCCGCGACGACCACCGCCGCCGCCCCCGCGCCGGTTGCCGTTCGACGCTTCGCGCTGCCCTTCGCCGCCCTGCGCCCCGTCAGCCTTGCAGATCGCTTCGCGCAGGCGCGCCAGCCGTTCGTCGTTGATCGTGCCATCGGGATTGGTCAGCCGCTGGCGCAGGCCCTCGGGCAGTTTGGCGAGGTCGATCGGCGTGTCGGGCGCGGTGCACAGGGCTTCGCGGATCGCCGCCACCTGCTGCGGATCGAAGGCACCGGGGCCACCGGGGCCACCCGCGCCGGGCCCATCGCCGCTGCACATCCGCTCGCGTGCCTGCGCCAAGCGCTCCTGGTTGACCGATCCGTCTTCATTCGTAAGCCGGTCGCGGATAAATGGCGGCAGTTGTGTGAGGTCGGGCACGGTGCCCGGCTCGCTGGCGCAGAACTGCTCGCGCATCTTCTGGAACTGCGCCGGGTCCATCCGCATGGTGCCGCCGGAGGGCGGGCCACCCGCGTTGCCGGCGGGCCCACTGCCTGCGACCTCCACCGGGGGCATGCCGCCACGCCTGCCGCCGCCACCGCCTGCACCACCTTCACCCTCGGCCCGCGCTTTGCCGACCTTGCCGAAGATGTTGATGCCGTAGCGCAGCCGCCTGCTGTTGCGCTGCGCATAGGTGATCGGCGTCTGGTCGAGCGCGACCAGCGTGCCGTTGCCATCGCGCGTCACGCGACCCGGAAACGCTGCCTCGATATCGGCGGTCAGCAGCGGGAAGCTCTCGGTCGTGTTGCGCGCGTTGTTGTCGAAATACTCGACCAAGATGCTCGTCCGCTCGAACAGGTCGAGATCGTAGTTCGCGCTCAGCTTGAAATCGTTCTGGGTCGAGGCGGGCAGCGCCGCGTTGCCGCCGCTGGTGACCGTCGCGAGAACGCTGTCGCCGGTCGCGAAATCGAACACGGGCACGTTGAAGGTCTCGATCGTCGGGCTGCCCAGCTCGGTCAGGCTGGGAGCGGCGTCGCGGTTGATCCAGGTCGCGCCGAGCGTCAGCCGCTCGGTAGGCTTCCAGGTCAGCCCCAGCGTCAGGTCGGTCAGCGTACCGAAATCGGATAGCTGGTCGAGGCCGAAGGCGGCGTTCAGCGTCACATCGCCGATGGCATCAAGGAAGCCTTCGCGGCGGCTGGTCAGCGGGATGCCCAGATTGATCCCGCCGTTGATCCGACCGCGCGTAAGCTGGACCGCGCCGACCGTGGTCCGCGTATCGTCGCTCTCGATCCGGTTCCACTTGTACCCGCCATCCAGCGTCAGGTTCACATCGCCCGCGGGCATGCGGAACGGCGAGCCCCGCAGCGTGGCGAGCGAATTGATGGTGTAGGTCGTACTGCTCGACCGGTCGACGCCGGCCCCGGCAATTGCAGGCAGCGGACCGTCGATGGCGAGCGTGCCCGCATCCACCATGTCCTGCAGCACCGAAAGATCGCGGCGCGCGTCGATGTCGCTCTCGCTGGCGTTGTATGTGCCGTCGAGCGTCAGGTCGAAGTCGAAATCGCCGAACTTCTGGCGATACGCGCCCCCGCCCGAAACCGTGGTGCTGCGACTGCGCCGGGTCAGCGGATCGTCGTCGATCGCCCGCACCGCGCTGTCTGTGCCATCGGTCAGCGTTACGATCTCGAGCCCGGAGAGCGAGCGCGAATAGTTCTGCGCGAGCGAGAGGTTAGCCGAAATCGCCTTGGAATCAGCGCCTTCGCCGATCGCGGTGTTGAACGAACCTTCCAGCTCGTAGCTTTCCGATTCGCCGCGCAGGCTGCGGAAGGCCGCAGGGTCCGGGTCGGTCGCGACGGTCGGCTGCGTTCCGGGGGTTTGCGCGATGTCGCGCTCCGCCTCGGTCAGCATGGAAGTGGTGTTGATCTCGCCGGCGATGTTGATCCGGCGCGGGCCGTTGATCAGCAGCTGCGACAGCTCGAGCTCGCCATCGGCGGTGCCCCCGGCAAGCGGGCCGCCATATTCGAGTTCGACCTCGCGCGATGTGAAATTGTCCTTGAGGATGAAGTTGATCACGCGCTGATCCGCCGGATAGCCGAATTGCAGCGCGACCTCTTCGGGGAAGACCTCGACCTTCTTGATCGCTTCGGGGGGATAGCGGCGCAGCTCGCGGAAATTGCCGATGCGCTGTCCGTTGACGAGGATTACCGGGCGGCCCTCACCCCGCCCCCTGCCCGAGCCGGTCTGCGGAGCCAGCTGCGCGATCAGGTCGGCGAGCGAATCCGATCCATAGGAAGCGATATCGGCTTCGGTCAGTTCGATCACCGGGGGCACGTCGGTATCGACCGAGCCGCGTATCCGCTGCGCGGTGACGACGATCGTGGCGTCGCCATCGTCTTGCGCGGGATCGCCTGCCTGGCCGGTCGCGGGGCCGTCTCCCGTATCCTGCGCGATCGCAGGCATGCCCATCGTCATAGCGAGAGCGATGGCGGAAACACGGGTAACAAGGCGCGAGCAGGACTTCATAGGGGCGGATTCCTCACTGTTGATTGCATCTGCCCCGTCAGCGGCTGTCGCAGGCAGCGTTGCGATTTGCAATCGCCGTCACGTAACGAATTGTCGCTCGAACCTTGCTCCACGATGACCCGAGTGCCGAGCCATCTTCCATTTTCCGGTCCGGATCGCTACGTGCGCGATGCAAACACGCACGAAGACACAGGATTTGAAGTAAGTATGGCGAAAGAAGAGCTCCTCGAAATGCGTGGTCGGGTGGTCGAGCTGCTGCCCAACGCAATGTTCCGGGTAGAGCTTGAGAACGGCCACGAAATCCTCGGCCACACCGCAGGCAAGATGCGCAAGAACCGCATCCGCGTGCTGACCGGCGACGAAGTGCTGGTCGAGCTGACCCCCTATGACCTGACCAAGGGGCGGATCACCTACCGCTTCATGCCGGGTCGCGGCGGACCGGGCCCGCAGGGCGCGCCCTCCAGCTGAGCGGTGGCGTCGTGACGCCGCACCCGAACCCGA
Organism: uncultured Citromicrobium sp.; assembly: GCA_964574905.1. GTDB lineage: Bacteria > Pseudomonadota > Alphaproteobacteria > Sphingomonadales > Sphingomonadaceae > Alteriqipengyuania. The sequence continues at coordinate 255,214 of CAZNOY010000001.1, read as the reverse complement.
GCCTGGTGCTGGCCAGCTCCAGCCCGCGTCGGCGCGACCTGCTCGCGCAGATCGGCGTGAGCCCGGCGGACATCCGGTCGCCCGACATCGACGAAGTTCCGCGCAAGGACGAGCTGCCCCGCCCCTATGCAGAGCGGATGGCGCAGGAAAAGGCGCTCGCCGTTTCGCGGCAGGAGGGCGAGATCGTGCTCGCCGGCGACACCACCGTCGCGCTGGGCCGCCGCGTCCTGCCGCAAGCCGGGACCGAGGCCGATGTCGCACGCTTCCTGACGTTGCTCTCGGGCAGGCGCCACCGCGTGCATTCCGCCATCTCGGTGATCGACGCCGAGGGGCACCAGCGCACGCGCTGCGTCACCTCGCAGGTCCGGTTCAAGCGCCTCTCCGCCGACGAGATCGCCGCTTATGCCGCCAGCGGTGAGGGGATCGGCAAGGCGGGCGGTTACGCGATCCAGGGACGCGCCGCGGGGCTGATCGACTTCCTCTCCGGCAGCCATTCGGGCGTCGTCGGGCTGCCCCTGTTCGAAACTCGCGCCTTGCTGAAGGCGGCGGGAATCGCGCTTGGCTGAGTGGCTGATCGAGCGCGGGATCGGCGAGACCCGCGCGCTCCTGATCGAAGGCGAGCGTGCCATTGCCGCCAGGCTCCACTGGCCCGAGGACATAACGTTGGGCATCGTAACTGCACAGTTGGTCCGCCGCCCCAAGGGCTCGTCGCGCGGGCTGGCGCGCACCGCCGAGGGGGTCGAGATCAACGTCTCCGGGCTCGCCGCAGACGCAAGCGAGGGGCGCGAGATTGCGGTCCGCATTACCCGAGCACCGATTGCCGAGAAAGGGCGCTTCAAACGCGCACAAGGGGTCCACCAGCGCACACAGGCGGACCAAGCGGGCGATGAACCTGCCAACGCGACCGCATCTCCCCTCGACGGCTCCATCGTCCACCGATTCCCGTCCGGCCTGTGGGAGGATGTGTGGGCCGACGCATGGGACGGCGAGATCGCCTTCGCGGGCGGATCGCTGATCGTCAGCCCCACCCCCGCAATGACCGTGATCGATATCGACGGCGACCTTCCTCCGCGCGATCTCGCGCTGGCGGCGGTGCCCGCGATCGCTGCAACGCTCCGCAGGCTGGAGCTGGGCGGATCGATCGGGATCGACTTTCCCACGCTGGCCGAAAAGGCGCAGCGCCGCGCGGTCGACCAGGCGCTTGAGGCTTCGCTGGGCGACTGGCCGCATGAGCGCACCGCGATGAACGGATTCGGTTTCGTCCACCTGGTCGCCCGGCTCGAAGGCCCTTCGCTGCTCCATCGCCTCCATTTCCACCGCGCGAGTGCCGCCGCGCGGCTGCTGCTGCGGCGTGGCGAGCTGGCCGAAGGCATCGGCCCGCGCCTGCTGCTGCGCGCGCATCCGGCGGTCGCCGAACGGCTGACCGGCGACTGGCTCACCGAACTTGCGCGGCGCAGCGGGCGCGAAGTGGTGATCGAGCGCGACCTGGCCCTTGCACTCGAAGCCGGGCACGCCCAGATTCTGGCGCGATGAGCGACACCAAACGCCCCTGCCCGATCTGCAAGTCCCGCCTCCAGACCGACGAATTTGCGCCGTTCTGTTCCGCGCGATGCCGCGACAAGGATCTGAACCGCTGGTTCAACGACGGCTATTCGGTGCCCGGCAGGCCCGCCGATCCCGAAGAGATTGCGCGCGAACTGGACTAGCCTTCGGATAGGGCTTGCCAAGCGCCGGTCGCTTCGCCATAGGCGCGCACTCATTCGCTCGCCGGACCATCCGCCTTGTCGGCCGGTCCGCCGTCGCAGCGACGCCCGGGTAGCTCAGTGGTAGAGCAGACGACTGAAAATCGTCGTGTCGGTGGTTCGACTCCGCCCCTGGGCACCACACCTTTTCGAACAGCACCGATCGCCAGACCGCTTGACCCCAGCGGCGGGCGGTTCTGCGCTCGCAATACCGGCCAATGTCCAGCGAAGTTTCGCGAAACGGCGGCGCTCCCCACGCGTTGATCGGACACGTACCGATTTCGAAAGGGAGCCCATGACCAAGATCCTCGTCCTCTACTACTCGTCCTACGGCCACACCTCGACGATGGCCGAAGCCGTCGCCGAAGGCGCGCGCGAGGCCGGTGCGCAGGTCGACATTCGCCACGTGCCCGAAACGGCGCCTGCGGAGGTCGCGAAGAATGCGGGCTTTAGCGGCATGCCGGACCATCAGGAGATCGAGGGGCCGGACCAGCTGGCCGAGTACGATGGCATCGTGGTCGGAAGTCCCACCCGCTATGGTCGGATGACCAGCCAGATGGCCGCTTTCTGGGACACGACCGGCGGGCTGTGGCAGAAGGGCGCGCTGATCGGGAAGGTCGGCGCGGCCTTTACCTCCACCGCCAGCCAGCACGGCGGGCAGGAGACGACGCTGTGGTCTATCCTCAACAACCTGCTGCACATGGGGATGACGGTCGTTGGGCTCGATTACGGGTTCGAAGGGCTCAACGGTGTCGACGAGGTCAAGGGCGGCACACCTTACGGCGCAAGCACCATCGCGGACGGTGACGGCAGCCGCCAGCCGAGCAAGGTCGAACTGGACGGCGCCCGCTACCTCGGCGAGCGCGTGGCGCAGACCGCGGCGAAGCTGCACGGATGATGCGGATTTCGGGGGCACGGCGCAGGTCGCGGCAGCGTCCCGCGCTGCGCCCCTGACACACCTGACACACAGCCCTAAGCTAGAAAGTCCTCCCGGCCCCGGTCTGCCAAATTCGGGCAGCCGGGGCGGAGTGGCGAGAGGCATCATCGCGCCGGTTTAGCGTGTGCCGATGGCTGTAGGACAGCAGCTATCGCGAGCTACGCATCACCCTGCAATTCTCCAATCCAGAACTGCATGGTGTGTGCGGATTCCTCTGCCTCGCCATGCTCCGCCCAGTCGAGCGTCGTGGTGACGCCCTCCAGCGGCGCATAGCCGCGTGCGCGCCAGAAGGCGTCGAGCGGACGGTGATCGGCGGGCCGCGCGGGATGGTCCGAAGGCCGGACCACCGCGCAGAAACACGCCCACTTCGCCTCTGCCTCGCGCGCGGCGGCCTCGCGCGCATCGAAGAACGCATGGCCGACGCCGCGCCCGCGATATTCGGGCAGCAGCACGCTCTCGCCGAAATAGAACACGTCCTGCGCAGGGTAGCCCGCTGCCTCCACCGGGGCGCGAAAGGCCTCTTTCTGGCCGATCATGGGCGAGGCGGTGGCTGCGCCGACGATCCTGCCCCCATCCTTCGCGGCGACCAGCACCGATCCCGCCTCCGCCGCGAATTCGCGCAGGTAGCCGCGCTCGTATTCTTCCGAGCCTTCGTAGAGGTAGGGATATTCGGCAAACACCGCGATCCGCAGCCGCGCCAGATCGGCCATCGCCGTCTCCAGCGCTGCGCCTTGCAGGCGTTCGATCACGATCTCGCTCATGCCCCGTCGATACCGCGCATACGGGCTCGCGGGCAATCGCCTGCGTCACCGCACCACTGGCGGAGCATTTAAGCGGGTGCGCAGCGGCGATTGCTCCCCTCGCCGGGCCACAAGCCGCAGTCGATGAGGAGTTACCAGCTCCCCGCCCCTGCATGGACGCCTTGCGCTCAAATGTACTTTATGTTTTAAAGTGCACATTAGACCAAAGGAGAGTGACATGATTCGCCGATCCCTCTGCGCCGCTGGCGCGTTCGCCGCGATGGCATCAGCCAGCCCTGCCCTCGCGGGCGAGGTTACCGTCACGCTGACCGATGTGCGGCCCGACGCGGGCGCCCTCTACATCAGCCTGCAAAGCGAAGATCAGTTCATGCAGGCCGCAGCGGTCGCAGGCGAAAAGGTGGACAATCCGCAGACCGATACGGTGAGCGTGACCTTCGACGATGTCCCCGATGGCCGCTATGCCGTATCCGTCTGGCATGACATCAACGGCGACGGCACGTTCAATATGGGCCCCCACGGCCCCGCAGACGGCTGGTCGATGATCGGCGCGGATGACCTTCACGGAATGCCGACCTTCGCACACAACAGCTTCGCACTGACAGGCAGCGCATCGCTTACCGAACGCGTGCACTACCCGGAGGACAGCCAATGACCGCCGCATCGGCAACCACCGCGCAGGACGACCTGCGCATGATGCGTGAACTTGCGGAGGAAGGGCGCAGCCGCCCGCTCCTCTCCGGCCGCCACCTCGTGCTGTTCGGCGCTGCCATCGCGGTTGCGAGCCTGCTCCACGGTGCGGTGCTGGAAGGCATTTTCGCTTGGTCGCCCATGGCACTGCCGCTCATCTGGCTGGGGCTCGTCACTCCCGCAGTGCTGGCGAGCCGCGTATGGCGACCTGCGCCGGGCGACTGTCCGCAGACGATCGGTCACAAGGTCGAACAGACCGTGTGGCAGGCGGGCGGAGCCTTTCTGGGGGTGGTCTCGCTTGCGACGCTTGCCCTTGCCTTCCTGAGGCTCGAACAATCGGGCGAGACGATGACCTTCTTCCTGATGAGCATGATCGCGCCGATCACTTTCGGCGTCTACGCAATCGCACTGGCCGCCAGCGCAGTCGCAGGGCGCGTGCCCGCGCTCAAAGCCTACTCCGCCCTCGCGATGGTGTTCGTCGTCGCCAGCGCGCTGACAGCGGGGAGCGCGATCCAGTTCGTGGTGATGGCCGCAGGCGCAGTCCTGGTGTCGGTCCTTCCCGGTCTGATGCTGCTCAAGCGCGAGAGGATGGCCCGTGGCTGATCCGCCGCTCGACTACCGGGCGATCGACGACACGATCCACGGCCGCGTCAGGCTGGCCACGATGGCCTACCTCTCGGGCGCGGAATGCGCCGACTTCGGCGATTTGCGCGCGCGTACGGGGGTGAGCGACGGCAACCTCTCGGTCCACTTGCGCAAGCTGGAGGACGCGGGCTACGTGACGATCGAGAAGCGCTTCGAGGGCAAGAAGCCGGTCACCACCGCCTGCCTGACCGACGCGGGGCGCGAGGCGTGGATCGTCTATCTCGACCGGATGAAGGCGATGCTGTTCGGGGAGGATGGGGGCTAGGCAACCCCCGCCCCTTCCCGCTCGCATCGCACCGGGCTAGGCACGTTCGATGCACCACGCCGCAACCGAGCTTTCTCCGTTCGATATCGCCGCCCTCCTCGTGGTGGCCGCAGCGGTGTTCGGCTATCTCAACCACCACTACCTGCGCCTGCCGCACGTGATCGGGCTGACCGTCATGGGGGCGCTCGCCGCGATCCTCCTGATGGTGACCAACGCGCTGGTGCCGAGCATCTCGCTGCACGATACCGTCGCACGCCTGCTCGAACGGATGAATTTCACCACCACGCTGCTCGACGGGATGCTCAGCTTCCTGCTGTTCGCGGGGGCGCTGCATGTCGATCTCGACCGGCTGAAGGCGGACTGGCTGCCGGTGCTGCTGCTTTCCACCGTGGGCGTGTTGATCTCGACCATCGTGATCGGCGGCGCGGCGTGGGGCGTGGGCCTGCTGCTCGGCGTGCAGATCGCCCCGATCTGGTATTTCGTGTTCGGCGCGCTGATCTCGCCGACCGATCCGGTGTCGGTGCTGGGCGTGCTGCGTGACGAGGACGTGCCGCTCTCGCTGCAAAGCGCGGTCGCGGGCGAGAGCCTGTTCAACGATGGCGTCGGCATCGTGGTTTTCACCATCCTGCTCGGCGCGGCGATCACGGGTGCGGATTTCAGCCTCGGCGAAGGCGCGCGGCTGTTCGTGTTCGAGGCGGGCGGCGGGGTGCTGGTCGGGTTGATCTTCGGCTGGCTGGGCTTTCGCGCCTTGCGATCGATGGACGAATACAAGCTGGAGGTTCTGATCACGCTCGCGGTGGTGATGGGCGGCTATGCGCTGTGTTCGCGGCTGCATATTTCCGGGCCGCTCGCGATGGCGGTCGCGGGGGTGCTGATCGGCAACCACGGGGCCAATCTGGCGATGAGCGACATGACGCTCGACTACGTCAACAAGTTCTGGGAGCTGGTCGACGAGCTGCTCAATTCGGTGCTGTTCCTGCTGATCGGGCTGGAACTGGTCGCGGTGGTGCCGGGGGTGACAGAGCTTGCCTTTGGCCTCGCGGCGATCCCGCTGACGCTCGCGGCGCGCGCGATTGCGGTTGGCGGGGCGATCAAGGCGATCCCTGCCGCGCGGCTCGACACGCCGGGCTCTGGCCGCGTGCTGTGGTGGGGCGGATTGCGCGGCGGCATCTCGATCGCACTCGCGCTGTCGTTGCCTGCCGGCCCCACGCGCGACCTGTTGCTCGCCGCGACCTTCGCCGCCGTGCTGTTCTCGGTGCTGATCCAGCGCGCCACGCTGGGCAAGCTGATCGACGGCCTGCAGGCGAAGGACTCGCCGTGCATGGAGGAAACGCCGCAAACCAAGGCCACCGGCGCGGATTGAAGCGCACGGATTGAAGCATGCAGCGTTTGGCTGTACGGCCAGCCTAACCGCCCCGGCAGGGCGGCACCGCGCAGGTGCCGTTCGCGATGCCGGGGCGCAGTCCTTTTTGAAAAGCGCAAGGTAACGCCTCATGTCCCGTCGTCGCCAGATTTACGAAGGCAAGGCCAAGATCCTCTATGAAGGCCCCGAGCCGGGCACGCTGATCCAGTATTTCAAGGATGACGCGACCGCCTTCAATGCGGAGAAGAAGGGCACGATCAACGGCAAGGGCGTGATCAACAACCGCATCAGCGAACACGTGTTCACGCGGCTGGCGAACATCGGCATCCCGACGCACTTCATCCGCCGCCTCAACATGCGCGAACAGCTGATCCGCCAGGTCGAGATCATCCCGCTTGAGGTGGTCGTGCGCAATGTCGCAGCCGGTTCGATCTGCAAGCGGCTGGGCCTCGAAGAAGGCGAGCCTCTGCCGCACTCGCTGATCGAATATTACTACAAGGACGATGCGCTGGGCGATCCGCTGGTCGCCGAAGAGCACATCGCCTGCTTCAACTGGGCGAGCCAGGAAGAGATGCAGGACATGGCCGCGATGGCGATCCGCATCAACGATTTCATCGCCGGGATGTTCGCCGCGGTCGATATCCGGCTGGTCGACTTCAAGCTCGAATTCGGGCGTTTGTGGGATGGCGACTATTCGCGCGTGATCCTGGCCGACGAGATCAGCCCCGACGGCTGCCGCCTGTGGGACATGAACTCGGGCGAAAAGCTCGACAAGGATCGCTTCCGCCGCGATCTGGGGGGTGAGGAAGAAGCCTACCAGGAAGTCGCGCGGCGTCTCGGCGTACTCCAGAACGACGACAACGCACCGGGCGAAGTCTTCGACCTGTCCGCCCATCGCGGCCGCATGCGCACCGGAGCGCCGAAGAAGAAATAACGCCGGGTTTCGCAAGGAAACTTGCAGGTTTCGCCATTGTCGCTCGCCGTTCCTCCGTTACAAGGGGCGGCAAGACAGGGGGAAATTCATGCATTTGCCACACATCGCCGCGGTCGCCGCCGCGTTCACCATCGCCGCGCCCGCATTGGCGCAGGAGGGCGAGATCGAGCGCGGCCCACGCGAGGCGTGGGTCGAACCCTCCGAGCCGCTCGCGGTGCCCGAGGATGCGAGCGGACCGATGTTCGTGCGCCAGCAGGATACGCTCGTCCGGCTGGAGGACGGGGTGGAGAAAACCTACTCGGGATTGCGGGTGAAGGTGCTCAACCCCTCCGCGCTGCAACTGGGCAACCTCTCGATCACGTGGAACCCCAACTTCGGCAGCCCGATCGTCCACTCGATCAAGCTCTACCGCGACGGTACGGTCATCGACCTGACGGACGACGCGAAGTTCGAAGTGTTGCGGCGCGAGGAACAGCTCGAGCTGGCGATGCTGACCGGCGTGCTCACCGCCGTTTACAACATCCGCGATCTGCGCGTGGGCGACGAACTCGAATTCGAGGCGACCACCTACAGCAAAAATCCCACCTTCGGCGATCGCGATTACGGCCTGCTGATGCTCGCCCCGCAGACCTCGCCGGGGCGGTTCAAGATGCAGCTTTCGTGGGACAAGGGCGACGATCCGCGCATCAGGATGACGCCCGATCTCGACACGATGACGACGCGCACCGACCGATCGCTGACGCTGGCGGTGGACGATCCGCCGACTGCGCGCGCGCCCAAGGACGCGCCGCCGCGCTACCAGTGGATGCGCATGATCGAGTATTCCGACTTCGCTTCGTGGTCCGAGCTGTCGAGCCAGTTCGCCACGCTTTACCAGTCCGCCTCGCGCCTGCGGGACGATTCCCCGCTGGTTGCCGAAGCGGCAAGGATCGCCGCCGCCTACCCGACCGAGATGGAACGGGCGAGCGCCGCGCTCAAGCTGGTGCAGGATCAGGTGCGCTACGTCTATGTCGGGCTCAACGCGGGCAACCTGACGCCCGCCGACGCGGATGAGACGTGGGAACGGCGCTACGGCGACTGCAAGGGCAAGACCGCGCTGCTGATGGCGCTGCTAGACCAGCTGGGCATTCCGGCGGAAGCGGTGATGGTCAACCTCACGCAAGGCGCGGACGACGGGTTCGACCAGCGCCTGCCCAACCCGATGCTGTTCGATCACGTGCTGGTGCGCGCGACGATCGATGGTGAGGCCTACTGGCTCGACGGCACGCTGCCTTCGGTCGCCACCCCCACGCGCGAACCGCGCGGCACTTTTCGCAACGTGCTGCCCTATCGCGCCGCAGGCGCCGATCTCGAAAGGCTGCCGTGGCAGCCGAGCGCACTGCCGGACGAGATGGCGTTGTACCAGATCGACGCCAGCGCCGGGTTCGACGAACCGGCAGGCTGGACGATCACCAGCGTGACTCGCGGGCTCGAGGCGTTGCAGTTCTATTCGGCGTTTTCCTCGATCTCGCGCGCCCAGTACGAAAGCGAAGTCAGCAACAGCTGGCTCGCCAACGGCACGCTCGACGAGGTGGACAGCGCGACCTGGCGGTTCGACAAGCCGACCGGCGCGATGGTGATGACGGTTTCGGGCAAGGGCCCGCTCGACTGGGACGAGGAAAGGCGGGGCGGCTATTCGCTCGTACTGCCCGGCGGCGGCTTCTCGCCGCCTGCGCGCAGGTCGCGGCCCTCCGATCAGGACCAGGCCCTGCCGTATTATTCCCAGCCCGCCTTCGATTGCTACGTCACCACGGTGACGCTCCCCACCGGGACGACCGAGGATGACTGGTCGTACAACAGCCAGTACCTGCAATCGCTGTTCGGCGCACAGTATGGCCGCCGGTTCGAACTGCGCCCGACTTCGATCTCGATGGTGCGCAGCTATCGCGGCGGCGGGGTGGAGATTTCCGCCGAGGCGGCAGAGCGCGACAATGCGAGGATCGACGACTTCGACAATTCGAAGGCGATCATCGAATTCGAGCCCCCCGTGGAATACGCCTTCGACCAGGCACCCCCCGTCCTGGTGATCCCCGCAAGTCCACGATCCGACGATAAGGACGCGCCGAAAGGCAACGTCCCGCCCGCGTCGGACCCGGTGTGGCTCGGCGAGAACGCGCCCTGCTTGCCCGACGGGCGATAAGTACGCTCGCCCAAGTTGCGCTGAGGACATGAGGGGCTATACGCGCACACGAAATTGCCAATCGCAAACCGGGGCCCTTCGTCCATGAAAAAGCGCATCTTCGTCACCCTCAAACCCGGCGTGCTGGACCCTCAGGGGCGCGCGGTGCACCACGCGCTCGACGGGCTGGGCTTCGCAGGCGTCAACGACGTGCGGATCGGGCGGCTGGTCGAACTCGACGTGGCCGACGACGTTTCGGACGAGACGATCGCCGACATGTGCGAGAAGCTGCTCGCCAACATGGTGATCGAGAACTACCGGATCGAGGATGCGGGCTGAGCCATGAACAGCGCGGTCATCACCTTCCCCGGCTCCAACTGCGACCGCGACATGATGGTCGCGCTGCGCGATGTGTTCGGCACCGCGCCGACGCAGGTCTGGCACCGCGACACCGCCCTGCCCGATCGAATCGATTTCATCGCCCTGCCCGGCGGGTTTTCTTACGGCGACTACCTGCGTTCGGGCGCGATGGCGGCGAACAGCCCGATCATGCGCGAGGTCAAGGCAGCTGCGGCGCGCGGCGTGCCCGTGCTGGGCGTGTGCAACGGATTCCAGGTGCTCGCCGAAGCGGGCCTGCTGCCCGGCGCGCTGATGCGTAATGCGGGGCAGACCTTCGTCTGCCGCGATGGGGCGCTGAAGGTCGAGAATTCACAGACGCTGTTCACCTCCGGCTTCGACACGGGTGAGACGATCACCATCCCCGTGGCGCACCATGACGGCAATTTCTTCGCCGACGAAGCGACGCTCGACGCGCTGGAAGGCGATGGCCGCGTGGTGTTCCGTTACGCGCAGCCGACCAATGGCTCGCGCCGTGACATCGCGGGTATCGTCAACGAAAGCGGCAATGTGCTGGGCATGATGCCGCACCCCGAACGCGCAATTGACCCCGCGCATGGCGGCACCGACGGGCGGCGGATGTTCGAATCGATCCTGCGGAGCCTCGCCGAAGCGGCTTGATCTGGGTTCGGACCTCCCGCCCCACCTCCCCACCCGGCCACCAATGATCCCATCAGCCTATGGTGGCCGGGTGGGGAGGTGGGCGGAAAGGGCCTCTGGAAACTAGGCCCGCAGCGCGCCGTAATCGGTGTCGAACAGGCTGCGCGCCCCCTCGCTGGTCATCGGGCGGCCGAAATGGAAGCCCTGGATCCGGTCGCAGCCCATGTCGCGCACCATCCGGGCCTCTTCCTCGGTTTCGACACCTTCCGCCGTGGTCTTCATGTCGAGGCTCTGCGCCATCGCAACCACCGCGCGCACGATCGCCAGGCTTTCGCTGCTGCCTTGCGCCGCGCCCTGCACGAAGCTGCGATCGACCTTGATGGTCGAGAACTGCAGCTTGCGCAGATAGCCGAGCGAGGAATAGCCGGTCCCGAAATCGTCGAGCGCGACCTGGCAACCCAGCGCCATGACCTTGCTCAGCGCAATCCGCGCAACCTCGGTATCGTTCAGGAAGATGCTCTCCGTCACCTCGATCTCGAGCCGCCGCGGGTCGAGGCCGCTCTGCGTCAGGGCATGGACCACGGTGTCGACGAAGTCGGGTTCGATCAGCTGCTCGGGCGAAACGTTGACGTTGACCTTCACGTCCGTCGGCCACGCCATCGCTTCCTGGCAGGCGCGCTGCAGCACCCAGGTGCCGATGGGCACGATCAGGCGGGTTTCCTCCGCCACGGGGATGAACTTGGTCGGGCTGACAAAGCCGTGCTCGGCGCTGTTCCAGCGCGCCAGCGCTTCGAAGCTGACGACCTTTTCGGTCTTCGCGTCGACCACCGGCTGAAAATTGAGCAGCAGCTCATCTCTTTCGAGCGCTTTGCGCAGCGAGAATTCGAGCTGGCGGCGCTCTTCCGCGTCGGCGTGGAGCGAGGGCTGGTAGGCAAAGTGTACGCCCCGCCCGTCGTCCTTCGCGCGGTAGAGCGCCAGATCGGCGTTGCGCATCAGCTCTTCCACCGTCTTGCCGTCGCGCGGAGCAAGCGCCGAACCCGCACTGGCACCGACGAACAGCGTGTGCCGATCGACCTCGTAAGGCTGCGAGAGCCGCTCGATCACCCTGCGCGCAAGCGTGTCGACCACGCCGAAATCGCATGCGTTGTGGACGACGATGCCGAACTCGTCGCCGCCGAGGCGCCCGCAGATATCGCCCTCCCCGATGACCTGGCGAAGCCGCTGCGAGACCTGTTCCAGCAGGCGGTCGCCGATATGGTGGCCAAGCGAATCGTTGACCGCCTTGAACCGGTCGAGATCGACCATCAGGAACGCGCACCGCTGCCGTGATTCGCGTGCGTCATCCATCGCCTTGCGCAGCGCCTCGTGCAGCATCAGCCGGTTGGGCAGCTCGGTCAGCGTGTCGTACCGCGCGAGGTAGGCGATCTTCTCGGACGAATTGCGCTGCGCGGTCACATCCGAGCCGACGCCCCGATAGCCGAGATATTCGCCCTTCTCACCGACGATCGGCGTGCCCGACAATTCCCACCAGCGACGCTCCCCGCACACTTCGACTTCGACCATCAGGTTGGCGAAGCTCTCTCGCGAATTGATATTGTCGACCAGATCGCGCAGCCGCCCCGCCGCTGGATCGCTCTCTGGCAGATCGCCGGCGATCAGCGTGAAGAAGGGTTGCCCTTCGAGTTCGGCAGAGGTGGAACCCATCGCGTAGGCAAAGCGAGGCGAGGCCGAACGCACGCGCCTGCTCGGGTCGATCTGCCACAGCCAGTCCGCTTCGTTTTCGCCGAATTCGCGTAGCAGCAGCGAAACCGTGTGGGTTTTTTCGAGCAGCAGTGTTTCGGCCAAGGCGAAGCGCAGGAAATCCTGCGCCCTGATCCACACTGATCCGTAAGCGAACAATGTGAAAAACCAGACGAACACGACCATGTCGTCCTGCCCGGAGAGCCAGAACCCGGTGGAGGCTCCCAACGCGAGCAGCGTGATGAAGGCATACGCGCTGAGCGGCACCACCCCCATCATGACGACGCCGCCAATCGCGATGCCCGCGCCCAGCACCAGCCCCTGAATCGCCTTGTCCGGCCCGACCACGAGGTGGAGCATCGGCATCAGGCTGGCCCAACCCACGCCGAGCATGATGCTCCCCACCAGGTGAGACCGCGCTTCCCGCGGCGTCAGAGCAGGCTTTTCGCTTCGCAGGATCTGCGTGTCGCGCTTGGTATAGACGAACAGGCTGATGGACAGCCACGTGAGCCAGAGGCCCATGATTGGCAGCGGAATATCGTCGGCGAACATGACCACCGCGAGCGTCGCGCCAGCCGAATGGCTGACGAGCCGGGGGATCCGGAGCCTTGCAAGCTCGCGATGCTGCAACAGCCACAGGCGTGGCCAATCGAGGCTTGGCCCGGCCTTCAGGCCGAACACCGCTGTCACCGGCAACCGCTGACGCAAGGTCGGGTCTTCTAAGGCGGTATTTTCTTTCACCACCGGCGCGGTAAGGTGAAAAAGTTAGGCCCCGGTAAAGTGCAAGCGATTTGCCAGATTTATTCGACGGTCACCGATTTCGCGAGGTTGCGCGGCTGATCGACATCGGTGCCCTTCACCAGCGCCACGTGATAGGCGAGCAGTTGCACCGGCACGGCATAGACCAGCGGCGCGATCAGCGGGTGGACGCGCGGCATCTCGATCGTCGCCAGGCAGCCATCGCCCGCTTCTTCCAGCCCTTCGCGGTCCGAAATCAGCACGATCTTGCCGCCGCGCGCGCGGACCTCCTGCATGTTGGAGACGGTCTTTTCGAACAGCGGGCCCGATGGAGCGATGACGATCACCGGGACATGCTCGTCGATCAGCGCGATGGGGCCGTGCTTCATCTCTCCGCTGGCATAGCCTTCGGCGTGGATGTAGCTGATTTCCTTCAGCTTCAGCGCGCCTTCCATCGCCATCGGATAGTCCGGACCGCGGCCCAGATAGAGCACGTCGCGCGCGGGCGCGATCAGGTGGGCCATCGCGGCAATATCGTCGTCGTGATCGAGCGCGGCGTTGAGACCGGCGGGCGCTTCGAGCAGGTGGCGCACCACATCCTCTTCCTCGGCGCGGTCCATCCTGCCCTTCACCACCGCCAGCTTCGCGGCGAGCGCGGCAAGCACCGCGAGCTGGCAGGTGAACGCCTTGGTCGAGGCGACGCCGATCTCGGGCCCCGCGTGGATCGGCAGCAGCAGGTCCGCCTCGCGCGCCATCGTGCTGGTCGGCACATTGACGATCGCCGCGATGGTCTGCCCCTGCGCCTTGCAATAACGCAGCGCGGCGAGCGTGTCGGCGGTCTCGCCGCTTTGCGAGATGAACAGCGCAAGCCCGCCCTTGGGCAGCGGCGGTTCGCGGTACCGGAACTCGCTTGCCACATCGATGTCGACCGGCACGCGCGCGAACTCTTCGATCCAGTACTTGCCGACCATGCCGGCGTAATACGAGGTGCCGCACGCGACGATAGTCATGCGTTCGATGCTGGAGAGATCGAAATCCATCTGCGGGAGCGCCACGGTCTGGTCCGCCTGGCGGACATAGCTGGCGAGCGTCTGCGCAACCACGGTCGGCTGCTCGAAGATCTCCTTCTGCATGAAGTGGCGGTAATTGCCCCGCTCCACGGCAGCGGCGCTGGCGCCCGAGGCGACGATCTCGCGTTCGACTGCGTTGCCTTCTGCGTCGAACACCTGCGCGCCCTCGCGGGTCACGACCGTCCAGTCGCCCTCTTCCAGATAGGAAATGCGCTGCGTCAGCGGCGCGAGTGCCAGCGCGTCGGACCCGACGAACATTTCGCCATCGCCGTAGCCGACCACCAGCGGCGATCCGAGCCGCGCGCCGATGATCTTGTCAGGATGCTCGGGGAACAGGATCGCCAGCGCGAAGGCCCCGCGCAGCCGCGGCAGCACGGTCTGCACCGCTTCCTCGGGCGAGGCACCGCGTTCGACCTCGCGGCTGACCAGCAGCGCCACGACTTCACTGTCGGTCTCGCTTTCGACCGAATAGCCATCGGCGAGCAGCTCGTCGCGCAGCGGGCGGAAATTCTCGATGATGCCGTTGTGCACCAGCGCGGCGGCCTTGCCCGCGTGCGGGTGCGCGTTGGCGGCGGTCGGCGCGCCGTGCGTCGCCCAGCGCGTGTGCGCAATGCCGATCGTACCGGGGGCCGGTTCGCTCTTCAGCACCTCGACCAGATTGGCGAGCTTGCCCTGCGCGCGGCGGCGGACCATGCGCCCGTCATCCAGCGTGCAGACGCCCGCGCTGTCGTAGCCGCGATATTCCATCCGCCGGAGGCCCTCGACCAGCCGGTCGACGACGCTCTCACCACTGACGATTCCGATGATGCCGCACATTGCTCGGTTCCTTCGACCTTATTTGTAGGGGACGCGGATACCCGGCATGGCCGCCGGGAAGTCGCGTGTATTTCTTGTGACCAGAATAGCGCCATGCTGCTGCGCAGAGGCGAACACGATCGCATCGGGGATGCGCAGGCTCTTGCGGTGAAAGCGCAGTTCGGCGGTGCGCCGCGCGATCTCTGCCGAAACCTCGCTGATCGCGAAATTGGCGAGGAATTGCTCGGTCTCCTCGCGCACCATCGGCGGGACGCCCGCCAGCACCTCGATCCAGCTGATCCGGCTGATCCACGGGCGGCTGGCGCGGCGCAATTCGGCAAACGCCTCGCGCCGGTCGGCCAGCGCATCGACCACGATATTGGTGTCGAAGAAGATGTCGCTCATGATCGCCCTTCGTCGGGCAAATCCTGCGACAAACGATCCCACTCGCCGCGCATACGGTCCTGAAAGGCGAGCCCATCCTCGGCGAAGCCATGGCGCGCCCACAGGCCGAAGCCCTGCTCCAGCCAGTCCTTGTCACCCGCACGAAAGGCACTCACCGCTTCGCGCAGGATCGCCGCGCGCGACTTGCCCTGCTCTTCGGCCAGACGGTCGAGCCATTTGATGTCGTCATCGGGAAGATCGGCGAGGATTCGGGTCACAGTGATATTCCGATATCATATCGCGATATCATGTCAACGCTCATCGCTCGGCCAGCGACTCTTCGTCGACCGTCCTCGGCTGCGCCGCGCGCGGCGTGGTGAGCCACAGCAGCAGCCCCGCCCCGATGATGATCGCCGCACCGCCCAGCGTCGGAAGATCGGGCACATCGCCGAAGACGAGAAAGCCGAGCGCGGTGGCGACCAGCATCTGCACGTAGGTCATCGGCGCGATCGTCGCAGCTCCCGCGCGTGTCGTGCCCAGGAACACGAGCCAGTGCGCAGTACTCGCGGTCAGCGCGACGAGCGCGCAGCGCGCCACCACGCTCCAGTCGGGCATGGTGACGTGGAGGCTCTCCACCCCGCTCGCATGACCGATGAATGCCGCCGCGATCAGGAAGGGTGTCGCGCACCCGGCAATGAAGACCTGCATCGACAGCGCGCTGCCATCACCGGCAGCGGCACGATTGGTAATCACCATCAGCCCGAAGAAGAACGCGCTCGCGATCGGCAGACACGCGACCCAGCCCAGCTCGGCAAAGTTTGGCCGCAGCACCAGCATTACTCCGACCAGCGCCAGCGGCGTGATGAACCACACCGCGCGCCGCACCTTTTCCTTCAGCAACGGCCCGCTCAGCAGCGCGACGAACAGCGGCGAGACGAAGGCGAGCGCCATCGCCTCGGCCAGCTGCATCACGAAGATCGCGGAAAAGAAGCACAAGGTCGCCCCGGCGAGGCACGCGCCGCGCGCCACCTGCAGCCACGGCCTGCGCGGGCGGAACGCGCCCGGCCCCTCGCTGCGCCACAGCAGCAGCGCGAGCACGAGAGACCCGATGGTAAATCGCAGCGCGGCGACCGCCAGCGGCGACCATTCGCCCGCCATCGTCTTGACGATCGCATCGCCGCAGGAAAGCGTGGCAAAGCCGGTTACCGCCAGCAGGATGCCGCTGCGTTCATCGTGCTGCATGGTGGTGCCGAAATCCCTTGCGTTTGCGCGTGTCGTGGCCCCGCCCTTACGCGAAGCGCGCGCGCTTTCCACCCATCGTGCACGCGGGCGTGGTGGATGGTGGCATTCGCGCCGAAAGCCGCCGGCGCAAGTGCGTGTGCGATTTAGCGAATTGCTAAGGTTTCGATCATATTCACCATTCCCGAAAAGGTGGTGTTGGCCATTCCGCCCGCACCTCGCACCAGCATTGACCGCGCAGGTCTAGGGGATTGACGCAATGAGCGCTTTCGGACGCAGGAACGGGCCCGGGGGAATGACTCCGGGCAGCCGGCCCGCCTTCGGCAACGCAAAACCGATGAAGGGCAGCGCGCCCGCGCGCCCCTCTTCGCCAGAAGGTGGCGAGCAATTCCCGCCGATTCCGGAAAACGCCGATTCCGATCGCGAGGCACCCGCCACGCCGTCGGGCGCGCCCGCCGCACCCAATCGCCACGCCGACGCGATGAGCCGCCTCAACGAACGATCCAACGCGGTCCACGTGAAGGAAGAGGTCGGCGGGTTCGAGGCGAGCGTCCACAAGATCAAGGAACAGGTGCTGCCGCGCCTGCTCGAACGGATCGACCCCGAGGCCGCCTCCACGCTGAGCAAGGATGAGCTGGCGGAGGAATTCCGCCCGATCATCATGGAAGTGCTCGCCGAGCTGAAGATCAACCTCAACCGGCGCGAACAGTTCGCGCTGGAAAAGGTTCTGATCGACGAGCTGCTCGGCTTCGGCCCGCTCGAAGAGCTGCTGCAGGACCCCGACGTCAGCGACATCATGGTCAACGGGCCCGACCAGACCTACATCGAAAAGAAGGGCAAGCTGACGCTCGCCCCGATCCAGTTTCGCGACGAACAGCACCTGTTCCAGATCGCGCAGCGGATCGTGAACCAGGTCGGCCGCCGCGTCGACCAGACCACCCCGCTCGCCGACGCGCGCCTCAAGGATGGCAGCCGCGTCAACGTGATCGTCCCGCCGCTCAGCTTGCGCGGCACCGCGATCTCGATTCGTAAGTTCTCCGAAAAGCCGATCACCATCGACATGCTCGCCAACTGGGGCTCGATGGACAACAAGATGGCGACCGCGCTCAAGATCGCGGGCGCGTGCCGCATGAACGTGGTCATCTCGGGCGGTACGGGTTCGGGCAAGACGACCATGCTCAACGCCCTGTCGAAGATGATCGACCCGGGCGAGCGCGTGCTCACGATCGAGGACGCCGCCGAGCTTCGTTTGCAGCAGCCGCACTGGCTGCCGCTCGAAACGCGTCCGCCCAACCTCGAAGGTCAGGGCGCGATCACCATCGGCGATCTGGTCAAGAACGCGCTGCGTATGCGCCCGGACCGGATCATCCTGGGCGAAATTCGCGGCGCCGAGGCGTTCGACCTGCTTGCCGCGATGAACACGGGCCACGATGGTTCGATGTGCACGCTGCACGCCAACTCCCCGCGCGAGGCGCTGGGGCGTATGGAAAACATGATCCTGATGGGCGACATCAAGATCCCCAAGGAAGCGATTTCGCGCCAGATCGCGGAAAGCGTCGACCTCATCGTGCAGGTCAAGCGTCTGCGCGACGGCAGCCGCCGCACGACCAACATCACCGAGGTGATCGGGATGGAAGGCGACGTCATCGTCACGCAGGAATTGTTCAAGTTCGAATATCTGGACGAGGGCGAGGACGGCAAGATCATGGGCGAATTCCGCAGCCAGGGCCTGCGCCCCTACACGCTCGAAAAAGCCCGCCAGTTCGGATTCGACCAGGCGTATCTGGAAGCCTGTCTGTAGCTAGGTGAGTTCCTGCGAAAGCAGGAACCCAGAGCACCTGGACTCCTGCTTTCGCAGGAGATCGGCTGAGCTTTACCTAACCCCGCAACAGCGCAGGAATGGCCGTCGCCATCAGACCGCCGCCGATCACCGCCGCGAACATGAAGATCGTCACCCACGGCATGCAGCCCACGCGGTCGATCCGCGCGCGCCTGCCGCGTGCCCGCTCGGCCACCAGCGCGACCAGCGCGAGCAGGATGAAGCTCGCGCCGAGCAGCGCGACGCGCCCGGCGTCGCTCAGGAAAACGAGATCGTGGAGCCATTCCATCCGCCGCCAAGTGGTGGCGCGCACGCGATAAGGCAATGCGCCACGCGTCCGGCTTGCGCATGCGTGGCGATTCTCTACCAGCAGCGCCATGGAATCCGGTGTCGCCCAATCCCGCCCGTTGACGGCCATCGGACTGCGCCTGCTCGCCGCACTTGCGCTCACCACGCTATCGATGCTGGTCAAGCTGGCAGGCGAACAGGGCGTGCACCTGTTCGAGATGATCTTCTGGCGGCAGGCGGTCACGCTGCTGGTGATGATAGGCTTTGCCGCCGCCACGGTCGGCCTCGCCGCGCTCAAGCCCGTGCGCTTTCGCGCGCATGTGGTGCGCAGCGCGTTCGGCATCGTCGGCATGGGGCTGGTCTATGGCGCGGTCATCCTGTTGCCGCTGGCCGAGGCGACCACGCTCAACTTCACCGCCCCGATCTGGGCGGTGATCCTGTCGATGCTGCTGCTGAAGGAAAAGATCGGCCGCTATCGCTGGAGCGCGGTGGCGATCGGCTTCGTCGGCATCCTGATCGTCACGCAGCCCGGTGGCACGCCCGTCGACCCCTTCGGCATTGCGGTGGGGCTGGCGGCGGCCTTCATGGTCGCGCTGATCTCCATCCAGCTGCAGGATCTCAACAAGACCGAGGGTTCGACCAGTATCGTCTTCTGGTTTTGCCTGCTCACCGCGCCGGTCGCGGCGCTTGCGCTCCCCTTCGTGGGCACGGCGCATTCGACCGAGGCTTGGCTGCTGCTCGGCGGGATCGGGCTGAGCGGGGCCGCCGCGCAATTGCTGCTGACCAATTCGCTGCGCTATGGATCGGCGGCGACGGTGATCGTGATGGATTACACCGCGCTGCTGTGGGCGACGCTGTACGGCTGGCAGGTGTTCGGCGAACTGCCCGCCCCCACGACATGGATCGGCGCGCCGGTCATCATCCTTGCGGGCACGATCATCGTGCTGCGCGAAGGGCACCTGTCGCGCAAGGCACGGCGCGAAAATGCATTGGTGCGACCAGCCGAGGAACCGCTCGCCCGATAAGCTCGTTTGACCTCCAATCGGGACCGCCGCGCATCGGGCGCGGAGCCCTTTTTGAAACGAGGACCAAGCCATGATCCGCAAGATTGCCCTCGCCGTCGGCGTCGCCGCTCTCGGCCTTACCGCAACCGCCTGCGCCACCGTGAAGGGTGTCGGCAAGGATATCGAATCGGTCGGCGAAGCCGGTCAGGACGCGATCGACTAGGATTGCCGGAGAGCGGGCAGGAGCGGCAAAGGCCCCCTGCCCCCTCACCTTTTGCGATAGACCAGCACCAGATTATTGGCGGGCATCGCAACCCGCCGCGTTCGCGTGAACCCGTTACGCGTAGCCAGTTCGTCAACCTGCTCCAGATCGCGCAGACCCCAGCGCGGATCGCGCGCCTTCAGGCTTTCGTCGAACGCCAAATTGGAAGGCGCGGTCTCCACACCCTCTTCCAGGTAAGGCCCGTATAGCACCAGCGGCCCATCATGCGGCGGCAGCAACCGCGCCGCGCCAGCGAACAGCCCCTCGGTCGCTTGCCACGGGCTGATATGCACCATGTTGATGCACACGATCGCATCCGCCGCATCGAGCGGCCACTGCGGTGCCGCAGCGTCCAGGGTGGCCGGGGGCATGATGTTTCCCAGCCCGGCAGCTTCCCGATACGCCGCAATCGAAGCCAGCGCTTCTTCCTGCGGATCGCTCGGAAGCCACTGGAAATTGGG
The DNA here is from genome assembly GCA_964574905.1 of uncultured Citromicrobium sp. Taxonomy (GTDB): domain Bacteria; phylum Pseudomonadota; class Alphaproteobacteria; order Sphingomonadales; family Sphingomonadaceae; genus Alteriqipengyuania. Next base: position 234,926 of record CAZNOY010000001.1, on the reverse strand, counting down.
GAAGCGCGCGGCAAAATGAACCACATGCTCGCCCGTGCCGCTCGCGATTTCGAGCACACGCCCGCCATGCGGCAACTCGTCCGCCAGCACATCGGCAATCGGCGCGCGATTGCGCTGCGCGGCGGGGCTCTCGCGCATCGCCATGCCTACAGCCACCGGCGCACGCGCTGGCAATAGGCGAAGTATTGCTCCCCGAAGAACGCCCGCAAATGCCGCTCCTCGCGCGCGATTACGAAGCGGTCGACCAGCACGATGGCGAGCGCAACCGACGCCAATCCGCCGATGCTTTGCAGAAACAGCGCAATGCCCAGCTGGATCGCGACCATCCCGAGATACATCGGGTTACGGGTGAAGCGATAAAGCCCCGTGGTCACGAAGGCCGTATCCTTCTTCCACGGCTCCGGATTGGTACCCGCACGCACGAAACCGAGGATGCCCGAGCCAACCAGCACAGCGCCGAGCGCACCGATCACCACGCCGACGGGGCGCAATACCGCCACCTCAATCGCTGGCAAACCAAACACCCGGTCCGCCGCCAGCCCCAGCAGCAGCGAACCGAGCACCACCAGCGGCGGGGGAAAGCGGACTTGCGCGCTGTCGCTGTCAACCATCGCCATCGCGCGCTCCGCTCACGAAGGGGCGCGTCACCAGCCATGCGAACAGCCCGGCGGGCCCCGCCATGAAGGTCGCCAGCAGATAGGGCACTTGCAACAGGCGCGAGGCGCCCTGCTTGTCCGCATCGCGCGCGATCCACAGCCCGGCGAGCATGTCGAGCGCGAGGTAATGCGTCCAGCCGACCACGATTCCGCCTTGCGAGCGGAACATCGCCATCAGGCCCTGCACCGAATATTCGAAATCGGGCTGCGGCGGCGCCCCTGCCGCGGGTATCGGATCGACCAGATTGGTAATCAGCGCGACCAGCATCACGAGGTAGCACGCGCACAGAATGCCGATCGCGCCGTAGAGGATCGCATGGATCACGCCTTCGCGGCGCGGCAGCAGGATCAGCATCGCCCAACCGACCAGCGCGATCACATTGGTGAGGTCGAACAGGGTCTGCCACATCGCGCGTTTTCCTTTCGCTAGCCCTGTTGGGCCTGCTGCTGGCCGCCGAGGTCGATGCCGCCCTCGGCAGGTGATCCGTCCTTCGCGCTCGGTGCGCGCGACAGCATCGCGGCGGCGCGTTCGATCCCTTCCTCGTCGTGGGTGAACTTGCCCGGCGTGCGCCTGAGGCTGAGCGTCATGAGCGCGCGCGCCACGGTATCCACATCGGTGCCGCGACCGCGCAGCGCGGAAATGCGCGAGCGTTTCGCCCCGTCGCTCCCCTTGCGTTGCGCAAGCGGGCCCGGGCGTACGATATCGAGCCGCTTGAAGCCGAGCCGCGAAAGCTCGGTCTCGGCCTTGCCCTTGGCGCTCAGATGCCGATCGCGCGACCAGCGGTCCGCGCCTTCGGCACTGATCGCGACCAACCGCTCGACCCCTGCAAAGCGCGCGGTCTTGGCGATCTCGACCACCGCTTCCTCTTCCTCGATCGCGCGCAGCGCGCTGTCGTCCTTGCCCACCAGGTTGAGCGCGGGGCCCAGCCCGACGATCAGCACCTTGGGCTTCATCGCCTTCATCACGCGCGACCAGCGATCGGCATCGGCGATGAACACTTCCATCCGGCTGCCGTGCGGTATCTCGACCTCGCCCAGCGTCAGCGCGACCAGGCGGATCTGCGGCTGGTCGCGCGCAAGGTCCATCAGGGCGAGCCCGATCGGCTCGCTCACCCCACCCATTGCCACACGAAATCGGCTGCTCATTGGCCCCACTTATACGTTGCTGAGATCGCCCGGTGCGTCTCCAAATATAGCCCGCACCCGCTCCAGCGCGAACCGATCCGTCATGCCCGCGATGTAATCGGCGATATGGCGGCTTCGGTGCGGCTCGTCGGCAGGCAACGTCCCGAACCACTCCGATCCCATTTGTGACGGGTCTTCGCAATAGGCCTGCCAGAGCTGTGCAATAACGGTATTGGCTTTCGCGGCGGTCTCGGTCTGCTCGGGATGATAATAGAGCCGCGCGTACATGAATGCCTTCAGCCGCCGCTCCGCCGCGAGCATTGCGGGCGAGAAGGTGGCGAGCGCGCGCGGGGCAGCCGCGATCTGCGCGTGATTGTCGATATCGCGCGTGGCGGCGCGGGTGTGCGCCAGCACATCGTTGACCATCCACCCGATCTGCCCGCGCACCAGCTCGCGCAGTTGCCGGTCGCGCGGCGCATTGGGGAAGCGCCGCTCCACCGCGCGCCACTGATCGGCGATGAAATCGAGCGTCAGCAGGTCGTCGAGTTCGAGGAAGCCTGCGCGCAGACCATCGTCGATATCGTGGTTGTCGTAGGCAATATCGTCCGCCACCGCCGCGATCTGCGCTTCGAGCGAGGGCCAGCCATCGAGATCGAGCGGGAACGCCACGTCCAGCTCGGCCAGCGCCCAGTGCGGCGCGGAAACCGGGCCGTTATGCTTGGCCAGACCTTCGAGCACTTCCCAGCTCAGGTTCAGCCCCTCGTGCGTGCAATAGGGGCTGTCGAGCCGCATCAGCGTGCGCAGCGTCTGCGCGTTGTGATCGAACCCGCCGTGGGCCGCCAGCGCATTGTCGAGCGCATCCTCGCCCGCGTGGCCGAACGGCGGGTGGCCGATATCGTGCGCCAGACACAGCGCCTCGGTCAGATCCTCGTCCAGACCCAGCGAGCGTGCCATGACGCGGCCGATCTGCGCGACTTCGAGGCTGTGCGTCAGGCGCGTGCGGTAATGATCGCCCTCGGGAGCAACGAACACCTGCGTCTTGCTGCGCAGCCGCCGGAACGAGATCGAATGGATGATCCGGTCGCGGTCGCGCTGGAAGGCGGTGCGCGGGCCGCGCGATTCGTCAGACGTCCCGGGAAACTCGCGCCCGCGAGAGCGCGCCGGATCGGCCGCGAGGTGGGAGCGATCCTGGGGCCGCTCGATTACCGCGCTGTTCTCCACCCGACATGCACCTTTGCTGGAACGAAAACCTTCGGGCTTGCCCTTACTCGCTCATCATCCAGTCGACCACCGCCTCGCTGTGGATGCGCGCCGAATCGAAGATCGGCAGCACGTTGGCATCGACATCGATCACCATGTCCAGCTCGGTGCAGGCGAGCACGATCGCCTTGGCCCCATCCTGTTCGAGGTTGGTGATCATCGTGCGGAAGAACCGCTCCGCATTGCGGCTCGCCTTGCCGTGCATCAGCTCGTCGTAGATGATCTCGTTGGTGCGATCGACGTCGGTCATGTCGGGCGGCAGCAGGTCGATCCCGTGGCTGACCAGCTTCTTGCGATAGAAGCTCTCGGTCATCACGTTGCGCGTGCCGATCAGCGCGGCGTTGACCGCGCCTTTCGCCTTCATCTTCGCGCCCACCGCGTCGGCGATGTGCAGCACCGGGACCTCAACCTCCTCGGCAACCTGATCGTATATCCGGTGCATCGAATTGGCTGCGATCGCGAGGCCTTCCGCCCCTGCCGCTTCCAGCCGCTGCGCCGAATCGATCAGGATCTGCGCCGCATGATCCCACTCGTCCTCCTTGGTCAGGCCATAGAGTTCCGCGAAATCGAGGCTCTCGATCAGCAGCGGGGCCGACCGCATCGGCCCGGCTCGCTTCGCCACGCTCTGGTTGATCCACTTGTAATAAAGGCCGGTGGAGACCCAGCTCATCCCACCGATCAGGCCAAATTTGCGCAAATTATCGATCCTTGAATCCTGCTTTTCGCGCCGACCTTACCGATCAAGCGCGCGCCGCGTCCAGAGCGGCGCCCAGGCTTTGCCGATCAATTTGCTGCGGGCGCGAAATCCTGCTCGTCGAGCCACTTCAGAAGGTAGGCGGCGGACTGCTCCGCGGCCTCCTCGTGCGGCAAGTGGCCGATATCGGCGTACACGACCAGCCGACTGTCGGGCAGGTGCTTGTCGTACCACAACCCCGATTCGACGGGGATCAACCGGTCTTCCTCCCCCCATATCACCAGCGCAGGCACCTTTATCTGCGACAGGTCCTCCGGCGAGAAGCTGCTCCATTCGCCCGAAAAGCGGCGGCGCGTCGCATCGCGATTGCCGGGATAGCGGAGCAATTCCCAATAGCGGTCGATCATCGCATCGGTCACGATCGCCTCGTTGCTGACCGTTTCGCGCAGGCTCTGTTCGATCATGCTGCGCGGCGTCACATAGTTCATGATCCGGTTGACCACCGGCGTGCGGGCGAGCGTGAAGCCGATATTGCCCTTGGATTTCTTCGTGACCGGCGCGCCGCTCGCGTCGACCAGCACCAGCGCGCGCACCCGGTCGGGATGCGCCAGTGCGTAGGCGACCGCGTGCCCGCCGCCCATCGAATTGCCGCCGAGCACGAAGGACTGAACCCCAAGCTTGTCTGCCACCTTGTCGACAACGGAGACGAAATTCCGCGTCGAATAGTCGTTATCCGGGTCGGGCCCGGTCAGACCGTGACCGATCTGATCGAAGCGGATCACGCGATAGCGGGTCTTCAGCGCGTCGACCCATGGCTGCCAGGTGTGCAGATCGGCGTTGGAGCCGTGCAGCAGGATGATCGCGGGCGCATCCCTGGGGCCCTCGTCGCGCAAGTGCACGGTCAAACCATCGCCGATATCGACGAATTGCGACGGCGCACCGCCATACTTGGCGTGCATTTCCGCCGGATCGGTATCGGGCGTCCGGAAGATCAGGAACGCGACAACCAGCAGCGCGACGATCAGCAGGAGGATGCGCAAAAGCCACTTCACTGGCCGGGCATTCCTGCAATCCAGCGTTCGACCACGTCGACGCCCTCCTTATGCACCGTGCCCTTGCCCAGTTCGGGCATGGCGACCCCCGGCTCGTCGCTCGCCATGCGATAGACGAGGATCGAGGCTTCCGGGTCGCCCGGCACGATGTCGAACTTCAGATCGCCCGAGCCGCGCCCCGCCGCGACCGGGCGTTTCATGATGCCGAAGGCGTGCGGATCGTCGTTTTCCCACCTGAGATCGAGCCCGGAATTGGACGCGGTTGCGCCTTGCCGGTGGCAATGCGCGCAGTTGACGTCGAGATAGGCGCGCGCCGCAGCGGCGGCGTCCGCGGTATCGCGATCTTCCCACATCGGCAGCGTGTCTGCCCCCTCGGGGACTTCGCCAAGGAAGCTCTTCAGCCATGCGGCGGACATGTTGCGCGCCTTGGGCCCGATCGGCGTCACCGCGCCGTTGAGCCCGTGGCATTCCTTGCACTGGTTCTTGTTCGGCACGCGGTAGCTGATCTGCTCGCCATAGGGCGTGGTCACCGGCACCCGCTTGCCTGCCAGCGCGAGGGTCGCCTCGGTCTGCTCCTCGTTCCACACGTAAGGCAGTGCGACCCACCCATCGGCGCGATGCATCAGCACGCGCGTTTCGATGAAGCGCAGCTCGTCACCCTCTTCGAAAGCGAAGGTCTTGATCAGCGCCGAGCCGACCGGCAGCTCCAGCAGCCTCGGCCCATCGGCCTTGGCCACCGCAGTGTCGGGCACATACACGTAGCGCAGCTTGGTCGCGCCGTCGGAATAAAGCGGCGTATTCAGGCGGTAGGGAACGACATCCATCGAAGGCACACGCCCGCGCCAATCCTGAAAGAACCCGAATTCGGAGAGCTTCTTGGGGATCGCGTCCGACTGGATTACCCAGTCGTGCACCACCGGGGGTGGCGTCGCCTGCACCCCGACGCTCACGGCGAGCGCTGCGGCTGCCGCCGCAAGAATGCCGAACCGCCGGATCACTTGAGGCGTGCTTCCAGTTCATCCGGCGCGCCCCAGCCTTCGATGCTGATCGGCTGCCCGATTGCGCCCACATCGAGCGGCCCCGGATTGGCGGATTCGATACCCTTGCCCTGTTCTGGCAGGTTGACCGACCAGCCCTTCATGTCGGGGTGCACCATCAGCGTGGTCATTTCCGGATCTTCCAGACCGTCCCACATGACCGGGGGCAGCACGCCGCCGAACGCGGCAAGCAACTGCTCCGCGCCTTCGAATTGCGGATCGGTGCCGCCCTCATCGGTCTCGTTCCAGTCGATCGAGATCTCGCGCGGGTACGGGTTATACCCGGGATCGTCGAAGGCCATCGGATAGGCGATCACCATGATTGGTGCGGTCGGATTGTCATAGATGACGTTCTGGCCGACCCACACGGTATCGTTGGCCATCACCATGATGCCCGTGCCGCGCCGCACGCTGGCGACGATATTGCCCTCTGGCGCGAAGTTGGCGGTGGTGTTGTTCGTAACCAGATTGTTGCGCACCAGCACCTCGCCGCCGTTCTTCACCGGCAGGCCGGGCAGGTCGAATATCAGGATGCCTCCCGTATTCTCGGTCACGAAATTGCGCTCGACGATCGCCTTGCGGCTGTTCTCGATCTCGATCCCGGCGACGTTGGAGCGCGCGGTGGAGTTGCGCACGGTGATCTTGCTCGACTGGCCGACATAGATGCCGGCGTCGGACGCGCCCGATACCTCGCACGCGTCGACCAGCACGCCGGTGCTTTCGACCGGGTAGATGCCGTAAGCGCCGTTGGTGGCGGCGGGGCCGTTGGTCCAGGTGACGCGGATTCGCTGATAGACGATGTCGTCCGCGCCCTTCGACTTGATCCCGTCGCCCTGCGGGTTCTCGACCGCGAAGTCGCGCAAGGTCACGCCGTCGCTGGTGACGAGCAGCCCCTCGCCCGCGCCGCGTTGCCCGGTGAAATCGAGCACGCTCGCGTGCATCCCGGCACCGCGCACCGTCACGCCGTCGGCATCGAGGCTGAGGCCGTCGGTCAGTTCGAAGCGACCGGCCTCCAGCACGATCTCATCGCCCGGTTCGGCGAGGATCAGCGCTTCCTGCAACCGGTCCTGCGCGCCATCGCCGGGCGCGACGGTGATGGTTTCGGCAAAGGCGGGCGAAGCCAGAGTGGCCAGCGCGGTGGCGACCATAAGCGTGCGGATCATGTCTCTCTCCCTTTTGCGTTGCATAGTGCCACGCAATCGAGCGAAGACAAGGGCCTACAGCTTTTCGAAGATCCCGCCGAAGGTGCAGGCGGCAGCGGCGCGGATCGTCACCTCGACCGCCTGTGGATCGTCGACCCGGCGAATACGCGCCAGCGCCTCGCCCGCGTCGCGCGGCAGAGCGGCCTCGCCCTCTTCGGGCGCGACACGCTCCAGCTTGCGCAGCTGTTCGGGGGTCAGCCGCTCGGTCATGCGCGGGGCCATGCACTCGGCCTGTTTCTCGGGCACGCCCGCCTCGACCAGCGCGATCTTGACGCTGCGCTCGGTCACCACCTGCATTCCGCCGCCCCAATAGAGCCACGCGCCCACGCCGAGCACCGCGAGGAGGATCAGGATCAGCAGGAAGCGGCCCATGCTAGTCGAGCGCCTTGACGATTTCCTCGACCATCTTCTTCGCGTCGGCGAGCAGCATGGTCGTCTGGTTCATGTAGAACACATCGTTATCGACGCCCGCATAGCCCACGCCGCCCATCGAACGCTTGATGAAGAAGACCTGCTTGGCCTTGTCCACGTCGAACACGGGCATTCCGTAGATGGGCGAGGATTTGTCGGTCTTCGCCGCCGGGTTCACAACGTCATTCGCGCCGATGATGAAGGCGATGTCCGCCTGCGCGAACTCGGAGTTGATATCCTCCAGCTCGAACACCTCGTCATAGGGAACGTTCGCTTCGGCGAGCAGCACGTTCATGTGGCCGGGCATGCGGCCCGCGACCGGGTGGATCGCGTATTTCACGTCCACGCCCTTGCTCTTCAGCACGTCGCCCATCTCGCGCAGCGCGTGCTGCGCCTGCGCCACCGCCATGCCGTAGCCCGGGATGATGATGACCCTTTCCGCCTGTTCGAGCATGAAGGCCGCATCGTCGGCGCTGCCCTGCTTGTAGGGGCGCTGTTCGCGCGCCTCGCCGCCACCTGCGCTCGCATCCGCGCCGAAGCCGCCCGCGATCACGCTGATGAAGCTGCGGTTCATCGCCTTGCACATGATGTAGCTGAGGATCGCACCCGAGCTGCCAACCAGCGCGCCGGTGATGATCATCGCGGTGTTGCCCAGCGTGAAGCCCATCGCCGCGGCGGCCCAGCCAGAGTAGCTGTTCAGCATCGACACCACGACCGGCATGTCCGCACCGCCGATCGGGATGATCAGCAGGAAGCCGATCGCAAATGCCAGCGCGGCAATGGCGACGATCATCCAGCCCTCGCCCGGCCCCGCCGTGGCGGACATGGCATAGGCGGCGATCAGCGCGAAAATCGCGGCGAGCGTGCCCAGATTGATGACATGGCGTGCGGGCAGCAGGATCGCCGATCCGCCCATCCGGCCCGAAAGCTTGAGGAAGGCAATCACCGATCCGCTGAAGGTGATCGCACCGATGGCGATGCCCAGCCCCAGCTCGATCCGGCTGACGGTCAGGATCTGGCCCTCGGCATCGAGAATCCCGAACGCGCCGGGGTTCATCCACGCCGCAAGGCCGACCAGCACGGCGGCCAGGCCGACGAGGCTGTGGAAACCGGCCACCAGCTCGGGCATCTGCGTCATCGCGATCTTGCGCGCGATGGTGAAGCCGATCAGCCCGCCGATCGCGATGGCGATCAGGATCTCGACAATGTTCGCAATATCGTGGGTGACGATCACGGTGACCACCGCGATCAGCATCCCGATCATCCCGTTACGGTTGCCCGCACGGCTGGTCGCGGGGCTGGAAAGCCCGCGCAGCGCAAGGATGAAGAACACCCCCGCCACCAGATAGGCGAGCGCAACCCACGGGTTGGTCGGGCCATGGGCGGCAGCGGTCTCGACCGCGTGGCTCACCCCGTAATCGGACCCCGGCGGCACGGCCAGCGGCTCTACGTCGCGAGGAAGGCTCATGCTGCGCCTCCCGTCATGTGCAAGGAGGATCCGCTTGCGGCATCTCCCCTCATCCAGCTTTGGCTAGGCAGCAAGCTGCCAAGCCTGCGCGTCCTTCTCCCCTGGGGAGAAGGATAGTGGAGGTTGCGGGCCTGCCCGCTACCGGAGCTTGGTTGAGGGGTGGCGAGAGGAAAAGTCATGCTCACTTCTCCTTCTTCTTGTACATCGCGAGCATTCGCTCGGTCACGGCGAAGCCGCCGAAGATGTTGATGCTGGCAAGCACCACCGCCGCAAGGCCGAGCCACTTGGCAATGTCGCTACCCGCTTCGGCGCTGGCAATCAGCGCACCGACGATAATGACCGAGGAAATCGCGTTGGTCACCGCCATCAGCGGCGTGTGCAGCGCGGGTGTGACAGACCACACCACGTAATAGCCGACGAAACACGCCAGCACGAAGATCGACAGGACGGAAATGAAGTCCATGGCTGTTGTTCTCAGCTCCCTTGCTGTTCGATTGGCGCCTTGCGCAGTTTGACGTCGCCGGTGTCGCGGATGTCGAAGGTCAGTTCGCCGTCGATTGCGGCGATCAGCTTGGCGATCTCTTCCAGCGTGAAGCCGGAAAGGCGCGCGCCGTTGATGCGGTCGACGATCATGCCGACCTGCAATCCCGCGGCCTGTGCCGCCGATCCTTCGAGAACCCGGGCGATGCGGACATCACCGTCCACGATCTGAAAGCCGAAGCCCACCACCGGCTGGCTGGTGTCGAATTCGGGTCGAAGGTCGGGCAACCCTCTCATCATGTCGAGCAGTTCGGCGACAGGAGACGACTGGTCCGTACCCTGCCCGGCGGTGCCTGCGTCCTGCGCGGAAACAGGGTGTCCCGCGAATATCATTGCGAGAGCAAGGGTCGATCCGGCAATATTGCGTCGCATGTGCCCCCCTCGGCGAAAACGAATTGAGGGGCTTATTGCAAGGCGCACCCGCGCTGTCGATGGGCTTGGCGCGCAAAAACACGCCTTTTATGCGGGAAATGCTAAAGCACGTTCATCCGCGAGGCGAGCAGCTTCTGCAAAGCCTCGGTATTGGTGAACTTGCCGACCTTGAACTCGATCGGCGGATGGCCTGAGAGGAACACGGCGATTTCCGCGTCGATATCGATCGTGCCAGCGCTGGTGATCGAAAACGCGGTGATCGAGCGGTAGGGGACGGTGAGGTATTCCTTCTTCGTGCCGAGAATCCCCTGCACGTCGACATAGATCAGCCGCCAGTCGGTGAACGCGATCCAGTCGCGAATCGTGCGGAAGGCGAAGTAGACTTCCTCGCCTTCGACCAGCGCATGGCCGTGGTTGTCCACGAAACCCTGCGGCGTGGTCTGCGTCTGATTGATAATCCCCATCCGGCCTTACCCCTCATTCAGCCGCGCGTTGACCACTTCGCCTCCCTTGGTCAGCCGCACCGCATCGCCGATTTCCTCGTCGAGGACCGGCTCGCCCGCCTCCGCGTCCCAGAACGCGGAGAGGAAGTTGTACAGGTTGCGCGCGAACAGCGCACTCGCATCGGGTGCCAGATGCGCGGGCGTGTTGGCGTAACCCATGATCGTCACACCATGGCGGGTAACGATCTGGTCCGCCACTGCGCCTTCGACATTGCCCCCTTGCGGTACAGCAATGTCGTAGATCACGCTGCCCGGCTTCATGCTGGCGATCTGCTCGTCGCTGACCAGGCGCGGCGCAGGCCGGCCCGGAATCAGCGCGGTGGTGATGACGATATCCTGCTTGGCGATGTGCTCCGAAACCAGCTGCGCCTGCGCGGCCTTGTATTCGTCGCTCATTTCGCTGGCATAGCCGCCGCTGCCCTCGCCCTCGATCCCGCCTTCGGCGACGAAGATCGCCTTGGCGCCGAGCGATTCGATCTGCTCGCGCGTGGCGGAGCGGACATCGGTGGCCGAAACCTGCGCGCCCAGCCGCTTGGCCGTGGCGATCGCCTGGAGGCCCGCAACGCCGACGCCCATCACGAAGACGCGCGCAGCCTGCACCGTGCCCGCCGCGGTCATCATCATCGGGAAGGCGCGACCATACTGGTTCGCCGCCGCCATCACCGCCTTGTAGCCCGACAGGTTGGACTGGCTGGAGAGCACATCCATGCTCTGAGCACGCGTGATGCGCGGCATGAATTCCATGCTGAGAGCTTCCAGCCCGGCCTTGGCATAGGCATCGACCCGTTCGCGATCGCGGAACGGATCGAACAGCGCAGCGACCTTCGCACCGGACTTCGCGCCCGTCAGCAGCGCCAGATCGGGTGCCTGAATGCCGAGCACGATGCCCGCATCCTTCACCGCCTGCTCTGCCGTGCCGACGCTCGCCCCGGCATCCGTATAAGCCGCGTCGGCGACCGAGGCATGTTCGCCCGCGCCCGCTTCCACCGCGACTTCCGCGCCGAGCGCGATGAACTTCTTCGCGGTCTCGGGCGTCAGTGCGACCCGGGTTTCACCTGCTGCCCGCTCCTTGAGAACCGCGATCTTCATCGGTTCAGGACGAAATCAGCGAGACGACGATGAAGACGATCACGATGATGACGGGAATCGCCCATTTGAGCGTGCCCATGAAGCGCTCGTAAGTGTGGCGCGCCTTTTCCATGTCCTTGGAAGGGGCGTCGTTCTGGGTGGCCATGACGAGTAGATTCTCCGGTTGAGGCTCTGGTTGCGCATGCGGTCTATCCGCGCGCCCCGGCATTCTCAAGCCATTGCTGCGCCCGCTTCCCCCGCACCGCGCCTGACTTGTCCTTAATCTGGTCTTTACCGGCGTGGGGTAGAGCAACCGCCTGCACCGCAATGGGACGGTTCCCGTGCGGTCCGTTGGCGGGGAATCATGGCCGAACAAGACGAACGTTTGCTGATGCTGATCGATGACGAGCCGGCCCAGAGCCGCCTTGTCACCGCGCTCGCTGCGCGCGAAGGCTGGCGCACCGTCGTGGTGAACGACGCCGAGACCGCGATTGCGACGCTCGGCACGCGGCAGGGCATGCAATTGTCCGCCATCATCCTCGACCAGTGGGTGCCCGGCGATGCCGCGTGCGAACTGATCGCCGAACTCAAGCAGCGCCGCCCCGCGCTGCCGATCCTGATGCTCACCACCAGCGCCAGCCCGCTGCTCGCGGTCGAAGCGATGCGCGCCGGTGCGACCGACTACCTGATCAAGCCCGTCGCGCCCGAGCGGCTGATGCGCGCGCTGCGCAGCGCCACCCGCGTCGAAGCGCCGCGCAACGAGCTGCAACCGCTGACCGAGAAGATGCCAGCCGTGCTCGATTTCGACGCGATGATCGGCACCGACCCCGCGTTTCGCATCGCGCTCGCCCGTGCCGCCAAGGCCGCCCGCGCGCACAGCCACGTGCTGATCGAGGGCGAAAGCGGCACCGGCAAGGAGATGCTGCTGCGCGCGATCCACGCGACCAGCCCGCGCGCCCGCGCACCGTTCCGCCTCGTCAACGTGGCGGGGGTTTCCGCCAATTCGATCGAATCTGCGCTGTTCGGGCACGAGAAAGGCGCCTTCGCGGGCGCGTTCGAGAACCAGATGGGCGCGCTCCAGCATTGCGACACGGGCACGCTGGTGCTCGACGAGATCGACCGCCTCTCGCCCGACCAGCAGGCCCGGCTCGCGGCGACGCTGAACGAAGGCATCGTTCGCCCGATCGGCGCGAAGCACGGTTTTCGCATCGACACCCGCCTGCTTTCGGCGAGCAACCACCCGCTCTCGCAACTCGCGGCCAAAGGCGAGTTCGATCAGGACCTGCTCGCGGCGATCTCCGCGACGCGCATTACCCTGCCTCCCTTGCGCGAGCGTGCGGGCGACATTCCTGCGCTCGCACGCCACTTCCTCGCCCGCATTGGCGAGCAGCCGGGGCTGCGCCATCTCAGCCTCGCCGACAGTGCCCTCCACCTGCTGTGCGCCTACGACTGGCCGGGCAATGTGCGCCAATTGCAGGCCGTGCTCTTCCGCGCGGCGGTGTTCTGCGAGGCCGAAATGCTCACCGCGAGCGACTTCCCGCAGCTTTCCGAACTGATCGGCGACACCGCCGGCAGCGGCCAGCTCGCGCAGGAAGCGGTCGGCGTGATGCTCTATACCGACGACGGCAACCTGCGCCCGCTCGAAGAGATCGAAGCCGACGTGATCCGCCTCGCCATCGGGCACTATCGCGGACGCATGACCGAAGTCGCGCGGCGGCTCGGCATCGGGCGCTCGACGCTTTACCGCAAGCTCTCCGATCTCGGGATCGACAACGCGGCGTAACCCGCTAAGCCCCACGGCATGACCGAGGGATACGACTTCACGAACCGCACCGCGCTGATCACCGGCGCAGCTTCCGGCATCGGTGCCGCAACCGCCCGCTGGCTCGACCGGCAGGGCATCGCCAGGCTGGTTCTGATCGACCTCGATGGCGATGGCCTGGGCAAGCTCGACCTTTCGTGCGAGGTCGACACACACGCAGCCGACGTGGCCGACGAGGCGTTCTGGCAAGCCCTCGAGCCGAAGCTCGACCGGCTCGACCACGCGGTGGTCAACGCAGGCATCGGCGCTGGTGGGCAGATCGCCGAGCTCGACTTTGCCGAGTGGCGGCGGGTGATGGCAATCAACCTCGATGGGGCCTTCCTCACTCTCTCCACCGCGCTGCGCGCGATGCGCAAATCGGGTGGCGGCAGCGCGGTCGTCACCGCCTCCATCACCGGGCTCAAGCCCATTCCGGGCATCGGCGCCTATGGCGTCTCCAAGGCGGCGGTCGCGCACATGGCGCGGATCGCGGCGGGCGAGAACGCAGCGCACGGCATCCGCGTCAACGCCATCGCGCCCGGCGGCGTCGACACCGCGATCTGGAACTCGCCCGACAACGAGGCCCAGTTCGCCGAGCACGGGCGCGAGGCGGTGATTGCGCAGATGGGCAAGACCACCCCGCGGGGCCGCTTCGCCACGGCGGACGAACTGGCGGGCGACATCGGCTATCTCCTGTCGGACGCCGCCGCCAACGTCACCGGCACCGTGCTGACCAGCGACGGCGGCTACACGCTCTAACGCCGCCTAACCGGGCAGATCGCCGAAGTCGGTCAGCGCCGCATCGCGCAGTCCGCGCCACACATCGCGCGCCTGCACGGTTTCGGGAACGTCGTGCACGCGCAGAAGCTGCGCGCCCGCATCCATCGCCTTGATCGCGAGCGCGATGCTCCCGCCCAATCGCGCATCCGCCGCCGCCTCCTTGCTCAGCGCGCCGATCATCCGCTTGCGGCTCGCGCCGAACAGGATCGGGTGGCCGAGCGCGTGGAACAGCGGCAGGCCGTTGATCAGCGCGAGGTTGTCTGCGAGCGACTTGCCGAAGCCGAGCCCCGGATCGAGCAGGATTTTCTCGCGCGCGATCCCCGCCGCGACCGCCGCATCGCGCCGTTCGCGCAACGCGTCGAAAACGTCGAACACCACGCTTTCGTAGGTGCCGCCCTCATGCAGGTCGTTGCCCGATCCCGGCGCGTGCATCAGCACCACCGGGCAGCCGCTCTTCGCGACGAGTTCGGCCGAGCGCGGGTCGTAGCGCAGCGCGGAGACATCGTTGACGATGCTCGCCCCCGCGCGCAGCGCCGCCTCCATCGTGCCCGCGCGGCGCGTGTCGATGCTCACTGCCGCGCCCATGCTGGCAGCAGCCTCCACTGCGGGCACCACGCGGCGGATTTCCTCTTCCTCCCACACGGCTTCGGCGCCGGGCCGCGTGCTCTCGCCGCCGATATCGACCAGCGCCGCCCCCGCCTCGACCATCGCGCCGATGGCCTCACGCGTGCCCGCCGGATCGCCAACATGCCTGCCCCCGTCGGAGAAGCTGTCGGGCGTGACGTTGAGAATGCCCATGACCTGCGGCTGGTCGAGCCGGATCGTGCGCGCGCCCAGTTCCAGCGGCGAGTGCGCCTTGCGAAGATTGCTCCACTGCGCCTCCGCCTCCGCACCGACGCTGTCTGGCAGTTGCCCAAGCACCTGCGCGATGGTGTCGGGAGAAGCGCGCCAGCGTTCGACGGTGCGCCCATCGCGCCGCAGGACCACCGCAAAACGGCTGGCATAGACGAGCCCCCCGGCAAGGCGGACCGCATCCCCCTCCTCGCTCTGCGGACCCGGCGCGAAGCCGATCGGGCGGATGTAGATGCTCTCGCTCATGCGCCGCGCCCCGCTGGAGCGGCGGCGACACGGGTGACAGGTGTCACCCTGGTGTCACCCTGCAAGCCGTCAGGTGAAGTCATTGATAAATAAGCGAGAGAATACTCACCAAATGTCGCAGGACGACACATCCTCGATTTGCGGTCGCGCGCACCAGGAAGTCGGGGCGAGCAGCGGGAAGAGATCATCATTCTTGCCATACCCAACATGCTAGCTGCCTATCTGCCGGTAGGACAGCTCTTGTCCGAGTGAGCTGCCACCCCAACAGAGTTCGACCGGCATGCGCAAAATCTCCTGGCTTCTGGCGCATTTGTTCAAGACCAAGCTGCGCCTTCCCTCCATCTGGTGCGTGATCACTTACCACAGGGAGTAACCGATGATCCTTCGCTACACGATCATGTATGTCGAGAATGTCGAGCAGACGCTGTCGTTTTACGAACGCGCCTTCGGGCTTGAGCGCGGGATGCTGCACGAAAGCGGCGATTATGGAGAGCTGGTTACCGGAGAGACCAAGCTCGCATTCTCGTCTGTCGCGTTGATGCGCCAGCTTGGCAAAAGTCCGGCGAGGGCCGATCCGGACGCGCCCGTTTTCGAGATTGCATTCGAGACCGACGATGTCGCGGGCATGTTGGAAAAGGCACAGAGCGCCGGAGCGATCGTGAAGCAGGGCGTCCGGGCTGAGCCTTGGGGACAGACGACCGCATATGTCGCAGACCCCAACGGCTATCTCGTGGAAATCTGCTCCCCGGTGCAAGCCCCCGACAATTGACTCTCGAGGCTGCGCGCGGAGGCCTATTGATATCCTTTAGCCCGGATAACGTCTGCAACCGGCAAACCGCGCCGGACCTGACCGGGGGTGACGCCCAGCCATCGGCGAAACTCCCGCGTCATGTGCGCTTGATCGGAAAAGCCTGCATCGATTGCAGCATCGGCAAGCTCGACCTGTGTTGCGTCCTTGGCTGCCAGCGATGCAGCTGATTTGCGCACACGCGCAAGCTGCCGCCACCACGATGGAGCTCGCCCCGTGCCGGTGACAACGAGGCGCTGCAAGGTGCGGGCGGAAACACCTGCCCTTCGCGCCGCCTCGAATGTGCTGGCGGCATATTTCAGGGCGGTGAGTGCATCGTGAATCTGGGGACACTCCACCAGAGCTTCCTGAAGCACCGCCCAATCCATTTCCCCGGCACTGTCACGTGGTGCCACGCACGACAGGTTCCCCTTCACAGCGACGCCGGGCTGGAGACGAAAGCCGACAAACCTGTCACCGGGCTCCACCGCGACGCGTCGGGGAATATCATCTAGCTCGGTCGCGAAAACGAAGGGTGCCGCGCCTCTTGGTTGGCACATGATCACATCACGGCATCCGTCGGGAAGAA
The DNA here is from genome assembly GCA_964574905.1 of uncultured Citromicrobium sp. Lineage (GTDB taxonomy): Bacteria > Pseudomonadota > Alphaproteobacteria > Sphingomonadales > Sphingomonadaceae > Alteriqipengyuania. The sequence goes on along the minus strand of CAZNOY010000001.1, from coordinate 218,483 downwards.
CGGTCGTCCATCCGGCGGAGCCGGCTGTGAAAAACCATTCTTCGAGAAGGAGCGAACTCATCCGCTATCCCTGAGTTTACCGGGCTGGCAATTACCGCGCGCGGTCGATTACTGCACCCTTGCGGCGGGTTTCAATCCTCCGTCGCCAGCAGATACAACTGCCGCGCGGCGTCGAGTGGCTTGACCAGCCCCTCGTCCTCGAAGTGCCAGAAGGTCCAGCCGTTGCAGCTGGGGGCGTCTTGCAGGTCTTTGCCGACGCCGTGGATCGATCCAATCAGTTTGTCGCAAACCAGCGAGCCATCGGCACGCACCGTCGCGATCCAGCGGCGTTGCTTGTCGAACACCTGCGTGCCGGGCTTGACGAAGCCCGCCTCCACCAGCGTGCCGAAGGCGACGCGCGGCGCGGTGCGCTTGCTCTGCATGGTGGTCAGCGCGCTTTCGTCGAGCGGGAGTTCCTTTTCGATCCGCGCGCGGGCGACCTTGCGGTAGGCTTCCTCTCGCTCGCAGCCGATCCACTCGCGGCCCAGCCGCTTGGCGATCGCGCCGGTGGTGCCGGTGCCGAAGAACGGGTCGAGCACCACGTCGCCGCGCTCTGTCGTCGCGAGCAGCACGCGATACAGCAGCGCCTCGGGCTTTTGCGTCGGGTGCGCCTTGTGGCCGGTATCGTCCTTCAGCCGCTCGCCCCCGGCGCAGATCGGGAAGGTCCAGTCGCTGCGCATCTGGAGCTCGTCGTTGAGCGTCTTCATCGCGCGGTAGTTGAACTGGTAGCGCGCCTTTTCGCCCTGGCTCGCCCAGATCAGCGTTTCGTGCGCGTTGGTGAAGCGCGTGCCGCGGAAGTTGGGCATCGGGTTGGTCTTGCGCCACACGATGTCGTTGAGGATCCAGAAGCCCAGATCCTGCAGCGTCGCGCCGAGGCGGTAGATATTGTGATAGCTGCCGATCACCCACAGCGCGCCATCGGGCTTCAGAACCCGCCTGCACTCTGCCAGCCAGGCCTTTGAAAAATCGTCGTAAGTCTTGAAGCTGTCGAACCGATCCCAGTCATTGGTCACGGCATCGACATGGCTGCCGTCGGGCCGGTTGAGATCGCCGCCCAGTTGCAGGTTGTAGGGCGGATCGGCGAAGACGAGATCGATGCTGTTGTCGGGCAGTTCGCGCAGACGCTCGACGCAATCGCCGTCGAGGATCTGCCCGAGCGGGAGATCCGGCACGGGCTGCGCTGGCGCCTTTGCGCGAACGCGATCCGCCACCCGCGACTTCGCGATTACTTCAACCGACATGCTGTACGTTGCCCCCTCAGCCCTAGTTATCCACAGGGCGACTCGATGAGTCCTCAGCGAGTCCGCGTCAAGCCCTTTATGGTAAACGGGTGCGGTTACCGCCGGGTAAAGCGCAGGGAATCAGGCGAAAGCGAGCGCGGTATTGGCTGCAAAAGCGCCCAGCATCAGCAGGCCGAACAGCCGCCCGATGCGCGGCAGGAAGCGGCACATCAGCACCAGCAGCAAGGCCGAGGCGGCGGCGATCGGCCAGCCATACTGGAGCAGTTCGACCGGCAGCGGCTTGCCCGAAATGCTCATCGTGACGCCGCCGATCAGCAGGATGTTGAAGATGTTGGAACCCAGCACATTGCCCACCGCCAGCTCTGCGTGACCGCGAAATGCGGCGACGACGGAGGCGGCGAGTTCGGGCAGCGATGTGCCCACCGCAACGATGGTCAGCCCGATCACGGTCTCGCTCACGCCCATCTCGCTGGCGATCTCGATCGCGCCGGTCACCAGCCAGCCGCCCCCGAAGACGAGCGCGGCGACGCCGGCGGCAAAGAACACCAGCGAGAGCAGGAAATTGGGTGCGGGGTGCTCCTCCTCCTGCGCCTCGACCTGCTTGGGCGGATGGCGGAACCGCCAGACGATGTAGACCACCAGCGCCACCAGCAGGCCGACGCCGATGTAATTGTTGCCATAGCCCATCACGGCGATGCCCCACCCGACCAGCGTGACCAGCAGCGCGACAACGCTGTCGCGCCGCCCGATGCCCGCCATGACGATCGGCATGATGAGCGCCGCGCCACCCAGGATCAGCAGCGAATTGGCGATGTTCGATCCGACGATATTGCCCCACGCGATCTCTGGCGAACCGCTCAGCACGGCCTGCACGCTCGCGACCATTTCCGGCATGGAGGTTGCCGCGCCGACGATCACCAGGCCGGTGAACAGCGTCGAGAGGCCCAGCTTGCGTGCGATCCCCACCGCGCCGCGCACCAGCAGCTCGCCCCCGATGGCAAGCGCGGCCAGGCCAATGGCCACAAGGATCAGCGAACCGGTCATGCGCGTTTACTCCGCAGGAGGATGAGGACGCCAAACAGCGCGGAAAGGACCGAACCGGACAACACGCCCAGCTTGACCGCATTGATCGCGGCAGGATCGGCGAAGGCGAGATTGCCGATAAACAGGCTCATCGTGAAGCCGATACCCGCGATCAGCGACAGGCCCCAGACCTGCACCCAGCCCACGTTCTGCGGCAGGCGCGCAATGCCCGTCTTCACCGCCAGCCACGCGAGGCCCATAATACCCAGCTGCTTGCCGAGCAGCAGGCCCAGCGCAATGCCGAGCGGCAGCGGCGCGAGCAGCGCGGCAGGCTCCATGCCTTCGAACGAGACGCCCGCATTGGCGATCGCGAAGATCGGCACGACGAGGAAGGCGACCCACGGGTGGAGCGCGTGTTCCATATGCTCCAGCTTGGCGTGGCCGTGGCGGTCGGTCACCGGGATGCACATCGCCAGCGCGACCCCGGCAAGCGTGGCGTGGACGCCCGACTTGAGCACGAAGAACCACAGCGCAATGCCGAGGATTACGTAAGGGATGGACGAGCCGACGCGCATCCAGCCGAACACCGCCAGCACGGCGAGCACGGCGGCGGCCGCGGCCAGCATCGCGATGTCGACGCCCGGCGTGTAGAACACCGCGATGATTGCGATCGCGCCGATATCGTCGATCACCGCGACCGCCAGCAGCAGCGCCTTGAGCGCAACCGGCACACGGCTGCCGAGCAGCGCGAGCACGCCGAGCGCGAAGGCGATATCGGTCGCTGCGGGGATCGCCCAGCCCTGCAGGTTGCCCGGCTGGCCCAGATTGATCGCCACGAAGATCAGCGCCGGGGCGACCATCCCGCCGATAGCCGCGAAGATCGGGAGCGAGGATTGCTGCCAGCTCGACAGCTGGCCCATCAGCACCTCTCGCTTCACCTCCAGCCCCACGAGCAGGAAGAATAGCGCCATCAGCCCGTCGTTGATCCACAGCAACGCGGATTTCGCCACTCCGACGCCGCCCACGGTCACCGCCACCTTGGTATCGAGCATCGCGGTATAGGAGGATGAGAAGGCGCTGTTCGCCCAGATGAGGGCAATCGCGGCGGCGGCGATCAGCACGATACCGCCCGCGCTTTCCTCTTTCAGGAAGTCGCGCAGCGATCGCCCTGCGCGGGCAAGGATTTCGGGAGGTCTGGGTGCAGGCACCGGCTCGGTGGTCATGAAAGGCCCCGGGTTATCTTTCTAAAGGCCTGTCTGACAGGCGATAGCTGGCGATACAAGCGCCGCGCAGGACGCGGGGAGGTGCGCCCTGCGCGGCGGGGGTCAGGATCACACGCGGCGGGGGGATCGGGGGGTGCCGATATCCGCGATGCGATCCTTGAGCGCGAGCCGCTTCTTCTTGAGCTGCTTCACGTCTTCCTGACGCTCCGGCGCGCGGGTCGTGTCGATCGCGCGGTTGAGGTCGCGGTGTGCCTTGCGAAGTTTGTCGAGGTGGCCCTGCATGGTCGTCTCCTTTCGGTCGGTACGAGACCGGATATCGCAACGGTGCGGCGATGAATCCAATTGAAAGGGAGGCGTCGTTTCAATAGATTTTTTCTATGGCCCTCACGCTCAAGCAACTGCGCTACCTCGTCGCGATCCAGGAGGAACGGCATTTCGGCCGCGCGGCGCAGAGCCTGCACGTTACCCAGCCGACGCTGAGCCACCAGCTGCGCAAGCTGGAGAAATTGCTCGGGGCGGAACTCGTCGAACGCGGGCAGCCGGTCGCGCTGACGCCGGTCGGGCGGGAGATCGCGAGCCGCGCGCGCGGTATTCTGAACGAGGTGTCGGATATCCAGCGCCTCGCCTCGCGCGTCGGGGGCCTGCTGGTGGGCACGATCCGCTTCGGCGTGACGCCCACGCTGGGCCCCTATCTGATGCCGCAGGTGGTCATGCGGCTGCACGGCGCGCACCCCGACCTGAGGCTGCATGTACGCGAGGGGATTCCCGACGATCATGCGCAGGCGCTTGCCAACGGGGACATCGACATGTTGCTCGCGCCGCTGCCGATCGACGACCCGCGCCTGACCGTCGAACCGCTGTTTCGCGAACCGCTGCTGCTGGTCGGGCCGACCGACCACCCGTTCCACGCGCGAGAGGCGCTCTCCATCGCGGATTTCAGGGGAATGGATGTGCTGACGCTCGACCGCCGCCATCACTATGCCCGGCAGGTGCGCGACATCTGCGAGCGGATCGGCACGAAAGAGCTGCGCGATTACGAGGGTACCAGCCTCGACGGGTTGCAGCAGATGGCAGGATCGGGCCTCGGCCTCGCCATCCTGCCCGAAACCTACCTGCGGTCCGAAAGCGGCGGCGAACACATGGTGCGCCGGTTCGATATTCCCGACTGGAAGGCGCACAGATCGATCGCGGCGGTGTGGCGCAAGGGCAGCGTGCTGGCCGACGCCTATCGCCAGATCGCAACGACGATCACCGAGGAAGCGCGGCGGATGCTGGACTGAGCCTGTGCCGCTTGCCTGGCCCCGGCGCGGGCAGGATCACGTCGCGGGTTTCAGGCCCGGATCGACGCCCGTCATGTCCTTCGAAATCTCCCACAGGCGCGCGGCGAGCAGCGGATCGCGCGCGGTGGCGGTGGCGACCGCCCTGCCCGATGTGCTGCCGGAAATTTCGCGGAAACCATAGGGCCCGTAATAGTCGCCGCCTTCCGCCGCAGGATCGGTCGCCGCCTGCAAAGCGGGCAGCGCGCCCTGCTTCGCGGTGTTGAGCAGCGGCGTGGCGATCGGCATGAGCCACTTCGCCCAGGTCACCTGTCGGGTCAGCTCGGTCTTGGCGACGCCGGGGTGGCACGCGATGCTGGCGATCGGCGATCCCGCCGCGCGCAGCCGCCGGTCCAGCTCCAGCGCGAACATCAGGTTGGCAAGCTTGCTCTGGCCGTAAAATTTCTGGAGCGCGTAGTCGTGCTCTCCCGACAGGTTCTCGAAATCGATCGAGGCCGGGCGGTGCGCGATGCTCGACTGGACTACGACGCGCGGGTCCTTGCCCTTGGCAAGCTTGGGCAGCAGCAGAGAGGCCAGTGCGAAATGGCCGAGGTGGTTCACCGCGAAGTGCCGCTCCGCCCCGCCGGTGCCGATGCCATGCGGCACCCACATGATCCCGGCATTGTTGATCAGCAGGTCGAGGCTGGCGATCCCCTCGGCAGCGGCGCGGACGGAGGCCATGTCGGCCAGATCGAGCTCGACGATCTCGATGCTCGCGCCCGGTGCCAGTTCGAGCAGATCGTCGCGCGCGCTTTCCGCCCGGCTGCGGTCGCGGCAGCCCATCAGCACGCGCGCGCCGTTCTTCGCCAGCATCTCGGCGATGTGGAACCCGATCCCCGTGTTCGCCCCGGTGACGAGCGCGGTGCGCCCGGTCTGGTCGGGAATATCGTCGAAAGTGAAACCGCTCATGCGGGCATCTCCAATGGCATCTCGTGCTGGGCGACCGGTGCGAAGCTGCGGCGGTGCAGCGCGCAGGGCCCATGCTCTCTCAATGCTTCGAGATGCTCTGCGGTCCCGTATCCCTTGTTTCTTTCCCAGCCATAATGCGGGTGCTCGGCCGCGGCGGCGATCATCAGCCGGTCGCGCCATTCCTTGGCGACGATGCTGGCGGCGGAAATCGCGGGCTCCTTCGCATCGCCGCCCACGATCGCGCGCGCGGGCCAGCACCAGCCTTCGCACCGGCCCGAGGGGGTCAGGTTGCCGTCGACCAGCACCATGTCGGGCGCGCGGCCCATCGTCTCCGCCACCCGTGCCACCGCGAGCGTCATCGCGTGCATGGTCGCGCCGAAGATGTTGAGCCGGTCGATCTCGGCAGGCTCGATCACCGCGACGCTCCATGCACAGCGGCTGCGCACTTGCAGGTCGAGCGTGGAACGCTTGTTCGCGCAAAGCTTTTTGGAATCGTCGAGCCCGCCCGGGCGCGGCTTGCACAGCGCCACCGCCGAGGCCACAACCGGCCCGGCAAGCGGCCCGCGGCCCGCCTCGTCCACGCCGACGATCAGCGCGCCCGGCGGGCACTGATGCGCGAAATCTGCAAAGGGAATAGCTGCCAGCATGACCAAGAACCGCCTGATGTGCACCGCCCTGTCTATCAGCGTGGCGCTTGCCGCCTCAAGCTGCGGCAGCGCCTCGACCGGGGAGAACGCGCCGCGCGCCGCCTCTTCGACCGCGAGCGCATCCCCCGCCGCGGACGAGACGGTCGGCCCCTTCGCGGTGCACGACATCGCCAGTTTCGACGAGCCATGGGCGGCAGCCTTCGTGCCCGGAACCGCGACGATGGTGGTGACCGAGCAGACGGGGACGATCAAGGCGGTCGACACGAACACGGGGCGCACGATGCCCGTCACCGGCGGGCCAAAGGTCGACTACGGCGGCCAGGGCGGCCTCGGCGATGTCGCCTTCCTCGACAGCGAGGCGGCCGACACCATTGGCACGCGCACGATCTATCTCAGCTGGGTCGAGGCGGGCGATAACAACACGCGCGGCGCGGTGGTCGGACGCGGCAAGCTGGTGTGCGGCGATGCCGATACGTGCAAGATCGAAGGCCTGAATGTGATCTGGCGGCAGGCGCCCAAGGTGACCGGTCGCGGCCACTTCTCGCACCGCATCGCCTTCAGCCCCGACGAGAAATACCTGTTCGTCTCCAGCGGGGAACGGCAGAAGGGCGAGCCTGCGCAGGATACCTCGAACACGCTCGGCACGGTGGTGCGCCTCAATCTCGATGGCAGCGCTGCGGCGGGCAATCCGTTTGCGGACAAGGGCTCGCCCAGCGACCAGATCTGGTCCTACGGCCACCGCAACGTGCTCGGCCTGCAATTCGACGGCGCGGGCCGCTTGTGGGATCTGGAGCACGGGCCTGCCGGGGGCGACGAGCTGAACCTCGTGGAACGCGGCAACAATTACGGCTGGCCGGTCCGCTCCAACGGCGACAATTACGACGGCTCGCACATCCCCGATCACAGCGCCGATGACGGCTTCACCAAGCCCGCGATCTACTGGACCCCGGTGATCGCGCCGGGCGACTTCCTGTTCTATTCGGGCAATCTCTTCCCCGACTGGAAAGGCGACGCGCTGATCGCCAACCTCAAGGAACAGAACATCGTCCGCGTGAAGATGGACGGCACGAAGGCGACCGAGGCCGCCCGCTACGACTTCGGCGAGCGCCTGCGCGAGATCGTGCAGGGGCCCGATGGCGCGCTCTATGTGCTGGAGGACGGCGAGAACGGGCGGCTGCGCAAGCTGACGCCTGCGGGATAGGCGACCACTTCGACCCAAGTTCTTGGTGAGCGGGAAATCTATCGACTCACACCGCGCTGCGCCGTAACGCGCGCAGCCCATGCCAAGCATCGTCCCCCTCGAAGCGGTCCCGCCCGCATTGCACGAAGAACTGCTCGACGCGGTGTTCGGCGACGACCGGACGACGCGCACCGCCTATCGCATCCGCGAGGGGCTGGAGCACCTTCCCGGGCTCAGCTTTGCCGCGCTCGATGACGAGGAATATCTGGCGGGCACGATCGAATTGTGGCCGGTCTCGCTGACAGAAGAGGATGGCAAGCAGTACCCGCTGCTGATGGTCGGCCCCGTCGCGGTCGCTCCGCACCTGCAGAACCAGGGCTATGGCCGCGCGCTGATGGCCGCCGCGCTCGGCGCGGTCGAGGGACCGGCAACGCCCGAAAACCCGGCGCTGCCGCAAGTGCTGATCGGCGACCCCGAATATTACGACAAGTGGGATTTCACCGCCGCGCCCACGGGCGGGTGGGACACCCCCGGCCCGGTCGAACGCCACCGCCTGCTGGTCCGCTGCGCCAACCCCGCCGTGCTGCCCCAGCGCGGAATGCTGGGCCCGTGGCGCAAGAGCTAGGCGCTCAATCCCACCAGAAGTACCACCAGTCGCTTTCCATCAGGCCCGCCGCGAGCGGTTCAAGCGTATCGGTCCCTTGCAGCACGATATCGCTGCAATAGAGGTACTGCTCCTTCGCCAGCGCCAGCGCCTCTTCGCGCGTCGCGGGGCGGTGCGTTACCCGCATGTTGATTACATCGCTGCTCATCCCGACAATCTGAGCACCATACTGGTCGCGCCACCTGCGATGCACCGCCACGTGGATTTCCGGCGCCGGGCAGGCATTCCAGTTGCCCCAGCGCAAGTAGGCGGGCACCTGCGTCGGGTCGTCGGCCGGCACGATCACGATATGCGTTCGAGCAAAAGGCCTGCCCGTCCTGATATCGCGATGGACCGTCAGTGCCATCTGTTCGACTTCGCCCGGCGCGGGCCACTCGCCCTCCGGCAGCTCGAAGGGGTCATCGCCATATTCATCGTCGAACAGTCGCTGCAATTCGGCAGGGACGTCGATCTTGTCCGCAGCGGCGAGGATCTCCTCGACCGAACGCGGCGCAGGCAGCCGATACCCTGCATCAGGTGGCACCGGGAAAATCGACGCGTCGTCGATACTGTACCCCTCCAGAACGCGTCCGAGTGCCTCGTCGTCGCCAACGATCACCGGCCAGCCGGAGCCGCGCTTCTTCAGCTTTTCCCATTCGGCGAGGGCCCGGCTGCCAGGTACGGTGACGATCTCGTACGGAAAGGCGGCGCGCATGCGCACAAACGTCTCGTCCTGCGGGGTGTCCGCAGCCGCAGCCGCAGCCGCAGGACGCGCCAATCCCAAAGCGACCGCCAGCTTTGCCAGAAACCCCAACGCCGTTCTCCTGTCCAACCCCATTCCCCAAATATCGTACAAGGAATATTGCACAGCTCGGGGTGCTGCGCCATCTGGCAAGAATGCCTTACGAGCCCCCTCCCCACCTTGCCGGACTGACGCTGGCGCAGATCGCCGAGCAGGTGGAGGCGCGCAAGCTGCCGCCGGTGGAAGGCTGGGCGCCCACGAAGATGGGCGAATCGGGGATGCGGATCGCCGCCGACGGCACCTGGTTCCACGACGGCAGCCCCATCAACCGGCAGGCGATGGTGCGCGCGTTCTCCGGACTGCTGGTCCGCGACGAGAGCGGGCGGCACTGGCTGATCTCGCCCTTCGAGATGCTCTCAATCGAGGTCGAGGACGCAGCCTTCGTCGCCACCGACATGGTGGTGCGGCAGGAGAATGGCGGCCCCGCGCTCGCCTTCCGCCTCCACACCGACGAGCTGGTGATCGCCGGGCCCGACCACGCCATTGTCGCGCGCGGCGATGCGGAGACGCCCTCGCTCTATCTCGGCGTGCGGCGCGGCCTCGAAGCGCGGCTCAACCGCAGCACCTACCAGCAGCTTGCCGAACATGCCCTCTCCACCGGCGAGGACTGGACCGTCTCGAGCATGGGCGAGACGTTCCGATTGAAACCGTGATCGCGCCGCGCCGTAACCTGGTCGACCGCCTGCAGGCGATCTTCGACGAAGGCCACGGCATCGAGCTGCCCGGCCTGCTGACCGACAAGGATCTTGCAGACCGTCCGCCCCGCCCGGCGGCGGTGCTGATCCCGGTAACCGATCGCCCCAGGGAAGCCGGCGGCCCCGGCGCGATCCTGACGCAGCGCCCGCACGACATGCGCAGCCACCCCGGCCAGGTTGCCTTCCCCGGCGGCAAGCTGGATGCAGGCGAGGACGCGGTCGAAGCCGCGCTGCGCGAAGCGCACGAGGAACTCGCGCTGGACCCGGCTCTCGTCCATGTGATCGGCGCGACCGACCGCTATCACACGGGGACGGGGTTCGACGTGACCCCGGTGCTCGGCGTGATCCCGCCCGATCTGCCGCTGGTGCCCAATCCGGGCGAGGTCGAAAGCTGGTTCGAAGTGCCGCTGCAGGTGCTGTTCGACCGTTCCAACTACACCGAGAATCAGGTGATGTGGAAGGGTGCCGAGCGCCGCTTCTACGAGATGCACTGGGATGGATATCGCATCTGGGGGGTGACCGCGGCGATCATCTTCAACCTTTCGCGCCGGTTGGACATCACCGAAACATTCTGAAGCCCGGCTGCGCCGAGCTTGTCGTAGCCGCGCACATTTCCTAGCGCTGGAATCGAACAGGAACGGCCCTTCGACAGGCTCAGGGCGGGCGGAGTACGGTTTGACGGGGACACTACCTTCAAGCGACTGGACGCAGCGCGCCGATCTGGCGGCGCTGGTCGACGCCATCGGTCACGGCAATATCCGCTGGGTCGGCGGTGCGGTGCGCGACACGCTGCTGGGCCACACGGTCAAGGATATCGACGCGGCGACACCGCTGCGGCCCGAACAGGTGATCGCGGCGTGCAACGCGACGGGGATCAGGACGGTGCCGACCGGGATCGATCACGGCACGATCACCGCACTGCTCGAAGGCGGGCCGGTGGAAGTGACCACGCTGCGGCAGGACGTCTCCACCGATGGCCGCCGCGCAACCGTGGCTTTCGCGAGCGACTGGCTCGAGGATGCCGCGCGGCGCGATTTCACGATCAATGCGCTCTATGCCGATCCGCGAACGCTCGAACTGTTCGACTATTTTGGCGGGCTGGACGATCTGGAGGCGCGGCGCGTGCGCTTCATCGGCGATGCCCGCCAGCGTATCCGCGAGGATCACCTGCGCATCCTGCGCTATTACCGGTTCCAAGCGCGCTTCGGCTCCGCGATCGACGAGGCATCGGAGGATGCCTGCGCCGAACTGGCCCCTATGATGAAGGGTTTGAGCCGGGAACGGGTGGCGATGGAGCTGCTCGCGATCCTCGCCCTGCCCGCCCCCTTGTCGACCATCGCGCGCATGCGCGAACGCGGCGTGCTGCCAGTGATCCTGCCCGAGGCGGGCACAAGCCAGATCGCCGCGCTCGAACGGTTGATCGACGCCGAGGCGCGCTACGAGATCGCGCCCGATCCGATCACGCGCCTTGCTGCGCTGCTCCCGCCTGTGGACGCTGTGGCCGACGGCGTAGCCGCACGCCTGCGGCTGTCGCGCGCGCAGCGCCAGCTGCTCGTGTGCCTCGCCGGGCGCGCGCCAGCCGACCGCGAGGGGCCGAGAGCGCTCGCCTATGCCGAGGGGAGCGAATGCGCGGTCGGTCGCCTGCTGCTGGCCGGCAACGATCCGCGCCCCTTGCGCGCATGGGACGTGCCCGATCTGCCGCTGAAGGGCGGCGAGATTGTCGCGCGCGGGCTCGCCGGGCCCGAGGTCTCGAAGACGCTGCGGCAGGTCGAGGCGCGCTGGATCGCCGAAGGCTTCCCCGACCGGGCGCGCGTGCTGCAATTGCTCGACGCCGTACTCGCGGGGCGCGACTGAGGTGGGAGCGCGGCCTGCCCCGTTCGATGCCGCCGCACGCGAGCGGTTCGAGCGCGACGGGTTCACCCGCCTGCCCGGCCTGATCCCGCCCCCGGTGTTGGAGCGGCTGCGCGCCTTCTTCACTCCGCTGCTGGTCGCCGACCGGATGCCGTTCAAGGCCGTTGCCGATGCTCCGACGGGCAAGGTCGTCACCAATGTCGGCAGCCTGTTCGCGTGGGGCGATCCGGCCCCGCTCGAACTGCTCGCCCTGCCCGAGATCATGGACGTTGCCACCGCGGTCTGCGGCGACGATCTGTTCGTGGTGCAGGAATTCGCGGTCATCAAGAACCGCGGCGATGCCACGCCGGTGCTGTGGCATCAGGACATGGTGCATGGCCGCAGCGCGCCATGCTTTGCGATGGGGCTCTATCTCGACGATGCCGACGCGGGCGAAGGCGCGCTGCGCTTCGTGCCCGGCAGCCACCTGACGGGCGCGCCGATCTGCGAGCTTGCCCGGCAGCCGGCGGTCGAAGTCCCGGCCAGGGCGGGCGATGTGATCGTGCACGACATGATGACCGCGCATTCGTCCGAAGCGATGGAGGGCAACGCGCTGCGCCGGGTGATCTACCTCGAGTTTCTCTCGGTCGAACTGGCGCTGGGCGAGAATATCTACACGCGCGAGGAGATCGACAACCGGCGCAGGCTGCTGTTCGCCGCGCGGCGCTATCGGCGCGAGAGCGTACCCGGCGGCAATTGCTTCAAGCCGCGCCAGCGCGAACCCAACCCGCGCGACCGCAAGCGGCCGGTGCTCGAAGTGCTGATGGATATCTACGCGACGCCCCTGCACCCGCGCGCCGCCAATTACTGCTTCGAACGCATTCCCGCACGGTTCGATCATTCGGGCGGCGACGAATTATCGCACGCAACAAGCTCTTAAGCTTCCCTTCAGGCGTAATATTATAATTTTTTTGCATCGGATCAGGACGGCTCTGGATGAATGGCCGCATCGCGGTTGACACCATTTCGCCGTATTTTCATACCGACCGACCCCGGCAGGTGCCCAAAAAGGGCACTTTACGCACCTTTTGCGGGAGCCATTGCCGGGAAAGACCGTTTTCCGGGGTGAAAGCCCCATACGTGGTTCCTTGCGAACCGCAGCCACAGCAGGAGAGTTCGATCATGTTCAAGACCGCCCTTACCGCCGCCGCCGCACTGACGCTGGCGACCGCCGCCTATGCCCAGGTCGGCCCCGAAGTCGGCGCGACCATCTACACGGCGGATGGCTCCGAAGTGGCGACGATCGTTTCGCTGCAGGATGGTGTCGCGGTTGTCGACACCGGCGCGCACACCGGCTCGATTCCCGCCAACGTGCTGGGCGAAGGCCCCGAAGGCCCGGTGATCTCGGTCACCAAGGCGCAGCTCGACCAGCTGTTCGCCGATCAGGAAGCACAGGCCGTTGCCGCGCGCGATGCAGCGCTGATTGCCGACGCCACCGTTCTCAGCGCGACCGGCACTGAAATCGGCACGATCTCGAAGGTCGATGGCGACACGGCGATCCTCGAACTGGCCGAAGGACCGCTGATGCTCCGCCGTGACCAGTTTGCCGTCAACGCCGACGGCGCGCTGATCGTGCTCGTGGCGCAGGACGATCTGCTCGCCGCGCTCAACGGCGACGCTACTGCCGAAGCCGAAGCCACCGGCGGCGAATAACAGTCACACGTTACCCTCGGGGCCACCAGTCACGAGGGTCGCAAGGGGCGGGTCGCAGACCTAAAGGTTTGCGGCCCGCCTTTGTTTTGAGGCCCTTTCCACCCCGCCTCCCCACCCGGCCACCATAGCCTGATGATATCACTGGTGGCCGGGTGGGGAGGCGGGGCGGGAGGGGACCGGGTTCGCCTAAGCGAACCTCTCGTCAGAAGTGATTATCGCGCGGGAAGCCCTGCGGCGGCATCCGGCCTGCGCCGCCGCGCGCGACCTTCCACTGCCACATCTCCATCTCGGTACGCGTACGCTCGCCCGATCCGCCCATCTGCCAGCTGAGGCCCTCTTCCAGCTTGAACGTGGTGACGTCGGCCATCCCGCCGTCCTTGTAGCGTTGCAGCTGGACGCCCTGCCCGCGCTGCATCTCGGGCATTTCCTCGAGGTTGAAGACCACCAGCTTGCGGTTGTCGCCAACGACGGCGACGTGATCGTGCCCCTCGCCGATATGCGCCACCTTGGCGAGTTTCGCGTCGGCCTTCAGGTTCATCACCGCACGGCCCTTGCGGGTTTCGGCGAGCAGGTCGTCGCTCCTGACGACAAAGCCCTTGCCCAGCGTGCTCGCCAGCAGCAGGCGCTCGTTCGGCTTGTGCGCCCACGAGGCGACGATGTGCGCGGCGTTGTCGATATCGAGCATCGTGCGCACCGGCTCGCCGAAACCGCGCGCGCCGGGCAGCTTGTCCGCACCCATGGTGAAGAAGCGCCCATCGTCGGTCGCGATCAGCAGCTTGTCGGTGGTCTGCGCGTGGAACACGAAGGCAAGCTCGTCGCCTTCCTTGAACTTCCAGTCCTGCGCCAGATCGACATGGCCCTTCGCCGCGCGGATCCAGCCGCGGTGCGAGAGGATGACGGTGATCGGCTCCTTCTCGATCATCGCGTCCATGCTGAATTCGACCGTGGGCTCGGCTTCGTCGATCGTCGTGCGACGCGCGCCCAGCTCCGTGTCCTTGCCGTATTCCTTGCGCAGCGCCGTCAGGTCGCGCTTCAGCCGCGTGCGCTGGCGTGCCGGGCTGTCGAGCAGCTTCTGAAGTTCGTCCTGCTCCTTCAGCAGGTCGTCCTTCTCCTTGCGCAACTGCATTTCCTCCAGCTTGCGCAAAGACCGCAGCCGCATGTTGAGGATCGCTTCGGTCTGCCGGTCGGTCAGGCCGAACTCCGCCATCATCACCGGCTTTGGCTCGTCCTCGGTCCGGATGATCTCGATCACGCGGTCGAGGTTGAGGAAGGCGATGATATAGCCTTCGAGCAGCTCGAGCCGATCCGCGATCTTCTCCAGCCGGTGCCGCGTGCGGCGTTGCAGAATGTCGATCTGGCTCGCGATCCAGTGCTGCAACAGCTCCTTCAGGCCCATCACCATCGGCGTGCGCGTCGCGTCGAGCACGTTCATGTTGAGCCCGAAGCGCGTTTCCAGATCGGTCAGACGATAGAGCGACTCTTTCAGCAGCTCGGGGTCGACATTGCGGCTGCGCGGGACGAGCACGATGCGGATCTGCTCGTCACTTTCGTCGCGCACGTCTTCGAGGATCGGGACCTTCTTGTCCGCGATGACCTGCGCGATCTGCTCGATCAGCTTGCCCTTGGGCACCTGGTAGGGGATTTCGCTGATGACCAGCTGCCACTGCCCGCCGCCCAGCCGCTCGATCCCCGCCTCGCGGTCCGCCGCATTCGCTGCCTCTGCGGCATGGAAGCGCGCGCGGATGCGGAAGCTGCCGCGCCCGGTCTCGTAGGCGTTGGAAATCGTTTCCGGGCTGTCGACGATCAGTCCGCCGGTGGCGAGGTCGGGGCCCTGGATCAGCTGCATCAGCTGCGCATGCTCGATCGCCGGGTTCTCGATCACCTCGAGCGTCGCGGCGATCACCTCGTCGACATTGTGGCTCGGGATATTGGTCGCCATGCCGACCGCGATCCCGCTGGCCCCGTTGGCGAGCAGGTTGGGGAACAGGCCCGGGAAGATGACCGGCTCCTGTTCCTCGTTATTGTAGGTCGGCACGAAATCGACCGTGCCCTCGTCCAGCCCCGCCATAAGGGCCATCGCGGTCTTGGTCAGGCGCGCTTCGGTGTAGCGCGCGGCCGCCGCGTTATCGCCGTCGATATTGCCGAAGTTCCCCTGCCCTTCGACCAGCGGGTATCGCAGCGAGAACGGTTGCGCGAGGCGGACCATCGCGTCGTAGACGGCGGTGTCGCCATGCGGGTGGTACTTGCCCAGCACCTCGCCCACCACGCGGGCGGACTTCTTGTACGCGGTGTCTGGCCCAAGGCGCAGCTGGCGCATCGCCCACAGCAACCGGCGGTGGACCGGCTTCAGCCCGTCGCGCAGATCGGGCAGCGAACGCGCGGTGATCGTGGACAGGGCATAGACGAGATAGCGCTCGGACAGCGCGGTTTCGAACGGCGCGTCGACGATAGCAGCAGGGGAATCGGGCTCTGCGGGGCCCTGATCTTTGGAAGGCATCGGCTCGCCCTACCACCGGCTCGCTCTGGCCAGAAGCGCGGAACGCAAAGCTTTCCCCGCCCGTTTCCTTCACGAAACCACATTCGATACGAAAGGACTTCATCATGGCCAAACGCGTTATGATTCTCGCCACCAACGGCTTCGAGCAATCCGAACTGTTCGACCCCAAGCAGAACCTCGAAAATGCAGGCATAGAGACCGAGGTCGTCAGCCTGCAATCGGGCGAGATCAAGGCCTGGGACAAGGACGACTGGGGCAAGACGATCAAGGTCGACAAGACCGTGGACGACGTCGCCAACTGCGAAGGCTACGACGGCCTCCTACTCCCCGGCGGCCAGATCAACCCCGACCTGCTGCGCGTCAACGACCGCGCGGTTGCCATCGTCCGCGAGTTCAATGCCGCGGGCAAACCGATCGCCGCAATCTGCCACGCGCCGTGGATGCTGATCGAAGCGGGACTGGTCGAAGGCAAGACGCTGACCAGCTACCACTCGATCCGCACCGACATGAAGAATGCGGGCGCGAATGTGGTCGACCAGGAAGTGGCCGAGGACGGCAACCTGATCACCAGCCGCAATCCGGACGACATCCCTGCCTTCTCGGATCGCCTGATCAGCCGCGTGCTGGAGAAGGTGCCCGAGAACGCCTAAGCTTTTGAAAAGCTGAATTTACCAAGGCCCGGTCGCAGCGATGCGGCCGGGCTTTTTGCTGGCTGCTTGCAAGTGTGGCGAGAATATGGCACGAATGTGGCATCAATAAGGGGAGACTGCCTGATGCCTGTACGTGGTTCGCTCTTGCTCGTGTCCGCCGCCGCGCTCGCGCTGGCCGCATGTTCGGAAAACAGCTCCGAATCCGCCGAAGCCATCACCACGATGGACGTGGCCGAAGAGGCGTCGGCCGATATGGCCGCACCGCCCCCTCCCCCCGCTCCGCAGTCGGAGGCCGGCGAGGCGATGGCCGACGGCGGGGCGGAGACCGCCAGCGCCCTCCCCGAAATTCCCGCCGCCGCGCCCAAGATCGCCTATGTCTATTCCTACGGCTTCCGCGTCGCGCGCGACGAGATCGCGCCCTTGCAGGAGCGCCACGCGGATATGTGCATCAAGCTCGGCCCGCTCACCTGTCAGATCCGCTCGCTCCAGCAGAACGGCGCGGAGGACGATTACGGCTATGGCGAGCTGCAACTCTCCGTCGCGGCGGACAAGGCGCGCGAATTCGGGCGCGAGCTGGTCGCGGCGACCGAGAAGGCGGGCGGCGATCAGGTTTCCTCGACCATCGAGGGAGAGGATCTCTCGAAGCAGATCGTCGACACCGAAGCGCGCCTGCGCAGCCGCGAAGTGCTGCGCGACCGGCTGATGGAAGTGCTGCGCACCCGCAAGGGCAGCGTGCAGGAACTGGTCGAGGCCGAACGCGGCGTCGCGCAGGTCAACGAAGAAATCGACCAGGCACGCAGCTGGCTGCAGGAAATGCGCGGCCGCGTCGCCTATTCGCGCATCACCGTGACCTACCAGAGCGAGGGCGCGGGCCCGGGCGGCTTCTTCGAACCGATCCGCAAGGCGATCGGCTCGATCGGCCCGGTCGCGGGGAACGTGATCGGCGGGCTGATCCTGCTGCTGACGATCTTCCTGCCCTGCGGGCTGGTCGGGTTCGGCCTCTGGATGCTGTTCAAGCGCCTCCAGCGGCGCGAGGACGCGCCAGAGACGAAGGGCGATGGAACAGCCGAATGACCCGGGCTATTCGCGGTCGATAAAGGCCTTGAGTGCGGCGCGGAAACCCGCCGCGTCGCACCACGGGTCGCCATGGCCGCAGTCGGCGTCGAGGACGAGCGATTGCGCCGCGGCGAGCTGCGCGAACTCGAGGGCCGGCCCATGACTCACCACATAGTCGTCTGCACTGACGATCACGAACATCTTGCCGTGGACGCGCTGGGCCGCCTCCGCCAGCGTCGCCTTGCCACCCAACGCGGGTACCGCCGTGACATCGTGCGCGATCATCGCCTCCGCCTGCCGCTGGTCGTCCCACAATATGCCTACCTCACGCGGCTCCCGCTCGGCGCGCGTAGCAAGCGCGGTGACAGCTTCCCCTCGGGGAATGCTGCTCCCCAGGGTTTCGGGCAGTTGAGACAGCATGGAGAGGCCCGCGCGCAGTTCGAACGCCTCGTCGCATTGGCATTTGCGCGCGTAATCTAGGACCCGGATGAGCGTTTCCCAACGCACGATGTCGTAGCTCGCCAGTCGCGGGGAGCCGATGACCGGCACGATCTTGTCGGCAAAGTCGGGATAGCGGACCGCCCATTCGAACGCCTGCATGCCCCCCATCGACAGCCCGACGATGCCGCGCAGATGTTCGATCCCGAGCGTCTCGGTCAGCAGACGGTGCTGGCTTTCGACCATGTCGGCGATCGCGATATGCGGAAAATCCCCGTTCGCCTGGGCTGACTGATTGCTGGGCGAAGACGAGATGCCGTTGCCCAGCGAGTCGACCAGAATGATGAAGTATCGCGATGGATCGAGAGCATCCGGCGCCGCGTAGTCGACCAGTCCTTCCGACGTTCCGGTAAACCAGCTGGGCACCAGTATCGCGTTGTCGCGCGCGGCGTTGAGCGTGCCGACCGTTCGATAACCGATCCGGCAATCCTCGATCGCCTCGCCCGAAATCAGCTCGCAACGGGCGAACTCGGCAAATTGCTGTTCGGGTTCTTCTGTGGTCGCATGCGATGGCGCATGGAACAACACCAGCGCCGCAGCGAGCCAAGGCAAGAGTGCTTTCATCGTACGCTTCCCCCTCGACACGGATCATTGTCCATGCCGGGACTGGCGTCAATCTAACGCCCGCTCATATCGTGCGCGTCGGCGGGGATGGTCACTTCCAGCCCGTCGAGCGCATCGGTCAGCGTGATCTGGCACGACAGGCGGCTGGTCGGGCGCACGCCATAGGCGAGGTCGAGCATGTCTTCCTCGTCCTCGCTCGCCTCGGGCAGCTGGGCGAACCATTCCTTCGCGACGAGCACATGGCAGGTGGAACACGCCATCTGCCCCTCGCACGTGCCCTCCAGCGGCATGCCCGCCGCCTGCGCGACCCGCAGCAGCACATCGCCTGCATTCGCCTCTGCTTCGACCCGCGCGCCATCGGCCTTGTGGAAGATCACCTTCATGCTTGCGAGTCTGCCGCGTCGAGGATGATCGAGCAAGCGCGCTGAAGATCCTCGCGCGTCGTGTAGCGCCCGAAGCCGAGCCGGATCGAGGATTTCGCCTCCGCATCGCTGAGCCCGATCGCGCGCAGCACATGGCTCGTCCGGCCCGATCCGCTGGCGCAGGCCGACCCGGCGGAGAACATGACCTCGCGGCACTCGCTCATCAGGCGCGCGACATCGAGGCCATCCTTGCGGATATTGAGGTTGCCGTGCCAGCGATGCTCGGCGCTGCCGTTGAGCGTCCAGCCCGAGAACGCCTCGCGCGCGATCTGCCACAGCTCCTCGACATGCGCGGCGTCCTGCTCCTGCCGCGAGACCGCGAGTGCCGCCGCCGCGCCGAACCCGGCGCATAATGCGGGGCTGAGCGTGCCCGAGCGCAGGCCCTGCTCCTGCCCGCCCCCCTCGACATGCGGCACGAGTTTCACCCCGTCGCGCACCCACAGCGCACCGATCCCCTTGGGCCCGTGCAGCTTGTGCGCGCTGACCACGATCATGTCCGCCTCTGGTGCCAGCGCCATCTTGCCCGCAGCCTGCACCCCGTCGACCAGCAGCAGCGCGCCGGTTTCCTTCGCGCGGTTAGCCATCTCGGCTATGGGCTGGATCGTCCCGATCTCGTTGTTGACCTGCATCACGCACAGCAGCCCGACATATCTGGGCATCTCGACGTCGGGCGCGATCAATCCGTCCGCGCCGACCGGCAGTTGGGTCCAGTTGCCGATCGCCTTGACCGTATCGATCACCGCCGCATGCTCGATCGCGCTGAAGGCGGTGTGCTCGCCCGCGCGGACGGGCGTGTTGCAGCGGATCGCCAGATTGAGCGCCTCGGTCGCGCTGCCGGTAAAGATCACCTGCCCGCCGGGCGGAAACAGCGCCGCCACCTGCTCCCGCGCCACCTCGACCGCAGCCGCGGCCATCCGGCCCATGCGGTGCGGACTATGCGGGTTGCCGAAGCTCTGCGAGTCCGGCCCGCCCAGCCACGCGAGCATCGCCTCCCGCGCCTCGGGCGCGAGCGGCGTGGTGGCCTGATAGTCGAGATAGATCATTGTGCGCTCATGGCATTTTCGCGCGGAATTGGAAGGCAGCCCTTTTCATAGTGGCTGGGGGTTTTCAGGAAATCGTCGACGATTTCGTCTCGACCGACCCGCATGGAAACGTAGGGTTTGAGCGACAAGAACCAGATCCCACGTCGCAGCGATGAGGCTGCGTCGTCCCGATCGAAAATCAGGCGATTGACGTATACGCGTCGCAATGTGGCCGTGTCCGGAAGTCTCTCGCACCGCCAGTAATTCGGCAGTCCCGCGCGCGTTTCACGGCGATCTGCGATGCCCGCTTCCGCGACATATGCGACGTAGCCGAGCCAGAGGGCATACGAGGCAAGGATTGCCAGCAGAACGGTTCGGCCCGTGGTCAAAACGAAATACCGGCATGGTGAATTCGCTTCAGCATCCAGTCCTCCTCCTGCAGCGTGCGCGCGCTCCAGACGCTGGACCCTGAAACAGGTTCAGGGTGACGCGAAACGACCATGCCAACGCCCCGTAAAGACTATTGAGGCGGTTGAGATGCATGCACTTCACTCCATCGCGCCGTCAGATCAGCGGCGGCGGGGGATCGCCTTCGAAACAGGTCCCATCCCGGCCGACCTGCAGATAGGGAATTGCCTTGTCCGACAGGCCGGCTTCAAGACATGCCAGGGACGCCTTTTTGCGGCCCGTTTCGCAATCCAGTACCTCTTCCTCGAGGTTTATCAGCCCGTCACGCCCACGCATCTCGCTCCGATCGAGTTCGACCGACTCTGTTGGGTAGTTGCATTGTCTTGCAATCAACTGAGCCTGATGCAGACGCTGTTGCTTCTGCCAGCCCCCGCGTACGGACACGAATGCGATCGCACCCACGGTTGCCACGATTATCAGGAGGAGGATTCCGCTGAAACGGGGCATGTCACGCTCCTACCAGTTCCTCGCCGTACCCATTCCGCCACCTCTTCGATCGCGCGGCAACATGTCCAGGACGAGTACCATCGGGTCCCCTGTTTCACACAGCGCGATCTCGACGCTGCGTGCCGCACCATCGTCGGCAGTGCGACGGTAGTAACCGTAGAAGTCGCAAGTCGGGGTGCCTCGACTTTGTTCGAACCCTGCGTCCAGCAGCTCCGTCACCACCCCTTCGCGCTCCGTCCGCGCGCGCAGAGCGAGCGCGGTCAAATGCGCCTTGGCAGCCTCCGCCTCGCCCAGGACGATTGCCTCGAGAGGGCTACGCGGCGTCAGGTCGACGTCCTGCGCTGCAGCCGCCGAAGCTGCGAGGCTTGTCGCAAGGAGGAAGACAAGGAGTTTCACGCTCGCGCTCCTGTCAACTCGACATGCTGAACTTGTTTCAGCATCCAGTCTTCATCCTGCAATGCCCGCGCATTCCCAAGGCTGGACCCTGAAACAAGTTCAGGGTGACGGGACGCGAGGCTTCGCAACCCGGCGAGGACGGTCGACTGCGATTGCCGCCCGTCCTTTTCATTCTCACGATCAGATCTAGTCGCCATCCTTGTGGTCGTCTTTGCTGTGAAAGAGATCCATCACAACGGAATATTATCGTGCTTCTTCCACGGGTTGCTTAGCTCTTTTCCGCGTAGCTTCCGCAGGCCCAGCGCGATCCGCCGCCGGGTCGAGTGCGGGTAGATGACCTCGTCGATATAGCCGCGTGAGGCGGCGACGAAGGGGTTGGCGAAGCGGTCTTCGTATTCCTTCGTTTTCTCGGCGATCTTTTCGGGATCGTCGCGGTCCTGGCGGAAGATGATCTCCACCGCGCCCTTCGCGCCCATCACCGCGATCTCGGCGGTGGGCCAGGCGTAGTTGAGGTCGCCGCGCAGGTGCTTGGAGGCCATCACGTCGTACGCGCCGCCATAGGCCTTGCGGGTGATGATGGTGATCTTGGGCACGGTCGCCTCGGCATAGGCGAACAGCAGCTTCGCGCCGTGCTTGATGATGCCGCCCAGTTCCTGCGCGGTACCGGGCAGGAAGCCGGGCACGTCGACGAAGGTCACGATCGGGATGTCGAACGCGTCGCAGAAGCGCACGAAGCGCGCGGCCTTCTTCGAGGAATTGATGTCGAGCACGCCCGCGAGCACCATCGGCTGGTTGGCGACCACGCCCACGGTGCGGCCCTCTACCCGGCCGAAGCCGCAGATGATGTTGCCCGCGTGCTTGGGCTGGATTTCGAAGAAATCGCCATCGTCGAGCGTCTTCGCGATCACCTCGTGCATGTCGTAGGGCTGGTTCGCGTTGTCGGGGATCAGCGTGTCGAGGCTGTCTTCGCGCCGGTCCCACGGGTCGTTGCTCGGCATTTCGGGCACCGGCTCGCGGTTCGACAGCGGCAGGAAGTCGAAGAAACGCCGGATCGCCATCAGCGTTTCGATATCGTTCTCGAACGCGTCGTCGGCCACGCTGGTCTTGGTGGTGTGCGTCACCGCCCCGCCCAGCTCTTCCTGCGTGACGACTTCGTTGGTAACGGTCTTCACCACGTCGGGCCCGGTGACGAACATGTACGAGCTGTCCTTCACCATAAAGATGAAGTCGGTCATCGCAGGCGAGTACACCGCGCCGCCCGCGCACGGCCCCATGATGACGCTGATCTGCGGGATGACGCCCGATGCGAGCACGTTGCGCTGGAACACCTCGGCATAGCCGCCGAGGCTGGCGACGCCTTCCTGGATGCGCGCGCCGCCCGAATCGTTCATGCCGATCACCGGCGCGCCGACCTTCATCGCGGTGTCCATCACCTTGCAGATCTTCTCCGCATGGCGCTTCGAAAGCGAGCCGCCGAAGACGGTGAAGTCCTGGCTGAAGACATAGACCAGCCGGCCGTTGATGGTGCCCGATCCGGTGACGACGCCATCACCCATGATCTGCTGGTCTTCCATGCCGAAATCGGTGCAGTCGTGGACGACGTAGGTGTCCAGCTCCTCGAAGCTGCCTTCGTCGAGCAACACGTCGAGCCGTTCGCGCGCGGTCAGCTTGCCCTTGGCATGCTGGGCATCGATCCGCTTCGGCCCGCCACCCATGCGGGCAGCCTCGCGGCGCTTTTCCATTTCGGCGATATTGGCTGACATACGCGCGTACGCTCCTGTGTTCCACTGTTCCCATGCGGTTAGGCTCGGGCGGCGCACAGGGTCAAGCCAATCGGGAGTTCATGGTGTGGGGTAGAGGCTGCGCTCCCCTATCACTTGCGGCGGGGGACAGCGATCTTCGCGCCCCTCATCCAACTCCGGCTAGGCTCCTGCGTCGCCAAGCCTTTATATCCTTCTCCCGCCGGGAGAAGGATGGCGAAGCTTGCACCGCGGGTGCTAGCGAAGCCTGGATGAGGGGAGAAAAGGCCTACCGCATCAGCACCAGCTCTTCGGCCATGGTCGGGTGGATCGCCACGGTCGCGTCGAAGTCCGCCTTGGTCAGCCCGGCCTTCACCGCAATCGCGGCAGCCTGCATCATTTCGGGCGCTTCGGGCGCGATCATGTGGATGCCGACGATTTTGCCGCTGTCGCCGTCGCACACCATCTTGATCAGGCTGCGTTCGTTGCGGCCCGCGAGCACGTTCTTCATCGGGCGGAAGTCCGACAGGTATACTTTCAC
Source organism: uncultured Citromicrobium sp. (assembly GCA_964574905.1). GTDB lineage: Bacteria > Pseudomonadota > Alphaproteobacteria > Sphingomonadales > Sphingomonadaceae > Alteriqipengyuania. The sequence continues at coordinate 194,922 of CAZNOY010000001.1, read as the reverse complement.
GCTGCCCAGCTTGTTCTTCGCCTCGCCCTCGGTCATGCCGACCGCCGCGATCGGCGGATGGCTGAACACCGCGCTGGGGATGCACGAATGGTCGACCGCGACCGGTTCGCCCTTGCCGAACACGGTTTCGGCAAAGGCCTGCCCTTCGCGGATCGCCACCGGGGTCAGCTGCACGCGGTCGGTCACGTCGCCCACGGCGTAGATGTAATCGACGTTGGTCTTGCTGAAGCGGTCGACCTTGATCTCGCCACCCTCGCCCAGTTCGACGCCCACCGTATCGAGCCCCAGCCCTTCGGTATTGGGAATGCGGCCCACCGCGAACATCACGAGATCGGCCTTCTCCTCGTCGCAGTCGGACAGCTTCACGAAGTAGCCGCCTTCGTCGCACGGCTTGATATATTCGAAGGTGGTACCGAAGCGGAACTTGATCCCCTTCATCGTGCTGATCTGCAGCAGCCGGTCGCGCAGCGCCTCGTCATAGCTGCGCAGCAGGCGGTCGCCGCGATTGACGACATGAACATCGCAGCCGAACTCGTTGAAAATGCCTGCAAACTCGTTGGCGATATAGCCGCCGCCCGCGATGATGATCTTCTTGGGCAGCGCGTCGAGATGGAAGGCATCGTTGGACGAGATCGCGTGCTCCGCCCCCTGACATTCGGGCATGCGCGGGCGCGCTCCGGTCGCAATCAGGATGTGCCTGGCGGTGACTTGCCTGCCGCTCGCCAGCGTAATCTCATGGTCGCCGGTAATCTCGGCGCGTTCCTTGAAGATAGTGACGTCATGGCTTTCGAGCGTGTCGGTATAGGCGCCTTCCAGCCGGTCGACATCGGCCAGCACGTTGTCGCGCAGCTTGATCCAGTCGAAGCTCTTGCCCTCGATATCCCAGCCGAATTTCTGGCAATCTTCCAGATCCTCCGCGAAGTGCGCGCCGTAGACGAGCATCTTCTTGGGCACGCAGCCGCGGATCACGCAGGTGCCGCCGACCCGGTGCTCCTCCGCAACAGCGACCTTTGCACCCAGTGCAGCCGAGACACGGCTCGCGCGGACACCGCCCGAGCCTGCACCGATGGTGAAAAGGTCGTAATCATATTCGGCGGCCATCGCGTGCGCTCCTGTCTGCGGGAACGCGCGATATGGCGGGCGCGGCTGCGCGCTTCAACCGTGCCCTGTCATCCGCTCAGTCGTCGTCGGTGCGGTTTGCCGGATCCTGGAACACCGCGAGCGCAATCGCGGCCACGTTAAGCGTGCGCGCAAGGCCCGGATCGGTACCTTCGGGCACGATCAGTTCGGGCGTACCGTTTATTTCAAGCGCACCGACCGCGCGTCCGTTCTGTTCGAACAGATAGCCGATCGGGGTGATGGTGCCGTTGGGCGTGCCGACCAGATCGTGGACCGACCGGATCTGCACAATTTCGCCGCCCAGCGCGATCTCGCCGCGCCTCTCGTAGCGATAGGCGGCGGTCCCGCCACCGGTGACCTCCTGCAGCTCGAACCGTGCGGGGAAAGGTTGCCCGTCGGATTCGAACTCGCAGCGGAAGGCCATCGGGTTGGTGGTTATTTCCACGCCCTTGCCCGCATTGATCGCGCGCTCGCGCATCCGGCATTCGGCTTCGATGGTCGAGGATATCTCCGGCCCCGCGATGGCAAAGCGGGCGTGGGCGGATCGCTTGATCCAGGTGTCGAACAGGGTCAGCCCGCCCTCCGACCGCTGGTAGGAGCCATTATAGCGGCCCGCCTCGAACTTGCCGGTGTTCCAGCCGTTGAAGCCGGTGATGCGGGTCGTGTTGGTTGCTGAGGCCGAGAGGGTATCCGGCAGGCGCATCTGCGCGGGCTGGATCGCGGCGCAGGCGGTGAGCGCCCAGACGCCGATAAGCGGAATGAAACGACGCATTGCTGCACTTTCCACAAAGCGACTCGCGCCCGATGCGCGAGCAGAGCGCGTTTTGTGCGTGCGTTTTCGTGAACAATGGCTGTCAGGCGATCCGCCCTTCGTCGAGCCGCCGCCTGCGCTTGTCTGGCTGCCCGGCCCCGAGGCCCGCGCGCCCGCAAATCAGAGGGATTTGATTGCGGGTTCCTCCAGCGAGAGCTTGCGCGCCGTGGTGGCGGTCTGGACCGCGAAAAGGCAGATCAGCAACACGCCCACCGCCCCCACGAAAAGGTCGAAGCCCGAAAACAGGCCGATGACGGGGTTCGGGCCGAAGGCGATCATCGCGCCCGTCATCGCGATCAGGATCAAGCGCAGCTCGGTAGGCCCCGCCTTCAGGTAGGACAGGCGCAATTCGCCCAGCACCCTGACCGAAAGGAAGGCGTGGATCGACATCAGCAAATAGCCCGCCAACGCCACCAGAGCGATTTCCAGCTGGACGTATCCCGACGCACCGAGCCCCAGGACCACCAGCGTGGTCGCCAGACCATCGCAGCTGTGATCGAGGAAATAGCCGTAACGCGGGCGTTCGATGTGGCGATAGCGCGCCAAACTTCCGTCGAGCGAGTCGCCAAACCAGTGCACCACGTATCCGGCGATCGCCAGCCACAGCCAGCCATCGCCCAGATTGCTGGCGGCGTAGCCTGCAAACACCGCAAGCGCGCCGACCATGCCGACGAAGGTGAGCATGTCCGGTGAGACCCACCGGGGCAGGCGGGCACACAAGCGGTTGAGCAGCCATCGCTCTCCGCGAGCGAGCACGTTCTGCTGCACGCGCTCGATCGGCTGAGCATCGGCGGGAAGGCCGTTATTCTCTGGTTTCATCCGGAACGCCTATGGGCCAGCCGCGCGGCGCGTGCAAATTCAGCAGTCTAGCCTTGCCCGCCAGAACGCGCTCCGCCGGAGCGGTTGTTGCGGCGGCGCGGGCCGCCACGGTTCTGGCCGCCCGAACCACCGGGGCCGCCACGGCCCTGCCCTGCGCCTTGCGGCTTGCCCTTGCGGTTGGGGTGCTTGCCCTTGCGCGCACCCTCGCCAAGCGGCTTGGGGCTGACGCGCTGGCCGCGCTGCTGCTTGGGCGCAGGCTTGGTCGGGCCGACACCTTCGACCACCGCACGGAAATTGTCCGGCAGCGGCAGACGCTCGAACTCGGCGTCGGTCGTCTTGCGAATATCCTTGAGATACTGGCGCTCGTCCTCGGCGCAGAACGCGATCGCGATGCCATCGGCGCCCGCACGCGCGGTGCGGCCGATGCGGTGCACATACTGCTCGGGCACGTTGGGGAGCTCGTAATTGATGACGTGGCTGACGCCGGGAATGTCGATCCCGCGCGCGGCAACATCGGTCGCCACCAGCACCGGGGTCTTCGCCCGCTTGAACTCGTCGAGCGCGCGTTCGCGCTGCGGCTGGCTCTTGTTGCCGTGGATCGCGTTGGCCGCAATATTTACCTGCGCCAGCTTCTTCACCACCCGGTCGCAGCCATGCTTGGTGCGCGCGAAGACGAGCACGCGCTCGAGCTTGCCGGGGATTTCATGGCGACCCGACAGGATCAGTTCGAGCAGGCTCTGCTTTTCGTCCTGCTGGACCATGAACAGGTACTGCTCGATCCGTTCCGCCGTGGTGCTTTCGGGGGTCACGCTGACCTGCACCGGGTTGCGGCAATACTGGCCGACCAGTTCCTTGATCGCCTTGGGCATGGTCGCGCTGAAGAACAGCGTCTGACGATCCTTCGGAGTCAGTTCGTTGATCTTGCGCAGCGCATGGATGAACCCGAGATCGAGCATCTGGTCCGCTTCGTCGAGCACGAGGATTTCGACCCCGTCGAGGTTGAACGCGCGCTGGTCGATCAGGTCGAGCAGCCGGCCCGGCGTCGCGACGAGAATGTCGGTGCCGCGGTGCAGCTTGTTGCGATCCTTGTTGACGGAAGTACCGCCGACGATCGACTGGACCTTCAGGCCCGCGAGCGCGCCGTAATCCTTGGCGCTCTGGGCGATCTGCCCGGCGAGTTCGCGCGTCGGCGCGAGCACCAGCATGCGGCACGACTTGAACGGCGTCTGATTGTCGGCGTCGCGCAGGCGATCGATGCTGGGCAGCATGAAGGCAGCGGTCTTGCCGGTGCCGGTCTGCGCGATACCCAAAAGGTCGCGGCCTTCGAGCACGGGCGGGATCGCCTGCGCCTGGATCGGGGTGGGCTCTGTGTAACCTTTGAGGTCGAGCGCCTGGAGGACGGGCTGCGAAAGCCCGAGATCGGTAAATTTGGTCATAAATACTCGCATCATCTGCGGCGCGCGGACGCAATGGTCGCGCGGCGCGGGGGTGATAACCGCCCGCGTGAAAAGGGAAGTCTGGGGAATAATCGAACCGCTGCCGGGGGCTGGCACCGCTATGGGCCCGCACCGCTTCACGCTGGCAATCGCGTTTCGCTCACGCGGCAGATGGTGCAATGCAACGCGAAAGTCAATCCAATCGGCACGCATGCGAAACACTCGCGCGTGCTTTGCGTTGGTCACCAGATATGATTGAACCCGTTGCCGATACGATCGACAAGGGCTCAGGCCTGCTCGCCGACCCGCTCCATGCTGCGCTCGTCGCCGGCATTGCGGTCGCTGCGGCGCTGGCGCTGCATGCCCTGCTTTTCTACCTGCTGCGCCGCATCGCCCGGCGGACCGACCAGTCGAGCGACGACATCGTCGTGAAGCATCTCTTCCGCCCCACCCGGCTCGCGATCGTGGTCCTCGCGCTGATGGCGGCCGCACGCTACGTCCCCGAATTGCGCGCCATCTGGTCCGACATTGCCTCCTTCGTGCTGCCCGCCGTGGTCGGCTGGATGGCGCTCGCGATTGTGCGCGCGCTGGTCGAGGCGGCGAAGATGCACGCCGATATCTCTGTCTCGGACAACCTGAAGGCGCGGCGCAGGCGCACCCGGCTGACGATGTTCAGCCGTATCGCGACCTTCCTGATCGTCTTCGCGACGGTCGGCCTGATGCTGCTCGCCATCCCCGGCGTGCGCGATATCGGGCTGACGCTGGTCGCCTCTGCCGGACTGGCCGGTCTGGCGGTGGGGGCCGCGGCCCAGCCCGCGCTCAAATCGCTGATCGCGGGCGTACAGACCGCGCTGACCGAGCCGATCAATATCGACGACGTCGTCATCGTCGAAGGCGAATGGGGACGGATCGAGGATATCCGCACGACCTACGTCGTGGTGAAGATATGGGACCAGCGGCGGCTGGTGGTGCCGACCAGCTATTTCCTCGAAAAACCCTTCCAGAACTGGACCAAGCAGACCGCGCAACTCCTCGGCACGGTGTTCCTCCATCTCGACCCGAAGGCGAAGGTCGGCCCGATTCGTGAGGAATTCGAACGCCAGATCAAGAGCAACGAGCGCTGGGATGGCCGCGTTCAGGTCGTGCAGGTGACCGAGACGACGCGCGATTCCAAGGAGGTGCGCCTGCTGATGAGCGCGAAGGATTCGCCCACCCTGTTCGACCTCAGGTGCGATATCCGCGAAGGCATGATGGAATGGCTGGCAGACCACCGCCCGCAGGATTTCGCCAGGCTGCGACTGCTCGAAAAGGCAGAGGCGCAACCAGGCTCCTAGGCGGCAGCCTTGCTGCCGAACGGCCCGTTCAGCTTCACGATCTTCCAGTTGAGGATGCTCGCGAAGCTGACCCACGCGAGGTAGGGCACGATCATCCAGCTCGCCGCGACCGACCATTCGCGCAGGAAAATGCACAGCGCGAGGACCGAGAGCCACAGGAACGGCACTTCGATCAGTGCCCAGTCGGGGCGTTTCGCGGTGAAGAACAGCGGCGACCAGAGGAAATGGAACAGCCCGTTGGCAAGGTAGAGCCCGATCAGCAGCGCGCGATCGCCCTCGCCCGCTCCGTTCCACGACAGCACGAAGGCAAACCCGGCGAGCACGAGGATCACCGTCCACGCGGGGCCGAACAGCCAGTCGGGCGGCTGCCAGCTGGGCTTGTTCAGATCGCGGTACCATTCGCCGATGGTCGTCAGCAGGCCGCCGCCGACCGTCAGGATCAGCGCCCAGGCGACCGCGAAGATGATCGGGAACGTCATCGCGCGAGACTAGGCGCGCACCGGGGGCTTGGCAATCGAACTCGCGCGAGGTCCGCCGCGCCCCGCCCGTTCACACCTGCCGGAAATTGAGCGCCGCGTTGAGCGCGAAGACCAGCAGCCCGGCAAAGACCGAGACCACGATCCGCACCAGCAGGTAGTGCATCGGGGTGAAGGTGATCAGCAGCCAGAACAGCCCCATCGTCACCGCGAGGCCAACGCCGGAATTGATCAGGAACAGCAGGTAGCCCTTGCCCAGCTCGCGCTGCGATCCGGCGAAAATCCAGTAACGGCCGAGCAGGTAGTGCAGCGAATTGGCGATGATGAAGCCCACCCCGGCGGCGATCACCTCGTCCATATGCGCGTACTCGACCAGCACCCACAGCACGCCGAGCCCGACCAGGAACACGCTGCAACTGACCACGGTGTTGCGAAACAGCATGCCGCCGACGCGCCGGTTCCAGAACCGCGCGAACCACTGACCGGGATCGAACCCGGTCCTCCCGCTCCCTACAGGTGCGGTCATTCGGCGGGGATCATCTGCTGCGGCTGGATGGGGTCTTTCTTCGGGCGGGGCCGCGGATTGTGCTCGCCCGCATCCGCCCAGTCCGCGCGGCGCGGCGCGCCCAGCCAGAAGAACAGCAGCGGCAGCTTGATGAACAGCAGTTCGGAATGGATCATCCGGTCGATCCACCGCTCGCGCCTGCTCGGCTGGCGGCGGGCATTGTCGGCCAGCCACTTGTCGTAGGGCTCGAAATGGCTCGGCTCGTCGACATGCACGACCTCGAAAATGCGCAGCAGTGCCTTGTCGTTGCGCACGACCGGCTTGGTCAGCAGCACATCGACCTGCTTCAGCCCCCGCTTCTCGGTCAGCGAAACAACGCGGCACAGCCGTTCGAACAGGTCGTCGCTGGCGACGATCGCCTTGGTGTCGAGATTGTCGATCGGGGTGCCGAAGGTGATCTCGATAAAGCGGTCGATATGGCCGAACGCCCGGTCGAGCGCGATCGGCATCGTCCCGCGCAATTCGAACCAGCGCTTGAACATGACGTAGTGCTTGCGCTCGTCCGCCCGGTGCTTCTCGACCGCCGCAATGAACTCGGTCGCCTCGGGATGCTTGGCCTTCACAGCCTCGAGCACCCGGTCGAGCGCGGTGTACCCGCGATGTTCGTTATAGATGTAGATCGACCCGAGTAGGTCGAGATAGCGCTGCGCAATCCATCGTTTCATTGCGGGGGCTTAGCACCGGGGTATGGGAAGGTCACGCTGCACCGCGTTAGGTGGATGCGGGTTACTTCACCCCAACCCACTCGCCCCCAACAAGGCCCGCGTACTCGCATCGAACTCCGCCGCGCCGCCGTCGATGTCCTTGGCCATCTTCTTGCCCAGCTCGACGCCGAACTGGTCGAAGGGGTTGATGCCCATCAGCACCGCGTTGGCGAAGGTGCGGTGTTCGTGGAACGCTATCAGAGCACCCAGAGTCGCCGCGTCGAGATCGTCGCACAGGATCGTGGCGGAAGGTCGGTCACCGGGGAATTCGCGCGCGGGGTCTTTCCCGTCGGCGCTCATGTTGCCGCCGGCCATCAGCGCCGCGCCTTGCGCGAAGCAATTGGTCAGCAGGATGCGGTGATGCGCGGGGTTGAGCGCGTCTCCCGGTGCGATGCTGGCGATGAAATCGACCGGCACCAGATGCGTGCCCTGGTGCAAGAGCTGGAACACCGCGTGCTGCGCGTCGGTCCCTACCCCGCCCCAGGTGATCGGCGCGGTCGGGCCGTCGACAGGGTCGCCTTGCGAAGTCACGCGCTTGCCGTTGCTCTCCATCTCCAGCTGCTGGAGATAGTCGGGAAACAGCGCCAGCCGTTCGTCATAGGCGAACACTGCGCGCGTCTGACAGCCGCGCACGCGGGTGTAGTACTGGTCGGCGAAGGCGGCTCGCAGCGGCAGGTTGTCGCGCCCGTCGGTCTCGCGGAAATGCGCATCGACCGCCGCCGCGCCGTCGAGCATTGCGGCGAATTCGTCCCACCCGGCAGCCAGCGCGACCGGGAAGCCGATGCTCGACCACAACGAATAGCGACCGCCGACGGACTCCATGAAGGGCAGCACGCGCGTCTCGTCGACGCCCCACTCGACTGCGGCTTCGGGATTGGCGGTCAGCGCGACCACGCGCCCGTGCGGATCGGTGACGCCGTTCTCGCGCAGCCAGGTCAGCGCGCTGTCGGCATTGGTCATCGTCTCGATGGTTGTGAAGGTCTTGCTCGCCACCGCGATCATCGTGGTCGCCGGGTCGCACGCCTCGAACGCGGTTTCCAGCGCCACCCCGTCGATGTTGGAGACCACATGGCAATCGACCAGCGCGAGATCGCGGGTCAGCGCGTCGATCGCGAGCGCGGGGCCGAGCGCGGAGCCGCCGATGCCGATGTGGATGAGGTGGTTGATCTCTCCCAGCGCGCCCTCGCGGATCGCCTCGATCAGCATCTGCATCCGCGCGAGCAGCGCCTGCGCTTCCTCGACGCTCGCATCGCTGCCCGATCCGCGCTGCGCGGTATGCTCTGCCGCGCGGCCTTCGGTCACGTTGATCGCCTCGCCCGCGAACAGCGCCGCGCGCTTGCCCTCGAAATCGCAAGCATCGGCCAGCGCCTCGAACGAATCGAGCAGCGCATCGCTCAGGTGCGTTTTCGACCAGTCGAAGCGGATGCCCGCTGCATCCTCGCCCTCGCCCCAGCCGATCCGGCCTGACAAACGCTCGACCCGGCCCTCGTCACCGGCGAACAGATCGGCCAGAGTTGCGCCCGGCAGATCCTTAATCCGCTTCCATGCCGCCGTCCTGCTATCGCTCATCTTGCAAAATCCTGTTGCCTGCCTGCCCTCAGCGCCTAGGTGCTGGGGTGATGGATGAAAAGGGCGAACCCGCCACGAATACCTATGCCGGGGATGAACCGCGCGGCGGCGGGCTTGCCAGCCTGCTGACGCTGGTGCTGCTCGTCGCGCTCGTCGCGCTGAGCGTGCGCACCTTCGCGTTCTCGCTGTTCACGATCCCGAGCGAGAGCATGATGCCGGGCATGGTGCCGGGCGATACGATCGCGGCGAAGAAATGGTCGTTCGGCTATTCGAGCAATTCGCTGCCTTTCGACCTGCCGCTGATCCCCGGCCGCTGGCTGGCGAAGCAGCCCGAGCGGGGCGATGTGGTGATCTTCAAGCACCCGGTCGACGGCACCGACTACGTCAAGCGCGTGATCGGCCTGCCGGGCGATACGGTGGAACTGCGCGACGGATACGTGATCCTGAACGGCCAGACGCTCAGCCAGTCGGCGAGCGACGATGCGATCGTCCCGGTCGACCCCAACACACCGTGCGGCTGGGGCGGACGCGAGGAAGCGCGGCCTGCCGGCGGGGCCGATTGCCACTATTCGCGCAACCGCGAATACCTGCCCACTGGCGTCAGCTACGAAGTGATCGATTTCGGGCGCACCTCGCAGGACAACTGGGGCCCGCGCGAAGTGCCCGAAGGCACGCTGTTCCTGCTCGGCGACAACCGCGACAATTCGATGGACTCGCGCTTCCCCGCAGTGCCCGGCGGCGGGGTCGGGATGGTCAGCCAGGAACTGCTGGTCGGCCAGCCGGGCGCGGTGCTGTGGTCGACCGACGGCTCCGCTACATGGAGCCATCCGGGCAGCTGGTTCTCCAGCCTGCGGCGCGAGCGTGCGGGGTTGCCGCTATGAGCGAGTGGGCCGAGACCAAGCAATGGCTCGAGCGCGTCGGGTTCGCTGCCTCCGATGAGGCGCTGTGGCGCGAGGCGCTGACGCATGGCAGCACGGGCGAGGCGCGCGATTACCAGCGGCTCGAATTCCTCGGCGACCGCGTGCTCGGCCTGACGATCGCCGAATGGCTGTTCGAAACGCAGGGCGGCGCCGCAGAGGGCGCGCTGGCGCAGCGGCTCAACGCGCTCGTCAGCAAGGGAGCCTGCGCCAGGGTCGCCCGCGCGATCGGCGTGTCCGAGCATCTGAGGCTTGGGCGGCAGGCGCGCGACGATGGTGCGGCGGACAGCGACAATATCCTCGGCGATGTGATGGAATCGCTGCTCGGCGCGCAATTGCGCGAAGCCGGGTTCGAAAGCGCGCGCGCGCTGGTGCGCAAGCTGTGGGCGGACGCCGTGGAGGGCGACACGGGGCGCGCCAAGCACCCCAAGTCCGCGTTGCAGGAATGGGCCGCAGGCAACCGCCGCCGCCCGCCCGAATACGCGCTGATCGACCGCTCCGGCCCCGACCATGCGGCGCGTTTCACCGTGCGCGTCTCGGTGAAGAATGTCGGCGAGGCCGAAGCCACCGCCAACAGCAAGCAGGAAGCCGAGACCGCAGCCGCGAAAGCGTTTATGGAGCGGTATGGGTAAAAGGATCCCCTCCCCCGCTCACCCTGAGCTTGTCGAAGGGTGGTCCTTTTTCTTCTAGCTTCGCAAAAAGAGAGTAGAGCCCTTCGACAAGCTCAGGGCGAACGGATGTAATAATGGAAAACAAGACAAAATGCGGCGTCGTGGCCGTGCTCGGCGCGCCCAATGCGGGCAAATCGACGCTGGTCAACGCGCTGGTCGGCCAGAAGGTCGCCATCGTCAGCCCCAAGGCGCAGACGACGCGCGCGCGGATGCTCGGCATTGCACTACACGAAAGCGACGACGCCAAGACGCAGATGATCCTGGTCGACACGCCCGGCATCTTCGCGCCCAAGCGGCGGCTCGACCGCGCGATGGTAAGCGCAGCGTGGGAAGGTGCGGAAAGCGCCGATGCGGTGCTGTTGCTGGTCGATCCGATCAAGCAGCGCCGGCACGAGCTTGAGCCGCTGGTCGAACAGCTTGCCAACCGGCCCGAGAAAAAGCTGCTGGTGCTCAACAAGGTCGACATCGCCAAGAAGGAACCGCTGCTCGCGCTGGCGCAGGAGCTTTCCGGCAAGGTCGATTTCGCGGAGATCTATTTCATCTCCGCGCTGACCGGCGACGGGGTGGACGAGCTGAAGGACGCGCTCGCCGCCGACATGCCCGACGGCGAGTGGATGTACCCCGAGGATCAGGTCTCCGACGCCTCCGAACGCCTGCTCGCAACCGAAATCACCCGCGAACAGCTCTATCGCCAGCTGCACGAGGAACTGCCCTACGACTCCATGGTGCGGCCCGAGAAATATATCGAGCGCAAGGATGGCAGCGTCGAGATCCACCAGCAGATCATCGTCGCGCGCGACAATCAGCGGATGATCGTACTCGGCAAGGGTGGCAGCATGATCAAGTCGATCGGCCAGGCCGCGCGCGAGGAGCTGAGCGAATTGCTCGGCCGCAAGGTGCACCTGTTCCTGCACGTCAAGGCGACCGAGAACTGGGCCGAAGACAAGGAAATGTTCGAGGAAATGGGGCTCGACTGGGTCCGCTGACTACTTCACGCACTGCTTGTATTCGAGCCGTTCGAAGCCGTCCGCCAGCGAACCGGTATCCTTGTCGATGATCTCCAGTTCGCACGGGCCGGCGTTCTTGCGTCTCTGAATGACCTCGTATTTCCCGTAGGGTTTGGGAACGAACGCGACCTTGTTGGCGCATTGCGCCTGATCGAAGGTCGGGCCGATCCCTGGCTCGTATCCGCCGCCCTGAATATTGTTGGTGACGGCGTAGATGATCGTTCGCCTGTTCGCCTCGAGCAAGACGGTCTTCTCCGATCCGCTCAGCGGAGCAAATCTCGCACCTCCGGAGACCGAGGCGCACGAATCGTCGTAGGCCTTCGAATAGAACTGGTTGCTCGCGTTGCTGAACCCCGAGTTCTCGTAGCCCTTGAAGTACGTCGCCTGCGCGTAGCTGTCTCCAAAGGAAGCCGTCTTCGGGATGTCCGTAGCAACAGAGCAGCTGGTGAGGAGCAGCGCAGTCATGGCGCAGCTCCAGCGTTTGATGTCGATCATACCCCCAACCTCCACGCATCCCGACAAGAGCGGAAGTTTTACTTGGCATGGGACTGCAGCGGCAAGCGAAAACGAAGCGAGGGGCATGGAAAAATTCGCGGAAACGGGGCCGGACTGGGTGCGTTAAGGCTGGACCCGCCAGACCACGCGAAACGGAGAACCGATCATGCGTATTGCCGCCACCCTCGCGCTAGCCGCCTCGCTCACCCTGCCTGCCTGCATGCCTTATGAAGACGTGGACGATGTGCCCGCGAATGGCTGTGCGGCCTATGCCAGCCGCGACTGGCAGGCATGGATCAATGCCATGCCCGGCCCCGGCGCAAAGCCTACGCTGCACATCAAGGGCGAGGTCGACATGCCGACGCCCGGCTGGTCGGTCGAGCTGGTGGAAGGCCCCGCGGACCGGATGCAGCCCCCGGGCCTGCGCTTCCGGCTGAAGACGGAGAAGCCCGACGGGATGACGACGCAGGTCATCACCCCCACCGAAGTGCGCTACGCCAAGCCGACGCCCTACTCGCAAATCCGCGAGATTTTCATTACCTGCGGCGACGAAACGCTGGCGACGATCAGCGATGTGCCGGTGGCGTATTAGGGGAAATAAGAACCCCTCCGTCAGCCGCTTGCGCGACTGCCACCTCCCCACTTGGCCTACGGCAAAGCGGGGAGAATCAGACTAGGGCGATCCTCCCTATTTTGCGAAACCAAATGGGGAGGTGGCCCGATGCCGTCGGGCATCGGGTCGGAGGGGCTAGCGGGAGCAATAGGCCAGCACTGCTTCAGCGGCCTGTTTGGGAGATCGCAGTACGTCGGCAGCGGCGATGCGTAGCACGCTGATATTCTGACTGCGCAGCCATTCGTCGCGGGTGGCGTCGCGAGCTGGATTGCTCCCCATGTCATGCGCAACGCCGTCGATCTCGACGCACAACTTCACCGCGGCGCAGTAGAAATCGAGCACGTAGGGCCCAAGCGGGTGCTGCCGACGGAACTTGAAAGCCGATTGCTTGCGCAATTCCTGCCATAGTAGCACTTCGGGCAGCGACATTTGAGCGCGAAGTCGGCGCGCTCTCGCGACGTTCCTCGGTTGTCTGGCGCGCGGCATGTTTCCCCTCCGTCAGCCCTAACGGGCTGCCACCTCCCCACTTGGCCTAAGGCAAAGCGGGGAGGATCAGATTAGGGCAATCCTCCCCATTTTCGATGCAATCGCAAATGGGGAGGTGGGCCGATGCCGCAAGGCAGCGGGTCGGAGGGGGCGTTTCTACCGCTTCTTGGCGATCGCGATCTTGTTCTTCTTGGCGAAGTCCTTGGTCGATTCCTCGCTGCGGTTCAGCGCTTTGGCGATCTGCTTGAGGCCCTGCCCCTTGGCGGCCAGCACCTTCAGCTGACCAGCCTCTTCGCCGGTCCAGGGCTGCTTGTGCCGCTCGAACTTGTCCTTCGCCATCAGTCGTCCTTCGCCTTGGCGGGCTTCTTCGCGACTGCCTTCTTCTTGGGTGCGGCCTTCTTCTTCGCCGGAGCCTTCTTCTTCTTTTTCGCAGGACCCTTGGCGACTCGCGCGTCGATAAGCGCGATCGCCTCTTCGTCGGTCAGATCCTCGGGCTTCACGTCCTTGGGGATGGTCGCGTTCGTGGTGCCGTCGGTGACGTAGGGGCCGTAGCGGCCGGGCATCACCTTCATTTCGGCTTCGGAGGTCGGGTGCTTGCCCAGCACCTTGATCGGTTCCGCCTTGGCCCGCCCGCGTCCGCCGCGCTGCGCCGCTTCGGCGAGCATCGTGACCGCGGCATTCATGCCGGTGTCGAACACATCGGCGGTGCTCGTCAGCTTGGCGTACTTGCCATCGTGGCGCAGGTACGGCCCGTAACGCCCCAGATTTGCTTCGATATCCTTGCCCGTCTCCGGGTGCTGGCCGACGATCCGGGGGAGCGACAGCAGCTTGAGCGCCATCTCGAGGTCCAGCTCGCCAATATCCTTGGGAATGCTCGACCGCTTGGCCTCCTTGCCCTCGCCCAGTTGCAGGTACGGCCCGAAGCGGCCGGTCTTGCGCTCGACCGGAAGGCCGGTTTCGGGATCATTGCCGAGCACCGCATCCTCGGCCACGGCGTCCGCATCCGCGCCCGGTTGGGCAAAGCGGCGGGTGAACTTGCACTCGGGGTAGTTCACGCAAGCGACGAACGCGCCATAGCGCCCCCCGCGCAGGTGCAGCTCGCCACCCGAGCGGCCTTCCTGATCGCACAGCGGGCAGAAACGCGGGTCCTTGCCGTCCTCCCTTTCGGGGAACAGGTAGTCGGACAGGAAAGTGTCGAGCACCGCCGTGATGTCCGACGGCTTCTGCTCCATCACCTCGTCGGACTTGGGCTTGAAGTCCTTCCAGAACGCTTCGAGGATCGCCTTCCACTCGGCGCGGCCGCCGGAGACGTCGTCCAGCTCTTCCTCCATGCCCGCCGTGAAGTCGTAGGCGACGTAGGTGGGGAAGAAACGTTCGAGGAAGGCGGTCAGCAGACGGCCCGATTCCTCGGCGAAGAAGCGGTTTTTCTCGATCCGCACATATTCGCGGTCGCGCAGCGTCTGGATGGTGGAGGCGTAGGTGGACGGGCGCCCGATGCCCAGCTCCTCCAGCTGCTTGACCAGCGATGCTTCGGAATAGCGCGGCGGCGGCTGGGTGAAGTGCTGGTTCGCCTCGACCGATTTGCGCGCCGGGCAATCGCCTTCGCGCATGTGCGGCAGCAGGCCGCCGTCCTCGTCGTCCTTGTCGTCGAAGCTTTCCTGATAGACCGCGAGGAAGCCGGGGAACTTCACGACCTGCCCTGTGGCGCGCAGGGAATGCTGCCCGCTGCCCTCGGTCAGCGTGACCGTGGTGCGTTCGAGCTGCGCGGTCGCCATCTGGCTGGCGAGAGCGCGCTTGTAGATCAGGTCGTAGAGCCGCGCCTCGTCGCCGCTGCCCGCCTTGTCCTTGCCGAAATCGGTCGGCCGGATCGCTTCGTGCGCTTCCTGCGCGTTCTTCGCCTTGGTCTTGTAATAGCGCGGCTGTTCGGGGCGATACTGCTCCGAATAGCGATCGACGATCGCCTCGCGGCAGGCGTCGATGGCGCTCTGGTCCATCTGCACGCCGTCGGTACGCATGTAGGTGATCGCGCCTGCTTCGTAGAGCGACTGCGCGCACCGCATCGTGTGGCTGGCCGAGAAGCCGAGCTTGCGCGCGGCCTCCTGCTGCAAGGTCGAGGTGGTGAACGGCGGTGCGGGGTTGCGCTTGACCGGCTTGGTCTCGATCCCGTCGACCGTGAAGCGCCCTTCCTCGACCGCCGCCTTGGCGGCCATGGCCGAACCCTCGTCACCCAGCGTCATCTTGTCGAGCTTCTTGCCGTCGAGCGTCACCAGACGCGCGGTGAACGGCGTCCCGTCATGCTCGAAATTGGCGATGATGCTCCAGTATTCCTCGGCCCTGAACGCCTCGATCTCGCGCTCGCGGTCGACGATGATGCGCAGCGCGACCGACTGCACGCGGCCCGCCGACTTCGCGCCGGGAAGCTTGCGCCACAGCACGGGGCTGAGCGTGAAGCCGAACAGGTAATCGAGCGCGCGGCGCGCCAGATAGGCGTCGATCAGATCCTGGTCGAGCGCGCGCGGCTTCTTCATCGCCTCGGTCACCGCGCCCTTGGTGATCGCGTTGAAGGTCACCCGCTCGACATTGGTCGGCAGGGCCTTTCGCTTCTTGAGCATCTCCAGCACGTGCCAGCTGATCGCTTCCCCTTCGCGATCGGGGTCGGTCGCGAGAACGAGGCGGTCGGCACCCTTCGCCGCGTCGGCGATGGCCTTGACCTGCGCACGCTTGCGCTGGTCGGAGTAGATTTCCCAGTCCATCGCGAAATCCTCATCCGGGCGCACGCTGCCGTCCTTGGGCGGCAGGTCGCGGATGTGGCCGTAGGAGGCGAGAACCTTGAAGTCCTTGCCGAGATATTTCTCGATTGTTTTCGCCTTCGCGGGCGATTCGACGATGACCAGTTGCATAAGTGTGGGGGCATTCCTTCGCGTGTACGTACGCGCGAGAGTGGGAATCGGTTGTGCAGTTCGTCAAGCGGGCATGGGCGCGCCACCCCGATTTATTTGGCCGCGCGCGCTACTCGAACACCTCGGCCACGTCGCTGTTCTGCCGGGCGAGCAGCGAGAACACGGCAAGGCCAACCGCAATGCCGACCGCAACGCCGATGTAGACGAAGCCGTTGATGATAGTTGCGGTGATCCACGACCACTCAACGAAATTCTCGCCGGTCATCAGCACCAGACCGACCCCGCAAATGTTGAAGGCGTAAGGCACCAGCATCGCCAGCACGATCGGCACGGTGTGGCCGCGCGTCGCCTCCCAGCTTTCGCCCATGGCATCGACGACGCCGTGTCCGTCGCCTAGCGCAAAGCCGTAAACGGGCGACCATCGGGCCGAAAGGATCAGGCCGGGGACGATCAGCAGCAAGAACCCCACCGCGCATGCGAGACCGCTGAGGATGGAAATGCCGACATAGGTCATCGCCCCGCGGCGGCCCTTGCGGCCACCTTCCACGCTGGTGGTGATGATTGCCATCGTGAGTCCGAAACTTGCAAAGATACTGGCGCCATTCACGGCGAAATTCCCGGCCGGTCCGGTTGAGTAGACGTCGACCAGCGTGGCCGCGCCGATCATCACGACAAGGAAAATCACAAAGGCGGCAGGCGTCGTCCCCAGCAGTCTCAAGGCTTCCTGCAAGATCGCGCCGCAGCGCGCACCGATCGTGTCATCGCGGTTCATCGCTCTTGCCCCCCTTGGCGAAATCTACTCGAACACATCCGCCACGCTGGTATCGGTCGGCGCAACGAGGTGGAACACCGCCATCGAGAACGCGAAGTTCACCGCGTTGCTGAAGGCGTTGATGAAGCCGCTCACCGCAGTCACCACGGCCAGCAGGGGCGAAGACGCGGCGGCAAGCTGCTGAAAGCCCGCGCCCATCACGATCCCGACCAGGATCGCGCTCAGGATTGCGAGGGCAATCGTGATCACCAGCCCCGCGAGGAAGATCGACCAGCCCCGCCCATCGGTGGCTTCCCAGCTGGCGCCAAGGCTGCCGGTCACGCTGTGTTCGCCGGTCAGGACGAACCCGTTGGCCGCCGCCCAGCGGACCATCACGATGAAACCCGGGATAATAAACACCACGAAGCTGAGGAGCGTGCCGAGGCCGGCGAGGATCGACATGCCGAGAAAGCTCCAGAAACGCGATTCTGCCGCAGGGCGACGGCCGAGGCCGATCATCATCTGCCGCAGCAGGAAATAGGTCGCGATGACGAACACCGCCAGGTTCACCAGCTGGAACAGCGATCCCACCAGACTGGACGCTTCCGGACGGAAGAGGTCGCTGCCGAAAACGCTGATGAAGGCGTTTCGCCCTTGCGATTCGAGCCCGAACAGGCCGCCGATCCCGGCAATTGCACCGAGCACCAGCGTGTAGATCGCCACCGACCGGCCCGCCCCGCCGATCACATCGACCGTCTGGCCCAGAATTCCGCCGACATCCGCTTCACGATCCATCAAATTCCCCCCATTTTTCGTTGCCCCGCAACAGATAGTGTCAATCCGACGACAGGCTCACCCTGCCGCCCGCATGCCGTTCCAGCCGCCCGGCGATCTCCAGTTCGAGCAGCGCAAGCTGCACCGCCGCCGCGCCGCTGCCCGACTGCCGGATCAATTCGTCGACCGCAACCGGGGCGGTGGTCAGCAGGCTGGCGATATCGGCGGACTCGGCTTCGGACAGATCCTCGGCCAGCGGCTCGAAATGGCTGGCCGGTTCGCGGAAGGTGGAGCGCGGGTCCCCCTCGAAGCTGCTGAGCAGTTCGACCACGTCCGAAGGACCCTGCACCAGCACCGCGCCCTCGCGAATCAAATGGTTGCAACCGTGGCTGCGCGCGTCGAGCGGGCTGCCGGGGATCGCCATCACCTCGCGTCCGTATTCGCCCGCCAGCCGCGCGGTGATGAGGCTGCCCGACTTGACCGCCGCCTCCACCACCAGCGTGCCGAGCGCGAGCCCGGCGATGATCCTATTGCGGCTGGGGAAGTGGCTGCCGCGCGGTTCGGTGCCCGGCGGCTGTTCGGCGATCAGCAGGCCTTCGCTCGCGATCCGTTCCTGCAAGTCGGCGTGCTGCGGCGGGTAGGCGATCTCGATCCCGCTCGCGATGACGCCGATGGTCTTTGGCATGGCGCCTTCGTGCGCCGCCCCGTCGATTCCGCGCGCGAGGCCCGATACCACCACGAAGCCCTCCGCCGAGAGCGCCTGCGCGAAATCGCGCGCGATCTTCACCGCCGCCGCGCTCGCGTTGCGCGCGCCGACCATCGCGACCACCGGCTTGCTCGCCAGCGACAGGTCGCCGCGATAGGTGATGACGGGCGGCGCACCCTCGCACGCGGCGAGCGCCTGCGGATAGTCGGGCTGATCGTGAAACAGGTAGCGCGCACCATGGCGCTTCACCGCGTCGATCTCGCGCCGTACTGCGTCTTCACGCGCAAGCTGGTGATGCCCGCCACCCGCCTTGGCGAGATTGGGCAAGGCCTCGACCGCCGCTTCCCCGCTGCCAAAGCGGGCGAGCAATTGCGCGAAGGTGACCGGACCGATCCGGGGGCTGCGCAGCAGGCGGATGCGTGCGAACGCTTCGGCCTGCGACAGCTGCGTCATGCGCGAGTCCCAGCAAAGGCTGGGGCATCAATCGGCCAAGCGCCCGACCGTGGGAGGTTCCTGCTTTCGCAGGAACTCACTTCTTCTGCCCCACGCGCGGCTCTTCGCCGCGCATCAGCCGCCCGATATTGGCGCGGTGCTGGATCAGCACGATCACCGCAATCGCGACCAGCGGCCAGACAACCTGCGGATAGCCCAGCCCCCACGCGACCAGCGGAGAGAGCACCACCGTGGTCATCGAGGAAACCGAGGAAATGCGACTGAGGTAGAGCGTGAGCGCCCAGATCGCAGCACACACGAGCATCGCGGGCCATGCCAGCGCGGCGAGCACCCCGGCGGCAGTCGCGAAGCCCTTGCCCCCCTTGAAGCGCAGCCACGGCGTCCAGCAATGCCCGGCGACCGCTGCCACCGCTGCGACGCCCTGCGCCAGCGCGCGTTCCTGCCCCGTGCCGTCGAGCGCGAACACCATGCCCGCAATCACCACCGGCAGCGCCCCCTTCGCCGCGTCGAGCAGCACGGTCGCGGCCGCCAGCTTCTTGTTGCCGGTGCGCAGAACGTTCGTGGCGCCGATGCTGCCGCTGCCGATGCTGCGGATATCGCCGAGCCCCGCCGCGCGCGTCAGCAGGAGGCCAAACGGGATCGATCCGAAGGCAAAGGCGACGATGGCCACAAGTAGCAGTCCCAAATCAAATAACCCCGTTCATGCTGAGCTTGTCGAAGCATTGCACTTCTTTTAGCGAACCCCTGCGATAAAGAAAAACAGCCCTTCGACAAGCTCGGGGCGAACGGGTCCAGAAAGTTTGCTCAGCTCCTCCCCCCTCCTGATATTCGATTCCGGCGTCGGCGGGCTGACGATCCTGGCAGAGGTGCGCAAGGCGCTGCCCGATGCGCCGGTGATCTACGCCGCCGATCTCGCCGGGCTGCCCTATGGCACCAAGAGCGAGGCGGAAGTGGCCGCGCGCGTGTGCGGCCTACTGGGGCGGATGGCGGAGCGATACCAGCCGCGCCTCGTCTGCATAGCCTGCAACACTGCCAGCACGATTGCGCTGGGCATGGTGCGCGAGGTGCTCGCCATCCCGATCGTCGGCACGGTACCCGCGATCAAGCCCGCCGCGCTCGCCACGAAAACCGGCACGATCGGCCTGCTCGGCACGCGCGCGACCGTACGCCAGCCCTATGTCGACCGGTTGGAAGCCGAGTTTGCCAGCGACAAGCGGCTGATCCGCTTCGCCTCCGATGCGCTCGTACCGCTCGCCGAAGCGAAGCTGCGCGGGCAGGCGCTCCCACCCGATGCGGTGGCGCAGGCGGTGGCCGAGCTGCGCGACGACCCGGCTGCGCGCGATCTCGATACGCTGGTGCTCGCCTGCACGCATTTCCCGCTGCTGGCGGACGAGCTGCGCGGCGTGTTCGGCGACGACGTGCAGCTGGTCGACGGTGCTGCAGGCATCGCCCGGCGCATCGCGCACCTGACGCAAGGTCAGCCGATGACGCGCACCGAACCGGACCTTGCGGTTACCACCGGTCCGCTCGACGACCTGCGTGCCCTTACGGCGCGGCTGGCCGATTATGGGCTCGATCGCCTGTCCCGCTTCTAGACGATCGTCCCGCGCCAAGAATTTGCGAACCACTCGCAAAGATCGCGCTGGAATCTGCGGTTTCGGAGGCCTAGACGGTGCTCCACCGTGACCGACTACAACCGCATTTTCGACCAGGCGATAGACCGCCTGCACGAGGAAGGGCGCTACCGCGTCTTCATCGACATCCTGCGCAACAAGGGTGCCTACCCCAACGCGCGCTGCTTCCACGGGCACAACGGCCCCAAGCCGATTACCGTGTGGTGCAGCAACGATTACCTTGCGATGGGCCAGCACCCCAAGGTGACCGAGGCGATGGAGCAGGCGCTTCACGATGTCGGCGCGGGCTCCGGCGGCACGCGCAATATCGGCGGCAACACGCATTACCATATCCAGCTGGAGGCCGAGCTTGCCGACCTGCACGGCAAGGAAGCGGCGCTGACCTTCACCAGCGGCTACGTCTCCAACGACGCGACGCTTTCCACAATCGCCAAGCTGCTGCCCGGCTGCATCATCTTTTCCGACGCGCTCAACCACGCGAGCATGATTGCGGGCATCCGCAATTCGGGCTGCGCCAAGCGCGTCTTCCGGCACAATGATCTCGACCATCTCGAAGAACTGCTCGCCGCCGAGGACCCCGAAGCGCCCAAGCTGATCGCCTTCGAAAGCGTCTATTCGATGGATGGCGACGTCGCCCCGCTGCACGCGATCTGCGATCTCGCGGAAAAGTACAACGCGCTGACCTATTGCGACGAAGTCCACGCGGTCGGCATGTACGGCGCACGCGGCGGCGGCATTTCGGAGCGCGATGAGGCCGCGCACCGGATCGACATTCTCGAAGGCACGCTGGGCAAGGCGTTCGGCGTGATGGGCGGCTATGTCGCGGCGGACAAGCGGATCATCGACTGCATCCGCAGCTATGCGCCGGGCTTCATCTTCACCACCTCGCTCTCCCCGGTGCTGGTCGCAGGAGTGCTCGCCTCGGTGCGGCACCTCAAGGCCAGCAGCGAGGAACGCGACGCGCAGCAGGCGGCTGCGGCGCGCCTCAAACAGATGATGCGCGAAGCCGGACTGCCGGTGATGGACAGCACCACGCATATCGTGCCGCTGATGGTCGGCGATCCGGTGAAGGCGAAGCGGATCAGCGACATCCTGCTCGCCGAATACGGCGTTTACGTGCAGCCGATCAATTTCCCGACCGTGCCGCGCGGCACCGAGCGCCTGCGCTTCACCCCCGGCCCGACGCATACCGAAGAGATGATGCGCGAACTGGTCGCCGCGCTGGCCGAGATCTGGGACCGGCTGGAGCTGGGGCTGCGGCAGGCGGCATGACCTTGCTGGCCGCCGCGCTGGTTCTGGCACTCCAGTCCGCCACCCCGGTGAGCGAGGCGGACGAGAAGGCCGCGCTCGCAACAGAGATCGCCGCCACTTCGCTGCTCGCAACGATCGGCCCGCTCCAGACTGCGGCCGAGATCGAAGAAATCGTCGCGCAGCATCCCGAACTCACGCCCGAGGAACAGGCGAACCTGCGCGCCATCGGTACCGAGCACGCGCAGGCCTTGGATCGGCGGGCACTGGCTACCGAGGCTCAGGCGCTGGCGGATGCCCTGTCGCTCGAAACGCTGCGCAGTGTGGCCGCCTACCAGCGCAGCGAGGCGGCGCAGGCCTACCGCGCGGCAACTCCGCAAGTGATGGGCACGGTCATGCAGTCGCTGGATGGCCTCGACTTCAAGGGCGAAGTTCGTGCGGCGTTCTGCACCGAAAGTGGCAAGCTGTGCGAACAGCCGGACGACTCGGCGGACTGACGCACATGGACGCGCCCGCCGATCCCGATTTCCGGCACGATGTTCCGCCCGAATTGCAGGCGATGCTGGATGACGATCCAGCCCTGGCCGAAAAGTGGAACGCGCTGACCGAGATTGGTCGCAACGAATGGATCTGCTGGACCATCTCCGCCAAGCAGGAGGCGACGCGGGAGAAGCGGCGCGCGCGGCTGCATGAGGAAGTGCTTGGCGGCAAGAAGCGTCCGTGCTGCTGGCCCGGCTGCCCGCACCGTCGCGAGTCGGCACGCAAGTTCGTCGATGCCTGAGGCGGTTTCGCCGGTTAAGGAACCGAGCGGCGGCTTGATCGCTTGCCCACCATGGCAGAGATAACAAAAGTGAAGCCCGGAACCCTCACCGAATTCGGCGACGGGTTCCACCACATCCGCGGATCGTTCAAGCTCGGCGGCATTCTCGAACTCGGCACGCATTGCGCGCTGGTCGAACTGCCCGACGAGCGCTTCGTCTTCCTGGACAGCTACACGCTCGACGACGCGCTGAAGGCCAAGGTAGACGCGCTGACCGATAATGGCCGCAAGGTCGCGGCGATCGTCAACCTGCACCCGTTCCACACGCTGCATTGCGAATGGATGGCGCAGGCGTATCCGGAAGCGAAGCTCTACGGCACGCGCCGCCATCACGAGAAATTTCCCGACCTGAAATGGGAAAGCGACACCTGCGAGGCGGGCGCGCTAGAGGGATTGTTCGGCGACGCGCTGCGATTCTCGGTACCCAAAGGCGTGCAGATGGTGTGCGAGGACGAGAACGTGCATTTCTCCTCCATCCTCGCCTACCACCGCCCCAGCGGGACGATCTTCGTCGACGACACGCTGTCGTGCATCAAGGCACCCTTCCCGCTCTCGCTGC
This sequence comes from uncultured Citromicrobium sp., assembly GCA_964574905.1. GTDB lineage: Bacteria > Pseudomonadota > Alphaproteobacteria > Sphingomonadales > Sphingomonadaceae > Alteriqipengyuania. The sequence continues at coordinate 172,055 of CAZNOY010000001.1, read as the reverse complement.
TGCCGATCACCGGCAAGCTGGCCTTCCACCCGACGCTCGCCAAGGCGCTCGAGCCCAACCCCCACGCCGCCGACGCCTTCCGCGAATGGGCCATCGGCATGGCGCAGGACTGGGCCGACGCCCGCCGCATCGCGACCGCGCACAACACCACGGTGACCTTTGCCCAGGGCGAGTTTCCCGAGAAGGTCGGCGCGGCGCTCGGCCAGGTGGCGGGCGTGCTGAACAAGCATCGCGAGGTGCCTGCACAGGCGTGATCGGGACGCAGCGGCGATACGCCGCCCCTGCGCGCAGTTGGACGAAATCTGACGCCCCTCGATCAAGGATGGATGGAATTGCCCCCTCGACGCTCTAGATAGGCGCGATGGACTACCTGCGTTCGCACCATTTCCGGGAAAACTCGCCGCTGTTCGGCGTCGCCGCGGTGCTGTTCGTGGCGTTTGCCGCGATGGCGGCGGTCGGCCCCGCGCGCGCGGACCGCTCGCCGCAGACAGCGCAGCTCGAAGCCGCGCCCCCGCCACCGGTCGAGGCACTGCCCGCGACGGGCGACGCGGCGGACCCGCTCCAGTCGAAGCTGGCGCCAGAGGATGCGGTTGCGCGCAATGCCGAGGTCGAGCTGGTCGAAGGCGGTCCCGGTGTCGCCGCGCCATTCACCTTCAACGGCAGCGCCCCAGACCGGGCGCGCGCGCGCGATTGCCTTGCGCTCGCCGCGATGGCCGAAGCGGGTTACGGCGATGCGGACCAGCGCGCGGTGATGCAGGTCATCCTCAACCGCACCCGCCATCCGGGTTTCGCCAACACCGTGTGCGGCGTCGTCTATCAGGGATCGAACCGCAAGACCGGCTGCCAGTTCACCTTCACCTGCGACGGGTCGCTCGCACGGCGCTACCCCGAAAGCCAGTGGAAGGCGGCGCGGCAGCGTGCCGAGGAAGCGCTCGGCGGGCGGGTCGACAAGACGGTCGGCCTCGCGACCCACTACCACGCCAACTACGTCTTCCCCTGGTGGAGCCCGCAGCTCGACAAGATCGCGGTCGTCGGGCCGCACCTGTTCTACCGCTGGCGCGGCTTCTGGGGAACGCCGCAAGCGATGAATGCCCACTATCGCGGCGGCGAGCCCGACCCGATGGGGCTGCGCGCCGACGCGCTCGATGTCGAGCGTGCGGAAACGTCGCTGGCGACGTTCGCTGAGGATGGCATGGCCCAGCGGACGATCACCGCCGGCAGCGAAGGCTCGCCGCGCGTGATCGAGCGGGCGAATGCTCCCGCCGCGCCTGCCGACAAGGCGAAGGGATCGCCCGATCCGCGCGTCCATCTGGTGCTGGTGGGGGGCAACGAAGACCCCGCCGCGCTGGTCGCCCGCGCCCGCTCGCTGTGCCCCGGCAGCGGCTACTGCCAGGTCTATGGCTGGAGCGAGCCCGGCGCGATCCCCGCACAACTGCCGCTTTCCTCCGAAGCGCGGCGCACCTTGCGCTTCAGCTTCCTGCCCGCGCGTTCGGGCAATGGCGAGGCGATCTATTTCGATTGCCGCACCTTCCCCTCGCCGTCGGTGGGCTCTTGCCTGCCGCGCGCGGTCAACTGATCCCGCCTTGCCGTAGCGGATTTGCTGCACGCCCCTGAGCGGGCTAACCGGGCGGGAGATTTCAGGGGAGAGAAGCGCGTGGGCGGCAGCCGAGAACAGACCTACGAAGAGATCGTCACCGGCCGCCGAAGCATTCGCGGCTTCCTCGACAAGCCCGTGCCGCGCGAGCTGATCGAAGAGATCGTCGCGCTCGCGACCCGCGCTCCGTCGAGCTACAACAACCAGTGCTGGAACTTCACCGTCGTCACCGGCGATCCGCTCGACGCGATTCGCCGGGGCAACACCGAAGGCATCCTCGCGGGCAATCCCGACACGCGCGAATTCCGCCGACCCGAGAGCGATCCGCCCGAACACCATCGCCGCCGCCAGATCGACGTCGCCAAGCAGCTCTTCGGCGCGATGGGGATCGAGCGTGAGGACAAGGATCGCCGCCAGGACTGGACGCTGCGCGGTTTCCGCCAGTTCGATGCGCCCGTATCCGTCGTGGTGACCTATGATCGCGCGATCCTGGGCAGCGACATCGCCCCGTTCGATTGCGGTGCGATCACCAACGCGCTGGTCAACGCGGCATGGTCGCGCGGGCTGGGCTGCGTCATCAACTCGCAGGGGATCATGCAGAGCCCGGTGGTGCGCGAACATGCGGGCATCCCGGAAGATCAGGTGATCATGATCTGCGTCGCGATGGGCTGGCCCGATCCGGACTTTCCCGCCAACGCCGTTGTCTCCGAACGCAAGCCGCTGAGCGAGACGGTCCGTTTCGTCGGGTTCGAGGAATAGCCGCGCGCAGGCGACTGGAATTGCTCGCCGTTTGCTTTTTTCGGCGCGGCTCGCAATAGAACGGACATGGCAGACCTGACCCCCGCACCGGCATATCAAGCGGATGGCGAACAGACCTTCAGCCTTTCCGATCCCAGACCCGCAGCGCATATCCGCCAGCTGATCGAACACAGCCCGATCGCCTCGGTCGTTTCCAACCCGCGCCTGCCCGACAATCCGCTGGTCGCGGTCAACCGGCCCTTCGTCGAGCTGACAGGGTACGGGCCGGAGGAAATCCTCGGGCGCAATTGCCGCTTCCTCGCGGGCGACGGCACAGAACCATGGTTGACCGAGAAAATCCGCGAAGGCGTGCGCGAACGCAGGCCCGTGCTGGTCGAAATCCTCAACTACAAGAAGAGCGGCGAGCCGTTTCGCAACGCAGTGCTGGTCGCGCCGATCTTCGGAGACGATGACGAGCTCGAATATTTCCTCGGCAGCCAGGTCGAAGTCGATGGCCCCGACCCGCAGCTTGCCGCAGGCCGCCGCGAGCGTGCTTCGGCCCTGTTGCAGACGCTCTCACCGCGACAGTTCGAGGTGACGAAGATGGTCGCCAGCGGCCTGCTGAACAAGCAGATCGCGGGCGAGCTGGGCCTGTCTGAGAAGACCGTGAAGATGCACCGCAAGCTGGTGATGGAAAAGCTACAACTGCGCACCGCCGCGGACCTTATCAGGCTCGCGGTGGAAGCTGGCGTCTGACCTCGCTTCCACCGCTCCGGCACGTCTATTGCGGCCCGAGCACGCCCGCCGCTGGCCAATCGGTATCGCCCACGCGGGTCAGCTGCATGTCGAAGAACTTCTGCGGCTCCTGCCCCTCGAGGATTCGTACACCCCATTCGTGGAACGTGGTGCCGGTGATTTCCGCCTCATAGCGGATCGTCATCGGACCGGCGGGAATTTCCCACACGTAGCCCTTGTCGGTCAGCTCCATCTCGAAGCGGCCCTCACGCCCGTCGCTCCAGCTCTGCATCGCGTAGGTCTGGCTATCGGGATCGTAACTGATGACAGCGAAGGCATTGAAGCTGGCGCTGCCGTCGGCCTCATAGCCGCGCCCCTGCACGACCTTGATGGTGCCGTCGAGCATCGGGCCAAAGCGCTCCGTCTGCGTGATCTCGTGCGGCCCTTGCGGCCCGTAATAGACCGCCTTCCCCCGCCATGTACCATCCAGCCGATCGAACTTCGCCATGGCGGCGCGCTGCGAGTCCATCTTGGCCTCGATATTCGCTTGCGGCGCGCGCTGCGCCTCTGCCGGAATGGCAATGCAGGCCGCCAGGAGGATGGCAGCGCTGGCAGTGGTGAATCTGATCTTCATGTGTGTGATCCCTTGTCCATCGCCGGCATCGGGTGGCAAGGTGCCCCGATGGCGGACCGGCAGAACATCGCCCCCGGGCGAACGGGAATGAAGCCCCATTTCGCGAACCGCGCGCGGCGCTTCGCGAAATGGGTAGGCGAGCTGAAGCTTGTCCCCGCGTTGCCGCTGGTAGCGCTGGCGATCGCAGTGGTCTGCACGCTCGGCGGCGCGTTCGGCACCTCCGCCATGGAGCCGTTGCAGCGCCTCGTGTTCTGGACAGTGATGATGGGGTGGAGCGCGACCAAGTGGGTCGCGTGGTTCAGCTGGCGGGTGAAGTCCCAAAAGGACTGGTGGCCCGCAGCGCTCGTGGGAACAGTGGTGCTCAACCTGTTGCTACCTTTCGAGCTTTTTCTGGCGCTCGAGCTGGTGGGCAGCGGCATCGCTCCGCCTCCGCTGGCGATCTATCGCAACGCGCTGCTGCTGGCGGTGGTGATCCTCGCGATGATGATGTGGCGCTACCCGCCTTTCAGACGCGAAGCGGACGAGAGCTTCGGCATGCTGGTTCGCAACGGCAGCCACCCCGGGCGCGTAACCGCCGTTTCGGCGGAGGACCACTATTGCCGCGTGTTCGAGGAAGGCGGGGCGCAGCGCCTGATCCATGCCCGGTTCGGCGATATCGTCGACGAACTGGCGGAGCAGAATGGCGCGCAGATCCATCGCGGGGCGTGGGTTGCCGACCGCGCCGTCGTGGCTGCGCGGCGCGCAGGGCGCGGCTGGGAAATCGTCCTGCCGTGTGAGACCGCGCTGCGGGTGAGCGCGACCTACCGTGCCGAGGCGAAGCGGCGCGGCTGGCTCAATCGCCAGCGCGCGCCTGCCTAGCGCAGGTTGACCACGTTGTCGGTCTCGGGGCGTTCCCGGCGGCCATCGTACAGGCTCATCATCGGATCGTCGCCGACCACCACCTGCACCGTCGCGCCGAAGCCGTTGAAATCGGTCTTCATCGCCGCGCCATAGGCACCCAGCATGCCGACTTCGATATAGTCGCCCGCCTTGATCTCTGCCGGAAGCGCGAAGGGCCCTTCCATGTAGTCGGCATCGTCGCAGGTCGGTCCGTAGAGCGCGAAATCCTCGGTCGCGGCGTGCTCTTCGTGGTTGAGCGCGCGGACCGGGAATTTCCAGCCCAGATGCGCCGCATCGTAGAGCGCGCCATAGGCACCGTCGTTGATGAACAGCTCGGTCCCGCGGCGCTTTTCGACGCGCGCCAGGAGCGACGAATATTCCGCGCACAGCGCCCGGCCCGGTTCGCACCACAGCTCCGCCGAATAGGAAATCGGCAGCGATTCCGACGCGCGGAAGATCACTTCGAAATAGTCCTCGAGCGGCGGCGGCTCCATGCCCGGATAGATGCTCGGGAAGCCCCCGCCCACGTCGATGATGTCGATCACCACGCTCGACGCGACGATCGCCGCACGTGCGCGTTCGAGCGCCTGCACATAGGCGAAGGGCGTCATCGCCTGGCTGCCGACGTGGAAGCACACGCCCAGCCAGTCGCAATGCTGGCGGGTCTGCTGCAACAGCACCGGCGCGTCGATCAGGTCCGCGCCGAACTTGCTCGACAGCGAGAGCTCGGAAAATTCGCTAGAGACGCGCAGGCGCACCAGCAGCTTGAGGTCCTTGGCGGGCTTGCCATCGGGCGCGCGGCACGCCTCGACGATCTTCGCCAGCTCTTCCGCGCTATCGAGGCTGAAGGTGCGGCAACCGTGCTGGTGATAGGCTTCGGCAATCGCGCTCTTCGGCTTGACCGGGTGCATGAAGCACAGCTCCGCCTGCGGCAGGACGGAACGTACCAGCCGCACCTCGGCAATCGAGGCGACGTCGTAATGCGTGATCCCATTGTCCCACAGGATCGCGAGCAGGTCGGGCGAAGGGTTCGCCTTGACCGCGTAGAGCGAGCGCCCGCGAAAGCCGTCGACAAAGAAACGCGCGGCGCGCGCCGCGGCTTGCGGACGATTGAGGATGATCGGTTCGTCGGGCTCGAGGGCTTCGACTACGGATCGAGCGTCAGGATAAATGGCCAACTCAAGGGACCCCCAAAACGGTTAGGTTTCAGTACCGGATTATCCGGGGCTGCCTTGCGGTCTAAGAGTCCCCTTGGGGCAGCGGAAGCGCGCACATAAGGCTTCCGCGCAAGCGTGCAAGAGAAATCGTGCATGAGCAGCGGTTTGATGATTCAACGCTGGGGGGGCTCAGGGTTCCGAAGCCAATGCAATAAGGCGAAGATAGCCGCCGCTACGGCTCCAGCATCGCTGCCACGGCTTTCGGCGCGCCACCCAAAAGCACCCTCACGTTCTCACGCAAGTTGCCCATCGTGACTCCGTAATCGAGCACCACGTATCGCGTGACACCGATTGTGCCATCCTCCGGATCGCGCCAAATATTGAGTGCTGCCTGTTGGAAACTTGCCCACACCAGATCGAAATCGGAAATTGATCTTTCCGAGCCGAAGATGACCTGCATCTTGACGCCGAGGCAGCCATCCACTTTGCTCGTATTGCACACGGTTCCGATCAGGAGGTACCTGGTGCCATCGTCTGCGCGTACGTCGACGCTGACGTCGCCCTGATCCCCTTCAGAGACCAGTTCGTGATCGAGCGAGGCAACGATCGCCTTGAGGTCGGCCAACTGCACCGAGCCTATGACGCGGTCCGGATCGTAGCCCTGCGCCGACGCGGAAGTGCCCAGCATAGCGACACCGATCGAAACCGCGATTACCAGCTTTCGAAACATCATATTCCCCCCGAATCGGAGCGCATGCTTCCATATCGCGGGACAGATTGCCAGTATCCGGCTCAGCTCAACCTGTTGCGGAATTCCTCGTACCCGAAGCGTTTGACGCAATCGAGCGCGTCGCTCTCGGAGTCCCACAGCCAGATCGAAGGGAGCGGGACGCCGTTGAAGGTGTTGGTCTTGACCATCGAATAATGCGCCTGGTCGAGGAAGGCGATCCGTTGACCCGGCTCGTTGGGCACGGGCAGCGCATATTCGCCGATCACGTCGCCTGCGAGGCAGGAGGGGCCGCCGAGGCGTACCCTTTGTCGAGTCCCCGCGAAGGCGGGGACCTCCATCGAGCGAGTGCCATCTTGCCGGAGGTCCCCGCCTTCGCGGGGACTCATAGGGGCGCTTCCCTCACCCAGCATTGCAGGCCGATACGGCGCTTCGATCACATCGGGCATGTGGCAGGTGGCGGAGATATCGAGGATCGCGATAGGCCCGTCGTTCTCGCCCGTGTCGAGGATCGTGCCCACCAGAATGCCCGCATCCAGCGCCACTGCCTCGCCCGGCTCGAGGTAGATTTCCGCGCCGGTATCCTCCTTTGCGTCGCGCAGGAACTCGATCAGCTCGTCGCGCTCGTAGTCGGAGCGGGTGATGTGGTGCCCGCCGCCCATGTTGATCCACTTGAGCTGGTCGAAATAGGGCTCGATCGCGTCGAACACCCGGTCCCACGTCCGGTGGAGCGGCTCGAACCCCTGTTCGCACAGGTTGTGGAAGTGGATGCCCTCCACGCCCTCCATGTGCTCCTCGGTCAGCTGGTCGAGCGGGAAGCCGAGGCGGCTGCCGGGGCTCGACGGGTCGTAGCGCGGCACCTCGCCCGTGGGCACCTGCGGGTTGATGCGCAGACCGACATCGAATGCCCCGCCGCTCGCCCTCGCCTGATCGAGGATCAGCGCCGCGCGCCGCATCTGACCGGGCGAATTGAAGATCACATGGTCGGACAACCGCGCGACCTCCTCCAGCTCGTCGGGCTTGTAGGCGGCGCAATAGGTGCTGATCTCGCCATCATAGAACTCGGATGCCAGCCGCGCTTCCCACAGGCCCGAGGTACACACGCCGTCGAGATACTCGCCGATGATCGGCGCGGTGCTCCACATGCTGAACGCCTTCAATGCGCTGAGCATCTTGATCCCCGCCTCGTCGCGGATTTCCGCGAGTATCTGGCAATTGGCACGCAGCTTCGCCGCATCCACCACGAAGGCGGGCGTATCCACGCGGTTGAGATCGAAGTGGGCGAAGGCGCCCGGGTCGCCGGCTTTTGTTTCCATGGGTCGCCAGATAGGGAAGCCATCGTGCCGTGTCATGCACCCGTCGAGGATTTGTGACCCGCGCGGCGAATGCTGCTACGCCGTCGGAGGGCGCGCACAACCGAGGGGGGACGGAGAATGCTCCGCATATCGGCGATTATGATGCTGCTGCTGGCCATGATGGCGCCAGCTTCCGCGAACGAGCTGGACGATTTCGTCGCGGCGGAAATGCGCGATTCCGCGCTGCCCGGCGTGGCCTGGGCGGTGATCGATGGCGACGAGATAACGACCGGCGCGCACGGCACCGCCGATGCCGCGCGCGAGGAACCGGTGACGGCGGATACGCCCTTCCTGCTCGGGTCGATTTCCAAGAGCTTTACCGCGCTGGCGATCATGCAGCTGGCCGAGGCGGGCAAGCTCGATCTGGACGCGCGGGTGAGCCGCTACCTTCCTGTATTCGAGGGCAAGACTGCGGGCGCGATCACGCTGCGGCAATTGCTCAGCCATACCAGCGGGCTCTCCACCTTTCAGGGCAATAGCGCCCCTGCCGATACCGAAGCCCTGCCCGATGCGATCGCGCGCCGCGCCGCGTGGTTTGCGCAGCAGGAACCGGCGTACGCGCCGGGCAGCCGGTGGGAATATTCGAACGCCAATTACCTGATCCTGGGCCGCGTGATCGAGGTCGCCAGCGGAATGCCCTATGCCGGCTATATCGAGACGCGCATCCTCCAGCCGCTCGGCATGGAGCACAGCTACGTCTCGGGCGACGGGCAGCATAGCGCGCTCGCGCAGGGTTTCACGCCGTGGTTCGGCTCGATGCGCGCCACCGAGACGAAGTGGGCCGGGCTCGGATCGGCACCGCAGGGCGGGATCGTCTCCACCGCGAGCGATCTGGCGCGCTACCTGCGGATGATGATGAACGGGCAGGACGATGTCCTGAGCGCGAAGGGCAAGGCGCGCATGCTGCAACCGGCGAACGACACCTCGCCCGGCTATGGCTTCGGCTGGATGCTCGATGGCGACGAACACAGCGCGTACCACACGGGGATGAGCCCGGGGTTCGATACCATCGCGGCGATGCTGCTGGGCAAGCGGCGCGGCGTCGTGGTGCTGACCAACGGCACCAGCGGCATGGGCTTTGCCGAGAGCACCGACCTGCGCCTCGGCCTCGTCGCGCGTGCGCTGGGTCTGCCGCAGACGACGGATACGGGCAGCACGATGCGCAAGGTCAATTTCCTCGCGCTGGCCGCCGCGCCGGTGATCCTGTTGCTGGCGATTGTCTGGGCGTGGCTCAAGCGCGAAGCCTTGCGCGCCAAACGATCGAGCGCCTTCGGGCGGGTCAGCCTGTGGCTTCCCCTGTTCGCGATGGGCGCGGTGGCATGGGTGTGCGTGGTCCTGATCCCGCAGCTGTTCGGAGTGCCGCTCTCGACGCTCAGCCTGTTCCAGCCCGACATGGCGCTGTTGCTGAAGGCGACCGCAGTGCTGGGCGTGGTGTGGGCCGTGGTGCGGCTGGGGATGGCGTATGGCGGTGGGCGGCGGGCAACCCAGTAATTGCACGCAGAGCCGCCACTACGCCCTTGGTCGCGACCTACCAGCGACCGCGAATCTCAACCGTTCGCCGAACATCTGACCAGATCGAACCTGCCCCTTGCGCCCCAATCGAGCGTCATGCGGTCGCGCGCAGTGAGGCGCAGCGTCTGCTCCACATCGTAGCCCGCGATTTTCACGACCAGCGTGTTCTCATCGAGGTAGCGCGCGTTGGCGAGCATTGCCTGCCCCTGAGCCGGGGCGCTATCGTGGTAGGTCCCGAAAGAAACGTTGCCGATGAACACGCCATCCACCGGAACATCGTAGCCATGCTCCGAAGGATGGCAGGTTGAACTGGCGTAGGCCCACAGGCCCTGAAATTCCTCGGGCACGGCATGCAACTCGGCCGGAGCTTGCGCGGAAGCGCCAGATGCACCCAGCAGCATGAGGTGCGCCGCCGCGAGAAGAGCGAGGCGCACCGGTCAGAACCCCACCGGCCCGTCGAGCTCCTTCACGTTCCACGGCAGGCCTTGTTCGTTGAGCATCTCCATGAAGGGATCGGGATCGAACTGCTCCATGTTGAACACGCCGTCGCCATCCCACGTGCCCTGCACCATCATCGCGCTGCCGATCATCGCGGGCACGCCCGTGGTGTAGCTGACCGCCTGGTTGCCGGTTTCCTCATACGCCGCTTCGTGCGAGCAGATATTGTTGATGTAGAACGTCTTTTCGCCCGACCCGTCGAGCGCTTCGCCGGTCGCGATGACGCCGATATTGGTCTTGCCCTTGGTGGTTTCGCCCAGAGTCTCGGGCTTGGGCAGCACGGCGGCGAGGAATTGCAGCGGGATGATCTCGCGGCCCTGATACTTGACCGGGTCGATCCGGGTCATGCCGACATTCTGCAGCACGGTCAGGTGCTTGATGTACTCGTCGCCGAAGGTCATCCAGAAGCGCGCGCGCTCCAGCTCGGGGACGAACTTGGCGAGGCTTTCCAGCTCCTCGTGGTACATCATGTACATGTTCTTGGGCCCGACTTCCTCGAAGTCGAACTCGACCTTCTTGCCCATCGCCGGGGTCTCGACGAACTCGCCGTTTTCCCAGTGGCGCGCGGGCGCGGTCACTTCGCGGATGTTGATTTCGGGGTTGAAGTTGGTCGCGAACGCCTGCCCGTGATCGCCGCCGTTGCAGTCGAGAATGTCGAGCTGCCGGATGGTCTTGAGCTTGTGTTTCTTGAGCCACATCGTGAACACGCTCGTCACGCCCGGATCGAAGCCCGAGCCGAGCAGCGCGGTCAGCCCCGCCTGCTTGAAGCGATCGTCGTACGCCCACTGCCAGTGGTATTCGAACTTCGCCTCGTCCTTGGGCTCGTAATTCGCGGTATCGAGGTAATCGACCCCCGCTTCCAGGCACGCGTCCATGATCGGCAGATCCTGATAGGGAAGCGCCAGATTCACCACCAGCTTGGGCCCGATCTTCTTGATCAGGTTGACCATCGCGGGGACTTCTTCGGCGTCGATCTCGTAAGTCGCGATCTCCACGCCGGTGCGCTCCTTCACCGAAGCGGCGATGGAATCGCATTTCGATTTCGTCCGGCTGGCGAGGTGGATGTCGCTGAAAATGCCGTCGTTCATCGCCATCTTGTGGACGCAGACCGAGCTGACGCCCCCTGCCCCGATCACCAGTACCTTCGCCATGTCTGTTCTCCGTATTCGAATCTTTGCGCGCGCACTTACCCAAACGGACGCAGTGATCCAAATGATCCGCACCGCATTTCGTCAAAGCACGCTTTCCTAAAGCCCAGGCATGGTTTTATGGCACCGACGCGTAAGGTCGGCCGTTAAGGCAACTGAATCGACACCCTTTCGAGGAACATGATCATGCCTGCGACCGACAATGCCATCGCCAGTTCCGGTACCTTCACGCTGGGGGACCGCACCGTGCATCGCATGGGCTACGGCGCGATGCAGCTTGCCGGGCCGCACGTGTTCGGCCCGCCGAAGGACCGCGATGGCGCGATCGCCGTGCTGAAGGAAGCGATGGAGCTGGGCATCGATCATATCGACACCAGCGATTTCTACGGCCCGCACGTGACCAACCGGATCATCCGCGAAGCGCTCTCGCCGTATCCCGATCGCCTGACCATCGTTACAAAGCTGGGCGCGAAGCGCGACGACGAAGGTGCATGGCTCCCCTGGAACGATCCGGAGGCGCTGGAGCGGGGCCTGCGCGACAATCTGGAGAACCTTGGGCTGGAGGCGATGGAGGTCGTCAACGTGCGCATCATGGGTTCGGGCGAGGGAGGCATCGTGCCGACCGGAGAGAGCATCGCCCGCTTCGTGGAACCTGTGGCCCGGCTTCAGCAGCAGGGCCTGGTGCGGCACATAGGGGTCAGCACCGTCACCCACTCCCAGGTCGAGGAAGCGCGCGGCATCTGCCCGATCGTGTGCGTGCAGAACATGTACAACCTCGCCAACCGCGACGACGACCAACTGATCGACTGGCTCGCGGACGAAGGCATCGCCTATGTCCCCTATTTCCCGCTGGGCGGCTTCGATCCGCTCCAGTCGAAAGCGCTGGACGAGGTTGCGGGTGATCTCGGCGCAACGAGCATGCAGGTCGCGCTCGCATGGCTCTTACAGCGCTCGCCCAACATCCTGCTGATCCCCGGCACCAGTTCGGTCGAGCACCTGCGCCAGAATGTCGCCGCCGCCAATCTTGAACTACCCGCAGAAGCGATCGAGAAGCTCGACGGGATCGGCGGATGAGAGGCAGTCGTTTTTCCCTCTCTGGACACTGTGTCAGGTGTGTCAGGGAGAGCGCCATATGACCCGCCAGCCGACTCGCGAAGGCGTGATCGCCGCTGCCGAAAGCATCGCGAAGATCCTGCCCCCTACCCCGCTGTTGCAGATCGAGATCGACGGGAAGCGCTGCTGGGTGAAGGCCGAGTGCCTGCAACCGATCGGCGCGTTCAAGATCAGGGGCGGCTGGTGGCGGCTTTCCAATCTGAGCGAGGAGGAACGCGCGCGCGGCGTCGTCGCGGTTTCCAGCGGCAACCACGCGCAGGGTGTTGCGTGGGCGGCCCGCAAGCTCGGGATCAAGGCCGTCATCGTGATGCCGCGCAACGCGCCGAAGGTGAAGCTGGAGGCGACCGCCGCGCTCGGCGCGGAAATCGTGCTCTACGACCGTCCCGGCGAGGATCGCGACGAGGTTGCCGCGCGCGAGATCGCCGAGCGCGGCGCAGTGCTGGTGCACGCCTTTGCCGATCCCTGGGTGATCGAGGGCCAAGGCAGCGCGGGGATCGAGTTTACCGCGCAGCTGGGCAAGCAGCCGCCGCTGATCCTTGCCTGTTGCGGCGGTGGCGGACTGACCGCCGGGCTCGCGCTCGGCTGCCCGGAAAGCGCGGTGGTCCCGGTCGAGCCTTTCGGGTGGGATATGGTCGGGCAGGCGCTGGCGGCAGGCGAAATCGTGCAGGTCGCGCCCGATGCGCCCGAGACCATTTGTGACGCGCTCCAGCCGCCCGCGACCAAACAGATGAACCTCGACGTGTTGCGCGGTCGCGCGCGGCCCGGCGTCACCGTTACCGACGACGAAGTGCGCACCGCGCAGCGGTTCGCCTTCGCCAAACTCGGCCTCGTCGTCGAGCCTGGCGGTGCAGCGGCTCTTGCGGCAGCCCTTGCCGGTAAGCTAGCGCTGGAAGACGATACCACGATCATGGTCACAGGACGCAATACGGACCCCGCCGCATACGCCGCCACGATCGCGCCGCGCTAAACCCACGCGTACACAACCGCAGTTTTCAACCGGAGTACCCCCATGCCGCAAGGCGATACTCACATTATCGACCGTTCGGTCGTCCGCAAAAGCTCAGGGCTGAAAGACACGCTGCTCGACAAGGCTTTCGCCACCGCGTTTCGCGGGCTGGTCTATGCGCAGATCTGGGAAGACCCCGTGGTCGACATGGAAGGCCTGCAGATCAAGGAAGACAGCCGCGTGCTGTGCATCGCCAGCGGCAGCTGCAACGCGCTGAGCTACCTCACTGCAAACCCGGCGGCGATCACGGCGGTCGATCTCAACCGCGCGCACATCGCGCTCGGCCGGTTGAAGATCGCGGCGATCAACGCGCTGCCCAATTACGATCTGTTCCGCCGCTTCTTCGCGCATTCCGATTACAAGGAAAATGTCGCGATCTACAAAGACCGGATCGCCCCGCTGCTCGACGCGGAAAGCCGCAAGTACTGGGAAGGCCGCGACATTCGCGGGCGTCGCCGGATCACGCAGTTCCAGCGCGGCATCTACAAGCAGGGCCTGCTGGGCAACTTCATCGGCATGGCCCACCTGTTCGCCAAGCTTTATGGCGTGGACCTGCGCAAGGTGCTCGAAGCGCCCACGGTCGAAGAACAGCGCGAAGTGTTCGAGAACGAGCTGGCGCCGGTGTTCGACAAGAAGTTCGTCCGCTGGGTGACAAACCAGCCCGCCTCGCTCTTCGGCCTCGGCATTCCGCCTGCGCAATACGACGCGCTGGCGGGCGACGAGAAGATGGCCGAAGTGCTGCGCAAGCGGCTCGAGAAGCTGGCCTGCGATTTCGACGTGAAGGACAACTACTTCGCCTGGCAGGCGTTCAATCGCGGCTATTCGAAGGACGAGGATGCGTCGCTGCCGCCCTACCTCCAGCGCGAGAACTACGCCGATCTGCGCGAACGGGTCGCCAAGCTGAGCGTGCAGCGCGCCAACCTCTCCGAATTCCTCTCCTCGCAACCGGCGATGAGCCTCGACCGCTATGTCTTCCTCGATGCGCAGGACTGGATGGACGACCAGCAGCTGACCGAGCTGTGGCGCGAGGTCACCCGCACCGCGCGCAAGGGCGCGCGCGTGCTTTTCCGCACCGCCGCCGAGCCGAGCCTGCTGCCGGGCCGCGTGCCCAACGAGATCCTCGACAAGTGGACCTATCACGAAGAGCTGTCGAAAGACCTGACCGAGCGTGATCGCAGCTCGATCTATGGCGGCGTCCACCTCTACGAGCTGGCGTGATGGCAGGCGAACCCGGGCAGGTCCGCGACCACGCCGCGCTGATGGATTCGATCTATCGCGGCCAGAAGTACATCTACGATTTCACCCGCAAGTACTACCTGTTCGGGCGCGACGACCTGATCCGCGGGCTCGATTGCCAGCCGGGCGATGCGGTACTGGAAATCGCCTGCGGCACGGGACGCAACCTTGCCAAGGTGCAGCACGCATACCCCGGCACCAAGCTGTTCGGGATCGATATCTCGGCCGAGATGCTCAAGAGCGCGGCGGGTAAACTCGGCACCAAGGCGATCCTTGCGCCGGCAGACGCTCGGCAGTTCGATGCGCGCGCCATGCTCGGGCGACCGACCTTCGAACGCGTGATCCTCTCCTATTCGGTCTCGATGATTCCCGACTGGGACAAGGCGATGCGCCACGCCGCCACGCTGGTGGCGCCGGGCGGTTCGCTGCACGTAGTCGACTTCGGCAGCTACAGCGCGCGCGATACGATCGGTGCCCGCATCCTCAAGTGGTGGCTCAGGCAGTTCCACGTCGCGCCCCGGCTCGACCTGCCCGATGTCGCGGCCGAGATCGGCGCGCAGCCCGGCTGGCGGCGCGAGGGGCGCGATGGCATGGGGGGCTATTACCGGCTCGAACGGCTCTATCGCGAAGACGGCGAGACGGATTGACGGCTCGAACCTGCACAGGTAGGTTTTGATCGAAAACTGAATTCAGGGAGAGAAATCGATGCAGGCTCAAATGCTCGCTCCGGCAGCCGTGCTCGTCGCATGGTCGCTCGTCATGATGGTCTGGATGGCGGTGACGCGATTGCCCGCTATGGCGAAGGTCAGCGGTGGCCTGAAGAATGCGCCACGTGGCGGTCGCGGACAGAACCTCGAAGGCGTGCTGCCCGACAAGATCAACTGGAAATCGCATAACTACACGCATCTGATGGAACAGCCGACACTGTTCTATGCCGTTGTGGTGATCCTCGCGATCCTGCAACCCGATCCGATCAACGTGCTGCTCGCGTGGGCCTATGTCGGGCTGCGGATCGTCCATTCGCTGTGGCAGGCGACGATCAATATCGTAAGCGTCCGCTTTCTGCTGTTCCTGCTCTCGTCGCTCGCCCTCGTCGCGCTGACGATCCACGCACTTATGGCAACCCTGGGAGCTTCGGCATGATTGGCATGGATATCCTGCAACCGGTCGTCGCGCTGATGATCTGGACCATGATCATGTGGGTCTGGATGTACGCGACCCGCATCCCGGCAATGCAGAAGAACCCCGATATCGACGCGAACCGGCTGGTCGGCACCACGGGTGCCAGCCTGCGGGCGATGCTGCCCGATCGGGTCAACTGGAAGGCGGACAACTACAACCATCTGCACGAACAGCCGACGGTGTTCTACGCCGTGGGCATCGTGCTCGCGATCATCGGCGCGGGCGACGGGGTCGCCGCGCTGCTGGCGTGGATCTACTCCGGGCTCAGGGTCATCCACACGATCGTGCAGGTGACCGCCAACCGCGTGCTAGCGCGTTTCGTGCTGTTCGCCATTTCCAGCATCGTGCTGATGGCGCTGATCGGGATCGCGGCGGCGCGGGTTTTCTAGCGGCCCGCTACTCCGCCGCTTCGGCTTCCTCGACGTGACCATCCAGCTCGATCTCGAGCCCTGAGAGGAACCGCTCGGCGTCGAGCGCGGCCATGCAGCCCGTGCCTGCCGCGGTCACCGCCTGGCGGTAGGTGTGGTCCATCACATCGCCGCACGCGAACACGCCGGGAATCTCGGTCCGTGGCGTGCCCGGCTCGACGATCAGGTAGCCGCCATCGTCGGTCGGCAGCTGGCCGGTGAACAGTTCGGTCGCAGGCGCGTGGCCGATGGCAACGAAAGCCCCGTCGACTTCGAGCGTGCTCTCCTCGCCCGTGACAGTGTCCTTGAGGACGAGGTGATGCAGCGCGCCGTTCTCGCCCGCCACGAACCGTTCGACCGCCTTGTTCCACAGCGGCTTGATCTTGTCGGACTTGAACAGCCGTTCCTGCAGGATCTTCTCCGACCGCAACTCGTCGCGGCGGTGGATCAGCGTTACGTCGTCCGAATGGTTGGTGAGATACAGCGCTTCCTCGACCGCGGTGTTGCCGCCGCCGATCACCGCGACCTTCTTGCCGCGGAAGAAGAACCCGTCGCAGGTCGCGCAGGCCGAGACGCCCTTGCCGCCCAGTTCCTGCTCGCCCGGCACGCCTAGCCACTTGGCCGAGGCACCGGTCGCGATCACCACGGTGTCGCCGATATACTCGTCGCCGCTGTCGCCCACCGCGCGGAACGGAGGGCCGGACTTGAGGTCGATCTCGACGATCGTGTCCCACATCATCCGCGTGCCGACATGCTCGGCCTGCGCGCGCATCTGCTCCATCAGCCACGGGCCCTGGATCACGTCGGCGAAGCCGGGGTAGTTCTCCACATCGGTGGTGATGGTCAGCTGGCCGCCGGGTTGCAGGCCCTGGACCATGATCGGCTCCAGCATCGCGCGCGCGCCGTAAATGGCCGCGCTGTAGCCTGCCGGGCCGGAACCGATGATGAGCATCTTGGTGCGGTGCGTCGCCATTTGCGCGCGTCTCCTGTCCGTCTGATATCGTGCCGCGAATATGGGGATCGCGGCGGTGAGAGTCACGTCACGAAGCGCTCGCTTAGCCTGTCGCGCAAGCCGTCATCCACACCAATCGCATCCGCTAGGAAACTGTCGAGCGTGCCCCAGCTTTCGCCGACCTCGTCGATGAAGCGTTGGAAATAGGCTTCGCGCACCTGCATCAGCGCGTCGATCGTCTCGCGGTCGAGCGGGCCGAGCCGCGATTCGATCCCCGGCAGCGATTGCCTTTCGAGGATCTGGTAGGTGGGCGCGTCGTTGGTGCGCAGGAACTCGGTCAGGATATCCGCCCGCGACACGCCGAGAATGTGGTGCAGCAGCGCAGCGGCGATCCCCGTGCGGTCCTTGCCCGCAAAGCAATGCACCAGGCTCGCCCCGTCACGCTCCGCCAGAGCGCGCAGATATTGGCCGAAGATCGTCTGCATCGCGGCGTTGTGCGGCATGCGGGCATAGACCCCGAGCATCCGCTCGCGCGCCGCATCCGGCGTCAGCTCGGCGGGCTTTTCGGGCTCGTGCGGCGGGCGAGAACTGGTCTCACCGTCGAAAAACACGACTTCGCCATCCCACAGATCGGGGCGGCGGCACGGATGCCGTTCGCGCTCGCCATTGCCGCGCAGGTCGATCACGGTGCGAATGCCCAGATCGGCGAAAGTTCGCAGATCGGCGTCGCTCGCCTCGACATGCTGGCCCGAGCGGAACAGCAATCCTGTGCGCACGCGCCCTCCGCCTTGCGTGGGATAGCCGCCGTAATCGCGGAAATTGTGGATGCCTTCGGTGGCGAGGAATGTGGGGCCGGAATCGCTCATGCCTGCGCAGGTGGCAGTCGCCCCGCCCCCGCGCAACCGCGAAAGGTCGATTGCAAAGCGCAACGCTTGCCAAAATCGACTTCATGCCCGAACCAAGCGCCAAACAATCGTGAAAGAGGAACCGCACGCCATGGCCGACTACAACACCATCCGCGTCGATCAGACCGGGGCCGTCGTCACGCTGACGCTGAACCGCCCGGACAAGATGAACGCGATGGGTGCCGAAATGGTCGGCGAAATGCTCGAGGTTTTCGATGCCCTGCCCGGCATGGGGGCACGCGCGCTGATCATCACCGGCGAAGGGCGCGGGTTCAGCTCGGGCGCGGACCTTGGTGGGCGGAGCATGTCGGGCAGCAGCAAGCCCGGCGATACCTCGCGCCGCTCGCTCTACAGCTCTTACAATCCGCTGATGATCTCGCTGGCCGCGCTCGACATTCCCGTGGTGACCGCCGTCAATGGCGCGGCGGCGGGGATCGGCTGCACGCTCGCGCTATCGGGCGACCTGATCGTCGCGGGCAAGTCCGCCTATTTCCTGCAGGCCTTCGTCAATATCGGGCTGGTGCCCGATGGGGGCGCGACCTGGGTGCTGCCCAAGGCGGCGGGCATTCCGGCAGCGATGGAAGCGATGCTGCTGGGCGAGCGCATCCCGGCCGAGCGCGCGCTCGAACTCGGCATGGTCAACCGCTGCGTCGAGGACGACGCGGTGATGGACGAAGCGCGCGCGCTTGCCGAGCGTCTGGCGAAAGGCCCGACCGTGGCGATCGGCCAGATCCGGCGGCTGGTCCGCAACGCGCAGGCACAAAGCCTCCCCGACGCGATGAACGCCGAGGCCGAGGCGCAGCGGATCGCGGGCAATAGCGAGGATTTCGTCGAAGGCGTCACCGCGTTCCTCGGCAAGCGCGAGGCGCAGTTCAAGGGGCGGTAGAGAGGGCCATTCTGAACGATATAGTTGGAGGCACACAATTTTCCGACTCGCCTCTCCATGTCGACGGGACTTATCAGGTCAAATAATACCAGGATGATAGCATGACAGAGCCTTATAGATACGTTCCGTCATCGGTGAGCGAGATTAAGGATTTTCTCGGGTACATGGTTTTGTCTGCGCCGGATAACTTTCCCGAGGGCGAAACCTTGGACGAAGAATATGATCTCATGTTTGAATGCCTGGGAATTGTTCGCAAACGCATAGGCGAGGCGCGCTATGACCAGTTAATTGATATGGCGCAGCGCTCAAAGCAGCTTTTTGTTGATGGCAACGATCTGGCAGCACGCGCAATGCTCGCAAATATGAAAGAAGTCGTTTCAGGGCGTGAGCCCAAATACGAATGAGGCGAGCGCGCAAGTACGAGTAAGCCTCACATTTTCCTACTCCCCGCTCCCACGCTAGCCTACCCGCGACTCTTTCCTACCGTCAGTCTCTCTCACGATTCGCGCCGCAATCCTGCGGTCGACGCGCCCACTCTCGCACCCGTTGTCGCCGGGCGCTTTTCGCCTCTTAGACACTGTGTCAGGTGTGTCAGATCCCCTACACGCGCGCCTGTGCGAGCAGTCCGCGTGCCTGCTTCAAATGCGGGATGTCGACCATCTCGCCATTGAGCTGGAGCGCGCCCGCGTCGGGATTCTCCTCGAACAGCGCGACGATCCTGCGGGCCCGTTCGAGGTCTTCCTCCGAAGGCGTGAAGGCGCTGTTGGTCGGCGCGATTTGCGCGGGGTGGATCACCATCATGCCCCGGAAGCCGAGCGCGCGGGCAGCCTGCGCAGTGCGTTGCATCCGCTCTTCGTCGCGGAAATTGGGGTCTATCGTCTCGATCGGCGCGACCCCCGCCGCGTTGGCCCCGGCAAGGCACAGCGTGCGTGCGAGCGCGAAGGGTTCGAGCAGGTTGCCCTCCGCATCGCGATTGGCAGACGAGCCGAACGCTGCGGCGAGGTCTTCTGCGCCCCAGGTCAGCGCGTCGAGCCGGGGCACGCCCGCATAGTCGCCCAGCCGGAACAGCGCCGGCGCGGTCTCGGTCGCGACGACGATCAGGCGGATGCCTTGCGCCTCCAGACCCGCAGCCGCTTCCAGCGCGGTCAGGTAATGGCCCAGCAGCCGCGCCTCGTCGGGCGTCGCCTTGGGCAGCATGATCCCGTCGGGCCGGTGCTGTACGACGGCCACGAGGTCGGTCAGAGCATCGGGCGTGTCGAGCGGGTTTATGCGCACCCACAGCGGCTTGGCGCGCTTGCCCGCGCTCAGCGCCTGCGCCACATGCTCGCGCGCGCCCGGCTTGGCGCTCGGCGCGACCGAGTCCTCCAGGTCGAGGATGATGAGATCGGCCTCGCCCGCCAGCGCCTTCTCCAGCTTGCGCGGGCTATCCCCCGGCACGAACAGGAGCGAGCGGGCAGTCCAGGGGCGAATATCGGCGGAATGGGTCGTGGCTGTCATCCCGCCGCCCTAGCGCGCACGCCGCGATCCCGCCAGATACCTGCCGCTAGTCGTAGCGGCACTGCACGCTGATATCGCGCGCAATCGCCTTGCGCTCGCGCGGATGCGCCCGGTCCGCGCTCGCCCAGTCGACGTCGTAGCGGATCGATTCGTAGATCGTGGAGCGCGGCGTCCACGCATCGGCGCAGGCCATCCGCGCAGCCATCTCGACCTTGGCGGCCAACTCTCGCCGCGCCTCATCGCGATCGGCGAAGAAGCCGCTTTCGACGCCCTGCTCCACCTGCACCAGCACCGCGCGCGCCGCCTGCTGCGCCGCTGCCGGAGTGGCGATTGCGATGGCCAGACCTGCTGCCAGCCAGAACTTCCCCGTCATCCCCCGATTCCCCCCCCGGATAACCATGTGCGATGGAGCCGGAGCGTCGCAATTTCGTCATATTGCGTCAAGCCGCTCCCACCGCCTGCCCTGTTGCGGGACCGCCCGCCGCGCCATGGGAATTGCGGAAATTCGCCCCTTCCACCACCGCTCGGCTTCATCGCGCCACTCCACCAGAGAATTTGCCGAGTCTCCGAACTGACACCGTTCGGACCTCTCCCTGCAATCTTGCGTGGCTAGCGGCCTGAGCCAACGGGATTTCAAGAAACAGGGGTAACCTTCACATGACGAAGATGCGTTTCGCCACGCGGGTTGGCGTTCTTGCGCTTGCCACCGCCATTGCCACGCCGGCCATCGCTGGCGATGTCGTGGGTACTGTGACCGGGGACGACGGCGCTGTCTCGCTGCGCTCTGCCGAGGTGCGGATTGTCGAACTCAACCGCGTCGCCACCACCGGGCGAGACGGCTCTTTCGTCTTCGGAGATGTGCCCGCTGGCGATTACACCATCGAAGCGAGCTATGTTGGCGCGCAGACCGCACGCCAGACGATCACCGTTCCGGAAACCGGCACGGTGAACGTGACGCTGACAATCTCCTCTGGCCAGGGTGAGACGATCGTCGTGATCGGCCAGCGCGCCAATCTCGCCAGTTCGCTCAGCCGCAAGCGCGCAGCCGATGGCATCAGCGATGTGCTGACCCGCGACGCGATCGGCCAGTTCCCCGATCAGAACGTCGCGGAAAGCCTGCGCCGCCTCCCCGGCGTCAACGTCCTCAACGACCAGGGCGAGGGCCGCTTCGTCAGCGTTCGCGGCCTCGATCCGGAGCTCAACTCCAGCTCGCTCAACGGCGTCCGCCTGCCCTCCCCCGAAAGCGACGTGCGTTCGGTCGCGCTCGATGTGATTTCGAGCGACATCATCGAATCGATCGAAGTCAAGAAATCGCTGACGCCCGATATGGACGCCGACACGATCGGTGCCTCAGTCGAAATCAACACCACCAGCGCCTTCGACCGCAAGAAGGGCCTGCTGTCGGTTAAGCTGGAAGGCAGCTACAACGACTATGTCGGCAAGATAACGCCGAAGGGCAGCATCGATTTCGCCACCCGCATCGGTGACGACTTCGGCATTTCGGGCGGCATTTCGTACTACAAGCGCGAATTCGAGACCGACAATATCGAGGCAGCCGACTGGAACGAAGCGGGCGGCGTCGCCTTCGCCGAAGAGGTCGAATATCGCGACTACGACGTGACGCGCGAACGCATCAGCGGCACGCTCAACGCAGATGGCCGCCTGTCGGACTTCACGACCATCTTCGTGCGCGGCACCTTCAGCCAGTTCGACGACCACGAATATCGCCGCCGCACGACGCTGATCTTCGACGAAGATCCGCAGAGCGGCGATGCCAACAGCGCGTTCTTCACCGATGCCGACGGTCGGATCGAAGTTCGCCGCGACCTGAAGGATCGCTTCGAACGCCAGCAGATCGCATCGCAGCAGATCGGCATCGACCACGATGACGGGGTGTGGAAGGCCCACCTCTCGGGCAGCTGGGCCAAGTCGAGCGAACGCGAGAATTTCTCGGTCGATCCGATCCGCTTCCGCTCGCGCTTCGATGGCGATGGCGTCGATGTGACCATGGATTACAGCGACGACCGCATCCCGCTGTACACCGTGTCGGGCAACACGGCGGACTTCTTCGATCCGACCAACTACAAGTTCAACCGGATCGAGCTGACCACGCTTTCCGACAGTGTGGACGAGGAATACGCGGTCAAGGGCGATCTCGCCCGCACCTTTGCCACCGCCGACGGAGAGTTCGCGCTGCAAGGCGGCTTCAAGGGTCGCTGGCGTGAGAAGAGCTACGACTTCAACGGGACCTATTACGGCGACTATAACGGCACCCTCAACGCGGGCACGCTGCTGGGCGAGCAGACCTATCGTCTGACCGATATCGGGCCGGTGCTCGACAAGTACTCTGCGGCGGAGTTCTTCCTCGCCAACCGTGGCAATTTCGAAGTCGATCAGTACGAAACCGACCTGCTTTCGCTGCCGAGCGACTACAGTGCGGAGGAAGACATCCTCGCCGGTTACGGCCTCGCGCGCTACGACAGCGACACTCTTCGGGTGATCGGCGGGGTCCGTGTCGAGGACACCAAGACCACGCTCAACGGTCAGCTGGTCGTCGACGACGGCGACGACGTGACCGACGTCATCCCCGTGTCGTTCGATCGCAGCTACACCGACTGGCTCCCCAGCCTGACGCTCCGCTTCGAACCGCGCAACAACATCGTCCTGCGTGCGGCAGGCTACAAAAGCCTGGTCCGTCCGAAGCTGTCGAAACTGGCACCGATCTATACGATCAACGAAGACCTCGAAGCGGAATTCGGCAACCCCGACCTGAAGCCCTACCGCGCGTGGAATGCCGATGCCTCGGTCGAATACTACTTCGACAGCAAGGGCGCGGTGACGCTGGGCGCGTTCTACAAGTCGATCGACAACTTCATCGTCGACCAGACCCTGACGACACCGGGCACGTTCCAGGGCGTCGACTACGACGAGCTGACCCGCGCCATCAATGGCGACACGGCGACCGTGTTCGGCATCGAAGCCAGCTACAGCCAGGTGATGACGTTCCTGCCCGGACCGCTGAGCGGCCTCCTGCTGCAGCTGAACTACACCTATACGGATGCGACCGGCACGGTGTTGAACGATGGCGACATCGACGACCCGCGCAAGATCACGCTGCCCGCTGCCTCGAAGCACACCGGCAATATCGTGATCGGTTATGAAAAGGGCCCGTTCGATCTGCGCGCCGCAGGCACCTACCGCAGCAGGTATCTCGACGAGCTGGGCAGCGATCCGACCGAAGACCGCTATGTCGACAACCACTTCCAGATCGACCTGTCGGCCAAGTACAAGCTGACCGATGGCGTCCGGCTGTTTGCCGAGTGGATCAACGTCAACAACGCCAAGTACTTCGCCTACCAGAACTTCGACAGCCGCAAGCGCCTGCTGCAGTTCGAAGAATATGGCCCGACCGTGAAGTTCGGCGCGAAGGTCAACTTCTGATGCGCAAGCAGATGACCATGATTGCCGCCGCCAGCCTCGCGCTGGCGGTGGGTGGCTGCGCCAGTGTCCCCGTGACGGGCGATCCGGCGGTTTCGGTCACCGCGGTGGCCGAGACCGTACCGGTCGGCACGGCGAACGAGGATGCGGCGGACGATCCGGCGATCTGGCGCAATCCGGCAGATCCTTCGAAAAGCCTGATCGTCAGCACCGACAAGAAGGGCGGCCTCTACGTCTACAACCTCAAGGGCGAGCAACTCTCGTTCATGGAGGCGCCCGGCCTCAACAACGTCGACCTCGTAGAGATGTGGGGCGATGGGGTGCTGGTGCTCGCCAGCGACCGGAGCGATCGCGCCAACGTGCATATCAAGTTGGCCAACCTCGATACGAAGACCGGCGAGCTGGTCGAGAAGGACCGCGTGAGCGTTGGCCCCGGAGAGGGTTACGGCATCTGCACCGGTCCGATGTCTGCCGAGCGCACGCTCGACGTCTATTCCGCACCCAAGGAAGGCGTGATCTATCGCACCCGCCTGACCTTCGGCCCGGGCGACGATTTCTCCGACACGGAGACTCTCGCCACGCTTGCCTCGCAACCCGAAGGCTGCGTCGTCGATCCGCGTACGAACACGCTCTATGTGGGCGAGGAAGCGGTCGGCATCTGGGCGATCGACACCGACACGGGCGACAAGAAGCTGGTCGCCCCCATCGGCACCGGCATGCTGGTGCCCGATGTGGAAGGCCTCGCGCTCGCGCCAGAAGGCGATGATGGCGGCTATCTCGTCGCATCGAGCCAGGGCGACAACGCCTACGCCGTGTACCGCCTGCCCGACATGGCCCCGATCGGCCGGTTCCGCATCGCCAAGGGCGTCGTGGGCGCGACCGAGGAGACCGATGGCATCGCGCTCGACCCGCGCAGCTTCGGGCCCGACTACCCGGAGGGGCTGTTCATCGCGCAGGACGGGATCAACCCGCCGCACGCGCAGAATTTCAAGCTGGTTTCGTGGAAGGCGATCCTGGATGCGCTGAGGAGGCAACCCTAGCTTTACCCCTGGCAAGACCAAATACGCGCCGATCGCCGCCAAACGGTTGACGTCTCGGCAAGGCTGCTCGACACGCCCGCAGAGGAAAGTGGCATCCGGCCCGCCGTCCCGGGCCGGATACGTCCCGTCCTGTCGAGACCCACGCGAGAATTGGCTGCCATGAGTTCATCACTGACCCACCTGCAGCGTCTCGAGGCGGAGGCGATCCACATCATGCGCGAGGTGGTCGCCGAGGCCGAAAACCCCGTGATGCTCTATTCCATCGGCAAGGATAGTGCAGTGATGCTGCACGTGGCCAAGAAGGCCTTCTATCCCTCGCCCCCGCCCTTCCCGCTGCTGCACGTCGACACGACCTGGAAGTTCCGGGACATGTACGCGATGCGCGAAAGGAGCGCGCAGGAAGCGGGCATGGAACTGCTGGTGTACCAGAACCCCGAGGCGAAGGAGCGCGGGATCAACCCGTTCGACCACGGGCCGCTGCACACCGACATGTGGAAGACGCAGGGGCTCAAGCAGGCACTCGACCAATACGGCTTCGACGCCGCTTTCGGCGGCGCGCGGCGCGACGAGGAAAAGAGCCGCGCGAAAGAGCGCATCTTCTCCTTCCGCACCGCGAGCCACGGCTGGGACCCGAAGAACCAGCGGCCCGAGCTGTGGAACCTCTACAACGCGCGCAAGAAGAAGGGCGAGAGCATCCGCGTCTTCCCGCTCTCCAACTGGACCGAGCTGGACATCTGGCAGTATATCCACCTCGAGAATATCGAGATCGTACCGCTGTACTTCTCCGCCAGGCGGCCGACCTTCGAATACGAAGGCGGGCTGTTCATGGCGGACGATATCGAACGGCTCGAACGCGTTATGGGCAAGCGACCCGAGATCGTCGAACGCTCGATCCGCTTCCGCACGCTGGGCTGCTTCCCCCTGACCGGAGCGGTGGAAAGCGAGGCGACCACACTGCCCCAGATCATCCAGGAAATGCTGCTGACCACCACGTCCGAACGGCAAGGCCGCGTGATCGACAAGGACGGCGGCGATGCGTCGATGGAGAAGAAGAAGCAGGAGGGGTACTTTTGACCTGCCACGTCAAACGCGAAGCGATTGACGAAGGGTCAACCCCCGCGCAGGCGGGGGCCTCCTTCCAGACGCGCAACATTAGCTGGATTACCGCCTTCGCGGGAATGACGGGTAGTTTATGACTGACGGGACCTACCGCACCGATGCCCTCATCGCAGAGGATATCGACGCCTATCTGGAAAAGCACCAGCACAAGACGATGCTGCGCTTCATCACCTGCGGCAGCGTGGATGATGGCAAGAGCACGCTGATCGGGCGGCTGCTCTACGACAGCAAGATGATCTTCGAAGATCAGCTCGCCGCGCTCGAAAGCGACAGCAAGCGGGTCGGCACGCAGGGGCAGGAAATCGACTTCGCGCTGCTGGTCGACGGGCTCGCAGCAGAGCGCGAGCAGGGCATCACGATCGACGTCGCCTACCGCTTCTTCTCGACCGAGAAACGCAAGTTCATCGTCGCCGATTGCCCTGGGCACGAACAGTACACCCGCAACATGGTGACGGGTGCATCGACCGCAGACCTCGCGGTGATCCTGATCGACGCGCGCAAGGGCGTGCTGGTGCAGACGCGGCGACACAGCTTCCTGTGCCACCAGTTGGGGATCAAGAACCTCGTCCTCGCGGTGAACAAGATGGACCTGATCGGCTACAATCGGGCGAAGTACGACGCGATCATCGCCGAATACCGCGAGTTCGCAGCGAGCATCGGGATAGAGAATTTCACCGCCATCCCGATTTCGGGCCTTGCGGGCGACAACATCACCGCCCGCTCCGGCAACACAGAATGGTACGACGGCCCGACGCTGATGGACCACCTCGAGAGTGTCGAGGTGCGCAGCGATGCGAACCTGACCAAGCCGTTCCGCATGCCGGTGCAGTGGGTCAACCGCCCCAATCTGGACTTCCGCGGCTTCTCCGGCCTGATCGCGAGCGGCACGGTAAAACCGGGCGATAGCGTACGGGTACTCCCTTCGGGCAAGACCAGCACGGTCAGAAAGATCGTCCTGTTCGACCAACACCTGGACGAAGCGCAGGCGGGCCAGTCGGTCACGATCTGCCTTGCCGACGAGATCGACTGCTCGCGCGGCGACGTCATTGCCGCTGCCGACAATCCGCCCGAAGTCTCCGACCAGTTCGAGGCAACGATCGTCTGGCTCGACGACGAGGCGATGCTGCCCGGTCGCGGCTATGCGATGAAGCTGGGCACGCAGACCGTCTCTGCCACCGTCGCGGAGCCGAAATACGAGATCAACATCAATGATCCGGGCAGCGTCGGCTCGCAGCTTGCCGCGAAGACGCTGAGGCTCAACGCCATCGGCGTGGCGGAAGTCACGACCGACAGGCCGATCGTGTTCGAACCCTATGCCGAAAACCGCGCGCTGGGCGGCTTCATCCTGGTGGACAAGATCACCAACCGCACGGTCGGCGCGGGGATGCTGCATTTCAGCCTGCGCCGCGCGCAGAACGTGCACTGGCAGGCGACGACGATCGACCGGACCGAGCATGCCAACCTCAAGAACCAGAAACCGCTTGTCCTGTGGTTCACCGGGCTTTCGGGCTCGGGCAAGTCGACCATCGCCAACGAGGTGGAAAAGGCGCTCAACCTGATGAACCGCCACACCTTCCTGCTCGACGGTGACAATATCCGCCACGGGCTGAACAAGGATCTGGGCTTCACCGATGCCGACCGGATCGAGAATATCCGCCGCATCGGCGAGGTTGCCAAGCTGATGGCCGACGCCGGGCTGATCGTGCTGACCGCCTTCATCAGCCCGTTCCGCGCCGAACGGCAGATGGTGCGCGACATGCTGCCCGAAGGCGAGTTCGTCGAGATCTTCGTCGACACCCCATTGGAAGTGGCGGAAAAGCGCGACGTGAAGGGCCTGTACAAGAAGGCACGCGAGGGCAAGCTGAAGAACTTTACCGGGATCGACAGCCCCTACGAACCGCCCGAGAACCCCGACATCACGGTCAACACGGTCGAGAGGACGCCTGCCGAGGCCGCAGAGTACATCATCCGCCTGCTCGGAGCGCTGAAATGACCGGCTATGCGAGCGAACTCGACGATGCGCAGCTGGCCGCGTGTCTCGCCGAAGCGGCCGGGCGCATCCTGCTCGACGTGCGCGGCTCGGGCCTGATCGAGGGGAACGCGCTGGGCGATGCGGGCGACAAGACCGCCAACCAGTTCCTGTGCCACGCGCTGCGTCAGCTGCGGCCCGACGACGGCCTGTTGTCAGAAGAGTGCAAGGACACCGAAGAGCGCCTGTCGAAATCCCGCGTATGGATCATCGATCCGGTCGACGGCTCGCGCGAATACGGCGAGGCGCGGACCGACTGGGCGGTGCACATTGCGCTCGCGATCGACGGTACGGCAAAGATCGGCGCGGTCGCCCAGCCCGGTCTCGATCTCGTGTTCCGCAGCGACGACCCGCAACCGCTCCACCATGCCGCCCCCACGCCGCGCCTCGTGGTCAGCCGCACCCGACCTGCGAAAGAGGCGGTTGCGATTGCAGAGCGCATTGGCGGAGAGCTGGTCGCGATGGGCAGCGCTGGGGCCAAGGCGATGGCCGTGGTGCGCGGCGAGGCCGAAATCTATCTCCATTCCGGCGGGCAACACGAGTGGGACAGCTGCGCCCCCGTTGCCGTGGCCGCAGCGCACGGCCTGCACTGCTCGCGGATCGACGGCTCGCCTTTGCTGTACAACCAGGCGGACACCTACATGCCCGATCTGCTGATCTGTCGCCCCGAATGGACCGAGCGCGTGCTGGAAGAAGTCTCTCTGCTCGCGCAGGCCTAGTTCGAAACCGCCTTATAGAGCATGCTCGAACGATTGCCGGTGCGGCAGAACGCAAGGATCGGCTTGGGCATGGTTTTGAGCGCGGTCGCGAAGGCTTGCGCCTGATCTTCGATCGTGAAGAGCCCGCCGACCGGAATGTGCCGCGCTTCGAGGCCTGCCTCCTGCGCAGCGGCGGCCAGCGAATGCCAGCTCGGCTGACCCGGTTCCTCGTCATCGGGCCGGTTGCAGATGACCGAGCGGAAGCCATGCTCCGCCAGCGCGCCCATCTCGTCGGGCTGGATCTGCCCGGCAACCGATACGTCGTTGTCGATCTTGTGAATTTCCATGTTTCCCGTCCTCTTTCCAGAACGATACACGCGCCGACGTGAGAAACAAAGGGAGCGCGCACCCGCTCGCCCCGCACCCCGCAGCAATTATCCGCAGACGAGTATAGGCCCGGTCAATTCGCGCCCTTGCCGGGTGTCAGATCCGCAACCGCGGCAGGAAGCGCGCGTGCGAAAATTCGCGCGGCTGCGACGACCGCCTCCCGGTCCGCCTCGTCGGCAACCTCGTAGGTATAGGCCGGGATCGCATAGGTCGCGTGGAACCAGTTCTTCGACGTGCCCGAGCCGGGGTTCGCGTTGCGACGCTCGATCGTGAAGGGATAGGATTCGATCCGGCCATCCCGCTGCCCCAGCCAGTCGCGCAGGAACCGCTCCTGATCGGGCGTGGTTTCCCCCTCCCCCTGCACATAGAACAGGTTGGTCTGGGTCGAATGGAAATCGATCATCGTGACTAGCGAGATCGACGGGTCGAGCGCGTCCAGCCAGTCGGCAACCGCGCGCGTTTCGGGCTGCGAGAATTCGCCCCAGTCGCGGTTGAGGTCGAGCCCGCCAAGATTGGCGCGCCAGTGCCCCCGCGCGACACCGTCGGGATTGAGGAGCGGCACGGCGAAGACCTGCACCTTTGCCGGGTCGATGCCACCCTCGGAATAGATCTCCGCCAGCTCGGCGAGGAAGGTCTCCATCGCGATCGCGCCGCTGACTTCGGGCGGGTGCGCCCGGCCCAGCAGGACGATCATCTTCGGCGCGTCGGACTTGCCCATCCGCAAGGCTTCGATCGGGCGGCCTTCGCGGCTGTGCCCGACGGTCATCGTCTCTACGAACGCATAGCGCCGCAATTCATCTAACAGGCGATGATAACGCGCCGCGTCGAAAAGCTCTTCCGCAGCGACCCGCCCGGTGCCCGGCGAAAGGGTGAAGCTGGCCTGCTGGCCGTCTTCCGAAACTTCGGTCGGCAGTGCTTCGATACGATCCGCAGAAATGCGTTTCGGCACGTAGCGATGCCTGGCTTCGAGATATTCGAGCCGGATGGTTACATCGGGCCCCGGCTCGATCGCATAGCGAAAGGCGTACCACGGGCTCGGATTGATGGGCGGCGCGTGTTCGGGGCCGATCAGCAGGGTGAAGGCACGCGGCCCTTCGATCACGCAGCGCGCTGCCGAAGCGCCTTCGAAATCGAAGGCGATCGTGACCTCGGCCGTGCGACAAGGCTGCGCGGCGGCGAATTGAGGCGCCGGGGGAGATGCAGAGGGTGCAACCGGCATACCGGCGCACCCTCCCATCGAGGTGGCGAACACCAGGAGCGCAAGAGCGCCGGTTGCCCGCCACCGGTTCATCGGATCAGAACGACTTGCGCAGTTCGATGTGGAAGACACGTCCACGCGCGCTGTGGAGTTCGCTGAAGAAGCCGTAGTTCTCGTCGGCAAGCGGCGGATCCTCATTGAACAGGTTGTTGATCGCAAACCGCAGTCGGGTGCCATCGAGCGCGGTGTCGTTCTTGATCGTGTACGACATCGAGAGGTTGAACGTCAGCCAGTCGTCGACCGGGTAGTAGTTCGCGTTCGGATCATCCGACACGACCAGAACGTCGCGCACCACGCTGGTGTCGTACACCATGCCGACATACTGGGCGTAGAAGCCCACATCGACCGGGCCCGCGTCCCAGTTGATCGCACCGTTCGCGCGCCATTTCGGGCGCCCTTCGATCTCCAGCAGCTCGCCAAGGCCACCCACCGTCACATCGAGCGGCAGGGTACCGGCGGCCACCGCATCGACGATTTCCTGACCGTCGGCGCTGGCAACCTGGTTGAAGCCGAGCAGGCGCGCAGCGTTCAGCCTGAGGCGGAATTTGCCGAGGCCGAAATCGGGCACCTTGTAGAACAGGCCGAAGTCGAGGCCCTTGGACGTGCGACTGTCGAGATTGAGATAGTCGTCGATCACGTAATCGATCTTGCCCGCAGGAGCCAAACCGGTGCCGGCATACAGCGCAATCTCGTCGGGAGTCGGGTCCAGCCGCACTACGTTGGGATTGGTGCTGCCGTTGAGGCGGCGCAGCAGGTCGAGCGCGATGGCGTTATCGTCACCGAAGGTACCGACCAGCCCCGTCTGCTTCACGCGCCAGTAGTCGGCGGTCAGCGTAAGCCCGGGAATGAAGGTGGGCTCCAGCACGATGCCCAGGTTGATGCTGGTGCTGTCCTCGGGAACGAGGTTCTCGGTTCCCGAACGGAAGCTGATCACACCGGCACCGGGGCAGGCGCCCAGGCTGGAAAGGTAGTTCGGGTCGGTGGTCGGCTTCTGAGTCCGCGCATAGCAGGTCACGAAATCATCGCGCGTGTTCGAACGCGTCGTGCCCTCGTCGTTGACCTGCACCAGGTTCGGTGCACGGAAGCCGCGCGACCAGGCGCCGCGGAAGGTAACGCCCGGCAAGGCCGTCCACGACGCGGCAACACGCGGGACCGCTGCGGTTTCGTCGATGTCGTCGAAGTGTTCCACACGTCCAGCGAGCTGGATGTTGAACGCCTCGACCAGCGGAATGTCCATCTCCGGGCTGACCAGTGGCACGAACAGCTCGGTGAAGGCCGAATAGACGTTCCGGCTGCCGCTGGTGTCGGGCGACGGGCTGGTTCCGGCAACGTCGCTGCCGTTGAATTCGCCGGTGACGCTGTCGGTAAAGGTGATCGTCCCATCGAGGCGCGGATCGCGATCGTCGTAGAACGTCTCACGCCGCCATTCGATGCCCGCAGCCACGCCGAGATTGCCGCCCGGCAGTGTGAACAGGTCGTCGCGGCTGACCTTGAAGTCGGCCAGTGCCAGGCTGGTGCCGCCCTTGCGGTACACGTCGATGCGGAACGGATCGATCGAGGATGCCGGATTGGGCGTGCAATCGCCGATGCCCGGATCCTGGCTCGGGTCCACGCACCCGCCGTTGAACGGATTATACGCGTCGGGCGTGGTCAGGTTGATCTGCTGCTGCATCAGCGTGAGCGAAACGCGGTTGTGCGTAAGGTCGATCGAATTCGCTTCGGAATACAGGAATCCCGTGTCGAAATCCCACGAACCCAGATTGCCGCGCAGACCGCCGACCAGACGGTAGCTGTCCTTGTCGACCGAGATTTCGCGATTGCCGACGTCGACGAAGCGATAGCGCTCCATGATCACGTCGACCCCGCTATTGGCGATGGTCGTACCCGGCAGGCGGTTGGGGCTGCCCACGGGGCCGAACGGGTTCCAGTAGGCATCCTTCGAGATACCCACCGGCACCGCGCTCAGGATCGCCGAGGCGTCGATCGTGCGCTCGTTCTCGGAGCGATAGTAGCTGCCTTCGAAATAGGCTTCGATGTCATTGGTCAGCTCGAAGCTCAGCAGGGCCGAGGCGTTGTAGCGCTTCTTGGTGCTGAACAGGCTGTTGCCGTAGATCGTGTTGTAGCGAACGTCGCTGGTAGGCGTGGTGCCGTTGCGGGCGCACAGACCATTGCCGAAGTCCATCCGGCAGCCCGGGAAATAGCTGGGCTGAAGATAGAAGTCGTCATCGCCGATCGGCGTTTTGCCCGAGGGGGACGACCCCTGGATGTCGAACTGGCCGAACGGGCCATAGGTGTTGCGGTTGTTGAACGACGCGTCGCCCTCGAAATCCGTACCGACGACCAGCGGGAGCCGGTTGTCGTCGGCCGCATAGTCGCGTTCCGAATTCGACATGCCGCTTTCGTAGAAATAGCCGCCGTACACGGTCAGGTTCGCACGTCCCCCGGCGAAGTCGAAGCCGTAGCCGCCGCTCAGCTGCTGGCCGTACATGCTCGTGCCGTCGTAAAGGCGGTAGTCGCCTTCTAGGAAGCCACCGCGGCGATTGCCCCTGAGCACGGTGTTGACCACGCCCGCAACCGCATCGGCACCGTAGATCGCCGAGGCGCCATCACGCAGGACTTCGAGCCTGCGGACAGACCCGGGCGCGATTTCGTTGGTATCGGACGAGACGACCGGCACCAGCAGTTCGGTCTGGAAACCGGGGTGCAGCGTCATGCGGCGGCCGTTGATCAGCAGCAGGGTGTTGCCCGTGCCAAGATCGCGCAGGTTGACCGAGCCGACATCGCCACGCGCGCTGTTGACCGTGTCGGAATTCTGTTCGTTGAACGCCACCGTGCCGTTCTGCGGGATCGAGCGGAACAGTTCGTCGCCCGATGCCGCGCCGGTGTTCTCGATCGCCGTTTCGTCGAGCACGGTCACCGGCAGCACGTCGTTGATCTGCGCGCCCTGAATCTGCGATCCGGTCACGACGATCGTCGGCTCGACATCGTTTACCGCGGTTTCGGAAGTGGTCTGTGCCTGCTCTTCCTCGACCGTTCCGACGGTGGTGTCCTGAGCAAACGCGGCGCTGGTGGCGAGGCTCGTCCCGCATAGCAGAGCCAGCCTCGCGGCAGTGGTGATACGCATAGTGAACTCCCTGTTATTCTTGTCTTACGAAAACCGATCCCGAAGCCAGGTCTCGAACAGACCCGGCCATTGGCTCAGCGGTTGGTCGGGGGTTCCCAGCCCCCAGCCATGCCCCCCGCTGGCAAATATGTGCATTTCCGGCTGCGCTCCGGCTTCGATCAATGCCTGGTAGAGCGCAATATTGTGCCCCGGCGGCGTGATCGGATCGTCAGATGCCGAGAACTGGATAATTGGCGGTGCCTTCTTGCTGGCATAGGTATCGAGCGACCATGCGTCCTGCGCCTCGGCACTTGGCTTGTCGCCCACGACATAACGGCGCGTGCGCGTGGTGGTGTAGGGTGCCCGCATCGAGACCACCGGGAACAGCAGCGCTGCGAAATCCGGCCGTGCGGAGACCGACTCGAAGGCGTCCTTGCCCGCATAAAGCGCACGCTCCGGCTGGAGAGCGGTGAAGCCCGCCAGATGTCCACCCGCCGAGAAACCGAGGATGCCGATGCGATCCTGACGCAGGCCGAACTCGGCGGCGCGCGTGCGCACGATCTTCATCGCGCGTTGCGCATCGGCGAACGGCGCGCTTGCCTCCCACCCGTCGGCAGGCAGGCGGTAGATCAGCTCGAAAGCAGTGTAGCCACGCGCCTGTAACCAGCGCGCGACGGGCGCGCTCTCCTTTTCCAGCTGGATGCGGAAATAGCCGCCGCCGCCGCACAGAACCACCGCGATGCCGTTGGGCTGCGCGGGACGATAGACGCGCATGCGCGGGGTCGAGATGTTGGAGACAGCGCCCTTCCCCGCTCCCTTGTCGCCGATTTCCTCCGGCCCGGTAACCTTGCCGCGTCCCGGAGGCGTGCCGGGCCACAGCGGGATTTCCTCCATGTCGTGCGCGCGCAGCGACACCGGGCGAACCACGGCAGCTGCGGCCCCGGCCGCTATTGCGCTTGTGACGAGGGTGCGCCGGTCGATCATGCGGTTTCTCCGATGGCTTTGCTGATGGCATCGCTATGCGGCCCCGAACGCTCGTGGCGTTCGATATCTTCCTCGGGCAGCGGCATGGGATTGCCCGCCAGCGCCGCCTTGAGGCGGACCTTGTCCAGCGCATTTTCCCACTTCGCGACCACGATGGTCGCCACCGCATTGCCGATGAAATTGGTCAGCGCGCGGCATTCGCTCATGAAGCGGTCGATGCCGAGGATCAGCGCCATGCCCGCGACAGGAACCGTCGGCACGACAGACAGCGTGGCGGCGAGAATGACGAAGCCCGCACCGGTGACCCCAGCGGCGCCTTTCGAACTGATCATCGCGACCAGCACGAGCGCGATCTGCTCGCCCAGCGACAGGTCGATGCCCACCGCCTGCGCGATGAACAGCGCGGCGAGCGTCATGTAGATATTGGTCCCGTCTAGGTTGAACGAATAGCCGGTGGGCACCACCAGCCCGACCACCGCCTTGCGGCACCCGGCAACTTCCATCTTCTCCATCAGGCTCGGCAGCGCGGCTTCGGAAGAGGACGTGCCCAGCACCAGCAGCAATTCTTCGCGCAGGTACTTGATCAGCGCGAAGATCGAGAAGCCGGTCAAACGCGCCATGATCCCCAGCACGACGACCACGAACAGGATCGAGGTGAAGTAGAACGTGCCGACCAGCATCGCGAGGTTGGCGAGCGAGCCGATCCCGAACTCGCCGATGGTGAAGGCGATCGCGCCGAAGGCACCGATCGGGGCCAGTTTCATCAGCATGTGGACGAGCTTGAAGATGACCTGCCCGAAGGAGCTGAGCACATCGAACACGAGATCGCTGTGCGGGCGCGTCGCGGCGATGGCGACGCCGGAAAGGATCGCCACCAGCAGCACTTGCAGGATCGATCCGCTGGTCACCGCGCTGAACAGCGTGGTCGGGATAATGCCGAGGAGGAAGTCCCAAAGGGTGTGCTCTTCCGCTGTCTTCGCGTAGCTCGCGACCGCTTCGCTATCGAGCGAGGCGGGATCGATGTTCAGGCCCGAACCGGGTTGGACGACATTCGCCACGATCAGGCCGATGATCAGCGCGAGGGTCGAGAAGAACAGGAAATAGGCAAATGCCTTCCAAGCAACGCTGCCGACCGCCGACATGTCCTTCATGCCCGCGATGCCCGTGGCCACGGTCACGAAGATGACCGGCGCGATGATCATCTTCACCAGGTTGATGAAGGCATCGCCCAGCGGTTTCAGCGAAGCGCCGACGTCCGGGAAGAAATGCCCGGTCAGCGCGCCGATCACGATCGCCGCGAGCACCTGCGCATAGAGATGCTTGTAAATCGGCGTGCGTCGGACTGGTCCGGACTCGGCATTTCCCGATAGCTCGGAGGCGACCAAATATTCTCTCCCATCGCGTGCGGGTTGGTTCCGCATCGCGCCGATAATGCGGTGGACATGGTTCCCGTGACAAGAACGAGCGAGGCTGGCTTGAATACGTTAATTATCAGCAGGATAGATCGCACATCGACTGTACGGCGTGCGGTTTTTCACACACGCCTATTGCCATTTTGGCGGAAAACCGCACAGTGCCCCGCGTGATCGCGTTCAATGGATGGCGCCGCCTTGGGATAAGGCTGGGCGTGGCGCTGGCGCTTTTGCTGGTCGCTTTCGCGGTGCTGCGCATCGTCGACCATACGATGCGATCGCGGGCGATCGGGTACGAGCAGGTCGAAGCGCGCGACGAAGCGGCGATCCTCGCCACCAGCCTCAACAGCGAGCTGGACAAGTTCAGTTTCCTGCCGCTCGCACTGGCGCAGGACCCCGAGGTGCAAGAGCTGACACGCACGCCCGGCGGCAGGTCCGCATCGCTCAACCGGCGGCTCCAAACGCTTGCCGCGCAGTCCGATGCCGCGGCGATCTATGTCATGGACCGCAACGGTGAAACGCTCGCGGCGAGCAACTGGGACTTGCCGACCAGCTTCGTCGGCTCGAACTACGCCTTTCGCGACTATTTTCATGAGGCAATGCAGGCAGGGTCCGCGACCCAGTTCGCGCTGGGCACGGTTAGCCGCAAGCCGGGGCTCTACATCGCCAGCAGAATCGGACCGGAGGCCGCGCCCACCGGGATTGTCGCGGTGAAGGTAGAGTTCGGCCGGACCGAAGCGAATTGGGCCCGCGCGACGCGGGGAGTCTATGTCACCGATGCACACGGCGTGGTGCTGCTCACCAGCAACCCGGGCTGGCGATTCCACGTCGCCGCGCCGCAGGTGGCCAGCACCCGCGACGCGCAGGAAGACGAAAAGCAATTCGGCACTGCCCCGCTGCCGCCGCTGAAACTCAGCAAGCCGCCCGCCGGGGGCGAAGTCGTGCAGGTCCCGCTGGTCGAAGCGCGGCAGGCGATTTCGCCGGTCGGCTGGGAATTGCACCTGCTGATCGACCCCGGCGCCCGCGTAGCCGCAGCGCTGGCGACAGGGCGGCTGGCGCTGCTGCTGTTCCTCATCGCCATCGTCGCGCTGTTCTTCACGACGCAAATGGTGCGGCGGCGGCGCAAATCGCACGAGGATGCGATGGTCGCGTTGCGCACGCGCACGCTGCGGGAGCAGCTCTCGCAAGCAAACCGGCTCGCCACGCTTGGCCAGATTTCGGCAGGGGTGAACCACGAGATCGGCCAGCCGGTGGCAGCGCTGAGGGTATTTGCCGAGAATGGCGAGAAATTCATCGAAGCGGGCAAGCCCGAACAGGCGAAGCGCAACTTCCACGAGATCGTGGGGCTTGCCGACAGGATCGGCCTGATCACGGGCGAATTGCGCAAGTTCAGCCGTCGGCAGCCCGGAGAGAGCCGGGTCGTCGAGATCGGCGAGATCATCGATGGTGCACTGCTGCTGCTGCACGACCGCATCGGCGCGCGCGAGCGCAGCATCGAATTGCCCGGCGAGAGCCTGCGCACCATCCAGATCGAGGCCGAGCACATCCGGCTGGAGCAGGTGCTGGTCAATCTCCTTCAGAACGCGCTCGACGCCACGCGCCCCGAAGACAGGATCGCGATTGCCATAGAGGCGGACGAGACCAGCCTCGAACTGCACGTCATCGACGAAGGCGAAGGCATCCCGGAAGAAAGCATCGGCGCGATCTTCCAGCCTTTCGCGACGAGCAAGGAGGACGGGCTCGGCCTCGGGCTGGTCATTTCGCAAGACATCATGCGCGATCTTGGCGGCGACCTCCTGTTCTCCACCGGTGAAGGCGGCACGCGCTTCACGATGGTCATCCCGCGAACGCCATGAGGAACGGATCGCCAGAAGTCATCCTGGTCGAGGATGACGATGCCCTCAGGATCGGGACGTCGCAGGGTCTCGAGCTGGAAGGCTTTGCCGTGCAGGCGTTCGCCGATGCACGCTCCGCACTCGACCGGATCGACCGCGAGTTTGCGGGCGTGATCGTCAGCGATATCCGGATGGGCGGGATGGACGGCCTCGAGCTGTTCGAGCGGTTGCGCGAAGTCGACGAGGACTTGCAGCTGATCTTCACCACCGCACACGGCGACGTCGACCTCGCGGTCAGCGCGATGAAGAAGGGCGCGGCCGACTTCTTCACCAAGCCTTTCTCGATCTCACGGCTCGCCCATTCGATCGGGTGGGCGGCGGAAAAGCGCTCGCTCACGCTCGAAAACCGCAAGCTGCGCGACGAACTGCGCGCGCGAACCACCGGCGAGTTGCTCGGCCGCTCCCCGGCCGCGGTCAGGCTGGAGAGGATCGCCCGCGAAGCCGCACGAACCGATGCCGACCTGCTGCTGCGCGGCGGATCGGGGGTCGGCAAGAGCTTCCTCGCCCGCCAGATTCACGACCTGAGCCCTAGGGCGAACCGCCCGTTCGTCGTGGTCGACCCCGGCATTCTCGCGAATGAGGAGGCCGACCTTCTGCTCTTCGGACGCGATCCTTCGGCTGCCCTCTCCCGCTCCGGCATGATCGAGCGCGCCAATGGCGGCACACTGGTACTCGACGCGATCGACCAGTTCCCCGAGCGCGCAACCGCACGCCTCGTCAGCCTGGTCGACAACCGCGCATTCCATTCGCTCGGCGCGGATCGCCCGAAATCGGTCGACCTGCGGATCATCGCGACCGCCAGCGGCGCGGCTGCTGACGGCTCCGGCCAGCGCGCGGGGGTGACTGACCTGATCAACCGGCTTAGCGGGATCACGATCTCCCTCCCCGACCTGAAGGAACGTTCGGAAGATATCCCGCTGTTCTTCCGCAAGTTCATTTCCGAATACGAACAGCAACTCGGGCGCGAAGCCGAGGCTGCGAGCGAGGCCGAATGGAAGCACCTGCTGACCCACGACTGGCCCGGCAATCTGCGCGAGCTGCGGATGTTCGCGCAAAATTTCGTGCTGGGTCTCACGCACGTATCGGCTGCGGCATCGGACCGGGAAGAGACGATGGGTCTGCGCGGAATGCTCGC
Organism: uncultured Citromicrobium sp.; assembly: GCA_964574905.1. Taxonomy (GTDB): domain Bacteria; phylum Pseudomonadota; class Alphaproteobacteria; order Sphingomonadales; family Sphingomonadaceae; genus Alteriqipengyuania. The sequence continues at coordinate 133,396 of CAZNOY010000001.1, read as the reverse complement.
AAAGTTCGAGAAGTCCATCATCGAAGATGCCCTGCGCGCCTCACGTGGTAGCGTGAAGGACGTGCAGCAGGCTCTGGGCCTCCCCCGCAAGACGCTCTACGACAAGTTCCGCAAGCACGGCATTCGTCCCGGTGAATATCGCGAGGGCGAGAGGCAGGTCTGAGCCACGCGGCGGCACGATCCGGCGCGGGCAAAGATTTCGCAAGCCAACGGGGCGATTATCGCGTATGGGCCGTCCGAAAGCGTCGAACTGCACATACTCGGCGGCTCCATACATCCCCCAATACCGATGGCCACGCGCCGCCATGCGGCGCGTTCATGGCCAGAGTCATGCATACCAAGGCCCCACCATGAAATTTACCGATCTCCCCGAAACCCTGCGGACCGCGCTTGCCGAACGCGGCTATTCCGAACCGACCGACGTCCAGGCGGCGGTCCTCGAACCCGAAACCATGGGGCGCGATCTGGTCGTCTCCGCTCGCACCGGCTCGGGCAAGACGGTCGCCTTCGGGCTCGCCTTTGCGCGCGAACTGCTCGGCGAAGGTGACACGATCCCTTACGCACAGGCGCCGCTCGCACTGGTCATCGCCCCCACCCGTGAGCTCGCCCTGCAGGTGAGCCGCGAACTTGCCTGGCTCTATGCCAAGGCGGGCGGACGCGTGGCGACCTGCGTCGGCGGCATGAATCCGTCGCAAGAGCGCAAGGTGCTTCGCGCTGGTGCCACCATCGTCGTCGGCACGCCGGGCCGGTTGCGCGACCATCTCGAACGCGGCGCGCTCGACCTCTCGGCGCTCAAGGCGGTCGTGCTCGATGAAGCCGACGAAATGCTCGACATGGGTTTCCGCGAGGAGATCGAGGCGATCCTCGACGCGACCCCCGAAACGCGCCGCACGCTGCTGTTCTCGGCCACGATGCCCAAGCCGATCGAGGCGCTCGCCCGCCGGTACCAGAGCAATGCGATGCGGATCGCGACGGTCAGCAATGATCGCGGCCATAACGACATTTCCTACCAGGCCGTGGTGGTTTCTCCCCCCGAGATCGAAAACGCCGTGGTCAACCTGCTGCGCTATCACGAGGCGGAAACCGCGATCCTGTTCTGCGCCACGCGCGAGAACGTCCGCCACCTGCACGCCACTTTGCAGGAACGCGGCTTCGCCGTCGTTTCGCTGTCGGGCGAGAACTCGCAGACCGAGCGCAATCAGGCATTGCAGGCCTTGCGCGATCGGCGCGCGCGCGTGTGCGTGGCCACCGATGTCGCAGCGCGCGGGATCGACCTGCCCTCGCTCAGCCTCGTGATCCATGTCGAGATCCCCCGCGATGCGGAAACCTTGCAGCACCGCTCGGGCCGTACGGGGCGCGCGGGCCGCAAGGGCACCGCCGTGCTGGTGGTCCCCTTCTCGCGCCGCCGCCGGGTCGAAGGGATGCTGCGCAATGCAAAGATCGACGCGCAGTGGACCGACGCCCCCGACCGCGAGGCGATCCGCGCGAAGGATCGCGATCGCCTGATGCAGACCTTGCTGACAGCGCCGGAGCCCGACGAAGGCGATAGCGACCTTGTCGATAGCCTGCTCGCGCAGCGCACTCCGCGCGAACTGGCGGCGATGCTGGTGCATGCCCATCGCGCTAAGCTGCCCGAGCCCGAGGATCTGATTGCCAACACGCCCGCAGCGCGTCGGGAAGCCCAGGCCGAGCGGCACCGCCCCGGTTTCGAGGATACGGTGTGGTTCCGCATGGATATCGGCCGCCGTCGCAATGCCGACCCGCGCTGGCTGCTGCCGCTGATCTGTCGGCGTGGGCACATCACCCGCAACGAAGTCGGCGCAATCCGCATCGGCCCCAGCGAGACCTTCTTCCAGATACCGCGCGCCATCGCGGACAAGTTCTCCGACGCCCTCGCCCGCACGGCGGGCGGCGACACCGATGGCGACGAGGTGCGCATCGAAGCCTCCGCCACTGGTCCGCGAGATGTCGCCCGCGCCAACCGCAAGGGGCCGCCCTCGGGCAACCGCAACGGTAAACCCCAGCGCCATCGCAAGAACAACAATGCGAACTTCAAAGGGGCGCCAAAGGACAAGCGGGCGCCGAATAAGGCCCGCAACAAGGATCGGTAAAACGCTGGCAAAAGGCGACTTGAGCCTCGACGTGCCTAGAACTTTGCCCGCTATGTCACGGAGCCAAGTCAAGCGTTGCATGTATCGACACCGGCTCGCCCGAGAGGGATCGCACCCGTCCTCGCGCTTGTCCTGATACGAAGGACAAGTTCCGCCAGCGCCCGCCGCTCGAAAAACCCGGTTTGATCTTGCGCAATGATCGCGCACGCCACCCTCGCTAGCGCCGCCCGGAACGACAGCTGCAAGGACGGACAATGCGCGATTTCGATATCATCGTGGTCGGGGCCGGCCCCGCCGGTTTGGCCTTTGTCCGTGCGCTCGACGGTAGCGGGCTGCGGATCGCGCTGGTCGAGCGGCAGCCGGAAGAGGTGCTGGCCGCACCGCCGTTCGACGGGCGCGAAATCGCGCTCACCCACCGATCGGTCGCGACGCTGGAGCGTCTTGGCGCGTGGAGCCACATGGCCCCCGACCAGGTCTTCGCGCTGCGGGCCGCACGGGTCTATAATAGCCGCTCCCCGCTGGCGCTCGGCTTCGATCCCGAGGGCGCGTCGCAAGATCGGCTCGGGTGCCTCGTCTCGAACCACCTAATCCGCCAGAGCCTTTTCGCCGCGCTTGGAGAACAGAAGGATGTTACCCTTCTCGCGGGCACGGGGGTCGAGCATGTCCATGCCGACCGGGCGGGTGCGCGTGTCACGTTAACCGATGGCCGAAGCCTGTCGGCCACGCTGCTGGTCGCCGCCGATTCGCGATTTTCTGCGATGCGCGAACAGCTCGGCATCACCGCGGAGGTGAACCGGCTGGGCAAGTCGATGCTGGTGGTGCGGCTGTCTCACGAGAAGGCTAATCACGGGATTGCGACCGAATGGTTCGATCATCGCCAGACGATGGCGATGCTGCCGCTGGGCGAGCATCTGTCGTCCGCCGTGCTCACCCTCCCCCCCAACACGCTCGACCGCGTGGCCGCTTTCGATCCCGACGTGCTCGCGGCGGAGATAGAGGACCGCTTCGAACGCCGTCTTGGGACCATGCGCTTCGTCTCGGGCCCGCATGTCTATCCGCTGGTGACGACCTATGCCCGGCACTTCGTCAGCGACAGCGCCGCCCTGATCGGCGATGCGGCGGTGGGGATGCACCCAGTGACGGCGCATGGCTTCAACCTGGGCCTGCAATCGGCGGTAACGCTCGCCGGGCTGGTGCGCGGCGCCGCGCAAAAGCAACGACCGATCGCATCCCCACTGTTGCTGCGCCGCTACGAAGCGCGGCATCGTCTGGCCACGCTTCCGCTTTATAATGGCACCAACCTGTTGGTGCGCCTATATACTGCAGAGAGCCCGCGCGCCCATGTTGCTCGGCGGGCCGCACTCGGGGCAGCTGCCCGTTTCAGTCCACTCAACACCGCGATTACCCGATTGTTGCTACGCCACTGATCATGGCAAGTACCCACCTGACCACGCAAAAGAGCGAAGAACCAATGCTGCTAGCGCCCGCCCCCGGCCAAGAGGACAAGGAGATGCTGCGTCAGGCAGCAATGCTGACTCGCGACCTGCATCGCCCGAATCCGGCGATTTACTGGGGCGACTGCTTCGGCTCGGCGGCGATCGGCTATGCCGCGCTGCTGGGCGCAATCGCGAGCGGGAATGCCTGGCTGACCGCCGCGCTGGTGCTGGTTTCGATCCTGACGCTGTATCGCGCTGCGCTGTTCATTCACGAGATCACGCATCTCGACCATCGCAAGCTGCCCGGCTTCCGCCTCGCGTGGAATATCGGGATCGGCGCACCGCTGATGCTGCCCTCGTTTCTCTACGAAGGGATACACGCGGTCCACCATTCGCGCGCGCATTACGGCACCGAGCGCGATCCCGAATATCTCCCGCTGGCGCACATGCGCCCGTGGACGCTGCCGCTGTTCACGATCGGCGCGGTGGCGATGCCCGCGCTGATGTTCCTGCGCTTCGGCATTCTCGGCCCGCTGTCGTGGGTGATCCCCCCGCTGCGACGCGTGATCGTGGAGCGCTTCTCCGCGCTCGAGGTAAATCCCGCCTATCATCGCCCCGCGCCCGAAGGTGACTTCGCGCGCCGCTGGAAGGTGCAGGAAGCGGCGGCCAGCTTGGTCGCCATCACCATCCTCGCGACCACCGCGCTGGGCATTCTGCCGCTGCGTGCCTTCGCGCTGTATTGCGGAGTCGTCGCGGGCGTCGCGCTGCTCAACCAGACGCGCACTCTGGTGGCGCACCTGTGGGAAAACGACGGCGAGCAGTTGTCGCTGACCGATCAGTACCGCGACAGCACCAACGTTCCCGCCACCTTCCCGGGCGTGCTGTGGGCACCGGTGGGCCTGCGCTTCCATGCGCTGCACCACCTGCTGCCCCGCCTGCCCTATCACTCGCTGCCCGAGGCGCATCGCCGCCTCTCCGCCGTGCTGCCCGCGCCGTCGGCCTATCCGCAAGCCAATTACGGCTCGCTCACCACGTTGCTCAAGCGGCTGGGCATGGCAACGCTGCGCCGCCACTAGGCGACGACCGGCGGCAAGGTGCGAAACGTCGGCCGAGTCCGCTGGGGCTCGATGCGCCGGCACGCCGGTTCTCTACCCCGCACAATTCTGCGCTTTTTGGCCCGAATGGAATGCAGGCTCCCGCCCCTGCTCTCCAGTCGCATCTTTCGGAAGGCTATGCTTGAGCACATGAATTGCGATACTGCGCCCACCATTCGTCAATGGATAAGGCCGCGCGACCGCGAAATATTGCATGAGTGATCGGAAAAAAATCCCCGACGAATCAGGTCCTTTGCCTTCCGAAAGCGGCCACGCAGCCTCTGCCGACGAGGCCAGGATGAGCGCGTTCTTCGTCACGTATCGCCAGCCTCTCGCGCGGTTCTTTACCAAGCGGATTGGGCCTGACGCCGATGTCGACGATCTGGTGCAAGAGGTCTTCACGCGCATCTACAAGCAGGGGGTGAACGACCGGCTCGATAATCCCAACGCCTACATCTTCCAGGTCGCGGCAAATCTGGTGCGCGATCGCGCCCGCCGAAACTCGACCCGACAAGAATTTTCTCGCTCGCTGGCGATTGATGTTGCTGATCGTGTTGAGGAACTTTCGCCGGAGCGCGTCTTGCAAGGAAGGCAGGAGCTGAAAAACCTGCAGAGTGCGTTGGCGGAGCTGCCTCAGCGCACGCGGGCGGTGTTCTTGCTACACCGCTTCGAAGGGTTTAAATACAAGGAGATAGCCAACCGTCTGGGCATTTCGACGAGCGCCGTCGAGAAGCACATGATGGCCGCAATACGGCATGTAGCCGAGCGGATGGGGGGGCACGATGGGCAAGGCTGACAAAGCTCTCGACAGACAAACGGTTTCCGTTGCGGAACGTGCGGCCGGCTGGATCGCGCGCCTGCAGTCCGAGGTGTGCTCGAGCGAGGACTGGGCTCGGTTTCGCGAATGGCGCAATGCGAGCGCGGAGAACGAGGCGACCTACCTCTCCATGATGGCAGCGCTGGATACGGCGGACCAGTATGCCGAAAACCCCGAAATCATGCAGATGCGGATCGAGGCGATGTCGCTCGGCAAGGATGAAGGCCAGCGCCCTGCGTGGCTCCTGCCGCTCGCCGCGTGTCTGGTTATGATGGTTGCCGGCGCGGCCCTGACCTTGCTCGCGCCCGCCATCTACGACCCGTCGGGGAGCGGCGACGAGGTGCAGATCGCCTCCACCGAGCCACAGGAAGGCACTGCCCAATGGGCCGGTGCGGGCAGCGGAGATCTGCGATTCAAGCAGGTGTACAGCAGCGCGGTCGGCCAGCGATCCAGCACCGATCTGCCCGACGGTTCCAGCATCGAACTGAATACCGACACGGTTATCGAGGTCGATTTTTCCGCCGGTCAGCGCAACCTCACACTGGTTCGCGGCGAGGCCGTTTTCGAAGTGGCGCACGATGCCAGTCGACCGTTCATCGTCCATGCGGGCGATGAGACCATCACCGCTCTCGGCACCATCTTTTCGGTCCGCCGCACTGGCGATAGTATGGTCGTCGCCCTTGTCGAAGGCAGCGTGGAAGTGGAAAAGCGCGCGCCCGATGGGAGCGCAAAGCCCGCCGTCGGCGTCCGCCTGACACCGGGGCAACAGGCGCGCAGCGGCGGAGCGGAAAGCCGCTTCCAGGTGACGAAGGTCAACATCGACCGCGCCCTGAGCTGGCGAACAGGTCGGTTGATTTTCGACAATGACAGGCTGGCCGACGCAATCGAGGAAGTGAACCGCTACTCGACGCGCAAGCTCGTCCTCGACCGTCCTGCACTGGCCGACCTGCGGGTGAGCGGCGCCTTCTCGACCGGCTCGGCGGAAAAGTTCGCCACCGCGATTTCGGTTGCCCTTCCGGTAATCGTCGAGCCGGGTGACCATGGGACCGACCTGGTCGTCAAGCCTGACCCGGCGCGCGCTTCCGCGCGATAGAACCAGCAAGCATCGCCGGAGAATCCGGCACGGCGTCGCGCGCCTTACCCAACATTTGTTGAGGTAGATCCAAGGTACCGCGTCTTACGTCTGACGGCGCGAAAGATCGCGCCTTCCACGAAGACGGGGGTAACACGCAGAATGAATACCAAGATCATCCACTATGCCTTGCTGGCCGGTGTCGCCAGCGCGACGCTGGCCGTCCCTGCAAACGGGCAGCAGGCGAGCGAGCAGAACCAGCGCGGCGAGGTCGAGTTCGACATTCCCGCGCAGGATCTCGATCGCGCGCTCAAGGACTTCGCGAGCCAGTCTCAGGTTGATCTGGTTTATTCCCCCGATCTCGTTTCCGGTCTGGTCAGTCAGCCGGTCACCGGCCGCCATACCGTCCGCGCCGCGCTGAAGCTGGTCCTGCGGGGCACGGGGCTGAATTATCGCGAGGTTTCGACCAACGTCTTCGCGCTCCAGGCAACCTCGAAGCCCGGCAAAAGGGCAAGCGCGCAGGCGGCCACCACGCCGTTCAGCGGGCGCCTGACCAATTCGACGACCGGGGCGCCGATGCCGGGCGCGCGGCTGACGATTCCTGGCACCAGGCTGGAAGCGGTTTCCGACCAGGATGGCCGGTTCTACTTCCCGGCAGTTCCGGCAACGGCACAGCAGATCGTGGTCGAGTATCTCGGCGAGCCGACGCAGCAACTGCCCATTCCCGCCGATGCAGCAGCGCGGCGCAATGCGGCGCTGGCTGTCGGCGACCCAAACGCTCAGATCATCGTGCGCGGCTATCGCAGCTCGCTCCAGCTGGCGCTGAACCAGCAGCTGACGGCGCCCAATAGTTCGACGATCGTTTCTTCCGATCTGCTCGGCAGCTTCCCTGCGGAGAACGTTGCGGAAGCCCTGCGCAGGGTTCCCGGCGTCGCTTTCGGTCGGTCCGATGCGACCGGCGAAGGGACGGACATTACCGTCCGTGGCTTCAGCTCCGAAGCGATCAACATTCAGCTCAACGGCCTCGAAATGCAGGGCACGGGCTTCGAACGCACGATCGACCTGAGCGGCTTCCTTGCCGAGAACATTTCCCAGATCACGATCCACAAATCGCTTTTGCCGAGCATGGAATCGAACGGCTCGGGCGGTCTTGTCGAGATCGAGACCAAGTCCGGCCTCGATTACGGGGCTTTCAAACTCTCCCTCGGGCTGGAGGGCGAGACGAACTTCGACCGGGATTTCGGCGAGGAATGGCAGGCTAACGGCACCCTCGCCAAGCGCCTGACGGACAATTTCGGTGTCGCCGCGACCGTGCAGTATCGCAAGACCGACCGGCGCAACTACAACGCCGATATCGCATCGTCCCTCCCGCCGGTCATGCCGGACGGTTACACCAGTGTATTCCTAATCCCAGGTAGCCAGCAGTTTCCATTCGACGAGGGACTGGACGATCGCCTGATCACCGGCGTCAGCATTCTGCAGCGCGACCGCAAGGTGGAAGATCTGACCGCATCGTTCAACGCTGCGTGGGAAATCGGTGCCAATACCACGCTCCGCTTCGATGCGCAGCGCATCCAGCAGGATTCGGAAATCTACTCCTCCCGCACCACCGGCGGTTATCTGACCACTGCTGTTACCAACATGCCAATCCCCGAGCTGGACGGCGAGACGCGTCGGCGCACGGTCCTAAATTCCCTGAGGCCCAATCTTGCACTCAACACGGTCGATCAGACCTACACCCAGGATACCTTCAGCCTGCGCGGCAACACCCGCATCAACAACTGGGAGTTCAACTACAAGGCCGGCTACGCTCGCGCGGTCACGAAGTCGAACAACTACAATCTTAGTGCACTGGGCAACACGAATACGGCGCTGGCGGACCTGATCGATCCCGCAACGGCAGTGACCAACCCGGATGGAAGCGGCAATCCACGCTACGTCGATGGCGGCTTCGTGACGCTGCCCAACGGGCTCCCCCTGCTTTCGCTGACCGAGCTCGGTTACGACGTACTAAACGCCTCGGATCAGTACAACCTGACGTCGGCCACGCGCACCGGCACCAACAGCCCGACCGATTCCTACACGCTGGAAGGCAGCGTTCGCTATGCGCCCACCGGCTCTTTCCTTGACTACCTCGAGCTCGGCGGCAAGTACGACCGCAGCGCGCGCAAGAGCCAAGACGATCTGTTTGCCAGCACGACGACCGGTAGCCTGTCTTCCATTGAAAGCTACATCCGGATTTTCGAGACGGACACATCGCTGGACTATTTCAATTCGAGCCTGTTTACCAATGGCGATCTCGGCACAATCGGCGCCAGCGGATATGTCTACCCGTTCCTATCGCGTGATGGTTTGGCTGATTTGTTCGATATTCTGCCCACGCTGATTCAAGACGATCCGAGCACCCCTTTCAACGAGGCGCGGTTCACCTACACCAACAACGCCGATCTCGACCCTATCTTCGATTCCGGTGCCCAGACTCCAGCGGAGACCGTAGAAGAGAAGCTAGCCGCTTACTTTGAAGGCAAGGTCGAGTTCGGGAAGTTCGATCTGAGCGGTGGCGTGCGCATGGAGCGGTTCACCCGGTCGGGTACGACACTCACCGCACCATCCGTACGGACCGAGGCCAACGTGGTCATCCCCCGCGAGGTCTTCATCGGAGCAAACCTTGTCCGTTTCGAGACTACCGAAGGGACTCAAACGACCTTCACTCCGAGTCTGCTACTCAACTACCGGCCCGCAGAGAACATCGTAGCGCGGTTCCACTATGACCGCACCACCGCCAATCCCGACTTCCGCCTCATCCGGCGCAGTCGCCAAGTGTTCATCGATCTGCGCGACAGCCAGAACAGGGTCATCCTGCGAGAAGCGAATCCCGACCTGCGGCCCACCACGGTGGATAATTTCGAGTTCGACCTTGCCTACTATTTCCGCGACTCACCGGGGATCGTGCGCGCAGGCTTTTTCTACAAGAACGTGAACAACAACTTCACCAACGTGTTCTTCCAGGATGGCGGCGACGATTCTGTGCGCGACGACGTGATCGACTATTTCGGCGATCTGGCGACCCAGCTTCCGGAAATCGTCGCCTTCGATGCCAATACCGAATTTCTGCGCAACAGGCCCGAGAATGGTGACGGCGGTACGATCTACGGCTTCGAAGCCGAAGTTATCCGTCAGCTGGACTTCCTGCCGGGGTTCCTCAGCGACTTCGGTATTCTCGGCAACATAACCTACACCACGGCCAATTTTCCAACGCTCCTGTCCGGGCGCAATGATGACGGCACAGTCGGGCAATTCGTCCTCGACCGGCCGCTCGAAGATCAGTCCGCCTGGGTCTACAACGCTTCGCTCAACTATCAGAAGGGCGGGTTCGAAGGTCGTCTCATCTACACCTATCAGGATGCGTCGCCCAAACTGTTCGAGGTTCACGGGCTCGATACAATCAAGCCGTCTTACAGCACGCTCGACCTTCGGATGAGCTACCTCATGCCGACCAAGTTTGCCGATTTCACCTTCTACCTTCAAGGCGATGATCTGCTGCGCGGTTCGACCGAAGGCGATCTTCGCTTGGCCACGTCCTCGATGTTCAACGATGGCGGGGCCGACTTCTTCTTCCCCGACATTTATCAGTTCAACGGAGGCAGAACCATCACCCTCGGCGTGCGCGCCAGCTTCTGACGCAGACGACCCCCGGCTGCGTATGTGGAGCATCGCTCTGCATGCGCAGCCACCCCAACTGACAAATCGAAAATCAAGAGAGTGACAGCCCATGCCGGTCGCGAAAACCACCCTGCGCCCTTCCCCCCTCTGCTCCATCCTCGCGCTGGCTGCCGCCAGCCTCGCCAGCGTGGCCACGCCGGCCTTCGCGCAACAGACCGAGGAGCCGGCTTTCGCCCAGAACGCCAGCGATCTGGAGGCCGACGAGCGGGTCGTTTACGGAGAGCTTGAAAACGGTTTGCGCTATGCGGTCATGCGCAATGCAACGCCCACCGGCGCCGGCGCCATCCGGATGCGGATCGACACCGGTTCCTGGAACGAAACCGACGCGCAGCAGGGGATCGCCCACTTCCTCGAGCACATGGCCTTCAACGGGTCCAAGAATGTGCCCGAAGGCGAGATGATCAAGCGGCTGGAGCGTTACGGCCTGGCTTTCGGCGCCGATACCAATGCGAGCACGGGGTTCGACCAGACGACCTACAAGCTCAACCTGCCCAATGTGAGCGATGATCTTCTCAACGAAGCGTTCTTCCTGATGCGCGAAACCGCGAGCAACCTGTTGCTCGACGCCGACGCGATCGATCGGGAACGCGGGGTGATCGCGTCCGAAAAAAGCAGCCGAGATTCGCTGTCCTTCCGTTCGGCAATCGACAATCTGGGGTTCTTTACCGAAGGCAGCGGCAGGATCGACCGCCTGCCCATCGGCCTCGACGAGACCATTGCAACAATGCCGCGCGAGGAGTTCGTCCGCTTCTACGAAGGCTATTACCGGCCCGAAAACACCTTCATCGTGTTCGTCGGTGACGTCGATCCCGAAGTCGCCATTGCCAAAATCCGCGAGTACTTCGGCGACTGGCAACCGAACACTCCGGCAGCGGAGAAGCGCGTGCTTGCCCCGGCGACGAACGAGGGCGGCAGGATTGGCTATTACCAGGATCCCGAGCTGCTGACCTATGTCACGCTCGGCACGTTCTACCCTTACGAGGAGCGCGCCGATTCGACGGAAAAGCGCCGCGAGAACATCGTGCGCAACATCGGCAACGCGATCGTCGACCGGCGGCTGCGCAAGCTCGTCGATGAAGGGAACGCCCCGTTCCTGTCGGGCTCTACCGGCCGCTACAACCAGCGCGACATCGTCGATGGGATGATGATCAGGGTGCAAAGCGGCGCCGACAACTGGCAAGAAAGTCTCGCCGTCGGCGATCTCGAAGTGCGGCGCGCAATCGAATACGGTTTCACTCAGGCGGAACTCGACGAACAGCTCGCGCTCTATCGCCGCAGGCTGGAGACGGCGGTCGAACGCAAGGATACCCGCAAGACCTACGCCAGCCGCGAATACAACTATGTCGACGCACTGGCCGATGCTTTCGACGACGAGCGCGTTTTTACCTCGCCCGAAACCAACCTTGCCCTGTTCGACGGTCTCGCGCGCACGGTTACGCTGGAGCAGGTGGAACAGGCATTTCGCAAGGCCTGGCGGGGCTACGACAACCCGACTGTCTACCTTTCCACCAGCCTTGAGCTCGAAGATCCCGAAGCACAGATCAGGCAGGCGCTGGCCAGCGCACGCGACGTAGAGCCCGAAGCGCTGCCGGCACAGAACGTCGCCACCTTCGCATTCACCGATTTCGGTACGCCCGGCGAAATCGTGAGCGACACCTACATCGAGGATGCCGATGCCTACCTGATCAAGTTCGCCAACAATGTCCGCCTGAACCTCAAGCAGACCAAGTTCGACAACGGCAATATCTACCTCCAGGCCAAGGTCGGCGATGGCTTCTTCTCGATGCCTTCAGGCAAGGACGAAGGCTTCCGCAGGCTGGCCGAGAACCTGCTGGGGCGCAGCGGCGTGGGTCCGCACACCTCGACCGATCTGAGCACGATCTTTGCAGGCAAGCGGGTCAGCGCCCGCCCCTTCCTGCGCACCGACAGCGATGCCATCACCATCCTGGGCTCGACAGACAGCAGCGACCTGGGCGAACAGCTCAATCTGATGGCCGCCTACACGGTCGCGCCGTCCTATCGCGACACGATCGAAGAGAAGTACTTCGACCAGATGCGGGCGTGGTACCCCACGCACGATTCCGACCCGTCGTCGGTCATCAACAAGTATGTCCCGCGGCTCATCCGTTCGGGTGACGAGCGCTATGGCTACGGCGATCTCGATTCCTTCCTGTCCCCAACTCTCGAAGAGGTGCGCGACTGGGTCGATCCGCAGCTCAAGCAGGGACTGATAGAGATCACCGTGGTCGGCGATTTCGACCGCGATCAGATGATCGCCGAAGTCGCCCGCACATTCGGAGCCCTGCCGACGCGGGCCGACCGCAAGGGTGACTATGCCGACGCACACAAACTCGAATTCCCCGACCACCCGGAAGAGCCGATCGTGCTCTATCACAACGGCACTCCGGATCAGGCAATCGCCCGGGTGTACTGGCCAGCGCCCGACGGCACCGATCCGGTCGTGCGCTATCGCCTGAATGTGCTGCGCAGCATTTTCCGCAACCGCATGACGAAGGTGCTGCGCGAGGAGCTGGGCTCCACCTACTCGCCCGGCGCGGGGGTGGAAGCAGATCCGCAATTCCCGGGTTACGGCTATGTTGTCGCCAGCGTCACCGTATTCCCCGATGCTGCGCGCGACGTGCTGCCGGATATCGAGAAGGTCGGCTCCGATCTCGCCGCCGGTCCGATCGACGAGGATGAATTGCAGCGCGCACTCACGCCATTGCTCGAAGACCTGCCGAGCACGCTGGAAAACAACGCCTACTGGATCGACGTGCTGTCGGACGCGCAGACCGACGGCGAAGGCCTGATCGGCTTCCGCGCTCGCGAGGCTGCCTATCGCACGACGACGCTTGAAGACGTGCAGGCCATGGCTCGCGCAATCTTCCAGGACGAAACCGCCTATCCGGTACTGGTGCTCCCATCGCGCCAGACGGAGGAATAGAAGGCCCCATTCGCCGGAATTGCCGAGTCCTTCGGCGGCGAGAAAGTCTGGCCGGGGTGTCTATCCCGGCCAGACAGGCATGAGATCCCAGCAAACGGTACAACAGCGGGCCGCCGTCCCAGCCGGTTCTGCGCCGCCCGGCATTCGTCCGCGCGCGGCAAGATCCCGGTCATGGCAGAAAAGCTATCCAGCCGCGCACTTGCATCGCCGGGCAAGAGGTTTAGCGCCTCCAGCGGCAGAGGGACATCTGCTGCAACGCGCACCCGGGATGCTCGACCCGCGGCGATTTGCAACGCGCAGCGATGCCCGCAACAGGCCCGGAGTAGCCACCATCGCCATGGATTTTCTCAACTTCGACGCGCAGCATTTCCTGCGAGAGTACTGGCAGAAGAAGCCGCTGTTGCTCCGCAATCCATGGGCTGAGTGGCGCAATCCTGTGGAACCGGACGAACTGGCGGGGCTCGCGTGCGAGGAGCTTGTGGAATCGCGGCTCGTTGCAGGCGGCGCGACGCTTGCGCTGGAACACGGGCCACTGCAGCATGATCGCTTCAGCACCCTGGGCACGGACCCGTGGACACTGCTGGTGCAGGCGGTCGATCACCATATTCCCGCCGTGGCCGACCTGATCGAACCGTTTCGCTTCATCCCCAACTGGCGGATCGATGACGTCATGGTGAGCTACGCGACCGACCACGGCGGCGTTGGCGCTCACTTCGACCAGTACGATGTCTTCCTTATCCAGGGGCTGGGACGCAGGCGGTGGGAGCTGGGCGACCCGTGCGACGAGCAAACACAGCTTCTTCCGCATGACGATTTGCGCCTGCTCGCCGAGTTCGAGGCCCGCGAAGAGTGGGTGCTGGAGCCCGGAGATATTCTCTACGTGCCGCCCGGCATAGCACACCGGGGAACCGCCATCGGGCACGACTGCATGACCTATTCGGTCGGGTTCCGCGCGCCATCGCGGAGCGAGCTGATCGAAGGATGGGTCGATGAATTGCTCGGCGAGCTATCGGAGGACGACAGGTTCGGCGATCCCGATCTGGACCTGCAGGCGAACCCGGGCGAGATTCCCCCGCAGACCCTCTCGCGCCTGCACGCGATGATTGCCGAAAAGCTGAACGACGAAGACCGGTTCGCGCGCTGGTTCGGCAAGTTTGCGACGGCCCCGAAACGCTCTGCCATCGATTGGCGACCCGAACATGCGATCGGTCCCGAAGAGGTTGCGAACGCGCTCCAGTCAGGCGCGCCCCTCGCCCGCAACCCTGCCAGCCGTTTTGCCTTCGTCCGGCAAGAGAGCGACAGTTTGCTGATCTATGTCGACGGGGAAGCCACCGAATGTTCGGGCGAGACGGCCGCTTTCGCCGAGGTTCTTTGCACCAACCCGCACATCGAAATGGCTCAGGATATGGCGACCACGCAGCCAACCAGGGATTTGATCCGGAATCTGATCAATCGCGGCTGCATCGCATTCGAAGAGCCGGAAGACTGACTAGGACACCGAAGTTTCGGTCCATTGCCCTTCAGCAATTCCGTCGAGTGTCCAATCGCCGATTGACCAGCGCACCAGCCGCAGCGTCGGGTGACCGACCGCCGCAGTCATCCGCCGCACCTGCCGGTTCTTGCCTTCGCGGATCGTCAGACGGATCCAGCTGTCGGGGACCGACTTTCGCACCCTGATGGGTGGCTCGCGCGCCCATATTTGCGGATCGGCGATGATCTCGGCCCTGGCGGGCCGCGTCATGCCTTCCTTCAGGCGGACGCCCTTTCTCAATTGCTTCAGAGCAGCCTCATCCGGCTCCCCTTCAACCTGCACCAGATAGGTTTTGGGTAGCTTGAAACGCGGATCGGCAATCCGCGCCTGCAACGCCCCGTCATCGCACAGCACCAGCAGGCCTTCGCTGTCGCGGTCCAGTCTGCCAGCCGGATAGACCCCGGGCAGGTCGATGAAGTCGGACAAGGTTTGCCGCGGCGTCGGGCTCCCTCGATCGGTAAACTGGCAAAGCACGCCAAAAGGTTTGTTGAACAGGATCACGCGCGACATACCGCCACTCACGGCAGTTCGGGGGGCAAGTCAAGCATGCGAGAACGCTCGCCTTGCGTACAGAATCCGCTGCTAACTATCTGTATTCGTGCCGAAATGAACGACGTAAGGCACGCGCGCGAACTCCTGCAAATCCGGATGAAAAGGAACCGATCAGCCAAGGTAGCGATCACCCGGCCAACCCGCTAAGCGCTCAGCCGACAATCGAACAATTCGGACACCAGTATATGGCACGCAAACATCCCAAGGGCGGCCCCCGTGAGGAACATGTTCACGAGGATGACGAGCAGACGCCAGCCGGGCCGTGCTGGCTTTGCGGTCGCCCTCTGGGCAGGACCACGTTCATGCATCATCCCGTGCCCAAGAGCCGGGGCGGGCGCGACGTGGTGCCGATGCATCCGATCTGCCAGCAAACGCTGATAGCCAATTTCAGCAACGCCGAATTGCAGCGCCATGCACTCGATGTCGACGCAATCCTGGCCAATCCCGACATGCGCAAATTCGTGGATTGGGTGGCCAAGAAGGAGCCCGATTTCCACGCGACCACCGCGAAGAAGAAGCGCTGATTGGCCGGCGTTCGGGGATTCATGCTACGGGAATGACCATGACGATGCCGATCAAGCAGGGTGACCAATCGATCTGTGTTGCCGCCTTATACCGGTTCGCTCAGCTGACGGACTGCGCCCAGCTGCGCGAACCCCTGAAGCAGTTGTGCGACGATCAGGCGATCAAGGGCACCCTGCTTCTCGCCAGCGAGGGTATCAATGGCACGATCGCAGGGACCCGAAGCGGCATAGAGCGGGTTCTCGATCATATTCGCAACTGGCCCGACTGCGCAGATCTCGACGTGAAGTTCTCGAGCGCCGCGACCATGCCGTTTCACCGGATGAAGGTGCGCATAAAGCAGGAAATCGTCACCATGGGGCAGCCCGGGGTCGACCCGGCCGCCGACGCGGGCACCTATGTCGATCCGCAAGACTGGAACGCGCTGATAGACGATCCCGACACGATCGTGATTGACACGCGGAACGATTACGAGGTCTCGATCGGCTCTTTCGCGGGGGCCATCAACCCGATGACCGGCACCTTCCGCGATTTTCCGGAGTGGTTCGCCCGCGAACGCGAGCGTCTGCTCGGCTCCGAAAACCCGCCAAGGGTCGCCATGTTCTGCACCGGGGGCATCCGCTGCGAAAAGGCGTCTGCCTTCCTGAAGAACGAGGGGCTCGACGACGTCTTCCACCTCAAGGGCGGTATCCTCGCCTACCTCGAGAACGTCCCTGAGGAGGAGAGCCGCTGGCAGGGAGAGTGCTTCGTGTTCGATCAACGCGTGGCGGTTGGGCACGCGCTGTCGGCAGGATCACATGAATTGTGCTTCGCGTGCCGTCGCCCCGTCAGCCCATCGGACAAGCAGTCGCCGCTATACGAAGCGGGGGTCAGCTGTGCGGCCTGCCATGGTGAAAGGGACGAGCATCAGCGCGCGTCCTATCGCGAGCGTCACCGGCAGGAGGTACACGCCGCAAGGCAAGGTCGCGCCCATGTTGGAGCAGTGCTCGCGACCACACGGGATGACGATGCCGACTGAACGGGTCCTCTACAGCTTCCGTCGCTGTCCCTACGCGATCCGCGCAAGACTTGCCCTGGCGATCAGCGAAACGCCCTATGCGCTGCGCGAAGTGCATCTGGCGCGCAAACCCGATGCGCTGCTGGAGGCTTCGCCAAAGGGCACGGTCCCGGTTCTCGTTCTGGCCGATGGCACCGTCATCGAAGAGAGTATCCAGATCATGCGCTGGGCCCTCGACCGGAACGATCCCGAGGGATGGCTGGAACGGGACGGTACCGAGCTGATCGAGCGCAATGATGGGCCGTTCAAGCACGACCTCGATCGATACAAATATCCGGATCGCCATCAATCCGACCCCATCACTCACCGGCAGCAGGGGATGGAGTTCCTGCGCCTGCTCGACGCGCGATTATCCGGCGCGGGGCACTTGTGCGGGTCGGAGCGCGGCATCGCAGACGCGGCGATCATGCCCTTCGTGCGCCAGTTCGCTGCGGTGGATTCGGATTGGTTTGCGGCGCAGCCGATACCTCGCGTACAAAAGTGGCTGGACAGCGCTCTCTCGTCGCCCCTGTTCCAGTCGGTCATGGCTCGCTTCGCACCCTGGTCGCCGGGCGACCCTGAAATCGTGCAACCGGAAACCGGGAAAGCACCTTGAGGTGTCCAGAAGCGGAAACAAGGGCAGGTAATCACCACGAGCGTGGCAATCGATCGTAGACGAGTCTGAATCCCACATTCGAAGCACCCAGGCCGGGATCGCGGCCCTGTCGGCTTTCGGGTCGGTATCGCTGGCAATAGTTCGGCGCGCACAGATAGCTGCCGCCTTTCATGACCCGGCTGAGCTGGCCCGGATTGAACGGGTCGTAGGCCGAATTCTCGCTGGGGCCTTCCGGATTGTCGACCTGCTGCGGATCATGACCGGGGCGATAGAAGTCGCCGGTCACCTCCCACACATTGCCGACCATGTCGTAAAGGCCTCGGAAATTGGGCGCGTAGCAGCCGACGGGAGCGATCCCCTTGAAGCCGTCGGCCCCATCGTTGACGACCGGAAAGACACCCTGCCAGCTGTTCGCCTTGTCCGGGCCGGGCTGTGACGCGCTCTTTTCCTGTCCGCCGGCGGCTGCGTATTCCCATTCGGCCTCGGTCGGCAGCCGCCCTCCTTTCCATTTCGCGTAGGCTTGCATGTCTTCCCCGGCGAGATGCACGACAGGCTCCTGAGGTCGCGCACCGGGTCCGGTCGGGCCATAAGGCTTCTTCCAGTTCGCACCGGGCACATATTCCCACCAGTCCTGATAATTGCGCGAGGGCCGCTCGGGCGGCCTGAAGACTGCCGAACCGGGTTGCAGCATGTCGGCCGGTATCTGCTCCACCGGTACGCCGAACTGCGAGGGATCGACCGGTTTCTCCGCGACGGTGATGTATCCGGTCGCCGCGACGAACTGCGCGAACTGGCGATTGGTGACCTCGTGCGGATCGATCCAGAAGCCATCGACCGAAACCGCGACCTCGGGGCCCTCCTCCGCATAGATCGCAGTGCTGCCCAAGACGAAACGACCACCGTCCACCCGCACCGGATCGTCGGGAGGCGCCGGACAGGACTTGGCCGAGGCGAAATCGCTGGCTGCGGAAGGTGTGTCCGATCGGGACTCTTCCCGTGCGCTGCACCCCGAGAGCGCGGCCACGGCGATGACTTGAATCGCGAGCCGAACCTTCATCGCGTTATGGCGCCGCAGGTCGAGATGGACCTTTCACTCACCTACATATCGCCAGAAGTTGGGTGTGCTGGAACTGCGAGCGCCTGCGCAGCGGGTATCTTGCCCAGATTGTCATCCCGATCCTCCCGCAACTGCCATCGAAGCCGACCGCCTTGCCCGCCAGATCGGCAGCCTGCTGTACTGCAGCGGCAAGAGCAACGCTGTTCCGGCAAAAAGCAGGAGGGACTCGAACCCCTGACACGCGGATTATGACGTTTCCCCCGCCATCCTGGTCGTGGCAGCTGAGGCGGAACAGCAGCCTAAAAGCGCAGCCGCAGTCAGACCGGAAGTTTGCGCTCGATCAATGACGCATCTCTTGGCGATCGATTATCCGTTCTCCGGGCGCGCCAGAGGGCGTGGGACGAGAAGGGAGACATCGCGATGAAATCGATCCTGTTTAATGCGCATTTGGATGAAGACCATTCGAGAAGGCTCGACTTGGCTCTGGATCTCGTTCGGTCGCTCGACGCCCACCTGACCGTATTGAGTGCGATCCCGTACCAGGCGGTGCCCGGTGCGGACCCCTACGGCGCCGCCTTTGCCGTCATGGTCCCCGTCTGGCGGGATGAAGCAAAGGTACTTCGACGGCAGATCGAGGAAGACCTCGCCAATGAGGGGGTGTCCTGGAACTGGATCGAGAAAGCCGGCCCCGTCACCGATGCCCTGCTTGAAAACTCTGCCCTGGCGGATCTGATTGTCGTTGGTCAGCGCGAACCGCGGTTCGATGGACAGAAGCCGTCATACACCGCCGGCGAGCTTGCCCTGTCGGCCGACTGCCCAGTTCTCGTTCTGCCGGACGAGCTCAAGCGGCTCGATCTCGAAGCGCCCGCGCTGGTAGCGTGGGACGGATCGGCGGAGGCATCTCATGCGCTCCGTGCGGCTGTGCCCCTGCTGCGACATTGCAAACAGGTGTTCCTCGTATCGGTAGCGGAGAAAAAGTCCGAGCACTTTGATCTGCCACCAGTAAGCGGTGCGGACTACCTCGCACGCCACGCAATCGCTGCCGAGGTACTCGAAATCGAAGCGAACGACAAAGACGTTGCGTCGGCTCTGTGCGACGCGGCGCTCGTGCGCCAGTGCGGCCTGATAGTTATGGGAGCCTATGGCCGCATGCGAATTACCGAACGCATTTTCGGAGGCGTTACGAGGGCGATGCTGACAAAGGCGAAACTGCCGCTCCTGCTTCGCCACTAGCGGCACACTCCGCGAGTGGCGCGCAAGCTGGCGCCGAGCAAGTTGGTAGCGGAGGAGGGACTCGAACCCCCGACACGCGGATTATGATTCCGCTGCTCTAACCACCTGAGCTACTCCGCCCCAATGTCGCCATAGCCGGCAAGGCATGAGGCCTGCCGGAGCGATTGCTCCACGGCAGGCGGCGCTCTTACGGGGCAGGTGCGTGGCGGTCAAGGCGCGTATTTGCATGGCTCATGCGCGCGCCTTCCCGCGAAAGCTGGCCTCGCCGACCGGCTCCCACGGGCCGCCCAGATAGCGGTGCAGCGCGAGGCCTTTGAAGGCGAAGCTGCGGCACTCGACCTGCGGCCCTAGCTCGGCCTGCAACGCCTGCGCCTCGCGCTTGGAAACCTTGTTCTGCACGGTGATGTGGAGCCGCTTGCCGCCCTGGTCCTGCGCGCTCAGCAGGCCGTGGAAATGGTCGGCCAGCAGGCTGCGCAAGCGGAGCATTCCCTCGCTCTCCAGCCGGATGGCAGTGCCGCCACCCAGCGACATGACGCCGAGGACCTGCGCCTCGACCGGTGCGAACTCCTGCGCGAGCTGCCGAATGTGCCGCAGCGCCTCACCCTCGCAAAAGCCCGGCAGCGCATGGAACAGCGTGACATGCGCGGCGAGGAAGTTGCGCTCGGGCGGGAAATGGGCGCTTCGCAGCGCGGTCGCCCAGGCTTGCAGATCGTCGGGCAGCTGCGCGGTCAGGATCAGCGGCGAATCCGGCACTTGCGCTGCTACATCTCACCCCGTTCGCGCCGCAGCTTGTACCATTCGGCAACGTTGGCGTTGTGCTCTTCGAGCGTCTTGGCGAACACGTGGCCGCCCGATCCGTCGGCGACCATGAACAGCGCGTCGGTATCGGCGGGGTTGAGCACCGCGGCGATCGATTCGCGGCCCGGATTGGTAATCGGCCCCACCGGCAGCCCGACGCGGGTATAGGTGTTGTAGCCGTTGGCGTCCGCAATCTCCGACTGGCGAATACGGCGACCAAGCGGCTTGCCCTTGGTGATCGGGTAGATGATCGTCGGGTCCGCCTGCAGCAGCATCCCGTCCTTCACCCGGTTCGAGTAAAGCCCGGCGACCATGCGCCGTTCCTCGGGCACGCCCGTTTCCTTCTCGACGATCGAGGCGAGCGTCACCGCGTCTTCGATATTGTCGACCGCGATATCCTTGGCGCGGCGGGGCCAGGCTTCGGCGAGGTAATTGCGCATCGCGGCCTGCATCCGTGCGAGCACGGCGGCGCGATCCTCCCCGCGTTCGAAATCATAGGTGTCGGGAAGTACGCTGCCTTCCTTGGGCACGGGGATATCGCCGGTCAGCAGATCCTCGGCCATCAGCGTTTCGTAAACGAGGATCGAGGGCATGCCTTCGGGGATGGTGACGAAGCGGCGGATCACCTCGCCATGCTGCAACGTATCGAGAATGCTGCCAGGGCTCGCCCCGGCGGGCAGCATGAATTCGCCCGCCTTGATCGGATCGCCGCTGCCGAGCAGCTTGGCGCGCAGCAGGAAAGCGTCCTTGCCGCGAATCAGCCCCTCGTCCTCCAGCCGCTCCGCCACCGAGGTGAGCGTCGAGCCGGAGCGGACGATGAACGAGGTATCCTCGCGCGCGGGCCCCTCGCCGTACCACCCCCACGCGAACCAGCTGCCCGCGAGCGCAATGGCTATCAGCACAAGGGCCGCGAGCGCGCGGATCATTAGTCGACCTTCTTCATGACGAGGCTGGCATTGGTGCCGCCGAAACCGAAGCTGTTGTTGAGCACCGCGTTCACCTCACGCTTTTTCGCGGTGTGCGGCACGAGGTCGACACCCTCGGTCCCTTCGTCGGGATCGTCGAGGTTGAGCGTCGGCGGAACGATCTGGTCGCGGATCGCGAGAATGCAGAAGATGCTCTCCACCGCGCCCGCGCCGCCGAGAAGGTGACCGATCGCCGATTTGGTGCTCGACATCGAAGCCCCGCCCAGATCGTCCCCGAACACGCGCTTGGCCGCCGCGAGTTCGATCGTGTCGGCCATAGTCGAGGTGCCGTGGGCGTTGATATAGTCGATGTCGGTCGGCTCGAGCCCTGCCTTCCGCAGCGCCATCCGCATCGACAGCTCGGCACCCTTGCCTTCGGGATGCGGCGCGGTGACGTGATAGGCATCGCCAGAGAGTCCGTAGCCGACCACTTCGGCATAGATCTTCGCGCCGCGTGCCTTGGCGTGCTCGTATTCCTCCAGCACGACGACGCCCGCGCCCTCGCCCAGCACGAAGCCTTCGCGGTTGCGATCATAGGGGCGGCTCGCCTGTTCGGGCCGGTCGTTGAAACCAGTGTTGAGCGCGCGCGCCTGCGCGAAGCCTGCAATGCCGAGCGGGTTGATGGTCGATTCCGATCCGCCCGCCAGCATGATGTCGGCATCGTCGTCGCGGATCATGCGCGCCGCATCGCCGATCGAGTGCGCGCCGGTCGAGCACGCAGTGACCACCGCATGGTTGGGGCCCATCAGGCCGTAGCGGATCGAAACCTGCCCGCTGATGAGGTTGATGATCCGCCCGTGGACGAAGTGCGGGCTGACCCGGCCCGGTCCGCGTTCGTGCAGGTTGACCGATTCATATTCGATCCCCGGCAGACCGCCGATACCCGCACCGATCGAGACACCGGTGCGTTCCTTCGTCGCCTGGTCCATTTCGGTGAGACCGGCATCTTCGATCGCCTGCCCGGCCGCATCGAGGCCGTAGATGATGAAGGGATCGACCTGGCGCTGGATCTTCGTATCGACCCGCTTGTCGGGATCGAAACCCCACTCGTGATCCTTGCCCTTCACCTCGCAGGCGATGGTCGCCTTCTGGTTGGAAGCGTCGAAGCGGGTGATCGGACCCGCCCCGCTCTTGCCTGCAATGAGGTTCTTCCACGAGGTTTCGACATCGCCGCCCAACGGGGTGACAAGGCCAAGACCGGTTACAACGACGCGGCGCATACTTATCTCCAAAAACAGCACAGGCCCGGCCCGCTAACCGGGTCGGGCCTGCAAATGGCGGCGGCAGACCGCCGCCGCAAGAACATAGCGGGCTTAGCCCTTGTGCTCTTCGATATACTTGGTGGCATCGCCGACGGTGCTGATCTTCTCAGCCGCATCGTCGGGGATTTCGACGCCGAATTCTTCTTCGAAAGCCATCACCAGTTCGACGATGTCGAGGCTGTCCGCGCCCAGATCGTCGATGAAGCTGGCGTCCTGCGTCACCTTGTCGGCTTCCACACCCAAATGTTCGACGACGATCTTCTGTACGCGGTCGGCGGTATCGCTCATGTCTTTATGCCCTCTCGACATCTTGAAGCTGTTGGTTGGACAACGCCCTATCCAAGCGGTTGATCCCGCGCAAGAGGGATCGCAGCGCGGTTATCCCCGCCCTGCCCGCTTGAATAGGGATGCGAGAGGCGCGCGCAGGCTCAGAAATCGTCCCTGCGCGACAGCTGACGTTCGGCAGCCAGCGTCCGGTCGATTCGGCGGATTCCCATTTGCGCCTCGTCGTCCGATTTCTTGTCCGCCAGGGCAGCGCGATAATAGCGCTTGGCGGTATCGAAATCCCCTGTCTGCTCCGCGCACAGTCCCAGATTGAAGACCAGCGAGGGATGCGTCGGCATCTCGGGCTCAAGCGCGGCGAAGGCTTCGCACGCGCCGCGCTCGTTCCGCTTGGTCAGCTGGATCGCACCGCGAAACGCTTCGGAGACGGGTTTGGGCATCCCCTTTCGACTCTCCATGACGCGCACGTCCTGCCACACCTGCATTGGCGCAAGCGCGAGACGGACCTCATCCGCCGCCTCCGCCATCGCGGCGTCGACAGCCGTCGCGATCAGCGGTTCGTCGTCGTAGCCGGGGCAATAGCTCAGCACCCGGTTCTTGGCGAAGTTGCGCGACCACACCATGACGCCATCGGGCATCCTCAGGTTGGCGCGCGGGAGCACGTCGAGCGACAGGCGCCGACAGGAAAGCTCCCGATCCTCGCGCCGGAGGCACTTGCCCTTGTCGTCTTCCTCGACGCACACATTGCGGCGCTGTGTGTACTTGGTTTCGGACACGCGAACGCGCGCTTCTCCATCGAGGATCGCGTCGGCGTTATACGCCTGAGAGGAGTGGATCAGCGTGAAATAGGGCTGGCCGTCGATCGATGCCGCCGCCAGCCGATCCTCGATCAGGTTCGCGAAGCCAGGCCCCTCGCGCCCCTCGAAGCGATCCACAGCGATCGCGTGCAGCGCCGCGGCCTCGTCGCTCTGCGCAGGCACGAGGCTCTCGATCCTGAGCGTTTCGGCGTGCGCACCCGCTGCAGCGAGCGTCGCCACGGCCAGGCCGACGCACAAAATCCTGCTGGTGATACCCATGAGCTTCCCCCTCGCGAACATTCCCGAGGGGGAGGATTGCAGCGCAATCGGCGCCTGCACAAGCTTTCGCTAGGCGTCGCCCGCCCGGTCGACCCGCGTTGCCTCGGGAGAATCGGGCTTCGGCTGCTCGACGGTGCGGATGCTGAGTTCGCGCAGCTGCTTCGGCGACACCACCGACGGCGCGCCCATCATCAGGTCCTGCGCGCGCTGGTTCATCGGGAAAGCAATGACTTCGCGGATATTGGGCTCGTCGGCGAGGAGCATCACGATGCGGTCGATCCCGGGAGCAGAGCCACCGTGCGGCGGTGCGCCAAGTTTGAAGGCTTCGATCATGCCGCTGAAATTCGCGTCGACATCTTCGCGCGAATAGCCCGCGATTTCGAACGCCTTGTACATGATATCCGGCCGGTGATTCCGAATCGCCCCGCTGGAAAGTTCGTAGCCGTTGCACACGATGTCGTACTGCCACGCCTTGATTTCGAGCGGGTCGGTGTTCTCCAGCGCTTCCATCTCGCCCTGCGGCATTGAGAAGGGGTTGTGGCTGAAATCGACGCGCTTCTGATCCTCGTCGTATTCGAACATCGGGAAGTCGACGATCCAGCAGAACTTGAAGCAGCCCTGCTCGATCAGGCCCATCTCCTCGGCGCAGCGGGTGCGCGCGGCACCGGCCAGCTTCTCGGCTTCCTTGGGCTTGCCCGCCGCGAAGAACAGGCCGTCGTTTTCGCCGAGGCCAAGCTCGTCGTAGAGCTTCTGCATGTTCTCCGGGCCGTGGTTCTTGGCGATCGGCCCGCCGAACTCACCCTGCTTGCGGGTGACGTAGCCGAGCCCGGCAAAGCCTTCGCGCCGCGCCCAGTCGTTCATGTCGTCGAAGAACTTGCGGCTCTTCTCGTTGGTGCCGGGCGCGGGGATGGCGCGCACGATGCCACCACCGCCGACGATCTTTTCAAACAATCCGAAGCCGCTCTTCTCGAAGTGATGCGTCACGTCCGAGATGAGGATGGGATTGCGCAGGTCCGGCTTGTCGCTGCCGTATTTCAGCATCGCTTCAGCGTAAGGGATGCGCGGGAACTCGCCCGCGGGCGTCACGCTCTTGCCGCCAGAGAATTCCTCGAACACGCCCGCCAGCACGGGCTCGATCGTGTTGAACACGTCTTCCTGCGTGACGAAGCTCATTTCGAAGTCGAGCTGGTAGAACTCGGGGCTCCGGTCGGCGCGCAGGTCTTCGTCGCGGAAGCATGGCGCGATCTGGAAATAGCGGTCGAACCCGGCGACCATCAGCAGCTGCTTGAACATCTGCGGCGCCTGCGGGAGCGCATAGAAGCGGCCCGGATGCAGGCGGCTCGGCACCAGATAGTCGCGCGCGCCCTCCGGCGACGAAGCGCCCAGTATCGGCGTCTGGAATTCGGAGAAGCCCTGGTCGATCATCCGGCGGCGCAGGCTCGTGATGACCTTGTTGCGCAGCATGATGTTCTTGTGCACGCGCTCGCGCCGCAGGTCGACGAAGCGGTACTTGAGGCGGATATCCTCGGGATATTCCTGCTCGCCAGCGACCGGAAGCGGCAGCTCTTCGGCCGCCGACTGCACGGTGGCGGACTTGGCGAAGACTTCGATGTCGCCGGTCGGCAGGTTGGCGTTGCGGGTTTCCTGCGAACGCGCCTTCACCACGCCATCGATGGTGATGACGCTTTCGGACTTGAGCGAATCGAGCAGGCCCAGCGCCGCGCTATCCTCGTCCGCGACGATCTGCGTGATGCCGTAATGGTCGCGCAGGTCGATGAACAGCACGCCGCCGTGATCTCGCTTGCGGTGGACCCAGCCGGACAGGCGAACGGTCTCGCCGACATCGCTTTCGCGAAGCTGTGCGCAAGTATGGGTGCGATAGGCGTGCATTGTGGAACTTTCCGGTTCGGGGATTAGGCGCTAGGGGCGTGGCCGAAGCTCGACGGCGAATGCCCTGAAAGCTTGCGCGCTAACAGGCGATAGGCCCGCTTTTGTCAAGCGGGGCGCGCCTTCTGATGGGGCCGATCGGCCCGGGGGCGGCACTCCGCCCGGCAAGGAAAAAGTACTGACATGAAGATTCACGACCTCATCACCACCACCGACCGTCTGAAAGAGCTGTGCGAAAGGCTCGGCAAGGGCGACTTCGTGTGCGTCGATACCGAATTCATGCGCGAAAACACCTACTGGCCCGAGCTGTGCCTGGTCCAGATCGGCGACGAGCACGAGGCGGCGGCAATCGACCCGCTCGCCCCCGGGATCGACCTGAAGCCGCTGCTCGACCTGCTGACCGAGAACGAGGACGTGCTGAAGATCTTCCACGCGGGCAGCCAGGATGTGGAGATTTTCTACAACCTCACCGGCAAGACCCCGCACCCGATCTTCGACACGCAGATCGCGATGATGGCGATCAGCCAGTCCGAACAGATCGGCTACGCCAACCTTGTCGAGGCATGGCTCGACAAGACGATCGACAAGGGCGCGCGCTTCACGGATTGGAGCCGTCGCCCGCTGACCGACCGTCAGCTCGAGTATGCCATTGGTGACGTCACCTATCTGGCGAAGATCTTTCCCAAGATCCTCAAGAAGCTGATGAAGACCGGACGCGGCAGCTGGCTCAATGCCGAGATGGAAAAGCTGGCCGATCCGGAAAACTACGCGATCGAGCCCGACAAGTCGTGGAAGCGCATCCGTGCGCAGGGGCGCAATCCGCAGGTGCTCGGTCGGCTGAAAGCCCTCGCCGCCTGGCGGGAAGGCGAAGCGCAGCACAAGAATATCCCGCGCGGGCGGATCATGCGCGACGAAACGCTCGCCGACCTCGCCTCGCATCCGCCAAAGAAGCAGGCCGACCTTGCCAAGGTGCGCGGGCTGTCGAACGCGTGGAAGGAAAACGAGATCGGTAGCCGGCTGATGGACGTACTCGAGAACGCCAAGCCGCTGCCCGACGACGAACTGCCGCCGCGCACCAATCGCGGCGCACCGCTGGGCAAGGAAGGCGCGCTGGTTGCCGACCTGCTCAAGCTGCTGCTGAAAATCCGGGCGCGGGAAATCGACGTCGCCCCGCGCCTCCTCACCCGTTCGGGCGAACTGGAGCAGCTCGCCGCCGGGGTGCGCGACCTGCCGATCCTCGAAAGCTGGCGGCGCGAAGTGTTCGGCAGCGACGCGCTCGATCTGGTCGAAGGCAAGCTCGCCTTCGCGGTCGAGAACGGCAAGCTGAAGATGACGCATATCGACGAGGTTGAGGGCTAAGATCGCAGAGGCGTTTACGAAGGAATGGTACTCGACGGTCCAAACGTTACTGGTTAGCCTTCGCAGGATGCAAAAAAAGATCCGAGCCTACCTGAACAAAGTTGCTGGGCGACCGCCAAAATCGGTCTGGCTTTGGGATCGGCGTCCATCAATTCTGACTCTATTTTTCGCAAACGTGTTTCTCGTGGCGCGCTGGCTCAGCCCACTCCAACATATAAAAACGATTTACAGATTCTGGATAACAAACAAGATAGATCAATCTTCTAATGAGGCAATTCGGATACGCAATAAGTCCCGACAAAATTTCGAGGCGAGTTACACTGAGTATTATTTCATATTTCTACTTTTTTTCTCTCTATTCTTTGCTTTGATTAATGTTTTGTTTCCTGTGCAGGAAATATTATTTATTATTGTTCAATTTTTTTCGGTAATATTTTTTATAGAAAGCTTCTTCTGGCTGAGCTACTACCTGCTTTGGAGAAACTTCTCTGAACCGAGCTATTCACTTTATCACCCCGCCGAGTATTTCGTTCTCTTTCCCGTAGTGCTTTGCGTTAATATCTCTACATATTCCATCGCTTCAAATACCGATCTGCCGAAAACTTTTGAGGCTTTTGTCGGCGCAACATCTACAAAAACACCCTTTATTTCAGCACTTAGCTCCTACTATTTCATTATAATAATCACAAACCTTCTAAGCATGTTCCCGCGGACGAAATTCAAGAAACCCATAGTGATGAACATTGTCGGCGCGGGAGATGTCGTCGAGAAAAAGATGCTCCCGGCCCTCCTCAAGGAGGGCACCCGCCTCACCCCGGAGCATCTCTCTATCTACACCCTCATTGATGAGCGCAATGTACCGGATCACCGCGATTATTCTGGAGTTAGGGTAGATTCGTTGGAGAGCGAAAGCGAAATAATCAAGAGGCTATTAGAGTCGGATGCACCAACAATCATAGCGACTCCAAGTGAGCATCATTTTTCGTACATGTCTTCGCTTCAGCGCGCTGGTATGCGGTTCGCCGTAGAGAAACCGATCTCGATTCTGCCTGCTGAGATCGATGCAATACTGACGGAAATCGATCGCTTTTCGGCCAGCATATTTTCGCTGAGTTACTATGGGCTTGAGAAGGCTCTGCCAGTTTCATATGTGTTAGCACCGAACTACCACTTCGAAGGCTTTCTCACCATATCGGGAGATAGCCTGACCGGACAGGACAAACCGACACTCAGATTCGATTGCAGTGCATATCTGGAGGAACTGGGACCTCTTCGCTCGCTGCAAGTCGATCTACTCGAGGGAGTTGCCAGATCTCCGACCGCCGAGGCTAGAGCCTGGACCGAAATCTCCGGCACGCGAGGGCTAGCGTTCGAGACAATGATCCATCCGCTCATCGTTCTCTCAAAGTTCCTGCGTCAGCAGGAGGTTTCGCTGCAAGCGTTCCAACCAGACGTGATTACTGGAACGAGTATGAGTGCGACCAACCCGAGATCAGCAACTTACTTGCACTATTCCGATTTGATCCCGCGCGAGGCAGAGTCCATCGAAGTGGAATTATCTTGCGGGAAATATATTCCGGAGGCTGACTTGAAGCGATCCGGTCTGGGCATTTTTGAGAACGGCTGTGTAGAGTTCGATTTTGACAGCCAATCTTGCTCGATCAGGCTTAATTCCGGAAAAGCAATCCATATCGCAGTGGCGAAGCGTTTCACCGGCAAATACGATATACAGATGAACCTCGTCAGGAAGTTCTTTCAGGAGGGCTTCTACGACGTGCGATACGACGATCTGGAAGACCAGCTTGCAGTGCTAAGTTGGCTGAGGCGTCATCAGTCAAACGTTGTTAAGTCGTTCGTCTACTAGGGCACAACGGCCCAGCGCCCTGGTCAATTCCTTACAACATACCGGAAGCTTGATGAGCATGTCGAACCTGCCCGGGTGGTCTCACTTCACCACCAAAAGCAAAGGTAAGTAGTGTCCACCTACCTGCCCACAATTCGCCAGTTGCAATATCTCGTCGCGCTGCACGAGCACGGCCATTTCGGTCGCGCGGCCGAGGCGAGCTTCGTCTCGCAATCGACGCTCTCGGCAGGCATTCGCGAGCTGGAGACGCTGCTCGACGTGACGCTGGTGGAACGTAGCCGCCGCGTGGTGCGCTTCACCCCGCTCGGCCAGCAGGTGGTCGAGAAAGCACATGCCTTGCTGCGGCAGGCAGAAGACCTTTCGGACCTCGTGCGCGCAGCGGGCCAGCCCCTCACCGGAACGCTGCGAATGAGCGTGATCCCCACGATTGCACCATTCCTGCTGCCGCGCATCCTGCCCCGGCTGCGCAAGGAACGGCCCGACCTCAAGCTGTTCCTGCGCGAAGAGACCAGCAGCGACGCGGTCGAGTCGCTCCATCACGGGCGGGTCGATTGCGTGCTTCTCGCCCTGCCCTTCGCCACCGGCGAGGTGGAGCAGGAGGTGATTGCCGAGGATCGTTTCTTCGTGGCCTACCCGGGCGACGAACCGCGCGACCTGCCGGAGGAAATCCGCCCAGAAACGATCGAGGACGGGCGGCTGCTGCTGCTCGAAGACGGGCACTGCCTGAAGGAGCACGCGCTCGCTGCGTGCAACCGGCCCGAACTGCGCGCCGCGACCAGCATGATCGGCACCAGCCTGCACACGCTGGTGCAGATGGTCGACAACGGCCTCGGCGTGACGATGCTGCCCGAAATGGCGCTCGACGCGGGAATCCTGAATGGCACCAACGTGATCGCCCGCCCTCTCGACGCCCCTGCCGCCACCCGCGACATCGCGCTCATCTGGCGCAAGAACAGCCCGCGAGAGGCGGATTTCAGGCTGCTCGCAGAAGAACTCAAGGCAGGCTGATATCAGTATTTGTCACTTGATGAGCCGCCGGGTTGCCGACACCTTGCGCCATGCCGCCTGCACGGCGCGCGCATGGAGGGACCAATGGCCGAAGAGACGACACCCAACCTGTTCCTGCTCTACACGCTCAAGGACGGTGTCAGCCCCGACGCGTTCGAGCGCTGGGTACGCGAAACCGACTACCCTTCGATGCGCGGTCTTGCCCGGGTACAGAGCTTTCGCACCTTTCGCGCCGAGCGCCTGCTGATCGGCGAAGGCACCCCCGGCGTCGCCTATATCGAGGCTTTCGCCATCCCCGATCTCGACGGGTTCATTGCCGAGGATCTGGGCGGTGCGACCGTGCAGGGCGTGATGGGCGAATTCATGGGCTTTGCAGAAGCGCCGCAGTTTATTGTCGCCAGCGAAGTAAAGTAGCCGGTCGCCGCCCGAACTCGCGGGCTGGAAAGGCTGAATGCGGACGGATCACACTGCCGGGCTCCGCTGAGCGCGGCAGTCTCAAGACTCGCTTCAGTCCTATGCCAGCCTGATCTGGTTGCGCCCCTCGTCCTTCGCCCGATACAGCGCCTCGTCCGCCGCGGCGAGCGCTTCACGCGGGTCGCGGTAGCGGGCGACGTCGGCAATTCCGCCCGAAAAGGTCACCACGCCGAAGGGTTTGTCGGTCCGCCGATTGATCATTCGCCGCGAAGCCAGCTCCTGACGCGCACCATCGAGCTGCTCATACGCATCCTCGGGCGTCATGCCACGGAACAGCATCACGAATTCCTCGCCGCCGTGGCGGGCGATGTAGCAATCCCGGCCACACAGGCTGGATAGCGTGTCAGCGACCGCGCGAATAATCCGGTCCCCCGCTTCGTGGCCATGCGAATCGTTCACCGATTTGAACCGGTCGATGTCGCAGAACGCCACGCTCAGCGGCCTGCCTGCCTTTTGCGCCTCGGCATTCTCGGCAGCCAGAACTTCCTCGAACGCGCGGCGGTTGGGCAGCCCGGTCAGATAGTCGAGCTCGGCATCGCGCCGCGCGCGATCCAGATTCTTGCGCAAGGCGGCGGTCTCCCGCTCGTTCGCGCGCAGTTCTTCCTCGGTCTGGCGCGAACGGACCAGCATCGCCTTGGCGAAATCGGCCAGTTGCGCGATCATTTCCTCGGTCTGATGCGAGCCTTGCAGATCGTCGACGCGGCGTTCCAGCTCGTCGCCATATTCGGTCGTCGCGCGGCGCACGTTGCGCGTCGCGTTCGACAATTCCTCGATGCCCCGCTCCAGCTTTTTCGCCAGTTCCTCGACCGACCGGTCGTCGCTGCGCGAATCACTCGCGGTTACTTCTTCCAGCCACCCTTGCGTGATCGCATCGCCCGATTCCTTGCGCCGTTCGATCCGACGTTCGAGCCGCGGGTTGGCGCCCGAGCATGCGTCGAGCGCCGCCGAGAGCGTCATCGGCGTGACTTCGAGATCGTGGTCGAGCAGGAAATCTCTGATTTCATTGAGCAAGCGGCGGCGAACCCGTGGGTCCGTCCTAATGGCAGCAACCGGTATTGAGGGTGCTTCATCGGTCGCCTGCGGCGCGCGCGCACGAAAAAGTCCCAGCTTGTGCAGGATGTTTCCCGCAGGTTCTTCCGCCTGGAGTGCCCGTGTCGCCATGGCCCTCCAATGCCACCAGAAACTTTATTCAGTGATAATGCGGCGAAGAAAAATTCGACTTTCGTCGGACTCAGCTATCCATGTGCTTGAGGCCGACGCGCAAGTATCCGTACCCGGTAATGCAGGTCAGTACGGCGGCAATCCACAAGGCGCCGAGCCCCAGCCAGCGGATCGGTTCCACCGCGGGCAACGCACCGGACAGGATCAGCAGGCCGAGCGCGATCATCTGCAGCGTCGTCTTCCATTTGGCGAGGCGGGTCACCGGGACGGACACCTGAATCCCGCCCAGGAATTCACGCAGGCCCGACACGGTAATCTCGCGAATGAGGATAATCAGCCCGGCAATTACATGCGCATCGTGCACCACGGGGCCGGTCAGCCCGCCCTTTGCGGTCAGGATCAGGATCACGGCGGCGACCATGATCTTGTCGGCAATCGGATCGAGGAACTGGCCCAGCTTCGAGACCGAACCCTGCGCGCGCGCCAGCAGCCCGTCGAAATAGTCGGTGATCGCGGCGGCGCAGTACAGCGCGAAACCGATCGCATAGCCCAGTTGCCACTCGGGCCACCACAGGAACAGCACCAGCAGCGGCACGGCCAGAATACGCGAGAGCGTGAGGATGTTTGGAAGCGTCAGCATTGTCAGGACAACGCCCGTAGACGAAGGCGGTCCCGAGAAAAAGCGTCTCTTGCCCTTGGCTTGGCCCCACACGCTGTTCTAACGCCACGCGCAAGCGGTGCCCGGCACCGTACCGGAGTGATTTTATGACCACGTTGAGATTGCTGAGGCGGCGGCGCTTCCTGCCGCTGTTCTGCACCCAGTTGCTCAACGCCTTCAACGACAACCTTTATAAAACCGCGATGGTGCTCTTCGTGGTGTACGCGGTTTACGCCGACCCGGAGGCGGAATCGCAGTTCAGCGCTATCGCCTCGGCACTGTTCATCGCCCCCTTCATCCTTCTCTCGGCGATCTCCGGCCAGCTGGCGGATATGCGCGACAAGGCGAAGATCATCCGCACGGTGAAACTGTGCGAGATCGGGTTGATGAGCCTTGGTGCAATCGGGCTGTTCCTCGCCTGGCAGGGCGTGCTGGTCCATTCGGTCGCGATCCCGCTGATGCTGTTCGCGCTGCTGCTGGCCGGCATCCAGTCGACCTTCTTGGGACCGATCAAGTACGCGATCCTGCCGCAGCATCTGGCCCGGCATGAAGTGCTGGCAGGCACCGGCCTGGTCGAGGCGGGCACCTATCTGGCGATTTTATGCGGGACGATTCTGGCAGGCTGGATCCCGATCGAAGCCGCAATGGTGCTGATCCTGGTCACCGCATTGGTCGGCTATCAGGTCAGTCGGGGTATTCCGCCCGCGCCTGCCGTGGGCCCGGTCGAGCCGATCGACTGGAACATCGCGCGCTCTTCTGCATCGCTGGTACGCTTCGTGGCGCACGACCGCGTGATCTACCTCGCGACGATTGCGATCAGCGTGTTCTGGACCGTGGGGGCGATCCTGTTCATCCAGTTCCCGCCGCTGGCCAAGAACGTGATCCATGCGAGCAAGGAAGTCGCCACGCTGTTCATCGTGATGTTCTCCATCGGCATCGCGATCGGATCGGTGGTCATCAATCATCTGCTCAAGGGAGAGGTCTCGGCACGCTACGCCCCGCTCAGCGTGATCGCGATGGGTGTGTTCTTCGTGCTGTTCTACGTCTTCGTCCATCAGTGGCCCACCGAACCGGCGGGAGCGCTGCTGAGCGTGCCCGAATTCATCGTCCAGCCGCTTGCATGGGTGTTGCTCGCCTGTCTATTGCTGGTCTCGGTCTCCGGCGGGATGTTCGTCGTGCCGCTCTACGCCTTTCTCACCACCCGCGTGGCGGGCGACAAGGCCTCGCGCACGATCGCGGCGACCAACATGATCAGTTCGCTGTTCATGGTCGGGGGCGCGCTGCTGGCCATCGCCATGACGCTGGTGGGGATCGGGATCGAGGAGCAGATTCTCGCCTGCGCGCTATTGTGCGTGCCGACAAGTTGGGCCGCGCGGCGGCTCTTCCTCGAGGAACATTTGCCGAGCATCCATCTCGACCACGACTGAACGGTCAGAAGATGAAGACGAGCGCCCCGGCCAGGCACACGACATAGGCGCCCAGGAAACCCATCCAGTCGTTCTTCGCCCACGACCAGCGGGTCGTGCGCACCATCCGGTCGCGGCGCAGCTCCGGCCGCGTGACGAGCGAAGCGCGAAACGGGTGACGGGCAGATTCGTCTGTCAGGACCAGGGAGCGTCTCATGAGGATGAGAATTAACTTTTCGGTAAGGTTTGGCGAGCGGCCACTTGGCAACGTCCGTCGATGGGACAGGCCGGGTCGACGGTAGTTAACCGCTGCACCCGATTGCCGCGCGGCAAGTCTCGCTCTAGGGGCTCCGGAATGGCTGACAGCACCACTCCGCAGGCTGCGCGCCTGCTCGTCGATTGCCTCGCACAGCAGGGCTGCGATCGTATCTTCACCGTTCCGGGCGAGAGCTTCCTGCCCGTGCTCGACGCGCTGGTCGACCGGCCGGAGATCGACATTGTCACCTGCCGGCAAGAAGGCGGCGCTGCCTTCATGGCCTGCGCCGATGGCGCGATGAACGCTGCCGGATCGGGGCGCCCCGGCGTTGCTTTCGTCACCCGGGGGCCCGGCGCTACCAATGCCAGCATCGGGGTGCACGTCGCCCATCAGGACAGCCAGCCGATGATCCTGTTCATCGGCGACGTGGCGCGCGGCATGCGTGATCGCGAGGGTTTTCAGGAAATCGACTTCCCGGCCTTCTTCTCGCCGATCTGCAAGTGGGCCGCACGTATCGACAGTGCCGACCGCATACCCGAATATATTGCGCGTGCCTATGCCACCGCGATCTCCGGGCGGCCGGGGCCGGTGGTTCTCGCGCTGCCCGAGGACATGCTTTACGACGCAACGGAGGCGACCCCGCGCGCTCAGGTCGTGCGCCCGGCGCAGGCCCCCTGCCCCGATGCGATGCAGGCGATGATGGCGCTGATCGGCGATGCCGCAGCGCCGCTCGCGGTGATCGGCGGCGCGGGCTGGAACGCCAAGGCGCGTGAGTATTTCCAGCTTTTTGCAGAGCGGCTGGGTCTGCCGGTGGCGACCGCGTTCCGGCGGCAGGACGCGATCGCGCCCACCTCCCCGGTCTATGCGGGCAACCTCGGCTATGGGCCGAACTCCAAGCTGGTCGAGCGGGTCAAGGCGGCGGATCTGCTGCTGGTGGTCGGTGCGCGGCTGGGCGAGGCGACCACCGATGGCTATTGCGTGCCGCCGCTGGAAGACAAGGATCGCACGCTGATCCACGTCCATCCCGACCCCGAAGAGCTGGGCCGCGTTTACCCCGCAAACCTCGCGATCTGCGCCGCGATGGACGAATTTGCGGAGAGCGCGGCGCTATGGGCAGGCGAAGATCCGCTGCCGTTCGACGCGGGCGCACAAGCGCACACAGAGTGGCAAACATGGGCCACAGCGCATCCTAGCGACACTTACCCGCTCGATCTCGCGGCCTGCGTGCAATTCATGCGCGACACCTATCCGGCAGACACGATCATCTGCAACGGGGCGGGCAATTTTGCCGGCTGGTGGCATCGCTATTGGCGCTATGATGGATTCCCCACCCAGCTCGCCCCGACCTGCGGCGCGATGGGCTACGGTGTGCCTGCGGCGGTCGCTGCGGCGTTGCGCTTTCCCGAAAGGAGCGTCGTGGCGATCGCGGGCGATGGCGATTTCATGATGAACGGGCAGGAACTGGCGACCGCTGCGCAGCATGGCTGCGACCTGACGGTGATCGTGATCGACAATGGCGGCTACGGCACGATCCGGATGCATCAGGAGCGCGAATTTCCCGAGCGGGTCTCGGGCACCGGCCTCGCCAATCCGGATTTTGCCGCGCTTGGCGCGAGCTACGGGGCATGGACCGCTGCGGTCGAGACCACGCAAGCCTTCAAGGATGCGCTGGTCGAGGCGAAGGGGCGCAAGGGCCTGCGCCTGATCCATGCGCGAATCGAGATGGAGCAACTCGCCGCCAGCGGAGCGACCGTTTCGGGGCTGCGTGCCAAGGCGAAAGCCTAGCAGCAGCGCATAAGAAAAGGGCGGCACCGCAAAGGTACCGCCCCTTTCTCTTACCGAGACGTTAGCCTCAGATATCGTCGCCGAGCGCGCCCTGGACTTCGCCCTTGGCCTGCTGGGCCTTGCCCTTGACTTCCTGGCCCTTGCCCTCGGCGCGGGTTTCGGGGTCGTTCGACTGCTGCTTGGCCTTGCCAATCGCTTCGTTGACGTTGCCTTCGACCTTGCTCTTCAGTTCACCCATGTCTGCTCTCCATTCATTCAGCGTCGGCGTCATTGCCGATGTGTAAAAGAAACGGAGAAACAGTCGGTTATGTTCCGTCTGAGGGTGCTTTCTGCGCCCAAGCGAGTGCCGTTTGCGACCAGCGTTTCGTCACCCCGCCAGCGCACAGATTTTCAGCATCGCTGATCTAGGTCGTCGCCCTCGTCGAAGGCCGATCAGACGCCCGCCATCTCGAGGATGATCGACCATTCGTCGGGCATGACCTCGCATACCGACAGGCGCGAGAGCTTCACCAGCTGCATCTCCGCCAGCTGCGGCTCCGCCTTCACTTCTTTCAGTGTGACGACATTGGGCAGCTTGGTCTTGGGCTTCACCTTCACGGCTGCCCACTTGCCGGTCTCGTCGGTCGGGTCGGTCAGGCCGGCCTCGCTGATCTCGACGATCCCCACGATCTCGCGCCCGATGTTGGAATGGTAGAAAAACGCCTGATCGCCCACTTCCATCGCGGCGAGGTTGTTCTTCGCCTGGTGGCTACGAACCCCGTCCCACACGCCCTCGCCCTCGCGCACGAGATCATCCCATCCGTAAACATCGGGCTCGGACTTCATCAACCAGTAGCGCAAGCTGTCTTTCTCCGTCGATTGGCGCCCCCCGCCCCCTGCGGGCGGCTCGCGCAGGTAATAAAAAATGGTGCGGCGATTTTTGCGAAGTGGCGAAAATCACGCTGTTTTGTCAAATCTCGTGGCCCCGCACAGGGCAAAATCGCGTCTCCGCATTTACCCGATTTTCAGTCCCTTCTGGCAATTCCGGCTCCATCGACAGAAAATCAGGCGTTCGGGATCGAGATTGCACCGCCCCATGGCGAACAACAAAGACCACCTGCCCCGTATGGACAAGGCACAGCGCGACATCGTGATGCTCGGCATCGCGACTGCCGCGATCCTGCTATTTGTCGGGATCGGAGGCACTGTGATGCCGCAGGTCGCACGGCATGTGCTCGATAGCAATGTCGCGCCGCCCGACAGCGCGCTCGCCAATGCCCTGCTGCTCAACATCGCGCTGATCATCTTCGGCTGGCGGCGCTATTCGGACCTTCGCCGCGAAATCGAACAGCGGCGCGAGGCCGAGGAGAAGGCCTATCGCCTCTCGCAGATCGATTCGCTCACCGAATGCTACAATCGCCGCAGCGCGACCGAAAAGTTGATGGATGCGATCAGGGGTGTGGGCACGAACAATCGCGCGGCGGCCTTCGTGATGATCGACCTCGACGGTTTCAAGGAAATCAACGACCTGAACGGCCACCAGGCCGGCGACGAAGTGCTGCTGGAGACCGCGCGCCGTCTGAAGAAGATTGCACCGCCCGACGCCTGCGTTGCGCGCCTGGGTGGAGACGAATTCGCCGTCATCCTTCCGGTCGCGACGGAAAGCGAGGAAATGCTCGAAGACTGGGCCCGAGAGATGATCGACACGGTCGCCGGGCCGATCGATACCGATATCGGTCCGCTTTCGGTCACCGTGTCGGCGGGTATCGCCATCGAAACGCAGGGCAAGCGGCAAGAGAACTTGGAAGGGGCGGCGCGTCAGTTGATGCACCGTGCCGATCTCGCCATGTATCATGCGAAGCGCGAAGGCCGGAACCGCTATTGCTGGTTCGACAAGTCGATGGAAGTCGAGGCACAGGTACGCCGCGAAATGGAGAGCGCGATCCGCACCGGGCTGGAGGAAGGCGAGTTCACCCCGCATTACGAACAGCAGGTCGATCTCGAAACCGGCGAACTGGTCGGCTTCGAAATGCTCGCGCGCTGGAATTCGAAGAAGCTCGGCGTGGTCGGGCCGGAAATCTTCATTCCGATCGCCGAATCGTGCGGGCTGATTGGCCCGCTATCCGAAATGCTGATCGAGCGCGCGTTGAACGATGCGAAGAACTGGCATCCCGATCTGACGCTGTCGGTCAACGTCTCGCCGATGCAGCTGCGCGATCCGTGGTTCCCGCAAAAGTTGCTCAAGCTGCTGCTGGCGAGCCAGTTTCCGCCCGCCCGTCTCGATGTCGAGATTTCGGAAAGCTGCCTGCAGGAAAACCTCTCTGCCGTGCAGACGATGATCGTCAGCCTCAAGAATCTGGGCGTGCGCGTCAGCCTCGACGATTTCGGCACGGGCTTTGCCAGCCTTACCCAGCTGCGCACGCTGCCGTTCGACCGGGTGAAGATCGATCGCAGCTTCGTAGGCGAACTGCGCCGCGTCGCCGAGGCCGTGCCGGGAGGCGCGCTCGACGGCGAACAGCGCGATCACATCGTCAACACGCTCGTCTCGCTCGGCCAGGGCCTGCAAATTCCGGTAACCGCCGAAGGCGTGGAGGACGATTCGATCCTTCAGACGCTACGCGGCATGGGCGAGATGAAGGGCCAGGGCTATCTCTACGGTCGGCCCGAGGATGCTGCGGCAGTCATGAAGCGGCTCGCCGAGCTCGATATGCTGGCGAGCAATTCGGATCAGCCCCCGCCCGAAGACCAGCGCAAGAGCGCCTGACCTTTACGCGAGCCCGCCCCCGCCATAAGTGCGGGGGACAATGCGGCTTTCCTTCATCAAGATGCATGGCCTCGGCAATGATTTCGTGATCCTCGACGGGCGCGAAGCCGAACTGCCGCGCCTTTCCGAGGCGCAGGTGCGCGCGCTGGGGGACCGGCATCGCGGGATCGGGTTCGATCAGCTGATCGTGCTCGCACCCTCGGACGAAGCCGATTTTGCGATGCGCATTCACAATTCCGATGGCGGCGAAGTGGAAGCCTGCGGGAATGCCAGCCGCGCGGTCGCGGTGTTGCACGGCCAGCCTGCCACGATCGAGACGGCGGGCGGCCTGATCTCGGTCAAGCCGGGCGAAGGGCAGGCCGAGGTTGCGATGGGCCATCCCCGGTTCGAATGGCAGGATATCCCGCTCGCCTACGCGATGGACACGCGCGACATGCCGCTGGGCTGGGACATGCTCGAACGGCCCGGCGCGGTGAATGTCGGCAATCCGCATGTCGTGTTCTTCGTTGACGAGGACGTCGCGGACATACCGCTCGACCGGCTGGGGCCGGAGATCGAGCACGACCCGCTGTTTCCCGAACGGATCAATGTGAACGTCGCGCAGGTTCTCTCGCGCGACGCGATCGTGCTGCGCGTGTGGGAACGTGGTGCTGGCCTGACGCTCGCCTGCGGTACCGGCGCCTGCGCCACCGCGGCAGTCGCGTACCGACGCGGGCTGGTCGATGCGCAAGTGTCGGTCACGCTGCCCGGCGGAACGCTGACCATCCGCCGCGACGAGAACGGCGGTATTCACATGGCGGGCCCCGCGAGCGAGGCGTTTCGCGGCACGCTGGATCTGGACGATTTCGCTTGAGCGAAACCCGCGTCATTTCACTCGGCTGCCGGCTGAACCATGCCGAGAGCGAGCGTATCGCCGCGCTGGTCGAGGGTGAGCCCGGGCTGGTGGTGGTCAATTCGTGCTCGGTGACGCGCGAGGCGGTGCGCCACACGCGCCAGGCGATCCGCCGTGCGCGCCAGGCCCACCCCGACGCGCGCCTGCTGGTAACCGGCTGTGCGGCAGAGACCGAGCGCGAGGCGCTGGGCGCCATGGTCGAGGTCGACGGCTTCGTCGCCAACGCCGCCAAGCTCGATGCGCGCAGCTGGAACGTGCCCGAACCGCAGGTGGCGCGGCATCGGAACGGCACCCGCGCCTTCATCGGGGTGCAGAACGGCTGCGACCACGCCTGCACCTTCTGCAGCATCCCGGCGGGGCGCGGCACCAGCCGCTCCGACCCGGTTGCGCAGGTGCTGCGCAGCGTCGAGCGCGAGCTGGCCGAGGGCGCGAGGGAGGTCGTGCTGACCGGGGTCGACCTGACGTCGTGGGGGCACGATCTGCCCGGCGAGCCGCAGCTTGGCACGCTGGTCGCCGCGATCCTCGATGCCTTCCCGCAACTGCCGCGCCTGCGCCTCTCCTCGGTCGACGGGGTCGAGATCGACGATGCGCTGTTCGACC
Organism: uncultured Citromicrobium sp.; assembly: GCA_964574905.1. Taxonomy (GTDB): domain Bacteria; phylum Pseudomonadota; class Alphaproteobacteria; order Sphingomonadales; family Sphingomonadaceae; genus Alteriqipengyuania. Next base: position 93,176 of record CAZNOY010000001.1, on the reverse strand, counting down.
TCATCGCGGGCGAGCCCCGGCTGATGCCGCATCTGCACCTCTCGCTGCAGCATGGCAGCGACCTGATCCTCAAGCGCATGAAACGCCGCCACCTGCGCCGCGATGCGGTCGATCTGGTGGCGTGGCTGAAGGACCGGCGGCCCGAAATCGCCATCGGCGCAGACCTGATCGCGGGTTTCCCGACGGAAGACGCCGCGCACCATGCGGACAACCTCTCGATCGTCGCCGAATGCGGGATCGTGCACGGTCACGTCTTCCCCTACTCGCCGCGCGGGGGGACGCCTGCCGCGCGCATGCCGCAGGTCGACGGGCCGACCATCAAGCGCCGCGCCGCAGAACTGCGCGCCACCATCCGCCAGACCCGCGACGCCTGGCTCGAAAGCCTGCTCGGCGGCAGCTACGAAGTGCTCGCCGAAAGAGACGGCAGCGGCTACACGCCGCACTTCGCCCGCGTTGCGTTGCCCGATGGCACCGCGCCGGGCACCCTCGTCACCATCCGCCCCACCCGGATCATCGAAGGAATGCTCGCATGAGCGAACCTGGCTCCTCCAGCTGGAGCGACCGCCTGCTCGGCGGATTTCGCAAGACGTCTGATCGCCTGTCCGAGAACATCGCGCCGGTCGGCAACGCGCGGCTCGACGACGCGACGCTCGACGAGATCGAGGATGCGCTGATCATGTCGGACCTCGGCCCCGAAGCGGCGGGCCGCGTGCGCGAGGCGCTGCGCGAGCAACGCTTCGGCAACGAGATCACCGAGCGGCAATTGCGCGAGGCTGTGGCGGAAGAAATCGCCGCGATCCTGCGCCCGGTCGCCAAGCCGCTGGAGATCACCGCCTTCCCGCGCCCGCAGGTGGTGCTGGTGATCGGCGTCAACGGCAGCGGCAAGACCACCACCATCGCCAAACTCGCGCATCTTTTCATGGAAGACGATTACGAGGTCATGCTGGCCGCGGGCGACACCTTCCGCGCGGCCGCCATCGGCCAGTTGCAGACGTGGGCGGACCGCGTGGGCGTGCCGCTGGTGCGCGGGCCCGAGGGCGGCGACCCGGCCAGTATCGTGTTCGACGCGGTCAAGCGCGGCACCGACGAGGGGACCGACGTGCTGGTGGTCGACACCGCCGGGCGGCTGCAGAACAAGCGCGAGCTGATGGACGAGCTGGCCAAGATCCGCAAAGTCCTCGGCCGCCTGAACCCAGAGGCGCCGCATGACGTCGTGCTGGTGCTCGATGCGACCAACGGCCAGAACGTGCTCAGTCAGATCGACGTGTTTCAGGAAGTTGCCGGCGTCACCGGCCTCATCATGACCAAGCTGGACGGCACCGCGCGCGGCGGCATACTCGTGGCGGCGGCGCAGAAATACGGATTGCCGATCCATGCCATCGGTGTGGGCGAACAGCTCGACGACCTGCGCCCGTTCGACCCCGATCTGGTCGCGCGCGTGATTGCGGGAGTGGCTTAGCATGTCGTCATTGCGAGGAGCCGCGAACCGGGTTCGGGGCGACGAAGCAATCCATGGCGATTCGCTTTGCCGATAGATTTGGACCATGGATTGCCGCGCGGCTTCGCCGCTCGCAATGACGCGGGAAGAGAAGAATGACCGAGAACGAAACCCAAACCGACAAACCCAAATCAGGCTGGCTCAATGTCGCGATCGACTACGGCCCGCTGATCGTCTTCCTGCTGTCGTTCTACCTGTTTCAGCCCGATGGGGATGATTCGGTCGGCACGCTGGTCGCGATCGTCAAGTCGACCGGCGCGTTCATCGTCGCCGCGATCGCCGCGCTGATCGCGAGTAAGCTGCTGACGGGCAAGATTTCCCGGATGCTGATGCTCTCGACCGTGCTGATCATCGGCTTCGGCGGGATGACGATCCTGCTGCGCGATCCGTTCTACGTGCAGGTCAAGCCGACCGTGCTCTACGCCTTCTTCGGCGTCGTGCTGCTGATCGGGTGGCTGCGCGGCAAGGCGTTCCTGCAATGGTTGCTGGAAGCTGCGTTCGAGGGGCTGTCGCAGGAAGGCTGGCTCAAACTGTCGCGCAACTGGGGCTTCTTCTTCCTGTTCCTCGCGGTGCTGAACGAGGTGCTGCGCATGAACCTGAGCTTCGAGAGCTGGCTGTGGGCCAAGCTGTGGGTGTTCATGGGGCTCAGCTTCGGCTTCACGCTGGTCCAGTTGCCGATGCTGCTCAAGCACGGGCTTGATCCGGAACGCAAGGAAGGCCTGGTCGAGGAAGAGCCCCATACGGGGGCCTAGCGACACGGCCTAGAGCTCAGCGTCCTCCGCAGGCACTGCTTCCGACGCATCGCGCGTCGCAAGCAGGCCCAGCCGATTGGCGAGCCAGTTGATCGTGGGCCCCTGGATGATGCTCGACAGCAGAACCACGAAGAACACGATATTGAAGATCGCAAAAGCGCTCGGCACGCCTGCAACGATGGGGAAGGTGGCGAGCACGATCGGCACCGCGCCGCGCAGCCCTGCCCACGATACGAACAGCTTGGCCCGCCAGCCGAACTGACGGAACGGCGCGAGGCACACGAACACGCTGACCGGCCGGGCGATGAACATCAGGATGAAGGTGATCGCAAGGCCCGGCGCAATCACGCCCGTCAGGTTCGACGGCGTAATCAGCAGGCCGAGCGTCAGGAACATGACCACCTGCGCGAGCCACGCCAGCCCGTCCTGAAAGGTGGAGACGATCGCCCGCGCCCGGTACGCCCGGTTTCCCGCTGCCAGTCCCGCAACATAGGCCGCGAGGAACCCGTTGCCCCCGATCACCGAGGCTAGCCCGTAGGCGATCAGCGCGGCGGCAATCGATACCACGAACGCCAGCCCGCCATGGCGGTATTGCGATCGCTTGAGGATCTCAGGGAGCAGATAACCGGCCCCCAGGCCCACTGCCGCGCCCAGCACCATCTGGAGCACGAACTGCGGCACGAGCGTGATCGGCGAGAAGTCGGGCACGGTGATGAACATCAGCGCCGCCCCGACGAGGAAGATCGCCATCGGATCGTTGGAGCCCGACTCCACCTCGATCAGCGCAGGAACATCGCCGTGCAGGTCGAGCCCCGTCGAACGCAGGATGGCGAAGACGGCGGCGGCATCGGTGGAGGCGACGATCGCCCCCAGCAGGAAGCCCTGATACGGGCTGAACCCCAGCAGCAGGACCGCCGCGACCGCCATGATCCCCGCGCTGATCAGCACCCCGCCCGTGGCGAGCACCAGCGCAGGCGTCGCCACGCGCCGCACGTCGCGCCAATCGGTGTCGATACCGCCGGAAAACAGGATGAAGATCAGGCACGCGATCCCCACGCCTTGCGTCAGCAGGTAATCGTCGAAAGCAATGCCCCCCGGCCCATCGACCCCGGCGAGCATTCCCAGACAAAGGAAGCCGATCAGCGCAGGCAGCCCGAAGCGGCTCGACAGCGAGCCTGCGAAGACCGTTGCGAGAAGCAGGATGCCCAGAACGAGGAGCGCGACTTCCGGGCTAATGCTCAGCATAGGGCCCAGAAATACGATCAGCGGCGGGGTGACAAGGGAAAACCGCAGGCGAACGGCGGATTGCGGCGGTGCAGACGCACTCGTCATCCCAGCGAATGCTGGGATCGCTCATAGTCCAGCCAGATCGTCCGAAAGGTCGAGCCGATGGGGATTTGAAGCTTCGATCAATTCGATCTTCCACGCTGGCTTCCATGCTTTCATGGCTTTCTCACGCACGATCGCATCGCGAATGTCGTCATGGCGCTCGGTGAGCACCAACTGGTCGCGTCCATAACGTCGGCAGAACTGTGACCCTTTGCCACTCTTGTGTTGATCGATACGCGCAGCCAGGTCCGCAGTGACCCCGATGTAGAGCACTCCATGCGGCTTGTTGGTCATGATGTATGTCCAGCCACCCATTGCACGATGGTAGCGACTGGCCGCCAGCGATCCCAGCGTTCGCTGGGATGACGCCATTAGAGTTAGATCCGCACCTGGCTGCCCAGCTCCACCACGCGGTTGGTCGGCAGGCTGAAGAACTCCATCGCACTTGCCGCGTTGCGCAGCATCCAGGCGAACAGCTTTTCGCGCCAGATCGCCATGCCGGGGATCTCGCTCGCGATCAGGGTCTGGCGGCTGAGGAAGAAGCTGGTGTCCATCATGTCGAACGTGCCGCCGCAGCGGCTCATGTGCTTCAGGCCTTCGGGCACGTTGGTTTCGTCCATGAAGCCGTAGTGCAGCACCGCGCGGTAGAAGCCATCGCCGATCTCGGTGAAATTGCACCGCTGATCCTGATCGACATAGGGCACGTCCTGAATCTCTACCGTCAGGATCACCACGCGTTCGTGCAGCACCTTGTTGTGCTTGATGTTGTGGAGCAGCGCGGAGGGCACGCCCGCCGTGCTCGACGCCATGAAGATCGCCGTGCCGGGCACGCGCGTGGCGCTGTTCTGCGCGGACTTGGCGAATATCTCGATCGGCAGCGCGACCTCGCTCATCCGGTCGCGCATCAGCTTGCGCCCGCGCGACCAGGTGGTCAGCAGCAGGAAGGCGCAACCGCCCACCACCAGCGGGAACCAGCCGCCCGAAGGCACCTTGGGCAGGTTCGCGGCGAAGTATGCCCCGTCGACGAAGACGAACAGCAGAAATACCGGCAGCATCAGCCACCATTTCCATTTCCACACCGCGAGCAGGAGCACGCCCATCAGCAGCGTGTCGATGAACATCGCCCCGGTCACCGCGATGCCGTAGGCGCTGGCGAGGTTGGTCGACGACTGGAACATCAGCACCAGCACGATGACCGAGACCATCAGCACGTTGTTGACGAAAGGAATGTAGATCTGGCCGCGCTCGGTCGGGCTGGTGTGCTCGGTCGACAGGCGCGGGATGAAGCCCAGCTGGATCGCCTGGTGGGTGATCGAGAATGCGCCCGAAATCACCGCCTGGCTGGCGATGAAGGTGGCACAGGTGGCCAGGATCACCAGCGGCAGCCGCAGCATTTCCGGCGCCATCACGAAGAACGGGCTTTCGATCGCCTCGCGCGCTTCGTTGAGGCCGAGCGAGGTCATCATCGCGCCCTGCCCGAAATAGTTGAGCAGCAGGCACGGCATGACGAAGCCGAACCAGCTGAGCCGCATCGGGCCGCGCCCGAAATGGCCCATGTCCGAATAGAGCGCTTCCGAACCGGTCACCGCGAGCACCACCGAACCCAGCGCGAGGAAGGCGATGTAACCGTCGGTGAGGAAGAACTGCACCGCGTACCAGGGGTTGAGCGCCCACAGGATCGCGGGATTGTGGATGATCTGTATGATCCCCAGCACCGCGATCACGCTGAAATAGACGATCATCACCGGCGCGAACAACGCGCCCACCTTGGCCGTGCCACGTCGCTGGATCAGGAACAGGCCGACCAGCAGCACCAGCGCGATCGGGATCACCAGCGGTTCCAGCCCGGAATTGACCACGGTCAGCCCCTCGACCGCGGAAAGCACCGAAATCGCGGGCGTAATCATCGAATCGCCGTAGAACAGCGCGGTCGCGAAGACGCCGAGGATGATTGTCAGCCAGCCCCATCGCGACTTGCCGATATAGCGCGACAGCAGCGCAACCAGCGCCAGCGTGCCGCCCTGCCCCTTGTTGTCCGCACGCATCAGGATGGTGACGTACTGGATCGAGACGATCAGCGTCATCGACCAGAAGATCAGGCTGACGACGCCGTAGATGTGCAGCTTGTCGATCGCCAGCGAGTGCGAGCCAAGGAAGGTTTCGCGAAAGGCGTAGAGCGGACTGGTGCCGATATCGCCGAACACGATGCCGACCGCGCCAACCGCAAGCGCGGCTTTCGACCCGGTCGAGTGCGACTCGGTGAATTTTTCGGGTGCCAGGCCCGGCTGTACGGAAGCTCCGCTCATATAATCTTCGCGATGGTCAACCTGTTGCGGACGCAGCACCAACGCACGACAGCGTTCGTCGGGTGCGATGGGCGCGGTTAGCAGTGCCTGTGTGCAAGCGCAACATCGCTCGCGGCGGCATCATTGCGCGGGCGGGCTCGCCGGCGCGTTTGCGGGAGGGCTGGCGGAGGGCGATTGCGGAGTGGGTCCAGCTGCGGGCGCGGCTGCGCCCGAGCGTTCCCCCAGCACCTTGATCACGCCGTCGAGCCGCTCGAGCTGCTGCGCGACATATTCGCGGCCCTTCGCATCCTTGTCCGCATCGGCCAGCGTCTGCGCCCAGAGGTCGCGCGCCTCGCCCAGCTGGCCCGATCGCAGCGCGACGAGCCCGCGGAAATAGCCCGGTGCAGGGTTGCCGGGGGCGGCCTCCTGCGCGCGCTCGAATGCATAGGTGACCGGCGGCGTCATCACGCCCCGCGTGTGCTCTGCCAGCGCCAGTGCCAGCGCCAGCCAGGCCTCGTCATCCTTCGGGTTCTCGGTGACGCCGAGGCGCAGCAATTGCGCAGCCTCGGCATGGCGGCCACGCCGCGCATAGCCATCGGCGGTGATCACGAAGCGCGACGGCTGCATCCCCTCGCTGTTGTAGAACGCGCGCCGCGCACTGATCAGCGCGTCGGACGCGGGCGAGGATTCGCTGGTCGACTGCTGCGGCGCGCTGGGCAGGCCGGGCGCGCCCTGCCAGGCATAGCCTGCGAGCGCGAAGACCAGCGCCGAAGCGAGCAGAGTCCACACCCGCCGCCCCTCGCGCGCGACCAGCAGGCCGACCCCGAAAGCGGCCAGCGCCAGCACCGCGATGGCGATCCAAGTCCCGGTCATTCGCCGCGCCTCCCCAGTCGCCGCACCAGCACGAAACCGGCGATCAGCACGAACAGGATCGGCAGCGCGTAGAGCGGCCAGGTCGCCCAGTCGAAACCGGGGCGGAAGGTGACATAGTCGCCATAGCGTTCGACCAGCCAGGCGCGGACTTCTTCGGGGCTTTCGCCCGCCGCGATCCGGCTGCGCACCTGGTGGCGCATGTCGCCCGCCATCGGCGCATTGCTGTCGGCGATCGATTGCGACTGGCAGGTGAGGCAGCGCAGCTCTTCCATAAGCGCCTGCGCCTCGCTTTCCTGCTGCGGGTCGGCGAGTTGCACGTTGGCGAGCGGCGCGGAAGAGGTCGTTTGCCCCGCCCCGGGCGCTGCGAGCGCGAGAGCAATCGCTGCGAGCATCATCGTGCCGCCTCCCACTTGGCGTAGATATCCGCGACATCGCGTTCGCTGATATCGCCGATATGCTGGTAGCGGATCACGCCCTTGCCATCGATCACGAAGGTTTCGGGCACGCCCGAGGATCCCAGCTCCAGTTGCAGCTCCGCGATATCGTCCAGCCCGATCGCGGCGTAAGGGTCGCCGTAGCGTTCAAGAAATTGCGCGATCGCCGCGGGCTCGTCGCGGACCGCGATGCCGACGATCGGCACCCCGCGCCGCTTGAGTTTTTCGAGCTGCGGAGCCTCTGCAATGCACGGCAGGCACCAGGTCGCCCAGACGTTGAGCAGGCGCGGCTCCCCGTCGGCGAAGGTGGCGGAGGATACGCGCGGCGCATCATCGGTGAGGCCGGGCAGGTCGAACGCGGGCAGCGGCTTGCCGATCATCGTGCTGCGCACGAGATCGTCTTTCGGCTGCGTCAGCTGGTACGCCGCCAGCCCCAGGAACAGCGCCACGAACACCAGCGGGATGAGGACCCACAACCGCTTCATGGCGCGGCTCTTTCCGCCCGGCGGCGAGCAATCTCGCCCCGGATGCGCCAACGCCGCAGGCCCGAGCGCACGTGCCCCAGCAACGCCAGCAAGCCGCCGAGCGCGATCAGCACGCCGCCGTACCAGATCAGCGTGACAAAGGGCTTCCACCACAGCCGCAGCTGCCAGCGTGTCCCCTTTGCGTCGGAGCCTGCCTCGTCGCCAAGGATCGTATAGAGCTGCCCATTCCAGCGGGTCAGCAACCCGGCCTCGCTGGTGCCTTGCGGCGGATCGGTGAAGGTGCGCGCCTGCGGGGTGAGTACGGTGTCGACCCCACTGCCTGTCACCGCCAGCCGTGCCTCGAGCGCGGTCCAGTTGGGGCCCGCGACCGGCTCCACATCCTCGAGCCGCACGGTGAACGGGCCGACGGTGGCGCTCTCGCCGCTATGCACCGCGACCAGTCGCTCGGTCGAAAAGGCGCTTTCGCTCGCCATCCCGGCAAGGCTGACCGCGATGCCGAAATGCGCCAGCATCGATCCCCACAGCGCCAGCGGCACGCGCCTGAGGCGGCGGTCGCGCAGCGGCAGCCAGCTCGCCAGCGCGAGCATCGCGGCAATCGCCAACCCGATGGTCGGCAGCAGGCCTGCATCGGTGAACAGCATCACCAGCGTGATCGCGGCGGCGAGCACCACGCCCACCAGCACCATCGGCACCATGATCCGCGAAAGGCTGTCGCGCTTCCACCGCAGCAGCGGGCCGACCGCCAGCACCAGCAGCATCGGTACCGCGAATACTGAGGCGACCGGGTTGTAGTAAGGCGGGCCGATCGACACGCGCGTGCCCATCGCCTCTGCCAGCAACGGGTACAGCGTACCCAGCAGCACCACTGCGAGGATCGCGCTCAGCATCACATTGTTGAACACCAGCGCGCCCTCGCGGCTGATCACCGCGAACCGCTTGCCTTCGGCCAGTGCGCCCACGCGCAGCGCGAACAGCGCGAAGGCCCCACCGATGTAGATCGCCAGCAGGCCGAGGATGAAGGCCCCGCGTTCGGGATCGACCGCAAAGGCGTGTACGCTGGTAAGGATGCCCGACCGCACCAGGAAGGTGCCGACCATGCTCATCGAAAAGGCGACCACGCCGAGCATGATCGTCCATGTGCGCAGCGCGTCGCGCGCGGCCAGCACGCTTGCCGAATGGAGCAGCGCTGTGGCTGCCAGCCACGGCATGAGCGAGGCGTTCTCGACCGGGTCCCAGAACCACCAGCCGCCCCAGCCCAGCTCGTAATAGGCCCAGTAACTGCCCGCCGCGATGCCCAGCGTCAGCGCGATCCACGCGGCCAGCACCCACGGGCGCATCGCGCGCGCCAGATCGGGCCCCGCCTGCCGGGTAATCAGCCCCGCGACGACGAAGCTGAAGGCGACCGACAGGCCGACATAGCCGACGTAGAGCGTGGGCGGGTGCAGCGCGAGGCCGATATCCTGCAACAGCGGGTTGAGCCCGGCCCCGAATTGGGCGGGCGGATTGAGCCGGGCGAAGGGATTGGAACTGAGCAGCAGGAACGCGAAGAATCCCAGCGCGACGAAGGCTTGCGCGCCCAGCGCTGCCTTCACGAGGCTTTGGTCCAGGCGCCGCTCAAGCGCGGCGATGGCGGCGCTGCACAGGCCGAGGATGGTGACCCACAGCAGCATCGAGCCCTCGTGGTTCCCCCATGCGCCCGAGATGCGATAGATCAGCGGCTTGTCCGCGTGGCTGTTGGCCGCGACCAGCGCGACCGACAGGTCGGTCACCGCGAACACCCGCAGCAGGCAGCCGAAGGCGACCAGCAGCAGCAGCGCCTGGACGATCGCGGCGGGGCGCACCAGCGCGGCCACCGATCCCTCACCGGTCCCGGCTTCAGCCCCGCGCACGCCCGCGACGGCGGCGATCAATTGCAGCACGCAGAGCCCTGCGGCGAGCCACAGGGCGGCAAGGCCAAGTTCTGCGATCATGGAGTGGTTGCCGCCGTTCCTTCGAGCATCTGGTGCGCGGCCTCGTCGCTCAGCCCTTCCAGCTCGCGCGGAGTGTAGTTCTCGTCATGCTTGGCGAGCAGGGCTTCGGCCTGGAAGGTGCCGTTCTTCTCCATCCGCCCATTGGCGATCACGCCCGATCCCTCGACGAAGAGGTCGGGCACGATCCCGCGATAGGTGACAGGCACGGTATCGCCGTTGCGACCGGCGACCGAGAAGGCGATCGTCACCCCGTCGGGCAGCGTGCGCAGCGATCCGCGCTGGACCATGCCGCCAAGGCGGATCGCGCGGCCCGGCTCGGGCGGGTTCTCGGCCATGTCTTCGGGCAGGTAGAAATAGTCGGCCTGCTTGCTCAGGCCCCACGCGGCGAGCATTGCGGCGACGATCAGCACCACCAGCGCGACCGAGACCAGCACCAGACGCTGATGCTTGGGGGCCAATCCGGTTCTCGGCGATTCGCTCATGACTTCTTGCCTTTCCCGCGCGCCATATCGCGGCGACGCTCGGCCCGGCGCATCCGCAGCCAGCTGAATACCAGCAGCGCGATGATGGCGGGCACTGCGATCGCGTAGGCGGCGATCACGAAATCCCATTGCGAGAGCGATTCGCGCATCATGACGCTTCGGCCTCCATCGCCCGGCGGCGCAGCCGCGCCTCGGCCTGCGTTTCCGCCAGCAGCGCGCGCATGTTCATCAGCGTGGTCGCGGCGAACAGGCAGGTGAAGCCGAGCATCGCGATCAGCATCGGCCACAGGAACGCCCCGTCGATCGCGCTCTGGCCCGCAGTAATGCTGGGCGGCTGGTGGAGCGAATTCCACCACACGACCGAACGGTTGATGATCGGGATATTGACCGCGCCGACCAGCCCGAAAATCGCCGGGATGCGCGGCGATGCGCCTTCGCGCTCCACCGCCTGCGCCAGCGCGATATAGGCGAGATAGAGGAAGAACAGCACCAGCATGCTGGTCAGCCGCCCGTCCCACACCCACCAGGTGCCCCACGTGGGACGGCCCCAGATCGATCCTGTGACGAGGCACAGCGCGGTGAACACCAGCCCCGGTATCGCCGCCGCACGCGCGGCCAGCGCGGCAAGCGGATGGCGCCAGACGATGAAGGCGAGGCTCGACCCCGCGATCGTCATCCAGCCCGCCATGCCGAGCCAGGCGGTGGGTACATGGATGAAAATGATCCGCACCGTCTCGCCCATCAGGCGGTCGGGCGGGGCCATCAGCAGGCCCCACGCCAGCGCCCCCGCCGAAGCCAGCAGGCCCACGGCAAGGAGGATGGGAGTCAGCCTCGTGGCGAGGCCGATGAAGCGGCGGGGATTGGCGAAACCATGCATGATGTATTCGCCCGGCTCTATGCCTTTCGCGCAAGCGCGGCGCAAGGGATCGCGGGGGCTGTCAGCCCCGCCCGATAAGTTTTTGCGCCATCGCGTCGGCCACCCGGTCGGGCGAGGAGCCGCTCGCCTCGCTGTCGCGCCAGATGCTGATCAGCCGCTCGGGAATCGTCGCGATCCGCTTGCGCACTTCGTTGATGTCGCAGGGCGCATCTTCGCGGCGGCACAGGTATTCCATCGTCACGCTGATGATGCCGCCCGCGTTGATCACATAGTCGGGCGCGTAGAGAATTCCGCGCTCCGCCAGCGTCGTGCCGTTTTCCGGCCGCGCGAGCTGGTTGTTCGCCCCGCCCGCGACGATCGCGCAGTCGAGCCGTGCGATGCCCGCTTCGTCGAGGATCGCGCCCAGCGCATTCGGGCTGAAGACGTCGCAGCCGACCGACATGATCGCATCGGGGGCGACCACGTCCGCGCCCAGTTCCTGGCCCAAAGCCTCTGCATTGGCGGTGTCGATATCGGCAACCGTCAGGCGCGCGCCATCCTTGGCAAGCAGGCGGGCGACCCCGCCGCCGACGCTGCCCACGCCCTGCATCGCAACGTGCACACCCTCTACGCTGTCGCGCCCGAGCTTGTGCTGCACCGCAGCCTTGATGCCCAGATAGATGCCGAGCGCGGTAAACGGGCCGGGATTGCCCCCCGCCTCTCCATCGGCGACCGGCAGGCCCGAGACGTATTCCGTGCGCTGGTTGACCGCGACCATATCCTCGACCGTGATGCCGACATCTTCGGCGGTCACGTACTTGCCGCCCAGCCCCTCGACTGCATCGCCGAACGCAGCGAGCAGCTCAGGCGTCTTGCTGCGCTGTTCGTCGGCCAGGATCACGGCCTTGCCGCCGCCCATGGGCAGGCCAGCCATCGCGTTCTTGTAGCTCATCCCGCGCGACAGGCGCAGCGCGTCGCGCATGGCCGCGGCGGGATCGGCATAGTGCCAGAAGCGCGTGCCGCCCGCCGCCGGGCCGAGCCGGGTCGAATGGAGCGCAATGATCGCGGTAAGGCCGCGCGCCTCGTCACGAACGAAATGAACGATCTCGTGATCGTCGAAATCGGGTTGTGTCCAGAACGCGCTCATCGGCTTCGTGCATGCCCCCAGGCCAGTGTTTCGGGCTGTCGAGCCATGAAGGGACAATGGGGCGATCGAGGGGTCTCGAACCCCCGACCTCCGGTACCACAAACCGGCGCTCTAACCAACTGAGCTACGATCGCCATATGCCCCGGCGCAGCCACGCCAGGCGGGTGGCAGTTACGCGCACGAGTCGCCGCGTCAAGAGCGGAACATGCGTATGCGCGCTCGCTTGCACGCTTCGCCCGATTTGGGAAGGGAAAATTGCCAAATCAATGCATTTACGCATGATTATTGCGCCGCTTGCAAAGTGGTTCGACCTTTGGGCATGACAATCGCATGCGCGATCCCGGCGAATCCGATGCGACCGAACTTGCAGCCAAGGGCATGCAGCGCCTGCCCTTCCCCAAGCTGGAACTGCTGCAGAAGCGCAACTTCCTCGATCCGGATTTCTGCGCCGAGCTGATGACGATGATCGACGCCAAGCGCCGCCCGTCCGAACTGGCGGATCACGATGGCGACATGACCTTCCGCACCAGCGAGACCTGCGACCTGCCGATGGAAGACCCGCGTACGCAGCGGCTCGACGCAATGCTGGCGGAAATTTCGGGTATCGATCCCGCGCATGGCGAGCCGCTGCAGGGCCAACGCTACGCCGTCGGGCAGGAATTCAAGGCCCACTGCGACTACTTCAACCCGGGCGGGCAGGACTGGGAAAAGTACTGCTCCATCGCAGGGCAGCGCACCTGGACTTTCATGATCTACCTCAACGAGCCCGAGGCAGGCGGCGCGACGCGTTTCAAGGTGGTGAAGAAGAGCTTCCAGCCAGAAACGGGCAAGCTGGTGTGCTGGAACAACCGGCGCCCCGACCATACCGGCAATCCCAACACGATGCACCACGGCATGAAGGTACGCAAAGGCACCAAGTACGTGATTACAAAGTGGTATCGCGAAAGGCCGTGGGGGTAGGAATAGGCGATCGCGGGCGGGAACTCCGCGGTTCGACCATGGCCGAAATTGATCGAGATCAAACCCTCCCCTGACACTTCCTGCTAGCCCGTCGAATGTAAGGACAACAGGAGATAGGCGATGACCGACTACGGCGACATCCGGGAACAGCTAGAGCAGCGGCTTGCGGACCTGCTCGAGCGCGCCGACGTGATCGAGGACGATCTGCGCCACCCCCTCGACGCCGATTCGAGCGAACAGGCCATCGATCTGGCCGATGACGAGGCGCTCGAAGGCGTCGATGACGTCTTGCGGCAGGAAATCGCGCAGATCCGCATGGCGATGCTGCGGATCGAGAACGGCACCTACGGCACGTGCAGCCAATGCGGGAAGCCAATCGCGCGCGAACGGCTGAAAGCGCGGCCGATCGCAACACGCTGCGTCGACTGCGCCAGCTAGGGTGTGCCAACGAAAAAGGGCGGCCCCGTCGGACCGCCCTTCCCTCGCGGCACGAGGCCGCAAAGCGCGTAAACGCGTTACTTCTTGAGGCTGAGCCCGCCGAAACGCTTGTTGAACGCGGCCACGCGGCCACCTTCCTGAAGCTGCTGGCGGCCGCCGGTCCAAGCCGGGTGGCTCGTCGGGTCGATTTCCAGCGTCAGCGTGTCGCCTTCCTTGCCCCAGGTGGAGCGGGTCTGGAATTCGGTACCATCGGTCATCTTGACCGTGATGGTGTGGTAATCGGGGTGACCTTCGGCCTTCATGTCATGTCTCCATAGCCTCGGAACGGTTCCGACCGGTCCAGCTGTTGGGTGGGAAAGGCGCGCGGATAGTCGCAACGCGCCCGATTGGCAAGCAAAACTCCCCTCCCGCTTGCGGGAGGGGTAGCGAGACTTGCGAGCTTGCTCGCTAGTCGCAGCGGGGTGGGCTCTCACGAGCCCATGCCCACCCCCGGCCCCTCCCGCAGGCGGGAGGGGAGTTAATTCATTCGGGCGGGTCGGCGATCATCGCGGTGAATTCGCACTCGCAGGTGGTCTTGCCGTTGACGCTTGCCTGCCCGGCGAACTTGTACACCCGGCTGCGCTTTTGCAGGAACGAGACCTTGAGGTCGAGCAGGCAGCCCGGCGTCACGGGCGCGCGGAACTTGGCCCCGTCGATACCCATGAAATAGACGAGCTTGCCCGTCCCCGCCAATTCGAGCGTCTCGATCCCGAGGATCGCGGCGGACTGCGCCAGCGCCTCGATCTGCAAGACGCCGGGCATGATCGGCGCACCGGGAAAGTGACCCTGGAAGAACTCCTCGTTGAAGGTCACCGCCTTCACCGCATGGATGCTCTCGTTCAGGGTCAGGCTTTCCACCCGGTCCACCAGCAGTAGCGGGTAGCGGTGCGGCAGTGCCTTCAGGACCTGCCGAATATCCATCGTCCGCGTTTCCGCCGCGTCGTTATCCTGCATGTTGGCGATGCGCTCAGCGGCCGGTCGGCTGCGCCGCAGCCTGGCCCTGCGCGTTCTGCTGCTGCTGCGCGACCGCCGCCTGGTAGGCGCGCTGCTGCGCGATGCCGAGCAGAATCTGCTGCACGCGCTGCTGCATCTGCGCGGTCTGCTGCGACGGCTGCCAGCCTTCGGGCACGGCGGTCTGGACAGACGGCATGCGCGTGTCGAGCGCGTCGATCAGATCCTTGGTGACGTCGGCCGATTCGGGCGCGAACTGAATCACGTCGGGCGTCAGCATCATCTGGATATTCTTGGACTGGATCACCTGATTGCGCGCGTTCGGGTAGTCGGCAATCAGCTGTTCGATTGCGTAGGCCTGCGCCAGCGCGATCGGGCGATACAGATCGGTGATCTGCTTTTCCTTCTGCTGGATCTGGGCGACCACGCTCGGCGCGGCCTGCGCCTCAGCATCGGTCACCTGCCCGTCGGCATTGGTATCGAGGCTCTTTTCGAGCGTGTTCACTTCCTGCCGAACCGTGCTGATCTGCTGGATCTGGCTCGAGTAGGTCTGCCCGATCTGCTCGTAGGCGTCGATCCGCGCCTTGCTGTTGAAGATCACGGCTTCGGGGTCGCTGGTGGCAATCCCGTTGACCTGCGCCGCGGCTGGCACGGCAGCGAATGTCGCGCCCAGTGCAGTCGCCATAGCGAGCGTGGTTTTGAAAAGTTTCATTAGAATTGCGTCCCTACATTGAATGTAATTGTCTTGGTGTCGTCGCCTTCGACCTTGCGCAGCACCTTGGCCACATCGATCCGGAACGGGCCGAAGGGCGAGTTCCAGTCGACACCGAAGCCAATCGAGATACGCGGCGATGCGCTGTTGCCGAGGAACACTTCCTGGAACGGCGAAATCGTGCGTTCGACGATGATGTCGAGCGGATTGCCGCTACCGTCCGTGGGGTCGGTCGTGGTGACGACCAGCCCGTTGGAGTCAACCGTACCGGTATTGTATAGCAGGTTTCCGTCGGCATCGCGCGCCTGGATTTCGATCCCGCCCGGGAAGGGGCTGTTCTGCAGCTGCGGCGTATTCACGTCGAACAGCGCGCCAACGTCGAGGAAGATCGAGGGGCGCAGGCCCAGTTCGCGGGCGCCCGAACCCAGCGGAATTTCCAGCTCCGCCCGACCGAGATAGTAGGCGTTGCCGCCAAGCGCGTCGTCTGCGCCCGCCTTGCGATCGGTGTTGACCACCGGATTGCCATCGCCATCGTCGAAGATCGGCTGGCGCAGCACGCGCGGGCCGACCCCGCGGATGTCGAACCCGCGGAACTGCGGCTCGCCGAGGAAGAAGCGGTCGGTCAGCAGCACTTCGTCACCGCCTGCGGTGGAATCGCCCAGACCCTTGATATAGCCGCCCTCGGCCGACAGCGAGAAGATGAAGTCGCCGAACACCGGCCAGTACTTGGAAGCCGAACCGCGCACGCGGACATACTTCGTATCGCCGCCCAGCCCGGCGAAATCCACGCCCAGCGTCAGCCGGGTACCGCGCGAGGGGCGGTAGAAACTGTTGAGCGAGTTATAGACGTAGTTGAGCCCGAGGATCGAGCTGAGACGGTTGCCCAGCGTATCGCAGATGAAGCGCGAAGCGAGCAGCGGGTCGCATTCGGTGACGCCATCGCCGTTGAGATCGCGGAAGAACTCGAACTCGTTGATCGTGACCTGGTCGTAATTGAGCGTGTAGCTGCCGACCAGCGAGGAGAATTCGGTCAGCGGCACACCCACGCGCAGCGAACCGCCGGTGGTGACCTTGGCGTAGCGGGTCTGGTCGCGGTTGACCAAGTTGAAGCTGTTGACGTCGCGGCGGTAGATATCAGCGCCGAGCGAGATGTTGCGATCGAACACATAGGGTTCGGTGAAGCTCAGATTGACCGAGTTCGAATAGCGCGAAATCTGCGCCGAAGCACCGATCGTCTGGCCGCGGCCGCGGAAGTTGCGCTGCCGGATCGAGCCGGAGAACAGGAAGCTTTCGAGCGAGGAGAAGCCGGCGGAAAGCTGCAGTTCGCCGGTCGGCTGTTCCTCGACATTGGCTTCGAGGATGATCCGGTCCGGATTGGCGGTTTCGGCCTGCGAAACCTCGAACTCTTCCTGGAAGAAGCCGAGCGAGTTGATGCGCGCGGTCGTGCGGTTGACCTGCAGCGAGTTGAACGCATCGCCTTCGGCGGAGCGGAACTCGCGCCGGATAACCTTGTCCTGCGTCAGCGTGTTGCCGTTGACGTCGATCCGCTCGATATAGACGCGCGGTGCCTCGCGGATAGCCAGCGTGACGTCCATCGTCAGGTCGTCGGGGTTGCGGCGGAATTCGGGCCGCACGTCGGCGAAGGCATAGCCGTAGCGACCGGCAAGCTCGGTCAGCCCTTCGACCGTGTCTTCGATCCGCTTCGCGTCGTACCATTCGCCAGCCTTGATACCGAGGCCCTGGGTCAGCACGTCGCTGTCGAAGTCGCGGATCTGGCTGGTCACGTCGACGTCGCCGAACTTGTAGCGTTTACCTTCCTCGACCACGTAGGTGATGATGAAGTCGCGCTTGTCCGGGGTCAGTTCCGCCACGGCGGAAACGACGCGGAAATCGACATAGCCCTGCGTCAGGTAGAATTCGCGCAGCTTCTGCTGGTCGAACGCCAGCCGGTCGGGGTCGTAGCTGGTGTTGCCGCTGAGGAAGCTCAGGAAGCCGGTCTCGTGGGTGACCATCTCGCCCTTGAGCTTGCCGTCGGAAAACTCGTCATTGCCGATGATGTTGATCTGGCGAACGCGCGACTTGGGCCCTTCGGTGATCTCGAACACCAGATCGACGCGGTTCTGGCTCAGCTGGACGGTCTTGGGCTCGACCGTCGCGGCAAAGCGGCCCTGCCGCTTGTAGAGTTCGATGATGCGGGCAACGTCGGCGCGCACCTTGGAACGGGTGAAGATCTGCCGGGGAGCGAGCTTGATCTCGGGCAGGATCTTGTCGTCCTTCAGGCGCTTGTTGCCTTCCAGAACGATGCGATTGATCACCGGGTTTTCGACCACGTCGATCAGCACGTCGCCATTGTCGTTGCGGATCGTGTAGCTTTCGAACAGCTCGGTCGCGGCCAGATCCTTCAGCGCCTGGTCGGCGGCGGCGCTGGTGTAGACGTCACCCGGGCGCAGGCGAACATAGCTGAGGATCGTGTTCGGCTCGAGCCGCTCGACCCCGCGCACCGAGATGGTGCGGATGATGTTGCTCTGGTTCTGGGTGGTGCCATCCTCGTTCGCGGTGGCATCGGTTTCGCCCGTGTCGGCGGCGGTGGCCGCATCCTGCGCAAAGGCGGCATTGGGCAAGCCGGCCAGTGTAGTGCACGCCAGCAGCGCGAGCGCGTAATTACGAATATTGCGCGAGCCGCGCCGTGCGCCTGTTTCGATGGCCGTCATGAACGATGGTTTCCCGTCAAAATGTCTCGATCCGGTTCGCAACTGCTTTGCCGTACCGGCCTACCGGATCAACCGATCCGGGGCCCTGTGCCCGATACGCGCGCCCCTTTCAAGCAGGTCCGAATTGCTGGTGGATCGCCTCCCGTATCCCGTGCCGAATCTGCCATCACCCGAAGGGCAGCAGTTTCACCACGTCGTTGATTGTCACGAATAGCATCAATGCCAGCACAAGGGCCACACCGGTGCGATACGCCAGTTCCATCGCGCGGGGCCCCACCGGCTTCCGGCGGATCGCTTCCGCCGCGTAGAATGCCAGGTGACCACCGTCGAGCGCCGGGATTGGCAGCAGGTTAATGAATGCCAAATTAAGCGAAATCAGCGCAACGAAGCTGATGAAGGCCAGCGGCCCCAGGCTCAGCTGTTCGCCGGAAAACTTTGCGATGGTGATCGGTCCGCCCAGCTCGCGGACCGAGCGCTGGCCGACGATGATCTGCTTGAGCCCGGTGACCATCATGTCGAGGACGACGAAGGACTGATCCACCGCTTCGGGAATGACGCGGAGCGCGCCGACGCGCTCGTAACTGACGTTAACTTCGCCACCTTCGGGCCGATAGACGCCGATCCGCCCGACGGTGCCTTCGTTGCCGAACCGGTCCTTCTCGATCACCCCGGCGATCGTAACCGGCACCGATATTTCTGCCCCGTTACGCTCGACCAGAAGGTCGATGTCGCGGTTCGGATACATCGCCACCCGATCCACCAACTGGGAGAAATCGTCGACCCGCTCGCCATCCACTGCGACGATCCGGTCGCCGATCTTCACCCCGGCATCGCGTGCCGCCGATTCTTCGGAGAACCCGGCCACCTCTGTCGAATTGTCCGGAAAATCGTAGGACGGCTTCCCGACAATGGCGAAGAATGCCGCGAAAATGGCGACCGCGACCAGGATATTGGTCGCCGGCCCCGCAAACACGATCAGCGCGCGGCGCCACAGGCTGGCGTTCTGAAACGCGCCTTCTTCTGCCGGATAGTTTGGATCGGGAATGCTCGCCGGGTTCATGTCGCCCCGGAACTGAACGTAGCCGCCCAGCGGCAGCGCGGAGATGCGCCAGCGCGTTCCGTGGCGGTCGTTGAACCCGACCAGTTCCTTGCCGAAGCCGACCGAGAAAGCATCGGCCTGCACACCCAGCAGGCGGCCCACCAGCAGGTGGCCGAGCTCGTGGACGGTGACCAGCGGGCCAAGCACCAGCAGGAAGCCGACTATCCACATCCAGAAGGGTGGCTGTTCGATCATGCGTTCTCCAGAAGAGCCTGCGCCTGCCTGCGCGCGGCGGAATCGATTGCCAGCACGTCATCGAGGCTGGCGAGCCCGCTGGGGCGGTTCGTGCGTTGCAGGACGTCTTCCACAAGTGCCGCGATCCGCGTGAACGGGATATGACCGGCAAGGAAGGCGGCAACCGCTATCTCGTTGGCGGCATTGAGGATTGCCGGGGTCGCCCCACCCTCCTCGCACGCCGCGCGCGCGAGCCGCGTCGCGGGAAAGCGATCCTCGTCGGGCGCGAAAAACGTCAGTTCGCCGACCTTGGCAAGATCGAGCGGCTCGCAGGGCGTATCCATCCGCTTGGGCCATGCAAGACACGAAGCGATGGGGACAATCATATCCGACGGGCCGAGCTGCGCGATCGTCGAATGGTCGCGATATTCGACCATCGAGTGGATCACGCTTTGCGGATGGACGAGGATGCGAATCCTGTCGAGGCCGACCGGGAACAGGTGATGCGCCTCGATCAGTTCGAGCCCCTTGTTCATCATGGTGGCGGAATCGACGCTGATCTTGGCACCCATGCTCCAGTTCGGGTGCGCCACCGCCTGATCGGGCGTCACCCGTTCCAGCTCCTGCGGGGACAGCAGCCGCAGCGGCCCGCCGCTCGCGGTCAGGGTGATCATCCGCACATCGGAAAGGTGGTTGCCCGCGAGCGACTGGAAGATCGCGTTGTGTTCGGAATCGACCGGCAGCAGCGTCGCGCCGTATTGCGCCACTGCGCGGATCATCACTTCGCCCGCGGAAACCAGCGCTTCCTTGTTGGCGAGCGCGATGGTGCCGCCCTGTTCGATCGCCGCCATCACCGGGGCGAGCCCCGCGCAGCCGACGATTGCCGCCATGGTGATGTCGACCGGGCGCGAAGCCGCCTCGATCAGCGCTGCACGCCCGCCAGCCGCCTCGATCCCGCTACCGCTGAGCGCCTCGCGCAATTCGGGCAGGCACGCCTCGTCGCCGACCACCGCGATCTTCGCGTCGAACTCGCGCGCCAGCTGCGCAAGCTTGGTCGCGCTGCATTGCGCGGTCAGCGCCTCCACCCGCCACTCGTCGCGGTGCTGACGCAGCAGCTTGAGCGTGGAATCGCCGACCGAACCGGTCGCGCCGAGGATGCTGATCGAGCGCATGGGATCAGGCAAGGTTGTAGACCACGCCGACCACGATGGCGACGGGGATCAGCCCGTCGAAGCGATCGAAAAAGCCGCCGTGGCCCGGAATGAGACGGCTCGAATCCTTGACCCCCGCCTTGCGCTTGAGCCAGCTTTCGAACAGGTCGCCCGCCTGCGCGATCACCGCGAGAACGGGCCCGAGGACCAATGCCAGCAGATAGGATCGGCTGGTCAGACCCACATCGGCAAAAAGTGCACCGCCATAAGTCACCGCGAGCAAGAACAGCGTCGCCCCGATCATCCCGCCGATCATCCCGGCCCAGGTCTTGTTGGGGCTGACCTTGCGCCAGATCTTCGGCCCACCGACCAGCGTGCCCACTCCGTAGGCGAAGCTGTCGGCGAAGATCACCACGAACAGCGTGACCAGGAACAGCTCGATCGAGAACCCGCTCAGGATCACCGCCGCGAGCCCGATATAGGCCGCTGCAGCGATGATCGCCGCGAGCCGGTAGGGGATGTTCGAGGTCGCCTTGATGACCAGGAAGATGAATTCGATGAAGCACGCCATCGCCACCCCGGCGATCAGCAGCGTGCGGCCCTGCGGTCCGCCGAGAAACACCGCCGCCGCCGCAATCGCGCCGAGCACGATGCCCGAGGCGACGCGGATGCCCAGCTTCTTGCGCCGGGCATTGGCCGCAAGCGCGGCGATTTCCACTTCCTCGGGAATCCCTTCGGGAATGACATTGGCCTCGGGCTCCACGGCCAGCTGTTCGGCGGACTCGCCCGTCGCGCCTGCCGGTACGTCGCGCGGTTCTTCCGGCGCGTCGGTGCCCGTCATGTCATCGGCCGCCATAGCGCCTCTCCCTACCCGCAAACTCTTCGAGCGCCTGTTGCAGATGCTGCGGCGTGAAATCGGGCCACAGCGTTTCGACGAAGATCATCTCCGCATAGGCCATCTGCCATAGCAGAAAATTGGACAGGCGTACCTCTCCGCTGGTGCGGATCAGCAGGTCGACCGGCGGCAGGTCGGAGGTGAACAGGTGGCGTTCGATCGCCTCGGGCGTGATCTCGCCCTCTGCCGCCGCTGCGCGCGCCGCTGCCGCGATCTCCTGCTGCGAACCGTAGTTGAGCGCCACCGCCACCGTCCGCGTGCCCTTGCTGGTACGCTCGAGCGCGTCCTCCAGCATGGCGACGATATCGGGATCGAGCGCGCGCCAGTCGCCGACGATCTTCAGCCGCACGCCGTTTGCGACGAATTCGTCGAGGTCGGTGCGGATGAAGTTGCGCATCAGGTTCATGAGGTCGGAAACCTCGTCCTGCGGGCGCTTCCAGTTCTCGGACGAGAAGGCGTAGAGCGTCAGGCAGTCGATCCCGCTGCCATTGAGGCTGCGGACCAGCGTGCGCACGGCCTCCACCCCGCGCTTGTGACCCAGCGCACGCGGCAGCCCGCGGCGCTTTGCCCAGCGCCCATTGCCGTCCATGATGATGGCGACGTGCCGAGCCTGATTTTTCGAACTGTCTGACATCAATAAAACCGTTCGGGCTGAGCTTGTCGAAGCCCCGCACTTCTCCTCGGGGTATGGCAACGCAAGAAAGACAGCCCTTCGACAAGCTCGGGGCGAACGGAGAAAAACGTGGGGGTGGAGACCCTCACTGCGTCATGATTTCCTTTTCCTTGGCGTCGGCCGCTGCGTCCGCCTCGGCGGTGTACTTGTCGGTCAGCTTCTGGACCTCGTCCTCGGACCGCTTGCGATCGTCCTCGGAGATTTCCTTTTTCTTCTCGTCTTCCTTGAGCGCTTCCATCCCGTCGCGGCGGACGTTGCGGATCGCGATTTTCGCTCCCTCGGCATATTTGCCCGCCAGCTTGGCGAGATCCTTGCGCCGTTCCTCGGTCAGGTCGGGCATCGGGATGCGCAGCGTCTGGCCATCCTGCATCGGGTTTAGGCCCAGGTTCGCGTGCGCGATCCCCTTCTCCACCGCGCTGACATTGCCCTTGTCCCACACCTGCACGCTAAGCATGCGCGGTTCGGGTGCGGAAACGGTTGCCACCTGATTGAGCGGCATCATCGCGCCGTAAACCTCGACCACCACCGGATCGAGCAGGCTGGTGTTGGCACGGCCCGTGCGCAGACCGCCCAGATCGCTCTTCAGGCTTTCCACCGCACCCTGCATGCGGCGTTCGATATCGCTCTTGTCGTATTTCGCCATGATCGGCTTCCTCACATCCTCTTGAATTCTAGTCGTTCTGTACGACCGTCTGCACGCCCTGCCCAGCGAGTACGCGGGCCAGATTGCCCTTTTCGCGGATCGAGAACACAACGATCGGAATATTGTTGTCGCGGCACAGCGCCACTGCGCTGGCATCCATCACCTTCAGGTTGTCAGCCAAAACCTTCCCATAAGTGACTGTATCGTAACGCTTTGCATCGACGTTCTTCTTCGGGTCGGAATCGTACACCCCATCGACGCTGGTGCCCTTGAACAGCGCATCGCAGCGCATTTCCGCTGCGCGCAGCGCCGCGCCGCTGTCGGTGGTGAAATAGGGCGCGCCCACGCCTGCGGCGAAGATCACGATCCGGCCCTTTTCCAGGTGCCGTTCCGCCCGGCGACGGATCACCGGCTCGCACACCTGGTCCATCTGCACCGCGCTCTGCACGCGGGTCGGCACGCCGAGCTGTTCGAGCGCGCTCTGCATCGCGAGCGCGTTCATCACCGTGGCGAGCATGCCCATGTAATCGGCCTGCGCGCGGTCCATCCCCTGCGCCGCGCCCGCCATGCCGCGAAAGATATTGCCCCCGCCGATGACGAGGCAGATCTGCAGGCCGCTGGCCTGAGCTTCCTTCACCTCGCGCGCCAGTTCCGCCACGTAGGCGGGATCAATGCCGTATTCCTGGTCCCCCATCAGCACCTCGCCCGACAGTTTGAGCAGCACGCGTTTGACTGCGGGCATTGGCGAAGTTTGGGACATCAGAGGAATTCCGGCTGTAATCGGGCTTGTCGGGGGTCCTTAGCGAGTGCACCTTGCTAGCGCAAAGAGTAAGGGGGGCAAGGCTGTTGGGGGCGATACGCAGGATCGGTATCGTGGTGATCGCCATCGTCGTGGTGGCGCTGATCGCGGGCTTCGTGTTTCAGCGCCAGATCGGCGAATGGGCGTTCGACCGGGCCGCTGCCCAGCGAATCACGCAGGCGGCGAGCGATGCGGACCTGCCCGACGGGCTCCACCTCGCGCTTTGCGGCACCGGCACGCCGCTGCCGAACCAGGACCGCGCGGGCCCCTGCGCCGCAGTGATCGCGGGTGGCCACTTTTTCGTGATCGACGCGGGCGAAGGCAGCGCGCGCACGATCAACCTGATGAATCTCGATCTCGGTCGCCTCGATGGGGTGATGCTGACCCATTTCCATTCGGACCATATTGATGGACTGGGCCAGTTCGGCATCCTCCACTGGACGCTCGCCACCGCAGACGAACCGCTGGCGCTGATCGGCCCCACCGGGGTCGAACAGGTCGCCGAGGGGTTCAATACCGCCTACGCGCAAGACAAGGTGCTGCGGACCAGGCACCACGGCGAATCGATTGCGCCATCGGGCGGCGGGGGTTTTCGCGCAGTGCCCTTCGCAACGCCGACCAAGCCGACCGTGATCTTCGAGGCCGACGGGCTGAGAGTGACCGCCTTCCCCGTCGACCACGATCCGGTGCGCCCAGCCGTCGGCTACCGGTTCGACTACAAGGGTCGCTCTGTCGTGATCAGCGGCGATACCGACCGGTCCGCCTCGCTCGAGAGGGCGGCCAAGGGCGCGGACCTGCTGCTGCACGAGGCGCTGCAACCGCGGCTGGTGCGCAGCATGACCACCGCGCTCGAGGACACCGGCGACAAGACCACGGCCCAGATCACCCGCGACATCCTGAGCTATCACGCAAGCCCCGAAGAGGCTGCGCAGAGCGCGGCGGCGGCGGGAGTCGACCAGCTCGTGCTGACGCACCTGATTCCACCCCTCCCCTCGCGCCTGTTCTACCCCGCGTTCCTCGGCGATGCGGCGAAGTTCTACGATGGACCGATCGTGGTCGGCGAAGACGGGATGCTGTTCACCCTGCCGCCCGACAGCGACGAAATCCTGCTCGACCGCCGAATGTAGCCGCGCGGTCGCTTGCCCATGCCCCAAAGCTCGGCATGGCAGCTGGCGTGGACATGAAAACGGCCGCCGAACCAGTGGTCCGGCGGCCGCAAAATGTACCGTCGATGACGAGAGGGCGTTAGCCCTTCACGGCAGCTGCGACTTCGGCTGCGAAATCGCTTTCTTCCTTCTCGATGCCTTCGCCGAGCTGGAAGCGGACATAGTCCTTCAGAACGATCGGCTTGCCGGCTTCCTTGCCCGCCTGCGCGACGACCTGTTCGATCGGGGTCTTGTTGTCCATCACGAACACCTGGCTGAGCAGCGCGTTTTCCTTGGCGAACTTCGCCACCGCGCCTTCGACCATCTTTTCCTGCACGTTCTCGGGCTTGCCGCTTTCGGCAGCCTTTTCCTTCGCGATCGCACGCTCGCGCTCGATCAGCTCGGCGTCGAGCCCTTCGGCGTTGAGTGCCTGCGGGAAGGCCGCGGCGATGTGCATGGCGAGCTGGCGGCCGAGCGCTTCGAGCGCACCGGCATCGGCTTCGCTTTCGAGCGCGACGAGCACGCCGATCTTGCCGAGGTTCGGCGAGACCGCGTTGTGCATGTAGGGCACGATCATGCCGTTATCGACCGAAACGGTCTTCATCCGGCGGACCTGCTGGTTCTCGCCGATGGTCGCGACGTTGTTGGTCAGCTTGTCGCCGATCGTGCCGCCATCGGGGTGGGCCATGCCCTTGAGCGCTTCGACGTCGTCGCTGCTCGCGCCCAGCGCGACCTGCGTGGTCTTGCGGACGAAATCCTGGAACTGGTCGTTCTTGGCGACGAAGTCGGTTTCCGAGTTGACCTCGACCGCGACACCCTTGTTGCCTTCCACGGCCACGCCGATCAGCCCTTCGGCTGCGGTGCGGCTGGACTTCTTCTGTGCGGTGGCAAGGCCCTTGGCGCGCAGCGCGTCGACTGCGGCTTCGACGTCGCCGTCGGCAGCTTCGAGCGCCTTCTTGGCGTCCATCATGCCCGCGCCGGTTTTCTCGCGGAGTTTTTTCACGTCAGCGGCGGTAAAAGCGCCCATCGATCGTATCCTTGAATTTGAAATGTGGTCAGCGTCCCCGGAGCGGGTCGATCCGCTCCGGGTCGCTAGTCAGCGAATGTGAAGCCGCGGTTACGCGCTTGCTTCAGTCGTCTCTTCGGCCGCAGCGGTCTCGACGGGCGGGTTTTCCATCTCGCCAACGCCCGGATCGCGCGAACCGTCCTTGCGGGCCGCTTCGCCGAAGGCATCGCAATACAGGCGCACGGCGCGCGCCGCATCGTCGTTACCCGGAACGGGGAAGGCAATGCCGGTCGGGTCGGTGTTCGAATCGAGCACCGCGACCACGGGAATGCCAAGCACGTTGGCTTCCTTGATCGCGAGATCTTCCTTATTGGCGTCGATCACGATCATCACGTCGGGAATGCCGCCCATGTCGCGGATGCCGCCGAGCGAAAGCTCCAGCTTGTCGCGCTCGCGCGTCAGGTTGAGCACTTCCTTCTTGGTCAGGCCGCCGGTGTCACCGGAAAGCTGCTCTTCGAGCGTCTTGAGGCGCTTGATCGAACCGGAAATGGTCTTCCAGTTGGTCAGCATGCCGCCCAGCCAGCGGTGGTTGACGAAGTGCTGCCCGCTCATGCGTGCGGCCTCTGCAACGGGCTCCTGCGCCTGACGCTTGGTGCCGACGAACAGGACCTTGCCGTTCGCCTGCGCGGTCGAGGCGACGAAATCGAGCGCACGCGCCATCAGCGGCACGGTCTGCGACAGGTCGATGATGTGGACACCGTTGCGCGCGCCGAAGATGTACGGCTTCATGCGCGGGTTCCAGCGGTGGGTCTGGTGGCCGAAGTGTGCGCCGGCCTCGATCAATTGCTGCATCGTGACGGTAGGAGCCGCCATAGGTATTTCCTTTCCGGTTGAACCTCTGGAAGGCGGTAACCCGCGGCGGAGACCCCGCCTTGAGCACCGGTTGATGATGCCTTCCATGTGGATTTTTCCCGCGAATCCGTCGCGGAAGCGGCGCACTTAGCGATCCCGATGCGAAAAATCCAGCGTCAATTATCGCAGGGGCACAACGCCGCCATTCGCTTTTCCGCTTGACGCAGCGGAACAGAACGTGAACAAAGGCAGTGGTCAGCGGAACACCGTGACTCGCTGACCAGTTATCAGCACGTTTTCCACAGCCGGTCCATCGCTTTTGCACCGGCTCTCTGGAGAACATCGGGCCGGAGAAGAGACCATGATCACGCTTGTCATTACCTGTCTGTTCGTTGCCACGACGATCATCGCGCTGCTGTGCGTGAGCGACAGCCTGATCCGCGGCTGGAATTCCTACGTCGCGCAGGCGTCGGAATTGCGGGCGTTGAGGTCTTCGTTTGAGGCTGCGCCGCGCACGCTGGGTGCTGCCACTCTGCGGCGCACGGGCGCATCCCCGGCTCGCCGCCGCTCGCATCGTGCACGTACCGGCAGCGCATCTTTGCGCGCCGCCGCCTGAGCGCGAGCGCTTACCGATTTACTGCTGCACGCCTTCCAGCTCGACGGTCTCGCCGATCCGCCCGAGCACCGTCTCGCCCGCGATCACCCGCTGCCCCATCAGCACCTGCGGCGAAGTGCCTGCGGGCAGATAGAGATCGACCCGGCTTCCGAAGCGGATCAGGCCGACGCGCTGCCCCGCTGCAACAATATCGCCCGGCTTTACGAAGGGCACGATCCGGCGCGCGATCATCCCGGCGATCTGCGTCATTCCCACAGCCACTCCGTCGCCGCGCATGAGCAGAATGTGCTGCCGCTCGTTCTCGTCGCTCGCCTTGTCCAGCTCGGCATTGACGTATTTGCCGGGGACATAGCTCATCGCGGCGATCGTCCCCGCGCAGGGGCAGCGATTGATGTGGACGTCGAACACGCTGAGATAGATCGAGATGCGCGTCAGCGGTGCATGGCCCAGCCCACCCTCTTCACCGCGCAGTTCGATCGGCGGCTCGACCTCGACAATCTGAGTGACCGTGCCATCGGCGGGCGAGACCAGCAGGTTGTCGCCGCGCGGCACCACGCGTTCCGGGTCGCGGAAGAAAGCCAGGATGCACAGCGACAGGAAGGCGAGCGGCCAAGCGATCGTCTCCCACGCCAACAGCGCAGCGACCAGCGAGAGACCGAAGCAGATCAGGCCGTACTTGCGCCCTTCGGGGTGGATGGAAGGCAGCGCAGCGCGCGCCTCTCCCCGGCCCTTGTTGTCCATCGCGTTGCCAGCCATTCCTGACATCTAGGGGCAAGGATGAAGCCAGACAAGCAGCCAGGCGGCGCAACGCGCAAGGCCCGCCCACCGGCTGGCTTGCACCGGTGTAAAGAGTTGCTACGCCCCGGGCCTGTCCGCAAAGAACTGCCCCGCAAAGATGACGCACCGCCTTCCTCCATGCCCTACCCCCACAATCGGGGCGATCGCGGACAGGACGCTGGGGTCGGCACTTGCCATCGGCATGGCCCTGGCGTCGCCGATGCCACGCGCACCAATCCTGCGGCGGCGGTCGGATCTCCGCCCGGCGCACACCACGTGACAGAGCGCCCCGCCCCATCCCGGCCCGGCGAACCCGCGCTCGTTTCGATCATCATCCCCAGCTACAACCGCGCGCGCCTGCTGATCGACGCGCTCGAATCGATCGCGCGCGCAAGCTGGCGTCCGCTCGAGGTGGTTGTTGCCGATGACGGATCGAGCGATGACACAAGACAAGTCGTCGGAGACTTTGCCAGCCAGCATCCCGATCTTCGGGTGCAGTTCCTCGAACGGCCGCACGAGGGGGCCAATTCCGCACGCAATGCAGGCTTCACCGCCTCGACCGGCGCGTTCGTGTTCTTCCTCGATTCGGACGATCTTATCGAGCCCGACGCAATCACCACCCTGATGGAGGTGCTGGACGATCCCGCGATCCCCTATTGCGTCGCGCAAATGGTTGAAACCGACCTGTCCGGCACCCAGCGTTATGCCGAAGGGTTCGCGAGTTCCAAGCTCAGCTACGAAGGCGTTGTCGGCAGCCGGTGGGCGACCATCGTCGCGCTCTATCGGCGCGACCTGCTCGACCGGCTCGGCGCGTTCGACGCCAGCCTTGAGTGGGGCGAGGACAAGGAGTTCCTGTGGCGGATCGTTGCCGGGGCCGGCGCGCCCGGCAAGGTGATCGACGATGTGGTGGCGCTGCGGCGCAACCATCACTGGGGCCAGCTGACGGACGACTTCTCCCCCTCGTTCATGGGCCGGCACACCATCGCCGCGCTCGACGCCTTCGTCGCCTGGGCGCTCCGCACCGAGCGGATGACGCCCGCGATTGCCCGGGCCGCCTACCCCAAGCTGTGGATCGCGACCGCGCGGGTCGGCGCTGCGGGCGAAAGGGCGTGGGTCGAACGCGCGATCACGCTCGCCGATACGCTCGAAGAATACGCCCCCGGTGGAGCCAATCATGCGATGAAAACGGCTATCGCGGCGATGCCGCGCGTCGGCTTCTCCGCAATATTCGCCGCAATGAACCTTGCCCGGCGCGCTCTGCACGCCGTGCGCAACACCCGCCGGAGACTGGCTCGCTAGCCGACCTTGCGCACGAACACCGTGCCTGCGGAATAGCCCGCGCCGAAGCTGCAGATCAGCCCGGTATCGCCCGCCTGCAGATCGTCGCTGTGGAGATGGAACGCGATGATCGAGCCCGCGCTCGAGGTGTTGCCATAGGTGTCGAGCACGGTCGGGCTTTCGTCCTCGTTCGCCTCGTGCCCCAGTACGCGCTGCGCGATCAGCCGGTTCATCCCGGCATTGGCCTGATGCAGCCACAACCGGCGCAGAGATGCAGGCTCGAGCCCCAGCCGCCGTGCCTCGGCCACGATCATCTCCGCGACCATCGGCACCACTTCCTTGAAGACCTTGCGCCCTTCCTGGACGAACAGCTTGTCGTCGCTGCCGATGGTCTCGGGCTCGGCGCGGTTGAGGAAGCCGAAATTGTTGCGAATATTGTTGGAAAACACGGTCTTGAGCCGCGTTCCCAGAATGTCCCAATGCTGCGGGGGCGCAATCGACGCATCCTCGACCAGAACGGCGGTGGCGACATCGCCGAAGATGAAATGGCTGTCACGGTCGCGCCAGTTGAGGTGCCCGCTGGTGATTTCGGGGCTGACCACCAGCACGCTCTTCGCGTTGCCCGCCCGCACGTAGTCGGCGGCCGTCTGGATGCCGAAGGTGGCGGAGGAGCACGCAACGTTCATGTCGAACCCGAAGCCGTCGATCCCCAGCGCCTGCTGGATCTCGATCGCCATCGCCGGATAGGGGCGCTGCATGTTGGAGGCAGCGCACAGCACCGCGTCGACATCGGCAGGATCGCGCCCTGCCCGCGCCAGCGCATCGCGCGCCGCCGCCACGCCGATCTCGGCCATCAGCGAAAGCTCGTCATTGCCGCGCGGTTCGTGGCGCGGCTCCATGATCGCGGGGTCGACCAGCGGCGCCTTGTTCATCACGTGTCGCGCCTTGATCCCGCTCGCCTTCTCGATGAATTCGACCGAGCTGTGCGTCAGCGGCTGGGCATCGCCCGCCGCAATCGCTTCTGCATGCAGCGCATTGTGCCGGTCGACGAAGGCGTTGAAGCTTTCGACCAGTTCGGCGTTGCTGATGCTGTCTTCGGGCGTGAACAGCCCGGTCGCGGAGATGACGGGCCGCCGGGCCCCGGTATCGACATGTTCGGTCATGGGAGGGGGAGGATTAGCGGCGCACGCGATATGCGGCAAGCAGGATGCAGGAACCGTGCGCAGGCGGGACGGCGCAGCGGCACCGCGCACGCGCGTTGGCGCGGCAGCTGGAAGCCGGGCATTGCTTCGCGAACCAGCGCGCTCCTATATACCCCCACAGGGTATTCAGAAGGACAGCTCCTGTGCCGGAATCGAACGACAAGTCCGCCGCGCTCAACCGCCTGCGCCGGATCGAGGGGCAGGTGCGCGGCATCGCCCGTATGATCGAGGAAGATCGCTATTGCATCGACGTCCTCACGCAGATGCAGGCGGTAAAGGCCGCGCTGGGACGCGCCGAGAGCGAAGTCCTGCGCAACCACGCGGCGTGCTGCGTGGCAGAAGCGATCGCCAGCGGCGACGAGGCGGAACAGCGCGAGAAATTCGACGAACTGCTGGCGCTGTACGAAAAGGCGAAACGCTGATCCCGATCGCCGGACGGCGAAGCCCGCCAAGGCGGCTTGACCGGTTTCGTCACATGCCAGGGGAGGTGGTGGACAGGGCTGGATTCGAACCAGCGTACGCTTGCGCGGGCAGATTTACAGTCTGCTGCCTTTAACCACTCGGCCACCTGTCCACACAAGGTCGGTCTGCATTAAGTGATGCAAGAAAACGGCGCGCCTTGCGGGGCACCGCTTGCCGAGGTGCGCCCCTTTGAAGAAGCCGCGCTTGCCTGTCAATGGCCGGGCTGGCAGGGCGTGCGACAATGACGAAACCGGAACGAAAAAGAGCACTGCGCGGACGCGCTGGACGCATGAAGGGTGGCCGCGGCAGCGGGCGCGCGAGCACGGGGCAGGTCCGCCTGTGGGGCCGCCACGCGGTCGAGGCCGCGCTGCTCAACCCCGAGCGCAAGCACCGCAAGCTGTGGGCGACGCGCGAAGGCATCGCCTCGCTCGATGGCGAACTGCCGCCGAACTTCCCGATTGAATACGCGGAATCGCCCGATCTCGACCGGCTGGTGGCGCGCGACGCGCCGCATCAAGGCCTGGTGCTCGAATGCGCGGCGCTGGAAGAGCGCGATCTTGCGGACGCGATTGCCGACGGCGAACCGGGGGCCCCCCTCGTGGTTCTCGACCAGGTGACCGATCCGCACAACGTCGGCGCGATCCTTCGCTCTGCCGCAGCATTCGGCGCCGCCGCGATCGTGACGCAAGATCGGCACGCTCCGCCCGAAAGCGGCGTGGTCGCCAAGTCGGCCTCGGGCGCGCTCGAAACCGTGCCGTGGGTGCGCGTGGTCAATCTCGCACGCGCGCTCGACGAATTGTCGAACGAAGGCTTCTGGCGCATCGGGTTGGCGGGCGATGCGGAAATGACGCTGGCGCAGGCCATGCCGACCGGCCCCATCGCGATCGTGCTCGGCGCGGAAGGCGCAGGGCTGCGGCACAATATCGCCGGGCATTGCGATGCACTGGCGAAGCTGCCGATCTCCGATGCGATCGAGAGCCTCAACGTATCCAACGCCGCCGCGATCGCGCTCTACGCGCTGGCGACGCGCGAGGATTGAGCGAGGCCCCCTCCCCTCACCCCGGAAGCAGACAAAGAAAAACCCCGCCGATCCACCAGTCGACGGGGTTCTTCGAAAAAGGTGCCCCCAAGTGGGGGCGCGCGTTAGCCGCGATTAGTTCACGGCGTCCTTGAGGCCCTTGCCAGCCTTGAACTTGGGCTGGTTCGAAGCCTTGATTTCCATCGGTTCGCCAGTGCGCGGGTTGCGACCGGTCGATGCCTTACGCTTCGCGACGGAGAACGTACCGAAACCGACGAGCCGAACCTCGTCACCGTTGGCGAGTGCCTTCTGGATCGAATCGAAAACGCCTTCGACAGCGTTCGATGCGTCGGTTTTGGAAAGGCCACAGGATTCGGCGACTGCGCCAATCAGCTCATTCTTGTTCATTCGGAAAAACCCCTCAGTCCCAGACTTCAATGTGGTGATCCGCATCATGCGAATGCAGTCACCTGAAACCTTCGTCACGAGTCTGTCAAAGGCAAACTGACAAAAAAGGGCAGAATCGTGCGATTTGTTGGTTTATGCGCGTCAACCCTGTGTAAAAACCCGTGGAAAAACCGGAACATACTTGGAACGACGTTCCTCAGTGACGGGTCTGGACGCTCTCTGCGAAGGGCGGTCCGGCGACCGGCTGACTCGCCAGATCGTCTGCTTCGGTCCATTCGATCGCTTCCGGCTGGGCCACAAGGGCCCGCGCCAGCACTTCGTCGACATGGCAGACGGGCACGATTTCAAGCCCACCCGTGATCCGCTCCGGAATCTCCGCAAGATCCTTCACGTTCTCCTCGGGGATGAGCACGATCGGAATGCCACCACGCCGTGCGGCGAGCAGTTTCTCCTTGAGCCCACCGATCGCCAGCACGCGCCCGCGCAAGGTGACCTCGCCGGTCATCGCGATGTCGGGGCGCACGGCAATACCGGTCAGCGTCGAGACGATCGAGGTGACCATGCCCACGCCCGCGCTCGGCCCGTCCTTGGGCACCGCGCCTTCGGGCAAGTGGATATGGACGTTCTTGCGCCGGAAGATCGACGGGCGGATGCCGTAGGCAGGCGCGCGCGCCTTCACGAAGCTGAAGGCGGTGGCGATGCTTTCGTTCATCACCTCACCCAGCTTGCCGGTGGTCTTGATCTCGCCCCGGCCCGGCGTGGTGACGCTTTCGATGGTCAGCAATTCGCCGCCCACCTCGGTCCACGCGAGCCCGGTGACCGCACCGATCTGCGCTTCCTGTTCGCCCAGCCCGTGCTTGAATTTGCGCACCCCGGCGAAGTCGCCAAGGTTCTCGGGCGTGATTTCGACGCCCGTGAAGTCCTTTTCCAGGATCTTGCGCAGGCTCTTGCGTGCAAGCCGTGCGATCTCGCGCTCCAGCGTGCGGACGCCCGCCTCGCGGGTGTAATAGCGGATCAGGTCGCGCAGGGCCTCTTCGGTCAGCGAAAACTCGCCTTTGGCCAGCCCGTGCTCGGCGATCTGCTTGGGCAGCAGGTGGCGCTGCGCGATCTCGACCTTCTCGTCCTCGGTATAGCCTTCGAGCCGGATGATCTCCATCCGGTCGAGCAGCGGCTGCGGAAGGTCGAGCGTGTTGGCGGTGCACACGAACATCACGTCGGACAGGTCGAAATCGACCTCCAGATAATGGTCCTGGAAACGCGCGTTCTGTTCCGGGTCGAGCACTTCGAGCAGCGCCGAGGCGGGATCGCCGCGGAAATCCTGCCCCAGCTTGTCGATCTCGTCGAACAGGAACAGCGGGTTGGTGGTGCCCGCCTTGGTCAGGTTCTTGACGATCTTGCCCGGCATCGAGCCGATATAGGTCCGGCGGTGACCGCGAATTTCGGACTCGTCGCGCACCCCGCCAAGCGACTGGCGCACGAACTCACGCCCGGTCGCCCGCGCAATCGACTTGCCAAGGCTGGTCTTGCCCACGCCCGGCGGGCCGACGAGGCACAGGATCGGCCCCTTGAGCTGGTTGGTGCGCGCCTGCACCGCGAGATATTCGATGATCCGGTCCTTGACCTTCTCCAGCCCGTAGTGATCGTCGTCGAGAACGATCTGCGCCTCGTGAATGTCGCTGTGGATCTCGCTCTTCTTGCCCCACGGCAGGTCGAGCAGCACGTCGAGATAATTGCGGATGACGGTCGCTTCCGCGCTCATCGGCTGCATCGCCTTGAGCTTCTTCAGCTCGCTGTTCGCCTTGGTGCGTGCCTCGTCCGACAGCTCGAGCTTGTCGATCTTCTCCTGCAGCTCGGCCAGTTCGTCGCCGTCGCCGCCCTCGCCCGAACCGCCCAGTTCGCTCTGGATCGCCTTGAGCTGTTCGTTGAGGTAATATTCGCGCTGCGTCTTCTCCATCTGCCGCTTCACGCGGCCACGGATGCGCCGCTCCACCTGCAGCACGGACAGCTCGCCTTCCATGAAGTTGAGCAGCATTTCCAGCCGCTTGCGCGGATCGGGCTCGGTCAGCAGCGCCTGCTTGTCCGCCACCTTGATGGCGAGCGCGGCGGCAACTGCGTCGGCCAGCGCGCCGGCGTCGTCGACATCGGCGAGGTCTTCGGCCACGCCTTCGTTCTTGCGCGAGAGGTTGGAATATTCGGCGAACTGTTCGACCACCTGCCGCATCAAGGCGGTGACCTCGCTGCCCGAAACCGTCGCCTGCTCGATCGGATTGACCTCTGCCGTGGTATAGTCGCCATCATCGTGCAGCGCGGTCAGGTGGGCACGCGCGCTCCCCTCGACCAGCACGCGCACGGTGCCGTCGGGCATCTTGAGCATCTGCAGGATCTGCGCGGACACGCCAACGTCGTACAGGTCAGAACCGTCCGGGTCCTCGCAAGCCGGGTCGAGCTGGGCGAGCAGGAACACGTCCTTGTCGCCTTCCATCGCCGCTTCGAGCGCGGCGACCGAGCGTTCGCGCCCGACGAAGATCGGCACAACCATGCCGGGGAAGACGACGATGTCGCGAAGCGGAAGAAGCGGAAAACGCTGGGTCATGAATATCTATTGACGCGTCCAATGGGGACGCGCCCGTCCTTGGCAAGGAATATGGGTCGCGCGCCCCACTGCTGCAATGGCAGACCGGTTCGCGCTGTGGATGCGGCGGGGATTGGGCCCGCTAGCCCATTCCGGGCAGGTTGAAGCCCGGAGGCAGGCCCATGCCCGCCTGAATCTTCTGCATCTCTTCACCCGACACGCGATCCGCCTTTCCACGCGCATCGTTGAACGCGGCGGCGACCAGGTCTTCCAACATCTGCTTTTCTTCGGGCTTCATCAGGCTGTCGTCGATCGCGACGCCCAGCATGCGGCCGCGCGCGGTGCAGCGCACCTTGACCAGCCCGCCCCCGGCAGTGCCTTCGACTTCGATCGAATCGAGCTTCGCCTGCGCGTCGCCCATCTGGTTCTGGATCGTCTCGGCAGCCTTCTGCGCGGCGGCCATCATCTCTTCCATCGACTTCATGCTTGCTTGCTCCATTGGCGGGGGTTCGCGGCCGTGCCCTGCTCGCTCTCGTCGAGCAGTTCGGCCTGGGGGAAGGCGGCGCGTGCCGCCTGCATCAGGGGGTGGTTCTCCATCGCATCGCGCAGCGCGGCGGCCTGCGCCTGTTCGGCCTCGGCCATGCTCGGCGGAGCGGCGGGATCGGAAACCTCGGTCAGCACCCATTGGCGCCCGGTGGCCTTGGCCAGCGCGGGGCGCAATTCGGCTTCGATCCGGTCCTTGAACTCGGGCGCGCGAGCGAAGGTTATCGCGCCATCTTCAAGCGATATGACGCGCATCTGCAAGCGCATGATGCTCGCAGCGATATATTCGCCCGCATCCTCGACCTTGGCGACGAGCGCGGCGAAGTCGGCGGGTCCTGGAGTGGCAGTTGCGGTTGCAGCGGGCCCGGCGGATTCGCTGGATTGAGGCGCAGTCGTTGCCGCCGCTGCGGGGATACCCTTGGCCAGTTCCTCCATCCGCCTGATGAGCGAACCCGGATCGGGCGCGTCGGCGGCGTGGATCAGCCGCAGCAGCGCCATCTGCGCGGAAACCAGCGGATCGGGCGCAGTGCGCACCTCGTCAAAACCTTTCAGCAGCAGCTGCCACATCCGGTGCAGCTGGCCGGGGGTGAGCCGCGCCGCCCAGTCGGACAACTGGCTGCGCTCCTCCTCACCCGCAAGATCGGGCATTGCACCGCCGATCTGCATCACGGTGATACGGTGGACGATCTCCATCTGCGATCGCATCAGCGCCAGCGGCTCGACCCCCAGCGCATACTGATCGGCCACCGCGTCGAGCATCGCCTTGGGCTCGCCTTCGAGGATCGCGGCGAGCAGCCGCCGCTGCGCGCCCGCATCGGCAAGGCCGAGCATGTCGCGCACGCGCGCTGCGGTGACCTTCGATCCCCCGTCGACGCCATCGTCGAGATCGGCATGGGCAATCGCCTGATCGAGAATGGAGAGACCGTCGCGCACCGAACCTTCGGCCGCCGCCGCGACCAGCGCGAGCGCCTCGGGCTCGGCAGACACACCCTCCTGCGAGCAGACCCACGCGAAATGCTCCGCCAGCCGCTCGCTGGGGATACGCCGCAGGTCGAAACGCTGGGTGCGGCTGAGAACGGTGACCGGCAGCTTTTCTACCTCGGTGGTCGCGAAGAGGAATTTTACATGGCTCGGCGGTTCCTCAAGTGTCTTCAGCAAGGCATTGAAAGCATTGCGCGACAACATGTGAACTTCGTCGATGATGTAAATCTTATAGCGCGCGCTGACCGCTGCGTAGCGCACCGCCTCGATAATTTCGCGCACATCGTCGACGCCGGTATGGCTCGCGGCGTCCATCTCGATCACGTCGATATGGCGTCCCTCGGCAATCGCGCGGCACGGCTCGCACACACCGCAAGGGTCGATCGTCGGCCCGCCCTCGCCATCCGGCCCGATGCAGTTCAGCGCCTTGGCGATCAGCCGCGCGGTCGAGGTCTTCCCCACCCCGCGCACGCCGGTCATCAGGAAGGCATGCGCCAGCCGGTCGCGCCGGATTGCGTTGGCCAGCGTCTGCACCATCGGCTCCTGGCCGATCAGCTGGCTGAAGGTCTGCGGGCGATATTTGCGCGCGAGCACGCGGTAGGGCTGCGCAGGATCGGGGGCCGCAACAGGTTGCGGATCGGGCGCAGCCAGCGGCTCTTCGGCGGCGTTGCCGAACATCGAATTCTGCCCTGCCGCCTCCAGTTCGGCGGCGCTGGGCGTTTCGGTTTCGCTATCGGGCAGATCGGAATCGGGCATGTGCGTTCAATCTAGGCGTGGCGGACGGCTTTGTCGAAGCTTGACTTTTAGGTTTTAAAAAGCAACTGATTGGCCATCAGGAGGTACGGAAATGGGTGTGATAGCAGGGCGCAAGACCGCAAAATTCTCCGGTCCGCTGGTCGTTTTCGTTATCGGCATGCGGATCAACCACTTCCACAAGGTCGGCAAGTGGCTGCCCGTTCTCAAGGCGATGCCCCCGATGCTGGAGGAACTGGCGAGGAATCCCGAGAGTGGATTTCTGGGAAGCCAGAACATGCTCGCCGGGCTGCGGCAGGTGTGCCTGCTGCAATACTGGCGCGATTTCGACAGCCTCGAAGCCTATGCCCGCGATCGCGACCAGCAGCACTGGCCCGCCTGGGTCGCCTTCAACAAGGCAGTTGGCAGCGACGGGACTGTGGGCATCTTTCATGAGACCTACGCCATCGACGCCGGTCGCTACGAGACGATCTACGGAAATATGCCGCTGTGGGGTCTCGGCAAGGTCGCCGGGCTGACCGATGCGACCGGATCGCGCAACGAGGCACGCTCACGCATGAAGGTGTCGGCAGAATAGAAAAAGGAGCCGAGCGACAGCCTCCTATCGGCTCCGGCCCACTCCCCCTCCCAGCCACCCGACAGGGTTGCGATGCATGATCGGGTGGCTGGGAGGGGGAGATGGGCTGGTACCGCCCAAGAAAAAGGAGCCGAGCGACCCGTCGCAATTCACCTGGGCTGCTTCCTTCCGGACCTGACCCGGTGAGCGAACGCAAACGTCCACCCGACTCCCGCGCCCCATATGTCGTCACTGCGGGCGGATTGCAATGGTCTGCAAACGCCCGATTGCCAGCTTCGCCACAGCGCCTTAACCTGCGGTTTTCATGGCAAGGAGAGTGGGGATGATGAAGCAGTGCGTGTTGGCCGGAGCAGCCGTGGCGCTGGCGGCGATGCCCGTGGCAGCCATGAAGGCCGCACCGATCGACCTGGGCGCCAATGACGGCCCCTTCGCCGATGACGGCGAGTGCGACGATCCGCGCCTGGTCGGTGAAGGCATGGCCTCTGCCCTGCTGACCGACAGCATCGGCCGCGATGCCGCCGATTGCAGCGCCGCCCTGAAGAAAGGCACCGTCAGCCTCAACCCCTGGTACGTCGAGCCTGCTTCCGTCTCGGACATCTCCTACGGCGACAATGCCAGCGATTTTGCGCATGATGGCGAGTGCGACGACATCCGCTTCACCGGCGATTACGCCGATGCCATGATCTATCTGGTAGAGGATATCGGCCACGACGCCGACGATTGCCGCGCAGCGGTGAAATCGGGCGAAGCCAGCTGGCAGGGTGCCATCCCCAATCCGGTGCGCGGAATGAACCCAAGCGACATGATGGACGAAGCGGCTTATACCGTAACCTGACCGATCCGGGCACCGGCCCGGTCGCCAAGCTCAGTCGACCGGATCAGCGGAAATTGTCGGCGTAGGCCTGCAGTTTGAGCGTCTTGGGCGGGGTCGCGTGCACGCGCGCGGCGATGCCGTATTTCTCGGCATAGGCCTTCGCCTCGTCCTTGCTCGGGAAGGTCAGGATGACCTGCGCCTGCGTATCGCCGCTGCCGGTCCAGCCCATCAGCGGGTCGGGCCGCCGCGCTTCGGATTGCTCGAATTCGAGCACCCACTCGTCGGTCCGCGCCTTGCCGGACTGCATCGCGTTCTTGGGTCGCTGGTAGATTCTGGCTGCCATGGCGATCTCCCTAATTCAGCCTTGGCCGCGTGAAAAGGCATTCTTCGTCTTGAGGCTGGCAACCTCGGCCCATGGCTCGTCGGGCCAGCGGTGCTTGGGATAGCGGCCCTTCATGTCCTTGCGCACATCGGCCCAGCTGCCGCGCCAGAACGCGGGCAGATCGCGCGTCGCCTGCACCGGGCGCCCCGCAGGACTGGTCAGCTTGAGCAGCAGCGGCGTGCCTTGTCCCTTGGGCCCGATCATCGGATGGCGGTCGAGCCCGTAGAGCGCCTGCACGCGCACTTCGACGGCGGGCGCGTCCTGCCCGTCGTAGTCGATCGCGTGGTGCGTGCCTGCGGGCGAGGTGAATTCGCGCGGGGCGGCCTCGTCGAGCCGCTGGCGGTCGTTCCAGTCGAGCTGGCCGAGCACAGCATCGACCAGCTTGCCTTTGCTCACCGCGAGATCGCGGCGACCGGCGAGCAAGGGCGCGAGCCAGAGTTCGGCGGTTTCGCGCAGCGCCTCGGTGGAGAGCCCCTCGATCCCCGCAAAACGCGCGCGGGCGAGCAATGCAGCGGGCAGGAGTTCCCCCAGCTTGTCCAGAGCCTTGTCCACAAGCAGCGCCTGCACCGCGTCCATGTCGGGCTCCGGGTCCGGTCCCTTGGAGAGCATCAGCGCCCCGAGCCGCTCCTCGCGCCGCGCCTCGACCCGTTCGCCGGTCCAGCGCAGCGTCCGGTGCAATGCAATCCGCTCGCCCAGCCACTGGCGCAGGTCCGCTTCTTCAAGCGCGGCGGCAGAGGTGATCCGCGCGCCTTGTGCCGATCCCTGCGCGTCACCGATCACGCAATATTCTGCGCGCGCGACCGGGGATGCCGGGTCAAGCCGATAGCCACGCCCGTTCGCGGCCAGCCAGTCCTCCCCCGAAGCATTGCGGCGCTTTGCGACGAAGCCCGGGCGACCGGCGGCGAGGATGATGGCGAGTGGTGGCATCTCGCCCGCTCGTCCTGAGCTTGTCGAAGGACCGTCCTTCTTCTTCGATCCGGTACGCGAAAGAGAGGACGACCCTTCGACAAGCTCAGGGTGAGCGAGAATGTGTTTCTGTGCGGCAGCAGCCCACCGCGCCGCCAGCTTGCGGCTGGCGTCCGCACGCCCGCCCCGCTCGCCATTCCAGCGCGAGAGGCGCGCCTCCAGATCCTCCCCGCGACCGCCCAGCCCGCGCTCCTGCAATAGCAATACGAGCCGCGCCGCACGTTCTGCGCAGCCATGCCGCGCGCCGAACAGCACCATCGCCGCGCCCGCTGGGTCGAGCGGCAATTGCGCCATCGCCTCGCCCTGTGGCGTAATCCGCCCCTCCCCATCGAGCGCACCGAGCGCGCGCAGCTCTTCACGCGCGGTCGCCAGAGAGGCGGCGGGCGGCGGATCGAGCCAGCGCAGATGGGCAGGATCGCTCTCACCCCACTTGGCCAGCGTCAGCACCAGCGGCGCGAGGTCGCTGGTGGCGATCTCGGGCGGCTCGAACGCGCGGCGTCCTGCATGCGCCGCCTCTGCCCACAGGCGATAAGCCACCCCCGGCGCCTGCCGCGCCGCGCGCCCTGCCCGCTGCGTGGCCGAAGCCTGCGAGGCCTGGACCGTCAACAGCCGGTTGCCGCCCGCCGCGCGATCATATTCCGCACGCCGAGACAGCCCGCCATCGACCACCACGGTCACGCCATCGAGCGTCAGGGAGGTTTCCGCAATCGCCGTCGCGAGCACGATCCGGCGACGGCCATCGGCGTCGCGGCGGATCGCGGCGCGCTGACCTGCGGGATCGACCTGCCCGTGTAGCGGCAGGATCACCGCGCCGCGCAAGCGCTCCTCCAGCCGCTCGCGCACCCGCTCGATCTCGCGCACGCCGGGCAGGAAGGCGAGGATATCACCCTGCTCCGCCCGCCAGGCCTGCGTCACCGCATCGGCCATCGCGTCCTCGAAGCGCTGCGTGCCGCTCGAACCCAGCCACTCGACCCGCAGGGGATGGCTGCGCCCCTCGCTCTCGATCACCGGGCAGGCGCCTTCTCCATTTGGCATCAGCCCGGCGAAGCGCTCTCCGTCGAGCGTGGCGGACATGACCAGCAGCCGCAGATCCTCGCGCAGCACGCCCTGCGTCTCAAGCGCCAGCGCGAGGCCGAAATCGCTGTCGAGATGCCGCTCGTGCGCCTCGTCGAACAGCACGGCAGAGACACCCGGCAGCTCGGGATCGGCAACGATCCGGTTGAGAAAAATCGCCTCGGTCAAGACGGTTACGCGCGTCTTTGCAGAGCGTTTCGAGTCGAGCCGGGTGAGGTAGCCGATGGTCTCGCCCGGCTTTTCCCCCAGCATCGCCGCCATCCGCTCGGCAGCCGCACGCGCGGCGACGCGGCGGGGCGAGAGCAGCAGGATTTCGCCGGTGCACCAGTCCTCGCCCAGCAGCGCAGGCGCGACCGCGGTGGTCTTGCCCGCCCCCGGCGGCGCGACCAGCACCGCGTTGGGCCCGCCCGCCAGCGCGGCCTTCAGCTCCGGCAATACGGCGTGGATGGGGAAGCTGGACTCGTCGGACATTGCCCCGCCTCTAACCCAGTCCGTCACCCCTGCGAAGGCAGGGGCCAAGATTAGGTGTCGCCGGGCATTGCGGCGCCCCCTAGACCAGTCCGTCACCCCTGCGCAGGCAGGGGTCCAGACAATCGATCGATTGGCATTTCATTGCCAGCCCAAGAGCTCGCCCACCGTTTCCGAACTCATTGCGACCCACAATCGGCGGATGGGCCCCTGCCTGCGCAGGGGCGACGGACAATTTCGGGTACACCTCCATCTACCCCTCCCATCCGAACACATCCTCCACCCCCACGCCGAACAGGCGCGCGATGCGGAAGGCGGTCTCCAGGCTGGGGGAGTAGCGCCCCTGTTCGATCGCGATGATCGTGTGGCGCGTCACCCCCACCGCCTCGCCCAGCGCGGCCTGGCTCAGCTTCCCGTGCTCCTCGCGCAGCTCGCGCACGCGGTTGGTGATCGGCGGGCGTTTGCCCATCACACGGCCCTGCGGAAGAAGTAGATCTGCAGCGCGTATTCAGCGACCGTCGAGACGATCAGCGCGCCGACGATGGCGTGGACCAGCATGGTCGCGGTCCACCCGCCGATGTACATGATGATCGCGGACACGACGCCGAAGCCCAGCACCACGCCCGACCAGTTGCCCGCACGATCGATGGCGGACCGCTCCCGCTCGTCGGCGGGGGCGTTGGCTTCCTTCGGAGAGGCAATGGCGAGCCCGACCTGCGCGACGATCGAGAACACGACCACCGCCAGCACATAGGGGATCAGCGGCCCGATCACCGGAGCCTGCGGCGCCCCCGCAACCAGCTGCGCATAGAACACGCCAGTGGCGAGCATTATCGCCCCCATGACCCACGCGGATTTTTCCCTGAACGACATGCTGCGAATCTCCTCTGTTATGTAGAACATTTTCTACATAGGAGGGTACGAGCGAGATGTCGAACATTTTCGACATTATCCCCTTGCCATACGTAACGGTTTCTGGCATAAAATGAGGCATGACGAAGCCTCAAACCATCGCCCAGTTCTTCCGCCGCTTTCCCGACGATGAGACCTGCTTGAACCATCTGTTTGAGGTCCGTTTCGGGCAGGGCTTCGAGTGCCCCAAGTGCGAGAAGGCTTCCAAGTGGTTCCGCATCAAAGCGGAGCGCGCTTATTCGTGCCAGTGGTGCGGCCACCACCTGCACCCGACCGTGGGTACCCCCTTCGAAAAGACCCGCACACCGCTGCAACTGTGGTTCTATGCGATCTACCTCTTCACCACGACCCGCAACGGCGTCGCTGCGAAGGAATTGGAGCGCCAGCTAGGCGTTACCTACAAGACCGCGTGGCGCATGGCCGACAAAATCCGCGAGCACATGGCAGACGTTGACGGGGAACGCCCCATTGGCGGGATCGGCAAAGAAGTCGAAATCGACGAAACGCTGGTGGGTGGCAAAGTGCGGGGCGGCAAGCCCGGTCGTCACCTCGAAAACAAAACGGTGGTTCTCGGCATGGCCGAGCGGGGCGGTCAAATTGTCACCACTGTCGTTCCTGACCAGCGCCGGGCTACTCTGGTGCCTGCTATCGTCGCCAACGTGATCGAGGGCACGAAGGTGCATACCGACCACCTGCACAGCTACCGCGTGCTCGGCGACCTCGGCTATGAGCATGATCGCGTGAACCATAACGCAGGTGAATACGTCAGCGCCACGGGCTCGCATGTGCAGACCATCGAAGGTTTCTGGTCACAGCTAAAGAGGTCGATCAACGGCACTCACATTCACGTGAGCGGCAAGCACCTCTGGAAATACGCGAAGGAAGCCGAATTTCGCTTCAATCGTCGCTTTGATCCCGAGACGATGCTTCCGGCTCTGCTTTCGACGTTGCGGCCATTGAACGCAAAATAGCCTCGAAGGCGTCAGCATCGCCCGTTTCACCTTCGTGCCCCGCGATGAACCCGCCGAGCTTACCTTCCTTTAACGCTGCCTTCAGGTTGTTTGTCACGGTTGAGAAGTTCCTCTATACCCCGATTTTGAACGGCAATGTCCGTCTTGATCTCGCTAATATCTTTCGAAATCTCGCGGTTCCGATCGTCGGCTACGTCGAAACGATCTTGGATTCTGTCGTCAAGGATGAAGAAGCTACCGACTATCGCGGCAGTAGCCAAGCTTATCGCTCCCGCCAGAACCCTCCAAAGCCATGTGCGATGGTGCTCCAGTCTATCTAAGCGGGTGCTCATATCTGGCTCCCCACCCGAGGGCGGCGTGCCACCCGTTTTGGAGCTAGTGGCCCCCCGGCTCCATTGGGCGCTACCAAAGTCTTGTGCTGAAACTGGAAGCCACAGCACATTGCCGCCCGCTTGAGCGTCCTCGGGGTTAGTCGCCATCGCCAGTGTCTTCGTCGGCTTCTACCGGGAAGTTCTCCGATAATATCTTGCCGAATATTGTTGCGTTCTCTTGGGTCATAAGAACGCTCGCGACATTCCGCTCGACCTCTTCCGAAGTTTGCTTTCCGTCCTCGTCCTCTATCGTGACTCTCGCCGCTTCTCGAAAAATGAGCAAAGCTAATGAGCCGCTCTGGTGCACCGAAACTTTGGTTGCCCACGTTCGAGAAACGTCGAAACCCATCACATGCTCGGCCTCTGACGAATCCATAAAACCTCCTGATTCGAAGGCATCTATCTAGGAGCATTCGACGTCTCCCGCAATTTCCGTATGCGAAGGGGATAATGTCGAATATTTTTTACAAGTTGCCCTAAAACCCTCGCGCCACCGCGAAGTGTGCGGCCTCGACCATCGCCTCGCGCGCCTTGCCGTCGGGGAAGATCGACAGCGCATCCGCTGCTCTCTGAGCGAAGTGCTGGGCGCGGTCGCGGGTGGCGGTGACGCAGTCGTGGCGTTCGACCAGCGATACCGCGTGGGCGAGGTCTTCGTCGGAGGTGCGGTGGCCGAGGATGGCGGCCTCCCAGAACTTGCGTTCCTCCGCGTCGCCGCGCGCGTAGGCGAGGATCACCGGCAACGTCATCTTGCCTTCGCGGAAGTCGTCGCCCCGGTCCTTGCCCATCTCGGCGGCGTCGGAAGAATAGTCGAGCGCGTCGTCGACCAGCTGGAACGCGATGCCGAGGTTGCGCCCGTAATCGTCGAGCGCCTGCTCCTCCGCGTCGCTGCATTCGG
Organism: uncultured Citromicrobium sp.; assembly: GCA_964574905.1. GTDB lineage: Bacteria > Pseudomonadota > Alphaproteobacteria > Sphingomonadales > Sphingomonadaceae > Alteriqipengyuania. Next base: position 48,777 of record CAZNOY010000001.1, on the reverse strand, counting down.
CGACCACCGCCGCAATGCGGCTGGCGGCGGCGAACAGCGCGGCGGTTTTCGAGCCGATGATGTCGAGATAGCGCTGCTCGCTGGTGCTGATCTTGCGCTGCGAGGTGAGCTGCGCGACCTCGCCCTCGGCAATGATCGCGCTGGCGGAGGAGAGGATTTTCAGCACCTTGAGGCTGCCATCCTCGGTCATCAGCTCGAACGCGCGGCTGAACAGGAAATCGCCGACCAGCACGGTCGCCGGGTTGCCGAAGATGATGTTCGCCGCCGCCTTGCCCCGCCGCATCTCGCTGCCGTCAACCACATCGTCGTGCAGCAGCGTGGCGGTGTGGATAAACTCGACTGCCGCCGCGAGCTTGTGGTGGCGCGTGCCGTTATAGCCGACCAGCTCCGCCCCCGCGAGCGTCAGCATCGGGCGCAGGCGCTTGCCCCCGCCCGATATCAGGTGCCCGGCAAGGCGCGGAATCAGCGGAATTTCGCTCTGCATCCGGTCGAGAATCACGGCGTTGACCGCGTTCATGCCAGAGGCGGTGAGCGAGAGCATCGCGTCGATCGAGGCCTCTGGCCCGCCGGATGCTTTGGCGAAAGGAACGATCTCGGCGGTCATCGGAGCCTGCTTTGGCCAAGCCGGTCGATCAATTCAAGCGCAGAACGGACACGCGGTGTTGCAGGCAAGGCACGTCGGCCTTGCATGGGGGCTGGCAGAAGGCGCATCGCGCAGCTCAGGCGCGCGGCAGCGACAGGCGCACCAGCAGCCCGCCCAGGTCCTCGCTCTCGGCCAGGTCGACCGATCCGCCGTAGATCTCCGCCACGTCGCGCACGATGGCGAGGCCCAGCCCGGTGCCCGGCTTGCCTGTATCGAGCCGCGCGCCGCGATCGAAGATTTCGACGCGCTTTTCCTCGGGGATGCCCATCCCGTCATCCTCGATCCACAGCACGCAGCGCTTGTCGTCGGGCTCCGCATCGATCGTCACGAACACGCTACCGCCGCCATATTTGGCCGCGTTCTCGATCAGGTTGCCGATGATTTCGTCGAGGTCCTGCCGCTCGATGGAGACCTTGGCCTCCTTCGATCCGTCGATGTCGAAGCGGACATCGGGATAGAGCCGCTCGACCGCGCGGCGCACCGCCTCCGCGCTTTCCCATACGGGCGTCTGCGCGTGGCCGGTCGCGCGGCGGCCCACGGCGCGCGCGCGGGCGAGGTGGTGGTCGACATGGCGGCGCATCGTACGCGCCTCGCGGATCACCGTATCGGCCAGGTCGGGGGCGTGCGCGGTCGCGGCGTTGTTGACCACGGTCAGCGGCGTCTTGAGCGCGTGCGCGAGGTTGCCCGCATGCGTGCGCGCCTCCTCCGCCTGCCGCTCCGAATGTTCGAGCAGCATGTTCAATTCCTGCACCAGCGGCTGCACTTCGAGCGGGAGAGGGTCGGTCACCCGGTTGCTGCCCGAGGTGCGGATATGCTGGATCGCCGCCTCGATCCGCCGCAGCGGACGCAGGCCGATGTAGCTTTGCAGGTAGACGAGCACCATCAGCCCGAAGCCGAGGATGACGAAGCTGATGACGAGAATCCGCCGCACGCGGTCGATCTGCGCGTCGATCTCGTGGCGCGAGGATGCGACGGCGAAGGTCCAGCGGGTGTCGCTGCCGGGCAGGATCGCGTCGCGCTGCGCAATCCGCAGCGGCTCGCCGTCGAACTGGCGGCTGTCGAAATAGAGCACCTCGTTCTCTGGCGAAGTCCTCACCGCGAGCGCCTGATCCCACAGCGATCGCGAGGGCAGGATGTCATCGACGTCGTTCAGATTGACCGACTCGTTCGCGGGGCTGATCTGGTAATAGAGGCCCGAATTGGGCTCCATGAAGCGTTGGTCGCCCATCGGGCGGCTCAACCACACCACCCCATCCGGCTCGATTTCGGCAGACGCGATCAGCGCGGTCAGGTTGTTGTTGAGCTGGGTATCGAAATTGCTTTCGACGAGGCTCGTCATCGTGCGATCGAGCGCGATCCCCCCGCCCAGCAGCAGCACGATGATCCACACCGCCGAAATGGCGATCATCCGCCAGGTCAGGCTGCCGGTATGCGGGGCGACGAAGTTGCGGACCCGCTCGATATAGGCCTCTCCCGCCACGAGGTCGGGCGCGCGCGGATCGCGCCTGCCCGACTGGCCCGACGGCTTGCCCGCGCCGGGCGCAGCGTCAGGCGCGGGGGGCGTCGGCGGGGTCGTCGAGGCTGTAGCCAAGGCCACGGATCGTTGTGATGACTTCCGCGCCCAGTTTCTTGCGGATGCGGGTGACGAAGACCTCGATCGTGTTCGAATCGCGGTCGAAATCCTGATCGTAGATATGCTCGATCAGCTCGGTGCGGCTGACCACCTTGCCCTTGTGGTGCATCAGGTAGCTCAGCAGCTTGTATTCCTGCGCGGTCAGCTTCACCGGGTCGCCACCGCGCGTGACGCGGCCCGAGCGCGTGTCCAGCCGCACGTCGCCGGCGGTCAGTTCGCTGCTGGTATTGCCCGAAGCACGGCGGATCAGCGCGCGCAGGCGGGCGATCAGTTCCTCGGTCTGGAACGGCTTGGCGAGGTAATCGTCGGCACCCGCATCCAGCCCGGCGACCTTGTCGCTCCAGCTGTCGCGCGCGGTCAGCACCAGCACCGGGAACCTGCGGCCTTCCTTGCGCCACATGCCGAGCACGGTGAGCCCGTCGATCTCGGGCAGGCCGAGGTCGAGGATCACGGCGTCGTAATCCTCCGTCGAACCCAGATAGTGCCCGTCTTCCCCGTCGGTCGACAGGTCGACCGCATAGCCATTCTGTTCCAGCGTCGACTTGAGCTGCTGGCCCAGCGTCGGCTCGTCTTCCACGATCAGGATGCGCATCGGCGTCTTTTCCTCGTCACTTTCCCAGAGGTCATTGGCCCAGAGGTCACTGGCAAGGTCGCTCCTTGGAGCGAATGGCGCGTCATCGTCAACAACACGGCCCGAAATTCCCGCCGATTGCTTATCGTGCACGGTTCAGCACGCGCCCGGTGCGCGCGTCGATATCGACAAAGGTGACGCGGCTGTTGCGCATGAACTTGAGCCGATAGGCGACTGCGTTGGGATCGTAGGCAGGGCCGAGATATTCGTAACAATTGCCGTTGTTCTGCGAATTGGAGCAGAGCGGCGCATTCAGCGTGCCGAACACGATCGCCTCGATCTGACGCAGCGGCAGCGCCTTGCCCGATTGCGTATCGCGCCGCGCCGCTTCCTGCGCCGAATTGCTCTGGGCAAGGACCGGCGCAGGCGTTGCGGCAAGAGCGCAACCGAGCAGGAGGGAGGCGAATATCCGTTTCATCGTGCAAACCCACATGACGCAGGGCCATTGAATAGCCTCTGAATGCCTGTGGTTGCCATCTGTTCAGAAATCCGCCTCATTTTATGAATGCCAGCTCTCCTATGTCGCTCAATTCACCGCTTCGTAGGTGACGCTGACGGTCACGCCGGTTTCCACCATGCCGGGCTGGATCGGCGGCGCGCCTGCGCTTTGCGCCTTCACCCGGAAACTGTCGGCGGCGTATTCACGCACCGGGCCGCTCACGCTCTCGGCAATCTGCAACACGCGCACGTTCGAATATCCGGCGACCCGCGCGTAATCCAGAGCCATTGCACGTGCGCGCTCCATCGCGCGCCTGCGTGCCTCGGCCTTCGCTGCGGTATCGTCCGAAACGGAGAAGCTGGGCCCGTTGATGTCCGTTGCGCCCGCCTGCACCAGCGCATCGAGCACCGCACCGACGCGGTCCGTATTCCTGAGCGTGACGCGCACCTGATTGGATGCCTGATAGCCGCGGAAGACCTGCTTGCGGGCCTCCTGATCGTAATCGAACTGCGCGCCCAGATTGATCCGGGTCGTCTGGATGTCACGCTCGGGAATGCCAAGCGAGCGCAAGCGGTCGATCACGCGCTGCATCTGCGCCGAGTTCTGCGACAGCGCCTCCTGCGCGGTCATCGCCTCGTTGGTCACGCCCGCGCTCATGTTGACGACATCGGGTTCGACTTCGACCTGCTCGTTGACCTGCAGCTCGATCACCGGACCGGTGGCCTGCACCTGAATCTCGGCAGCCAGCGCGGGGCTTGCCGCCAGTGCGGAAGCGGCCAGCGCCATCGGAACGATTGCAGTGCGGATCATCGATATTCTCCCAAGAAGGATGCTCTTTAAACTGTTACCCGCAAGCCGAGCTTCCGGGAAGGCTTGTGGGATAGGCACGCGCGCCTTAACTCGCCGCAACAATGGCTCAGCCTCCAATTCTTTCCTGGGAGAATCTCGGCCTGCAGCAGGGCGGACGCTGGCTGTTCGGCGGCCCGAACCAGGACAATATCGACCTGCACATCGGCCCGCGCGACCGGCTGGCGCTGATCGGGCGCAATGGCGTGGGCAAATCCACGCTGTTCCGGCTGATCGACAATCGGCTGGAAGCCGACCAGGGCCAGCGCAAGGTAAAGCCCGGCACGCGGATCGTCGTGCTGGAGCAGGACCCCGATCTTACCGGCCACGCCACGCTGATGGATTTTGCGCTGGGCGGCGATCATCCCCCCGCGCAGCACGAGGTGGAAGCAATCGCAGGCCAACTGGGCATCGACATGAGCCGCGAGTCCAAGGGCGCCAGCGGGGGCGAGCGGCGCCGTGCGCAGATTGCTCGCGCGCTGGCGCAGGACCCCGACCTGCTGCTGATGGACGAGCCGACCAACCACCTCGATCTCGCCGCGATCGACTGGCTGGAAGGCTGGCTCGACCGCTACAACGGCGCGTTCATCGTCATCAGCCACGACCGTACCTTCCTCAAGCGCCTGACCCGGGCGACGCTGTGGCTCGACCGCGGAACCATGCGCCGCAAGGAAGTCGGCTTCGGCGGATACGAGGCGTGGGAAGAGGCTGTCTATGCCGAGGAAGCGCGCGCGGCTGAGAAGCTCGACGCGAAGCTGAAGCTGGAGGCGCATTGGCTGGAACGCGGAGTGACCGCGCGGCGAAAGCGCAACCAGGGCCGGCTGGAGAAGCTGTGGCAGATGCGTGCGCAACGCGCGTCGATGATCGACACCACCGGCACCGCCAAGTTGAAGCTGGCGACCGAAGAGGACTTCAAGAGCAAGTCGGTGATCGTCGCCGATCATGTCTCCAAATCCTACGCCCTGCCCGACGGGGGCGAGCGCACGATCATCCGCGACTTCAGCCTGCGCATCCAGCGCGGCGACCGGATCGGGATCGTTGGCGCAAACGGCGCGGGCAAGACCACGCTGCTCAAGATGCTCACCGGCGAGCTTGAGCCCGACAACGGCACGGTGGACATCGCCAAGACGCTGACCGGCGTGATGATCGACCAGCAGCGCAGCCTGCTCGGCGAAGGCAGGACCGTGCGGCAGGTGCTGGCGGAAGGTGGCGACTGGATCGACGTTCGCGGCATTCGTAAGCACGTGCAGGGCTACCTCAAGGAGTTCCTGTTCGATCCGGGCATCGTCGATACGAAGGTCGACATCCTCTCGGGCGGCGAGAAGTCGCGCCTGCTGCTGGCGCGCGAGTTCGCCCGCGCTTCCAACCTGCTGGTGCTGGACGAGCCGACCAACGATCTCGACCTCGAAACGCTCGACCTCTTGCAAGAGGTGATCGCGGACTACGACGGCACCGTGCTGATCGTCAGCCACGACCGCGACTTCCTCGACCGCACCGTCACCGTCACGCTCGGCCTCGACGGGTCGGGCAAGGTCGATATCGTCGCGGGCGGGTACGAGGATTGGGTGGCGAAGCGCCGCCAGCCCGTCGTGGGCAAGGCGAAGCCGACCACCAAGGCCGCCGCTCCCGCGCCAGCCCCGCCCCCACCGCGCGCCGACAAGCTCTCCTACAAGGACCAGCGCGATTACGAGGCGCTGCCCGAGCGGATCGAGGAGCTGGAGCTGGCCATCGCGCGCGGCGAGGAGATCCTCGCTGACCCCGAGCTGTACACCAGGGACCCGCAGCGCTTCGCCAACATCATGCGCGGGATCGAGAACGCGCGCAGCGAGAAGGACGCGGCCGAGGAGCGCTGGCTGGCGCTCGCCGAACGGGTGGAAGGTTGAGCCCAGCCGACAGCGTAGAGGCGCTGCACCGACAGATCGCCGCGTGCCGGGTGTGCAAGACCGCTCTCGGGTTCACGCCCCGCCCCGTCGCACAGTTCTCCGCCACCAGTCGCATCCTCATCATCGGGCAGGCACCGGGCAGCAAGGTCCATGCGAGCGGCATTCCGTGGGACGACAAGAGCGGCGAGCGCCTGTGCGAATGGACCGGACTCAGCTACGAACAGCTGCACGACCCCGCGATCGTCGCGATCGTGCCGATGGGTTTCTGCTACCCCGGCAAGGCCAGCGGCGGGGACAAGCCGCCACGCCCCGAATGCGCGCCGCTGTGGCACGAGCGCGTGCTGGCCACACTGCCCGAGGACCGGTTGACGCTGCTGGTCGGCACCTATGCCCAGAAGCGCTACCTTCCGGAGACGCGGCGGCAGACGATGGCCGAGCGGATCGCCAACTGGCGCGAGTTCGGGGAGGCGATCCCCCTGCCCCACCCCTCGTGGCGATCCACGATGTTCATGCGCAACCACCCGTGGTTCGAGGACGAACTGGTCCCCGAAGTGCAGCGGCGCGTGCGCGAAGCTCTCGCCTAGCCCAGCCCCTCGTCCGCCATCGCCTTTTTCACCGCATCGCGCGCGAGGTTGCGTTCGCGGTAGTCGGCCAGCGACTGCGGCACTTCGACGCCCATCTTCTTCGCCCAGAGCAGCGTCACGAACAGGTAGTTGTCCGCAACGGTGGGGCCATCGCCCACCAGCCATTCGCGCCCGTCCATCAGCGTTTCGGTCAGCTGGTACTTCTTCGCGACGGTCTTCTTCGCTTTCTCCTTTGCGTCACCCTCGGCCCCGCCGAACAGCGGGGCATAGGCCTTGTGGATCTCGGTACCGATGAAGCCGATCCATTCGAGCAGGCGATAGAGGTCTTCGCCCATCGGCAGCGCGGCGGTGCGATCGGCGATGAAGGTCAGCACCGCCGGATTCTCGGTCAACAGGCCATATTCGTCGGTCACGATCGCGGGCACGTAGCCGCGCGGGCTGATCTGGTAGAAATCCTCGCCATGCTCGGTCTCGTGCTTCGAGAGATCGACCTTGACGGTCTCGTGATCGAACCCGCCCTCGATCAGGGCGATATGGCTGGCGAGGCTGCATGCGCCGGGCGAATAGTAGAGCTTCATGGCATCGGATCCTTTGTCGTGCAGATAACTACCGTGACAATCTCCGGCGCGGCCAAGCGATCCGGGCGGGCATTAACCACAGCCCCTTCCCGCACGCCCTGACACACCTGACACACAGTCCAAGGACGAAAAAACACGCCTCTCACGCGATGCGATAGAAGTCCGCCACGCGCTCCAGCGCCAGCTTGAGCACCAGCTTGCCCGATCGCGCGGGCCAGTGGAGCGCGCGCTCTGCATCGGGTAGTCCCTCGCACGCGCACACGACGCGCCACAGGATGTCCGCCAGACCGCTGCCCGCGGCACCAATCGCCCCGTCGAACCGCGCCTTCGCCGCGATCTGCCGCTCTGTCGGGGAAAGCCCTGCATCCGTCCCGCCCCTGATCCGGACCGGGTCCCACCGCATCGTGACCGAGGGGCTGAGCTGGGCGCGCTCGTAATCGGCACGCAGCCGCTCGCCCGCGTCGAACAGCCGGTCCGACAGGTGGCCGCGCGCGTGCAGCCACGACAGCGGGCTCTCGGCAAGGTTGACCGTGACCGAGCGTCGCCGTGGCTGGGTGCCGCCACGGCGACGGGGGCCTTCGCTGGTCAGTTCGCGCTCCACAAGCTCGCGTGCCATCGTGCAATTCTCCCTTGTTGCGATGGCCCTCGCTTGCCAAATGTGGTGATCTGTAGGAAAGTATTTTTACCAAACCGGTGAACGGACCCCTGAACGGACCAAAGCCCGATGATCAACCGTATCCGCGATATCCGCCGCCAGAAGGGCATGACCCTCGCCGATCTCGCCGCCGCCTGCGCACCGCCAACCACCGCGCAGACGATCGGGCGGCTGGAAACCGGCACCCGCAACCTGTCGCTCAAGTGGATGGAGCGGATCGGAGCCGCGCTCGCGGTCGATCTCGAAATGCTCGTCCGGTCCGAAGCGAGCGAGGCGGTCGGCGTCGTCGCCATGCTCGACGAGAGCGGCGCACGCGCGCTCGAAACCCCGCGCGAGGCACTCGGCCCGGGCGAAATGGGCGCGGCGGGCACGCACTTGGTGGTGCAGGTCGGCGCCAGCACCGGCCCCTACCGCACGGGTGACCAGCTCTGGCTGCGGCAGATCGCACCGGAGGAGGCGCAGCGCGCGCTCAATCGCGACGTGCTGGTGCCGCGCCGGGCGGGCCGCTTTGCCTTCGGGCGGCTCGTCGACAGCAATGCCGGGCGGCTCGCGCTGCTCCCGCCGGAGCCGGGCCGCAAGCAGATAATCGTGGAAGACCCCGCGTGGCTCGCTGTCGCCGAAACGCTCGTCCGCCCGCTGTGATAGGCGACGCATGATGACCCGCCCGACGAAACGCCTCCTGTCGCTCTCCACGCTCTATCCCAACGCCGCGTACCCGCGCTTCGGCACCTTCGTGGCGAGTTCGCTGGAGGCGCTGGCCGAGCGGCCTGACTGGCATGTGACCGTGCTCAACCCGATCGGCCTGCCGCCGGTGATCGCGGGCCGATACCGCGCGCTCGCCAGCGCCACGGTCGGCTCGCAAAGCGACTCCCTGGCGGTCCACCGCCCGCGTTTCACGCTGATCCCCAAGATCGGTGCGCGGATGAACCCGTGGCTGATCGCGCGTGCCGTCCTGCCGCTCGCGCGCAAGCTGCACGCACAGCAGCCCTTCGACATTGTCGATGCGCAGTTCTTCTACCCCGACGGCCCTGCCGCCGCCGCCATCGCGCAGGACCTGCGCCTGCCGCTGGCGATCAAGGCGCGCGGCTCGGATATCCATTTCTGGGGCGAGCGCGGCTTCGCGCGCACGAAGATGGTCACCTCTGCCCGGCAGGCCGCGCGACTGCTGGCGGTCTCTGGCGCGCTGGCGGAGGACATGGCGGCGCTGGGGATGGAGCGCGAGAAAATCGCGGTGCACTATACCGGGCTCGATCGCGACCGCTTCCGTCCCCTGCAGAACGAAGGGCTGCGCCGGATGCTTTCCGAACGGCTCTCCATCCCGCTGTCCGAACACGAACCGATCCTGTGCACCGTGGGCGCCCTGATCCCGCGCAAGGGGCAAGATCTGGTAATTCGCGCGCTGCCGGACTTGCCCGAGGCGCGTCTGCTGCTCGTCGGGCAAGGGCCCTACGAAGCGCACCTGCGTGCGCTGGCGGAGGAACTGGGGGTTGCGCAGCGCGTGCATTTTCTCGGGGTGCTCGACCACGATCTGATGCCGCTGGTCCTTTCCGCATCGCAGGCAATGGTGCTGCCTTCGGAGAGCGAGGGGCTGGCCAATGCCTGGGTCGAAGCGCTCGCCTGCGGCACGCCCATCGTCATCAGCGATGTCGGCGGCGCACGAGAGCTGGTGCGCGGCCCGGAGGCGGGTGCGCTGGTCGCGCGCGATCCTGCTGCCATCGCCCAAGGGGTGCGCCTAGTGCTCGACCACCCGCCCCAGCCCGCGGACACGGCGAAGATGGTCGACGGCTTCGGCTGGGCCGAGCACGCAGAGGCGCTCGACCGGATCTATTCGGAAATCGTACGGGGCTGACCCCGGCGCACCCTCCGCTTTGGCGGAGAACGAGCAGCCTCACGCTTCGCCGCGTGCGACCTTTTCCTGCCGGTCCGCCTTGCCTTCCTGCGGCACGAAGCTGGTGCTGGTCACGCCCAGCCAGATCAGGATCGGCGCGGCCATGTAGATCGAGCTGTAGGTACCGATGAAGATACCCAGCGTGATCGCCGCGACCATGCCGAACAGGCTCGCCGGGCCGAACAGCAGCAGCGGGACCAGCGCGATGAGCAGCGTCAGCGAGGTCATGATCGTACGGGCAAGCGTTTCGTTGACCGACAGGTCGAGCAGCTCGGGCAGCGGCATCTTGCGGAATTTCTTCAGGTTCTCGCGGATACGGTCGTACACGACGATCGTGTCGTTCAGCGAATAGCCGATGATCGCGAGGATCGCGGCGATGATCTGCAGGCTGAATTCGAGCTGGGTGATCGCGAAGAAGCCCATCGTCAGCGACACGTCGTGCATCAGCGCGAACAGCGCGCCGACGCCGAACTGCCATTCGAAGCGGACCCAGATGTAGATCGCGATCGCCAGCATCGCGGCGAGCAGCGCGTAGAGCGCGGCGGTGCGGAATTCGCCCGCGACCTTGCCCGACACGGTGTCGTTACCGTCCTTGCGGACCCCGGGATATTCCTTGCCGATCGCGGCGATCACCTTGTCGCCGATGGCGGTTGCCGCGCCCGGCGTATCCTCTGTCCCCTCGGGCAGCGGAACGCGGATCGAGACCTGGTTGGCCTCGCCGAATTCCTGCACGACCGGCTCGCCGTAGCCGAGCCCGCCGACCAGATCGCGCAGTTGCGGGATCGGCGCTTCCTCGCGCTGTTCGAAGGTCAGGCGAACTTCCTGCCCACCGGCAAAATCGACGCCGTAGTTGAGCCCCATCGTGAACACCGCGACCCAGCTCAGGATCATCAGCAGCACGCTGATGATGTAGAAGGGCACGCGCCAGCGCAGGAACTTGATGTTGGTATCGTCGGGGACGAGCTTGAGCAGTTTCATGGGTCTTCTCTCGATGCCCCGTCAGATGTTGATTTCGCGCGGACGCTTGGCCTTGAGCCAGCCGGCAACCCACATGCGGGTCATGGTGACGCCGGTGAAGACGCTGGTGAACAGGCCGATGATCAGGACCACCGCGAAGCCGCGGATCGGGCCCGAGCCGAAGAGGAACAGCAGCACCCCAGCGATGAAGTTGGTGATGTTGGCGTCGTAGATCGCGCGGCTCGCCTCGCGGTAGCCGTTCTCCACTGCGGTGACCACGCGCCGCCCTCGCTTGCGCTCCTCTCGGATACGCTCGTTGATCAGCACGTTGGCGTCGACCGCCGCGCCGATGGTGAGCACGAATCCCGCGATGCCGGGCAAGGTCAGCGTGGTGTTGAGCGCGGCCATGATGCCCAGGATCATGATCACGTTGATGAACAGCGCGCAGGTCGCATAGACGCCGAAGCGGCCATAGGTCGCGATCATCAGCGCGATGACCAGCAGCGAGCCGATGCCCATCGCGATCAGGCCCGCCTTGATCGAGTCGGCGCCCAGGTCCGGCCCGACAGTGCGTTCTTCGACGATCGACAGGTCGACCGGCAGCGCGCCCGAGCGCAGCGAAATCGCCAGCGAGTTGGCGCTTTCGGCGGTAAAACTACCCGAAATCTGCGCCTGGCCGCCGGTGATCGGCTCGTTGATATTGGGAGCGGAGAGAACCTCGCCGTCGAGGATGATCGCGAACGGCTTGTTGACGTTCTGCGTCGTCAGCTGCGCGAAGCGTTGCGCGCCCTGCTGGTTGAACTGGATGTTGACGACGTTCGCATTGCTCTGCGGGTCGACCCCGGCCTGCGCATTGGTCAGGCTGTCGCCCTGAATGCCGCCGAGGCGGCGCACCGCGATGGCGGTGCCTTCCTGCGGCGTGCCGGCGGCGTAGGGCACGATCTCGCTACCCGGAGGGGCGATGCCCTGGGCAAGGTCGGTCGGCAGCGCAGTCCCGTCGACCAGCTTGAATTCGAGCTTGGCGGTCTGGCCGAGCAATTCCTTGAGCTGCTCGGGATCCTGCAGGCCGGGCACCTGCACGACGATGCGCGTGTCGCCCTGACGGATGATCGTGGGCTCGCGCGTGCCCAGCTCGTCAATCCGGCGGCGGACCACGTCGGTTGCGCTGTCCATTGCCTGCGTCACCGCATCGTCGATCGCGCGCTGCGACGGAGTCAGCACCACGCGGCTGGTATCGACCACGCTCAGTTCCCATTCGCGCGTCGGCCCATCGCCGTTCATCAGCGGGGTCAGCACTTCGCGCGTGCGGTCGATCTGGCTCGCATCGTCGAGCATGAAGGACAGGCGCCCGCCCTTGGTCGAAACGTCGCCGATGCGAATTTCCGGATCGGCATCGCGCAACGCCGTGCGCGCGTCCTCTTCCATGTTCTGCAGGCGCTGCGCGGCGACCTGCTCGGGCTGCGCTTCGAGCAGGATGTGGCTGCCCCCTGCGAGGTCGAGCCCCAGATTGACGGTCGGATCGGGCAGTTCCTCGGGCCAGCCGACCCCCGCCATCGAGAAGAACGAGGGAATGGCGCAGGCCATCACCGCAAGGGTGAGGCCCCACAGCCATATCTTACGCCAGCGCGGAAATTCGAGCATCGTCGGTCAGGCCTTCTGTCGCGCTCAGTCGTTGCTGGCTTTGGGGCCGATCACGTCGCCGATCGTACCCTTCACCGCAGTCACGCGCACATCGCGCGCGAGCTCCACATCGACCTCGTCGTCGCGCACCGCCACGATCTTGCCGATCAGCCCGCCTGCGGTCACCACGCGGTCGCCCTTCTTGAGGCCGCCGATCTTCTCCTGGTGTTCCTTCTGCTTGCGCATCTGCGGGCGGATGATCAGAAACCAGAAGATCAGGATCATGCCCGCGAAGGGCAGGAGTTGCATCCATGCCGGGGGCGCTCCTGCGGTGGCCGCGGCGGTCATAAGGTCGAGCATGTGGGTCCGGGTGCCTGTTTGCGATTCAGCCAGAAGCTGGCTGGTGGTCGAGATGGAGAGCCGGGGCAGCGAGTGCAAGTATGGCACAATGGCCGCTCGCAGGCGCCGCCAGGGCCCGTCTTGCCCGGCGCGCCTAGCAGCCTTGGAACGTCAGGGCAATCGGGTGCCGCGCGCCCGACTGAGCCCCGCGCCCCGCAGCGCGGCAGGCACGCCCTGCCGGGATGATCGGTAGCCGGGTGGCAAAGCGCCGCAAGGCGCGCAAAAACCCGGCGAAACGCCGCTTTGAACAGAGGCATTGCCAGCCTCGCCCGACGCCCCTATAGGCCCCCTTCCACTGCTCGGGAAGTAGCGCAGCCTGGTAGCGCATCACACTGGGGGTGTGGGGGTCGCAGGTTCGAATCCTGTCTTCCCGACCAGTGGAATTCACCCTCAAATCACACAACAAAACCGGCCTCGCAGCGAGCCCGCGTGTCGAAC
>CAZNOY010000001.1:0-35483 GCA_964574905.1 uncultured Citromicrobium sp. | reverse complement strand
TTCACCCTCAAATCACACAACAAAACCGGCCTCGCAGCGAGCCCGCGTGTCGAACCTGCTTGGGGGGTGTGGGGGTCGCAGGTTCGAATCCTGTCTTCCCGACCAGTGGAATTCACCCTCAAATCAATTGCATGCACTCACCGCTATCGTCCGTCCGACGATGCGGACTGGTATCGCGCGCCCTGCGTGGTCATATCCTGCGCGATATGACCACCCGTTCCCTCGCCTCGCTCCACCCAGCCATCCGCGACGATATCGCCGACCTCGTCACCCGCCGCCCGGTGCCGGGTGCGGGGCTCGATCAGGTCGACCCGTTCCTGTTCCTCAACCATCACGGGCCGCAAACCTATCCGCCGGGCAATCGCGGCCTGCCGTTCGGCCCGCACCCGCATCGCGGATTCGAAACCGTCACCTTCATCCTCGAAGGCAGCCTGTCGCATCACGACAGCGGCGGCGGGGAGAGCATCGTCGAGGCGGGCGGGGTCCAGTGGATGACGGCGGGCAAGGGACTGACCCATGCCGAGCTTTCGCCCGAAGCGTTCAAGCGCGACGGCGGGCCGATGGAAATCCTGCAATTATGGGTCAACCTGCCTGCGCGGCTGAAGATGACCGCGCCGGACTACATTCCGGTCACCCGCGACCAGATTCCCGCGGTGGAGCTGGTGCCCGGCGTTACAATGCATCCGACTTCGGGCACCCCCGGCGCGCCGATCGAATCGCTTACCGGCGTCATGCTCGCGACGGTGGAAATCGCTCCTGGAGCTTCGGCCGCCCTCCCCGCCCCGCCGGGACGCAACGTGCTGTTCTACACGGTGCGCGGTGCCGCACGGATCGGCGCAGACGAAGTGCCCGAGCATCACCTTGCGAGGTTGACCGATGGCGATGGCGTGGAGGTATCGAGCGAGGGCGGCTGCCTGTTGCTGTTCGGCCATGCCGATCCCATCGGTGAGCCGGTGTTCGCGCACGGGCCCTTCGTCATGAATACGCGCGAAGAGATCGTACAGGCGATCAGGGACCATCAGGCGGGCCTGTTCTGAGACCGGCCGAGAGCGGGTTGCGCGCCCCCGCGAGGAGGCTTAGCGGGCAGATATGGCTACCATCACGATCAACCGCGTCGCGAACGACACCAAGGGGCTCTACGTCGCGCAGGTCGAAGGGTTCGACGAGGTTGGCGAACTGACCTTCTCACGCGCCAGCCCCACCCTCGTCATCGTCGACCATACCGGCGTGCCGGACAGCCTGCGCGGACAGGGCGTGGGCAAGGCGCTGGCCGAGCGGGTAGTGGCCGACGCGCGCGCCGAAGGTTTCCGGATCGTGCCGCTGTGCCCCTTCTTCAAGGCGCAGGCGATGCGCCACCCCGACTGGGCCGACGTCGTCCAGTAGTCTGACTACCCCCATTGCAGAGACACAATTCCCCTCCCCCTTGAGGGGGAGGTCGGGTGGGGGTGTACCACCGCCGGTGGGATAGAACCCCCTCCCCCACCCCCTCCCCACCGGGGCGGGCAGAAGAATTAGTCAGCGAGCAAAAAAAAAACGGCGCGGAAGGTTGCCCTTCCGCGCCGTCCTTTAACCCATCAGGTGTTCGCGATCAGAAGCCCGCGCGCACCGTGACGCCGTAGGTCCGCGGTTCGGCAAGGTAAGCCGAATAGGTCTGCTGCGACGCCACGAACGGGGTGTTGAACGCGACCTGGGTATAGTCCTCGTTGAAGAGGTTCTGCGCCCACAGTTCGATGCCCCACTTCTCGTCCGGACCACGCAGGCCGATGCGACCGTTCACGACCACGAAGCCATCCTGTTCCTTGCCGTAGAGCAGGTCGGAACCGGTGTTGTAATCGCCGCTCATGCGTGCGTTGATGTAGAACAGCCCGCTCAGCCCGCTGTCGCCGATCGGCGGGGTGTAGGACAGCGAGGCGGTGGAGATGATCTCCGGCGCGTTCGACAGGTTGTCGCCCGGCAGCAGCCGCAGCGCCGGGTCGAGCGCGGCACCGCTGTCGTTACCGATCAGATCGTCCTCGTAGTGCGTGTCGGAGTAGGTCAGGCCCAGATTCGCGGTCAGGTACCGCACCGGACGCAGGCTCAACTCGACTTCGACGCCCTGCGCGATCACGCCGGGCACGATGTTGTCGACCGCGCAGCTGCCCTGCTGCACACCGCCGACCACGGGGTTCGACGCATCGCTGTCGGCACCCGGGCCGCCGATCAGATCGGAACAGCCGTTGATGTTCTGTACCAGGAAGACCGAGCCGTTGAACGTGTTCAGCTGGAAGTTCTCGAACTCCTGCCGGAACGCAGCCAGGCTCAGCGTCCAGTCGCGGCCATCGTACTTCGCGCCGACCTCGTATGCGTCGACCGTTTCCTGGCCGAACTGGAGGTTCGCCACGTTGAGGTTGGTCACATCGAGGAACAGCGGGTTCGCCAGCGCCGAACGGTCGAGGTTGAACCCGCCCGCCTTGTAGCCGCGCGAATAGCTGGCGTAGGTCAGCAGCCGATCGGTCGGCTTGAACGAGAGGACCGCAGTGCCGGTGAACTCGTCTTCCTTGCGCTTGTCGTTGATCGAAACGCCATCGAGCTCAGCGGTGCTGTTGCCCTGGCACGACAGCGCCAGGATGCCCCCCGCCAGCGCGCCCGCGCCGGTGGTGAGCAGCGGCGAAAGCGCTGCGCGGTTGGTCGCACAGACCGTATTGTCGTTCCCGAAGGTCGCGTCGAAATCCTTGGTCTCGTTGGTGTAACGAAGGCCAAGGGTCAGGCTGAACCGATCGGTGAAGTTGATGATGTTGTGCGTGAAGAGCGCGAAGTTCGTGCTCTCCTGATTATACACATCGGTCGTGCTGCCGACGTCGTTGACCGTCGCCAGCCGATCGAGCCCGGCGGTCAGCGCCGCCCCGGCAGCGCCCAGCGGGGTCAGGCCGCTGTTGAGCGCGGCGCGGGTGCCCGCGCCGAGACAGGCGGGGTTCGTCGGGTCGACCGCAGCCGCACCGAAGCCCGCCGCTGCCAGGCCCAGCGTGACGCGGCAGCTGGCGAAGCGACCGTACTGCGTGCCGAAACGCAGATTGTCGCGCACTTCCAGCTTCTCGTTGGCGAAGTAGCCGCCGATCAGCCAGTCGAGCCCGCCGTCGAAAGCCTCGCCCTGCAAGCGCAGTTCCTGGCTGAAGGTGCGGAATTCGCGTGCCAGCGCATTCGGCCCGGGCGCACGATACAGCAGGTCGACCTGCGTGTAGTCGGTGTCCGATCCCTGCGTATTGCGATAGTCGCGATAGCCGGTGATCGAGGTCAGCTCGACGCCGCCAAGGTCCCAGTTGACCTCGAGCGCGCCGCCCCAGTCCTTGGTCTCGCCCGCATAGCTGCGGCCCGGCGTGACGTAGATGTCGCGGTCGAACGTGCTCTGGCTGAGCGCGGCGGGATTTTCGCCCAGCGCCAGCAGGATCGGGATGATCGGGTTGGCCGTGCTGGTCAGCGCCGGGGAGGCACCGGTCGGCCGGGCAAACTGGTCGAATCCGGGGCTGATCCGCGCAAGCGGCGCGAAGCCGGGCTGCACGAAGGTGGCCGCGCAGCAGGATTCGTCCTTCTTCGAATAGTCGGCGGTGAACCGGATCGAGAGGTCGTCCATCGGCTCGAACAACAGCTGGCCGCGAACGAGATAACGGTCGCGGTCGTTCACATCGACGTCGTTGACGACATCGTTGTAGAAACCGTCACGCTTGAAATAGACCCCGTCGAGTCGCGCGGCGACCGTATCGCCGAGCGGTGCGTTGACCCCGGCTTCGACGCGGATCGCATCGTAATTGCCGTAAGTGAACGCGCCGTAGCCGCTGAATTCGAATTCGGGCGGCGCGGTGTAGATGTTGATCAGACCGGCCGAGCTGTTGCGCCCGCCGAGCGTGCCCTGCGGCCCGCGCAGCACTTCGATCCGGTCGATCGGGCCCAGCTCGCTCAGCGCATTGCCCGAGCGCGAGCGATAGACGCCATCGACGAACACCGCGACCGAGCTTTCGAGCCCGGGGTTGTCGCCGACCGTACCGATACCGCGGATACGCGCCGAACCATTCGCCTCGTTACCGGTCGAGGAGACCAGCAGCGAAGGCGCGACCTGGTTCAGTTCGCGAATGTCGGAAGCGCCCGATTTCTTCAGTTCGTCGCCGGAAACGACGTTCACCGCGACGGGCACGTCGGTCAGTGCCTGCGTGCGGCCCTGCGCCGTGACCACGATCACGGGGTTGTCGTCGAGCTGGTCCTCCATATCGTCGACCGCGCTTTGGGGATCGGTGTCCTGATCCTGCGCAAACGCGGCAACGCTGGGAAATGCCAGGCTACCGGCGAGGGCGCCGAGCGCAATCGTGCGAGTCAAAGTGGCTTTCATTGGTACCTATCCCTTCGTTCTTCGGCGCCAAGGGAGTCGGCAACAGGCCGGGAAGCGCACCTGCGCCTCTCCGGGGCCTTTCAGTCGTGATCGCGGGCATGCTTTCGCGTGCCTCGCGATCATTGTGTGCTCTCTCCCAAGCCGCAGCATTCTGCGCTTCTTGAGAGCAAGTTACAACCAGGCCCGGCACGCGCTGGGCAAGCTGTGGCACTTGCGTAACACCGCGCTAAAGCGGCAAGCTTTACGTAACGTCAATAGGCCTTCATCGTGGCGTAGGCATCGCGCAGGTGGCTGCTCGAGCCCCATGCCGCCTCCAGAACGCGTGCGCGCTTGAGGAAGAAACCGACGTCGTATTCGTCGGTCATCCCGATCCCGCCGTGCAGCTGCACGCCTTCGCGGCTGATCAGGTGCAGCGCCTCGTTCGCGCGCGCCTTCGCCAGCGCCGCCGCCTCGCTCACCGCGAAACCGCTGTCGATCGCCTGCAACCCGCCTTCGACCGCCGAGCGCGTCATTTCCAGCTCGGTGAACAGGTCGGCCATGCGGTGCTGGAGCGCCTGGAACGAGCTGAGCACCTGATTGAACTGCACGCGCTGCTTCAGATAATCGAGGGTGGTGTCGAACACCGCCTGGCACATGCCGAGCATTTCGGCGGCGGTCAGCACGCGCGCACGGTCGAGGATCTTCTGCGCCAGATCGTCGCCACCCGCGGCCAGCTTCTGCGCGGGCGCATCGTTGAAGTCGATCTCCGCATGGTCGCGCATGTCGGCGAGCACGCGCTTCGACAGCGAAATGCCCTTGCCCTTTTCGACCAGATAGACGCCATCCTGCGCAAGAACCACGAACAGCCCCGCCCGGCTCGCCTCGTGCACGAAGGCCTTGGTTCCGGTCAGCCGCCCGTCGTGGACGCTGGTGGAGACCTTCAGGCCGGTGTGGCGCGGGCCTTCGTCGAAGGCGAGCGTGCCGATCAGGTCACCCGTTGCGAGGCGCGGCAGGTATTCGGCCTTCTGTTCCTCGCTGCCACCCAGCACGATCGCCGACGCGGCGAGCGCGGAGGCGATCAGCGGGCTCGCCGCGAGCGACTTTCCCAGCTCCTCGATCACCAGGCCAAGGCTCAGCCAGCCGAAATCGGTGCCGCCGTGCTCTTCGGGGATGATGATCCCCGCCCAGCCCATTTCGCCCATTTCGCCCCACGCCTCGGCGTCGAACGGCTGGCCCGCGTCGCGCACCTTGCGCCACGCACCCACCGGATGCTCGTTCTTCGTCCACTCGCGCGCCATGTCGCGCAGCATTTCCTGCTCTTCGTTGAGTACCGCCATGAGTCCCGCTCCCTTACTGGTGGTCGAGCATCCCGAGGATGCGCTTGGCGATGATGTTGTTCTGGATTTCGGTCGATCCGCCGTAGATCGTGGTCGCCTTGCCGAAGAGCCAGGCGCGCACGCCTTCCAGCTCCTTCTGCTCGAACCCCTCGCCTTCCCAGCCGAGCCCGCGATAGCCCATGATCTCGATCATCAGTTCGGCGCGTTCCTGCCCCAGCTTGGTGCCCGCTTTCTTGAGGATCGAGCTGATGTCGGAGACGCCGCCGGCCGCCTTGCTTTCCTCCATCGCGCGCCGCGCGGTCAGCAGGAACGCGCTCCAGCGCATTTCGAAATCGGCGATCTTCACGCGCAGCTCGGCGTCGGCGAGCTTCCCGTTTTCATCGAGCCCGATGTAGCGTTCGGCCACCTTGTGCAGCGGCTGGGCATTGAGCGCGGCGAGCGCGCCGCCGCCCGACAGGTTGGTTCGTTCGTGCTGCAACAGCCGCTTGCCGATGGTCCAGCCCTGCCCTTCCTCGCCGACGAGGTTTTCCTTCGGCACGGCGACATCGGTGAAGAAGGTCTCGCAGAACGGGCTCATGCCCGAAATCATCTTGATCGGCTTCACCTCCACGCCGGGTGCGTGCATGTCGATCAGCAGGAACGAGATACCCTTGTGCTTGTCGCTGCGGTCGGTCCGAACGAGGCAGAAGCACTTATCCGCCCAATGCCCGCCGCTGGTCCAGGTCTTCTGGCCGTTGACGAGGTAGTGGTCGCCCTTGTCCTCTGCCATCGTCTGGAGATTGGCGAGGTCGGAGCCCGCGTTGGGTTCCGAATAGCCTTGGCACCAGCGGATCTCGCCCTTGCAGATCGGCGGGATATGCTCGTGTTTCTGTTCCTCGCTTGCGAATTCGAGCAGAGTGGGGCCGAGCATCATCACGCCCATCCCGCCGATCGGGTTCCACGCGCCGACCTTGGCCATTTCCTCTTCGAGCGCGCGGGCCTGTTTCTTGGTCAGCCCGCCGCCGCCATATTCCTTGGGCCAGGTGGGTGTGCCCCACCCCTTTTCGCCCATTGCAAGCCGCCACGCCTTTTCTGCCGGGCTCTCTTCACTCGCTTCCTCCACGGAACTGAGAAGGTTGTTCTTGCCGCGCAGCTCGGGCGGGAAATTCTCCGCCAGAAACGTGCGCACTTCCTCGCGGAAGGCGTCCAGATCGCTCTTGGTGTCGGGTTCGGCGACAGTGGCCACGCTAGCTCTCCCATACCGGTTGTTATGTGGAGGAACCTAGGCGCGGCCTTACGCTTGCGTAAAGGAGATTCTGCGCAAGCCAGCGACCCGTAGCGGCAGCGCCGGATCGACTAGCCCGCCGGTGCCGCCGCCTTGCCGTTGAGCAGCGCGTCTTCATAGTACATCCGCAGCGCCTCGGTCGAAGAATTCGCCCCCAGCTTGGAGAGCATGTTGGCGCGATGGATTTCGACCGTGCGCGGGCTGATCCCCAGATCGATGCCGATCGTCTTGTTCGATCGCCCAGCCGCCATGTGCTCCAGCACCTCGGCCTCGCGCGGGGAAAGCAGCGCCAGCTTGGTGCCCGCGATCGCGGCGCGGCGGCGCGCGGCGGCATAGTCGGTCTGCCCCTGGCCAAGCTGCGACAGACTGCGCGCGAGGCTTCCCACATCGAGCGGCAGCGCGAAATAATCGTACCCTCCACCGCGCATGAAAGAGACGATCCGGGGGAGCGTCGGGCTCGCGGCGTAGGCGATCACCGCGCGCCATTCCCCCTCCTGGCACAGGCTTTCGCGCACGGAGAGCGCATCGACCCGTTCGTCGCCGACCAGCACGGCATGGCCGCCCGCCCCGCGAAACAGCATGAATTCGCGCAATCCGTCGAAGGTTTCGGCGTGCAGCCCGTTGTCGTCGAGTGCCCCGAGCACTTGCGAACGCACACGTTCGTCAGGCTCGATCAGTCCCAGTCTTTCGCGCATGTTGCGATGGCCTCCCTGTCCCCACCGGTTGATCCCGGCGGACAGACCATCCGCGTTTATGCGGCTCGCAGAAATACGAGGTACTACGAATGTGGAGCTAATTCTGGCGCTTGATTGGCGGGATTCGCTTTCGCAACCTACGTATCCGTGCGGTCTGGATTGCTCCGATGTGGTTCGATTTTTCGACCCAACCCCCTCCGCATTAACCCTGAGCCCCACCGACTCGGCACCGGACACGCGAAAATGCTCGCGCGACGGCTGGCGGGCTATAATCGCGGATCGCGCCGCCGTTCTGGTCCCACAGGGGGGAAATACAGATGATGCCGCAACCGCTCGCAGCAGCTCAGCGCATTAACCAAGGGGCCGGCCCGGCTGTCGCCGCACCGGATGGAGACATCCACGCCGCGATGGCGCAGATCGCCGATCTCATCGTCGATGCCGGTGAAGGGCTGACGCTCGAAAGCCTGATCAAGGCGTTCTGGCGGACCTATTCCACGCCCGAGGGCAATATCGTCTCGATCCACGAAGCGCGCAGCGCCGGGTCGAATGCGACGGTGCCCGAGGACGCCTTCGCCCGGCTTTCGGGCCGGATGGACCAGATCGCCGAGAGTCTCGGCTTCCTGTCCGGAAGGATCGAGGATGACGATGCCCGCCTTTCCGAAGCGGTCGCGCGGGCGACCAGCGCCTATCGCGATCTTGGCCCGCCGCCTGCCGCACCCGCTCCGGTCGCGACGGCCGACATGCAGGTGCGCCGTCGGCGCGACGACGATGGGCAGAACGCGGGTGGTCAAGAGGCGCCGCGCATCGAGACCGGCCTGCCCGACCGTGCGCAGTTCGAAGTCGCACTGGCGGAGAATTTCCGCATCGCGCGCAACGAAGTGGAGCCGCTCTCGGTCGCCATCTGCTCGGTCAGCCGGATCGAACAGATCGTCGAACACCACGGGCTGCACACCGCCACCCGCCTGATGGAGCGCGTGGCCGGTACGCTGTCGCTCGCCACCAAGGGCGAATGCTACAGCGCACGCAAGAGCAATTCGGAATTCATCATGCTGGCGCGCGGGATCACCATCTCGCAGTTCTGCGCCGTGCTGGAAGAAAGCATCGCCAACCTCGCCGCACGCCGCTGGCACGACAAGTTCTCCAACGAGACGCTGGGCATGATCGACATGCATGTCGGCATCGCCCACGTGTTCGACTTCGCGAGCCCCGGCCAGGCGATGCGCGCCGCCGACCTCGCGCACGAACGCGCGATGCTGGAGCGTGACAGCAACGTGGTGTTGGCGCACCCGCGCGATCTGGAACAAGACCATGGGGAGCCGCGGGCGGCGTAGCGCACGCTCGGGACCATCGTCGGGCTAGTCGGCTTCGAGCAATTCCTCGCAGCCTTCGGCCGTGGTCGGTACACCCTGCGATTTGCGCACCAGATCGTAGGCCACGGCCTTCAGGATCGAGACGGCCATCAGCAGTACCACCACCGAAAACGGTAGCGCGCCGATAATCATCGTCACCTGGATGGCGTCGATCCCGCCCAGGATCAGCATGGAGCCGACCACGAAGGCCAGCGCGAAGCCCCAGAAGAGGATGTGAAGCTGGTGCTCCCCCTCCGTGTCGCCTGCACCGTTGATCGTGTTGACGATCAGGATCGCGCTATCCGCCGAGGTGACGAGATAGGTCATCAGCAGGATGACCACGAGCCCGAAGACCAGCTTCGACCATGCCGGGTCGACCATCGCGTCGAGCGTGGCGTAGAGCTGGTCCGAAATCCCGGTGTTCAGGATCGAGCCGCCCGCCGCGCCGGTCAGTTCCAGATCGATCGCCGTGCCGCCTGCAAAGGCCATCCACACGAAGCACATCAGCGAAGGCACGAGGATCACCCCGAACACATATTCGCGGATCGTCCGCCCGCGTGAAATGCGCGCGATGAACATGCCGACGAAGGGCGAGAACGCGATCCACCACGCCCAGTAGAACACCGACCAGTCGCGCTGCCACTTGACCAGCGCGCTGCTCATCGCGGTGCCCGTGTCTTCGAACACCGTCAGCGAGTGCGGCAGGAAAGTGCGGATGTACTCGACGACCCCGAGCCCCAGAATCTCGAGCGCGACCAGCCCCGATCCCACCACCGCGAACAGCGCGAGCAGCAGGAAGGACAGGCCGAGGTTGATATTGGACAGCCACTTGATCCCGCGCCCCACGCCCGACAGCGCGCTGGCAGTAGAGGCGCCGACCAGCACCAGCAGCGATACGATAATCGCCGCGACGGAGGCCGAGCCATCGCCGCTCAGCAGCCAATCGCCCAGGCCCAACCGCGCGAGCCCGGCGACGAATTGCTCCACCCCAAGCCCCATGGTCACTGCAACGCCCAGGATCGTGGCGACCACCGCGACGATATCGACCAGATGCCCGACAGGTCCGGTCATCGTGCGCCCGAACAGCGGCGCGAGCGCAGAGCGGATGGTCAGCGGCAGGCCTCGCCGGTACGAGACGTAACCGATCGCCAGCCCAACCAGCGCATAGGTCGCCCACGCGGCGATGCCCCAGTGGAGGAAGGTGTAGGCATAGGCCGAACGGATTGCCCCGCGCGATTCCGCCTCGACCGCGCCGCGAATGATCTCCGGATTGTTCTGGAAATGCGCCAGCGGCTCGCCGGTCGCATAGGTCAACATGCCGATCCCGATCCCCGCGCCGAACAGCATCGCGAACCATGAGAAGCGGGAGAACTCGGGCTTGTCGTCGGGTGCGCCGATGCGTAGCCGGCCCGATTGCGGGACCACCGCCAGCACGAAGCAGCTCAGCATCAGGAACGCGACGAGGTAGACGTACCAGCCGGAAAAGGTCGCGATGATGCTGGAATTGGCGGCGCTCAGCGTCTCGTTGGCGCTGACGGGGAAGAAGATCGCCCACATGATCAGCAGCGAGACGATGATCTTGGAAGGGATTGCTACCTGTCTGCTGAACCCGTCGTAGAATCCGCGCGATGCGGTCTCGATGGGCAAGTCGACAAGCGGGGGGGCGATGGTTGGCTTCGGTTCGATCGATAGTCTCCACGGAGCAGATCATGCGATCGGCGAAGCTCGATATGGCGCGTGATCTGCGGGAATAGAGCGCTTGAGCATAGGACTTCGGCCCGATCTTGCAACGCCAGGGGTACGCGGAGCCATACGCCGCCGCGCGACATTGGCCTTTCGCCAACGGCTGAACGCGCCTATTCAGCGCGCTTTGCGCCCTCAATTGTTCGACATCCTCAGTGCCCGACCCATCCCCCCTCACGCCGCTTGGCCAGGCCTTCTTGGAGCATCGCGACCAGCTGCTCCGGTTTCTGCGCGCGCGCGGTGCGGGCGATGCGGCGGAAGACCTGCTGCAAGAGGTGTGGATCAAGGTGAGCGGCGCGCGGCCCGGCCCGATCGCGTCGCCCAAAGCCTACCTGTTCAGCACCGCCAACCGGCTGATGATCGATCACTACCGCTCGGCAAAGCAGGCCGCGCAGCGCGAACGCAACTGGACCGAGGCGAGCGGCGGAACGGGGAGCGACCAGTCGGATGCCCCTTCGGCGGAGCGCGTGGTGCTGGGGCAGGAATACGCCCTGCTCGCCCAGCGGACGCTCGACGAGCTTGGCCCCCGCCCCGCCGCGATCTTTCGCCGGCACCGCGTCGACGAGGTTCCCCAGCGAACAATCGCCGAGGAATTCGGGGTCAGCCTGAGCACGGTCGAGAGCGATTTGCGCCGCGCCTATCGCGCGCTTGCCGAATTGAAGGAGCGTATGGATGAGGTTTGACGTCCACGTCTCCGTCCTTGCAGCAGGAGATTTGCATCGTGTTGCATGACGATACCATTCGGGAAGAAGCGCTGGCCTGGGCCGTGCGTACTGGCGACCCGGCTTTCGACGACTGGGACGGCTTCACCGATTGGCTCGAAGCCGATCCGGCGCATGCCGCTGCCTACGACGCCGTGGCCGCTGCGGTGGCCGATGGCACTGAGGCAGAGGCGGCGCGCCCGCTGGCCGACAACGACGATGACGAAGCGGCGGGCAATCGCTTCTCGCGCCGCTGGGTTGGCGGGGC
The DNA here is from genome assembly GCA_964574905.1 of uncultured Citromicrobium sp. Classification (GTDB taxonomy): domain Bacteria; phylum Pseudomonadota; class Alphaproteobacteria; order Sphingomonadales; family Sphingomonadaceae; genus Alteriqipengyuania. Next base: position 23,790 of record CAZNOY010000001.1, on the reverse strand, counting down.
AATCGCGGCGAGCCTCGCCGCAATGGTCGCATTCGGCGTGTGGCAAGCCGACGGATCGCCCACGACCTACACCACCGCGCCGGGCGAAACCCGGCTGATCGCGCTCGACGATGGCGGTTCGATCGAACTCGCGGGCGGCTCTCGCCTGGTGCTGGGCGAGGAAGGCGATCACTTCGCGCGGCTGGAGGACGGGCAGGCGCTGTTCACGCTGCATCACGGCGCCAGCGATCCCTTCACCGTCGCCATCGGGGAAGATCGGCTGGTCGATATCGGCACCGTGTTCGACGTGCGAACCGGCAATGGCGCGCTGAGCGTCGCGGTGTCGCAAGGGGCCGTGCTGTTCAATCCCGACGGCCAGAACGTGCGGGTCGATCCGGGCCAGGTTCTCACCAGCGCCGCCGGATCTGCCGATTACGAGGTGACCAGCGTACCGCCCGAAATGGTCGGCGAATGGCGCGACGGGCGCCTGACCTTCCAGCAGGCGAGCCTCGCCAAGGTCGCGACCGACCTGACGCGCGCGACCGGGATCGATTTCAGCGCTGCGCCCGGCAACGAAAGCCAGTCGGTCTCGGGCAGCGTGCTGATTGCCCCGTTGAAGGACGATCCGCAGGCGATCGGGGCGCTGCTGGGCATCTCCGTCCGCAAGGGCAAAACGGGCTGGGTTCTGGACGCACGCTAGCATGCGGTTCTGGTGGATCTTCCTCGCCGCGCTGGTCGCGCTGCTCCCCGTCCCTGCGGCGGCGGAGCAGGTCGCGGTGAATTCACCGGCGGGCACGCTTTCGGACGCCGCGATCGTGATCGCGCGCCAGACGGGCACCAGCATCGTCATTACCGACCCCGCTTTGGCGAGGCGGCCGGTCAAAGCCATTCGCGGACGGATGGATGGCGACGCCGCAATCCGTCGCCTGGCACGCATGGCGGATGCGCGCGCGGTGTCGGTCGGGCCGTCGGCATGGCGGATCGAGGCGGCCGAGAAGCGGCGGCGCAGCCCGCCCAAGCCGCGCGCCCGCAAGACATCCCCGCCACCGCCCGTGCGCGCGCAGGCACCGCCGCCGCCACCCCCGCCGCCCGCAGAAATTCTCGTCGTCGCGAGCAAGCGCAGCGCGCGGCTGGAGGAATTCGCCGGGCAAGTCTCGATGATCGAGGGCGACGAACTCGAACTCGGCGGGGTCGGCGGCACGGAGAAGATCACCCAGCGGGTCGCCACGGTTTCCTCCACCTATCTCGGCAGCGGGCGCAACAAGCTGTTCATTCGCGGGATCGCGGATTCGAGCTTCACCGGCCCGACGCAGGCGACCGTGGGGCAGTACCTTGGCGACCTGCGGCTGAGCTACAACTCGCCCGACCCCGACCTGCGCCTGTCCGACCTGCGCCGGGTCGAGGTTCTCGAAGGGCCGCAGGGTACGTTGTACGGCGCAGGCTCGCTCGGCGGGATCATCCGGCTCGTGCCCAACGAACCCGAGCTGGGCGTGTTCGATGCCTCGGGCATGGTCGGCGGATCGGTTACCCAGCACGGGCAGCCGGGCGGCGACGTGAACGCGATGGTCAACCTGCCGCTCGCGGGCGACGCCGCAGCTCTGCGCGTCACGCTCGATGCGGCGACCGTGGGCGGCTATATCGACAAGCCGCTGCTGGGGCGCACCGACGTCAACCGCACCGACATCTTCGGCGGGCGCGCGATCGCCCGGTTCGAATTCGCACCGGGGTGGACCGCCGATGTGATTGCGCTCGGCCAGTCGACCCACGCTGCCGACAGCCAGTATGCCGACCGGTTCGGCCCACCGCTGACGCGGGCTGCGCGCGTGCCCGAGGGGGCCGACGCGGATTACATGCAGGGCCAGTTCGTGCTGTCGGGCAGATTCGGTGCAGTCCAGCTCCGCTCGTCGACCGGGATCGCGTGGCACGATCTGGAAGAGCGCTACGACGCGACCGAGCCCAGCGGGCAACCGCGCCTGTTCACGCAGAGCAACAACACCCGCATGATCGCCAACGAGACGCGGCTGTGGCAGCCGCTCGGCAAGCGTTTCGGCTGGGTTGCGGGTGTCAGCCTGACCGAAAACCGGTCGCAGCTGAACCGCTCGCTCGAGACCGATCTGCTGAGCGCGAGCACGACCGGCGTGCTCAACACCGTGTCCGAGGTGACCGTCTATGGCGAGGTCAATGCGCGCCTGTTCGATCGCCTGATCGCCACCGCAGGCGCGCGCTATACCCACTCCGAACTCGGCGGCGCGGGCGAGGATGTGCCGCTCGCGCTCGCCATCGCGGGTCGAGAGATCACCGCCAGCCGGACCGAGACCGCATTCCTCCCGTCCTTCTCCCTGCTTGCCGAGGTTCTCCCCCGCACCAGCCTCTACGTCCGGTATCAGGAGGGGTTTCGCCCCGGCGGCCTCGCGATCGAGGGGAACTTCGTGCGCCGCTTCCGCAACGATCGCGCAGCGACGTTCGAGGTCGGGCTGCGCCACGGCGCACCGGGGCGCGGACCGTTCGAGTTGACGGCTAGCGTTGCGCACACGCGCTGGCGCGACATCCAGGCCGATTTCATCGACATCGTCGGCCTGCCGAGCACCGCCAATATCGGCGATGGACGCGTGTGGACTGCAAGCTTTGCGGGCAGCGTGGCGATCACACCCGCGCTGCGCGTGAATGGCGGCTTCACCTATAACGACAGTTCGATCGACCAGCCCGATGCGGCCTTCCTGACGCGGACCATGCAGGTGCCCAACATCGCGCGCTATGCGGGTCGGCTGGGCGTCGATTACGCCGCCCCGCTCTCCGGCAATCTGGAGCTGACCGCGAATGGCTGGGCGAGCTATATCGGCAAGTCGCGCCTTGGGCTGGGTCCGGAGCTGGGCGAATTGCAGGGCGACTATTTCGACAGCGGCGTCGTGGTCCGGGTGGGCCGCGATACGCTCGGCATATCGCTCGGCATTACGAACATTGCCGATGTCGAGGGCAATCGTTTCGCGCTCGGCACGCCCTTCGCGGTGGGTCGCGAACAGATCACCCCGCTCCAGCCGCGCACCGTCCGCCTCGGCGTCGACGCCCGCTTCTAGAAAATAAATTTGCCGCTGCGCCAAGGTTGCGCGGTCCGGGCTCCGTCGTGCGGGTCGAAACGATCCGAGACGAGGACCCTCAATGCGTACCATCCTGCTTGCCTCCACCGCCATCCTGGCGATCGCCGTGCCCGCCCACGCCGAAGACATCGCGACGAAGCGGACCACCCCGGTCAAGACCTCCACGGTGAAGAACGGCGCACCCGACTCGATCACCATCACGAAAGACGGATCGGTCGTCGTGACCTCGGGCACGGCGGTGACGATGGACAGCAACAACGCGGTCACCAACAAGGGCACCGTCACCATCGGCAACGCCAATAATGCCACCGGCATTCTTGCCGAGAACGGCACCAATGGCGCGATCGACAATTCGGGCACGATCACCATCGACGAGCCCTACACCGCCACCGACGCGGATAATGACGGCGACCTCGACGGGCCCTTCGCGCTCGGTTCCAACCGCTTCGGCATCCGTACCGCAGGCACGCACACCGGCGCGATCACCAACACCGGCACGATCACGGTCGAAGGTAATGATTCCGCCGGCATCTGGCTGGGCGGCACGCAGGCCGGCAAGCTGAGCAACGACGGCACGATCAAGGTCATCGGCGACAATACCACCGGTCTCTACGCGCAGGATGTGAACGGCAACGTCCGGCTTGCGGGCATCGTCAGCGCGCAGGGCGCGAACGCGGTTGGCGCGCATTTTGCGGGCGACGTGACCGGGGCGATGGAAATCCAGGGCACCATCACCGCGACCGGCTACCGCTACACCACCGTGCCGAGCGACACTTCCAAGCTCGACGCCGACGACCTGCTCCAGGGCGGTTCTGCGGTCCTGATCGAAGGCAACGTAACCGGCGGGATCATCTTCGCCGTCCCGCCCAAGGATAACAATACCAGCAACAACGACGAAGACGGCGACGGGATCGAGGATTCCAAGGAAGGCACCGCCAAGGTCATCAGCTATGGCGCGGCGCCTGCCGTCGTCATCGGCGCTGCCGGAAACGACATCGCGATCGGACCCGTCCAGAGCACCGCGACGAAATACGGTCTCCAGATCGACGGCGGCATCCTCGGTGCGGGGCTCTACGCCGGGGTCGACGGCAACGGGCTGGTCATCGGCGGCCAGGGCGGCGCAGTGACCATCGCCAACGGAATCGGCGTCAACGGATCGGTCAGCGCAACCTCGAAGGACGCAAGCGCCACCGCGCTGCACCTCGGCGCGGGCGCGAGCACGCCCAAGCTGCAGAATGCGGGCACGATCGCTGCCAATGGCGGTGGGACTGCGACCACCCAAACGACTGCGGTTCTGATCGATGCAGGCGCGCAGCTCGGCACTATTTCCAACAGCGGCACGATCAAGGCGGTTGCAGCGGGCGCTGCGGGCAACGCCACCGGTATTCGCGATGCCGCCGGAACGGTGACGCTGGTCGAGAACAGCGGCGCGATCGAGGCGAGCGGCGCGGCAGCCGATTCGGACCGCAACATCGCGATCGACCTGTCGGCCAACACCACGGGCGTCACGATCAAGCAGACCGTCGTCGCCTCGGGCAAGACCGCCCCCTCGATCAAGGGCGACATCCGCATGGGCACCGGCAACGACACGCTCGATCTGGCCGATGGCACCTTCGCGGGCGACGCGTTCTTCGGCGCGGGCACCAACAGCTACGCCCTCTCGGGCGACGCAAGCCACACCGGCGCGGTGCAGTTCGGCGCGGGTAACGACACGATGAGCCTCAAGGGCACCTCGGTCTTCGACGGCACCGCCGATTTCGGCGGCGGAAGCGACGTGCTGACCATTGCCGACGCCGCCTATTTCAGGGGCGCGTTTGCCAACTCGGCCTCGCTCGCGGTCAACCTGACCAGCGGCACGCTCGACCTTGGCTCGCCCTCTTCGATGGCATCGCTCACGGTGGGCGCGAACGGCATCCTGGTCGCCACGCTCGACAAGGATGCAGGCGCAGGCTCGCTCTACAACGTCGCCGGCACGGCAAGCTTCGCCGATGGCGCCAAGCTCGGCATCAAGCTGGTCGACGTCTACGATGCGGAGGGCAGCTACACCGTCGTGCAGGCGGGCACGCTGACCGGCGCGAGCGACCTCGAACTCGCGACGGGCGCAATCCCCTTCCTGTTCAAGGCTTCCTTCGGCACCCCCGCCAATGCCAACCAGATCGTCGTCGACGTCGCCCGGCGCAGCGCGACCGAGCTTGGCTTCAACCGCTCGCAAGCGGCGGCCTACGGCGCGATCTTCGCCGCGCTCGGCAATGACGAAGACATCGAGCAGGTGTTCCTCGGCATTCGCGATGGCGACGTGTTCCGCGCCACGGTGGACCAGATGCTGCCCGACCATGCCGGTGGCACCTTCGACGGCATCAGCCTGGGTTCGCGCGCCTTCGCGCGGCAGGTCGCAGAGCCGCCCAGCCCAGTCTATTCGGTTGGCGGCGTCGACGTGATCCTGAGCACGGCCGTCTGGAACAGCGACAAGGACATCGGCGAGACCGCTGCCTACAACCTCGACGGCCTCGGCTTCTCCGCCACGGGCGAAGTCGACACCAAGCTCGGTTCGTTCGGCCTCTCGGCCACCTGGCTGTGGAACAAGCAGGAACACGGCGCGGCGACGCACAGCGTCCTGTCCAACACCTACGAACTCGGCGCCTACTGGCGCGGGAACTGGGATGGCCTGACCACCTTTGCCCGCGGCTCGATCGGCCTTGCCGACATGGGCGGCTGGCGCGAGTTCATCGGCTCGGCAGATGGCGAAACTGTGAGCCGGCGCGTACGCGGCAAGTGGGGCGGCACGCTGATGACGGCGAGCGCGGGCGCAGCCTACGAAATCGGCGGTGGCAGCCTGTTTGCGCGCCCCGCCGTGTCGATCGACTACGTCAGCCTTGATGAAGACGGCTACACCGAAACCGGCGGCGACGAGGCGCTCGACCTGACGGTCGAAAGCCGCAAGAGCGACGAACTCGCCGTCAATGGCGGGATGACGCTCGGGATCGACTTCACCGGCCAGGGCCAGCGCGACAAGCAGTGGTTCCGCACCGAAGTTGAAGGCGGCTGGCGCGAGATCGTGGGCGGTGCGCTCGGCGCGACGACCGCCTCGTTCGAGAACGGTACCGCCTTCACGCTCGACCCCGAACTGCGCAGCAATGGCTGGTTCGCCCGGCTGCGTGCGCTCGGCGGCAACGACATCTTCCAGATCAGCGGAGAAGTCGGTGCCGAGGATCGCAACGGCCACACCGCACTGAGCCTGCGCGGCTCGCTGCGACTGGGTTTCTAATCGAGCATTCCGAAAAAGGGCGAGATCGGATCCCCCCTAGTGGCCCATGCGGACCACCCCGCATGCCAGCCGCCCCCCGTTCTCGCCTTTGCGCCGAAGCCTTTCCCGTGAGGCTTCGGCGCTTTTTTTTGTGGCTTTGGTGGTGATGGCAAAAGCGCCGTAATTCAGCGAAACTACGCGACAAGCCAGCCGTTCGCTATTGCTGGGTGCCGGCAGGATCTGGGGCCAGGAAGGCATCGACCTCGATCACATTGAACCCCAGGACGAGGTTCGACATTCGACGCATCATGGGTCTCCGGAAAGCTTGCAAGTTTATCTGACGCGCGCGTCGGCACCGTTGGAGCCGGGCAAGACCAACCTGCCCGGCCCCGGGGAAAACGGTCAGAAGTTGACCGAAAGGCCCACGCGCACCTCGCGACCGCCGAAATAGGTCGCGCTGGTGTAATATTTGGGCGTCGTGCCATCGTCCGCCCCCTGCGTGCCGAGCAGCGCGCTATCCGAGGGCCCGCGCAGAAGATCCGTCCCTTCCAGATAGAGCCGCACGTTGGCCGGTCGCCATTTGAAGCGGTACTCCACACGCATATCGAGCGTGCCGTACGCCTCTTCGTAGTCGGACAGGTTGAAGCTGCCGAAATTCGTCTGGCGGCGGTCCTGCCAGGTGTAGGCGATGTTCGAATCGATGCCGTACTTGTTGTACGTCAGTCCAACGGTGCCCGAATGGCGCGCCTGGCCGTTGAAGCGGACGTCCGGCACTTCCACCTTGATCGCCTCATAACCGGTGACGTTGCCACTGCCGTCGACCACCGGGCTCCTGCTCCAGTTGACAGTCTGGACTTTCGAGCTGTCGGTGAAGGTGTAGTTGGCATAGACGCCCAGCCCCCCCAGCGCGCCAGGCAGGAAGGTCAGCTGCCTTTCCACGCTGGTCTCGATACCCCAGATGCGCGCATCGTTCTCTGCATTGGTCGGCAGCGCAATCTGGATGAAATAATCGTCTGGATTATCGAGCACATCCTGAAAACGGGGATCGTCGGGCAGGATGTTCGCCACCTGCGCCAGAACGCCGCTGCCGTCCTCGAAGTTCGTTTCGAGCAGATTGTTGATCTGCTTGTAGAACGCGCCGACCTTGATCACGCCGGCATCCGAATCGTAAAGCTCCGCGCTGAAATCGAAATTGTGGGTCCGCGCAGGCTGGAGGTCCGGATTGCCCTTGAACACCCGCAAGGTGGGCTGGTTGCCATCCGGCCCGCCGGTCGGTCGCTGGTAAAGGGTGGCGCTGGCAGTCTTCGACAGCAGGGATATCTGCGGCCGCGCAACCGAGAGGTAATATCCCAGCCGGAAGATCAGGTTATCGTTGTAGCGATAGTTGGCGAGAATTCGCGGCAGGAAATCGGTCTCGAGAGAGCTTTCTTCCAGAAAGACCCTGTTCGCCTCCTCAAACTCAAGATCATTGACCGAATTCACGTCGTAAATCCTCGGCCCCTGGAGATTGGCACTCGTCACGTTCACGCGCGACATGCGCACGCCGCCGACCACGCCCAGCCGCCCGAATTGAAGCGATCCCTGAATATAGGCCGCGAGTTCGCCTTCCTTGGTATATTCGTCCAGCAATCGCGGATCGGCCAGTTCGGGCGCCCGATAGATGCGGAACGGCGTACCGGGAGGGCACGCCGCCGTCGAAGGACAGTCGACGCCCAGGGGGAGAACGCTGCGCATGAAGGCAATGGCTTCATCGCGCGGCAATTGCCTCAATTCCGTCGCCACGCCGACATCGGTCAGGCTGCTGTTGGTCAGGCTCAGCCCGAACGAGCTCAGTGCGGCATTCGCGACCGGATAGTAGTTGTTGTTGAAGACGGTCGCGTCGGTGAACTTCGACGATTTGTACGAAGTCCCGACCTCGATGTAGCGCAACCAGCCATCGTACAGGTCGTAGCGCGCGCTCAGATTGCCGTTCCAGCGCGTGTTGTCGCCTTGTGTCAGAGTGTTGTTGACCTGGAAAACCGTCTGGTTCGCCTGGTTGTTGAGGATATCGAAGCCCGCCTCGGTCAACAGCGGATCGGGGAAGCTCCGATCGCCCGGCATGCGCTGCGGGAAGATCGAGATGATCCGCCCCTCGATGGGGTCGATCGCCTCGGGCAAGATCGCAGTGGCCGGATTGAGGAATTCCGCCTGTGACGAAAGCGCGAGACGGTAGCTTTCTGTCTCGGTCGTGCCCTTGGTATAACCCGCCCCGTATTTCACGGTCAGCGCATCGAAATGGCTTTCGCCGCGGAAGGTGTAGATGTCGGTATTGGTCTTGGCATCGGGCGTATAGTTATACGAACTGGCGCCGAAGATGAGGCCCGGGAGCGAGGCGATGAGCGGCCCGAGGGCACGCCGCTGTTCACCGCCCAGCGCCTCCACCGGTCGCAAGCTGTAGCCCAGGCTCGTATTGACCAGCAGGTTGGTCGAGTAGTCTTCGCTCGTCTTGTCGAGCTTCTGATAGTCGAAAAACAGCTGCGTCGTATCCGACACGTCCCACGCCGCCGACAGGGTAATGCCGAGGTTGGTCGTATCGTTTTGCGCCTCGTTGGTGGCGATGCCGTTGAGATAGACCTGATCGGCACCCTCTTCGAAGGGGAACGCCAGCCGCGGATCGATCCCGGTGGTGCTGGTAATGCTGGTCGTCCCGTCGACCTGCACCGGCAGGTAGAGGCCGTAGGTCTGCTGCAGATTGTACGACAGCCGCCGCGAGCTGCCTTCGCGATACTGGACCGAGGCAGAAAGGCCGAAGCGGTCATCCTTGCCGAACTTCGCGGAAACGGTGCCCGCCGCAAGGAAATCGTCCTTGAAATCCTTGCCGCGCCGCGCGCCCTCCACCGTGAGCGAAGCATAACGGCGTGCACGGTCGAGCGGGGTCTTGGTGACGATCTCGACCAGGCCGCCGGTGCCGGCGCTGTCCATGTTGGGCAGCAACGTCTTGTTGATCGTCACGCTGCCGATGGATTCGGTCAGGATATTGCCGAGCGATGCGGAGCGTCCCGTGCCCGATCCTTCGGGCAGCTCGATGCCGTTGAACGTCACCATGTTCAGATCCGCGGACAGGCCACGCACACCGATATTGGAACCTTCGCCGGTCTGCGGATCGCGATCGAAGACAACCCCCGGCGCGCGGCGGAGCGCTTCCGAAACCGTGGTGCCGGTGAATGCACCCAGCAGATCGCCCGAAATGACGGTCGAGACGTTTTCTGCCGTCCGTTCCTGGTTGAGCGCCTGAGCCCGCGCGGAACGGCGGCCGTAAACGACGATCTGCGCATCGGGCGTACCGCCTACCATCTTGTAGACGGCCGGCTTGGCACGCGGACCGACGGTCATCTCCGCATGAATATCCTGATAGCCAAGAAAGCTGATGCGAATGCGATAAGTACCAGGCCGAAGACCGGGAAATCGAAAGTTACCGAGATTGTCGGTCGATGTCGTCCGATCGGTTCCTTCAATCTCGACCAGCGCACCCTTCAGGTTGGCCCCGGAATTCTGATCGACCACCTGGCCCGAAGCCACCGATGAGCCTGAAATGTTCGTGTCGGAGCCAGCCTTCGGACGGATCGTGATGCCGCCCGACGAAGTCACCTGATACGTCAGATTGCTGCGAGAGAGAATTTTCCGCAGCGCCTCGCCCGTTGTAAGGCGCCCCACGATCGCTGGTGCGGTTTTTCCTCGGGTGAGGTCGGAAGAGAAGTAAATCTCCTCATCGCTCTGACGGGCCAGTTCGGTCAGCGCTGCATCCAGATCCTGTTCCGGAATGCGGAATTCGTGCGACTCACTGGTCTGAGCCTGCGCGACTTGCGGTACGCAAACCGCCAATGCGGCCGATGCCATCAGCTTGGTGAAGAGTAGTTTCTTTGTCATGTTTGCCCCCGACGAAACCCCAAATTTCGTTTCAGGGACGTTTCAAAGTCACCGAACCGCCAAAAAAGTTCAATCGGCGGGCAACAAATGCACCTGGCCCTTGCTGTCGACCCGCGATTCGAGAGGGAATATCTCGGTCATGGCCTGCGCGAAGCGTTCCGGCTCGGTCGTCTTGAAGGCGCCGGTCAGACGCAGCTGCCTGATGGAGGGATCATCGACGAGGATCGGCGTTTCCGCGTAGCGGTTGATCTCTTCGACAGCGTCAATCAGCTTCTCGTCCTGGAACACGACCAGCCCGTCACGCCATGTCGCAACCTTGGCGATCTCGATCGTGCTGACTGTCGGCTTTGCCGCCGAGCCCGCCACGAAGCTCTCGCCAGCCCGCAATGTCACGACCTGCGATGGCGACGGCTCCCGGGATTGCTCCGCGACCGGCGTCACCAGAACCTCGCCCTCCGTCATGTCGACCCGCACCCGCCTGCCTTCGAGGCGGACGTTGAACGCCGTTCCCGTGGCGGTGATACGCGAGTCCCCGGCATAGACGTTGAACGGCTTCTTCTGCCCCTTGGCGACTTCGAAGAAGGCTTGCCCGTTCAGCAGGCGAACCCCGCGCTCACCCGCATCATAGTCCAGCTTTATCCTGCTATCGGTATCGAGCGTCGCGACGCTTCCATCGGGCAGGATAAACGACAGCGACTGACCAACTCCGGTCCGGTAGATGCCGTTGCTGTTGGCGCGAACGCCCAAATGGGTTTCGCTGAGGTCCGGCTGCTCCTGAACGGCGACCGGAATCGCCTGCTCCTGTTGCCGGGGCACGAACCAGATGAGCCCGATCAGCACCGTCGCAGCCAAAGCGGTCAGCGCGGCGACGAGCGGCGTTTTCGCCGGGATCTTGGGTTCATACTCCAGCGCGGCGTCCCGCATTTCCATCAATTCGTACGACCCGGCGTAAAGCTGGACCGCGTCGAGCGCCCAGATAGCGTCCTCGTAGGCGCGGGCATGTTCGGGTACTTCGAGCCAGGCCTCCAGCTCCTCCTGCTCGGCGCGCGACATGTCGCCCCGCTCTGCGCGCAGCAGGTAGGCCGCCGCCGTTTCCGAAAGCGGGTCTGGCAAGCCGGGTTTGCGGAATCGGGACGGATTCACGTCAACCTCCTTCGGCGATCCGCCAGGCTGGCGGTGGCCTGTGTGATGGCGAGTTCGACCGTTCGTTTGGACACGCCGACCCGCTTGGCGATTTCCGCCCGGGGCATGTTTTCGAGGCGAGCCAGGATGAAGATCGTGCGCATGCGTTGCGGCAGTTCGTTGAGAGCTGCGACGATGCCGTCGAGTTCCTGGCGGCTTTCCATCGCCTGGTCGGGCTGGACCGTGTCGGCCTTCTGGAATTGGTGGACGATCTCGTCGAGGCGGTTGTCGTTGCGGACCTTGTTCTTGCGAAACATATCGCGCGCGACATTCCCGGCCATCACGAACAGGTAGCCTTCGATATTGTCGATCTCGGCCAGCGCTTCCTGCCGCACCAGCCGCATGAAAACCTCCTGGGCGAGGTCTTCCGCATCCGAACGCTGAATGCCCCGCCGCTGGAAATAGCGGATGAGGACCGCGGAATAACGACGCGACAGACCATCAACGTCCATCGCGTCGCCCGACCCAAGATCCTGTCGTGGAAGCTCGGAATTCACCCGATGACTGCCTCCGCCTTTCCTCGATAAAACCAAGGACGTGCGACAATCGGTGGACCGCAATTTTTTCTGGAAGAAATCATCGGCTTCATCACAGCGCGTGAATATACCCGTGCTGCTTCGAATAGGAAGTTGAGGCTCGCCCAAGGTGTGCCCCACCCCTCACTCGATCACAGTCGCCTCCGACACTTCCTCGTATTCGAGACCTGCGGCTTCCAGCTGCGGGCGCACCTGGACTGCATCGCCCACGATCATCCAGATGAACCCGTCCGGATCGATCACGCTCCTGAACGCCTCGTCGAGTTGTTCCCTGGTTTCGCCGCGGTATTTGTCGGCCAGCGTTTCAAAGTAGTTGTCCGGGCGGTCGAGCATGTCGTTGCCGATCATTGCGGAAAGCACCGCGCCGCCCGTCTGGAACTGGCCGGGCAGTTGCCCGATATTGGTGGTCACGATCCGGTCCAGCTCCTCCTGGGTGACGCCGCTCCGGTGCATGAATTCGTCGAGCTGCGCCTGCAGCGCCAGCACGCTGTCGGCCGTCCTGTCGGCCTGTACCGGAGCTGAGATCATGTAACTCACGGCCTCTTTCGCCCAGTTGATCGATCCGCTGACTCCATAGGACCAGCCCTTGGTTTCGCGCAGATCGGTATTGAAGCGGCTGAGGATGCCTTTGCCCAGCGCTTCGTTTGCCGCGTTGAAATCAACCATGCTTTCCAGCGGATCGACCGGCAATAATTGCGCTGCCACGATCCGCGACTGCGGCGAATTGGGTCGGTCGACCAGCAGGATACGCGGTGTATCGGGACGCGGCGGAAGCGGCGGGTAGACCTTCACGCCCGGTGCCGTCTCGGGAACGGGCCAGCTGCCGAATTCCCGCTCCAGCTCGGCCTTGATCTGCTCGACCGGCAGGTCGGAGACGACGAAGATTTCCGCACGATCGGGCCGAATCCAATCCCGATGGTACTTGCGAAGATCGGCGGCTGTGATCCCCCCCACATCCTCGGCATCGCCATAGATGTCTTCCGCGTAAGGGTGGTCGGGTCCATAAATGAGCTTCGGGAGGATCTTGCCGATCAGACCGCTCGGGTCGCTCTCGGACTGCTCGATCATCGAAAGCCGCTGCTCCTTGGCCAGTTCGATCTCGCTCTCGTCGAAGCGGGGCGAGCGTACGACGAGCCCCATGAGGTCAAGCGATTGGGGAAGTCTGGGGGATAGCGCCGTCATCGAGACCGAACTGTCGTCGCGGCCGCTCCCGGCGCCGATCGTGGTGCCGAGCTTTTCCTGCGCTTCGGCGAAAGCCTGCGCATCGTATGGGCCAGCGCCATCGGTCATCAACCCCAGCGTCAACGAGGAAAGGCCCTGTTTGTCCGAAGGGTCCGCCGATCGCCCGGCATCGAACCGGATGCTGATGCGCGTCAAGGGAACGTCGGAACGCTGCGCATAATGCAGCTCGATCCCGTTCGAGAGCGCGGTGTGCACCACGTCGGGGAAATCGAGCGGGGGAGTCTCTCCGATCGCGGGAATGGTCCGTTCGGTCTTGGCATAAGGTTCGGCCGCAGCCGAAACGGTGTCGGCCGACGCGCTCGCGTCGACTTCCTGATAGGCCGGGCGCTCGCCGGGTTCGAGGATCAGCGTCAGCGCGGGGCGCTCCAACCAGCGGGCCAGCGATGCCTTCACCTGGTCCGCCGTCATCGCGGCATAGATATCGAGACTTTCCTGGAAGCCCGCCGTGTCTTGCTCGTAAAGCTGGTTCTCGGCCAGAATATTGCCTGCCGTGCTGATATTCTCGAGCCCGCGGATGGTGTTGGAAAAGATGCGCGTCTTGGCACGCGCCAGCTCATCCTGCGTGGGCCCTTCCTCGATGAATTGCGCCAGCACCTCGCCGAGGCGGCGCTCCACCTTGTCGACGTCCTCCTCCGACTTCACGGTCGCCCCGATGGAGAACATGCCGACCCGGTGGAACGATTGGTACGAGGCCGAAGCCGCCACCGCGATCTGCTCGTCCCGCACGAGCGTGCCGTAAAGGCGCGAACTGATCGCACCGCCAAGGATGTCGCTCGCAAGAGAGAGCATTTCGGAATCGTCGCCCATAAATCCGGACACCGCCCAGATCTTGCTCACCTTGGTCGATGCCAGCTTGTCTTGCATCACCAGCCGCTGCGGCGCGGGCAATGTCGGCACGACGGCCTCTGCCGGCACGTTTTGCGGACCGCGCTCTATCGCGCCGAAGTACTTTTCGACCAGAGGCTGCGCTTCGGCTGCGTCGATATCGCCCGCCAGCACCAGAATTGCATTGTTGGGACCGTAGTTGTCCTCGAACCATTTCTGCACATCGCCAAGGCTGGCCGACTGGAGATCGGCCATCGAGCCGATCGTCGTGTGGTGGTAAGGGTGGCCTTCCGGGAATAGGGTCTCGAGCAACTCTTCGTAGACCAGCCCACCGGGCTGGTTCTCGCTCTGCCGTTTCTCGTTCTGGACCACGCCGCGCTGGTTATCGAGCTTCTCCTGCGTGACCGCGCCCAGCAGATACCCCATGCGATCGCTTTCCATGAACAGCGCGCGTTCGAGCGCACCCCTGGGGACCGTCTGGTAGTAATTCGTCCGGTCGAACGATGTCGTTCCGTTGGTTTCGGTCGCCCCGATCTGGCTGAGATAGACGAAGTAATCCTCGGGCAGGTTTTCTGACCCGTTGAACATCAGGTGCTCGAACAGGTGCGCAAAGCCGGTCTTGCCGTTCGGCTCGTCCTTGGAACCGACATTGTACCAGACGCTCACCGCCACGACCGGCGCCTTGCGGTTCTCGTACACGATAACCGTCAGACCGTTGTCGAGGGTGAACAATTCATGCGGCAGTTTCACCTGATCGGCGAGATCTTGCAGGTCCGGATCGGCGGCGGCGACGGACGGCGATGTGCTTGCCGAGGCTGGGCCGGCGGGAACGAGCGCGAAGGCGAAAACGGGCAGGAACAGGTAAAAACTGCGACGCATGGGAATTCCTAGTCATCTGGGAAAGCTGCGAGACGCGATCAGCGTGCCTCTCCCGTAATGACGCGCAGCGAAACGATTACCGCATAAATTGCCTCCGGAACGCGGGCGCCCGGGCGTGGTCTCGGGCCTGCGCAGGCGTTAGCTCTTGCGAGATTCCGGGCCCTCCGACAGTGGAGACGCCATGAAAAGCACTGCCGCTCGATCGGCGCACGACCGCGTGTCGCAAGCCGGTCGAAGCGGCGAACCGCAATATGGGCGGCTACACCTCAGCCCTCAGCGACCCACTGCTATCGGTCGAGCAGCATCTCGCGCAGGAAGGCGATCTGCGCGCCGTCGGATATGCGGCTGTTCTCGCTCTTGTCGAAACCATGCCCCTCATTGGTGGCGAGCACGTAGGACACCCGCACGCCATTGGCCCGGATCGCCGCGATCATGTCTTCGGACTGTTGCTGCGGCACGCGCGGATCGTTGCCGCCCTGAATGAACAGCACGGGCACCGTAATCCGGTCCGCATTCTGCATCGGCGAGATTTTCTGGAAGAACGCCGCGACCTCGGGATCGCGCTCGTCGCCGTATTCACGCCGCCGGTTGTCGACCCGGTACGGCTCGGTATTCGCCATGAAGGATGCGAAATCGGACACGCCGAAGCGCGAGATCCCGCCCTTGAGCCGATCCGAATATTCGACCAGCGAGGCGAGCGAGACGAAGCCGCCGTACGAGCCGCCAGCGATGACCACGCGCGAGGCGTCGAGATCGGGCTGTTCTTCGATCCAGTCGAGCAGCGCGCCGATATCGCGGATCGCGTCCGCACGGCGGGTCGTCTCGTCGAGCAGCTCGAAGGTCTTGCCATAGCCATCGGAGCCGCGAATGTTGGGCCGCAGCACCGCGATGCCCATCTGGGTCACGATATAGTGGTAGAAGCGGCTGAAGCTGGGGCGCGACTGCGATTCCGGGCCGCCATGCGCGAAGATAACCACCGGCGCGGGATTCTCGGCCGAGGCGGTCGAGGGACGATAGGCGAGCAGCGGAATACGCCGCGGCGCGTCGCCGTCCATGTCGAAGGTCTTGTAGGTCGTCAGGTCCGGCACCAGCGAGGTCATCTTCTGGTTCGGCTTGAAACCGCCCGTCCACGGCTCGAACGCACCGGTGCGATAGTCGTACAGGCCCGAACGCCACGGCACTTCGGGCTGCGACACGCTTATCGCCAGCATCTCGCCGTCGGGTGAAAAGCGCATGCTCCCCACGACGCCGGGCGAGCGCTCGGTCGGCCCCGCCACCAACGCCAGCCGATTCATGTCGATCACGACGATCGTCGACAGCCCGTCGCGGTTATACGACACCGCCATCCGGCTGCGATCGGGAGAAACGGCAATGCCATCAATGTCATAGCCGACATCGCTGAGAACCGGAATCAACTCGCCGGTTTCGCGATCGTACCGCATGAGTTCGATGAAATCGGAATAGGCATTGCTGGTGAAGAAGACATAGCGGCCATCCGCCGAATAGGCGGAATCCTTCACATCCTCCTCGGCGTGGAGGAGGATCGTCTCCTCGCCCGTTTCGAGGTCGATCTCGGACAGCTTGA
Source organism: uncultured Citromicrobium sp. (assembly GCA_964574905.1). Classification (GTDB taxonomy): domain Bacteria; phylum Pseudomonadota; class Alphaproteobacteria; order Sphingomonadales; family Sphingomonadaceae; genus Alteriqipengyuania. Next base: position 7,317 of record CAZNOY010000001.1, on the reverse strand, counting down.
AGCCGTCTTCGGACGGACCCTCGGCGAGCAGGAAGCGGCCATCGGGGCTGAAATCGTCGGGATAGAACGGCGCGTTACCCTCAGCGAGCACATGCGGCGCTGCATCGGCGCAGCTCGCCTGCGCGATCAGCTGCCACACGCCGGTACCCGCCTCTGCACTGGCGTAGGCGATCTGGTCGCGCGTGTCGGAGACGATGACCGAGACATTCCGCGAGCGCCCAGGCGAGATCTTGTCCGCATCGAAGGACCGTCCGTCGGTCAGGTAGACGGCACTATATTCGTCGCCATCGCGATCGGAGGTAAAGACGTAGCCGTTGCGCCCGCAGACCGAAGCGGGCTTTGCGCTCGACAGGCTGAGGCGCGGCAGGTCGAGCAGCTTTACGTAGTCGCCATTGACGCTCGACCGGCGATAGAGATCGCCGCGATAGGAGAACAGCAGGGCGTCGCCGTCATGCGTCCAGCCGCGCACCGAATAGCTGTTCTGCGTCTGCATGTGACGCGCGACCTCGCGCCCGTCGTACAGCACCGACTGGGGCACGTTTTCGAGATAGAGGTGCTCGCCGAACTGCCGCCGCTCCTGCGCCCCGGCGGGCACGCTGGTGACGAGAATGCTGGCGAGGGACAGAGGTAATAGCAACCGCACGGCGGGGGAGCCTCCAGCAGGTTTCGCGGATTTCAGGGGAGACCGGAAGGGGGAGAACCGGGCGATCTCTCGACCGGCCCTCCCCCATCTTGGTCGTCAGAAGGCGAAGCGGGCGCCCATGTAGAACTCGCGACCGTCGAGGTCGTTGAGCGAGGACGTGATGTTGCGGGTGCCCCCGTTGTCGAGGCCGCTGGGCAGGAACGGCCCGAGATCGTCGAACAGGTTGCTCACACCGGCATAGAGGCGGATCGTCGGACGATTGCGGAGCGTGTAGCTGGCATAGATGCTGTGATACGCCTGCGATCCGATGCTGTAGAAGCCGGGATCGGTCGGTTTCACATCCTTGTCGTCAACGCCGCCGCTCTTGAACAGCGTGGTCCAGGACAGGCGCAGCCCATTGTGTTGCCAGCCGATCTTGGCACGGAACTCATCCTGCGGATTGCCGATGATGCCGAGGGTATCTTCGGTCTGCGGCCCGTCGATCGCCTGGAAGGTGTACGAATCCTCCAGATAGTGGCTGTAGATCACGTTGAAATCGAACTCGCCGGGCACGCCGCCGATTTCCCAGTCGTAGTTGAACGTGGTGTCGATTCCCGAGGTCTTGTAGCTGTCGAGGTTCTCGGCCTGGTTGATGACCTCGCGCACGTCGCCGGTGGCCGGGTTGCGGGTGATCGTGTCGCAGAACCGGTTGTTCGGGTAATTGTCCGCAGTGTAGCACAGCTCCGCCGCCAGCTGGGTCGAAACCGATCCGATCGCGTCGTTCACGGTGATCTGGTAGTAATCGACGATCAGCGACAGGCCGGGGATGAACCTGGGGGTGAAGATCACGCCTGCGGTGAAGGTGTCGGCCGTTTCCTCGTTCAGGTTTTGGTTGCCTGCATTGGGGCCGTACACGCTGCTGCCGCTGCTGAAGGCCTGCCCGGCGTTGTCGGGATCGGCGAAATAGGCCTGAATTCCCGGCTCGGCGAGACAATTGGCGGCGATCGTCGCGGCACTCGCATTGCTTCCCGGAGGCGGGGTGATCCCGCTGCCGTCCGGCAGCAGCCCGCCGCACGGATCGGTGAGCGAGTCATAGTCGCCGCGCGGCGGAGAGAAGAACTCGGTCAGCGTCGGTGCGCGCTGCGAGCGCGAATATTGGGCGCGGAAGCGAACGTCCGGGCTCGGGAAGAAACTGCCGCCGACATTGTAGCTGTAGACCGTGCCGACCGTCGAATAGTCGGCCACGCGGCCAGCCAGCTGGAGCGACAGCGTTTCGAGGATCGGAACGTCGAGCTCGGCGAACGCTTCGATGACGTCGAAGCGCGCATCGATATCGGGCACGCCGGTAGAGGTGGTCTGGAGAATCTTGTCTCCACCCTGCCCCCAGGTGCGCTGATATTCACGACGATATTCGAGGCCCGCAGCAGCCTTGAGCGGCCCGGCGGGAAGCTCCAGCAGCGTGCCGTTGGCACTGGCGATGCCGGTCACCTGCTCGCGCTCCTGCCGCAAATCGGCGTTGTAGCGGATGTAGTTGGCCATGGGTTCGGTGATCGAACCTTCGCCGAAGATGTTGATGGGGACGCAGCCCTCGGCGCGCGCTTCTGCGCTGGCGCAGACCACTTCGCCGCCGATCGTCGTCACCTCGAGCGCGTTGGCGAGATGCTGAAGGTCGATTTCGTTCAGGTCGCGCTGGTGCTGGTTGTAGGTGCCGTAGGTGCCACCGACGTTCCACTGCCAGTCGCCCCAGGCATTGCCCGAAAGACCGAAGTTGGTCCGCAGCGTCTGGCGCTCGTTGATCTTCTCGTCCCAGCCGAGTTCGGTGAAGCGGCGATACCAGCTGACCGAACCGGAGCGGGTTTCCTCGACTTCGGGCGGAATGAACGGGTGGTTAGAAGCGATCTGCGGCAGTTCGGCTTCGATGATGACGCCGTTGGCATCGTATTGCGCATTCCCGTCGGCATCGAGCACGGCGTAGGTATCGCCGTAAATGGCCGATTCCGAAGAGCTGCGGGCGCTCGTGTTGATCACGGTGTACATCGCACCGGCGTCGAACGTGATGCTGGGCGTCAGTTCGTAACGGGCTTTGATCGCGCCGGACCACATCTCGTATTCGGGCGAAAGCGTCTGACCGGGGCGGTAATTGTAGCCGTCCGGATAGGTTTCGAAACCTTCCGCAGAGGTTCGTCCGTCGTCGGGCAGCAGCGACTTGTCGTTGTACCAGACGCCGCCGATGTTCCACGCATCGTCGGATTCGAACCGCCCACCGGGAATGTAGGAAGTGAGGCTGGGGGTAAAGCAATAGGCCCCGCTGTCATCGCAGCCCGGGAGCAGCGATTCATCGTTGAAATTCCCGATGTCGCTAGGCACGCCCCACGATACGGCGCGAATGGAATCCGGGCGGCTGGCATCGGCATAGATCGGATCTTCATGCTCGTAGCTGAAGCCGACCATGATGTTGCCACGGCCTTCGTCGAAATTGCTGCCCCACGTCAGATCGGTGAGGAATTGCTGTTCGCCCGACCGTTCGGGCTTCGAGTAGCGGAAATTGGCTTCGAGCCCGTCGAAGTCGTTTTTCAGCAGGATGTTCACGACACCCGCGATCGCGTCCGAACCATAGATCGCGGACGCACCGCCGGTGGTCACTTCGATCGATTCGACGAACCCGGCCGGGATCGTGTTCAGGCTGACGCGTTCGCCATTACCGGCGTTGGAAATGGCGCGGCGACCGTCGATCAGCGTCAGCGTACGGTTGCTGCCCAGACGCCGCAGATTGATCGTGCTGATGCCCGAATTCTGAACGCTGGTGTTGGTCGTTTCGGGCGAGAGATCGGAGTCGACGCCGGGAATCTCGGCGACGACCTCTGCAAGATCGACCGAACCGCTTTCCTCGATCGTCTCGCGGTTGAAGATCTGGAGAGGAATGGCAGCCGTGGCGTTCGAGCGCCGGATGCGCGATCCGGTCACCGTGATAACGGCATCCTGCGTATCGATAACCTGATCGGTCGAAGCCGGCGGCGTGGCCGGATCTTCCTCCGAACCGGCATCCTGGGCGTAGGCCACCCCAGGCGCCATTGCGATAGCCAGTGCGCCTGCGCACGACGTGACGAGCAACATGTTCTTCATTCGACCCCCCTTATGTTCTTGATCGATTTGCTGGATCCGGACGAAACAATCGAAAGCTAAACGCCGTGCCGATTGTTATTCCGTTTCCCGCATTAAGGCCGGGGCATATTGCAGTGCGCAAATTCGAAATTCACGATTGCCGATGACAAAAACGCAAGACGCTGATAATTCGCGATCTTATGAACCTCAGATGGCTGGAAGACATCGTTTGTGTTGCCCAAGAGGGACACTTTGCCCGCGCAGCTGAGCGTCGGCACATCACCCAGTCCGCCCTCAGCCGCCGGATCAAGTCGCTCGAATTGTGGGCCGGGGCTGAACTGCTGGACCGGTCGCAACACCCCATTCGCCTGACCGCAGCCGGGGCGGAATTCGTCGCTGCCGCGCACGAGATCATCGCCCAGTCCTACGAAGCCCGGCTCTCGGCAGAGGCGCTTTCACGCGAATCGCGCGACGAGGTCACCATCGCGTCGCTCCACACGCTGGCGCTCTATTTCGTGCCCTCGCTCGTTTCGAAGCTGAACCGGATGATCGGGCCGTTCCAGGTGTCGGTCGTGGCAGAAACCCGCACGGTCGAGGAGTATCTTTCCTCCCTGAGCGAACAGCGGACCGACTTCTTCATCAGCTATGCCTTGCCGTCGGGATCGGAAGAGATCGACACCAACGTGTTCGAGCAAAAGGTCATCGGGCGCGACCGGCTGATCCCTTATGCGCACAGCAGCATAGGAGACCTGCAGCTGGACAGCGCAGATGGCCCACCGATCCCCTATGTCGGCTATTCGGGCACGGCGATGATGTCGTTCCTCGTGAAGGAGTTGATCCAGAAGGCGCCCTTCCGCCCGCGTCTGCAGACCCGATACCGGGCGACCCTGGCGGAAAGCGTCCGCACAGCCGTCTCATTCGGGCTCGGCATCGCGTGGTTGCCCGAAACGACCGTCATCGCTCACGGCAGCGACCCGGATTTGCGCCCAATTCCCGGCCCATGGCAGACCGAATTCGAGATCAGGATGTTCAGGTCGCGCAACAATACCCGCCCCGTTGTCGATCGAATCTGGGCCGCCGCCGACGCGCTCGAGTGAGCAGGCGCTCCCCAGCGCGAGGCAGATCTGAGCCTGGGAAGAATGTGCCGAAGTCGGGCACCACCCGGATCGTTCGAACTCCGAGAGCCGCTCTGAACTGAAGGTGGAAGGGGCCAAGGTCTTGGCTTGCCCCGCCGCTGGCCCGTTCAAAGAAAGGAATCCCTGCGCGCTATTCCTCAGGCTCCACCACGCACAGCACCGCTTCGACCTGCACCTGATCGCCTACGTTTGCGGCAAGCTCGGTCACGGCACCGTCGAACGGCGCGGCGAGCGCGTGCTCCATCTTCATCGCTTCGAGCACCATCAGCCGCTGCCCGGCGGTAACGCTGTCGCCCTCGGCCACGTCGACCGCGATGACCTTGCCCGGCATCGGCGCGAGGATCGCACCATCGGCGGCGGAGGCCGCGCCGGTGCCGTCGCTCCGGGCAAAAGCGAAGCGGTAGGGGTGACCGCGATCCTTTAGCAGGACCGCGTCCGCCTCAGGCATATACGCCGCTTCGACAAGCCAGCCCATATCGTCGTCGCCACCGCCGGTCACCGGGAAAGTCCGGATTTCGCCCGGTCCAGCCAGAACCACATCGTGATGAGGCGCAGTATTGAGGCGAAAGCCGCTGAAGCTGTCCCACGGGGATGGCCCGCCCTCGCTCTCGAATGCGCGCTGCATCAGATTGATTGCCGCGACCCGCCAGTATTCCTCCGGCGGCTGCGCTGCCGGGATCAGGCTGTCGCCAGCCTGGGCGATGAAGTCCGTAGTAATCTCGCCCTGCTCGAAGGCTTCGCTTTCCAGGCAGCGATGGAGAAAACCGGCATTGGTGCGAACGGGCCAGACGTGGCTCTTGTCCAGCATCAGCTTCATGTCGTCGATCACGACTCCCCGGTCGAATCCATGCACCACGAGCTTGGCGATCATCGGATCGTAGAAGGGCGATACGCTGTCGCCCTGTTCGACCCCGGTTTCCACGCGGAAGACCATGTTATTTCCATCGAACAGGTCGAGCACGTCCAGTCTGCCGGTGCTGGGCAGGAAACCGGCGGAAGGGTCTTCGGCATAGAGCCGCGCTTCCATCGCGCAGCCGCGTATTTCCAACTCGTCCTGCGTCTTCGGAAGAACTTCACCCGCGGCCACAAGCAGCTGCCATTCGACCAGATCGACCCCGGTGATCTCTTCGGTCACCGGATGCTCGACCTGAAGCCGGGTGTTCATTTCCATGAAGAAGATGCGGTCGGCGCGCAGGCCTTCGCTGGCGTCGGCGATGAATTCGATCGTGCCCGCGCCCTCGTAGTCGACCGCCTTGGCGGCGCGCACGGCGGCGGCGCAGATTTCTTCGCGCGTGGTCTCGTCCATACCCGGCGCGGGTGCTTCCTCGATCACCTTCTGGTGGCGGCGCTGGAGCGAGCAGTCGCGTTCGAACAGGTGCACGACATTGCCGTGACTGTCGCCGAACACCTGTACCTCGATATGGCGGGGCGAGGTGATCCATTTTTCGAGGATGACGTCGTCATTGCCGAAGCTCGCCTTCGCCTCGCGGCGGCACGATTCGAGCGAGGACAGGAAATCGCCCTCGTCATCGACCTTGCGCATCCCCTTGCCGCCGCCGCCCGCGACCGCCTTGATCAGCACGGGATAGCCGATCGCATCGGCCTCCTGCTTCAGCCGTTCGGGGCTCTGGTCGTCGCCATCATAGCCCGGCGTGACGGGCACGCCCGCTTCGCGCATCAGCTTCTTGGCGGCGTCCTTCAGCCCCATCGCGCGGATCGCGGACGGCGGTGCGCCGACCCAGATCAGCCCCGCGTCCTGCACCGCCTCGGCGAACTCGGCATTCTCCGACAGGAAGCCGTAGCCGGGATGGATCGCCTGCGCGCCCGTCTGCTTGGCGGCAGCGATGATTTTCTCGCCGACCAGATAGCTTTCGGCGGCAGGCGAAGGCCCGATATGCACCGCCTCGTCGGCCTGGCGCACGTGCAGCGCCTTGGCATCGGCATCGGAATAGACCGCGACGGTGGCGATATCCATCTCGCGGGCGGTGCGGATGATGCGGCAGGCGATTTCGCCGCGATTGGCGATCAGGAGCTTCTGGATCATGGTCTTTACATCCTGAACACACCGAACGCGGGCCGCTCGGCGATAGGTGCTTCGAGGGTTGCGGCGAAGGCGAGGCCGAGGACGTCGCGGGTCTGCACCGGGTCGATCACGCCGTCGTCCCACAGGCGCGCGGTGGCGTAGTAGGGGTTGCCCTCGTCCTCGTATTTCTGGCGGATCGGCGCCTTGAACTCTTCGGCCTGTTCTTCCGTCCATGAGTCCGCGTCGCGGTGGACCGTGGCGAGCACCGAAGCCGCCTGTTCGCCGCCCATCACCGAGATGCGGCTGTTGGGCCAGCTGAACAGGAAGCGCGGCGAGTAGGCGCGGCCCGCCATGCCGTAATTGCCCGCGCCGAAGCTGCCGCCGATCAGGATCGTGACCTTGGGCACGGTGGCGGTGGCAACCGCCGTCACCAG